>JANRJE010000021.1:0-319144 GCA_033764135.1 Gemmatimonadales bacterium
CGACACCGTGCTCCATCTGGGCCCGCTGGAATGCACCGCCGGGCAGCTCGCCGCAGTGATGGCCCAGTGGAATTGCACCCGCACGGAATGCGAAGTGCTGGTGCGATTGCTGATGCTGGAATCGCCTGCCGAGATCGCCAGAGCTCGCGGCCGCAAACTCTCCCACATCCGTCACGTGATCGAAAGCATCGTCCACAAGTCGCGGTCGACCGCCGGAGCGCCAGGGGTGCTGCTCCGGTTCGCCGCCGCGCTCCGTCCGGAGGCGCCGCCTCCCACCCTCGACGCCATCCAGCTCCTCATCGCCAGGGCGCAGGAGCAGCGGCGGGAGTAGCCCGCCGAGTCGGGGGGGGGGCTGAGCGATGGGGCCTGGGTGGTCGGGTAATCCCGGGGGCCTGATTCAAGGTGGAGAAGGGTGACCCCTCCGTGGCGATGGGAGTGTACGCAATGGCTCTCTTCGTCCTCGGCTTCGGCAATCCATTCGAGCGGTTGGCGGATGTGCGCGACGACGAAACCGGTTTGCTGCTGGATGCCGAACGGCTCCCCCAGCGGGTCCGCCCCAGACGTACCGACTGAGGCAGCGAACCCCCGCTTCGGGATCCCGCTCACAACCGCACGCGATCTCGATTATTTCGCGGTGGCAATTGGAACAGCTGAAGGAGAGTGGAAGGCGAACGGTGAACGGTGAACGGTGAAAGGTGAAAGGTGAAAGGTGAAAGGTGAAAGGTGAAAGGTGAAAGGTGAAAGGTGAAAGGTGAAACGGAGGTGATGGCAGGATCCCTTTCACGTTTCACCTTTTACGATACCCCTCTCCCGACCTGCGACCTACGACCTACGACCTACAAAATATACTTCCTCAAATCCTCGTCCTTCACCACATCGGCCAGCTTGGCGCGCACACCGTCGCGATCGAAGGTCACCATCGTCGTCTTGGCGTCGGGCAGCTCGAACAGCAGCTCGTCCATCAACGCCGACATCACCGTGTGCAGGCGCCGGGCGCCGATGTTCTCCATCCGGTCGTTGGCCTGCCAGGCGGTCCGAGCCAGCTCCTCGATCGCCTCGGGCGTGAACTCGAGACCGCACCCCTCCGCCATCACCAGCGCCTGATACTGCTTGGTAAGCGCGTTCTCTGGTTCGGTGAGGATCCTCACGAAGTCGGCCTCGGTGAGCGGCTCCAGCTCCACCCGGATCGGGAAGCGCCCCTGCAGCTCGGGGATCAGGTCCGACGGTTTGCTGACATGGAACGCCCCCGCCGCCACGAAGAGGATGTGATCGGTGCGGACATAGCCGTAGCGCGTCTGCACGGTGCTCCCCTCGACGATCGGCAGCAGATCGCGCTGCACTCCCTCGCGCGAGACGTCGGGACCGGCGGTGCTCTTCTCGCCGGCCACCTTGTCGATCTCGTCGATGAAGACGATGCCGTGATTCTCCACCCGGTCGAGCGCTTCGCTCACCACGTCGTCGTTGTCGACCAGCTCGCGGAGCGCCTCGTCCTCCAGAATCCGGCGCGCATCGGGCACCTTGACCTGGCGCCGCTTGGTCCGCTTGGGCATGAACTCGCGCCACCAGTCGGTGAACGAATGGTCGGCCTCGCCCATCCCCTCGGAGGGACGGAACATGTCGGGATCGGGAAAGCCCTGCGGCGATACCTCCAGCTCCACCTCGCGGTCATCGAGCTTGCCGTCGAGCAGTTGCGCCTTGAGCTTCTCGCGGGAGCGCCCTCGCCGCTCCGCCAGCGCCGGGTCCTCCGGCTCCAGAGGAGTGCCGTCGAACTTCCGGTCGATCGGCGGCAACAACAGGTCGAGCAGTTTCTCGATGGCCCGCTGTTCGGCCTGCGGCAACACCTCGTCCTCGCGCTCGCCCCGCACCAGAGTGATCCCGGCGTCGACCAGCTCGCGAATCATCGACTCGACGTCGCGACCGACATAGCCCACCTCGGTGAACTTGCTCGCCTCGACCTTGAGGAACGGCGCCCCGGCGAGCCGGGCCAGTCGGCGCGCGATCTCGGTCTTGCCGACCCCGGTGGGACCGATCAGGATGATGTTGCTGGGAGTGATCTCGTCGCGGATCCCCTCGGGGGCCTGCGAGCGCCGCCAACGGTTGCGGATGGCGATGGCGATCGCCCGCTTCGCCGCCGACTGGCCGACGATGTAGCGATCGAGCTCGGCGACGATCTGCCGGGGCGGCAACTCCTCCAGCCAGGGCTGGGGAGCGGGCTGCGGGTCCACGGGTGGGAGAGTCATGGGACAAAGATAGAAGGAGAGAAGGAGAGAAAGAGAGAAGGAGCGAAAGCGGGGACATCCAACCTCGTCCCGACCGCAGGGAGGGACGAGGCCTTTCTCTCCTTCTCTCTTTCTCTCCTTCTCTCTTTCTAGAGCTCCAGCACGGTGACCTGATCATTGGTGTACACACAGATCTCCCCGGCGACCTTCATCGACCGCTCCACCACCTCGCGGGCGGAGAGCCCCTCGACTGTTACCAGGGCGCGGGCGGCGGCGAGGGCGAAGTCGCCGCCGGAGCCGACGGCGAGGATGCCGTCGTCCGGCTCGATCAGTTCGCCGTTGCCGCTCAGCAGGAAGGTGTGCTCCAGGTCGGCCACCACCAGCACCGCCTCCAGCCGGCGCAGGAAGCGGTCGGCGCGCCAGTCCTTGGCGAGCTCGGTGGCGGCACGGGTGAGGTTGCCGGGGTAGCGGTCGAATTTCTCCTCGAAGCGCTCGAACAGCGTCAGCGCATCGGCCACCGACCCGGCGAAGCCCGCCAGGATGCGGCCCCCCTTGAGTGCCCGCACCTTGGTGGCGCGCGCCTTGACGATGGTGTCGCCGATCGAGACCTGGCCGTCGCCGGCCAGCGCCACGCGGCCGTCTTTGCGTACCGCCAGAATGGTGGTGCCATGCATCGTGACCATGGAGTCAGCTCGCAATCGCGTCAAAGGGGAATGGGGGAATCTAATCTTCATCCCGACCGCAGGGAGGGACGAGCTTCGGCGTGGAGGGGCGTCCCCTTTCACCTTTCACCTGCTGTTCCCCCGTTCACCGTTCACCCGCGCCGCAGAGCGGCGCCCCCTTTCCGGGGAGCTCGTCGCTAAAGCGACGGCTCGGCTGGTGTCGCTAAAGCGACGGCTCCCCCTTTCACCTTTCACCCGCTGTTCCCCCGTTCACCCCTCACCTTTCACCCTCCCCTCCCTTCCTCCCCCCCTCGGGTGCGCATCCCGATACACCTGCTTGAGCCGCTCCACTGAGGTGTGGGTGTAGATCTGGGTGGTGGTGAGCGAGGCGTGGCCCAGCAGCTCCTGCACGGCGCGCAGGTCGGCGCCGCCATCGAGCAGGTGAGTGGCGAAGGTGTGCCGCATCGAGTGGGTCTTCATTCCGTCGGCCCCGATGGCGTCGTAGAGCCGGTGCATCCGCCGCTGGATGGTGACGGCGGCGAGCCGCTTGCCGGTCCGCCCCACAAACACCGCCATCCGGTCGGCGTCTTCGCGCCCCCTTTGCACCAACGGCTCTCGGAGCGACAGCCAGCGCCGGAGCGCGATCCCCGCCCGGCGACCGACCGGGATGATCCGCTCCTTCCGGCCCTTGCCGATCACCTTGACCTGATCGCCGAGCAGGTCGAGCCGCGCCAGGTCGAGACCGCGAAGCTCCGAGAGGCGGAGTCCCGAGGAGTAGAACAGTTCCAGCATCGCCAGGTCGCGCACCGCATCGGCATCATCTTCCGCCGCCAGCGTCTCGGCGTGGGCAAAGAGTTGGGTGATCTGTTCGGTGAGCAGGTAGCCGGGGAGCCGCTTCTCGAGTCGCGGCGACTTGGTGGCGCGGACGGCAATGTTGTCGACGTCGTGATGCACGTGCAGCCAGCGGTAGAACGAGCGCAGCGCGGAGAGGGTGCGCGCGGCCGAACGGCGGGCGAGACCGCGCCGCTCCAGTTCGCCGAGGAAGGCGCGCACCTCCAGCCGGTCGACGGTGGCGAAACTCCAGGTGCGACCGCTGTGGCGCCGGTCGAGAAAATCGCAGAACGCCTCCAGATCCCGGCGGTACGCGCTCAGCGTGTGGGGCGAGCGGTCGAGTGCCTTTTCCTGGTGGGCGAGATACTCCCGCACCAGCTCGGGAATCACCAGGTTGCCAGCCATGCCCGGAAATCCTCGCGGGCGCGCGCCACCAGCCGCGCCTTGCGATCGGCCTTCTTCCCCGGCACGGCGAGCGGCTCGACCAGCCCGAAGTTGGCGTTCATCGGCTGGAAGTGCGTCGGATCGGCGTCGGCGAGATAGCGGAGCAATCCGCCCAGCATCGTCGTAGGGGGGGGGATCACCGCTTCCTTGCCATCCAGCACGCGGGCCAGGTTGATCCCGGCCAGCAGCCCGGTGCCCAGCGACTCGGTGTAGCCCTCGACGCCGGTGAGCTGGCCGGCCAGGAAGAGCGGCGCACCGTCCCGGACGCGGAGCGCGGGACCGAGCACGGCAGGCGCGTTGACGTAGCTGTTGCGGTGGATGCTGCCGTAGCGCAGGAACTCCGCCCCGGCCATTCCCGGTATGGTCATGAAGACGCGCCGCTGCTCCGGAATGCGGAGCCGGGTCTGGAAGCCGACCAGGTTCCACATCTGGCCGGCGCGGTCCTCGCGGCGGAACTGGACCACCGCGTGCGGGTCGGCGCCGCCCCGCGGATCGCGCAGCCCGATCGGCTTCATCGGCCCGAAGCGCAGCGTCTCGCGACCGCGACGCGCCATCTCCTCGACCGGCAGACAGCCCTCGAAGTAGGGGACGCTGTCGAATTCGTGCGCGGTGAACTGGTCGGCGGTGGTGAGCGCGTCGATGAACGCCTCGTATTCGTCGCGGCTCATCGCGGCGTTGAGGTAGTCGTCGCCGTCGCCCTTGCCCCAGCGCGACTGCGCAAAGAGGCGGTCGTGATCGAGCGAGTCGTGACTGACGATCGGGGCGATCGCGTCGTAGAACGCCAGCGCTCCGCTCCCCAGCCGCTCCGCCAGCGCGGCACCGAGGGTGGCGCTGGTGAGCGGCCCGGTGGCGACGATTCCCACGGCGGGCAGCTCGACCTGTTCCTCCCGCACCACGGTGATTCCCGGGGTGGCCATCACCCGGGCGTGCACCATGCTGGCGAACACCTCGCGGTCAACCGCCAGCGCGGTGCCGCCGGGCACCCGGGCATCGTCGGCAATCGGCAGCAGCGCCGACCCCATGTCGCGGAGCTCCGCCTTGAGCAGACCGTGGGCATTCTCGAGGTCGACCGACTTGAAGGAGTTGCTGCAGACCAGCTCGCCGATCCGGTCGGTCTGGTGTGCGGCAGTGGCGACCACGGGACGCATCTCGACCAGAGTCACCGCCACGCCGCGGGCAGCGAGGGCGAGAGCGGCCTCCGCACCGGCCAGTCCCCCCCCCACAACGGTTGCCTTGTTCACGACTGCGGCGGACGGCGCGTGGTGCGCTTGGCCGTGCGCTTGGCAGTGCGCTTCTTGCCCGGCGCCTTGGCCGCTGCCTTGGTGCCCGTCTTCCGTTTCCCTGCCGTCTTCTTCGCGGGACGCTTGCCGGCCGCACGGGCGCTCTTGGAGGGTTTCCCCTTCTCGGCCAGCAGGGTGACGGCGTCGGCCAGCGGGTAGGTGGCCGGATCGGCACCCTTGGGGAGCGAGGCGTTGAGTTCGCCGTGCTTGACGTAGGGACCGTACTTGCCGTCGAAGAGCTGCACCGGTCCGCCCTTGGGGTGATCACCGATCACGCGGAGCGGCGTCGCCTGCCGTCCGCGCATTCCCTTCGGCTCGGCGAAGAGCTGCAGGGCGCGCTCCAGCGTCACGGTGAGCGGATCGTCGCCGGCCTTGAGCGAACGGAAGTCGTCCTTCCCCTCTGCCCCCCCCTTGGCATGGACCACGAACGGACCGAAACGGCCGAGTCCCGCCTTGATGGTCTGCTTCGTTTCGGGATGAGTGCCGAGCACGCGGGGCAGCGCCAGCAGTCCGACCGCCATCCCGAGGGTGACCTGATCGGGGGTGACGCCCTTGGGGAGCGAGGCGCGGCGCGGCTTCTCCTTGCTCCCCTCCTCCGGCATGCCGAGCTGCACGTAGGGACCGTACTGGCCATCGAGGACGTAGATCGCCTCGCCCGATTCCGGATGGTTGCCGATCGACGACGGTCCCTCGGCCCGTTGACGAATCAGCGCCTCGATCCGCTCGGGATCGAGGTCGGCCGGCGTGGCGCCCTCGGGCAGGTTGGCGCGCACCATCCGGCCGTCGAGTTCGCGCTCGATGTAGGCGCCGTAGCGGCCGATCCGCACGGTGCCGTCGATCCCCTCAAGTGCGATGGTCCGCCCCGCCGTGGCCGGCAGCTTGGTCTTTTCTTCCACCTGTGCCGCCAGACCGGTGTCGCCGCCGTAGAACTCCTGCAGGTATTCCTGCCAATTGCGGGTGCCGTCGGCGATCTCGTCGAGCCGCTCCTCCATCCCCTTGGTGAAGGTGAGGTCGACCAGCGCGGTGAAGTGGCGCACCAGGAAATCGCTCACGGCAAAACCGGTGAAGGTCGGCACCAGCGCCTGACCCTGCGCCACCACGTAGCCGCGTTCCTGGATGGTCGAGATGATCGAGGCGTAGGTTGACGGACGGCCGATCCCGTTCTGCTCCAGCGTCTTGACCAGCGACGCCTCGGTGTAGCGCGCGGGCGGCTTGGTCTCGTGACCGACCGGTTCGAGCGACTCGCATTTCGGCGCGTCGCCGGTGGCCAGCGGCGGCAGCGTCTTGTCGCGATCCTCGAGCGTGGCATCGGGATCGTCCGACCCCTCGACATAGGCCCGCAGGAAGCCGGGGAAATCGGTGCGCAGCCCGGTGGCGCGGAAGCGCGCGTCGGCGACATCGATATCGACCGTGGTGCCGGTCTTCCTGGCGTCCTTCATCTGCGACGCCACGGTCCGCTTCCAGATCAGATCGTAGAGCGCCCAGTCCTCGCCCGAGAGTCCGGTCTGATCGGGTGTGCGGAAGGAGGCGCCGGCAGGACGGATCGCCTCGTGCGCCTCCTGCGCGTTGGCCACCTTGTTGGCATAGCGGCGCGGCGCGTCGGGGAGATAGCTCTCGCCGTAGAGGGTGCGCACCTGCGCCCGGGCGGCGTTGACCGCCTGGTCGGAGAGCGCCGTGGAGTCGGTCCGCATGTAGGTGATGTAGCCGTTCTCGTACAACCGCTGCGCCACCTGCATGGTGCGGCGCGCGCCGAAGCGCAGCTTGCGGTTGGCTTCCTGCTGCAGAGTGCTTGTGGTGAACGGGGCGTAGGGACGCAGGGTGCGCGGCGTCTCCTCGACCGACACCACCCGCCAGCTCCCGCTTTGCAGCCGCTCCGCCAGTTCGCGCGCCTCGCGCTCGCCCAGCAGGATGACATCCTTCCCCTCGGCGATGCGGCCGGTGTGCTCGTCGAAGTCCTTGCCGGTGGCGAGCCGGGTGCCGCCAAGAGCGGTGAGTCCCGCCTCGAACGTCCCCCCCCCATGCGACAGCGTGGCGGTCAGATCCCAGTACGAGCCGGTGCGGAACGCCATCCGCTCGCGTTCGCGATCGACGATCAGCCGGAGCGCCACCGACTGGACGCGGCCGGCCGAGAGTCCGGCGCCACCCACCTTGTTCCAGAGAATCGGCGAGACGGTGTAGCCCACCAGCCGGTCGAGAATCCGGCGCGTCTCCTGCGCGTGCACGAGGTTGTCGTCGAGCTCGCGCGGATGCGCCAGCGCCTCGCCGATCGCTTCGCGGGTGATCTCGTGGAACACCATTCGGTGCACCGGCACCTTGGGCTGCAACACCTCGAGCAGGTGCCAGGAGATGCTCTCACCCTCGCGGTCCTCGTCGGTCGCGAGGTAGAGGACATCGCTGGCCTTGAGCTGCTCCTTCAGTTCGCGGATCGTCGCCCGCTTCTCGGGGGCGGTGATGTAGAGCGGCTCGAAGCCGTCATCGACATTGACCGCGATCCGCGCCCACTTCTCCCCCTTGTACTTGGCCGGGATCTCCGCCGCCTTGCGGGGCAGGTCGCGCACATGGCCCATCGAAGCCGCCACCGTGAAACCGGCAGGCAGGAAACCGCGGATCGTCTTCGCCTTGGTCGGCGATTCCACGATCACGAGAGCACGGTTGCCGAAGCCGCCGGTCGCCTTGGTGGTGCTGCGCTTGGTCGCCATGGAACTCCAATACCGGGTGAACGGGGCCGCCGCTAAAGCGGCGGCAGGGTGAAAGGTGAAACGGAGGGGATGCCACATCCCTTTCACCTTTCACGTTTCACGTTTTACGACCTACGACCTACGACCTAACCTCTAACTCCTACCAACACCTCCACGCAACCACCCGCCATATTGCCGTGCCGCCGTCACCACCCCTGCGGCCACCAATTCCAGCGGCCCGTCTGCGGCCACCTCCAGACCGGCAAGTGAGTACCACGCTTCACGTTCGGCCAGCAATGCCCGAAGTTTCGGCAGCGGATCGCCGGCCAGAAGGGGACGGTCGGCGGCCCCCCCCAACCGGGTCGCGGCCAGCTCCGGAGTGACCTGCAGATATATAGTGAGTGCGACCAGCTCTGCCGCGGCCAGATTGCCGGGCTGGGCGGCCCAGCCCCCTCCGGAGGCGATGATTTGCGGCGGCTCAGCCAGGGCAGTGGCCATGGTGGCGCGTTCCAGTTCCCGGAAGGCGGGCTCGCCCTGGGTGGCGAAGATTTCGGCCACCGAGCGGCCAGTTGCCGCCTCGATCCGGCGGTCGATATCGCACCACTCCGCCGCCAGCTCGGCGGCCACCAGCTCGGCCACGGTGGTCTTCCCTGCTCCCGGCAGGCCGGTCAGGATCAGGTGCCGGGGACCGCTCAGGGGGCGACTTCCCGAGCGGCGATCGTCTGCCAACGCCCGCCAGCCGCAGCCAGGAAGGCGTCGAGATTGCGGCGCACTTCGGCGAGCGAATCGCCGCCGGTCTTCTCCAGCAGCGCGTCGGCCAGCACCAGGGCCACCAGCGCCTCGGCGATCACCCCCATCGCCGGAACGGCGGTTACATCCGATCGCTCGCTCTGTGCCTGCGCCTCGGCGCCGGTGTCGAGGTTGACGGTCTTGAGCGGCGACATCAGGGTCGAGATCGGCTTCATCGCCACCCGGACCACCAGCGGCTCGCCGGTCGTCATGCCGCCCTCCAGGCCACCGGCGTTGTTGCCCACTCGCCGGAAGCCGCCGCGCGGATCATTGGGGGGGGCATCGTCGGGTGCGGCGACGATCGGGTCGTGAACCGCCGATCCGGGCAACCGCGCCGACTCGAACCCCATTCCGATTTCCACTCCCTTTACCGCGGGAATCGACATCAGCATCCCGGCGAGCCGGGCGTCGAGCTTGCGATCCCAGTGGACATGACTGCCGAGGCCGATGGGGAGCCCGGTCACCACCACCTCGATCTCGCCGCCGAGTGTGTCGCCGTCGCGCTTGGCCTGGTCGATCCGCGCGATCATCGCCGCCTCGGCCGCCGGGTCGAGAGTGCGCACCGGCGAGGCGTCGCTCCTGGCATTCAATCCCGCCCCGCGCAGCGGCGGCGGGATCTCCTCGCCGGCCAACGGATCGACCGCCCCACCTCCCGCCCCGCGCAGCGGCGGCGGGATCTCCTCGCTGGCCAACGGATCGACCGCCCCACCCCCCGCCCCGCTTTGCGGGGGGGTGGGGGTTTGCGCACGAATACCGCCGAGCGAAACGAGGTGCGAGCCGACGTCGATCCCGAACTCGTCGAGCAGGCGGCGGGCAACTGCGCCGCAGGCCACGCGGGCCGCGGTTTCGCGGGCGGAGGCGCGCTCGAGGATGTCGCGTGCGTCGTGACGATCGTACTTGAGGACGCCCACCAGATCGGCATGGCCCGGCCTGGGCCGCGCCACCCGGCGTCGGCGTTCCTCTCCCGGAGTCCCCTCGGCGGCCATGATCTCCTGCCAATTGGCCCAATCGCGATTGTGGATCAGCATCGCGACCGGTGAGCCCAGCGTCTCGCCCGAGCGCACCCCGCTCAGCCACTCGATCCGGTCCTGCTCGATCTTCATCCGGGCGCCGCGACCGTAGCCCTGCATCCGGCGGCCGAGGTCGCGATCGACATCCTCCGCCGTGATCGGCAGGCCGGCAGGAACTCCCTCGATGATGGCCACGAGGCCCTTGCCATGCGATTCGCCGGCAGTGAGGAAACGGAGTCTGGACATGAGGGGAAGGTAATGGAGGGTCGGGCGCCAGGGACGGGGCGCCGCTACGCGGCGCGGGGGAACGGGGCGCGGCTGCGCCGCGCGGGTGAAAGGGGGACGTGAAAGGTGAAACGTGAAAGGGGGCCGTCGCATTCCCTTTCACCTTTCACCTTTCACCCCGCCACTGGCGGCCTGCCTACTCCGGAGTCCCGCTATTGACCGGATCGTCGACGATCCGGGGCTGCACCAGGATGATCAGATCCTTGCGGCTCTCCCTGTTCTCGGTGAAGGAGAATAGCGAGCCGAGGAACGGCAGCGAGGAGAGCATTGGTATCCCCGAGCGGTTCCGGGTCACGGTGGTCTCGGTCAGTCCGCCGATCACCGCGGTCTCGCCGTCGGCGACCAGCAGCCGCGAGGTGGCGGTCTGCTTGGGGATCGTGAAGCCGAGGTCGGCTGCGGCCAGCGCCTGGATGCTGGAGCGCTCCACCATGATGTCCATCTTGATGTGACGGTCGGCGGTCACGCTCGGCCGGGCGACCAGCTTGATGCCGGTCTCCTTGAACTGCACGTTGGCGCGCGGGGCCTGGTTGACCTGTCCGAACGAGGAGGCGTCGATCACGCGGACCGGAGTTTCCTGACCGCTGAGAATGGTCGCTTCCTGGTTGTCGAGGGTGTGGATGATCGGCACCGCCTCGACGTCGGTGATCTCGACCCGCTCCAGCGCGCTGAGGAAGGCCGAGACGGAGAAGCCGCCGATCGCCGTGCTGAAGATCAGGTCGAGCGCGGAACCGGAGATGACGGCGTCGGCATTGGAGATCGCCGAGAGCGAGTTGCCGCCGAGGTTGACGACGTTGGTGTTCGGGTTGAACGGCTGGCCGGTGAGCGGATCGATCCGCTGGATCAGCTTGTTGAAGAACTGCTGTCCGCTGCCGATGTCGTACTTGACGCCAAGCTGCTGCAGGTCGGAGCGGTCGACGAAGACCAGCTTGGCCTGGATCGCGATGGTCGGGGTCTTGATGTCGAGGCCGCGCACGAACTCGAGGATCCCCGGCAGCCGGGTGCGGGTGTCGGTGATGATCAGCGCGTTGAGCGTGCTGTCGGCGATGACCTTGCCGCGACCGGCGGTGATCAACCCCTGGATCGAGTTGGCCATCTCGCCGGCGCGGGCGTAATTGAGCCGTTCGACGGCGGTTTCGAGGACCTCGATCGAGTCGAGCTTGGCCAGCTCGCCCGGCGAGTCGATCCGGAGGATGCCGCCCTGCATCTCCATGACCGAGTAGCCGGTCGCGGCCAGAATCGCCTGGAAGGCGAGCGGCCAGGGCTGGTCGGTGATGGTGCCGTTGAACTCGCCGGTGACGCCGCGGCCGACCACGATGCTGCGGCCGGAGTACTGGGCGAAGACCTCGGCGATTTCGTGCATCGAGGCGTTGTCGAAGCGGACCGTGATCCGCCGGTCATCGGTGGAAACCGGCCCGGTCTTGCTCCGCATGCTGACCAGATCGAGAGTGCGCGAATTGGCCGGTGCCGCCAGCGGCGTCGAGGCCGGCCGGAACGCCGCCTCGGCGGCCGCAGGTGCGGGCGGCAATGCTGCCCCCCCCCACGCGCTGAACGGCTCGTCGGCGTAGGCCACCGTGATGAAGCCGGGAATCCCCTGCTCCACCGTGTAGGTCGGCAGGCGGTCGAACTCCAGGATCACCCGGACCACGTTGGCCTCGTGCTGGCGCACCCTGACGGCGCGGACGGCGCCGCGACGGAGGCCGTCCCAGTCGGCGATGTTGCCGAGGGTGGCGCCCCGGAGATCGAGGACCAGCCGCGCCGGATCACTGAGCGTGAAGTCACGCACGGTGACCGATCCGTCGAGGGCGATCGCGAGTCGTGCTGCCCCCCCCTGATGGGAGAGCGAGACCGCCGTAACCTGCGCATCATTGAGCGGGGCGGTGTCGTGGGCGGCGACCGGTGCGGCGGCAAGGACCGCAGGCACCAGCCAGGCGAAGGATCGAGTCATCATTGGTCCTCGTTCTCCCGGGTCCGGAGGGAGTAGGTTTGTTCGCGGACGGCTCCGAAGTCGTTCATCCGCAGCGTGGCCGAGGTCGGCAGCACGCTGGCGACATACAACCGGCCGATCGATTGGCCGGGACTGACGTTGTGACGCCGCGAGCTGCCGGTTTCCCGGAAGGTCGCCACGCTCTGAGACGGCGACGCCACGTCATAGATCACCCCGACCAGAATCAGGTCCGGCATTTCCGGTCCGGAGACGGTCAGGTTCACAAGAGAGCGGAACGGATCGCGTCCCCCCCCCCGATATGCAAAGCTCTCGCGGAGCAGCGGCCGCTCGCCGGCGGCGGCAGCAGTGTCGACAGGGAGCGAAGGCAGCGCCGCAGGAGCGGCCGCAGCCGCTGCTGGTGCCGGTGCCGACTCGTCGAGCAGCGCGTCGGGATCGACGCTTGCCCCCGGTTCGCCGCCGCAGGCCGCCAGTACCAGCGGCAACAGCATCAGGATCGCATCACGGCGCATTGGTGGAGTCCTCCTCGGCCAGCGTCCCCTTGACGTAGGTAGTGACGGTGAAGCGCGCCTCCAGCATCCCGAGCGTGTCGCCCAGCACTCGCGCCTGGGCCGCGTTGGCCGGCACGATGGTCACCTGTCCCGGGACGATGATCCGCCGGAGCGAGGCGATGTCGGCCATGAAGGCGCCGACCTGGTGGTACTTGCCGATCACGCCGAGCTGATAGTTGTAGGTGTCGAACGGCACCGGCCCTGCGACCGGCGGTACCGGATCGAAGTTGGCGAAGCGCACCCCGCGCACCTTGGCGCGGATCTGGATGTCGTCGAGCAGGTCGGCCACCTCGCGCTGCTCGGGCACCAGTCGGCGGAGGATGTCGAGCGTCGCGCGGAACTTGACGATCCGCGCCTCGACATCTTCGACCGACTCGCGGGCGAGGTCGGCCTTGGCGGTGTCGATCTGGGCCTGCACCACGGCGAGCGTGTCGCGCGTCGCCACGACCCGCTCCTGCCGGGTCTTGATCCCTTCCATTCCCAGCATGTCGATGCCGTTGCCCGACCAGCCGGCATAGCCGATCAGGGCGGCGATCAGGAGCAGCAGGATCGGCGTGGACTTGGGTGTATCAGCCATGGCTCAGTTCCCCACCACGGACTCGATGATCGGCACCGTCCGGACATGGGACGAGTCGGCCGGCGAGTAGGTGGCCTGGACGATGAATTCGGTCAGCGCCCTGTTGCCCTCGATGATCGTCTTGGCCTGCACGGCCAGCACGTTGGTCAGCCATGGAGAGGCCTCGAGCGACCGCAGGAAAGCGGTGTAGCGCTGCAGGTCGCCGGTGCGCCCGGTGATCCGCAGCACCGGCGGATCGAGCAGGTTCTGCTGGACGGTGTCGCCCGGCACGGCGGCGGCGCCCATCCCCCCCCCGCCGATCTGGACGATGTTGGTCAGCCAGGTCATCTCCGGCAGACCGCTGTTGATCTCGTCGAGGATATGCGGCCAGACATAGCGGTTGCCGTCAACGGCGGAGATGGTGCCGATCTGCACCAGAATCGAATCACGCACCCTGAGCGCCTGCCGCTTCTGCCTCAGGAATCCCTGATAGCGCGCGTGCTCGCTGCGGGCCGTCTCCAGCTCGGGCTCAAGGCCGGCCAGCTTCGATCCGGTCCACAGATAAGCGCCGGTGAGGAGGACCGCAACCAGCAGCAGCGCTGCGCCGGCCCCCATCATCCACGGTTCCTTGACGCCGGAGAACATCCCGGCGAGCTGGGTCTTGAGCCCCGCGAACATCGGCCCGGAGCCGCCGTCGCGCTTGGTCCCCGGCCTCAGATTGATGGTAATCACGTCGCGACCCTCCTCATGCGACCGTCCTGAGCGCCAGCCCGACCGGCAACATCAACAACGGCGCCACCTCGTCCATGGTGAGCCCGCCAAAGGCGTCGGGAGCGATATCGAGCCGCTCGATCGGGTGGGCCTGGGTCACCGGTACCCGGAGGCGCGTGGCCAGCAACTCGGCCAGGCCGGGAATCCGTGAACCGCCACCGGTGATGTAGACTCGAGACAGCGACCCCACCGGACGCGAAGCGGTCTGCAGGAACGCCGCCGCCCGCTCGATGCCGAGCGCCATCTCCTCGCCCCGGGTGCCGACGTGGCGGGCCAGTGCGGGATCGCTGTCGAGGCCGCGCACCACCCGGTCGGCGGCGTCCACCGCCATGCCGCGCTCCCGCTGCAAGTCCTCACGCAGCCGCCGCACTCCGACGGCCAGGTCGCGGGTCAGCACCGGCACTCCATCCTCGAGCAGATTGACGATGGTGGTCTCGTGGCCGACGTTGACCAGTGCCACCACTCCTCGCATCGCCTCGGGATAGTTCTGCTCAAAGGCGTTGTGCAGTGCGAAGGCCTCGACGTCGATCACCTTGGCGCCCAGCCCGATCTCGGCCAGCAGCGCCAGCTTCCCCTCGACCAGTTCGCGCTTGGCCGCCACCAGCAACACCTCCATCTGGAGGCCGCCGGCGTCGGGATCGAGAATCTGGAAGTCGAGCTCGACATTCTCCGGATCGAAGGGGACATGTTTGTCGGCCTCCCACCGGATCTGCTGACGGGTCTCGGCCTGGGTCATCCGGTCCATCTGGATTTTCTTGATGATCACATCGCGACCGCCGACCGCCACCACCACGTCCTTGGTGCGGATATCGGCTGTCGCCAGGAGGTCGCGCACCGCGTCGGCGACGAGGATCGGATCCATCACTTCGCCTTCGACGATGGCGTCGTCGGCGACTCTGGCGAGGGCGACCTTTTCCAGAACCGGATTGCCCGATCCGTGGTTGATCACCACTGCCTTGATGAACCCGCTCCCGATGTCGAGTCCGACTGTGGAGCGCGCGCGTGAGAATAGCGCCATATCAGCCCGATTTGTGTGGTGGAAGGTTTCCAAACAGTACCGCACCGGACAGCGAAAAGTCAAGGACTGAAACCCTCGGCAACTGCTTGCCTCGGGGCGACTTACGATATCGGGAACCGGTTCGGGTGGGGGCCATTCCCCCGCGCAGCCATGCCATTGGTTTGCACTCCCCGTGCCAACGGGTCAGAAACGTTCTCGTTGCGTGATTACGTTGGCAGTATCGGCGCTCACCCCCGCGAGCAGGAGGGTGGCCGATCGGGCCGCCCGCGGGACGCCATCCGGACCCCGGCGGAGTACCCGGGCGGTGAGCCGGATCGGGGCGCCGGCCGATTCGCGGCTCGCCTCCAGGGTGACCTCCCACCCGGGGAGCGCGGCAGCGGGCAGCGACACCGCCGCCGTGCCGGGCGGGATGCCTGCGAGTGCGGCGCCCTGCGACACTCGTCCCAGCGCCAGCGCACTCTCTGCCGCCAGCTCCGCTTCAATGGCCAAGCGATGGTCCGCCGCCAGGCGCACCCGGGCCGTGGCGGCGACGAGGGCCACCGCCGCCAACCCCTCCAACAGCACCACCAACCCCAACGCCCCCGGCAGCGTCATGGCGCCACCGGAAAGCGCAGCGTGCGCGCCCCTGCCCGCCAAGGGGTGAGCTGAGCGGTGAGTGCCCCCCCCATGACGGCGAGCGCCAGACCGGCCGGCTCCAGCGGGCCGGCGAACGGCTGCATCGGGTCGCCCGGCCCGGCCAGCCCCAGCCAGATCCCGCCGGTACCGCTGTAGGCGGCCAGCCGCGACGCCTCGACCAGCCGGGCATGGCTCGCCCCGGCCGAGCTGCCGCCCAGGGTGAGCCGCCATCCCGCACCACCGTCCGGACAACTCGCCGGATCCACCGCCAGCAGCGCCAGGGTGGACCAGTTGCCGGTAGCGGGATCGCCTAGCAGCCGTACCTGGTCGCGACCGGCCACCGGGGTGCGGTCGCCGTTCCAGGCCGAGCGGCGGAGGGTAACCGTTGCGGCGGTGGCGGCGCAGACCGGCGCCTCGCCCACCGGCCGATCGAGCCAGAGGGTGGCCGGGCCGCCGAGGGTCAAGTCGGCGGCGATGCTGCCGCGGAGGTCGTGCCTTACCAGTGCCGAAAGCGAGGCGGTGGTGCGTTCTGCAACGAGTGCGTTGGTCGCTCGGCGCGCGGCGTTGGCGGCGCCGGACACCAGCGCGATCGCGATCGAGCCGGTGATCCCGAGCAGGGTCAGCACCACCATCAGTTCAATCAGCGAGCTGCCTCGGCTGCCCGGGGGGCTCATGGTCCGCATCGGATCACCGCCGTGAGGGGGGGGCGATTGCTGGTGGCGGGTAAAGCAAGAGCGATTGCCTGGGGCGATGCGGCGAGTCGGCAGGCGGGGGCGTTGGCGGCTGACTGGACGGTCTCGTAGCGGAGCTGGTCGGTGCGGCTGCCCTGGGCGGCGGCGCGGCCGAGTCGTTCGGCGGTGAGCGCAGCGGCGAGGGTGGCGGTACCGATCAGGGTGAGAATGGTGAGGGCAACCAGCAGCTCGACCAGAGTGGCCCCGATGGGTGGTTGGCGGCGTGGCTGGGGGTTGATTGAAGTTGCGACTGACACGGTGATGCTCCGGCGCTGGGGTTGGCCGGAAGTTGGGTCAGGCGCGAGAGGCGAGGGGGATCAGATTTGTGCGACGAGGTACGGGGGAATGCGGGGGGGGGCGAAACCTCATCCTGAGCGAAGCGAAGGATCAATTGCAGGCGATCTGGCCTTCAACAGTGGCTGGGCCGAGCGGGCCGCCGTCGCCTACGTACAGCGAGCAGGACCGCGAGGTGGAAATGTGGGTGGCGGTTGCACCCCAACCTGTGGTGGTTCCGGCTGCAAGAACGATCGAGATCCCGGTAGAGGGATTGTACAGCAATTGGTTGCTTGGAACCGTACCGGTATAATAGGCTTGGAAATCGGAGAAATACGCCTCTTGCGAAGTGGCCAGATTGCGGAGGTCCGATCGCATGTTCGAGACGTAAGCCCTTTCCTTGGTCGCCGCGAACTTGGGGATGGCAATAGCCGCCAGGATTCCGATGATCACCACCACGATCAGCAGCTCGATCAGAGTAAAACCACGGCGGGTATTGAGCATCGGTCTCTCTCGCAAGAAACTTGGTGATTGGTCGGGTCGGGCACTGATGAATAAACCTGGCGTCACGCCACCGCCGGGTCCCTGAACGAAATCTTCGCCCGGAACCCGACAATGGCAGTGCCAATCTCAGCTACAGACGATCACCCCATCGACGGTAGTCGCCGCACCAGCACCGACCTGAGTCGTGCACTGATCGAAACCGGTGCTGATGGTCGAATTGGTGACCGTGATGGTGAAGCCGCTGGCAACACCGGTTACCGCGACCGTATTGCCGGCCGACGGAGTGGTATTGGTCGAAGCCTGGAGGTTGGCGAAGCTGGCAGCGTAGGTGTTGAAGTCCGAGAAATACGCCTCCTGCGCCGACATGATGTTGCGGACGTCAGACTTGACCGAGGCGAGCTTGGCCTTGTCCTTGGTTGCCGCAAACTTCGGGATGGCGATGGCCGCCAGGATGCCGATGATCACGACCACGATCAGCAGCTCGATGAGGGTAAAGCCCTTGCGATTGGACAGCATGGTGAAATTCTCCTTGCGGGTAACATGGTAGACATCGCATCCGGCGCGCGGACTGGTTAGACCGACGCACTGGGACCATGTTCAAGCAACTGTGGTGCCAATCAACCCTCGTTCCGCCAACTCTTTGCAGTTGAACGAGATAGCAGATATCATTTGGCGGAGGTAGGCCGGGTTTTGCCCGCCTCACTCTCGGCTTATGCAAGTCATTTCGGGCCGGTGGACCAGTCCAACGGTTGATTTGTGTTCACCGAACAGCCCTAGACACCCAGCCCAAGGGACCCCGACGACCATGTCACCAAATAGTCCTGTGATCCGCTGGCTGGCGCTCTGCGGACTCTCGCTGGCCGCCACAATGACACTAATGACCAACGGCTTCGTGCAGGATGACTTGCCGATTGTCGCCGAAAACACGGCGATCCACACGCTGGGAACACTGCCGCAGGTATTCGGTCAGCCTTACTGGCCGCCGCCCTACCCACCCGACCTGTATCGCCCGGCTGCGCTGACATTCTTCGGCCTCCAGTGGGCCGTCGGCGGAGGCAGCCCGGTGGCCTTCCGGATAGTGAGCATGATCCTGCTGGTGTTGACGGTCACGGCGGTATGGCGGCTGGGCACCCGGCTCTGCGGTGGGCTGGGAGGCTGGGTCGCAGCAGCCCTATTTGCCGTCCACCCAGTCCACGTTGAGGCCAATGCCTTGGCAGTCAATCAGGGTGAACTGGTGGTGACCCTGATAACCGTCGTGGCGACCCTGCTTTATCTTCGCGCCATTGACCAAACCGATGGGCGGCTCTCCACCCAGACAACCTTTGCCCTGCTGGTGCTCTACGGCATCGGGATGCTTTTCAAGGAAACCGGCACCATGCTCCCTGCGGTACTGGTGCTTGCGGCGGTGTTGCCGATGGAGAAGGGCATTTCAGTACGGGAGAGGCTGACTCGACTTCGCCCCACCCTCCTGGGGCTCGTTCTGGTGGCATCCCTCGTGGGGCTGGCACGCGACCGCGCCCTCGGTGGCAACCTCAAGGGGTCATTCACCGCCGAGGCGTTGGCCGAACAGACCATGGTGGGGCGCGCCCATACCATGCTTGGCGTCTACCCTGCGGTGGCCCGATTGCTGGTCTGGCCTCACCACCTCCAGGCCGACTATTCACCACAGGAGTTCGTCAGCGCCGAGACCATTGGACCGGACCAATTGCTTGGCCTTGGACTGTTGGCGGGAGGGTTGCTGATTGCCGTGATCGGCATCCGCCGCCAGCCGGCTCTCACCTTTGCACTCGGCTGGATCGCAATCGGTTATTTCCCGGTCAGCAATATCTTGGTGCCAGCCGGCATCACCCTGGCGGAACGGACCTTGTTCCTCCCATCAGTAGGTGCCGCATTGCTCGGTGGAATGGTGGCAGCTAACTGGCCACGCACTCGCCTCGCCATCATCATGGGCGCCGTTCTTCTGGCCGGACTGCTGCTAGCTGGCGTGAGCCGCAGCAGCTCACGCAACCGGGTCTGGTCCGATGAACGCACCTTGGTGACTCAGACGCTGATCGATGCTCCCTTGGCTTACCGGACCCATCGCGGCATGGCGATTTTGTTCTTCAGCATCAAGGAACAAGAACTCGGCGAGCGATTGTACCGACGCGCCCTCGAGCTGCACCCTCAGTTGGAGGTAGCGGGATGGGAACTGGCGGATCAATACCGGTTGGCTGGCATGTGCGAACCTGCGGTCCCTCTATACCGCCGAGCTTTGGAGCGGATCCCCGAGCAAGCCGCCCCCAGAGGATCATTGATAGCCTGCCTTGCCTGGCTGGGCCGATACGATGAGGCCCGGATTGAGGCGGTTGTCGGCTTGGGGATCGGCATTCGTCGGGAACTGTTCGCGCGGTGGCGCCTTGAAGTATTGGCCGCCCAGGAACGCCAGGCACCGGCGCAAACGGTGCGCTTGGTGACACCCCCCGCTGACCCATCGGAACGGCGGCGCAGTTGGTGAGCAACCGGATGGGTATCGGCTTGATCATCCTGTTGGCCACGCTGTCGACCGTCGCCAGCATGGGAAACGGCTTTGCCTATGATGACATCCCGGTCATCCTCGAGAATGATTCGCTGCATTCGCTCCGGAACCCGTTGTCATGGTTGGGTGAAAGTTATTGGCCGCTTGCCCGCGGTGGTGCAAACTATCGCCCTTGGACGGTGCTCGCATTCAACCTTCAGTGGCTGATCGGCGGTGGGGCGCCGTGGGTCTTTCATCTCGTAAATTGCATCCTGGCGGTGGTGATTGCCGTCGGGGTTTACATACTCGCCCGCCGCTGGCTCTCTCCAATGGCTGCGCTGATCGCGGGGGCCGTGTTTGCGGTCCACCCGGTGCATGTCGAGGCAACCGGTAACGTCGTAGGCCAGGCCGAGCTGTGGATGACGATGGCGGTGGTTGCTGCCCTGATCATCTGGACCCGTCCCGCCTCGTCTGGTCCTCATGCTGCCGGGGCCCGAGTCGCGGTGCTCCTGTGCTTCCTGATTGCCGCCACCGCCAAGGAACAGGGATTTCTGCTGCCGGGATTTCTGTTGCTGGCAGCGTGGTTGTCAGGTCGAAGAAACGACTCCAGTCATGACATTGGCGAGCTGAGAAAGGTCTTGCCATCGCTCGGCGTCGCCGGCGTGGCGTTGGTGTTCCTCAGATCGCTGGTAGTTGATGGTTCCGGTGCCGGTCCGGTCGTGCACGGGATCCGGGGATTGGACCTGCTTGAACGGATTCCGGTGGTGCTGAGCATCATCCCCGAAGTGATTCGGTTGCTGATCTGGCCGCAGCATCTCGCGGCCGAGTACGGAGTGCCTGCCTTGGGCGGCAGCACCGGCTGGACTCCATCTGCATTTTTGGGCCTGCTGTCTGTGATGGCTCTGGTGTTGATCGGCATACTGAGTTGGCGCCGGGCCCCGCTGATCGGAATCGGGATCCTCTGGGTTGCTCTGGCATGGTTCCCGGTCAGCAATCTCCTGGTCCCGACAGGAATCCTGCTCGCCGAGCGGACCCTGTACCTCCCGACGGTAGGGTTGGCGTTGGCGCTCGGCGCAACCATCGATGCCATGGCGGTAGTTTGGCCACGGCGCATTTTTGTGTTGTGCTGTGCAGTTGCAGTGGTGTTGGGGACATCGCGAAGCAATTCGCGGCAGGCAGTCTGGCGTGACAATGCCACCTTGTTCCGCCAGACGGTACGCGATCAACCAGGGGCCTACCGGAGCCACGCCTTGCTCGCGACCGTCCATCGCGCCGAGGGGCACCCGGAGCAGGCGATCGAAGCATATCGACGTGCCAACGCCCTTTATGGAGGTGATGTAGAGTTGCTGGAGGATTACGCCCGCGCGCTCCGGCAACTCGACCGATGCCACGAGGCAATCCCGCTGTTCGACCGTGCTCTCCAACTGGATGCAGATCGTCCTGTGGCTTCAGTCACTCGCCTCGAGTGCTTGATTGTGATCGGGTCATGGGACAGGGCAGAGGCACTGGCCGGGGCGCTACCAGCAGGTGAGGAACGGCAACGAGCGATGGCACGGATAAGTGCGGGGAGGGGAGACACTAGACACCGGTGGTGAAGCCGTGGCGACTGGAGCGGACACTTGCTGACAGTGGTGGGCTCGGCGTACCGCTGCACAACCATCAGCCGAGCGATGACCTGGAGTCAAGCTGGTTGGCGATAATCATGGCCGCGAGCGTGGCAATGCTGATAGTCATATCGGCAAATCAGAATCCCAGTCTGGCGCACATTCCTGATTCCATATCCCCGGTAACGTCATACCACTAGTACTCAATCAGGTCATACGCACGGCGTTCTCCGTCAGACCAGACCATGTTATCTGGACCCCCTTTGCTTCAGCCCCCCAGATTGACCGAGGTCCAATGGCTGTCAGGTAGCGTGGTGGCGTAGTGGCGTACAAGTGAATGCGGTAGCGTCAAGGCGAACCCTCTTGAGTGACATGCACCCACGCAACGGTCAAATAGTGGTTTACAAAACCATGCCGCAGCGTAGTCGTAAATCTTTTCCAAGCCGCACCGGGGTTACGCAGGTAGTAGCCAAGCAAATCGCGTCGCAGGTCCTGCGCACGTTTCTCGGAACGAGTCAGCACCGACCACGGTGCAAATCGTTGCACTTGGCGCATTCTCGCGACCGGCGCCAGCCCAAGCGAGGTCCCGAGGGCCATTATCGACTCCTCGGTGAAGTCCGTCATGTGGTGGGGATTCGCGTCGACAGACGGCGTTACGGGCACGCTGACAACCAACATTCCAGTCACGGCCAGCGAGCGGACCAAGTCACGAAGCATTGCCTCCGGATCAGGAACATGCTCGAGTGTTTCCAGTGACACGATGGCCTGAAAAGCCGCCTGCCTTGTCCATGTCGCACCATCACCACAGATCAGATGCACGCGCGGGTGTCCGTACTCCGTCATGGCACGGCGCAACGCGGAACGCGAAAGATCGGCCGCGATCACCTTGACCTCATGATGCCGCTCAGCCAGGATGACACTGCCGTATCCGACACCGCACGCCAGATCCAAAGTGAGTCCAACCGGAAGTTGCGCGGCTGCCCAATGATACCGCTCCAAGTGCAAAGCCAAAGTTGCCCGGCCCGTAACATCGCCTTCGTTCAGGGCGTTTGGAACTATTCGCTCAAGAGTATCGATTTCACTCATTTCACTGCCTCAAGTTCCTCTAGTCGCTCAGACCCGGTGTCGAACAGATATGCAACCCGGTCGGGAAAGGCAGCACGCACCTGATCATTCACTTGCTTGCCGAGATCATGGGCAGTGAGTACCCGTGCCCCGAACGGATCGGCAACGTTGTGGACGAAACTATGGTGACCATCGAATCCATCGGAGTAGCGGACAAAGACAATCATCTTGCGGGCCGGCAAATCGGCAAGTCGTGACTGGAACGAGAGAAGTGGTTCTTGCGCAGCGCGCTTGAACAAGCCGGACCATTCCAATTCGGGGGCGGCCATCCCCAGAGAGACCGCGGCAAAACCCAGCGCCCCCCATCGCGTGGAGCGCTCACAGCGGCCAACTCGGTGGAGTACTGCTACCACACCCATCGCCACAACCATCGCCGGGATTGGCATCGCCTCCGTATAGTATACCGACCAATGCGCCTCGTGCGCGTATGGCAAGTAGAGCAGCAGCAAGCCGGCGGCCGTAACGACCGCCAACCAGCCCGCAGGAGGGAGCACCACCAATCCAATTGCCGCCGCCGGTATGAACACCGCACGCCAGCTGGAGAAAACTGACCGCGTCAGCACTCGAAACCGGTCCAGAAAGACTCCCGGCAGCGCCGCTGGCATGTGCTCCATGTGGCGTTCACGAAGAGAGTTGAATGCCGTATCGAGCTCCGGAGTGAGGGCTAACTCTGCTCGCGTCTGGTCGAGGCCAAATCCGAGTCTGTCGAACGGCATGTATTGCCTCGTGTACAATGCCAATGGACTGGCCCTCCAGTCTCCCAGAACCGTGAGGTTCTGCAACGGCACTAAGGTCAATATTGCTGTTCCGGCCGCGAGTGCATACCCCAATTGCCTCCATCCTCTGTCAATCCAGCAATACCGCAACACAACCACACCGGCCGGAATCGCGAACGCGAGGGCAGTCAGCGGCCTGGTGACAGCTGCTAGTCCCGTGACCGTGGCCATTCCCAGCAACCACCTTGGCCTCTGATCATCGCGCCACCTGAGGAGGCACCACCAGCCGACCAGCCAGCAAAGCGCGGTAGTGGACTCTGACAAATAAGATGCACGCCAGCGCTGCTGACCAGCCTGGCTGATCCAGAGCGCTACTGATAGTACCGCGACCGAGACCCCGGCCAGGCGCCGTGCCAAAACGATGATCATTGCTGCGGTGCCGCCCGCCAAGACAACTGGCATCAATCCGGGCATGCCGAGCCAGACTCCGGGCAGGAGGACTATTGCGTGTCCTGGCAGCATTTTGGGGGCGAGCACCGGGGTAACGAGAACCGCAGCCTGAGTGAATGCCTCGACAACTGGCGGAGGGGGAGCGGCGAGACGCCCGATCGCGAGGAGCTCGGCCTGGAGGAGGTAAGCCGCCTCATCGTGCCATATCGGGACCGCGCTGAGTCCACCCCAAATCCAGGCCGTCAGAACCATTGTAAAGACTGCCGCCAACACCGGAAGGGCCGGGCCAAGGAGCCACAATGGGGCGCCGGAGTCGCGCGGGGTAAGCCTTTTCAAGCCAACAACCATGAAAAGGAGTGCCGCGAGCATTAACAAGAAACGGTCGGATGGCATCAGTCTGGCATGGATTCCCAAATATGGACGATTGCCCGGTGAACGGTCTCTACCCAAGCGAGGATAATGCCATCCGGCAGGCCACGGTGGTTGTGGTACCCGCGTACCGGGAGGAACGCGTCGTTGGGGCCACCATCGCCGGCATTTGTGCCGCGGGATGGCGTGTAGTGCTGGTCGATGACGGATCTGACGATGGAACGGCTTCAGCGGCGGCGGCGGCAGGGGCAACTGTGCTGCGACACCCGGTCAATTTGGGCCAAGGTGCCGCACTCCGCACTGGTTTTGCATGGGCATTGCGGTCCAGGTCGGTCCGGTATGTGGTCACCTTCGACGCAGATGGCCAACATTCGACCGAGGCAATAGACAATCTCGTCCAGCCACTTGCCCATGACCAGGTCGACGTCACGCTTGGCTCGCGTTTCCTGGAATCCAATTCACGAGCGGCGGTGCCAGCCACGCGGAGGTTGCTGCTGCACACAGCCACCCGCTTGGCACGCTGGACTACGGACCTCGCCCTGACTGATACCCACAATGGGTTGCGGGCATTTCGAATCGAGGCATTGCGATGCCTCGACCTGCGCCAAGACCGCATGGCACATGCCTCGGAAATACTAGCTGAAATTGCGCGACACCGGCTCACTGTACGCGAAGTCTCTGTGCAGGTGGCGTACACGGACTATTCCCGAGCCAAGGGGCAGAGTATGATCGATGCTGTCAGCATATTGTGGGATCTGATCATTTCCCGAGCGAGGTGAGCGACCATGGCATCGTCCCAAGTCATCCTGACTTTACTGATAGGCATGTTCGTTATCTATCTCGTCAGAATGCGGAGCACCGCGATTGACCGGCTGACCTACCTGCTACTTGCCGGTGCAGGAATTTTCCTTGTACTCAACCCTGACCTGACGAACCAGGCCGCGGCGATGGTAGGAATCGGGCGTGGCGCCGACCTGATGTTCTACTTCTTTATCGTCTTCTGCCTTTTTCATTTCGCCACGACTGCTGCCACTCTCAGGAGACTCCAGCGAGACCTGGCAACAATGGCTCGTGAAATGGCACTGCTCCGGTCCGTCGAGCAGCCTCACAGTGATTCGTGAGTCCCCCGATACCGCCTCCAAATCCGCCACAACTCCCACGGCGCCTTCAGGAAATCACTGACCCTGACACTCGATCCGCCCGGGTCGCGCCACACCGGCAACGGTATCTCGCGCAAATGCCCGGCACCGACGCCGTCACGGAGCCGGGCAATCAGCTCCACATCAAACAGCCAGCGCGACATGAACGGCTCCTGCAACGCAGCGACCACCGCGGGCACCAGCCGCAGCATCTTGGCGCCGCATTGGGTGTCGTAAACCGGGAGCCCGAGGGTCAGCGACGCGAAAGTCGCGAAAACACGGCCCAGGTAGTGCCGCCGCTCGGAACGTGATATCTGCCACCCCAGCAACTTGACCCGCGAACCGATCGCCATCACCAAAGCCGGGTCTGCTTCCAATTCCTCACGGAGCAGCAACGCGCTCTCCAGCGGCGCCGCCAGGTCGGCATCGAGGTAACCGGCCATGCCGTAACCCTCGGCCACCGCCGACAACAGCCCCTGACGCACCGCCTCCGCCTTGCCGACATTGGCAGGCAGTTGCAGCAGAGTGATCCGGTCCGGTTGCTCAAGAGCCAGCGCCGCCAGCCGGTCGGCGGTGTTGTCGCTGCTGCCATCGTCGACAAAGCAGAGATCGACCGATTCCTGCAAGCGGACAAAAGCGAGGAAGGCGACATCCTGCAATCGCGACGATTCGTTGTAGCAGGGGATCACCAGCGCACATCTGGATGCCGCGGTCATGGCAAGACGCCCCATGCCGCATCGAGAGAGTCATTCGGCAGCAGCAGCAATTCATGCTGGGCAGCAACAGCCGTGGGCTTCCTCAACAACAGATACGGTGCCGATGTTCCGGGTGGACGGCGGTGCAGATCCCTGACAAACCGTGGCCCTCCATCCCGCGCTAGCAGAGATGGAGGGATCACACCGAGGCCAGCCGTATCTTCCTGAACTCTCCGGATGCATTCCGGCCGCCAGTCGGCTCCCGGAAGCCTCCGGGCGGTGGTATCTGGAAAACCCTGCAAACCCACCAGGAGCAAAGAATCGGCCTGCGACGGAGCAATCATGGTGCGGAATGCCGCCATCCCGCCACCGCCCCGCTCCACTCGGGAAAGCGCCAAGTCGAGTACGCAAGCGTCAGTGGTCCGGTAGATCCCCTCGGACTCAGTCCGCCCGGCACCAACCTGCCACATCCTGGCAATCAACTGCGACCCCCAACTCTCCCGCACCAGTACCGTGCCTTGGGTTACGCCGTGTGCGGCCACCAACGAATCAAGGTCCACCCGCAGATTGTACATCCCGTTGGCGTACTGCCCCGCCCGGATCGGCAGCAGCAGTCCCCCCCCCATGAGCAGGGCTGCAACACCGGCGGTAACCACACCGCCGCGCCACCAGACCGGCACAGCCCGCTCGGCCAGCACCCTTGGCAGCCGCACCGTCCAGAGCACCAACCATGGCGCCAGCGGCAGCAGGAAGCGCGGCCCCAGATAAAAGCCGTCATGCCAGTACGCCCAGTAGCTCAGCAGCAGCAATCCGCTCCCGGCCAGCATCCAGCGATCAAACGCCGTGAGACAGCGCACCAGCAACAACGCCGCAGTCGCAAAGAGCAGCGCCGGTGCCGGCGTCTCCAGCAAGTAGGTCTGCAAGCGGAGCAGGTAGAGATTCACCAGCTCCAGGCCACGGAGCGGAGTGTGCGGCTCCCCCCACGGGACAGCATGAAAACCGAGTTCGTGGCTCTTGCCCCAGAGCGCGATGTACCCGAACAGCAGCGGACTGCCGGCCTGGGCGTTGTTGACCCAGAGCAGTGCCGCAACCGGCAGCGCCACCCCGATGCCGCTGGCCAGCAACGCCACCAGATGAGCCCGACCCAACCGCGCCCGCCAGAGCAGCCATGCGGCGGTTGGCAGCGCGAAGGCCAGGGCGTCCATGGGACGGATCGTGGCGGCCACACCGAGCGCCAACCCGGCCACGAGGGCGGCAGGCCAGCCCGCGTGCTGATCCGCTGTCGCCCAATGCAGCGACAGCGCGGCGACCATCAGCCAGGCAGTGGCGGTGACATGGTTCATCATCGAGCCCGCCAGAAAGAACCAGAACGGGCAGAACGCCAGCAGCAACAACGCCGCCAGTGCGGTGCCCGGCCCGGGCTCGATTCGTCGCAGCAGCCGGGCGAACAGCAGCACCGCCAGCGCCGCGAAGAGCGGCCCCACCAACCATTCGGCACCGACCATTGTGCCGAGCATCAGCATTGCGGGGCCGCCGGCCGGGAACTGTCCGAAGCGCCGACCGTCAAGGTCCACCAGATGCATCGCCGAGGTGAACTCGGGGTGCTCCGGCGTGGGGACCCAGAGCCGGCCCGACGCGAATATCCGGGCCTGATAGACCTGGATGATCTCGTCAATCAAGAGCGGCTTGGCCGAAAAAACCAGATGGCTCACTGCCAGATAGCTCACCAGCGCCACCACCGCCACACCCAGGTCGGCGCGCCAACCGCCCCGCTGCCACCGCTCGGCCACGCTCCGCCAGAGCCCGTCCCGCCACAACTCCGGTCGCCGCCGAATCACGATCCCGGCAATGACCGCCACACCGAGCAGGATCGCACCGCCGCTGGTCCACATCCCCATCCGGTCGCCGTACCACGGCGCCGCATGGCCACCGGGAATCCAGTTGGCAATGGGAAGCATCCCCAGCAACAGCAGGAGCACGCCCGCCAGGCGGGCTAGCACGGGGGGGTCACCGGCAACTTCCGGGGGTGGTGGTCAGCGTGTGGATCACAGGCTTCCTTTGGGGACTGATCTGAACATATTGCATGCAGGATTGAACACTACCATGGAGGATCGGTGGACCGAAAAATCTCTGCTGCCGACGCCAACCAGCGTTCATTGCATGATGCGTGGGAGGCCCTGCTTGACCGGCTCCGGGCCACCCGTGTCAAAGCCGTCACGCGATGGTCCCGCGACGAGTTGTACGACGATGTCGTCGGGCTCAACAAGGGAGCTCGTCATCAACCGCTGACTACTTCGGCGGCGCCTCGTTCCCCTCGTAGCGGCTGAGCTTGCGGTACAGCGTGCTCGGGTCGATCCCCAGCACCTCCGCCGCCCGGGTCTTGTTGCCCCCCTCGGCCTGCAACACGAACATGATGTAGCTCCGCTCGATCAGATCCAGAGTGGGATTGGGCTGGGTGCGATCGGCAACCAGCGGCTCCTTTTTCTGGGAGGTGATCCGGGCCGGCAGGTGCTGCGGCTCGATCAGCGGCCCGCGCGAGAGGACCACCGCATGCTCCAGGGCGTTCTGCAGCTCGCGGACGTTGCCGGGCCACTCGTAGACCATCACCGCGTCGAGCGCCTCGGAGCTGAGGGCGCGTGGTGATTCTCCCTCTTCGGTCATCTCCTCCAGGAAGCGGTCGATCAACAGGATCAGGTCGTCGCGCCGGTCGCGGAGCGGCGGCAGATCGACCGCGATCACGTTGAGACGGTAGAAGAGGTCGGAGCGGAAATTGCCGAGCCGCACCTCATCCTCCAGGTCGCGGTTGGTGGCGGCGATGATCCTGACGTCGACCGGAATCGAGTCGGTGGCACCGACCGGAATCACCTCGCGCTGCTGCAGCACGCGCAACAGCTTGACCTGCAGCGACGGCGGCATCTCGCCGACCTCGTCCATGAAGAAGGTGCCGCCCCGCGCCGCCGCGAAGAGGCCCTGCTTGTCGCGCACCGCGCCGGTAAATGAGCCCTTGACGTGGCCGAAGAGTTCGCTCTCGAGCAGCGTCTCGGGGAGGGCGCCGCAGTTGATCGACATGAACGGTCCGTCGGCGCGCCCCGAGGCCTGGTGCAGGAAGCGGGCGAGCACCTCCTTGCCGGTGCCGCTCTCGCCGCCGATCAGCACGGTGGAATCGGTCGGTGCGATCAGCTCGGCGAGCCGCAGCACCTCCAGAAAGCGGCGTGACTTGCCGATCGGGCGGGTAACGTGGCCGTTGTCGCGCACTCCCCCCCCCGCACGACGGATTTCCTGCTTGAGCTGCTTGTTCTCGACCCGGATTTTCCGGAACTCGCAGGCGCGGCGAAGGATTGCCAGCAGCTCGTCGTTGCCGAACGGCTTCTGCAGGTAGTAGAACGCCCCGGCGTTGACCGCCTGGATGGCGCTCTGCAGCGAGGCCTGCGCTGTCATCAGAATGACCGGCGTCATCGGGTCGTTGTCCTTGACCGCCTGCAGGATGTCGAGACCGGTCACCTGCGGCATCCGCACGTCGGTCACCACGATGTCGGCGCCGGCTCCGCGCACCGCATCCAGACTGGCCTTGCCGCCCTGGGCGGTGATGACCTCGTAGCCCTCCTTCTTGAGCAGGATCCGGATAGTGTCGAGAATGCCGCTCTCGTCGTCGATCACCAACACCGTCGGCTGCTGACTCATGTACCATCCTCCCGGTCCATCTTGGCCGGCAGAAAGATTGAAAAGGTGGTCCCCGCCCCCGCGGCGGTGTCCACCAAAATGATGCCGCGGTGCGAAGCGACTGCCCGCTGCACGATTGCCAGGCCGAGTCCGCTGCCACCGGGCCTGCCGGTGACGAACGGCTCGAACAGCCGCTCGCGCACTTCGTCGGGAATCCCCGGCCCGTTGTCCTGCACTGTGAGCTTGACCCGCCGGTCGAGCAGCCCGCTCGGACCATCTCCCGAACGAGCAGTACCGACCCCGATCACCACCCGCCCGCCACCCTGCATTGCCTGCGCCGCGTTGAGCGTGAGGTTGCTCACGATCCGGTGGAGCAGGTCGGCGTCGGCCTCGATTTCGATCGACTCGCCTTCCACCACGATCTCGGTGCCGCGCGTCTCCGGATGTTCCGCCAACACGGTGGCGACGTCGGTGGCCACCGCCAACAGGTCGAGCGGCACGCACTCGGCGGCCCGCACCCGGGAAAAGTCCAGGAACTCGCTCAGCAACCGGTTGAGCCGCTCGCTCTCGCGCATCACCAACCGGGCCAGCACCTGATCGTCGCTGTCGGCGCTGGCGTTGTGGGCGAGCTGCTCGACCGCACTGCGGATCGCCGCCAGCGGATTCCTGATCTCGTGGGCCAGCGACGCCGAGAGCGCAGCGACCGCCTCCATCCGCTCGGCCCTGAGCCGGAACTCCTGCACCCGCTTCAAATCCGATATGTCGGTAAAGATGGCCGTGACCGAGGGGTGATCGCTACCCGGGCGCAGAAAGGTCGTGGTGCTGAGGCCCACCGGAAAGAGCGAGCCGTTGCTTCGCCGCACCGACGCCTCGCCGCGCGCCACTCGCCCGCCGGAGCGGATCCCCATCTCGATCGCCTCGTGCAGGTCGCGCGAGCGGCTCCGCAACGCCTCCATCACCGGCGCGCCCGGCACGAAGCTCTCCTCGCCGCCGCCCAGGATCCGCCGGGCCCGCGGGTTGATGTAGCCGAGGCGTCCCTCGCCATCGACGGTGATCACCCCCGACTGAATCGTGGCCAGAATCTCGTCGGCCTCCAGCCGCACCTGTCGCAGCGTTGCCGCCAGCAATCGCTGGGCGGCAGCCGCTCCCGCCAGGCGTCGGCCGAGCACCGCGATGAGGGCGCCGATCCCGGCGATCACTCCCACCTGGGTCCAGAACTCCATCGACGGTGCTGGTCCCCCCCCCCCTGCCACGCCGGTTTGCAGCGTCACCAGGACATAGCATGCCGCCGCGAACACCACCGCCAGGAGTGCCCGGCCCAGCGGCAGCAACAGGGCATAGACCGTCACCAGGGCCACGTAGAGCGCGGCAAGCGGAGTGGTCTCGCCGCCGACGAATGCCACCAGCGTGGTCACCAGCAGCACGTCGACCACTGCCTGCAGGAACAGCGAACCGGCAACCGGCATCCGGCGCTTGGTGAGATCGGTGACCAGCCAGACAGTGGCCAGCAGGGTCACCGCCATGATGGCGACCACGATCCAGGGATCCATCCCGGCGCTCTGCTCCCCGCCGAGCGCGCGGGAGAGGACCACCGCCAGCAGCATCATCCGGCCGAGCAGCACCAGGAGCAGCAGGGTCCGCGGTCCCGGCAGGGCGCCAGCGTCGATCCCGCCGGGCGGCGGGGCTACGGGATCGACCGGAAACTCGCCGGTCGGGGACCCCGAGATGTCGGGAGGCAGTGTGGGCTGAGGCAAGAGGCGTGTAATATGGTCAGTAGATCCCCTCGAGACCACACCGGAGCCCGATCGATGCCACCCCGCCCGCAACCTGCCACCGCCGCCTTTGCCGGATTCCCGCCGGCCGCGCTGACCTTCCTCCGCCAGCTCCGTCGTCACAACGAGCGCGAATGGTTCGAGGCGCACCGCACCGAGTACGAGCAACTGCTGCGCAATCCGATGCGCGAGTTCCTGGAGGAATTCGATGTGCTGCTGGCAGGCACCCTGCCCGAGATTGTGGCCGACGCCAAGCGGTCGATGTTCCGGATCCATCGCGACGTCCGTTTTTCGCGCGACAAGTCGCCCTACAAGACCCACGTGTCATGCTGGGCCTACCACCACGACGCCGGACGCGGCGTGGGGAGCGTGGCCCATGGCGGGGCCGGGATCTACGTCCACCTGGAACCGGGCGCCTCGATGATCGCGGCCGGCATCTGGATGCCGCCCAAGCCGGCGCTCGACCTGATCCGCGAACGGCTGCTGGAACATCACCGCGCCATTGCAGCGATCATCAAAGCGGCTCCCCTCGCTCGACGCTTCGGGCCGCTCAGCGAGGAGGCGATGCTGGTGCGCACGCCGCGGGGTGTGGACCCTGCCCATCCCGCGGCGGGGTGGCTCCGCTACAAGTCCTTCACCGTCTCCCGTCCGGTCGACGACGCGGTGATGACCTCCCCCGCCCTGCTCAAGGAGCTGGCGCGCGACCTCGCCATCCTCGGCCCCATGGTGCGCTGGCTCAACGACGCCCTCGGCTTTGCCCCGTCGAGCCGCCGATGACCAAGCCCCCAACCGCCGACACGGTGCGCCTCGACAAGTGGCTCTGGGCCGCCCGCTTCTTCAAGACCCGCTCCGCCGCCACCGAGGCGGTCAACGGCGGCAAGGTGGAGGTCAACGGGGAGTCGGCCAAGCCCGCCCGCAGCGTCAAGACGGGCGACACCATCCGGGTGAGGCTGCCGCCGTTCGAGCACGTGGTGACGGTGACCGGGCTGGCCGAGCGACGCGGCAGCGCCGAGCAGGCGGCCAAACTCTACAGCGAGACCGCGGCGTCCCTCGCCGCCCGCGAACGACAGCATGAACTGCTCAAGGCGGCCCCGACATTCGCATTCGAGACCGGCAAGCCGAGCAAGAAGGATCGACGGGCGCTGGACCGGTTTCGGGGGCGGGAGTGAGGGGGAAACGTGAAAGGTGAAACGTGAAAGGTGAAAGGGGGGCTGGGAATCCCCGCCCTCGCGCAGCGAGCGGCGGGGTCTCCTCGCTCGCCTTCACGCAGACCCCGCCAGGCCACCCCCGGGAGGTCCCTTACTTCGCTGCCGCTCAGGACAGGCACTTCGTTCGGGACGAGGGGCATCACCCCGAGTGGAGGTGCGAAGCCTCATATTGAGCGAAATTACACAAATTATCATATTTGCTTAATTTACCAAATATCGGTATATTCTCCCCATGGATCCCATCGCAAACCCATTCGCCCCCGGTGCCGGCACCCCGCCCCCGGAGCTGGCCGGCCGGGAGGAGTTACTCCAGCGGGTGGCGATCACCCTTGAGCGAATCAGGCAGGGGCGCCCCAGCAAGAGTGTCCTGATGGTGGGGTTGCGCGGGGTCGGCAAGACCGTGCTGCTCGACCGGATGCGCGACGATGCCGAAAGGGTGGGGATCCATACTCTCAGGATCGAGGCGCCGGAGAACCGGTCGCTCCCCGCCCTCCTCGCACCGCAGCTCCGGCTCGCTCTGCTCCGCCTCTCGCGCGATGCCCGGGCGCGTGATCATGCGCGCCGCGCCCTCCGGGGGCTTGCAGGGTTCGCCAAGGCCCTCAAGGTCAAGTTCGGTGACATCGAGGTTGGTTTCGATTTCGATCCGGAACCCGGCCTGGCCGACAATGGCGACCTTGAGCACGACCTGCAGGCGCTGCTCGAAGTGGCCGGCGAGGCGGCCCGGTCGGCGGACACCGCCTTGGCCATCTTCCTCGACGAGCTGCAATACGTAGCGGAACCACAACTCGAGGCGCTGATCACCGCGCTCCATCGCTGTGCCCAGCGCGGGACCCCGGTGGTCCTCGTTGGAGCAGGATTGCCCCAGTTGCGCGGGCGAATGGGCCGGGCGAAGTCCTATGCCGAGCGGTTGTTCGATTTCCCCGAAGTCGGTCCGCTCGATGATGATGCCGTGCGCCAGGCGATCGGAGATCCGGTCCGCTCGCTCTCCGTTGATATCACCGACGACGCGCTCGACGCAATCGTCGTGGAAACCCGTGGCTACCCGTACTTCGTGCAGGAATGGGGCAAGCATTCGTGGCAGGTGGCGAGCACATCCCCGATCACCGCAGACGACGTTGATGCTGCATCCGGACTCGCCGTCGCCGCACTCGACGAGAGCTTCTTCCGGGTGCGGTTCGACCGGCTCACCCCCGCCGAGAAGCGATACCTCAGAGCGATGTCGGAACTCGGCACTGGACCGCACCGTTCCGGCGACATCGCCCACGAGCTCCGTCGGCCGGTCAGTTCACTCGGTCCCGTCCGGGCGCAGTTGATCGCCAAGGGGATGATCTGGAGCCCCAACCACGGTGACACGGCGTTCACCGTCCCGCTGTTCGACGAGTTCATGCAGCGCATCATGCCGGGGGACGACTGGCGGCAGGGGTGACGGGGCGCCCCTGCGGGGAGGGGGAAACGTGAAACGTGAAAGGTGAAAGGGAGGCTGGCCACGAACCGCGGTGTACCGTGCGGGGGGATGGTAAACATCACACCCCCTTTCACCTTTCACGTTTTACCCCTTTTCCTTCCCCTCGTCGTCGTGCAGCATCCGCACCGCCGGCGTGTCCAGATCATCGAACTGTCCCGAGCGCGCCGACCAGACGTAGCCGCCCACCGCTGCGGCCACGATCAGGATTGCCAGCGGCAGCACCACGAAGAGCACACTCATGCGGCGGCGCGCAAATCAGTGGCGGCGGGAGATTCGGTTGATGCACCGACCGTAGTGTCGGCGCCCTCGAAACTCCGGCCGAGCCAGCTTGCCATCACCACGGTTAGCGAGGAAGCGGGCATCATCACCGCTGCAACCAGTGGCGAGAGGTAGCCGAGCATCGCGAGGGTGACCCCGATCAGGTTGTAGACCAGGGCGAAGGCGATGTTGCGACGGATCACCCGCATGGTGCGGCTGCTGCCGTCGACCATCGCCACCAGCGGCGCGATTCCCGGCGTGGTGAGATAGGCATCGGCGGCAGCCAGCGACGCCTCGGCGCCACCGTGCACCCCGATTCCGACATCGGCCACCGCCATCGCGACGGCATCGTTGACGCCGTCGCCCACCATCACCACCGGACGCCGACCGGCAGCACGCCTCGCCTCGACCGCGTCGCGCTTGGCCTCAGGCGTGGCGCCGGCGATGATCTGGTCGGGGAGAAAGCCCAACGCCGCGCCGACCGCGCCGGCCACCCGGGGATCGTCGCCCGAGAGGATGGTGGTGCGCCAACCGCGCTCACGAAGTGCAGTGAGTGCGGCGAGGGCATCGTCACGAATCCGGTCTCCGAGACCGGCGGCGGCCACCACCCGGCCGTCGACTGCCACCAGTACGGGAGTGAGCGTCTCGGCGACCCGCTCGCGCCAGAGATCGGCTCCGGTGGCGCGCGCGGCCACGAAGGCGGGCGATCCGACCACCACTTCCTGGCCCTCGATGCGACCGGTGATCCCCCCCCCAACGTGATGACTCACCGCCTCCGCCCCGGGCGGAACGAGTTCGGCGAACGCTCGCCTGAAGCCGTCGGCAATCGGGTGCGACGATCCTGCCTCCAGGGTGAGGACCATCGCCTTGGCCGACTGATCGCCGTGCCACTCCACCAGCGCGGTGTGTCCGAGAGTGAGAGTGCCGGTCTTGTCGATCAGCAGTTCGCCCGGCCGCGCCAACTGTTCGATGACGTCGCCGCCCTTGATGTAGATCCCCGTCTGCGCGGCGCGGCCGACCCCCATCGACACCGCGAGCGGCGTGGCCAACGCCAGAGCGCAGGGGCAGGTCACCACCAGCAGGGCGATGGCGTGATCCCACGCCGCGGTACTGTCACGCGGCAACCAGAGCGCGAAGGTGACCACCGCGAGCACCAGCACCACCATCACGAAGTGTCCCGACAGCCGGTTGGCCAGCGCCACCACCGGCGCCTTTCGCGCCGCGCTCTCCTCCACCTCGCGGAGCAGCCGGGCGAGCCGGGAGCCGCTCCCCGCCGCCTCGACCCGGACCCGGACCGGTGCCTGGACGTTGAGTGTGCCGGCGTGTACCGGCTCTCCCTCCGCGGTCTCGACCGGCCGCGACTCGCCGGTGAGCAGCGCCGCGTTTACGGTGGTCCGGCCCTCCGTCACCACGCCATCGGCCGGAAAGCTCTCGCCCGAGCGCACCACGATCTCCATCCCCGGCAGCAGCGCCGCCGCCGGGACCTCCCGCTCCACGCCATCGGGTTCGATTACCCGCGCCGTTCCAGGTGCCAGCGAGAAGAGCAGCTCGGTGGCGTCGGCCGCGGCGCGCTGACCTCGTTGCTGAAGGAACCGGCCGGTGAGCAGCAGGAAGATCAACAGCGTTACCCCGTCGAAGTAGATCGGGCCGCTGTCGGTGACGGTGTTGATGGCGCCGCGCGCGAACCCCGCCGCCAGCGCCAGCGCGATCGGCAGATCGATGTGCATGGTGCGGGTGCGGAGCGCCGCTATGGCGCCCGCAAAGAAGACCCGGCCGGGGATGAGCATCGCCGGAATGGTCAGCAGCAGCGACACCCAGCGGAACAGTGCGACATAGGCCGGTTCCATCCCCTGGAGCTCGCCGGCGTAGAGCGCCAGGGCCGGCAGCATCACGTTGCCGGCTATCGCTCCGGCGATGCCGATCTGCATCAGCGCCTGACGATCCTCACGCCGCCGCATCGCCTCGCGTGCCACCCCGCGAAACGGGTGCGGCGCATAGCCCAGCCGGTCGAGGGTGCGGGCCACGACGGAAAGCGGCACCACGGCCGGATTCCAGCGCACCCGCGCCAGCGCCCGGCGCACCTCGAGTTCGACCTGCGCCACCCCGGTCACCAGCAGCGGCAGTCGCTCCACCAGCCAGACGCAACTGGCGCAGTGCACCCCCTCGAGATACAGCTCGGCGTGCGCCATCCCGTCCGGGTCACGACGAACGTAGAGTTCCTCGAATGCGGGGTGATCAAACTCCTCGTAATTCCGGCCGCTGCTCCGGACGGCGATGTCGCGCCGTTCACTCAGGTCGTAGTAGCGCCCCAGCCCGCCGGCATGGAGGATATCCCAGGCCGCGACGCAACCGCTGCAGCAGAACGACTCGGTGGCGTCGTCGCTCACGCGATCGGGAGGGACGGCCAGTCCGCAGTGTGCGCAGGCGATGCCAACCACCCGGCTCAATGCCCCCCCCCGTGCTCCATCGTACCGGCCATCGGCACCTCGGGGACCAGGCCGTGGACCCAGGCGCTCCCCGGCAGCACGCCGAGATGGAGCGCGATCGACGCCAGCCCCAGCACCACGATGATCCCGGCACTCACCAGCGGCAGCCGGGTGCGGAATCGGCCCATAACCGACTGGGCGCCGACTCCCACCGCCACCATCACCGGCAGCGTTCCGATCCAGAACAGCGTCATCACCATCACCGCGCCGATCCGGGAGCCGGTCCCGCCGGCCACCGCGACGAAGGCCCACATCCAGCCGCAGGGGAGCAGCGTGGTCACCAATCCGGTGACGGTCGCGCGCACCAGCGGCGGCCTGCCCCGGACGCGGAGCACCACGGCACCCATCGCCCGCTGCCATGCGGCAGGCACGCGCGGTGTCGTCATCCTGATTCCCGAGGCACCGAGCAGGGCGTGCCCCCCCCAGAGCACCAGCAGCACCCCCGCCACCACCGCGGCACCGGTCCCGATGCCCGACCCCACGGTACCGGCGAACAGCCCCAGCGTGAGGTATGAAAGCCAGCGTCCGCCGTGGTAGGCGGCATGATGGAGCGCGGGAGCGCGGGCCGCGCCACCGCCGGGCGCGGTGCCGGCGTAGAGACAGGAAAAGGCGCCGCACATCGCAGCGCAATGCACGCTGCCGAGCAGCGAGGCGATGAGCACTGCGAGCGCCAGCGTCAGCACGGCGTCACTCGCGACGCATTCCCGCCGCCACGCGCGCCGGGTCGGCGGCGCCGGGAATGTGATGCACCAACGTGGCGTCGGCGTGATCGCTCAGTTCCAGCCGGAGCTGCTGGACTACCAGCGCGTCGCCGCGGCGGAGTCGCAGGCGGAATTCCCATAGCCCGGTCCTGCTGATCGGCATCATGGCGCGATAGGCGCCGATGTTGTCGGTGGGGAGGAGCGAGGCGTTGAACACCTCCGTGGCGTGGGCCACGGCTCGACCCTCGACTGTCACCTCGACCCCATCCAGCGGCACGCCGTCGGCATCGGTCACCACCAGGGTGAGCGGCAACGGCTCGCCGGTTACCGCCCCGAGCGAGGGATGGACGCGCCAACCCCGCTCGGCGCTCTCCCGCGCTTGCGCCTGGGTGCTGTCCCAACCAACTGCGCGCCGGTAGTAGTCGGGCTCCACCGCGAAATGCGGATCGGCATTGGCCACCCGCATCAGCGTCACTCCGAGCGCGAGGTTGCCGCCCAGCGTCACGATGATGATGCCGGGCCAGATCCGGTCACGGCGGAACAACGATTTCATGGCACTGACTCCACTGGGCCGAGCAGGTTGTAGGGAAAGTTTTCGACGTAGCCGCCCGATGCCGTGATCCGCACCGTGATGTCACGCCGGCCGGCGGTGAAGGCGTCGCGCGGCAACAGCACGAACACGCTGGTGGTCTGGAGCTCGCCCGGACCCACCACCAGCGGATTCTCCGGCGCGATCAACTGTCCCGATTCCGCTCCCAGGATGGTAATGCCGTAGGCGTGCTCCGAGCGGCTGCGGTTGGCCACCCTGATGCGGAGCTGGTTGCCGACCCGTCCGTCGGTCTCGATCCGGAACGGCTCCCCGGCACCGCGCAGCAGGGTGACATCTGCCGAGGGCCGGGTGCCGAGGGCATAGACGAACGCCGAGACGAACAGCGTCAGCGCCAGCGGATAGATCACCACCCGAGGTCTGAGCAGATGCTTCGGTTTGCCGGCCAGCGCATCCTGCGTGGCGTAGCGGATCAGACCGCGCGGCGAGCCGACCTGATCCATGATCCGGTCGCAGGCGTCGATGCACTGGGTGCAGTGCACGCACTCCATCTGCAGTCCGTTGCGGATGTCGATCCCGGTCGGACAGGTGATCACGCAGGCACCGCAGTCGATGCAGTCGCCGCTGCCCGCCACCCGGTCCTTGACGTGGGTGCGCGGTTCGCCGCGGTTGTAGTCGTAGGCCACCACCAGCGATTGCCGGTCGAGCAGTACCGCCTGCCAGCGGCCGTAGGGACAGGCGATCAGGCAGGTCTGCTCGCGGAACCAGGTGAAGTCGATGAACACCAGCGCCGTGGTCACCGCCATCACGATGAACGGCACCGGGTGCTCATAGGGCGAGAGCCGCACCCAGCGCGCCAACGCCTCCACACCCACGAAATAGGCCAGGAAGGTGTGCGCCAGCACCAGCGAGATGACCAGATACACCGCGTACTTGGCCAGCCGCCTGGGAGTGAAGTGGGCACCCTTCCGGTCCATGTTGAGGGAGCCGCTCCGGCCGCCCTCGAACAACCGCTCGATGGGCCGGTAGAGAAACTCCAGATAGACCGTCTGCGGACAGGCCCAGCCGCACCAGACCCGGCCGAACAGCGCCGAGAAGAGGAAAATCGCGATCACCAGCGTCGCCAGCAACAGCATCAGCAGCAGGGTGTCGGTCGGCAGGAAGGTGGTGCCCAGAATTGTGAACTCGCGCCGGGGGGCGTCGAGCAGAATTGCGGGCTTGCCGTTGATGGCGATATGCGGGATGGCGACGAAGACCACCATCAACAGGTATGCCATCACCCGCCGACGGCGCCACCAGGGGCCGTCGGTTGGTTTGGGACGAATCCAGTGGCGCGATCCGTCGGGATTGAGGGTCGGCAGTACCCGACCCCCTGCTACCGGTGCAGCGGTCATCGGACTACCTGTTCACCCTCCGGCGCCTTCGGCTGGGCAGGCGTGGTCCCGTACAGCGACCAGACGTAGGCCGTGACGCGATCGACCTCCTCCGGCTTGAGCAGCTTGGACCAGGTCGGCATTCCCTTGGCGAGCACCCCCTCGGCGATGACCTTGTGGACTTCCTCGATGGTGCCGCCGTGAATCCAGCGGTCGTCGGTCAGGTTGGGACCGATCATCCCCCCCCCGTCGGCGGCATGGCAGGCGGCGCAGTACTTCGCGAAGGTCTCGCCGCCCTCCTCCAGCTCCTCGGGATCGGCAGCCATGGCGAGCAGCGCCGCCGCGTCGACCGGCCCCCCCCCCTGTGGGTGCTCCGCCGCGGCCACGGCCATCGCCTCCTCGTACTCGGCGATCCGTCCCTTCCCGGTGCCGATGCCGCCGATGTTCAGCACATAGGCGACCGAGAAGATGATGGTGCCCCAGAAGGTCAGCACCCACCAGCGCGGCATCGGATTGTCGAACTCCTGGATGCCGTCGTATTCGTGTTCGAGAATCCTGTCCTGCTTGCTCATCGCTCCTCCGGAGGGGTACGCGGTTCCACGGGCTGCTCGTCGTCCAGCGGGATCATCGCGTCGCGCCGGAAGCGGTCGCGCGCTCCCGGCCGCAACACCCAGACGATGATCGCAACGAAGGCCGCCATAAAAATCACCAGGGCAATCTGGGCGTAGATCGACAGGCCGGCATTGCCGACGATGTCCGAGAGCTTCACGGTGTCCCGGCCACGGTGCTGCGGGAGATGTCGGTCCCCAGCCGCTGCATGTACGCCACCATCGCCGCCATCTCCTTGTCGGCCAGTCCGCTCGGCCCGCCGGCCGACTCGATCTCGCGCGCGATTGCTGCCGCCTGCTCCCGGGCCATCGGGATAGCGTCAGTCACCGCCTGGCCGTAGGGCACGCCGAGCATCGCCATGGTGCCGACCCGCTTGGCGAGCACCTCCCAGTCAATCACCCGGGTAGTGAAATGGCCGTACGACGGCATGATCGAGCCGGCCGCGATCTCGCGCGGGTTCTCGAAGTGACGCACGTGCCAGAGATTGGGATACTTCCCGCCGGTGCGCGCCAGGTCGGGTCCGATCCGGCGCGATCCCCACAGGAATGGATGCTCGTACACCGACTCGCCCGGCTTGCTGTACTCGCCATAGCGCTCGGTCTCGTAGCGCAGCGGCCGGATCTGCTGCGAGTGGCAGTTGACGCAGCCCTCGCGGATGTAGATGTCGCGGCCATACAGCTCGAGCGGCGTGTATGGTGCCACCGACGCGATGGTCGGCACATTGGAGCGGATCAGGAAGGTCGGCAGGATCTCGAACAGCGACGCCACCACCACCGCCAGGGCGGTGAGCGCCGTGAAGGTCACCGGCAACCGCTCCCAGGCACGGTGGAAGCTGAGCGACTTGAAGCGCGCCAGCATGCCGCCGGCCACGGTCTCCTCCGCCGGAGAGACATAGCGCGGCGACAGCGCGGCCGCCCGGATGACCGGCTCCTCGTAGCGGGCCGGTCGCTTGCGCCAGGTCATGATCACGTTCCAGAGCAGCAGGATCACGCCCACGATGTAGAGCGAGCCGCCGGCCACCCGCACCCAATACATCGGAAGGAGCCGGACCACCGTCTCCACGAAGTCGGGATAGGTGAGCCGACCGGTCTCGTCAAAGGCGCGCCACATCAGCCCCTGGGTCACCCCGGCGCTGTAGATCGCCAGCACGTAGAGGATGATCCCGAAGGTTCCGATCCAGAAGTGCAGCTCGGCCATCTTCCTGGAATACAGCGGCGCCTGGAACAGCCGCGGCAGGAGCCAGTACACCATTCCGAAGGTGATGAAGCCGTTCCACCCCAGCGCCCCGGTGTGGACATGGGCGATGATCCAGTCGGTGTAGTGCGCCAGTGCGTTGACGCTCTTGATCGAGAGCATCGGGCCCTCGAAGGTGCTCATCCCGTAGGCCGTGATCCCCACCACGAAGAACTTGAGGATCGGATCGTCGACCACCTTGTGCCAGGCGCCGCGCAGGGTGAGCAGGCCGTTGATCATCCCGCCCCAGCTCGGCGCCCACAGCATCACCGAGAAGAGCATCCCCAGCGTCGAGGCCCATTCCGGCAGCGCGGTGTAGTGCAGGTGGTGCGGTCCGGCCCAGATGTACAGAAATACCAGCGACCAGAAGTGCAGAATCGACAGCCGGTAGGAGAACACCGGCCCCTCGGCCGCCTTGGGCATGAAGTAGTACATCAGCCCCAGAAACGGCGTGGTCAGGAAGAACGCCACCGCGTTGTGGCCGTACCACCACTGCATGAAGGCGTCCTGCACTCCGGCATAGATCGAATAGCTCTTGAACATCCCCGCCGGCAGCGAGAGGTTGTTGAAGATGTGCAGGATCGCCACCGTCACGATGCTGGCGATGTAGAACCAGATCGCCACGTAGAGGTGACGCTCGCGGCGGCGCAGCATCGTCATGAAGAAGTTGACCGCGAAGACCACCCAGACCACCGCGATCGCGATGTCGATCGGCCACTCCAGCTCGGCGTATTCCTTGGCCTGCGTGAAGCCGAGCGGCAGGGTGAGTGCGGCGGCGAGGATGATCGCCTGCCAGCCCCAGAAGTGGAACTTGGAGAGGCCGTCCGACCACATCCGTGCCTTGAGCAGCCGTTGGGTCGAGTAATAGGCGCCGGTGAAGAAGGCGTTGCCGCCGAACGCGAAGATCACCGCGTTGGTGTGCAGCGGTCGCAACCGCCCGAATCCTGTCCACTCCAGGCCGAGGTTGAAGGCGGGATTGGCGAGCTGCAGGGCGATCACCAGCCCCACCACCATCCCGACCAGTCCCCAGATCACCGTGGCCCAGAGAAACTGCCGGACGATCGCGTCGTCATAGCGAAACTCTTCGAGCACCACACCGTCCGTCGCCGCCGTACCAGCCGCACCGCTCATACCGAGCCCTCCGAAGCCAGGGAATCATGATCACCGCCATGCCAGCGCAAGGCAGCGCGATAGCAGGGTAACAGGTCGGGATTCCGGTTGCCACACCGAGGAGAATAGTCGGAATTCGGGGGGATGGGGGGATGGGGGGGCGCCGCGCTGCGGCGCGGGTGAACGGGTCGCCGCTTCGCGGCGCGGGTGAAAGGTGAAAGGGTCGGAGGGAATCCCCGCCCTCGCGTAGCGAGGGGCGGGGTCTCCTCGCCCGCCTTCACGCAGACCCCGCCAGGCCACCTCCGGAGAGCCCTCGCCCGCCTTCACGCAGACCCCGCCAGGCCAGCTCCGGAGATCCTTCGCTTCGCTCAGGATGACGGCCCCGACCTCCCGTTCACCCCCCCCCACCTCTACTCCAGCGCGGCGACCAGCGTCTCCCACTGGGCCAGGGCCCGGGCGAGGGCCTCGCGCGTGTCATCGCGCTTGATCACCAGGGCACGGGTACGCTCGCCGGCGCGGACGGTCCCGTCGTAGAGCGCCGGATCGGCCAGCTTCTGCTCCAGCTCCGCCAACTCCGCCTCCAGTGCCGCGACCTCGCCTTCCAGCGACTCCACCGTCCGCTCGGCCCGGCGCTGGCGGGTGGCCTCGGAGGGTGCGGCTGCCGCCTTCGGCTCGGCTGACTTCCGCGTGGCGCGTTCGCGATCGGCTGCCTTGGCGGCGGTGAGCCGGGCGGCCCGGTCGAGTTCCCAGTCGGCATAGCCGCCGGGAAAGTCCTGCATCACGCCGTCCTCCAGCGCCCAGATGCGGGTGCAGAGGTTGTCGAGCAGCGCCCGGTCGTGGGAGACCAGCAGCACGGTGCCATCGTACCCTTCGATGGCATCCTCGAGCGCCTCGATCGACTCGACGTCGAGGTGGTTGGTCGGCTCGTCGAAGACCAGCAGGTTGGCGTGCTCCAGCATCATCAGGGCGAGAGCCACCCGGGCGCGTTCGCCGCCGGAGAGGGTCCCGGCGCGGCGGAGCACGGCGTCGCCGCTGAAGTCAAAGCGCCCCAGGTGACCCTGCACCTGGCCGCGGGTCCAGACCGGCCGACGATCGGCGATCAGGTCGAACAGGGTAGCATCGGGATCGACCCCGCTGAGGTCCTGGGCGTAGTAGGCCACCCGCATCGACGGCATCAGCCGCACCTCGCCGCCGTCGGGCCGCCGCTCGCCGAGCAGGGTGCGGAGCAGCGTCGACTTGCCGGTGCCGTTCGGCCCGACCAGTCCCACCACCTCGCCGCGCCGCAGGATGCCGCTCCACGGACGCAGCAGAGTGACCTCGCCGAGGGTCATCGTCAGCCGGTCGGCCACCAGCACCTGATCCCCCCCCCGATCGCCTGCCGTGAATGCCACCGACATCGCCCCTTCAGCGCCTGGGGGGGGGGAGAGCCGGGCCACCCGCGCCAGCTTCTTCCGGCGCCCCTTGGCCTGCGACGAATTGCCGCCGGCGATGTTGCGGCGGATGAAATCCTCCTCGGCCGCGATCTTGGAGTCCTGCTTGCGCACCGCCCGTTCGAGCGAGGCGCGCCGCTCGGCCCTGAGCCGCACGAAGGTCTCATAGTTGCCCTCGTAACTCACTGCCGTGCCGCCCTCGAGGTGCAGCACATGATCGACCACCGCGGCGAGGAAGGCGCGATCGTGCGAAATGAGCAACACCGCCTCGTCGAGATCGCGGAGGTATCCTTCCAGCCAGCGGGCGGTGGCGATGTCGAGGTGGTTGGTGGGCTCGTCGAGAATCAGCAGGTCGGCAGGCGCGGCGAGCTGACCGGCCAGGGCGAGCCGGCCGCGTTCACCACCCGAGAGCGCCTCGATCGGCCTCGTGCGGGCCGCCACCGGATCAAAGCCGAGACCGGCCAGCACCGCATCGACGCGGGACGAAGCCGCGTAGCCGCCGGCGTGCTCGAAGCGCTCCAAATCGTGGGCGTAGCGGTCGAGCATCGCCTGGGTCACCGCATCGCCCGCGGTACTCATGGCATCGAGCTGCACCTGCAGCGCATGCTCCAGCGCGAACAGCTCGGCGAAACCGCGCGCGGCCGCCTCCCAAACGGTGGCGGCGCTGCCGAAGTCGCGGTACTGGTCCATCACCGCAATGCGGAGTCCGCTCGAGCGCGCCAGCGAACCGCTGTCGGGATTACGGCGTCCGAGAATCAGCTCCATCAGCGTGGTCTTGCCGCTGCCGTTCCGGCCGATGATGCCCCAACGCTCGCCCGCCTCGACCTGGAGACCGACGTCCTCGAACAGCGGCACCCCGCCAAAGCGGACCGCCGCACCAGTGATCGAGAGAATCGTCATCGGACCAGAATCAGTTGTGACTGCCGTCGATGGAACCAGCGGGGCGTGCCGTCGGCGCCCACCAGGAAATCCTCCTCCTGGGCCATGCGGACCTTGCGGTTGCCCCACTCCGGCACCACGGAAGTCACCTGCAACTCGCTCGAGAACCAGGTGTTGGTCCTGATCGGGTGATCGCCTCGACCGGGCACCCCCTCTTGGTGATCCCACAACCCGATCGTCGGACCGGCGCCGTGACCATGCAACCCGATCGGGTGCGAATAGATGCTGCCGTCGAGTCCCTCTTGCGTCATCCGGTGGCGTGTGGCCAGCAGCACCTCGTTGCCGGTGCGTCCCGGGCGCAGTTCCTCGAACAACAGATCCTGCAACCGGTTGCTCGCCGCCAGCGCCGCCTTGAGACCGTCCGGCGCGTCGGATTCACCGGGCTTGAGGACGTAGGCGTTGTGCTGAGTGTCGGTGTGAAGGCCGAGGGCCACGATGCCGACGTCGCACCAGAGCAGGTCGCCGGGCATGATCACCGGATCGGGCCCCAGACCGAGGCCGGCCGGGTCGTCGCGCTGCACGCTCACCGACGGCTGGAACCAGGTCGACAGTCCCAGTCGCCGCACCTCCTCACGCCACCACCAGACCAGATCGCTGGTGCGGGTGACGCCCGGCGTGATCACCTCGCTCGAGAACATCCGCTGGGTGAGCTGCCAGACGAGCTGCTGCATCTGCCGGTAAACCGCCTCCTCCTCGGGGAGCCTGAGCCCCAGCATGTCCACCGCAAGGGCGTCGATCGAACGCATCCGGGAGACCCACGGCTCGCCCAGGGCGTCACGCATCGCCTCCCACTCGCCGAGGGTCAGGCCGTCGGCAAAGGCGGTGGTGCGCGAGCGGTTGATGGCGATCACCGCCGGATTGCGCTCGGCCAGCACCTCCTTGAGCGCCTGCCACTGCGCGTCCCCCCACCACTCGCTCCCGGTCGGCTCACCATCGACGCTCGGCCTGACCGTCTGGTACAACCCGCCCTGATCGCTGCCGCCGATCACCAGCCGTTCCACCCCCTCGGCACCGCGATCACAGAAGAGATGAATGGTCCGGCGACGCGCCGCGAAGGTGGTCGGCGCCACGATCGCCCGGAACACCGGATCCTCGTTGTATTCGCGCATCGGCACCACCCAGCACCCCACTCCGTGTTCGCGGAGCAGCATCGGGAGATGGCGATCAAGCCGGAGCCGCAACCAGACGCGCTGGAGCACCTCCTGCTCGCGCAGGGTGCCAAAGGTGGGACGCACGGGGGCTTGGGCCGTGAGCGGGGCGCTCACGACCAGGCAGGCAATCAACAGGGCAAGACGATCACGCACGACTCGGGACTCCGAAAACTGGTTGCCCCGACTATAACACCCTACGCTCAGGGCTGCCCAGTGGCGGGGGCGGCTGGCGCGGTTGGCGTGTTTACCTTCACGGAGCCACCCGCCTCGCTGCCCGAGATGTCGACCAGCCGTCGCCCGGTCTCCGGATCGATGATCAGCACCGACCCGCCGTTCGAATCGCCCCGAATATCGACGATCTGCCGCCCGTTGACCTTGATCGACAGCCCGCCAGACTGGTTGTCGGAGGCGACATCAGCCGCCGCATCGCCCGCCACCGCTGCCGCCTCGACCGCCGTCTCACTACCGGCGTTCTGGATCTGATCGCGGACATGCGCCGGCACCATCAGCCGGTGAGTCTCGTTGGACGGCCGGAAATTGATCGTCCCGAACTGCACCAGATCGTGAAAGCCGCTGTCGGCCTCGGTCAGGCAGGTGAAGGCGGTGTTTTCGTCGATCTGATCGGGGTTGACCACCGTCACCTCGCAGTGGTCGAACTGATCGACATCGACGCCGTCATTCAGCGTCACCGCCAGCCGGAAGCCGCTGATCCGCTTCGGGGAGCTGCGATCGACATGCAGCCGGTTGATCGAGCCGAGCTCACCGGCCGCGGTCCGGAACGGCATTCCCAGCATCGGAATGCTGATGCTCGCCGTCCCCTCCGTCATCTCCTCGAACGTGTTCTTGCCCGCATCCACTCCCGACCGGATCAGCATCCCGACGGCAAAGACCAGGCACATCCCCAGCACGATCTTGATCCAGTATTTCGGCGTCATCGTTCCTCCACGGCAGACGGCCCCCGAAAAGGTGATCCCGGGTGCGTGACACAACGGGAAGATAGCGTTGCAGGTTTCAAAAGGAAACGTTTCAGCGGTGAAACGTCCAAAAGAGAGAAAGAGAAAAGGAGAGAAAGAGAGAAAGAGACGAGGGGGCAAGCTCCTTCTCTCTTTCTCTCCTTCTCTCTTTCTCTCTTTCTATCTTTCGATATGCCGACTCTCGACCATCTCCGTTGGAGCAACAGCTTTGCCCGGCTGCCCGAGCAGTTCTACCACCGGGTCCGCCCCACGGCGCTGCCTGATCCGCATCTGGTGGCCTGGAATGAGGAGTTGGCGGCCGAGATCGGGATTGTCGGCGATCCGGCCCGTGACCCCGACCTTCTGGCGGTGCTGGCCGGCAACCGGGTCACCCCGGAGATGGCGCCGGTGGCTGCGATCTATGCCGGCCATCAGTTCGGCGTCTGGGTCCCCCAGCTCGGCGACGGCCGGGCGATCCTGCTGGGCGAGGTCGTCTCCCCCGACCACTCCCGCTGGGAAATCCAGCTCAAGGGCGCCGGGATGACCCGCTTTTCCCGCATGGCCGACGGCCGGGCGGTGCTCCGCTCCACCATCCGCGAGTATCTCGCCAGCGAGGCGATGCACGGCCTCGGCATTCCGACCACCCGCGCCCTGGCCGTGGTGGGGAGTGATCTGCCGGTCTATCGCGAGACCACCGAGACGGCTGCAGTGCTCACCCGGGTGGCACCGACCCACGTCCGCTTCGGCTCGTTCGAACTGTTCGCCTCAAGGCAGATGTCAGTCGAACTCGAGCGACTCGCCGATCATGTCATCGAGCACCACTTCCCCGCGCTGCTCACCCTCCCGGCCGACCAGCGATACGCAGCGTGGTATCAGGAAGTGGTCACCCGCACCGCGCGGTTGATGGCGGAGTGGATTGCGGTCGGCTTTCAGCACGGGGTGATGAACACCGACAACTTCTCGATCACCGGGCTGTCGATTGATTACGGCCCCTACGGCTGGATGGAGCGGTACGACCCGGCGTGGATCTGCAATCACTCCGATCATGCCGGTCGCTACGCCTTCGGACGCCAACCGATGGTCGGTCTCTGGAATTGCACCCGACTGGGCGAGGCACTGCATCCGCTGGTGAGCGAGCCCGACGCCATCGCCGCTCTGGAGAGCTTCCGCGGCACCTTCGACACCACCGTCGGCGATCGACTCCGTACCAAGCTGGGATTGGCAACCTCGCTCCCCGACGACGTCACCCTGATCACCGACTGGCTGGCGCTGCTGCAGCAGACCGGTGCCGACTACACCAGGAGTTTTCGCGCGCTGTCGCACTGGCTCCCCGGCAACCCCGGCGCGCTGGATGCGCTCGGAGCAGAGGTGAGCGATCATGTCGCGCTGGATGACTGGCTCATTCGCTGGCAGCAGCGTCTCGCAATGGAGGAGAGTGAGCACGACCGCCGGCGGGCCGCGATGCTGGCCGTCAATCCCAAGTATGTCCTCCGCAACTGGATCGCGCAGGATGCCATCGACAACGCGAGCACCGGCAACTTTGGTCGAGTGGACGAGCTGCGGCGCCTCTTCGCGGCACCATACGATGAACACCCGGCGATGGAACGCTACGCGGAGCCGGGACGAGAGGAGATCGTGGTGAGCTGCTCGTCCTGAAAGAGAGAAAGAGAGAAAGAGAGAAAGAGAGAAGGAGAGAAGGAGAGAACACCCTCGTCCCGACCGTAGGGAGGGACCTCGGCAGGTGCCACCATTTGGTGGTCGGTGAGTTCGAGTTGGTGGCTGGTGCCGAGGTCCCTCCCTATGGTCGGGACGAGGGATCGCTTTTCTCTCTTTCTCTCCTTCTCTCTTTCTCTCATTCTCTCTTTAACAGCCGCAGTGCGTTCTCGGCGTAGAGCTTCTTCAGCACACTGTCCGGCAATCCCATCCCGTACATCTTCCAGAAGGCGTGATAGTCGCGGTAGTAATCGAAGTACTCGTCCTCGGTCTCGAACACCCGCCAGAAGTAGGGGTATTCATCGGGCTGGAAGGAGTCCTTCCCGAACAGCAGCCGGTCCTGGTATTTGACGAAGAAGGCGTGCGCCGTCCTCGGCTGGCGGCCCAGATCGTAGAGCACCGCTCCGACTTCGGCGTGCACGTTGGGGAACCGGTCGAACAGCCGTCCCAGTCGCGCCAGGTCCTGGGCATGCCAGCCGAGGTGCGCCAAGATCCAGGTGGTGTTGGGGTGACGCGCGATCAGCCGGTCGCGCTCGGCCATCAGCGAATCGAAGGTCGGGAAGCGCGAGCGGTCGTTGAACTGGCGATTGGGAAAGAGCGCCATCTCCAGCCAGCGTTCGTTCCGGAAGTCGAGCGGCTCGAAGAACTCGGCCGGGTCGCCGGTGTGAATGAAGACCGGGATCTTGAGGCGGGCCGCGGTTTCCCAGACGGGATCGAGTTCGGGATCGTCCATCCGGAGTCGCGAGCCGTCCTCGCGCCGGGCCGAGAGTCCGAACCCCTTGCCGATCTCGCCCACACCACTGGCGCCGAGGGCGACGTCGGCGGCGAGTTGGTCGGCCAACCGCTGGCCGTCACCGGCCTTGACGATACCGAGATTGAGGGCGGCGAAGACGGCGTAGCGGTCGGCGTAGCGCGAGGCCGCCACCGCTTCCAGTTGCTGGCGCAGCCGGTCGCCGCCGGTGCCGATCGTCTGCACCATCAGGCGGATGCCGATCTCGTCGAGCTGCGCGCCCACGCGATCGGCGATCTCGGGGCTGAGCAGCGCCGGCGGGTGACCGTGCATGTCCACCACCGGGAACTTCGGTCGCGGCGTGGGATGCTCCGGTACCACCAGCGTGGAGCGCGGCTGGTACTCGACGATCGTTGGGGGGGGGATGGTCGGCTGCCGCTGGGCGGCTAGCGGCAGGGCGAATCCGGCGAGGAGCAGGCCGCCCCGGGCGATGGCGTGTCGGAGATTGGTCATCCCCAAAGGTAGTGCGGTGGCGGGAACGGCTACGGCGCGGCCTCGAGAAACTCCAGTTCCTTGCCGGACTCGATGCCGTGACGGAGCGCCCACTCGTCCTCGAAGAGGAGAATCGAGCCGCCCTTGGCGTCATAGAGCCGGAGCCGGGAACGCCCCTCCACCAGCCGCTCGATCGCCTCTTCCGGGCCGCGCACCCAGCGCGCCACCCGGAACGGCATCGGCTCCAGCGTGGCACGCACGGCGTATTCGTGCTCAAGACGGTGGATCAGCACGTCGAACTGCAGCGCTCCCACCGCGCCAACGATCGGCACAGGTCCGGCCATCGATTCCTGGTAGAAGACCTGCACCGCTCCCTCCTCGGCGAGCTGCCGGAGGCCGGTGTCGAGGTGCTTCCGCCTGAGCGGATCGCGCAGCACCACCCGCGAGAACATCGAGGGCGCAAAACGCGGAATCCCGAGAAAGGTCACGTCGCCCTTGAGCGAGAGCGAGTCGGAGACCCTGAGGTTGCCGCGATCGAGCACTCCGATCACGTCACCGGGCCACGCCTCCTCCACCTCGCTGCGCTCCTGGGCCAGGAACTGCTGCGGCTGGGCAATCCGGATCGGCTTGCCGCCGCGGGCAAGCTGCACGGTGAGGCCGCTCTCGAAGTGTCCGGAACAGATCCGCACGAAGGCGATCCGGTCGCGGTGACGCGGGTCCATGTTCGCCTGGATCTTGAAGACGAAGCCGGTGAAGTCGGGATCGGTCGGCTCCACCGTCCGCCCCTCCGCCTCACGCGGAAGTGGGGGGGGGGCATGTTCGAGGAAGTCGACCAGGAACGGCTCGACTCCGAAGTTGGTGAGTGCGCTGCCGAAGTACATCGGCGACAGGGTGCCGTCGAGGATCGCCGCCTCGTCGAACGGATGCGCCGCGCCCTCGAGCAGATCGAGCTCGTCGCGGAGCTGCTGCAGGGCGGAGGCGCCGATGGTGTCGGCCAGGGTGCCGTCGTCGAGCGGCAGGCGGCGGGTCTCGACCAGCGAGGCGCCGTGGTCGATCGTCCGGTCGAACAGCAGCACCTCTCGGCGACGCCGGTCGGCCACTCCCACGAACCCTGCCCCGGTGGTGATCGGCCAGGTCACCGGATGGACCTGCAAGCCGAGGTCGGCCTCGACATCGCCGATCAGTTGCAGCGGATCACCGCCCGGGCGGTCGCACTTGTTGACGAACGAGAAGATCGGCATCCGGCGCATCTTGCAGACCTCGAACAGTTGCCGGGTCCGCGCCTCGACCCCGCGCCGGTTGTCGAGCAGCATCACTGCACTGTCGGCCGCCACCAGAGTGCGGTAGGTGTCCTCCGAGAAGTCGGCGTGTCCGGGGGTATCGAGCAGGTTCACCTGGTATCCCTGCCAGGTGAACTGCATCACCGACGAGGTCACCGAGATGCCGCGCTCCCGCTCCAGCGCCATCCAGTCGGAAGTGGCGTGCCGGGCGGCCCGTCGGGCCTTGACCGACCCCGCCAGGTGGATCGCCCCGCCGTAGAGCAGCAGCTTCTCGGTCAGCGTCGTCTTTCCCGCATCCGGGTGCGAGATGATGGCGAAGGTGCGCCGGGTGGTGATCTCCGCCGCAATGGCGGCCGAATCGGGGCTGGACATGGGGGGGAAAGTAACGGTGAACGGTGAACGGTGAACGGGGCGCGGCGGTGCCGCGCGGGTGAACGGGGGGGCCGCGCACGGTGAAAGGTGAAAGGTGAAAGGTGAAACGGGGGATTCGCCCGACTACCCCTCGTCCCGACCGCAGGGCCTGTCCTGAGCGGCAGCGAAGGAAGGGACCTCGGTACTCGACATCGCTGAGAAGCTCTCGGGTACTCGGTGGTGGCGCGTGCCGAGGTCCCTCCCTACGGTCGGGACGAGGGCATACTCCCCGTTTCACCTTTTACCTTTCACCCTCTGCGGCACCGCCGCGCCCCGTTCACCGTTCACCGATACTTTCCCCCTCCTCGGCCCCGTTGTAGCTTCTCTGCATGCCTTCCGACGACTCGCTCACTCCCCGCCACTGGATCGCCCTAACGGCGCTCATTTCAGGGCTCGTCGCACTCTATCTCCACCTCTGGAAGCTCGGCTACATGGGCGCGCTCGCCTGCGGCGGCAGTGGCGGTTGCGCCGTGGTCCAGTTCTCTCCGTGGTCGTGGTTTCTGGGATTCGATGTCGCCTTCATCGGTGCGGTGGGCTACAGCGCCATCCTGATCACCGCCCTCGTCGGCTTGGCGCCGCGCTGGCGCAACGACCGCCGAATCACCATGCTGCTCACCCTGCTGATTGTTCCGGCGTTCCTGTTCACGCTGCGGCTCAAGTACGCCGAGTTCATCATCCTCAAGACCTTCTGTCCCTGGTGCGCGATCTCGGCGGTGACGATCACGTTGCACATGGTGTTGATGGGGTTGGATTGGCGGCGGGTGGGGAGAGTGGGTCGGGGGTGAACGGGGCGCCCCTCCGGGGCGCGGGTGAACGGTGAACGGTTGGGCCACGCATGGTGAAAGGTGAAACGGGGAGTATACCCTCGTCCCGAACGAAGTGAGGGACCTCGGTACCCAACATCGCTAAGAAGCTCGCTGGTACTCGGTGGTGGCGCGTGCCGAGGTCCCTCCCTGCGGTCGGGACGAGGGGTAGTTGAGCGGATCCCCCGTTTCACCTTTCACCCGCGCGGCCCTGCCGCGCCCCCGTTCACCTTTCACCCGCGCGGCCTCGCCGCGCCCCGTTTACCGTTTCACCGTTCACCCGCGCGGCTCTGCCGCGCCGCCGTTCACGGCATCCTCAACTCCAGCCCGTTGCTCACCAGCGCCGCCGTCGCCTCGGGCGGCATCGCCACCAGAAAATCGCGGCCGTTGTTGCCGAGCACAGGGTAGCGACGGTTGTAATCGCGGAGCGCAGGCGTCAGCAAAAAATCGGGAATCGGCCAGCCATTGACGGTGACCCGCATCAATCGCCAGCGCATGATTCCGTTGGCGCGTTCCACCAACCCCACCTCGGCCACGAACGGCGCCATCGAATCTACGAACGAGAAGATCGGCCCTAGTTCGCTGCGGGTATCGGCCGGGAAATCCATCAACCGGCCGGAAATCCGGGCGCGGACACTGTCGGCGGTGACCCGGAACGCGAGTCCCTCCTCGAATGGCGGCGCTCCCATGCGGGCAATCAGGTAGGCGGTGAAATCGCCGACATCGACGGTGTCGGTGAGCCGGGTCCGCTCGAGAAAGACCGCGTTGACGGCGCTGTCGGCGCGGAAGACTCCCTCGTTGGTGATCGAAGAGCCGGGTAGCGCGGAGGAGGCGTCCTGGGCGGCAGCCACCAGAGGCACCACCACAATCGCCAGCACCGCCACCACACGCCGACACGACAAAGGGACCACGCTGCTGCTCCGGAAGAGGATCATCTCACAAGGACGCTTGACCGGGTCATTGCGCCACAGCAGGGCGCCCCGGATCGGATTCGACTACAATAATCTGACAGCTCCTCCACCCATGGTCACGGAATATCATCATGCTGATGCTTTTCACCGCCGCCACCGCCTTGCTGGCGGCCCCGCTCAGCCACGACTCCGCTGCGGCGCTCCGCTGGGGCGGGATGGGCCATCGGGTCATCGCCCGGGTCGCCGCCGGTCGCCTCTCGCCCGAGGCCAAGCGGGAGGTGCGTCGGCTCCTCGGCAGGGAGACCCTCGCCAAGGTCAGCACCTGGGCCGATGAGGTGCGCCGCGATCGCCCCGCCACCGCGCCGTGGCACTACGTCAACATCCCGATCTACGATTCCGTCTATCGGCCAGAGAAAGTTTGCCCCAAAGGTTGCGTCGTCTCGGCGCTGGAGTCCCAGGTGACGATCCTCGCCGACCGGAATCGACCCGCGGCAGAGCGCGCCGAGGCGCTCAAATGGGTGGTCCATCTGGTCGGCGACCTGCACCAGCCGATGCATGTCGGCGATCGCGGCGACCGCGGCGGCAACGATGTCCGGATCAGCTACGACGACAAGGCCGGCAACCTCCACGGCCTCTGGGATACCGGTTTGCTGTTGGCGACCGGTCAGGACGAGGATGCGCTGGTGACGCTGGTCGAACGGCGACTGCGGCGGCGCGGAGATCTCGAGGAACTCACCGGCGGCAGCGTGCTCGACTGGGCGATGGAATCGCATGCCGCCAGCCGCGACGTGGTCTACGGCTTTCTCCCGGCCTCGCTCTCACTCGATCGAAGCTACCTGGTGCAAGTCCAGCCGCTCCTGGAGGACCGCCTGCTCCGGGGGGGGGCACGCCTGGCCGCGCTGATCGAACGGGCCCTGACGGTGCAATCGCCCCAGCGATGACCGATCACGGCACCAGACCTCAACCCCTTACGACCTACGACCTACGACCTACGACCTACGACCTACGACCTACGACCTACGACCTACGACCTACGACCTACGACCTCCAACCTCAAAGCCCCTCGCGCACCCGATCCAGCAACTCGATCAGCCGACTCACCTCCGCGGGTTCCAGCACCGCGCTGAGCCGGGCGTCGATCCCCTGCAACTGGGGGTCGAGTTCGGCGAGCACGGCGAGGCCTTGCGCCGTGATCCGGCAGACGATGCAGCGGCGGTCGGAGCTGGTCCGTTCCCGCTCCAGCAGCCCGGCCCGATCGAGCTTGTCCACCAGCCGGGTGATCGCCGCTGCCGGGTCGATCAATCGCTCGCGAATCGCCAGGGTGGCCATCCCGTCCGGCCCGGCGCCACGCAGAATCCGCAGCACGTTGTACTGGGCGGTCGAGAGTCCGTAGGGCGCAGTGAGCCGAGCCACCGCCCGATCCACCATCGAGGCGCTCCGGGCTATCCCGACCAGCGCCTCCTGGGTGAGGGATGGAAACGGCTTGGTCTGCTTGAGTTCGGAGACCAGCTTCGACGGGCGATTCACCATGGGGTCGGCCATGCCGGAAGGTGGCGAACGAAGCCGGACAGGGCAACCGGTCTTGCAATTTCTACGGGACCATATCAGTATATGTGCATATGACTGAAACCATCGCCGGACTCGTTGGCTTCCTCATCGTCGGCCTCTCGCTCGGTCTCCTCGGCGGTGGCGGATCGATTCTGGCCGTCCCGGTGCTGGTTCACGCGCTGGGTATCCCGGCCTCGACGGCGGTGCCGATGTCGTTGCCGGTGGTAGGGATAGCGGCGCTGGTCGGGGCGCTGGGGCGCTGGCGTCAGGGGCATCTCTCCCTCCGGCCGGTGGCGCTGTTCGCTGCGGTGACGATGGCTGCAGCCTACCTCTCGGCCCGGCTGGGCGCGGCAATCGACGACCGGACCCGGTTGGTGCTCTTCACCGCGGTGATGATCCTCGCTGCGGCAGCGATGTGGTGGCGGGCGAGTCGGCCCCCGGCCGCCGCGCCGGGTGGTGGCGGGCCGGCCGGATCGCCGTTGCTGCTGCTGCCTGCGGGCGTGGTGGTGGGGACCCTGACCGGGCTGGTGGGTGTGGGGGGGGGATTCATGATCGTCCCGATGCTGGTTGGCGTACTGGCAATGCCGCTCCCCGTCGCCACGGCCACCTCGCTGGCGGTTATCGCGCTCAACACTGCCACTGCGGGGGTCGGCTGGATCGGACGGGTGTCGCTCGATCCGGTACTGGTGGCGATGGTGACCGCGGCAGCGCTGCTGGGCATGGTGATCGGCACCCGGCTGGCACCCCGGATTGCGGCCCGTCATCTGACCAAGGCGTTCGCAGTGCTGCTGATGCTGGTGGCCGCCTTCACGCTCTGGCAAACCATTTTCACCTGACCCGCACACCGGGAGACCGAGACGATGTTTGTCCACCGCTGTTACGATGAACGCCTGGCGCAGGCGGCCTACCTGATCGGCTGCCAGCGCACCGGCGAGGCGATAGTGATCGACCCGCCGCGCGACATCGCCCCGCTGCTCGAGGTGGCGGCCCGCGAAAAACTGCGGATCACCCGGGTGACGGAAACTCACATCCACGCCGACTTCGTCTCCGGTGCCCGGGAGCTGGCTGCGGCCACCGGCGCCACTCTCCTGCTCTCCGCTCTGGGGGGGGCAGACTGGCAGTACCGCTACGCCAAGGAGGATGGCGCCGAGCTGATCGGTGACGGCCACCTGATCACGCTCGGGGGAGTGCGTCTGGAGGTGTGGCACACCCCCGGGCACACGCCGGAACATCTGAGTTTCCTGGTGACCGACACCGCCCGCAGCGAGGAGCCGGTGGCAATGGTGACCGGCGACTTCATCTTCGTCGGCGATGTCGGTCGGCCCGACCTGCTCGAGAAGGCGGCCCACGTCGAGGGCACCATGGTGACCGGGGCACGACAGCTCTTCGCCTCGCTGCAGCGGACCCGGTCGCTGCCGGACCACCTGCAGATCTGGCCCGGCCACGGCGCCGGCTCGGCTTGCGGCAAGGCACTCGGCGCAATGCCCACGAGCACGCTGGGCTACGAACGGCGCACCAACTGGGCGTTCGGCCTGAACACCGAGGCGGCCTTCGTCGACACCGTGCTCGACGGTCAACCGACTCCGCCTGCCTACTTCGGCACCATGAAGCGGATCAACCGCGATGGCCCGCCGCTGCTCGGCCCGCGCGCTCCGTTGCAGTCGGCTGCTGTCGAAAGCGTGACGGCCCAACTGGAGTCCGGTCAGTTCCTCGACATCCGTCCCGCTGCGGCGTACGCTGCCGGTCACCTCTGCGGCAGCATCAACATCCCGCTGATCAAGGCGTTCACCACCTGGGCGGGATGGTTGCTCGACTATGATCGCCCGATCACCCTGATCGCGGACAGCCAAGCGGATGCGAATGAGGCGCGGCTGGCATTGGCATCGATCGGACTCGACGATGTATCCGGGTGGTTGGCGAGTGGAGCAGCGCTCTCGCTGGCAACGGCTGGCGACATCCTGGCGACCTCGCGTCACGGCGATGTCACCGCGGCAGAGACGCTGATTGGGGGGGGGAGAACCGTGGTCGACCTCCGGGAACCCAACGAGTGGGCGGCCGGCCACATCCCCGGGGCGGTGCATCACCCGCTTGGCAAGGTGCGAGCAGAACTCGCCGCCCTGCCGCGTGACACGCCGCTAGCCGTCCACTGCCAGGCCGGCACCCGCTCGGCAATCGGTACATCGGTGCTGGAGGCCGCGGGCTTCACCGACGTGGTCGATCTGTCGGGCGGCTATGCCGGTTGGCTCGCCACGGGCCGACGACCGGAGCAGGAATGACGGCGGGCGAGCACCTCCCTCCCGCCCTCTTCGCGCCGGTCGCCGAACGGTTCCGGGCGCTGGGTGAACCGGCGCGCCTGGCGTTGCTCGATGCCCTGCGCGACGGCCCGCTCAGCGTCACCGAGCTGGTTGCCGCCACCGGTCAGACCCAGGCCAACGCCTCCCGACACCTCGGCGTGCTGCACACCGCCGGTCTGGTCTCCAGACGGCGTGACGGCGCCTACGTCTATTACGACGTCGCCGATCCGGAAGTGTGGCAACTGTGCGAATTGATCTGCGGACGACTGAAGCGCGATGCCAAGGCGGTGCTGACGGAAGGAGGGTGAACGGGGGGGGGGACGTGAAAGGTGAAAGGTGAAAGGTGAAAGGGGGTTCGGTTTCTCGTTCACCGTCCCCCCGTTCACCCGTTCACCGTTCACCCGCGCGGCTCTGCCGCGCCCCTTTCACGTTTCACCTTTCACCTTTCACGTTCACCGTTCACCCGCGCGGCTCTGCCGCGCCCCGTTCACCCGGCGCCCCTGCGGGGCGCCCTCGCCCTCTCGCCTCCACCGGCCGCTCCTCGATGCTGCCGTCCGGATGAACTACCGTCATGGCGTCGAAATTGTGGACCGCGACGCAGGCGTGATTGGGCAGCAGCCGCACCAGATCACCGACCCGTGGCTGCCAGTTGGTGCGGCTGAGGTCGAGGGTGCCGTGCTCCTCCGAAAGTCTCGTCACGAGCACTTCCGGACGGTCGATGATGGAGGCGAAGCCGTCTGCCTCGCTGCCGCGGATCGGCTCGCGGCCGAGCGCTTTCACCCCGGCATCCACTATCGCCTGTCCCGGCACTGCCGTGCTCACCACCGTGGCGAGGATCGTCGCGGCGCACTCGTCCAGTCGACATACCCCGCCTGCCACTGAAGTGCGGTCGAAGTAGGCGGCTGTCCCGGCCCTCAATTCGGTTATCCCCGCGATTTCGTGGCTGCGCCAGAGCAGCGGAGTCGAGCCCGCCGAGATGGTGCGCACCTCGATACCAGCCGCTTCGGCAGCGGCGCGGAGGCAGCCAACCAGCCCGGACAACTCGTCGAGCGGTGCATCCGATTCGGACCCTGCGCTGCGCAGATGGCCCGGATAGAATCCGAATCCCTCAAAGGCGAGACCCGGCAGTACCGCAATCCGTTCGGCGAGTGCCACGGCGGAGGCGACATCGGCGGTTCCCGTGCGCCGCATCCCGGCGTCCACTTCAACCAGCACCCGTGCGGTCGTCGCGTGCTCGATCATGGTGCGGGAGAGATACTCCGCCGACTCAGAGGAATCGAGCATCACACCCAGGCGGCAGCGAGTGGCGAGCCGCCCGATCCGGTCCAGCCGCCCGGCCCCGATAGGTGGATAGGCGAGCAGAACGTCATCGGTGACGGTGGCCATGACCTCCGCCTCGTGCGGTGTGGCAGCGGTCAGGCCGATCGCGCCGTGGGCCATCTGGCGGGCAGCCACCCACGCCGACTTGTGCGTCTTGACGTGCGGCCGCCAAGCCAGCCCGTGGCAGGCCGCGTAGTTGGCGACCCGGGCCAGATTGCGCTCGAGCCGCCCGGCATCAATCAGCAGCGCGGGCGTGGCGGACAGTTCTGGCGTCATGGCGGGATCACCGCTCCCTGGTTGTTGGTGCGATCGATGTCGATCAGCCTGAAGTCCGGATCGAGCACGGCCCGGACTGCGGTGGTCGACCACGGCAGCAAGATCGTCCCGGATCCGCCGGTCAGGTTGACCGTTCCGCGAACGATCTCCCTTTCCCCGGGATCCCGCAACACCACCTCAACGATCGTGCTCCCGATTGCTGCTCCGAAAGGTTGCGCCGGATCGGGCTGCTTGAGCGCCGAGACGGCGAGTCGCACTGAATCGCCGATGACAGTTGCGGCGTCGAGCCGGACATCCCAGGTGGTCCGGCCGACGAACCATTCGCTGACCTCCGCTGAATCGGCGGCGGTGCCGGCCTCGTGCAGAAGCAATTCCTGCAGGTGAAGAACGGTGGCTTTCCCGGAGGGACCGCTGCCCAGAGCCAGCAGTCCTGAAAGTGCGCGGTCCACGGCAGTGTCGCCGAGACTCCGGCGAAGGGCATGCATCATCAGCGCCCCCTTGCCGTAGTACAGCCAGTCCTCCGCCGCGGCTCTTGCCATCGTCGGCTCGAGATCGCCCGATTCGCTGCGACCGGCCAGATAGCGGTCCTCGTCCCATCCCAGCAGTTCGGCTACGGCAGCCGGACCGTGAACCGCCGCCACCACCAGCTGCTCGGCATCCTTGGCCAGCGATTCGACCAGGACCAGACTGCCCTCCGCCAGGGGGGGGGAGAGCCGGTGTCCCCACCACTGGTGCGCCACCTCGTGGCCGATTCGCCTGAGCAGCTGGTCCACAGGACCGGTCTCCTCGTCGACCAGAAAGCCGCGTGATTCCGGAAAGAGAATCATCCCGGACAACGCCATCGCGCCAAACGCCGCCCAGCGCGGCACTTCAACGATCCGCAGCATCGTGTCGGGCAGCGCTCCCAGGCGCGGGCTGAGCACCTCCACCGATCTCAGCGCCGCCTCGGCGATCCGCGGCACGTTCACTCCGTGACCGGGATGGTGCCACACCTCGACCGTGATCCCTCCCCGCGAGACCGACTGTCGCGTCAGGACCGCGGACAGAAATCCGAATACGGGGGTAATCTCGTGCGCGGTACGATAGCGGTACCACGCCTTGCCGGCACTGTCCCAGCGGGCCACCAGAGTTCCCTGGGCCACCACTGATTGTTCCGGTGCGGTGCCGACGGAAAGGTCGAGCCGCAGCCATGCCGTCCCGCCCGGCGCCGCGGCGACCTCGGATGCGCGAAGCCGGACGAGCGGTGGGCCGGTGAGCTGCCGGGCCTTGCGGTCACGAGCTTCCTGCAGCTCGAGCTCTGGTCTGTAGCCGAGCGTCGGCATCATGGCACTGCTCATCAATCGAGTGCCGTTGCCGGTGACGTCCCGGGGGGGGGCATCAGCATGGATCCCCCCGCGATCAATCAGGTGGCTGAAGGTGAGCCGGGCACTGTCGTCCGGCGCCATCGCCGGCGCGAACACCAGCAACAGCACTCCGTGCTCCGGGTCCCGGCGCACGACCGTGGCCCCGTCCATCACCACCGTCGCGGCTGCAGCTTCCCGAGGGATAGCCACCATGATGGAATCGACGGGGTGGCCGGTGTTGTTGACCAGCAGCAGCTCGCCGTTGATTCCGGCACGCCGGTCGGCGAGCTCCAGGTCCACAGTGATCCTGGCTGCCACGATGGCCGGATGAGGCAACCAGTGAAAACTTCGATACGAGCGCTCGTATTCGGCCCGGTTGGCCAGTTGGGAATCCCGGTCCGGGAAGCGGGTGGTCCGTGCCACCGCAGGGGCCAGCCAGACGGCCGTGGCAACCAGAAGTACCAGCAATGATTTCGCGATGCGACCACCGGCCGGACCGACCATTCGCGGGAATGCCGCTATCCGGGAACGCATGGTGACATCGCTGCCGTGCCGCCACAATCCCCAACTGACCAGCAGCAGCAGACCGGCGACCGTCGTCCACCAGGCCGCGAAAGCGGCGAACGAACGCGGGGCAGCGCCGAAGCCGTCGAAATCGGAGAACGGCGTCACCGGAAACGCCGCATAGCGGAGCATCGGATGATTCACACCGAGCATCGTGCCGTCCATGCCGAGCACCGCTACCATGATCCCGCCCAGCATCGCGATCCACCGGTCAGGGACGATCACCTGCAAGGCGAACGCCGCCACCGCGAACAGCATCAGCGGGAAGGTGAGATACCAGAACAGCGGCAGCAGCACATCCAGCCGGAGATCCCGGTAGCCAAGCGCAGCCTGGATGATGGTGCCGGTCAGCAGGCCGGTGGCCAACAGAATCACTGGGAGGATGAGCAACGCCGTCAGCTTCCCCAGCATCCGCACCACCGCGGCGGCAGGCGTCGCGTCGATGAGGTGATGAATCTGGCCGAGCCGGTCCCGCCAGACCAGATCGGCAGCGAAGTAGAGCCCCACCAATCGACCGATCAGCGCCAGCGGATCGCTCATCCGGTCGATAACCAGCGCCGTGGTCGGGAGCAGCCTCGCGCCGTACTCCGCGGAGCCGATCTCCGAGACGATCTCGATCCCGACCATGGCGACCCAGATCGCCAGCACCGCCATGAATGACCAGTGTCCGAGCACCAGCCTCAGCTCCAGGCGCGCGATGTGGCCGAACACCGCGAGTGGCGAGAGCGGCAGCACTTCTGCGCCTGACTGCGCTGCTGCCCGCCCGGCCTTGTCGACCGGCGCCTTCGGCGAGGTCAGCCGGGGATGCAGCACCCGGGACGCCAGGTTGCGCCGACCCGTCACCATGATCAGCGCGGCGACCGCAAGCCAGAGCAGCCGGTTGAGCAGCATTCTCCCGTCGAGCATCAGCAGTCGGCTGTTGCGCTCCCCCGGCGTCCAGTACCGGGTCTGTTCGAAGAAAGCCGACAGCCCGAACGGATCGAGAATGGCGGCGCGGGCCAGCGCATCCTTTGCCGGAGCCGCACCGGCGAGGATCGGGGAGTCAACCACCAGCGCCGTCACCCAGAAGGCCGCCCAGATGGCGACTCCGCCGAGATAGGTGACAATGGCGCTCTGCGAGCGCGCGGCCGCAACAAAGAGCACGCTGCTCACCAGCACCAGATTCGGAATCACCATCAGCGCCATGGCATGGAGGTAGGGCGGGGCCCGCAACGCTCCGACCCGTTCCGGATCGACGCCCAGGACGAACGGACCCGCCATCAGCACCACCGCCGCGACCGCCGTCACTGCCAGCGCGGCAGCAAGCACTCCGAGCCAGCGGCCCAAGTACCAATCGCCGATGGTCAGCGGTGTCGCGAACAGCAGTTCGTGCATCCGGTGTTCACGGTCGCGGAGTGCTGCTGCCGCCGCGAAGAAGGTGACCACGAAAGTTGCCATCAGCGACAACAGGCCAAGCGACAGCATTACCACGTACGGCGAGTTGATCCGGGCCGCTGCAGGTCCGTACCCGGTGGCGACCATGACCGCCGCGAAACCACCGAGCGCCAGGGCGCCCGCGGCGAAGGCCGGTTGCCGGACCTGATGACGCCACTCGAAGGCGATCACCGCTCTGAGCCGGCTCACACTCCCCCCCCCAGATTCAGAGCGGCGAAATAGGCGTCGGAGAGATCCGGAACGACGGGCGAGAAGCGCGGCGATGGGGCGCGGTCGGCCAGAACCCTGATCGCCAGCTTGCCTGCAAACCACTGCATCGACAGCACGGGAGCGAGCGGGGCCAGCAGGTCGATCTCCCGGCGCGACCCGGTGGCCGACCACACCCGCCCCTCAAGTCCCGCCACCAGGGCGCCGGGAGTCCCTTCAGACACCACCTCCCCCCGGGAGATGATCGCCAGGCGGGAGCAGAGCTGGCGCACATCCTCGACAATGTGGGTCGAGAGGATCACCACCACCTCCTCGCCGATTTCCGCCAAGAGGTTGTGGAAACGATGACGTTCCTCGGGATCCAGCCCCGCCGTCGGCTCATCCACTACCACCAGCGAAGGCCGCGCCAGCAGCGCCTGGGCGATGCCGAAGCGCTGTCGCATCCCGCCCGAATAGCTGCTCACCGCCCGGCGACGATCATCCCAAAGATTGGTGCGCACCAGTTGCTCTTCCACCGCCTGGCGACGTGCCGCAGCATTGCCCATCCCCTTCAGCACGGCGAAGTGATCCAGGAGCGCCAGAGCCGACATCCCCGGATACACCCCGAAATCCTGGGGCAGATAGCCCAACCGTCGGCGATGGGCCACCGGATCAGCGAAGATGTCGGCTCCATCGAAGGTGACCGTGCCACTGTCTGCCGGTTGCAGAGTCGCCAAGATACGCATCAATGACGACTTGCCAGCCCCATTGGGACCCAGCAACCCGAAGAGACCGCGGGGAATCGTCAGACTCACCCCGCAGAGGGCGGCGACACCGTTGGGGTAGCTGAGGGTGAGATCGCGGATTTCGAGCATGTTGTCTCTCGGCAATTGGGATCAGGGCACGGGGCTCTCGATAGGTAAATGTCGCAGAATGAAACTCCATGTGCAATTGAAAGATTTGACACCATTACTTAACTTTGCATTAATGCTGAATTCCCACGACCTCGCCTTCTTCGCCGCCATCGCCCGCGCACCGACCCTGGCCGCCGCCGCCCGGCAGCTTGATGTCACCGCTTCTGCCGTCACCCAACGCTTGCAGGAATTGGAGCGTCGCCTGGGGGTGCGCCTGGTGCACCGCAGCGGCCGCCGGATCGCCCTCACCGACGAGGGCACCCTCCTTGCCGACCGCGGTGCTCCCATCGCGCAATCACTGGCGGCCCTCGCTGATGAGGTTCAGGCCAGGCAGGGGATCGTGGCTGGCCGGTTGCGCGTCCTGGCGCCGATGGGATTCGGTCGCACCCATGTAGCCGGTTTGGTCCACCAATTCGCCGCTTGCCACCCCACCATTTCAGTCGACCTCGATCTCACTGATCGCCTGGGAGGAATCCCCACCTCGGCCTGGGATGTGGCGATTCACATCGGGGCGTTGCGCGACTCTTCGCTGATCGGGATCCGGCTCGCCCCCAACGCGCGGATCCTCTGCGCCGCCCCCAAGCTGGTCGAAAGGCACGGACTCCCCGTCACGCCGGCCGACCTGCGCGGCATCCCCTGCCTGGCGATCCGCGAAAATGAGGAGGACACCACCCTCTGGCGCTTCCAGTGCAGTACCGGCCAGGTCACGGTGCGCGTCGAACCGGTCCGCGCCAGCAATGACGGTGAAGTGGTGCGGCAGTGGGCGTTGGCAGGAGCAGGAGTGATGGTGCGTTCGGAGTGGTCAGTGGCTGGAGATCTCGCGGCGGGACGGTTGGTGCGGCTCCTCCCCGACTGTACCCTGCCGAGCGCCGACATCATGGCATTGACGCCGAGCCGCACAGGCGGTTCAGCGCGGAGCGCGCACTTCGTCGCCTTTCTGAGAGAGGCTTTCGCGGCAGTGCGCTGGGAGACGCGTTAGGGGGGATGTAACAGGTGAAAGGTGAAAGGTGAAAGGGGGCGCCCCTGCGGGGCGCCGGGTGAACGGTGAACCGGGGAATAGTGAACGAGGACCCGCGCCCCCTTTCACCTTTCACCTTTCACCTTTCACCTTTCACCTTTCACCTTTCACCTTTCACGCCCTCCCCCTCCAGCTACCGCGTGCTCCCCCAGATCTGGCAGAACGCCGACTGGTCGGTGCCGCCGATCTCGCTCCGGCCGGTGATGTAGACCGCGTTCATCAGCGCCTTGGGGGCGAACTTGACGTCGGCCACCTGCAGGCCGTCGGCGGCATCGCGCTTGGTCACGAACACCTTGCCGAAGTGCCCGAGCCCCATCCCGTGACCGGTCTCGTGGGTGATGATCGAGAAGAAGTCGATGGTGCCCAGAGGGCCGTTGTTGCTCCAGACCCGGTTGCCGTTGTAGTAGATCTCGACCAGCCCCGTGTCGTCCTTGCCGTTGCCGTCGATGTCGGTGCGGATTCCGCCAGACGCGAACGAGAGGGTGAAGGCCACCCCGAGGATGTTGCCGCCGGTCGGCCCGCCGATCGCGGTAAAGAAGGAGAGCGGCTGCCACCCTCCCTGCACCAGATCGGAAATCTGGACCACCAACCGCCCCGCGCCATCGCTGCCGAGCACCAGGTTGTCGATGAAGTCGGGGTCGATCCCGGCCGGTACCGGCACCCTGTCAATGCCGGCCACCGCGCACTGCTGGGCGCGCCAAGCCGACATCCCCTCCTCGAGCTGTGACTCTACCTGCGGGAAAGTGAGTTGCTGGAATCCCCCCCCCGCCCGGATGAACGGCCCGAACGCCTGGCGCGGGTCGATGGCGTAGCTGACGCCGGTCCGGCCGCCGCGACGCGGGTCGCCCGGCACCCACTCGGTGCCGATGCCGCGGCTCCGGTCGTCGGCCACCAGTGTCAGCGACGACCCCTGATAGCCGTCTGCGTGCATGATCAACTCGGCCTTGCTGATCCGGTAGGGTGAATCGTTTGCCGCCAACTGCTCGTTCATCGCCGCCAGCACCGGAGAGACGATCGGCTCCTCCGCATCCTGATCGACCGCCGTTCGCGCGAAGGCAGGGGCCGCCACCTGTTCACGAGTAAGCGGATCGGATTCGGTGTTGCACGCTGCGAGGAGCAACAACAGCGACACGACCAGGCACGGGAATGCGCGACGAGATGGCATCATGACAAGTCCTTTGAATGGCAGTGGAATGGCGTGGCCCGTCGGGGCTCACCGATGATACTCAGACGATACGTGCGACTCCAGTATCCGGATGTGACTGCACACGGGTTCGCATTACCACCGGATCGGGGGAGGGACGGAACAGGTGAAAGGTGAAAGGGGAAAGGTGAAAGGGGAAAGGTGAAAGGGGAAAGGGGGCGCCCCTGCGGGGCGCCGGGTGAACGGTGAACCGGGGAATGGTGAACGAGGACCTGCGCCCCCTTTCACCTTTCACCTTTCACCTTTCACCTTTCACCTTCCCCCCCCCCACGTCCCTCCTCCCGCTCCCGGGCCGACGGATCTCCTCTGCCAACAGCGCATCGTGCCCGTACACGTCGGGATGAAACCACGCCTCGCCGTTCTCCCGTACCTCGACGCTGTGATAGACCAGGAAGACCGGCACCGGTTCGGGCAGCGTCACCGTTACCGAAACGGTGTCGCCCATCGCTTCGGCAACGCGGTCGGGGTTCCAGTCCGGAAGACTGCGCAGCACGAAGGCCGCCAGCGCACCGGGATCGGCGACCCGGATGCAGCCATGCGAAAAGTCGCGCCGCAAGCGTGAAAAGAGTGCCTGCGACGGTGTGTCGTGCAGGTAGATATCCTCGCCGTTGGGCATCAGGAACTTGACGCGGCCGAGGGCGTTGAGCGGCCCGGGGCGCTGGTGAACCCGGACGTCGATGCCGATCGAGTCGATCGCGCCGGGAGTCGCGGCGATCGGCTTCTGGTCGCGACGCAACTCGTATCCCTCGCGCACCAGGAAGGAGGAGTCGAGCAACGCCTTGGGCCGGATCTCCTCGACTGCAATCGAGCGCGGCAGGTTCCACCACGGCTGGAAGACAACTTGCCTGAGCCGCGCCGCGAGGAGCGGCGTACCGTGCGTGACCGCGGTTCCGACCACCACGTCCATGCTGAGCGTCTCGGCCTCCAGTTCGGGGAGGGCACGCAAGGCATCGAGGCGGAACGCCGGGATGTTGACGATGATCGGTGCCGCTGATTGCTCGCGCGGCAACCAGCGCCATCGTTCCAGCGTCAGTTCGATCTGTCTGATCCTGGAGGCGGTGCTCCGTTCGAGCGATCGCCGCGTCGCCGGTCCGAGCACGCCATCCGGAGTGAGGCCGTGTCGGCGCTGGAAGCGGGTCACTGCGGCCTGCAATGAGGCATCGTACACCGTGTCGGTTGCGACATCCGGCGCGCTGCTGCCCCGTGGCAGATCTCCCAGCATGGTCAGCAGTCGCCGCAACGCCGGCGCTCCCGGCAGCAGTGAGTCCGCATGCACCACCCTTGACCAGGCAGGCAGGCGCGTGAGCGCGGTGTCGGGCAACATGACCCGGAAGCCCTGCAGCACGGCCAGCAACCGCTGGTACTGGTAGAACGGTGGCTCCAGGCCGCGGAGCACTGCGACCGGATCTCCGGCGCCGAGCGCAGTGAGCACCGCCGCATCATCGAACGGCGCGCGCTTGAGGGCGAGGGTGGGATGGATCGCCACCGGATCTACCACACCGCGGTCGAGTGCCCGGGCATAGCGGAGTACCGCCACCGAGAGGGCGGCGTCGAAGTTAGCCCGCGCACTCGCGGTGGTGTCCCACGCGTTGAGCAAGTCATGCAGGCGTGGCGCGTCGAACCGCTTCGGATCGAGTCCCCGGTCGGCGGCCTGGCCGAGCTCCCGGACCAGCCGCCGGGCGGCCGGGGACGGTTGGTCGGCAATACTCCAGATCGGTTGCCACTCGCGGGCCCTATAGCTCCGCGTCAGCGCGACACGGAGCGGAGCCGGCGCCTTGCGGATGGCAGCAACGAGTTGAGTACTGTCAGACGCCGGTGGCGCCGAGGCGAGCAACAGCAGGATGGCGAGCATCCATCAATCTACTGCGGGGTGCGGGAAGGTGCGGCACTCCCCAAACGCCAATCGGGGCGGCAGGTCCAGAGACCCGCCACCCCGATGGCTCACCTTGTTGCCGGTCGCTGGGCCATCGATTGTTGCACGTTGCAACAACCGGTTGGCCGACGAGAACTGCTACAGCCGGAACGAGTACTTGATGCCGGCGCTGTAGACGATGTCGAACTGGTTGTTGTCGACCCCGAAGCGGTCGAACGAGTAGGCCCAGCCGGTCCCCTGCACCAGGATCCCCAGCGCGTCGGCGCCCGGCACCCGGTAGGTGAAGCCGAGCGAGCTACGGAAGGCGGCCTTGGTGAAGCTCCCGCCCTCGTCGGGATCGAGCGACACTGCACCGCCGCCCACGCCGACGAACGGCACGAAGCGCCCGCTGGTCGGCAGGCTGAAGGTGATTTCGCCGCCGTAGAAAACCCGGTCGATGTCGCTGTTGTCCGACAGCGCGGAGATCCCTGCGCCATCGATCGACGGCTGTGAAAGCATGAAGTCGCCGCGAATGCCGATGACCTTGCTGTACTGGAATCCGACTCCGCCACCGCCGGTGAACTCGGAGGAGAAGTTGGTGGTCTCCGCGTCATCGAGGTCGTTGATCGAGGAGGTACCGCCGACTGTGCCGTAAAGGTAGATCGACCTCTGCGCCGAGGCGGTGTCGGGCGAGATGCCAGCCACCATGAGCGCGAGTCCGAGGGTAACCGCAATATGACGCATAAAATCTCCTGGAGATGAAAATCATCAACTTGGCCTGGGAATCGTGGCACCCGGCATCGTGCCGGGTTGTAACACCTTGATCACGGTTCCACATCGGAAACAGCGATCACAGGAATTCTGTTCCCGGAGGAAAAACGGCAGGAGATCGATCGCTCGGGGCGATGAAACGAATGAAACAAGTGAAACATGTGGAACATTCAGCGTGACTGGAATCCCCCCCCCCCCAGGGAGTTGCTGCGCTTCATTCATGACCAACGGGGCCGGCTCTGTCGTGTCGGCATTCGTCAGGAATGGGAACTGCGGCGATTCTCGGGCCCGATGGTGAACACACGGCAAAGACAGTTAGGCTGCCCGGCGGCTTCGTGGTGGCCCAGAGTCGGTCGCTCTCGTCGGCCACGAGCTGCTGACACACGTCCGCTTTCCAGCGATCAGAACCAGCTCTTCAATTCAGAACTCGTGGTGACCGGCCTCACTGACCGGCCACCGATGTCGAGGGCCTCGCCTCGCACGCACTTGATTCGGAAACCTGTTTTTGGCGTTAATCCGGAGACAGGGAGGCGGGTCAAAACCTGGTTCCGCGCATTCCTCCGAAACCAGAGAGACATACTATACTTGCTTTTATGACGGCTAAGCACTATTATATTATACATGAAGCGCAAACATTTGAAACCACCTCTCCCGTCAGCCGCCGTGTCGATCATTCGTCGACTGGGGCGATCGATACGCGTGGCGCGCCTTCGACGTCGATGGACGCAGGCGCTCTTGGCGGAAAAAATCGGTGTATCAACGCCGACCATTCAAAATTTGGAGCGAGGGAAGCCGGGCGTTAGCCTTGGCGTTCTCATCACGGTCCTTTGGGCGCTCGGACTCGAAGACGCGCTTGCCCCCCTGATGGACCCGGCAGAGGACCAGACCGGGGCGGCCCTGGGGCTCGCCCAGCTCGGTCATCGGGTCCGCCGGACGCAGAAGATCGACGATGACTTCTAGTCCCCCGGAGCAGCGACACTGCTACGCGTTCATCCATCTACCGGGCGAGACAACTCCCGTGGTGTGCGGCCGGGTTGAACAAAGGGAGTCCGGGCGTTCAATGGTTGGAGGATTCGCCTATGGCCGATCCTACCTTCGACGCCCATCAGCAGTGCCGATCGACCCGATCACGCTCCCACTCCAGCGCGGCGACTTCCCCGACACCACCCAGCACCGGGGTCTCTACGGCGCGCTTCGGGATGCCTCACCAGACGCGTGGGGGCGAAGGGTCATCGAGTACGCTCTCGGCGTCAACGAGGAGCTCTCGGAAATGGCGTACCTCCTCGCGGCAGGCAACGACCGCCCGGGCGCTTTGGCATTTGGGCCAACGTCTCTGGCCCCGAGCGCCGAGACGGAGGTCCATGATGCCATTGCGCTCCCCGCATTGATCAATGCCGCAGAAGTGCTCGAGGATGGGGGGCCGGCGACCGCAGCGACCCGGCGGGCGGCCCTTCTTCTCTTGCATGGCGTGTCGATGGGCGGGGCGAGGCCGAAGGCGCTCGTGAAGGACGATGACCGGATGTGGCTGGCCAAGTTTCCGGGCAAAAAGGACCGCTACAACATGGCGGCAGTGGAGGCCGGGCTCCTGTCACTCGCAGCGGAGTGCGGGATCGATGCCCCGGCACACCGGGTCCTGTCGATCGGAGGCCGGCCGGTGCTCCTGGTCGAGCGGTTCGACCGTCAGGGGCCGGTGTCCTCACCGCGGCGGGCGAGATACCTCAGCGGGCTGACCCTCCTCGACGCCGACGAAGTGGCGGACGGACGGTGGTCCTACCTGGGGCTGGCCGAGGAGATTCGGCGGCGATCCTGCCAGCCGGATGCTGACCGGCGCCAGCTCTTCCGCCGAGCGGTGTTCAACGCGTTGGTCTCGAATGGTGATGACCATCCCCGCAATCATGCCGTCATCGCGTGGGGGCAGGACGATTGGCGCCTGTCGCCGGTCTTTGATGTCGTCCCAACGGAGCCGCAATCCTCTCGTGAGCACAAACTCGCGCTCTTCGTCGGTCGCGATGGCCGACTGGCGCGACGGGCGAACCTGTTGAGCGAAACTCAGGTCTTCGGGCTGGCTCGAGACGAGGCGTCTGCGATCATCGACGAGCAGGTACGCACACTCTCGGCACGGTGGGAGGCGGTCATGAAGCACCACGGCGCCTCAGTCGCGGATTTGGGAACTGTGCGCGGCGCGATCGTTCCGGCAGGGTTCGAGGACTGACGACGCAGCGGCGCGAGCACGGCCGAGTAGAGCAACTTTGGGGGTGAACGATTCTCCGGGACAATATTTCTGCAGCTTCAGGGACATTACCAACCACTTCTAGCTTTGCGAATTCACATGCCACCTGCCGGATGCCGACGCTCCCACTGAACATCCATTTGGCAGTTCGATAAACCATTGGTCCAGATCGGGGTCAGCGGGATCTGTACGCAGCTCAAGCTGCCGGGTGTTGGAAAAGACAATCGTCAGGGACAAATCAGCCGGCTCCAGCATCAGGTCCTCCACCATGCTGCCAACGAGTAGCGATACGAAGTGTGTGACCGCCTTGGAATCATCCTTCCGGCTGTCAACCAGAACATGGCCACCTTGAGACCCCACGACGTCGCATCCCCAGGTGGAAAGAACCGATTCTCCGCGATCCTGTGAGAGGTTCGGAAAACGGCGATTGGTGTCGGAAACAAGCGCCCCGAAATCCAGGATCAGTCCGCCTGCAAAGGTCCCGCGCCAGCGAGTACAACGCTCACCGACCAGCCCTTGAGTGAGCTTGCCGAATACGGCCTGGTCGCCAGGTCTGAACGGGCGCTCGAAATTGGCGTAAGGGTTCAGGTCCACCACCCTTTTCCTGCTGGATGCATTCACCAAACTGACGGCGTTCACCATCGCTCGGCCTTCTCCTCAACGCCTAGCGCAGGGCTTGGTCGATCGGTATGATATCGGGTTTCTGTGCCAGCATCACCATGATATCAGCAACGGCACCAATGGCTCCCCATCAACGCACCAACGACGGCTCCAGTTGTGGGTCCTATTCCCGCGCCAATCACTGCGCCCGTCACTCCAGCACCGATTGTTCCCGGCCCGGTCGGGAGTCCAAGCCCAACGCCGAGCAGAGCACCCACTTGTCCGCTTTCGACACAGCGACACCCCGAAGCTGTATGGACGCCGACGGGCACCCCAAGTCATCCACCGGTGAACCCCGATTGAGAGAGGGTCCACGCGCTCTTGTGATGACCGGCCTCTCGACCGGCCACCGATGTCGTTGCCTGCCTCCTGCACGTACTTGATTCGGAGACCCTTTGTCTTTGATTCGGAGACCCGTTTTTGGCGTTAAATCGGAGACAAACCGGGTAGGCAATGCCCACGCTCGCCAGCGACACCGTTCGTGCGTATCGACCTATCGATATCACCTCGACAGAGCTATCGGCGTTTCGGGACCGGGGCGGACATCGGAGGAACCTCTTGGTTCTACTTGGTTTCACCAAAAGGTGATTCACCTTTTGGCGGCACGCTTAAAGGTGAATCCAAGATGGTCAGATGACTCGTCCCCCAAATCCCTTTCAGGTCACCACCCTGGCGCAAGGGGAGGACTTTGCCGACCGGACGGCAGAGGTTGCCCTGATTCGGGAGGTCTGGGAGACTCCCGGAAGCAAGCTGGTGATGTACGGCGATCGCAGGATGGGAAAGACGGCGACGATGGACGTCGCCGCCGCGGAGGTTCGCAAGGGAAAGCGGCCCGTCGTCATAGTGAATCTGGCCACGGCCGTGGATCCGGATGCCGCCGTCCGGCGCCTGCTGGCTGCCGTCTATCACGCCATCGGCCGGACCTGGAAAACTGTTCTGCAGGATCTCGCGGCAACGCTCAGATTTCGACTCTCCATGACGCCCAACCCCGACGGGACAGCTACGCCGAGCTTGGATCTTCACCTCGAGCCGGGTGCGCAGGTGGCGAGGCCAGCCCTCTTTACCGAGGCGCTCGACGCGATCGAGGCAGAGCTGGCCAAGCGCAAGCTCACCTTGGGGCTTGGTCTGGATGAATTCCAGCGCTTGCTACTGTGGGGAGGTGAGGATATCGAATGGGCGCTCAAGGCATCGTTGGAACGGCATCGGCATATCAGCTACGTGTTGGCCGGTTGCGCACGGAGCCTTATCGAGGAAATGGTGACCAATCGGCACCGCGCGCTCTGGAAGGCCACCGGCACCTTGGCGGTGGGGCCGATCCCCACGGATGAGTTCGCCGCTTGGATCGTCGCGAGGTCGCAGGCATCAGGGATACCGCTGGCAGACGCGACGGCCCGCAGTATCATCGCACTTGCCGGGCCGCGCACGCGCGATGTGGTCCTCCTTGCGGGGGCGACCTGGGAATACGCGCGTGCGATGGGACATGGGGACCCGGCGCGTGCGATGGACGCGTATGTGGAGACCACCGCCGCGCTCCACGAGCGACTGTGGACCACCTGCAATGATCGTGAGCGGCGGATTCTCCGCGCGTTGGCGGCGGATCCGCAACTCGAGCCGACGTCGACTGCGGCGCGCGGCCGCTTCCACCTGGGGCCACCAAGCACGGTGTCCAAGGCCATCAAGGCGCTTGGTGACAAGGAACTTCTTGCGCGTCACGCGGGGCGTCACCACTTCGACGATCCCTTCTTTCGCCGCTGGATTGAACTCAATGCGCTCGCGGATCTTGAATTCCTGCCTCGGCGGCTACAAGACGGAGCGGCGACATGACCGTCTTGGCGATGTGCCGCCCTGCACCTTTTTGCCAAGACACAAAGCCTGAAAGTCTAGCTTTCCACTGTATTCTTGACGGGTAAGCTTACGCGTGCAAGGCGGCCACCGCTGTCGTTGCCTCGCCTACTGGATCGTGTTCATCATCCCGAAGATCGGCAGGTACATCGCCACGATGATGCCGCCGACGACCACGCCGAGGAAGAGGATCATCACCGGCTCCATCAGCGCCAGCAATCCGCTCACCGCCACGTCGACCTCGTCGTCGTAGAAGTCGGCGATCTTCGAGAGCATCTCGTCGAGACCACCGGTCTGCTCGCCGACGGCGATCATCGAGATCACCATCGGCGGGAAGACGCCCGACTTTTCCAGCGGCCCGGCGATGGTGTCGCCGCCGGCGATCGAGGAGCGCGACTCCATGATGGCATCCTGCACCACCGCATTGCCGGCGGTCTTGGCGGTGATCTCAAGTCCCTCGAGAATCGACACGCCCGACGAGATCAGGGTCCCCAGGGTGCGGGTGAAGCGCGACACCGCCGACTTCCGGATCACGTCGCCGAGCACCGGAAAGCCGAGCATCAGGGCGTCAATCCGCCGCCGACCGCCCACCGATGCGTAGTAGCGCTTGCCGAGCATGGCGGTGATGCCGATCGTGCCGAGCACCGCCCACCAGTAGCCCTGCAGGAACTCCGACAGCCAGATCACGATCCGGGTCGGCAGCGGCAGCACGCCGCCCACGGAGGCGAACATCTCCTGGAAGACCGGGATGACGAAAATCAGCAGGATCGCGATCGCTCCCGCCGCCACGGTGATGATCACGCCGGGATAGATCATCGCGCTCTTCACCTTGCGGATGAGGGCGTCGTTCTTCTCCAGGAAGGTGGCCAGCCGCAGCAGGATGGTGTCGAGAATGCCGCCCGCCTCGCCGGCCGCCACCATGTTGACGTACAGCTGCGGAAACGCCTTGGGGTGCTTGGAGAAGGCATCTGCCAGAGTGTTGCCGGCCTCCACGTCGAAGACCACCGCCCGGGTGACCTCCTTGAGCGCCGGGTTCTCGGTCTGCGCCGCCAGGATGTTGAGCGACTGCACCAGCGGCAGTCCCGAGTTGATCATGGTGGCGAACTGGCGGGTGAAGATCACCACGTCGCGAGTGCCGATGCCGCCGCTGCCCGGCATCTTGAACTTGATCTCCCGCGGCGCCTCGCGCAGCGAGACCAGGATCATCCGGTTCTTCCGCAGGTGGCCGATCAGGTCATCGCGCGACGGGGCGTCGAGGTTGCCCTTGAGGATCTGGCCGGTGGCGGCGTTCTTGGCGGTGTATTCGAAGACGGGCATTGGTTGTCACTCCGTGATGGGGCGAAATCTCTTGGGGTCGTACGTCGCAGGTCGTAGGTCATAGGCTCCGAAAGGTCAGCTCTCTGGTCGGAACCGGCCCTTCGGGTGTTTTACGACTTACGACTTACGACCTACGACATTTCTACCGCACCGCCGCGATCGCCTGATCCTCCACCGGCACCTCGCCGATGGACCTCAGGAACTCGGCCGGATTGGGCGACACGCGGAGCGCCTCTTCCTTGACGATCTCGCGCGACATGTACAACTGGTACAGCGAATCATTCATGGTCTGCATGCCGTGCTTCTTGCCGGCCTGCATCAGCGAGGTGATCTGGTGGACCTTGTCGTCGCGGATCACCGACCGGATTGCCGGGGTGGCGACCAGGATCTCGGCCACCATCACGCGGCCCTTGCCGGTGGCCCGGGGGAGCAGCACCTGGGTGACGATTCCTTCCAGCACGAACGACAACTGGGCCCGCACCTGGGCCTGCTGCGTCGAGGGGAAGACGTCGATCATCCGGTTGATCGCCTCGGGAGCCGAGTTGGTGTGCAGCGTGGCCAGCGCCAGGTGACCCGTCTCGGCGATGGTCAGCGCGGCGGAGATCGTCTCCAGGTCGCGCATTTCGCCCACCAGGATCACGTCCGGATCCTCGCGGAGCGCGTACTTCAGCGCCGACGAGAAGGACTTGGTGTCGGTGCCGACCTCGCGCTGGTTGACGATGCAGTTCTGGTGCTTGTGGATGAACTCGATCGGGTCTTCGACCGTGATGATGTGGCCGCGCCGCTCGCGGTTGATCTTGTCGATCATCGCCGCCAGCGTGGTGCTCTTGCCCGAGCCGGTCGGTCCGGTCACCAGCACCAGGCCGCGCGGCCGCTCGGCCAGCTTGGAGATCACCGCGGGGAGCCGCAGCTCCTCGAACGTCTTGACGCTGAAGGGGATCATCCGGACCACCAGCGACACGCAGCCGCGCTGCTTGAAGACGTTGCCGCGGAAGCGCGCCAGGTTCTGGATCCCGAACGAGAAGTCGAGCTCGTCCTCCTGCTCGAAGCGCTTCTTCTGGGTCTCGGTGAGCACCGAGTAGGTGAGCGAGAGCGTGTCCTTGGGGCTCATCACCTGGTCGACGGAAGCGTTGGCGAGTTCGCCGTCGATCCGCAACTTGGGGCGCTCTCCGGCCGTGAGGTGGAGGTCCGATGCATCGCGGGCGAGCATCTCCTCCAGCATGCTGCGCAGGTTCAGGGTCATGATGCCGTCTCCTTGATGATCTCTTCGAGCGTGGTGATGCCGCGCTCGAGCTTCTTGATGCCGTCCATCCTGAGGGTGAGCATCCCTTCGGCCACCGCCTGGTCGCGCAGTTCGGTCGTGGAGGCACCGATCAGCACCATCCGTCTGAGCCCTGGCGACATCGCCATCACCTCGTACAACCCGGCGCGTCCGCGATAGCCGCTGCCGCCGCAGGCATCGCAGCCCTTCCCCTTCATGAACTCGATGTGGCTGAGAGTGGCGGGGTCGACGCCAAGCACCCGCAACTCCTCCGGCGTGTAGCTGGTGGGCGCCTTGCACCCGGAGCAGATCCGCCGGACCAGCCGCTGTGCCACCACCAGGTTGACCGCACTCGCCACGTTGAACGCCTCGATCCCCATGTCGATCATCCGGACGATCGTGCTCGGCGCGTCGTTGGTGTGCAGCGTGCTCAGCACCAGGTGGCCGGTGAGGGCCGCCTTGATGCCGATCCCGCCGGTCTCCAGATCGCGGATCTCGCCGATCATGATGATGTTCGGGTCCTGGCGCAGGAAGGCCCGCAACGCCGAGGCGAAGGTCAGCCCGATTTCGCTGCGCACCTGCACCTGGTTGATCCCCGGCAGGTTGTACTCGACCGGGTCTTCGGCCGTCATGATGTTGGTGTCGATGGTGTTGACCCGCTGCAGTGCGGAATAGAGAGTGGTGGTCTTGCCGGAGCCGGTCGGCCCCGTCACCAGCACCATTCCGTACGGGTTGAGGATCGCCCGCATCAGGTCCTCTTCCGCCTTCTTCTCGAAGCCGAACTTGGCGAGGTCGAGCGTCAGATTTCCCTTGTCGAGAATCCGCATCACGATCTTCTCGCCGAACAGCACCGGCAGGGTGCTGACGCGGAAGTCGATCACCCGGCTCCCCATCTTGAGCTTGAGGCGGCCGTCCTGCGGCACCCGGCGCTCGGCGATGTTGAGGGAGGAGAGAATCTTGATGCGCGACGTGAGCGCCGCCTTGAGCTTGAGCGGCGGCTTCATCACCTCGAGCAGCGCACCGTCAATGCGGTAGCGGATCCGGATTTCGTGCTCGAACGGCTCGACATGAATATCCGAGGCCCCGCGCTGGACTGCGTCGGTGAGGATGCCGTTGATCAGCTTGACCACCGGGGCATCGTCGACCATCGCCTGGAGCACGGAAACCGCCTGCTCCTCCTCTTCATCCTCGACGATCTCGACGTCATCGCCAACGCCGCCCATCTCCTTGAGGATGGTCTGGAGCTGCTCGTCGCCGGTCTCGTAGTGCCGCTCGATCAGTTGCTTGAGGGTGTGCTCGCCCGCCAGAACCGGAAAGAGGTCGAACCGGGTGATGAACTTGAGGTCCTCCATCAACCCCTGGTCGGCCGGATCGGCCACCGCCACCGTGAGGGTGCGCCCCTCCCGCTTGAGCGGCAGCACCATCCGCTTGATCGCCAGATCGGCCGGGATCAGGCGCAACATCCTGGCATCCACCTCGAAACGCGACAGATCTACCGCAGGCATCCGGTATTGCCGGGCCAGCAGCTTGGTCAACTCCAGTTCCTGCACCGCCCCCTGTTTGACCAGGATATATCCCAGGCGGTGCTTGCTGGTGCGCTGTTCGGCGAGGGCGGCCTCCAGTTGGGCACGACTGACCGTCCCCTGCGAAAGGAGGAGGTCTCCCAGCCGGTTGGCGGGGTGGTCGGCCCCCTGTGATGGGCCTGCTGGAGCATGCGGCATCGTCATAACCGATCGAGGGTGCAAGGGAAGTGCCTCCCCGCCGGAGGACCCTGCCTCGGGCGGATCGTCAGGGAAGCCGGAACATCGGCCCGATCCGGTCGATCACCGAACCCGGCAGGCCGGGGACCCTTCGGAGCTCTTCAACCGTGCGAAATGGGCCGACGCTGTCGCGAAATGCGACTATCTCCCGGGCACGTCGGGCACCAATACCCGGAAGACGCTCCAGATCGGCAGCGGAGGCCTGATTCAACGACAGCGCCGACGACGACTGGATCACCATAGGATCGGCCATCGAGTTGGGAAAGCGGAGATGGGGGGCGAGCCGGGCAGCGGTGGCAGGGCCGATCCCGGGTACCCGCTCCAGCGCGGAGATGCCGCCGAATGCCCCATGCTTCTGGCGATCCGCGATGATTCGCTGGGCCATCGCCGGGCCGACTCCAGGCAGCCGGGTCAATTGGCCGACTTCAGCCCGGTTGATGTCGATCCGCTCTCCCTCCCCCAGTGGTGCCGCCAAGGCGCGGGAGCTATCCCGATGGGCCAGTGGATCGCCGTCGCTGGCAGGGTCGAAGAGCACCACCGGCGGCGCCGTGGGCCCGTCCCGACCCGACACCGAGCGGACCAGGTGGCCGGCAACGCCCAATGCCAGGACCATGGAGAGGGCACGACGCTCGGCCGGAGACATGGCGGCAAGCTCGCCCCGACAGCGGAGCGGGAGCGGTACGGATTGCGGCTGGTGGGGGCGGAAAAAAGGGGAGCGGGGGGTGAAAGGTGAAAGGTGAAAGGTGAAAGGTGAAAGGTGAAAGGTGAAAGGTGAAAGGGGGCAGGGCCAGTTGGGTTGAGGGGCGGCAAGGAATTCGGGCCTCCCTCCGTTTCACCTTTCACCTTTAACCTTTCACCTTTCACCTTTCACTTGTCACCTTTCCCTGCCATCCCCCATCTCCCTGATCACCGCAATCGCCACGTTGCCGACCGCCTGGAGACTCTCGACCGAGAGCTTGTCGATGGTGTCGTCGGGGGTGTGCCAGTGTTCAAAGGGCCAGCCGATGACGTCGATGGCACGGATCCCGGCCTTGATGAGCGGCTCGTGGTCGTCGGTGATGGCACCGATCGACTGCCGCACGAAGATGTGGCCGTAGCCCATCCGTTCCGCGGTGCTCCAGACTCGTTCGATGACGTCCGGGGCGGCCACCTGCCCCTGCGATTCCACGCCGAGCCGGAGGCCGGCGCCGCCCACCATGTCCCACACTACCGCGAAGTCCGGCTTGCCGGGGGGGGGGACGTTCGCGGCATAGCGCAGCGAGCCGATCAGGACGTCATGACGGTCGGGCGAGAAGCTGCCGTAGTCCTCGCCGTCGACGAACAGCAGGTCGACTCCCATGGTTGGCGGTGCGGCCGCCAGCGCCTCCATCACGCCGATCAGGATTGCCACACCGGAAGCGCCGTCGTTGGCACCGGGCACCGGGGCGAGCGAATCGGTCGACCCGGCGGCGTCGGCACGGGGCCGGGTGTCCCAGTGGGCAAGGTAGAGGATCCGGCGCTCGGCGTCCGGGTTGAAGCGGGCCAGCACGTTGACCATCGGCAACGAGTCGCCGGCGCGGGTGACGTGGATCCAGCGGTCGACGAGCACGGTGTCGGCCTTGGTTCGCGCCAGCGAATCAAGCCAGGCCGCCATCGCGGCGTGCGCCCCGGTGCCGGGGATGCGCGGCCCGAACGCCACCTGCCGCTCGGCCGAGCGGAGTGCTGCCGGCCCGTCGAATTCCCTCGCCGGGGGGGGGGATGCCCTCTCGCCGCAGGACGCCAGAAGCAGGACCAGCGCGATGGAGAGCCGGGATGACCGCATCAGAAGCCGCCGAATGAGAGAGGTACGGTCAGGGTCAGGGTGGCGATCAGAGTTGACGTCTTCTGGTCGAGATGCTTCAGTTCGTTGGTGATGTACTGGAAGCTGAAGGCGCCGTTGGCGATGGTGGCAACGTCGGCCTCCAGCCGGAGGCCGACCTCGCGACGAACGATCGAGGAGATGGTCTCGCAGGCGACCACCTCGCCTCGCCTGGTCACGAGACAATCTTCCTGGCTCACGCTCTGGGCAGCGACCGACGTGCGCAGCGGTCGGCGCGATGCGGAGAATTGTTTCGGCAAGCGCAACTGCCATTCGACTCTGGCATTCCAGCTGTCTCCCTCGCGCTCGATGGTGTTGCCGTTGGTGAAGCTGGTGCCTCGGTCGCGGTTCAGGTTGCCGTTGAGCACCACTCCGTTCGTGAAGATCAACTGCACGTCGGGAGTGACCGATTGGGTCTTCTGGCTGTTGATGGCCGGCGCTGCCGTGCCGTCCGGAGACGGCACCACGTTGCGGCTTTCCCGTTCCCTGATGGTGCCGGAAAGGGAAAGGAGCTGGATGGGGGTGTTGCGCAGCGTGCGCGCCCAGCGCACCGTGGCGTTGGGCCAGTCGCGCTGGGTGTTTTCGATCAGGATGAAGCGGTCGCCGGTGGAGCGCTGGAACCGATCGCTCTCGGTCAGCGCATAGGTGGTGGTGGCTGACAGTCCGAGGGGCAGGTCGAAGCCGCCGGTGGCGCTGGTGGTCCGCGTCTCGACGGCGCCGACGGCGAAATCGGTGCCCTGACGCAGGAAACTGTTGAGCCCGCCGAGTGCCAATTGGAAACTCGCCCCGGGGTCGAACGATGCCAGGTCGAATGTGGACTGTCTGGTCAGCCGACGACTGACGTCCAGGACCCTGAAGCGCTGCAGGTAGGTCGCTACTCCCGCCTCCTCACCGAACACCCGGCGGAACAGGATCGCCGGATCGATGGTGCCACCGACCTCGGTGGAGCGGGAGTTGTTGAGCGTCTGAGGCAGGATGAAGGCTCCTGCCGTGTCGCCATCGACCTGGACCGGATTCCGGGTGGTGAGATTTCGTGAAAGGATGAAGCTGCTGGTCGTACTCACCCTGGGACGCAGCCAGGCAGCCAGTCGAGGCGACAGGGTGACGGTGGTGTTCACGTTGCGGTCGCGCTCGACACCGGCGTCCACGCCGAACAGTTGGCGGCGCTCCTCCCCGGCAAGCCTGGCCAGCGCAGTCGAATCGCCGTATTCTCGCAGATCGCGGGTACTGGCCCAGCCGGCACTCACCGTCAGCATTCCCAACGGCTGCCAGGTCAACCCTGCATCGGATCGCCAGAGGTGCTGCAGGTTGGTGAGCGGAGTGACAGCGGTATCCTCGAGGCGACGAATCGGCACGGCGAAAGAAGAAAACTCTCCAGCCTGGCGCGAGAGGTTGCTGGCGAAACGAAGTGTTGTGGGAACCAACGAGAGTCCCCCTCCGGCGAGGCCTTGCCCTCCCTCGCTCTCCCGGAGCCAGCGCGGCAGGCCACCTACCACCCCGCTCAGCCCCAGCGGGATGGTGCGGCGGCGTGGTGACAGTTGCCACACCGCCGCGGTGCTCCAGTTGTCGTTGGACGCCTCGCTGTATTCGGTGCTCGAGGAGCCGCTGGAGATGCTCCCGGTCAGCGACAACGGGTTGACCAGCGCCTGCACCAGGCCGCCGCCGTCGCGCCGGTTCCGGCGCAGCGTCAGCGCTGCGCTGGTCGTCTTGCTGGTCGGTCGACGCAATCCCGGCAGCGCCCCGGCTGGAAGATCAGAACCGGTCAGCAGCTCGGGGCGGACGGTTGCGTTGCTGTAGCTGACCGTTAGCGGGGCGATCAGGCCGATGGACGGCGACAGGAAGCGACCGAGTTGCAGAGTCGTCGAGCCGACGAAGGTGCTGGTAGCCCGGTAGGATGGATCCTGCCCGATCTGGCGGAACTGGCCGTTCTGGCTGACGAAGGAGAGGGCGAGGTCGCCAACATCACCGGCCGTCAATCGACCGGAGAAGGCTGTGGCGACCCCGACGTCTGCCAGCGGCGCATCGAGCCGGATGTCGTCGACCCAGAGCTCCGTCTCGGCGATCGGTGGTCCATCGACCACCCGGCGGATGCCGGCCGCCAGTTCCTGAACGGCGGCAAGGTTGGGTGGGTTGATCGCCGGGTCGCGCAGTTGGACGAGGTGACCGTCCTGGCAGGTGACCCACGCCTCGGGGTCGCCGCCACATTCCGCCGCGCCGCTCGGGGGCTCGCCCTGGAGGAAGGCCGTCTCCGCCCGGGCCCTCAAGGATCGCCACAAATCAATGTCAACCACCATCTCGGGCTCCCACGCAGCCGTGTTGGCGGGTGCCTCGAAATAATAGAAATTGCGGTCGTCAGCGCCGACCTTGACGTAAGCGCGCAGTTCCCGACTGTCCCAGCCCGGTCCCCTGCCTTTGGCCCACACCCGCAACTGCCGGTACGCCAGCAGATTCTGGCTGCCTGATACGAACCGGGAAAACGCCTCGGCCCGCTCGTTGTCCCGGAGGTCCTGCACGACGATGCGCAGCGATTTTTCGTTGACCTGTACCCCGGAAGAGGCCAGACTGCCGCTGAGCTGGTTGACATTGCTCAACAATCCGGGGGGCGAGGTGTAGCCAAGTTCGATGTTTTCGGTCGAAACCGTGCTCACCGCCACCCGGCCGTGCGGTTCCCCGAGCGAGCCGCTGACGCCGAGGATCGGCTGCTCGGCGCGCGCCAGCCAGGGCGCGCCCACCAGCCGCATGCGGGCCAGGGCAAATCGCACCACCGGATCGGCCTCGCCGTTGTCGGGCGGGGTGAGCATGGTAAAACGAAGGTGCTTGACAAGGCGGATCGTGGGCTGACCGATCAGGCGATCCGGTTCCCGCAGCGGCACCCGGTACAGGGTCCAGCCCGCGAACTTGGTGGAATCTTCAGGGTCGCGGGCACCGGTCACTCCGGTGCGGACCTTGAATCGCGGATCCGTCAGGTCAACGACGTACCGGAACGCGTTCTCGGCCGGCCCGCGCGAGTTGAGCAGCAGATCTCCGTCGAGGTCTTCGGTATCGAGCACGCCGTTGCCGGCGCCGCAACGCCCCCCGAGGTCACCCCATGGAAAGACCGCCACGGCATTGGAGAGCACTTGGCGACAGAGAACCACCTCGCCGAAAGAACCGTCCGGCAGCTCCATCGTCGGTCGGTCCGCCAGAATGCCGATATCATCGGTGGTGGCGTTGAAGGTGCCGTTGAGCGAGCGCTCGGTGTCGAGCTGTCCCACCCCGACAAACTGCCTCCCGGTAAAGACGGTGTCGGTGCCGCTCACCGTGAATCTCTCCGGTGTCATCACGAGCGCATCCTCGTTCACCGTGCCCATGTCGATCATCAACTGCATCCGGCTGGCGCCGATGGGACGGGTAGCCGACTCGAACACCCAGAACTCGAGGAACTCGTTGCGGGAGAGATCCACACCGGTGAGGGAGAGCGGCGTGACCATCGATCGCCAGCGCGGGGCGAAATCCTGGCGCGGTTGCGACCAGCGCGAACGGTTGTCCCTCCCGACGATGCCTCCCGCAGTGTCGGCATGGAAGGTGAGGTAGAGTATGTTCTCCGCACCGGCCGTGCTGCTGCTGCCCTGCAGAGCGATGTTGGTGTCGATGTCGCTCGGGCGAATCCGCACCACCCCGCCTCGACCATCCGGTATCAGATTCTGCCAGACCATCTGCACTGCACTGCTCGAGTCGAATCCGGCGGCGAAGCCGAAACTCTCCGCTCCGTCGGAACGCTCCGGCTGCGAACCGAATTGCCAGGCATTCTCCCGGAGCGAGATTGCAATGCTCTGATCGGCCTCGAATTCCTCGAGAGTGGCTTCGCCGGAGCGGTTCGGATCAGGCTTGGAGAACGCCACTTCGGCGTTGAGCTCCAGCCGCGACGGCGCCTGGACCCCTCCGGGAACCAGCCGGGAAAGAAAGCGCGAGACGCCCGGCGTGTTGAACCGCAGATCGGTGCTGACCCCGCCGATCAGCGAGGCCGACGGCTCGAAGCCGAGCGGCGGGCGATTGAACGCGGTGGCCTCGGATTGGTAGAGCCCCACCAGGTTGATCCCGCCCACCTCGCCCAACTGCCAGCGGGTGGTGAGCCCCAGGATGCTTGTTGGCGCCACCGCGAAAAAGCCGCGCTCCTCGAAGCGCGCAGTGACCGTCGCGGGACGACCGCCGAACAGCCCCTCCGGATCGAGAAACGAGACCACCCCTGTCTGGTAGCCGATCGAATAGTCGATTCCGCGCTCCAACCGGCGCCCGTTGACGAACAGCTGCTCGGTCTCCTCGCGGATCTGCAGGGCGTTGAGGTTGATGCTGGAGCGATCCCCCCCCCCGGTAGCGGTGTACTCGAGGCGGAGCTGGAACTTGGACGATGGGCCCTGGGTGAGCAGCAGGAATTCGGGTGTCCGGTACAGCGAGTCGTTGCGCTGCACCGGGTCGGGCACCAGCGACGCATCGGCGAACGGCTCCAGCGCCGGGAAGAAGACGAAGAAGTCGCGGATCACCTCCGACGCCCCCGGATCGCGTGAACGGGGGAACAGCCGGTTGTCGGTGTCGAACACCGACTGGTCGGTCGGAATCGAGAGGCCGAAGACCGACAGCCAGGTAGAGACGTCGTTGGGCGGCCGCTCGGAGCGGTTTACGACCACCGCCACCCGCAACGAGGACCGCTCGAGGTCGCTGCCGGTGACGCGATAGATCTGTCGCATGGCGTGCCGGAAAGTCCCCGCATCCGGACCGCGCGTCGGCTCCACCACCAACAACAGGGTGTCGGCGCGCGCGGGGTCATCCGCAGCAGGGAAGGTCCCGACCTGGGTACCGTCATCCGCCACATAACTCACCGCCAGAAAATCGTTGGGATCGAGCTTGTTGCTGAGCACGAACCAGAGTCCCGACGGATCCAGCCAGTAGTCACGCCCCTGGACCAGCAGCTCCCAGTTGAAGGGACCCGCCTGCTGCGGCGAAGTCCCGCTGGTGTTGAGTGCCAGAGCCGTGACGCCGCCAAGATTGGGATTCAATCCCACGCTGCCGGAGGTTGCCCGGTGACGGTAGACCCGGACCTGGTTGGGACGGATGCTCGGCGATACCACGAGCTGGTTCAGCGCGAGAGCATCGATCCGCGGAAAGCCGGGCAGGAGCGTCGGATCGACCGCCCAGAAAAACCGGCCGGTCTCGTAGTCGAGGTCGCGGGCAAGGCGCTCCTGGTCCTGAACCGTCTGGTCGCCGATCCGGTAAGTACGCTCGGCAACCACACTCCCTTCCTGGGTCGCGCCGAGAACACCGAGCGAGACCGGACCGTACTCCAGATTGACGCTCGCACCAAAATTGTTCGACGGAATTCCTGCCGTGAGAAAGCGCGACGGCGGCGGGGTGAAGCGCACCGTACCGACTTCCACTCGCTGCAACACCTCGTCCTCCAGCCCCTGGTAGAAGGCCCGGATGGTGTTGTTGTTGGAGAAATCGCGCTCGGTGTCGAGGTCTACCTCGATATGTACCCGGCGGCTGATTACCCCGCGAGCCTGCAGGAGAATGGCGTTGTCGATTCGCGGGGCCTTGAAGCTTGGCTGGCAGCCCGATGCCGGGTCCTGCAACTGGGCCGAAGTGCAGCGCAGGTTGGCAAACCGCTCGCTGGTCATCTCCAGGCGGATATTGCCGTCGAGGGTCATGTCGACCACATCGGACTCCAGGCCGAACAACCCCTCCCGTACCGGCAGGGCCCGCTCGTCCCTCCCCGCCAAACCCAACTCCTCGAGGACCGATCGCCGGTAGATCCGGGTCAGCAGGCGGGTACGACGATTGGTCGCCGCCGCCGCCGTGATCCGGACCGCCAAGCTGCTGTCAAACTGTGCCTCGCGCTCAAGCGGAGAGCGCCGCACTCCGGCCCAGGCCGCGGTGAGCGCGTTCGGGGTTCTCAGGGCAGGCAGCGTGTCGGCAAATTCCAGACGCAACCCTCCCCCGGCCCCGGCGGTATCCCGGACGGCTTGGGCCTGCACGCCGATCCCCAGAGGGACGGCAAGGAGGCCGAGGGTCAAACACCAGGTGCGGAAGGCCACGGAAGAGGGGATCGGGCAGTTACCTTGCAAGGGTTCGGAGGAATCGAAAACTAGGCACCACCGGCACCTGCCACAACCGGACCACCATGCGCCTGCTGTCGCGCCATATCCTGCGCACCTTCGTCGCCCCTTTCCTCTGGGGGCTGCTCGCGCTCACCGGCTTGCTGCTGCTGAACAACCTTGCCACACTGATCGACCGATTCGGCGGACGCGGGCTGGGAATGGAGATCATGGTCGAGGCGATCATCCTCGCTCTCCCCGCCCTGCTCACCCTGACCCTTCCCATGGCGGTACTGGTCGGCACCCTCTACGCCTACACCAACCTCGCTGCCGATCTGGAGTTGATGGCGATGTACGCCAACGGCGTCTCAGTCTGGCGAATGGTCCAGCCGACGCTCTGGGCCGCCGCCCTGATCGTGATCATCAATTTCCTGGTCTTCGACCAACTCGTTCCGATCAGCAACACCCGGCTCCGGACCCTGGCCGCCGACGTCGCACGGCTGCAACCGACCCTCTCCTTCAGGGCCCAGGAGATGAACCGCCTCTTCCCCACCCCGTATGTTCTCCGCGCCGACGATTTCTCCGCCGAGGGTGGCCGGATGCGGGCAGTGACGATCTGGGACCTCGGCGGCTACAACGGTCGCCGCATGATCGTGGCCGACAGCGGACGGATGGCCGCCTCGGAGAACGGCCTCGACCTGCTGTTGACCCTCTGGCATGGGGAGACGATCGACATCTCGCTGGTCGAGGCCAACAAGGTGGAGCGAACCGCCTTTGTCCGGAACCGGATCCTGATCCGGGACGTCGCCAATCAATTGGAACGGCGCGAAGGGCAGGTGGAACGCGGCGACCGCGAACAGAGCGGCTGCCAGCTTCTCGACGGGATCAGCGACGCCGAGTGGAGCCGCCGTGACGTCGCCCGGCAGCAGGAGGCCCTGACCCGGCGCGACCTCCGCCATCTGGCGGGACTGCCGGCGCTAAGGCCGGCGGCAATACCGGCCCGCCCCGAACGGCTGCCCCACTGCGGCAGCTACCGCCAGCTCCAGCGGACCCTGGAACGACTGCTCCTCCCCGGTCGGTTGGAGGCGCAGGAACCCCGGAAACCCCAGGAGCCCCAGCAGCCCCGGAAGCAGGTGGTCACCAAGCGGATCCCCGGACTCGATTCCCTTCGCGGGGCCAAGACCTTCGCGCCGGAACCGCCCCGCCAGGCGCCAGCCCCCGACAGCGACATCCTCGAGCCCCGCGGCACTGTCGATCAGCAGTTCCTGGTTGACCCGGTTCCCGTCGCTCCCCCCCCCAGACCGGATGGCGTGCTGTCATCGATCATCGAGGTCAACGGGATGCGGGCCCAGATGCGCGACGCGCGGAACCTCACCTGGCGCTACGGCGTCGAGTACCACAAGAAGTTCGCGCTGCCGCTCGCCTCGTTCTGCTTCGTGCTGCTCGGGGTGTCGCTGGCGCTCAAGTATCCCCGGAGCGGCATCGGCCTGGTGATCGGCGGGTCGCTGGTGGTGTTCCTGGTATTCTACGTGCTGCTGATCGGCGGCGAGAATCTGGCCGACAAGGGGAAAGTCCCGCCGGTCGTCGCGATGTACGCCCCCGTGCTGCTGTTCACCCTGGCCGGACTGGTCGGGGTGGTCTTCGCCAATCGCGAGATCGGCACCGGCAGGTCCGCCAGCATCTTCGAGGCAATAACCGACCTGTTCAGACGTCGGGGGGGGGGATCATCATGAAACCCGGCGGTCTGATCGATCGCTACGTGCTGCGGCAGTGGCTGGGGATCTTCCTCCTCTCCGCCGCCGGGATCCCGGCGGTGAGCGTGCTGATCCGGCTGTCGGAGAACTTCGGCAAGATGGCGGACAAGGAAGTGCCGAGCCGCGACATTCTGGTCGGCACGCTGCTGCTCTACCCGGGCCAGATGGCGATGCTCTTTCCTGCCGGAGTGCTGTTCGCGACCATCTTCACCCTCAACGCCCTGGGCCGCCACAACGAGCTCACTGCCATCAAGGCCGGCGGGGTGTCGTTCTACCGGCTGATCACGCCGATGCTCGTGCTCGCCGCCCTGGCCGTCCCCGCCAACTTCGCCCTCCAGGAACTCGCCGCGGTGAGCACCGCCCGCCAGCTCGAGCTCCATCGTGAAAAACCGTCGCCCGACGACCAGGTCCGCTTCAACTTCGCCTTCCAGAACCACGCCGGGTGGACTCTGGCTGTGCGCGAACTGCAGCGCGGGTCGGGGCGCATCCGCACCGTTCTCGCCAGCAGTCCGGTCGATTCGCTCGGCGCGCGCTGGCTGGTCGCAGCCGACAGTGCCCGCTGGGACTCCGTCAGCGGGAGCTGGATTTTCATGAAGGGTGCCAGTCACCTGATGGCCGAGCGCGACACCGTCACCACCATGACGTTTTCGGCCATGAAGTTGGATGCTGTCACCGAGTCGCCGACCGCGCTGATGGACAGTTGGATCAGGCCGGAGGAGATGCGCACTCACGAACTCCGCGACCACCTCGAACGGCTGCGTCGCTCTGGAGTGAGACCGGGCCAGATGGCGGTCGACTACCCGCTCCGCTACGCCATTCCGGTCGCCTGCCTGGTGGTGGCGCTGTTCGGTGCCCCACTCGCGGTCACCTCGCCGCGTGCCGGTGCGGCGCTGGGGCTCGCCATGGCGCTCGGCACCACGCTTACCTACCTCACCGGCACCCAGATCATGAAGGCGGTCGGCGGCAAGGACATCATCACTCCGCTGGCTGCCGCCTGGTCAATGAATGCGGTCTTCCTGGCGCTGGCGGTAGTGCTCCTGGCCCGGGCGAGGAGCTGAGGGCGCCGTCGACGCCCGGCCGACTTCCCCCCCCCTCGCCGCCACCCAGACGCCCAGGTCGCTCCACAGCGGACCGCGCACCCAGCCGGACCGGCGGGCCGCCAGATCGAGTTCGCGGGCCAGCGCCCGGGCCAGCCCCAACCCGCTGCTCAGGGGGGGGGAGGCAGGATCGGCCAGCAGCACCAGCTCCATGGTGCACGGAGTGAAGTGCAAGCGATGCAGCGCAACGGCAGGCCAATCGAGCGCAGCCGAAGCCACCCGCTCCCGCAACCAGCGGCCGAACGGAGCGAGGGCATCACTCGTGGGGCGCGGCATGAGCGGCGCTGGTGCCGACGACATCAGGGTGAGGCGGATCAGGATGCGAGCCATTGAGCCACTCCGGCAAGAGGAGCGACCAAGCTGGCATCGCGGAGTCATCAGGAGATCAAATCAGGGGGGGCACGGAATCCACCAGACCTCGGCACTATGCTCGTAGTTGAGGCGACGCGTGGATGAGAGGTGAAAGGTGAAACGTGAAACGGAGGTGAGGGCAACTGCGGCGGGGTGAAAGTTAAAACGTGAAAGGGATGCTGCCCTCACCCCCCTTTCACCTTTCACCTTTCACCTTTCACCTTTCACCTTTCACCTTTCACCTTTCACCTTTCACCTTTCACCGTCTCTTCTGCCACGCCATGAACGCGAAGTACGCCGGAATCCCCGACCCGATCACCGCGAAGGTCACCAGCGTTCCCGACCGGTCGGTCACCACCGCGTTGAGCATCAAGCCGATCGAGGCCAGCAGGAAGATCGCCGGGGTCACCGGATAGCCCCAGGTCCGGTACGGTCGCGCCACGTCGGGACGAGTCTTTCTCAACCGGTACACCCCCGCCACAGCCAGGGCGTAGAACGGCCAGGAGCCGATCACGAACTTGTCGGCCAGCGCCCCGAAGTCGTTCTGCAGCACGTAGATCACGCTCACCGCCGCCACTGCCCAGATCGCCACCGACGGCGTCTGGAAGCGCGGCGAGATGCGGGCGAGTCCCTTGAAGAAGAGCCCGCGATCGGCCATCGCGAACCAGATCCTGGGACCGGTCATCACCGAGCCGTGAGTGGCGCCGAAGCACGACAGCATCACGATCCCGCTGATCAGCGCCGCGCCCGCCGCACCAAAGAGCGGAATCCGTTCGGCCGCTGCGGCCGCCACCAGGGGCACTCCCGGCATCTCGCCGATCGGCACCAGGTAGAGGTACGCCATGTTGATCAGCAGATAGATCACCACGATCGCCGCCGTGCCCAGCAACAGGCCGCGCGGCATGTTGCGCCCGGGATCCTTCACCTCGCCGCCGATCGCCGCGAGGTTGGCCCAGCCGTCGTAGGTCCACATCACCGGGATCAGCGCGGTCAGAAACGCCGACATCCCGACCGCGGTCATCGCCTCCGTGGTGGTGAAGTTGGCGGCCTGTCCGGTGCCGGTGCCGAAGGCAAAGAGGACGATCCCGATCAGCGCGCCGTACTTGAGGATGGTGGTGACGTTCATCATCTTGGCGGCGTAGTTGACGCCAAGCCAGTTGAGCAGCGCCACCGACACGATCAGCCCAGCCGCGACGTAGCGCGTTCCCATCGGGGTGAGGGTGATGAACCGGCCGAGATATTCGGCGAAGATGGTGGCGATGCCGCCGGCTGCCGAGGCGCGAATGACGGTCAGCTCCGCCCAGCCGGAGACGAAGGCCGGAAACGGTCCCCACGCCTCGTGCAGGTAGGGAAGAATCCCGCCGCTCCGGGGATACATCGCCGCCAGTTCGGCAATCGCCAGCGCCCCCGTCAGGGTGATCACCCCGCCCACCACCCAGACCATCAGGTAGGCGCTCGGCGAACCCAGCGACTCGGCGATCCGGGCCGGCACCCGGAATATCCCGCTCCCGATGGTGATCCCCACCAGAATCGCGACCGCACTCCAGAGGCCGAGGGTGCGGGGCAGGCGTTCGTCAGAACCGGCAACAGTGGCGGTGGCAGTGGTCACGGACAACTCCAGGCCGATGAATCGAGGAACCGGCAATCAGGCCGGAATGGGAGGCGGACGACGGACGGCGGTCGGTGAAGGTTAAAGGTTAAAGGTTAAAGGTGAAAAGTAAAAGGTGAAAGGGACGTGGCAGCCCCCCTTTCACGTTTAACCTTTCACGTTTCACCTCTCACGACTCCCGACTCACGACTTTCCCAACTTGAGCCCCTCCCAACCAACCGCTATCTTTGACCCTTCTCAACCGGTCACCATTGGGCACCGCCAGCCGCAGGTGCCCCGAGAGGTCTTGCCCAGATGTCCGAAGTTGTTGGCGAAACCAGCGCCGTGCGCACCCCCTCACTGATGGCCGACCTGGTGACACTGACCAAGCCGCGGATCATCTCGCTGCTCTTGGTCACCACCATCGCCCCGATGTTCATCACCCCGGCGGGCACCCCGTCGCTGGCGCTGATTGGCTGGGTGACACTGGCCGGCTACCTGATGGCAGGTGGCGCCAATGCCATCAACATGTGGTTCGACCGGGACATCGACGACCGGATGACCCGGACCCGACTCCGCCCGATTCCGGCCGGCCGACTCCCCTCCGGCGCCGCGCTGCTCTTCGGAATCACCCTGGGCGCCGCCGCGTTCACCCTATTCTGGACCTTCGTCAACCCGATCTCCGCCTGGCTGGCGCTGGGCGGGCTGCTCTTCTACGTCCTGATCTACACCATGTGGCTCAAGCGGTCGAGTCCCCAGAACATCGTCATCGGCGGTGCCGCCGGCGCCTTCCCGCCGCTGGTGGGATGGGCCGCCATGACCGGCTCGGTCGACCTCGGCGCGATGTATCTCTTCGCCATCGTCTTTTACTGGACTCCGCCCCATTTCTGGGCTCTGGCGCTCAACAAGCAGAGGGACTACGGCAATGCCGGGATCCCGATGATGCCCAACATCCACGGCGTCCCCGAGACCAAGCGGCTGATGCTGCTCTACACCCTGATGCTGATCCCGCTGACCATCATGCCGGCGATCATCGGGGTCTCCGGGCTCTTCTACGGCGTGGCGGCCACCCTCCTCGGCCTCCGCTTCATCCAGCTTTGCTGGGCGATCTACCGCCAGGATGGCGTCACCCCCACTACCTGGACCCTCTACAAGTACTCGCTCTCCTATCTGGCGCTGCTCTTCGTGGCGATGGCGGTCGACCGCTACGTCCCGTTCGGGCAACCCGACAACCCGGTCCGCCACCTGATGCTCGGCTCCCCGAGTGAGGTGATTCCGCTGGGCGACCCCACCTCCGGAGTCGTGGTCGACGAACATGCCGGGCATTAGTGGTCCCGTAGGCGCAACCTTCCTGTCACGGGCCGTCGAACCCTGAGCAAGCGCCCCCCGTCACCTGGCCCGCTGCTGCGGCTCTGGCCCCGGGTCCGCCCCTACCTCGGCGGGCTGGCGATCGCCACCGTTGCGCTGCTGCTCTCCTCGACCCTCGCCCTCGCCTTTCCGCTGGTGGTCAGGTATCTGCTCGATGCCGCCTTCGTCGACGGCAACCGGGAGGTACTCGACCGGATCGCCATCGGGCTGCTGCTCATTTTCGCCACCACCGCCGTGCTCAACTACGTCCAGACCTACTGGCTCTCGGCCACCGGTGAGCGGGCAGTGGCAGGGCTTCGCCGGGAGCTCTTTGCCAAGCTGCTGACCATGCCACCGGGATTCTTTGCCGATCGGCGGACCGGCGAGCTCACCTCGCGGCTCACCACCGACATCGGGCTGTTGCAGGGGATCCTCTCGCACCAGATCGCCGAGGCCTCCCGGCAGCTCCTGGCGCTGATCGGGGGAGTCACCATCCTCACCCTGATGCAGCCGGTGCTGATGCTCACCGCGCTCGGCGTGATGCCGGTGGTCGTGGGGTCGGCGATGCTCTTCGGTAAGCGGCTCAAGCGGATGACCACTTCGCTCCAGGATGAGGTGGCCGAGTCGACCGGGTTGGCAGAGGAGGCGTTCTCGCAGATCCGGGTGGTGCAGGGCTTTGCTCAGGAGCCGTATGAACGGGCCCGCTACGGCGCCCGGATCTCCGAGGTGATCGCGGTGGCGCTCCACCGGGCACGGGTCCGGGCGATGTTCTTCGGGGCGATCACCTTCACCACCTTTGCCGGGGTGACGGCGGTGCTCTGGATGGGCGGTCGGTTGGTGCTGGCCGGCTCACTCACTCCCGGCTCGCTGGTCTCCTTCCTGTTGTACACCGTGAGCATCGCGGCGGCGATCGGGGCATTGGCCGCGTTTTTCTCCGCCTACCAGGAGGCGATCGGCGCGGCTCGGCGGGTATTCGAGCTGCTGGAGACCGAGTCCGCGATCCGCGACGCCCCCGATGCCATCACCCTGCCCACCCCAGTGCGTGGCGAGGTGGTGTTCGAAGATGTCACCTTCCGGTACCACGCGGACGACGCCAACGGTGCCCCGACGCTCGACCGGATCACCTTCAGTATTGCTCCCGGCGAGGTGGTGGCGTTGGTGGGTCCGTCGGGCTCCGGCAAGACCACCATCGCCTCGTTGCTGCCGCGGTTCTGGGACATTGACAGTGGGCGAATCACCCTCGACGGCCACGACGTCCGGTCGCTCCGGCTGGCCGATCTTCGCCGCACCGTCGGGGTGGTGCCCCAGGAGCCGGCGCTGTTCAGCGGCACGGTGTGCGAGAACATCGCCTACGCCCACCCCGAGGCGAGCGAGGCCGAGGTGATGGCGGCGGCCCAGGTTGCCAACGCGCATGATTTCATCATGGCATTGCCTCAAGGGTACGACACTCGAGTGGGTGAACGCGGTGTCAAGCTTTCTGGGGGCCAGAGGCAGCGGATTGCCATTGCCCGAGCGGTGCTCAAGGATCCCGCGGTGCTGGTACTCGACGAGGCGACCAGCGCCCTCGACAACGAGAGCGAGCACCTGGTGGAGGTGGCGCTCGAGCGGCTGCTGGTGGGGCGCAGCACCCTGATCATTGCCCACCGGTTGAGCACGGTGCAGCGGGCCGACCGGTTGATAGTGCTGGACCGGGGCCGGATCATCGAGGAGGGCAACCACGCCGAGCTGCTCCGGCGGGGCGGTGTCTATGCCCGGTTGTTCCAGTTGCAGTTCCGCGGCGACGACGATGTCGCGGCGGCGCTGGAGGTGGCGCGGTAAAGAGAGAAAGAGAGAAGGAGAGAAGGAGAGAAGGAGAGGCCCTCGTCCCGAACGTAGTGAGGGACCTCGGCACTTGCCACCGGCTGGTTGGTGGCGGGTCCGGGTTGGTGGCACCTGCCGGGGTCCCTCCCTTCGGTCGGGACGAGGGATACGCCTCTCTTTCACTCCTTCTCTCCTTCTCTCCTTCTCTCTTTCTCTCTTTATAATGCCCCACGCCCCCCACCGGACGAATCCGGTGGGGGGCGCGAGGTGTTGCTGGAACAGCCAGTAACGTTACTCGATGGTGATCTTCAGCATTCCCACCGGACCATTGTCGAAGTTCGCAACCGCAATCCAATAATTGCCGGCGGCCAGGTTGGCATTACCGGTTTCCGGGTGGGCGCCTGTCAGGCGCTGGATCGGACAGGTCGTAATTGCATCATCGCAGACAACGAAGTCAAAGTCAGCGGTATTCCCGCTCGCGTCATTGCCCCAATCGACGGTGACGGTCCTGCTCCCGGCCGACGGAATCACCAAGCGGTACCACTTGGTGTTGCCACCCAGCCCGAGGTCATCCGGCCCGAAGTTGATCGGGGTGTCGAAGACGACGACTGGCGTGCCGAGGGGATCGAGTGCGTTGATCACCAGAGCGTTGGGGTCATTGGTGGAGCCATCGTACGGCGTCGTTGCTGTGGTCAACGCAATGCTGCTCGGCAAGCCGGAGAGCGGCACTGCCGTGAGGAAGTCGAGAACAACGTTGTTCACAACCGGGGCCTCGGCAGTTACACCAGCCGGGACGATGACCTGAGCAGAATTGGAGTCAGCCGCGACGGAAACAACGTAGGCCTCAACGCCACCAACCGTCATGCTGAAATTGGGCAGGAACTTGAATCCTGCAGCAGACACCGTGCGTGGCGCATGCACCCCTCCAGCGGCCACCACCAGCGGCGCACTCGACACCGCCGGCACGCTAATGCTATTGGAGGTCTCCAGCCGCCTTGCCGCCAGGGTCGGAGCGAAGTTGAGCGTGATCCCGGTCACGAAAGCCGGGCCGGCCGAACCGGGGAGGGGGATGAACGACACCGAGGTGCTGGTGAGCGCCGTAATTATCGGGTGGAGAGTATCCCCTGCCGTCACGAAGAAGACGTCGGTAATCCCGCTACCCGATGGGGTAAAGCTCTGGGTGGTCGGCGCGGTGATTGTGACGACTTCACCCAGCGCTGGTGCCGTGGCACTCAACGCCCCGGTCACAACCGGTTCGACGTTGGCGGTCACGGTTCCGCTGAAGGCGCCGGAGGTCAGGGTGAACTGCCGTTGGGCACCGGTCGGGATGTCAGCTTCGACGATGTACTGGTGCTGGATCTGCACCGCCTGCGGGCGCAGCGTGTCACCCGAGGTTTCCTGAACCGGCCGGAAAAGCGAATCGAAGATCACATTGAGGCCGGCCCCGACATTGGACACCACCCAACTGGTCGGAGTCGACTGGTTGCGGTCGTTGACGAGACGGACGCGAACGTTTGTCGATGCGCCAGATCTTACGAAGTACACCTCGGGGGAGAGTTGAACCTGCGTCGGCTTGCCACCGAAGTCCAGGCTGGGGTCGTCCTCGCATGCCGTGACACCGAGGGCCACTGCGATACATGCCACCCCACGAATCAGTCCCTTCATAGCCATGCTCCTCACCAAAAATGGATTAGGTGTCCGGTGACACCGGCGCTGGTTGTACGCGGAATTCAGTTGCATACTGCGACCTGGGGAGATCCATCACTTCCCGTATTGCCACAGAATCTCTGTCCAAGCCACGGCTCGATTTCCCGGACCACGAACTCGGGCGTGATGATTTCAGCCCATCCCGGTTGGCCTGGTTCCAGCAAATCGTTGGAACGCATCAGCGAGTACAAGCCGTAATTGGTGCGGTCGGCGAAAATGTAGTACCGCAGCCGGTCATTCGTGTATCGCCATACTTCTACTGGTGGTGCTTTTTCAATTTGACGCCAGCGCTTGATCTCGCTGGGCTCGCCGTGGCGGATCCAGATCCTGCCGCGGTCGGTCTTCCATCCTGGGCGTGAACCGCGCCCGGCTTCGGCAAACTGCTTGTTGACATGATCAACCGCATCGTAGAAACGGATTCTCTCCTCGTTGGCTTCTGACTCAGGACGCGTGTCGCGCTTTTGCCAGAACTCAATGAGGAACCTCCGCTTGGCCGCAACGGAGAGTCGGCCGTCGCCATCGGCCTTGTAGACCGCCAGCTCGCTCCGTGCGTCGAGCACTTCCAGGACGTCAGCGGCCTCGTCCAACTCACTCTCGGTCATCTTGCCGAAATAGACTTCGTCAATCGCCCTGCCCGCATTGCGCATGGCGATGTCCCGTGCCACTGCAGCTTCCAGGCTGCCGATGCCGAACTCGGCCTGTCGCTCGGTCACTTCCCTGTTGTCAAGCGACACGACGGCGTGAAGCCGGTAGCGTCCTTCCGGCAGGCCGTCGAGTGGAACCCCCCCTCGAATCACGCCGCCGCCGGCTGGCAACATCTGGGTGAAGGACGGCAGTGAAATGACCGTACCCCCAGTCAAGTCGCGAACATCCAACTTGACGGTGGCGGCTGACTCGATCGCCGTGTACCCCTCCATCATGAAGAAAAGTTCCGGATTGAGCGCGTCCAGAGTCAGGTCGGGAGTCGACTGGAAGCGGATGTTGCCCCGGGCAATCTCGCCATCGTTGGTGGTTGTATCCGACGAGTTGGTCAACCGCATTGCCGAGGCGAGCAACAGGTCGGATGCAACCGGAGGCGCGCTGAAGCCCTCCACCGTGGTTTCGACCGACGCCGACCTGCCGGAGACTGAATCCTTGACCGTGACCAGCAGGGAGTAGCGTCCCGGCAGCATCGGCGGAAAATGCAGCGGTTCCAGCGAATAGGCGTTGACGACCCGCATCGACGCTGGAGCCCCGGAAATCCAGCTTTCCTGGTATACCGGTGTCCCTTGGGCGTCCCGAACCTCAACCCTGGTTTCCCAGGCGATCCGGTTGGTGGAGGCTTCCGTCAGAGCATACGGGATCTGAAGCAGTGCCAGTAGACTGGTTTGTCTGCCCTCGGGCGCGTAGAAGCGCACGGCATGCACCGACAGCTTGGGAGGGCCGTCAATCGGCAACCCCGAAGCGGTGAGTGTCAGGCTGGCGAGCAGAGTCAACATCATTGCGTTCAGTCTTCCCTTGGTTGAGCCACCCCCCGATGCCTGATGCAGCGGGGGTTTTGTCGATTTACTTCCAGCCGACCGTGACTGTGAAGAAGTTGGTGTTGCCGAGCAGACCAAGCTTCTTCCAGGCGTAATCGAAGCCGAGCAGGAATGACGGCGTATCGTACGTCAAACCGCCACCGAACGCCAATCCCTGCAGCTTCTCGTCGTTCTTCAGGTTGTCCAGCTTTACGCCGAAGAAGTCAGTCTCGGTGGTGTTGGCTGGCTGGTCGCTGTACGATCCGCGCAATGCCACACCGAAGGATGAACCGCCGATGCGATCCACCGCGGCCTCGGTTGCGAAGCCGTACGCCGCCTTGTTGGACTTGAGTTGATTGAACTCGCTCATGACCGTGATCCGCCGGTTGGCGCTGCTGTAGGCATCATATGCCAGCGCCATCCGGAAGGTGGTCGGCAGGTCGAAGCCGCGGGTCCGCAGGAGAACCGGCTGCCCTTCCTGGACAATCGGGTCATCGCCGGGGAGGGGGTCGCGCTGCAATTCGCTGCGCAGCGGATCGCCGTCATAGGTGATCCGGGTGCCCAGATTGGTAACCGTGAAGGCGAAGCGTACGGCATGCCCATTCAGGTTGGAATGGAAGTAGGTGCCGAAATCGACTGCGTATGCTTCGCCGCTCACCTCACCGAGGTCATCGAAGATTCCCTTGGCGGTTATGCCGACTGAAAAACGGTCGGACATGTTCTTGGCGAACGTCAGTGCCGCGAAGGTCTCGGAAACGCTGAACAGCTCACCGTTCCCTTCCGGCCGTTCCACGGTGAATACCGGTTGGTCGTCGAACCCGAAGGTGCCGAGCTGGAAGCCGATGGCACCTGAGCCGTTGCCGACCGGGAATGCCAGTCCTCCCCAGCTCAAGTCGGTCCCGACGACGTAATCGTACTGGGAGAATTGAGCTCCCGGGCGGGTCATCTGGGCGATGCCTGCCGGGTTCGCGTTGAGGCCGCCGACGTCAGCAGCCATCGCAGCGTAGGAGCCACCCAGGGCCGTACCGCGGGCATTGGCGCCGATCAGCAGAAACTCTGCCGCAGTGGTACCGAATCCGGTGTTGTCGTTGCCGCCCAGGTCCTGTGCGGCGACCCCGGCCGGAATCGCTCCGACGAGGAGCGCCGACAGGACGAGGCGTGGCGTAAAGAAACGAGTCATGCGTTGCTCTCCTGAAGTGGAGGGACCGGCACCGGAGTGCCGATCCCCCCCGGCTCGGGGTCTAGTTCGCGAAGTTGACGATTGTCATGCGGCCGACGGTGGTTTCCCCGTTTTCCGCCGTCACATGGTAGAAGTACACGCCGCTGGCAACGAAAGTGTTGTTGCGGTTCCGGACGTCCCAGGTCAGCTCGCCACCGAACGAGCCGCTGTCATGCTTGAGCACGCGCACCAGGATGCCGCTCACGGTGTAGATCCTGATGGTCGCCTTTTCGGGCAAGTTGACGAAGTTGATGATCTTGTTGTTCGTCGTGGCCTCGAACTGGCTGGTGACGTAGTACGGATCCGGCACCGTATGGATCTTCTTCAGCCGCTCCTTGGTGGATGCCTGCACCTCGTTGGTCAGGCTGAACTGCACCTTTACGGAGGCACCCACTGCAGTGAGCTGACGGGGCATGCCCTGGGTGGTGAAAACATAGGGGCCGAAGTCCTGGCCGCTGCCCACTCCGCCGCGAACTGCGCCGATGTAATCGCGCATGGTCCACTCCGTCCCGGCTGCCGGCAACGCGCCGCCCGCCAGTTCGAAGATGAATGCGCGGCCCTTGATGTAGAGCCCGAAACCGTTGTTGGCGGCAATTGGTGCCGTCCGGTCGCCGGTGAGGGTGCCGAAGGCGTTGTTGAGCACGATCGGACCAGGCACCGCGGTATTCACCAGTGGGACTGCCGTGCCCGAGCAGGCGATGATACCCTGCACCGTAGAATTGCTCTTCATCGGCTCGATGCAGCCAAGGTCTGACGATGTCAGCTCGGCTCGCTGGTCGAACGACTGACCGGCTGGAACGCTGCCGGCATTGAAGAAGCCCCAGCTGGCCAGAGCCCTGGTGCCGAACGGCACCACCACGTCGTGCGTCAGGTCGATCACCGAATCGACCGTCCCACCGGCGCCCCAGTACAAACGGTAATCCGCTGCCCCGATGAAGGGTGACAGATTCAATTCAACCCGTCGCCACGAGGCCGGCGCATCCGAGTAAGCCACGCGACGGTGAACGGTGACGACCCCCGGCAGTTCGCCGGCGTTGTTGAAGTCGGTCACAGGGACACTCAACGTGAAGTTCGGTGCGGTACCGCCGTTGGGATGAACCATCGTTTCGTTGTTGCCCGCGAACCAGCGTGGCCCGCCGAAGTAGCAGTCGCCTGCTGCTCCTCCGCTGAAGCCGGCCGCTCCATTGACGCAGCCTCGCGAACTGACCCCAGCGTAATAGCCCGAAGGGACCCGGTCGGAAACGGTAGCGGCGATCCCGAAGCTGCCGCCACTTGGGGCATTGAAACGCGCTGCCAAATCAGCATCCGCCACCAGTGCCGGAAAAGACCCGGCACCGGTCCTAACTCCTGTTGTTGCGCTCATCGTGAAAGGCACCGAGACAACGGAAGCTCCGGCCGCGCTGATCGAAGTATAATGGTGCGTCAGGAGTTGGCTTGTTCCATCTACCTGGGCACCGACCGTGATCGAGTCGAGGGTGACTCCCACCTCGCCGCCGCCTGCCAGGATTTCCTTCACGAACGCAACCAGAGCGGTTGATACCGCGTTGGTCGGAGTCCACTTCTTGGACCACTGGCCGGTCGTGGCCGACAGGGTCGGGTCGACATTGTCGGTCAGCAGACCATTTCGGCCGAATACCCCCGGCGGTTGGACCGACGCCTCGTTGACAAAATTGCTGGCGACGGTATTCGGCGTCACGCTCTTGGTAATCCGGGCCGATTCGAGTGAAGTGTTTCCCGGACCGGTCGAAGTGATCGAGTTGACGTCGAAGGCAGTCACGGCGTAGAAGTACCTCAAGCCGTTCCGCACCTCGTTGTCAATGAACACGAAGGGAACACCCGAGTTTTCAAGCTCCGGACGGCCGGTGGCCCTCCCGGTCACCAAGGTGTCCGTCTCGAGGTTGACCACGACGCCTGAGGCGAGAATGTCCCGGTTGCCGAAGCGCACCTGGATGAACGGAGAGACGATGTCGTAGCTCCGGAACAAGGTTGCTGCCTGGCCATCGACCACTGGCGAGAAAAATCCGGCGCAGGTTCCGGTAACATTCAGTTCCGGGGCGCAACGATTGCCAACCGCTTCGCTGATGACTTGCCCGCGGAAGTCCTTGAAAGTCGTGCCGGCATAGTCGAACTGTGCCAGCAGCTTGAGCGAATTCGGCGTATCAGCCCGACCGCGATAGACGCGGTAGCCCTCGACATCGAAGTTGCGGTAGTTGGGGTCGTACAGCGGATTGGCAACTGGCGCTCCGCCGCCTTCCGGCACCACCGTTACTTGAGACGCTACCGCGAAGAACGGATCGCCCGTCGATTCTGAAGCCGACGGCCGCCAAACCACGGTGACCTGCTCATTGTTCGGGATCAGGAAGAAATCGGGCGCATCCGGCGCGAACGGCAGCAGGAACTTGCTGTCGAAAATCGACTGCGCCACGAGTGCCTTGCCGAGCAGCGAACCGCGAATCGGCCGCGTCTCGTCCTGCTGGACAATGTTGTCCCCGTTTACGTCCGTATAACCGTTGAAGCCGGTGAGCGAGTCGATTCGATTGGCACCGACTGCAAGCCGGACCGGATCCCTGGTCACCGTGATGTCTCCCGGTACCACACGGGTGCCCTGCGTGTAGCCTGGAATCTGGACTGGTGCCGCATGGATGTAGGCCATCACCGTCGAGGCCGATCCGCCGGCAGGGAGCGCGAAGCCTGCCGCCGGAATCTGCATGCGCACGTCAGCAGCAGTTGTGCCTATGAAGCAGACGTTTGTCACCAGCGGATCGCCGGTGTTGCAGGAGACGCCGTCAGCCGGCAGCACTGTTCCGGAGAGATACTTGAACAGGCGGACCGTGGTGTTCGGGTCCGGAAATGCACCTCCGTTGGTGCGGTTGGAAAAGAGCTGGATCGAAGCGTTGCCCAATGGACCCTTGAGGAACTTCATCCCGACAAAGCCGGCACCAGGAAAGAAGGGTGCTCCGAAGATGGTGGGTGAGAAGGTCCACCCCGCTGCCCGGATGAAATCGGCATGGTAAGCAAATCCCATCGAGAACGGCAGGTTGCCGGAGGAAAAGTTGGTACCGGCCGAGCTGGTCACGTCAGGGTCCGACGACAACGAGACGAACATCGGGTCGATCGTGTACCCTTCGCTTGGCAGCGTGATGTTGAACGCTGCGTTGTTCTGGGTGGCGAAGAGGTTCGCCTGTTCGATCAGAATTTCCCTGAGCCCCGGACGGTATTGTGCGTAGGCCGCCGGATCGGTGGTCGACACGTTGTAGACCGTGGTCACCACATAGATGATATCCTCGTTGCCCGCCGGGAAGTTCCATCCGAGAACCCGGGTCTCCGAAACGATTCCCAGCGGATGCGACCGACCGGATGAGAGCGACGGATCGGTCTCGCGTGACATGAACCAGACGTCGCCTTGCGAGGCAGAGATGCGCCCGCGGAGGAGTTCGTCAAAGACATCCTCGCTTAGATCGCCTTGCGGCACCCGGGCCGCCTGCAACCAGTTGGCCAGGTCGACGGGATTATTGCTGTTCTGGAATTCGGTCACCGGCGTGCCGTGCTGCCGTTGACCGGAGCCATCAAAGAAGAAGCCGCCGGTGGTGTCGCCTGCCCATGGATTGTTGGGCTTCGTCCCCTGAATGATGCCGGCCACTTCCAGACCGGAGTTGAACATGTACTGGTTGCCGGTTCCCTTGGGCCAGAAGCCGCCACCGACCGTGGAGGAGCCGGTGGAGTCGACTCCGATCTCGCCGGTGGTCGCGAATCCGTAAACGACCTGGTTCACGGAAATGGCGCCGAGATTGGTGGCGAACAACCGATACTTTCCTGCCGGACGCTTGGCGCCTGGCTCCGGTCCGGCCGCAGCCGGATTCGGTGTCATCGTGAGCACTGCCAGCGCCAAAGCCAGCGCACCGATCAGGCCCTTCTTTCCACACGAAAAATACATTGCGACCTCGCGAGTATGGATGCGGTCGCCTGATGCCGGGGTGGTCAATGTGGGCCAACCACCCCGGCACCAGGCGTTACGTGGTTCAGAAGTTCACTTCCATGCCGAAGCGGATCCGCCGCGGCGCGCCGGCGAACCGGGAAATGTTGAAGGTTCCCAGGTTCTGTACTTCAGATGCGAACCGCTGCTCCTCAAGCGTATAGATGCCGTCGCCATTGCCGAAGCGCTGCTCTCCCTTGCGGAAGAAGTAACAGAGCGGCGGCGAGGGATTGTTGCCGGTGGTGACCCAATTGGCGCACTCGGCATCCGAACTCGGCAAGGCGAGTGAGCCGTCTGCCTGCAGCACGCCGTTGCTGACACCATTCCGGGCGAAGGTCACCGAGTCGTTCCGGGCCAGAATATTGCGCAGCCGGTCATTGTTGGTGCTCCCCGTCTGGGCGAAGACGTTCAAGACGTTCTCGATGTTGAGCACGTTCCGGGCGTCCGCGTAGGCGGTGAAGTCAAGGTTGCCGAGACGGAAGCCCTTCGACGCCCGGATGTCGAGGTTCCTGAAGTCAGGCAGACGGGCCGCGTTGAAGTCGCCCCCGAGGGTATTGCAAGCGCCCCCGCCGAGGACCCCGGCGTCGTCGTCATTGTCATTCTTGCACCGGGTGTATGCAGTTCCCGACGAGTACCGCGCCGTACCGGTCAGATTGACCCGGTTCAGGATGGTTCCCATCGTGGTCCCGCGCTTGTAGTCGGCCGGGAAGTTGAAGGAGAACTGCGCCGCCAAGTTGTGCGGCCGCGAAAACGCCACTGGCTGTGCGGCCTGCGGCGGATCCGAAGCCCCGCCGGTGATGGCCGAGGTGATCCGTGACCCGAAGTTGATGAAGGTGAACGGATCGGATCCGGTGCTCCTGGCGTCCTGGTAGGAATAGCTCAACACGCCGTTGAAGAAGTTGCCGATGCGGCGATCCATGCGCATGTCGATGCCGCGGGTATTGCCGAAATCCTGGTTGGTTTGCACCCGGATCTTGGTGGTGTTGCCGGTGCGGGGGTCCTCAATATCTACCAAGCGGCCTGCGGCATTGGCGATGTTGTCCTTGTTGAACACCGCCACGTCCACCACCATGTCATCGCTGACGGCGTGCCGGAATCCGAATTCGAAGGTGATGGTCCGCCCGAATTCGAGATCCTGCCCGAAGGTGAAGTTGGTGTTGGTGATCGACAGGTCGGTGTTGTTGCCCGAGAGCACCACCGAAAAGTCGGGCGTCTGTACCGCTTGGGCGTAGGAGAGCCGGAAATTGGTCCGGTCGGTAACAGGAAACGCTACCTGGACGTGCGGTGACACGAAGTTGTGGCTCTCGAACGGTACCAGGAAATCATCAAGCGTTTCCGGCGTGAAGCCCGGCGCCGAGGAGATTCGCGGGAATTCTGTGAACTTCTTGGCGCCAACGTCGAAGTAGTCGTAGCGCACACCGCCCACGAGCACCACGTCGCCGAGGTCAAGGCGGTCTTCCGCGAAAAGGTTGTACTGGGTCGGGCGCCCGAGGAAGATGTCCGGGAAGCCGCCCAGCGTGGAGGCGCCTGGATTGTACGTGGTGAGCTTGGAGTCAATGTACTGGCCGCCGATCTTGACGCGGTTGTAGCGGTCCAACTGCCAGTCGACTGTTCCGCGGGCGATCAACCGGTTCTCTGTCGCGGTGTTGATGTTTTCAGGCGCGGCACCGAAGCCGCCGACGAATCCCGGATTGCCGGGCGAGCGGTTGTCGGTGTTCGCGGCGCCGTTGGCAAAGCCCGGCTGCCCGTTGAACTGGTCGCGATTGAACCGGTCGAACAGGGTGACACCCTTGCCCGGATCGAGGGTCCGGAAGTTCCGGATCAGCTCGTCAGTGACCTTGAAGTCGTCAATGTCGGTGACATAGTCAAAGCCGCTGATCAGGAAGCCGCCGAACGGATCGCGGGTGTCGGCTTCGCTGCCGGGGGTCAGCAGCGCGTTGATGCTGCGATCCCACTGATACGAAAGACTCAGGTCGAGCGCGATGGCCCGATCCGACGAGCGCGACAGCACCTGGTTCCAGTTCAGAATGGCGACGTTGTTGCTGTTGGTCGTGCCATTGGTGCCATCGGTGCCGCGCTGCCCGCGAGCCAGGTTCCGTGAACCAACGTAAGTCGCCGCAAGCCGGGAACCCTGACCGAACGAATAGTTGAGCTTGGCGGTCAACTGGGTCGTGGAGTTGGGCGCAGTCGGGTTCTGATTTTCCTGGCAATCATGGCCAAAGTTGTTGCGGATGTCCGGATCAGCGGCGTTGGCGACCCACGGCGCACTGCAGGTCCCTGTCAGCACCGCGTAATTGAACACCGGCAACCGCACCGAGTCCGAATTGGCAGCGGTCGTCCGGGCGACGGTGAACACCGTGTCCACCCCGACCGGTACCCACACCGGCACCTTGTAGCCCTCGAAGCCCGCATTGCCGGAGGTGGTGCCTTCCAGCACCGAACCGACGAAGAAGGTCAATTGCTTGGTGATCGGACCACCAACCGAGGCTTGGATCCGGCTGAACCCGCTCGAGTTCCGCAACCCCGAGAACTCGTCGGTTTCGATCCCGATATTGCCGGTGAACTTCTGGCCACCGGTCCGGGTGGTGATCGAGATGATGCCACCCTGGGCATTGCCGAATTCGGACGAAGCCGCACCGGTGGTGATCGAGGCGTCCTCGAAAGCGTTGGTGCCTACCTGCAAGGTGGGAAGATCACGCCCGCCACCAGTGCTGCGGTTGCCCGGCTGCACCGGAACACCATCGATGTAGGTGGTGTTTTCGTCGGGACGGCTGCCGCGAACCGAGATCGATGTCCCGGTGCTGTTTGACATGACGCCCGGTTGCAGCGCGAAAACCGCGCCCAGTCGGTCCACCGGCAACTTGTCGGTGTAGGCGCCGTCGATCAGCTGCTTGGTGGCAACCTGGTCACGAGGTACCAGCGGGTTGTCCGCTCCGACCACCGTGATTTCCTGCAACTCGACGTTGGTGGCCTCAAGCGGCCGGTCGAGGGTGATGGTCTGACCGGAAATAATCCGGAGCCCCTCCACCCGAACCGCCTTGTAGCCGATGTAGGCGAACCGCACGCTGTACACGCCGGCAGGCACGCCGTTGAAGAAGTAGTACCCTTGCGGGTTGGCGGTCGTCGCGAACGACGTCCCTTCGATCACGATTTGCGCATTGGCGACCGGTTGCTGATTCTGGTCGAAAACACGCCCCTCGAGCTTGCCGGTGGCGCCCTGGGCTGCCAGTGCCGAAGCACCGAAGCCGGTCACCACCGCCGTCAACGCGATTGCGCGCGCCGCACGGGCGAGGGCTCCTACACAACTCTGATTCATCGAACAATCCTCCGAAGGCGGGTGCACGGGAAATGCTGCTCCTTCGTACTGACCGTCGGTACCGGGCGGCACCGATGCGATCACGTCCTAGGTGCCGCGAGGGTCACGGCGTCCAGCTGGAACCTGCTGTGAAGCACTCAATCGCGCCGACAAAACGCAGTTGCGACCGATGCCTCGGGACGCCTCTCAAGGCGTCGGGGTGCCAACCAAACTGGTCGGCAAAAAATGTCAATTGTCCTCAACGGAATGGCCGACGATTCGTCGGACAGGGGAAATATGGCGAACCCCGGTAGCTCTGTCAAGCATGGGTAACGAAAGGAAAAATGGGCTGAGGTTGATGTTTCAAAATGAAACAAAAGGGATCGTGGATTTTTGATGCTGGAGGGGTGAAAGGTGAAAGGTAAAAGGGGGCTTTACCCCTTCACCCCGCGCGGCTACGCCGCGCCCCTTTCACCTTTCACCTTTCACCTTTCACCTTTCACCTTTCACCTTTCACCTTTCACCTTTCACCTTTCACCTTTCACCTTTCACGTCCCGCCCCCGCCGTCACCAACTCCCGCTGCACCTTCCCCGGTGTGACCACCATCCCGGTCGGGCCCCAATAGAGGTTGACCTCGCTGCGGACCCCGAATTCCCCGCTCAGGTAAATCCCCGGCTCCACCGAGCAACCGGTTCCAGGCAGCAATTCCCGGCTGTCGTGGGTCTCGTAGTCATCCAGATGCGGCCCCGAGCCGTGCAGGTCGCGATCGATCGAATGGCCGGTCCGGTGGACGAAATATTCACCGTACCCCGCTGCCTCGATCACCCCGCGCGCCGCCTGGTCGCCCAGATACCCCGGCACCGGGAGGCCGGCCGCGACCCGGTCCTGCAACACCTTGATCGCCGCGTCGCGGGCATCCCGCACCGTGGCCCACACTCGGGCCACCTTCTCGGGCACCGCTGTCCCGCTGAACCCCATCCAGGTCTGGTCGGCAAACACCGACCCCTCATGCTCGCCACCCCAGAGGTCGAGCAGGATCACCTGGTTAGGCCCCAAAACCCTGTCCTGCCCGGCCTTGGGCTCGTAGTGCGGGTTGGCACCGTTGGGTCCGAAGCCGACAATCGGCAGCGTGGTCAGAAACAGCCCCGCTGCCCGCATCGCCGCCACCACTTCAGCCTGCAAGCCGCTCTCGCTGAGCGAGCCGTCGGTCCGGTGGACCGCCCCGGCCAGCGCCGCCAGCGCGATGCTCCGGAGCAATTCAGCCGAGCGGCAGTGCGACGCCATCTCCTCACTGCTCCAGACGGCGGCAAAACGGGTCACCAAGTCGGCACTCGGTACCACGGTGACCCCCAGCGACCTGAGCAACTCTACCACGCCGTGGGGAATCCGGTCCAAGTACGGCACCGCGTCGTTGGGCGAGATCTCCATCGCCGCCCGCTGCCCGCCAAGCGTGGTGCTGAGCGCCGCCTGCAACTCGGCGTGCCTGGCAAAGGGGATGATCTCGCCCGGAAACCCCTCGAACGGTTGCATCTCGATCCGGTGCACGATGGCAGTCAGCGGCCCCTCGCGGGGGAGCCAGACGAAGGTCCGCCGGGTCGCCATGCCGCCCGGCAGCAAGCGCGCCGCCACCGGATTGCAGCCGTGAAAGTCGAACAGCAACCAGCCGTCCGCCCCGACCCGGTCGAGTCCCTCGGCGAGGGCGGCACGGTCGAGGTTGAACAGGGCATCCATCGTCATCAGTCGTATCCTTCCGCGCGATTTGCCAACCAGATGCAGCGGGCGTCGCCGCGGCCGCGGCACGCCTCGTGTGCCATCACCCCTTCGACATGCCCCACCAACCGGAGCAGTTCGCCCAAGGCGGCGGTATAAAAATGACAGCCAGCCCCGTCCTCCCGCGCTTCCAGCGGGAGCGACTCGAGCATTTCGCAGCGGGCCAGCACCGCCGTCCGCTTGAGGTCGGCCAGCAACCAGCGGCGCGCCAATGTTCCTGCCGCCCCGAGCCGGATCGCCATCCCGAAGCGGCCCGGCAGCACTGCCCCCAAGGCGCGGGTCGCATGGCCCTGCCGTCGAGCCGCCCAACGTGCCGCCCGGCGGCCGGCGTCGGCGTAAACCAGCTCAGCATCGGGTCGCCGCCCCACCAGCCGGAACACCGCCAGCGCCTCATCACCTGCCACCGACTCCTCGGCCTCGGCCCGCTCCCGGTAGCGCCGCACCTGGGCTGCTACCGTGGCCGAGAGACCGAGCCGCTTGGAGGCGAGCTCATGCTCCAACGCCCCCAGACCGTCGTCGGCCGGGGTGTCGATGTTCTGGATCGCCTCCAGCACGGAGAGCGGCATGATGGCGGGAACGGATCTGTCCATGCAGGCGAACGTAATGGGGAGGGGTCGTAGGTCGTAGGTCGTAGGTGAACAGGTCGTAGGTCAGTGGTCGTAGGTCGTAGGTCGGAAACGGGGACTGTCAGACAGCCGAGGGTGTCCGAAAAATCCTGGCTGTCCCCCTATCACCTGCTACGACCTACGACCTACGACCTACGACCTACGACCACTATATTCCATCATGTCAACGCTTCCCCAGTTCGAAAAAGAGGTCCTCCCTCACCTCGACACCCTCTATCGAGTGGCCCTTCGTCTCAGCGGCGACCCGGCAGCAGCCGACGATCTGGTTCAGGACACCGTGCTCCGGGCGCTCCGCGGGTGGGACTCCTTCCGTGACGGCTCCAACGCACGAGCCTGGCTGGTGACGATCCTCCGGCACCAGTTCATCAACGGCTGGCGCTCCCAGAGGCGGGCCCCTCAGCAAGTCGATCCCGAGTCGGTGCCCGAGTTGCCCGACATGGGCGACCCCGACCCCGAGGGGCGCTTCTTCAGCGAATTGATCGACGACGAGGTGCTGGCCGCCCTCGATTCACTGCCCGACGATTTCCGCGAGGTGGTCGTCCTCAGCGACCTCGAGGGACTGCCCTACGCCGAGGTTGCCGAGGCGTTGGAGATCCCCGTGGGGACCGTCAAGTCCCGGCTGTTTCGGGCCCGCAGGATCCTGCAGGGGCGGTTGCGACGTTATGCAGAAGAGACCGGCTTGGTCCGCCCCACGACGGAGGAAACCCATTGACTGCCCCTGGACGTCCCACGCCCTTGAACTGTGCCTCCGCGATGGCGGAGATGGATGCCTTCCTACGCAGCGAGCTCACCCTGGATTTGGTAGAGCAGATGCGGGCCCATCTCGATGCCTGCGCCGGTTGCCGCCAGGCAGCCGCCTACGAGCGCGCCTTCAGGACCCGGCTGCTGGTGGTCGGCTCCTCCACCGAGTGCCCGCCGGAGCTCCGGGAACGGATCAAGGCAATGTTGGCCGAGGGTGATGCCCACCCGGGCTGAGCTCACTCACGACGTCATCGTCGTCGGGGGGGGGCCAGCCGGGAGTGCCACCGCACTCCGCCTGGCCCGGGCGGGCCGCAGAGTACTCCTCCTCGACCGGGCCCGCTTTCCCCGCGACAAGCCCTGTTCCGAATACGCCTCACCCGAAACAGTCCGTCACCTGAACGCACTCGGTGTCCTCGCCCGGTTGGAGACCGCCGGCACGACCGCGCTGACCGGTTCCACCGTGGCGGCGCAAAGGGGGGGGCAGCTCTCGGGCCGCTTCGCTGCTGCGGGAGGAACGCCGTTCCGGCCCACCGGTCTCGCCCTGCCCCGGCTCCTCCTCGACGCCACCTTGCTGGCCGCCGCTCGCGAGGCGGGAGTGACGGTGCGGGAGGGGAGTCGAGTCCGCGACCTCTCCTGGCGCAGCGATGGTTTGCCACAGCTCACTCTGGCCGATCCTTCAGCGCCGCCGCTGCTGGCCCGGGTGGTGGTCGGTGCCGACGGGCTCGGCAGCCGGGTCGCCCGCTCGACCGGGCTCAGGCGTCAGGGGTGGCTCCGGCGGACGGCGTTCGTCGCCCATGTCCAGGGCGTGCAGGGGCTGGGACAACAGGCCGAGCTGCATGTCGGCCCCGCCGGTTATGTCGGGCTCAATCCGCTCACCGCCGACACCGCCAATGTCGCGCTGGTGGTCCCCACCGGGACGATTGGGGGGGGGATCGGTCCGCTCGATGATTTTCTGGCCCGCTCCCTCGAGCGCTACCCCGGGGTCCGTGGTCGGGTGGACCTCCGGCAGACCACCCGCGAGATCCTCGCCACCGGCCCCTTCGATGCCCGCTGCAGCAGGAGTGTGGTTTCCGGCGTGGTGCTGGTGGGCGACGCCGCCGATTTCTTCGATCCGTTCACCGGCGAGGGAATCTGGTCGGCACTGACCGGCGCCGAGCTCGCCGCCGCCACCATTGATGAGGCACTCGACACCCCCGGACCGGTCACCGTCGACCGGCTCCGCGGTTACCGCACCGCGCGCCGCAAGGCGTTCGGCGAGAAGTGGCTGGTCGAACGGCTGATCGGCTACGCGATGCTCGCCCCGGTGCTGTTTGATTGCTCGCTTCGCCTCCTGGAACGGACCGGACGCAGTCACCGGATGATCGGGGTGACGGGAGGATTCGTGCCGGTGCGGAGATTGGTGTTTGGATGACTGCTGGTGAACGGGGCGGGGACGTGAAAGGTGAAAGGTGAAAAGTGAAAGGGGTGTCACCCTGTCATCCCGAGCAGAGCGAGGGATGACGAGAATCGCCCCTTTCACCTTTCACCTTTCACCCTCTCCCGACTAACGACTCACGACTCACGACTAACGACTAACGACCAGATATCCATGGACCCTTTCCAATTCCGGCAACTCTGCGGCCGTTTCACCACCGGCATCGCCATCGTCACTGCCACTGACGCCGACGGCAGGCCGACCGGCATGACCGTCAACTCGTTCACCTCCGTGTCGCTCGATCCGCCGCTGGTGCTGGTGTCGATCGACCGGACGGCGGCAATGCACGCGGCCCTCGAGGCGGCGGGTGGTTGGGCCATCAACATTCTCGAGGCCCAGCAGGAGGCGTTGTCGCGACGCTTTTCGGCCGGTCTCCCCGATCGATTCGAGGGAGTGGGGTGGCATCGTGGTCCGGCCGGCGACATCCTGCTGGATGGCGCACTCGCCCATCTCTGGTGCACCAGTGAGGCGATGGTGCCGGCCGGCGACCACACCCTCTTCATCGGGCGGGTGACCGGTGGCGACGCCGCCGAGCATGGCAGGCCGCTGCTCTACTATCGGGGCGGTTACGCCGACCCGGATACGCTCTGAGCCGGTGAGCCTCCTCACCACCAGCACCATCGGCGTCGAGGCGCTCGACTCGGCAGACTGCGATCCGGCGCTGGCGCAGCGAATGCTGACCGACATCGCGCGCAGCAACCGCTGGTTGGGGGGGGCACTGGCGGCGCGACGCGGCCTGGTGCACCTTCTCGACCCCGCCGACCATGGCCGCACCTTGACTCTCCTCGACGTCGGCACGGGAGCGGGCGACCTGCCGAGGGCACTTGAGCGCTGGTCGGCCAGGCGGGGTGTCGTCATCCGGTCATTGGGACTCGAGTTGATTCCCGCCGCCGCCCGGCTCGCCCACGCCGGCGGACTGCCGGTGATGCTGGGCGACGGTGGCGCTCTCCCACTGGCCGACCGGAGCGTGGATCTGGTGCTCGCCTCCCAGTTCGTGCATCATCTCGACGACGCCGGCGCGGTCGCCCTGATGCGGGAGTGCGCCCGGGTGGCCCGGCGTGGCGTGATCGTCGCCGACCTGCGTCCCTCCCGGGCAGCAGCCTGGGGTTATCGGGCGGTGGCGCTACTGCTCGGGCTCCATCCCGTCACCGTGGCGGACGGCATTGTTTCGCTGGCGCGCGGGCGCGACGCCGCTGCCCTGATGACCCTGGCCCATCGGGCCGGTGTTGTCAACGTCCACACCGCCACGCTGCCCTGTGCCCGCGTGGTGCTGGCCTGGAGAATATCGACATGATGCACACGGTGGACACCATCCTGATCGATGCCCCCCCCCACGTGGTCTGGCCGCATGCGGTGCAGGTGGAAAGGTGGCCTCTGATCCTGCCGCACTATCGCCGGGTCACCCGTGACGATGGACTCCCCGAAGGCGACGGCGTGGTGACGATGGCGGCGTATCGCCCCTTTGGCGGGCCGCTCAACTGGCCCACCTGGTGGCGGAGCCGGATCAGCGTCGACGCCGCCCGCCGGGAAATCCGCTACCGCCACATCGGCGGCATCACCACCGGGATGGACGTGTTATGGACCGTTGCGGCCTCACCCGATGGCGGCACCGTCGTGACCATCGTCCACACCTGGGACGGTCCGCCCTGGCCGCTGATCAGGCGGATCGCGGCCGAATGGGTGATCGGTCCGGTGTTCGTCCACGGCATTGCCTCCCGTACCCTGGCGGGCGTGGCTCGCGCCGCTCTGGGGGGGGGATGACCCGTCGCGTCGCCATCACCGGTCTCGGACTGGTCACTCCGATCGGCATCGGCAATGCCGCAGTGTGGAATCGACTGCACACCACCGACTCCGCCGTCGACACCATCACCCGCTTCGATCCGGCCGTCTTCCGTTCCAGGATGGCGGCGGAGATCAATGACTTCGACCCCGAGGCGATGCTCTCCGCCCGACAGGCCCGGCGCACCGACCGCTGCTCCCAGCTTGGTCTGGCAGCGGCCCGCTTGGCGCTGGCCGACGCCGGTCTCGACCTCGACACCATTCCCCCGGACCGCGCCGGAGTGCTGATGGGCACTGCACTCGGCGGGATCGGCTTTGCCGAAGGCGAGGCCAACAAGTTCCAGCGGGGCGGTGTTCGCGAGGTCGATCCGCTGCTGGCACTGACCGTCTTCGGCGGGGCGCTCTCCTGCAATCTGGCGATTGCCCACGGCATCAGCGGCGTCAACTCCACCAACGCGATGAGCTGCGCGTCGGGCACGATCGCCATCGGCGAGGGGTTCCGGGCCATCGCATCAGGGGCGGCCGACGTGGTGCTCGCCGGTGGCAGCGAGGCGCCACTGGCCGAGCTCTGCTACGGCGCCTTTGCAATCATCCGGGCGATGAGCACCAGGAACGACGATCCCCGTCGCGCCTCGCGGCCGTTCGACACCGGACGCGACGGTTTCGTGATGGCCGAAGGGGCCGCCGTGTTGGTCCTCGAGGCGTGGGACTCGGCAGTAGCACGCGGGGCCGCGATCTACGCCGAAGTGGCCGGCTTCGGCCTCAGCAACGACGCCTTCCACATGACCCAGCCGCGCCCGGACGGACGCGAGGCGATCCGCGCCATGCGGATGGCCCTCGCCGAGGCGCGTTGCGATCCGCGCGAGGTGGAGTGGGTCAACGCGCACGGCTCGGCCACCCCGCTCAACGATGTCACCGAGGCAGAGGCGATTCGCACCGTCTTCGGCGATCACGCCGATCACCTCCCAGTCAGCGGCACCAAGGGGTGGCACGGTCACGCGCTGGGGGCGAGCGGTGCCATCGAGACGGCGATCGCCTGCCTGGCAATACGTCACGGCTGGCTGCCGCCGACCCTCAACTGTGACGACCCGGTCACCGAGGGTGCCCTCTCCTTTGTCCCCCCCGGGGGACTCAGCCAGAGGCCGCAGGCGGTGCTCAAGAATTCGTTCGGCTTCGGCGGGGCCAACGCCGCGCTCCTCCTCAGGGCGCCACCGGTTTAGATTCGGCGCTATTCTCATCAACCATCCCCCGCTCACCCCGCTTCAGGAGGTTCCATGATGCCTTCGCTCGCCCGCCGTGCCATCGCCGAGATGTACGGCACCTTTGCCCTGGTCTTCTTCGGCTGCGGCGCCATCGTGATGGACAGCTTTCCGGGCGGGCGCTACGCCACCTTCGGCATCGCGCTCGTCTTCGCCATCACCCTCTCAGTGGCGATCTCGGCGACGATGCACATCTCCGGCGGCCATCTCAATCCGGCGGTCACCGCCGGGCTCCTGGTGGCGCGGCGGATCGGCATGGTCGACGCCTTTGTCTACATCGTGGCCCAGTTGGCCGCGGCCTGCCTCGCGATCCTGGCGCTCAAGGCGATCATCCCGCAGAGCGTCGGCAATCTGGTCATGTGGGGCACGCCGATGATTTCCGGGCGGGTGACCTTCCAGCAGGCAATCGCCCTCGAGGCGATCATGACCTTCTTCCTGGTGGGTGCGGTGATGGGAACCGCCGTGGCGAAGAACGCACCCAAGATCGGCGGCTTCGGGATCGGTTTGACCGTCTTTGTCGGCGCGATGATCAGTGCCCCGCTCACCGGCGGCGCGATGAACCCGGCGCGGGCCTTCGGCCCGGCAGTCATCAGCGGCAACCTGACGGGTCACGCCGCCTACTGGATCGGCCCGCTGCTCGGCGGCATCATCGCCGCGGCGCTGTGGGGCTACGTGCTGCTGAAGGACGAGGCGGCGACGGAGTAGCAACAGAGCACGACATCTGGTGGCGTCACGCGGAAACGTTGCCGCGTGACGCCGCCCGCTCAAACGCGCCGGGCGTTCATCCCGAAGTCCCGCTCCACCGACGCGTACCATTCTTCATCCTGCGCGGCCCCCCACGCCACCCACTCTTCATCGGTCATCGCGGCGCGCCAGACCAGAAACGGTTCGGCATCGGGCCCCACCGGATGCCTGAGCCGCCCGGTATCGCCCTCGACGATTTCTCGAATCGTTTCGGCCACCAGCAGCGGCGAGGTGGGCTGCTGGAGCGACGCCGCGAACAGTCCCCCGAAACGGCGCGCATGCGGATAGGGTGAAGTGTCGTGTCCGGTGGTGATCGCCTGCGCCATGTCGGTGTTGATGACCCCCGGCTGCACGATCGCCACCCGCACCCCGAACATCGCCGCCTCCTGGGCCAGCGCCTCGCTCGCCGCTTCCAGCGCGAACTTGGACGCGGCATAGGCGCCGAGCGGTGAGGAGGAAATCCGCCCGGCCACCGAGGTGACGTTGACGATGCAGCCCCGGCGCCGGGCGCGCATCGACGGCATCACCGCCTGGATGCAGCGGATCGCGCCGAAGTAGTTGGTCTCCATGATGGCGCGGATGTCGGCCAGCGGCAGCTCCTCGATGGAGCCGTGATGCTCGATGCCGGCGTTGTTCACCAGCGCGTCGAGCGGACCATGCGCCGCCTCGATCGCCGCGATGCCATCGGCCACCGAGGAGTCGATGGTGACATCCATCGCCGAGAGGTGAACGGCGAGCCCTTCCTCGGCTATCGCTTCCGCCAGAGGAGTGGCGGCGGCCGGATTGCGCATGGTGGCATGGACCGTGTGCCCTGCCCTCCCCAGCGTCAGCGCGGTGGCGCGGCCGATGCCACGGCTGCTGCCGGTGACCAGAATCGATGCCATGTGAGGTGCCTCGGGTGAAATGATGTTGCAGGAAAGTTGGTGAAGCTACTGGGTCATCTCCGGAATGGTGCTCTTGTCGCCCTGACGCACGGCGAGATACGCCGGCGAGGTGATCTCCACGCCGCCCGCGGCGAACCTGTCCTGCACGCTGGCGTGGAGCGCCGAGAGGATGTGGCGCATCCGGGCGGCATCGTTGGTGTAGGCGTTGAGTTCGTAGACCGGGTAGGAGTCGTTCAGGCCGGTCTGCAGCACGAACGGAGCTGGCGTCCCGGCGATCCCCTCCGTGGCGCTCGCGGCAGCAATCAGCAGTTCATGCACCCGTCGCCACGGCACGTCGTAACCGATGGTGATGGTGACCTGCAACGCCACTCCCTCGGTCCGGGCAAGCGCGGTGTAGTTGAGCACCTGACCGCTCATCACCTGACTGTTGGGGATAGTCACCTCGACGTTGGTCAGGGTGCGCACCCGGGTCACCAGCAAGGTGCGCCCCACCACGTCGCCAAGGGTCTCGCCGATCCGCACCCGGTCGCCGATCTGGAACGAGCGGGTATAGGTGAGCAGGGTGCCGGCGGTGAGGTTCGCCACGGCCCCGGTCGATCCCAACGACAGCAGCACGCCCATGAAGATCGACACACCCTTGAAGGCGTCGCTGTCCGCACCGGGCAGATAGGGGAAGAGCACCACCAGCGCGAAGGCGAGCACCAGAAATCGCACCAGCTTGTAGGTCGGGATCGCCCAATCACGCTCGAACGATGCCAAGCGGATCTTCCCCGAACCGATCGCCCGGAAGATCGACCGGATCACCGCCAACAGCCAGCGAGTGACCAGCAGGATCACGGCGATGAAGAACAAATTCGGCAGGTATGCCAGGATCGCCGTGGCCACCACGCCGAGCGGCGCGGTGACGTAGCTCAGGATCCGGGTGGAGAGATTGGCCGTCCACGGGAAGTAGGAGAGCACCAGCACGAAGTAGACGTAGACGATCAGGATCCACGCCACCGTTCCCAGCATCCTGAGCAGCGCCAGTCCGAGGTCGGCGACGCGCTCGGCCGAGACCAGTTCGTATTGCTGTACCCGGAGCGTCGGCAGTGCCGTCGATGCGCGCAGCCGATCGAGCAGGTTGTTGAGCCGCACGATCCCGCGACGGATCAACCAGATCAAGAGCAGCGCGGCGAGAGTGGTAAGTGCCGCATAGACCGCACCCCAGGCAATGGCGCGGAACTCCCAGGCGGCCACCCCGGAGGCGATCGCATCGGCCAGCGCCAACCGATGACGTTCGGCCAACTGATCCAGGGCAATCCCTGCGACCGCAGCATCGCCCGGCAGCACCGACATGAGCGGACGCTCTCCCGCCATGATCAGGATGTGCCCCTCCTCGGCGAGGAGGTAGAGCGAGTCGATCGACGGACGCCCTTCCCTCTCAAGCCGCAGCAGCCGCTCGGCGATTGCCTTGGCACGGTCTTCGGGAGTGAGCGGACCGAGCGCCGCATGAACAACCAGGATGGTGTCGCCGAGTACCACAACCGGCGCCCCGGGTGAAAGAGCGGAACTGCTGTCGGTCGGAGTACCGGTGGTCTGGCTGTCGCGCGTCGCCTGAACCTGCGGTGCGGCGGGTGTGGTGCCGCCGAGGGTCAGCAGCACAACCGGAATCACAAAGCGGAAGGGCATCATTGAATCTCGCCCTCCCGCCCTGATGCGCAACCCCGGGGCCGAACTGCGAGGGAGAGACGCCAACCCGCCGCCTCCCCCTTTCAACCCCAGGGTCCTCCGGATCAATCAGTCGTCGTCTTCGTCCTTCACGGTGAGCTGACCGATCATGCCGAGCAGCGCGTGGGGATCGCACTGGAAGTAGTACGACTTGCCGGCCGGCAGGTCGACCAGCACGTCGTGCGTCTGTCCCGGCAACTGGAGCATGTCGCTCACGGGAGGAAGATTGGCCACCCCGGGGTTGCTGTCGGCCACGAAATGCACGTTGTGGACCCCCGCCACGAGCACGAAGCGCAGCACGTCACCGCGCTCGGCGGTGATCTGGGCCGGCCTGAAGATGTTGCCGTCGCCGTCGGTGATCATCTCCACGGTGATGGTGTCACCGGTCGCGGCGACGGTCGCTGGCGCAGGTGCCGTACCTGCAGGCGCAGCGTCATCCGCGGCATCCCCCCCCCCACAGGCGGTTGCCAGAATCATCGTGGTCACAGTGAAGCCAATCAGGGTCATGCGCATGAAAACATCCTCTCCGGGTTGGTCAGAAATCTTTCCGGGCAAAGGTGCGCCCGGCAATGAGTGGTGGCACGATGGTCCAGAGGGCGAGTGCCCCGACCAGCGCGAATCGTCCGGTGTCGGTGCCGAGCGTCCGCTGCAGCACCGCACCAGTATAACCGAGCAGCGCCGCAGCGTCGGTGCCCAGCAGCAGCAGCACCCGCGCCACGTCGAGCGGATTGAGCGCCAGCATCACCAGCAGCGGGCCCTCGATCGGGCGGGATCCCAGCCCGAGCGCCGCCAGCAGCACCACCCCGTCCCAGAGCACCGCCGCCACCAGCCAGACCGCCAGGGCAACGCCGAGAGCCCGGACCCGATCATCCACCTTGAGTGCGATCACGAAGGCGAACGCAGTGGTGATCATCGCCAAAGTTGCCGCTGCCAGTGCCAGCGTCACCAGGCGGAGCGCCTCCGGCCCGGCGAGCAGGCCATGCCAGGCGAACGGCGCCAGCAGTCCCACCACCAGCGCCGCACCGAGCGGCAGCGCGGTGCCGAGAAAGAGGGCGATGAACAGGGTGCGCCGGGCGATCGGCTGGGCCAACAGGAGTTCGGTCACCTCGCGCGCATGGTGGACCTGCATGGTGCCGACCACCAGCCCGACCAGCGGTGTCAGGATCAGCGCCACGTCGAGCAGCGAGACCAGGGTGGTCGGCCCGCCGCCGCTGAAGCGCAGCAGCAGTTCGCCGAGCAGCGCCAGGCCGAGCATCAGGCCGATCAGCCAGCGGCCGCGAATCGCCTCATGGAGCGCCGGCCCAAGCAGTCGGAGGATGGTGGTCATGCCACCGCCAGTGCCGAGCCACCGGCCAGCAGCCGGGCCACGGCGCGCTCAAGGGTGCGTTCACCGGTCCGGTGCGTCAGTTCGCCCACCGCCCCGGCCCACGCTGCCCTGCCGCGATCGAGATAGAGCAGATCGTCCGCCAGCTCTTCCAGCTCGGGCAACACATGCGACGAGATCAGCACCGTGGTGCCACGCGCCCGTTCGGCCAGCAAGCGGTCCTTGAGCACCCGGCAGGCCAGCGGATCGAGCCCCGCCGTCGGTTCGTCGAGAATCAGCAGAGCGGGACTGAAGGCCATCGCCAGGACGGCGTTGACCTTCTGCCGCATCCCGCCGGAGAGCACACCGAGCGGCCGATCGAATTGCTCGCCCAAGGCGAACGCCTCGGCCAGGGAGAGGTCGGGCTGGTCATCCCGGCCCCGCAGCGCGGTCAGCATCCCCAGCAGATCGCGGCCGCTGAGATGCGCCGGAAAGCGCGCGATCTGCGGCATGTAGCCGATCTTCCGCCGGTACTCCGGACTGCCGTCGAGCAACTGGTCGCCGATGGCGATCGTTCCGGCATCGGGTCGGGCCAGCCCGAGCAACAGCTTGAGCAGCGTCGTCTTGCCGGTGCCGTTGGGACCCAGCAGCGCGGTGACGCGGCTAGCTGCGATGGTGGCGTCGAGACCGGTGAGCACCTCTCGTTTGCCGAATCGCTTGGCCAAACCACGAACTGCGATCATCGTCCCTCCTCAGCCGGTCGACGCGCCAGTGGGGTCGCGTCCACCACGCCCCGCGGGGTCAGCGCCGGAACGGTGCGTTCCGCGGCGTCGAGCACCCGCACAAAGAGTGAGCGCTGCAGGAGCATGGCGGCAGGCGCCCGCTCCACCAGCAGCGCGAAGAGTCGCACCGGAAAATGAGGGGTGTCGCCGGTCCCGTCGGCATCGAGATCCCAGCCGCGATAGGCATCCCACCAGTTGCCCCGGAAAGTTGCCGCCGTGCTGCGTCCGTTGACCGCCACGTCAAATGCATTGGCCACGAAACTGTTGCCGGTGAACACCCCGCCCGAGGTGCTGGCGAGCAGGCGGATCGCCCACCCGTTGCTCGCAAAGGTGTTGCCGGTGACCTGGACCCGCTCGGCTCCGTCGGCCATCAACCCGGTGGTGTTGCCCAGGAAGCGGTTCCCCTCCAGAGTGGCGTCGGCGATTTCCTTGAACAGCAGGCCGTAGGCAGTCGGACCATGGTTGTCGGCAAAGGTGTTGTCGCGCATCAGCACCTGACGGGTGTACATCACCGCCACCCCGCTGCCGTTGGCCCGGAAGGTGTTGCCGGTGTACGACGACGAGTCGGCGTACATGAAATGCAGCCCGTAGCGGAAGTTGTTGCGGCTGACGTTGTCCGTGACTGTGGCGTGCCTGGTGAACTCGAGATAGATCCCGTCACGGTGGCCCTCGGTCCGGTTTCTCAGGACCTGCAGATGGCGGGAACTCCAGGCATGAATGGCGTTGCCGGTGGCCGACTCGTTGCCGGGCACTCCGAGGATGACATTGTCGCGGACGATGCAGCCCTCGACCCGTGCCAGATAGATGGCGAAGAAGGTGTCCTCGAAGCGGTTGTCGGCCACCATACAGTTGCGGGCGCCGTCGAGGTAGAGTGCGGCGCGATCCTCACGATGGGAATAGCCGGTGTTCCTGAAAGTGAAGCCGCGCACCGTGACACCGGCGGCCTGCACGACCATGATCTCGCGCTCTCCCTCGCCGTCGAGCACTGCTCCGGCCTCACCCACCAGGGTCAGCGGCCGCGTCACCAGCAGCGTCGGCTCGCGCCAGACGCCTGCCGACACCCGGACCGTGGCTCCCGCCGGTGCCGCGGCGACGGCCGCCGCAATGGTGGGATAGCTCCCGTTCGGGGCAACTTCGAGCACCGCCTGGGGTGCCAGCAGCAGGGCGAGGGCGATCAGCATTTCAACGTGACCCATGCTGGTGTTGCGGTGCCAGTCCCTCGCTCGCCACTGCCGAGCGGAGTTCGGTCCAGGTCAGCACCGGCCCGTCCCAGGCATCCGGCGCACTGGTGGCGGCCACCGCGGCGAATCCCTTCCCCATCGGGGTCGAGCCCGCTGCGCCGCGATGGAACCGCATCCCATCGATCGGCAGCAGAGTGCCGGGAGCGGTGGCATCGGTCACCCACAGCTTCTGCCAGTCGTCGGGGTGATCGTTGACCCAGTTGGCCATGCATTCGATCGAGTCGAAGCGCACCGTGCGCCCGCCCGAGGTGGTGGCAGCCGCAGCAAAACGGGGATCGCTGATCGTCATCCGGCAGTGTTCGCAGGAATCGAGATTGAGTGCCACCTCCGGCGGGCCGTCGGCGCAACCGATGAGCGGCAGCACCGCCAGCAGCATCGCGGCCACCACAGTCCGGCGCCGCATCACGCCGCCCGCTTCGGTCGGGTCACGAACCACACCCCGGCGCCGGTCAGGAACGAGATTCCGAGTCCGATCGCCCCCAGCCCGGGCCAGGCGGTCGCCGTGAAGTTGAGCAACTGCTTCGAACCGATCAGCGGCGGCTGGTAGGTCATGTCAGGCACAATGATGATGGCCTTCTCCATGTCGAGATTGTGACCGTAGTCATACTCCCAGCGCCAGAAGTCCCACAGCCCCACCGCGCCCAGCAGCGCGAAGGCCACCAACCAGCCGAGCAGCATCCGGCGACTGCCGCGAACGGCAATCGCCAGTCCGGCCAGGATCAGCCCGGCGATCAGCCAGGGCATGTAGCGCAGCTCGGGAATCGCCTCGGGGGTAATCGTCTTCATCCCGATGTAGTGATTGAGTCCGTTGATGTTCTTCAGGTCGTTGGGCTTGATCCCTGCCACAGTGTGAGCATAGATCCGCAAGCCAAGACCTTCCGGGTACTGCGGTGCCCCGAGGCGCACCTCCCACAGCGGCAGGACCAGGGCGACCAGGCCGACCAGGAGACCGAGACCGAGCAGGAGGCGCGTCCGGGGCGTCATTTCAGCGACCGCCTTTCGCCGTGGCAGCACCATGATCGTGGGCCGGCGCGGCCGCACCCGGCGTGCTGCTGGGGGGGGCATAGCGCCCGACCCGTGATTGCTGCGTGGCTGACCGGTCACTCACCCCGGCCGACAGCTTCACCCCGCTGCCAGGTGCGCTCACCCGGATGTAGCCCTGCATCTCCTGGTGCAGCGCGCTGCAGAAGTCGGTGCAGTAGAACGGGAACACTCCCGGCGTGCGCGGCACCCAGGTGATCGTCTTGGTCTCGCCCGGCTGCACGATGATCTCGGCGTTCGACATCCCCAGCACCGCGAAGCCGTGCACCACGTCCCAGTCCTGCTCGACGTTGGTCACATGCCAGTACACGGTGTCGCCCACCTCGATCCCCTCGATCACGTCGGGGGCGAAGTGGCTCCGGATCGCCACCATGTTCACGTGCACCCGCTTCCCTTCGCGCGTCACCCCGGCCTCCGACTCGGCCCGCACGACGTGCGGATGGGTGTTCTCCGCCAGCGAGAAGAACTTGATCTGCTTGTCCTTGATCAACGACGCCGGCAGCGCCTGGGCGTAGTGCGGCTCGCCCATCGTCGGGAAGTCGAGCAGCATCTGCATCTTCTCGCCGCTGATGTCGATCAACTGTGCCGAATGCGCCAGCTCGCCGCCGGTCGGCAGGTAGCGGTCCTTGGTGATCTTGTTCATCGCCACCAGGTAGTTGCCCCACGGATTGACGCCGTCGCCGCCGGGAATCATCAGGTGGCCAATCGAGTAGTACACCGGCATCCGGTCAAGCACTTCCCAGGTGCCCAGCTTCCACTTGACCACCTCGGAGGAGATGAACATCGAGGTGTAGGCGTTGCCCTTGCCGTCGAACTCGGTGTGCAGCGGACCGAGCCCGGGCTTGTTGACCTCGCCCGCCATCACCGCGTCGTAGCGCAGCACGGGGATCCCGTCGAGTTCGCCCTCGAAGTCCTTGGCCTCGATCGCCGCCAGCATCTTGGTGAACGAGTGGACCGGAATCACCGAGGCCAGCTTGCCGCCGCCCACGATGTACTCGCCCGTCGGATCGACATCGACGCCGTGGGGCGACTTGGGAGTGGGCAGGAAGTAGATCGAGCCCGGGCAGTCGAGCGGCACCAGCATCTTGACGGAAGTCTTGAGCTCGCTGGTGGCGATCCGGCTCTTGGCATCGACATGGTTGTGCCGGTACCGCGCCGGGGCTTCTTTCGCCTTGCCGTCGGCCACGCACTGCTCGGCCATGCGCCAGTTGACCGCGGCGATGTAGTCCTTGTCGTTCTTGGATGCGTTGAGCTCGAGCAGAGTGTAGGCCTGCTCGGTGTTGTAGGTGGTGAAGAAGAACCAGCCATCCGACTTGGCCTTCCCCGCGCGCCCAAGGTCGTAGTTGTAGCCCGGCATCAGCATCTGGAAGGCGATGTCCATCTTGCCCGGCTCACTCGCCTTCACGAACGAGAGCGACCCCTTGAAATTCTGCTGGTAGGTCTCGATCGGTACATCCTTGTTGGGCACCGGGAGCGAGAACCTGACAGCCGAGACGACATACTCCGAGTTCGGAGTGATGAAGGGCGAGGCGTGCCCGCCGGCGGCGTTGGGGATCTCGAGTATCTCGTCGGTCTCGAAGGTCGTCAGATCGATCCGGGCAATCCGCGGCGTGTTGTTGCCGTTGATGAACAGCCACCGTCCGTCCGGCATCCCGTTGGTGGTCGAAAGCTGCGGATGGTGGGTGTCGTCCCAGGGCAGCATGCCGTAGGAAGTCTCCAGCATCGGCTTGGTTTCCTCGGTGTAGCCATAGCCGTTCTCCGGGAACTGGGAGAAGACCGGAATCGTCTTGATCAGTCGCCCTGATGGCAGTCCGTACACAGTCACGTTGCCGCTGAATCCGCCCGACATGAACGAGTAGAACTCGTCATGCTCCCCCGGCGCGACGTAGACCCGGCTCGCCGCGTCACCGCCGACCAGTCCGCCGGGCTTCGGCGCTCCGCACGCGAGTGCTCCGAGCGCCAGCCCTGCGAGTCCGTACCACCGTTGTGCTGCCATTGCTTCCTCGTCCGTTGGGCCCCACCGGGCCAGTCACCTGCCGTTGCGGCCCCCGCCGCCTCGGTACTCCACCGCATGGTGCGGCGCTCCCTCAAGTTCGATCCTCCAATGCAACCGCGCCGTGACGGTTGTCACAGGCTCGCTCGGTTCCCGGCACCGACCGGTCTGATCCGCCGCCTGAGCGCCAGCACCACCGCCACCATCCCGCCGACCTGCATCACCGCTCCCAGGACCACCAGCACGGCCAGAGTCGGTGCGCTGCTCCACGCCCGCGCCAATTCAGCCCCCGCGCGGAGCAGAGTTCCCGGGGTCAGCAGCCACCACGCCAGCATCCCCAGTCGTTCGGGCACCGGTGCCTCACCCCGACGGGGCAGCGGGAACATCCAGAGCGCCACCCCGGCGATCACCTGCATCACCGTCCCGACCAGCACCAGATGGGTATGGGAGCTCACTACGTAGGGTGTCGGCCAGCGACCCAGCAACTCGCGATTGAGCAGCATCCAGAGACCCAACATCAGCCCCAGCAGCAGCGACAGCGCCGCCGAGGCAAGCAGGCGTCTGGTGACCAGCGGCATCGGCTACTGTCCCGGCTGTTGCTGCACCGAGAGCGGCCGGGCCCTCGGCAGTCGCGCAGGCGGAATCACGGCGCGATCGAGAGTGCGCCAGAGATTCCAGGCCAGCAGGTAGGCGCCGCTGGCGGAGAGCAAGCCGCCGCTTGAGAGCAGCCAGGGTGCCAGCGGAGGATGATGAATCCGGGCGATGAATCCGCACGCCAGCAGCATCAATCCGGTGTTGGCCACCCAGAGATGCACCATCGCCAGTCGCGGCGAATGCAGTGCGGCGGCGGTAAAGCGCGGAATGACATGATACGCTACCCCGGCGATGATCATCACCACGAAACCGAGCAGCAGAAGGTGCAGGTGTACCGGCCGATAGATCAGCCAGGCCGGCACCATCGCCATGGTTGCACCGAGTGAGGTTCCCACCACCAACCACAGCAGCGCCGAGCGCAGGAAGCCCATCACGAACCGATCCATCAGGCACAACCCGGGCAGCAGGCCGGCAACAGCACCACTTCGACCTGCCATTCGCCGGAACAGGCCTCCAGCGAGTGGGTCACATTTGCCTCCAACTGCACCGCCTCGCCGCCACCGAGGGTCCGTGCGCCGAGCCCTTCGATGATGATCATTCCCTCCCCCTCAACCGCCAGGATCCGGATCCGGGAGGCATTGCGATGGTCTGGAAGCCGCTGTCCGGCAAGGAAGTGGACCGAGAAGGAGCGGCCGTCCGGGCCATCCCGCAGATCGGAAATGGTCGGTCGGGTCGCGGGTGAGGCGGTGTGCGTTCCATACGGTTGGGCCATCGGTCACTCCGGAAAAGGTTTCCTCCATGATCGTCATCATCGAGTCGGCCCGCCGTGACGCTTGTCACTTGGCGACCGCGGGTAGTTATTCGAGGGCATGAGTGACCTCGTCGCCCTGTTGCGGGGCGCTCCGATCTTCGCCGAACTCGATGGCGCCGTGCTGGCCCGCTTGGCAGCCCGCTGCGTGCCGCGCACCGTGGGCGAGGGGTTCACCCTCTTCCGGGCCGGCGACCGCTGTCAGGGGACCTATTTCGTGCTTGAGGGGCGGGTGCGCATCTATCGCACCTCACCCGACGGCCGCGAGCAGACCCTCGCCGTGCAGGGTGCGGGGAGTTCCGTGGCGGAGATGCCGATGTTCGATGGCGGCCCGTACCCCGCTTCGGGGGTGACCACTGCCCCGTCACGGCTGATCTACTTGCCCCGAGCCGAGTTCGAGTTGGCCTTCCGGACCGATCCCGAGGTGGCCTCGGCGGTTGTGCGAGCCCTTGGTCGGCGGATGCGCCACCTGGTGCAACTGGTCGAGACGGTGGCCTTCCGCGATGTCGCCGCCCGGCTGGCGATGCTGCTGGCCGACTACGCCGAGCGACTCGGCACTCCGGCGGGCGAAAACGTCGCGCTGCAACTGGAGCGCACCCAGGACGAACTCGCCACCGAAATCGGCACCGCCCGCGAATCGGTCTCGCGAGCGCTCAAGCAGTTGCAGGCCAAGGGGTTGCTGCGCGAACGGCGGGGGACGGCGCTGCTGCTGGCGCCGGTGGCGGAGTTGCGGGAGTTTGCCCGGGGAGAGGGCAGGTGAACGGTGAAAGGTGAAAGGTGAAAGGGGGCCGGGCCAGTTGGGCTGAGGGACGGCAGGAATTCCGGCCCATCCCCCCGTTACCCCTTTCACCTTGCACGTCCCCCCCTGTCACCTTTCACGTCCCCCCCTATCACCTTGCACGTCCCCCCCTTTCACCTTTCACCTTTTACGCCCCTCACCATGAGACATCCGTCACAGCGCCAATTCCTGACTGCCGCGATCTTGAGACCATGACCGCCGAACTTCCCGACTTCGACCCCTCCCAGGTTGCCGACCTCGACGTCCGCGACGTGATCCGCGAGGGAGGCGAGCCGTTGCCCGCCATCCTCGCCGCTGCCGACCGGCTGGCACCGGGACAGGTGCTCCATCTCCGCTCGCCGTTCCAGCCGGTGCCGCTCTACGCCGTGATGGGTGAGCGGGGATTCGTCCATTTCAGCACCATGTTCACGCCGCAGGACTGGTCGACCTGGTTCTGGCACGATGGCGAGCAGGTGGAACGCGCCGGTTCATCCCCCCCCCTCGCCCGGTCGACGGCACCCGATGGGAGCTGGGACCTGCGGGACCTCCCCCCCCCGGAGCCGCTGCTCGCCATACTCGAGCGGGTCGAAACCGCCACAGCACCGTTCCGGGTGGTTTTGCCGTTCGAGCCGACGCCGCTGGCCGCGCTGCTCGACGGCCAGGGATGGCAAATGAGCGTCACGGAGACGCTGCCCGACGGCAGCGTGGTGGTTGCAATCCTTCCGGGGGGTTGCTGATCCACCGAACGGAACAGTAGCTTCCCATCATCCTCGACCAGGCAACAACTGATGCCAAAGCTCCTCACGCTGTCTCGACCTTGGAGTCATGGCATCTTGGTGGGTGCTGCGATCGTGCTGATCGGTGTCTCGCTGTTCCGCTTTTCGCAGAGCCGCGCCTTGACGCGCGCCGCGGCGGCGGTCGGCCACACCTCCGAGGTGCTCGGCGAGCTCACGGAGATCGGCGCGCTGCGGCGAGAGCGCGAGCTTCTCTGGATGCTCTGGCTGGCGCGAGGGGAGCCCAACGTCCTGGATTCCGGCAGGGCTGTCACTCCGATTCTGCTGAGTCACGTGGCACGGTTGAAAAACCTCACCGCCGACAATCCGCGCCAGCAATCCCGCATCAACGATTTCCTGGCTACCCTGGCCGAGAGTCCTGACGCAGAGAATGCCCGGCCGAACTCACCGCTCAATGGGAATTTGATGGAGCAAACGGTGGCGTTGGGCCGCCGGGCTGAAATCCAGCTTCGGGCCATCCGGACGGAGGAACTGGACCTGCTTGCGGTGCATCGCCACGAGGCGTCCACCGCCGAGGCCGCATGGCAACGGTGGGCTGCCGTTGCCGTCACTTTCTCCGTGTTGCTGGGGCTCGCTGCCGGCACCTCCTTGCGCCACCAACGCCTGCGCGAGCGCGAGGTGAACGAGCTGGTCCATGAGAGCGAGCGGAGATTGCGGGCAGCCACCGAGGGTGGTCTCGATACTTTCTTCCTGCTCGCCCCGATCCGCAGTGATTCCGTCCTCATGGATTTTGAAATCGTGGACACCAATCGTCACGCCGCCACCATTGCCGGAATGTCCCGCGAGGCCGTGCTGGGGCGGCGCTGGACCGACCTCGCTCATCACGGATGGCCAACCCTTCCGGAACTCACCGCCCGCGTCCCTGATGTCCTGACCACGGGCCAACCGAGTGAATTCAACCACAACGTTCGTGTGGGCGACACCAGTCACTCCTTTCGAGTCCTCCTCGCCACCGCAGGCGACGCCGTGGCTCTATCCTGTCGCGACATCACCGAGCAGGTTCATGCCGCCGAGCAGCTTCAGCAGGCAGAAAAACTGGACGCCCTCGGGCGCATGGCCAGCGGCGTGGCCCACGATTTCAACAATTTGCTCACAGTATTGCGCGGTGAGTGCGAGTTGATCCTTGCCGATGGCACCCTTCCAGCTGCGCTCCGCCCAGACATAGAGAACATGATCCGGGCTGTGGATCGCGCCGCCTCGCTCACCCAGCGTCTGCTCGCCTTTTCGCGCAAACAGGTCAGTGTCCCGCGCCCCTTGGCGCTCGACCGGGCCGTGGATGAAATGCGCCCGTTCCTCATCCGCATGTTGCCGAGCACGGTGACCGTCACCACGACCCATGCAGCGGCAATGGCACCCATCCTCCTGGACCCGGTGCACCTCGACCAGATCCTCCTCAATCTCGCCGCCAACGCGCGAGATGCCATGCCGGACGGCGGGGAGTTGCACGTCGAGACGTCGATGGTGTCGCTGGATCAGATTGTCCGGCGCGCACGGGGAGAGGTACCACCGGGGCGATGGGTCCAGCTCTCTGTCAGCGACACGGGGATGGGGATGTCCGATCAGGTTGTCGGACGCCTCTTCGAGCCGTTCTTCACGACCAAAGCAGTGGGTCAGGGGACCGGTCTCGGACTGGCGTCTGTGCACGGCATCACCACCCAGGCGGGTGGCCATGTCACGGTCGAATCAGCGGTCGGGAAGGGAACCCGCTTCAGACTCTACTTCCCGCCGATACCCGACAGCGATTTCCGGCCACATCGCGAGCCCGCCCGTCCGACGGCGCCCCCGGTCACCCCATCTGCCAAGTTGGTACTCCTGGCAGAGGATGAGTGGGCGGTGCGCGGAATCATGGAACGGCTCCTCGTCCGGGGTGGCTACCGGGTGCTGACAGCGGAATCCGGCGAGGAGGCCCTGGAGTTGTTCCAGACCCATCTGGACGAGGTGGACCTCCTGGTTACCGATATGGTGATGCCGGGAATGAGTGGCCAGGAACTGGCTGCCCGCGCGACCCGGGAACGCCCCGACCTCAAGGTGCTGTTCGTTTCGGGATATGTCGGTGACGCCGTGCAGGTGCCTGGAGAGGTCCTGGCCGAGGGTCGCTTCCTTCAGAAGCCGTTCACCCTTGATTCCTTGTTGGAACGACTCGCCCGAATCACCGCGGCCTGATTTCGCAGGCATCCTTGGCAGGGGGGGGGGACGTGAAGCGTTAAAGGTTAAAGGTGAAACGTGAAAGGGAGCGCGGCGGCTTGCCAGGGTCTGCGTGAAGGCGAGCGAGGAGACCCCGCCGCTCGCGACGCGAGGGCGGGGATTCCGCCCCGTTTCACCTTTCACCTTTCACCTTTCACCTTTCACCTTTCACCCCCTATGGCACCGGCGCCGTGCTCGGCGGCACCTTGATGCGGCCCACCATGTTGGCATCGCTGCCGTACCAGATCGTCCGGGTCGGGGCGTGGAAGACCATGTGACGGATGGTGTTGGGCCCCTCCACCCCGATCGCTTGGTTGACGAAGAACTGTTCGGTCGCCGGGTCGAAGCCGATCAGCCGGTTGGGCCGGGGACCGGTCTCGACATACCACAACCGACCCAGATCGTCGGACGCCATCGCGTAGGGCAGCGCCATCTTGGCGCTCGGCGAGGCCCACTCGCGCACCTTGCCTGTGGTGGGCTCCAGCTCGCCCAGAAAACCGCGCACATAATCGACGTACCAGATCGTCCCTCGGGGGCCGAGCGCGATCCGGCGCGGCCTGGCGCCCTCGGGCAGCAGATATTCGGTGAGCTCCAGAGTTTGCGGATTGATCGAGGCCAGCTTGTTGGTGCCGAAGACATCGAACCACGGCGTCCCCTTGGCATCGACCACGATCCCGTACGGCCTGCTCCGCTCTCCCGGCACCGGGATCAGATCGATTTTGCCGGTGGTCATCTGCAGGCGGCCCACGTACCCCGACTGCTGCGCGGTGAACCAAATGTTGCCGGCACCGTCGAATATCAGCGTGTGCGGATCCCTCACCGCAGGATCGGGCATCGGGTAGCGGGTGATCTTCCTGGTGGCCGGGTCGTAGCTGCCGATCATCCCGTTGCGGTTGCCTGAGTACCAGACCACTCCGCGACGATCGACGATCAGGTTGTGCGGGTTGGTGCCCTCGTCGATCTCGATCCGCTCAAAGCCGCCACTCCTGGGCTCCAGCACCGCGAGGTAATTGCCCTGCTGGCCCGCAAACCAGATCCGGCCGTCCGGGGCCACGTAGGGGTCGCGCGGCCGGGATTTTTCATAGGGAACGGTCCACTCGGTGACATCGGCGGTGACTATCGGCCCCTGCGCCATCAGGGCTGGAGCCAGCATTGCAGTCAGCAGCGAAATGGTCAGCATCTGTCGCATCAAAAACCTCCGGCTCGATGGCATGGATACCATCTGCTACGCCAATGAGCCGCCGATCGTTGATGCCCCAGCCGCTCAGGCGGCGATGTGGGCCAGCTCCCGCCGGAGGCGATCGAGCGCCAGCCGTTGCCGCGTCTTCACGGTGCCGAGCGGGATGGTCAGCTTGCGGGCCACCTCCTGCTGGGTGTGGCCCCGGAAATAGACCAGGTCCACCACGTCGCGCTCCTCCTGCCGGAGCACCACCAGCGCGCCATGGAGGTGGGCCACCGCGAGGACATCGACCGGTTCCTCGTCGTGGTGTTCGACCCGCTCGCCGCGAATCCTCTCGTCGCTCTTGCGGCGGACCGCCTCGGCCCTGAGCCGGTCGATGCAGCGGCTCCGGGTCAGCCGGATCATCCAGGAGACCAGGTGGGCGGGCGACGTTGGCAGCGCGTCGGGTCGACTGACGACCCGCAACAGAACCTCCTGCACCAGATCCTCGGCGTCCGACTCGTCGCGGAGGTAGCGCGTCGCGATCCGCACCAGCAACGGGCCGAGGTGGCGGGCGATCCGGTCATGGCAGATGCGGCCGTTGGGCAGCACCAGGTGCCGACTGAGCGATTGCAGCGAAGTGTTGCCGGTAGTCACGGGTTGATTCCTTCACCGGATGCCGCGCCCGGCTGGAGTTCGGCGCGTGCGGCAGTCGCAAGTTGCTGGAGACTGGCGTCGTTGAGTTCGCCGATCCACTGGCCCACCACCTCGCCACGGGCATCGAGCAGAAGAGTCCAGGGCAGACCGAGGTAGCCGAAGCGTTCCTGCATCCCCCCACCACCTTCGAACGATGGAAAGTCGGGAGCCACCAGAGCCAGGAAGCGGCGGGCGGCATCGGCATCGCGATCATCGTTCATCCCGACAACGGCGATCCCTTCCGTTTCCAGCACCCGGCGGAGACTGTCGAGCGCCGGCAGCTCCTTCCGGCACGGCGCGCACCAGCTCGCCCAGAAGTTGAGGATCAGCGGTTGGCCGGCGTAGTCAGCGAGCGAACGCGTGCTGCTGCCGTCGAGCATCGGCAGGGTGGTATCGGCCAGCACCAGACGCCTGGGCGGCAAGTTGCCGAGCAGAGCGGCTGTGGTCAGCAGGTGAACGCGACCATCCTCGGCCACTGCCAATGTCGGTGCGGTATTGGGGAGTTGGGTGGTGGCAAGCAGTGCACCGGTGGCCGGATCGAATTCGTCGAGTCGGCCGAGCACCGGCGAGCCGTCCTCCACCGAGAGCAGCAACAGCGTACCGGTCGGACTCCAGGCGAGGCCGAAATTGACGGGCTGGTAATCCACCACCGGCCGCCCATCCACGACGCCGAAGCTCGGCTGGTTCGTCGTGTTGACGAAGCCCCGCGTGGCGCGCCAGATGGTGTCCCCAGTGGTCGTGAGCGCCAGCAGCTCGTCGCGGATGAAGGGGGCGTAGTAGAGCGTGTCGCCGTGAGCCACCAGATGACCGGCATTGGCGAGATCCTGCAGCATGGCATAATCCGGCAGCCACGCCTCGCCCACCCCGCTCCACTCTCCGGTGGCGCGGTCGAACCGTTCGAACAGCGGCAGCACGTCACCGGGCATCCGGTAGGAGACCCGGTCGCTGGCGCGCACCAGCCAGATTGCGTCGCTCACCGGATCGACTGCAACCACTCCGAACGGGATGGCGGGCCGGGCGGCGATCCCCCCCCCAACGGCCACCATCTCGCCCTGACCGTCGATGCCCCAGATATTGCCGTCCCGGTCGCCGGCGACAGCCGCCAAGGGGCGCGCCTGCAAGTCAGCCGGCGCGGGGGTAACCCGGAGACGCTTGTCGAACGCCAGCCAACCTCCCTGGCCGTCCGGCACCACAGAGGCATCTCCCACCTGTTGTGCCGCGCGACCGTCGAGCCAGAGCAGGCGGGCCCGCTTGGGCTTCCGCTGATCGAGGACAATCGCGGCCGGTGCCCCGGCCTCGGTGGCGCGACGTGGCGGCTCGGTCGCGCCCGCACCCGACGGCCCGCAGGATGACACCAGCGGTGTCATCGCGAGCAGAGTCGCCCCGATGATCAGTCGGCGCACCGGCATTCCGTTGGTAGGCGGTCGGCAGCCGAACCGGTCACAGCGCAACCACCCTGGCGAGACTGGTTTCGCTCGCCGCCTCGCCTGGTGCGGCGACTCCGGTCGAGATCGCCTGTCTCGCGGCGAGCGGTGCGGCAACCTCGCGCAGGCGCTGTTCGGGCAAGGTGGAAACCATGGCATGCCAGACGTCGCCGCTCCGCCAGGCGACCACCGTCAGGCCGCGAATTCGAGACACCCCGAATCGAGCCCGTTCGGTGTTGCGGGCCGGCAGGATGTAATAACCGACCGCCGCGCCATCAACCAGATACTCCAGCACCGCCGCACGTCCTTCGGTCATGGGACAAATGCGGGCACCGGTCAGCGTCGCCTGTTCCAGCCTGAGCGGAGTCACCGCCACATCGGCCTGACCGACGAACCATTTGGCCGCCGTTTCGGCATCGTCGGTGAACACCCCCGCGTGTCCCTGCTCACGAACAAAATCAACCGCCACGCTCTCGCTGATTTCATCGAGGGAGCGACCCAGCAGATGCAGCATCCCGTAGCTGCCCGCCGACAGGATCACGGCAGCAGCGGCGGCAACCCCGACCCACTGGCGCCGCTGGCGCCGCTGATTCTGCTGCGCGGCAACCGCCCGGAAGACTCGCACCCGCACGTTGGCAGCGGCCTGCGGCCTGGGCGCCATTTCCGCCAGGCGCTCCGCCACCGCCTGTTCCCCGGCCAGAAAATCCCGGCAGGCCTCGCACTCCGCCAGGTGGATGGCAATCCCCGGAACCGCCATGCGGGGGCCACCCTCCAACGCCACTCGACGCGCCGCGCCACACTCAACCAGGTTTCGATCCATCAGCGTACCTCCTCCAGAATGACCCGCAACTGACGGCGACCCCGAAAGAGCCGCGACGCCACCGTTCCTTCCGGCACCGCCATCGCCTCGGCGGCTTCCCTCATCGTCAATCCTTCCGCATCGACCAGCCAGACCGCCATCCGCATCTCGTCGGGAAGCGAGTCCAGCGCCTCGCCGAGTGCCTCCCTCAAGGCGGCTTGCTCCACCAGCCGCTCAGTGCCCAGGTGTGGCTCGGCCTCCGCCAGCATCTGCTCGAATTCGGGGGTCGCCAAGTCGGTGGCCGACCATTCGGGACGACGCTTGCGGCTGCGCATCCGGTTGAGATGCTGGCGGGTCATGATCGTCAGCAGCCAGCTCTTGGCCGCCTCGGTGGCCCGGAGCTGCCCGTAGCCCTGCTGGGCTCGGAGCGCCGTTTCCTGCATCAGATCTTCGGCATCGGCGTCGTGGCCCCGGCAGAGCCGGAGCGCCGTCCGCCACAGGGTGTCGAGATGCGCAGCCAACACCTCCTCAAAGGCAGGCGTCGGCACCGGCAGCTGGGAGATGACCCGCAGCTCTGGCCTGGTCGACAGTGGTTGGGCCCTCACGATTGGAAAGACACCATCTTGGCCGGATTCCTTCCTTGGCATCACTGGGCGGGGCGGGATCGAACGTCTCAAAGGGAACCATCCTTGAGCCCAATCCGTTCCGAAGGGGTTCCCCCTCCAATCAGCCAAGGGACTCGAGTGCCACACCAATCGTTACCGAGCCACTCCCCCAGCACGACAATTTCCACTCGATTCGCCCTGCTCATTTTGAGCCTGATTCCGGTGTTGCATCCGTTGCTGCGGCCTTTCGTCGGCCCTCCCTCCCACCTGCTCTGGTTCGTCCTGCTGGTCCCGGTGAGCTCGATCACCTATGCCAAGGGGACCGGCTGGGGAGCGCTGGCCGCAGCCACCGCCACCCTCTGGACGGTGGCTGGCGAGTTGCTCTTCGGGAGTGGCTACGGTGTCGGCTCCGATGCCGCAACCACTTGGGCGATGGCAACCACGGTCGCGGTGATCGGCCTCCTCTCGGTCCTGATGGCGGGTCGGCTCGCCGAACAGGAACGGCAACGGCGGGTGGAAGCGGGGTTCGCAGGGGCATCCATCGGGGAATCGACCCTGCCCACCCTGCTGCTCGATCCGCTGGGTCACCTTCGGCATGCCAACCCAGCGGCTCGCGAGCTGCTGGGCCTCGGGGAGTCGGGCACCCCATCCCAGGCAACCCTTGCCACCCGACTCCCTGAACTCGAAGAGTTGCTGCAGAGTGACGGTGAACACGCCAGTTGCACCCTCCCCCGCGAGGGGCACCTCCCATCCGCATTCGCCCTGGAGAAGCGCCTGATCCACGGCCCCGACGGAGTGATCGGGCACCGGGTCACCCTGCACGACCATTCGGAGGCAATCCGGCGGCAAGTTGAGGAACAGCGAGCTGCCGTGCTGGTTGAGCTCGGAATGGTGTTGGCCGGGGTGGCTCACGAGGTCAACGGACCGCTCACCGCCATCCGGCTCACCACCGAAGAGTTGGCCGCGCATCTCGACGGCCGGACCGTCGATGACACCACCAGCCGGTTGGTCCACGACCTCCGCGCAGAGACCAACCGGGCGGAGGAGGTCACCGGTGGACTGCTGGACCGGATCGGTGGCAGGGTTCGCCCGTTGGAGGTGGTTCACCTCGACTCGCTCTTCGCCGATCGACTCACCGCGTGGACCAGGCAGGCCGCCGCCCACGGCGTCCGGTTGGAATTGGGGCATCTTCCGGATGAGCTCGATGTCGACGGCCGCCGTATCGAGATCGAGCAGATTTTGCGCAATCTGCTCAACAATGCCTTTCAGGCCATCTTCCGCCTCGAACGCCCGGGCACGGTCCACCTCCGGGTGGCGGCTACCGATGAGGTGGTCACCATCGTGGTGCAGGACGATGGCCCCGGGGTTTCCGCTGAGGTGGCCGGCCGCCTCTTTGCGCCGTTTACCACCACCAAGGGGGATTTCGGCAACGGCATCGGTCTCTCCCTGGCACGTCGACTCGCCCGGGAGATGGGTGGTGACCTCAGTCACGACCCCGATTTCAATCAGGGTGCCCGCTTTGCGCTGACCTTGACCCGTTCCGGTCGTTCCCTTCAGGCATCTGATATCCCCGCGGCCACCCCTCTGGCTCCCATCTCTCCCGGTGCTCTGGTACTGGTGGTCGACGACGAACCCACCATCCGGCGCGTGGTTGTTGCCGTGCTGGAGCGGCTCGGCCTCCGGGCGGTGACCGCCGAGACCGCCGCAGCCGCTATGGAGTTGAGTACTGCCCTGTCACCCGAGGTGGTCCTCAGCGATCGTCACCTCGGCCCCGAGGATGGTCTGGTCCTGCTCCGGGAAATCGGCCAGAGTCGACCCGAAACTGTCCGGGTGCTGATGACGGGGGATCCCACCGCGCTACCCGCAGCGATCGGATCATGCGGGATCCGGGTCCTTGCCAAGCCGTTCACGGTTGCAGAAGTTCGTGCCTGCCTCCGGCTCGAGGGAGCAGAGCCGCTGGCCGACTTGCCCCAGTGATTTCACGATCGAAAGGACCGCGCCAAAATGCCCCACCTTCCCTCCCTTCCTGAGCAAGCGCACCTCGCCGATGTGCTGCGTCGCTTCCCGTCCAACTGGGAACCGCTGCTCCACTTCCACGATCAACTGCTGCGAGCGCCCGGTGCCCTCTCCATCGGCGAGCGGGAGCGGATCGCCGCGGTGGTCTCACACCTCAACGGCTGCCGCTTCTGCACCAATGCCCACATCGTCTATGCCGAAATGTACGGCGCGCCGCCAGGGCTGATCGAGGCGCTGGCCACCGACCTCGAACATGCCCCCGTCGATGAGGTCACCCGCACTCTCTATCGTTACGTGCACTGCCTCACCCGTACCCCCGCAGCGCCGATGGGCGATCTGGTGGCGGCAATGCTCCTGGCAGGATGGTCGGAAGAGGCGGTGGTCGAGACCAACCTGGTGGTGGGGCTGTTCTGCCTGATGAACCGCTACCTCAGCGGACTCGGCGTGCCAGCACACGACGAGACCTACGCCCGGCGCCTCGAAGCGATTCGCCGCCGCCCAATCGCCGATCGCGAGGCAGCAGGCGAGAAGGACCTCGGCAGCACGCCGTATCTGGAATTCGGCAAGCAGGCAGGGGTGGTGTGAGGAGGGTGAACGGTGAACGGGGGGGTCGGTGGTGAAAGCCGAATGGTGAAAGGTGAAAGGTGAAAGGTGAAACGGGGGGGCGGCCTGGCGGGGTCTGCGTGAAAGAGAGCGAGGAGACCCCGCCGCTCGCTACGCGAGGGGGGGGGGGGATTCCCATCCCGTTTCACCTTTCACCTTTCACCTTTCGGCTTTCACCTTTCACCTTTCACCTTTCACCTTTCATCCCCTACTTGTCAAACCCGGGCCGGAGCGCAACTGCCGGCCACTTCTTCTCGGCCATCTCGAGGTGCTTGACCGGATCCTTGATCCAGTTCTTGTGCGCCTTCTCGGTGTCGTTGAGATAGAGGCGACCTTCCCAGATATTCCAGATGGTGGGATCGGGATCGCGCTTCTTGCCGCTGACCACCCCCATCACGGCGTAACCACCATAGGCCGGGAGATAGCGATCGGGGTCGGCCACGAAGGCATTGCGGTGGGTCGCCGAGGCAAAGCGGTAGACCACGCCTTGATGGAGCACGATGAACCGGGGTTCACCTGGCACGGCGCGTGATTCAGTCTGATACGCCACCAGGTCGTAGCCGTGGGCACCCAGTCCCAACGCGTCGTGATTGACCGCTCCACGTCCATCCTGGCCCAGAATCGAACCAGACAGCAGTGGCAGCAGCGCCAGCGAGCGCCGGAAGAACGGCAACAATCTGGTCATGGCATTCACACCCCGGAAAAATCGTGGTAGTATTGCTGAGGTGCCCCGATGGTCGGCGGCACCCTTCTCCAGAGACGTTACTCGATTGCGGCTGGTTCCGGTATCCCGTCCCCCGGATTCAGGTCGGTTGATTTTGCTCTGGTCAGCAACCGGGAGGGATCGGTCTTGATCGCAGAACTCGTAGTTTTGAGGGTCGCAGGTCGGCACCATCCGGCCGAGATGGTGCGCGGAGTGGTTGGCTGGTGACGGCAACTCCGGGCGACAGCGACCGTGAGCACCTCGACCACATCTTCAGTGTGGCCTACGAGGAGTTGCGGCGGCTGGCTGCGGCGGTGCGGCGGGACGACCCGGCTGCTTCGCTGTCTCCCACCGGACTGGTCAACGAGGCCTGGATCAAGCTGGCGCGAAATCCAGCCGTGGCCCAAACCTCGCCGCTCCACTTCAAGCGGATTGCCGCTCGCGCCATGCGCCAGGTGTTGATCGAGGCCGCCCGGCGTCGGCAGGCCGGCAAGCGTGGCGCCGGGGTCCGCGTGATCACTCTCGATGAATCGCTCGATGCCGGAATGGAAACTGCCGCTGACGTGATCGCTCTCGACGCTGCGATCGATGCCCTCGCCAGCTTGCATCCCCGACAGGCGCAGATGGTGGAGGCGCGTTTCTTCGGCGGACTCGACATCCCCGAGACCGCCGCACTGCTGAGGGTCTCGGAGGCCACGGTACAGCGGGACTGGCGGGCCGCGCGCGCCTGGTTGGCACGTGAACTGAGGCCAGCGGAGCCGCGACCGCAATGAGCGACGCCGCCCGGTGGCAACGCGTCCAGCAGCTCTTCCATGACGCGATCGACCTCGACGAAGACTCGCGGCAGCAGTTTCTGGCGCGCGAGTGCGCCGACGACCACACCCTGATCGATGAAGTCCTCGCCCTGCTCGACAGCGACGCAGAGAGCCACACTCTGCTCGATGACGGAGTGGCCCGCGCCGCACACTCGCTGCTTGCCGACGACAGCGCCTCACTTCCCGCCCAGCGGTTCGGCCCCTACCGGCTCACCGGCCTGCTCGGCGAGGGCGGGATGGGTGTGGTGTACCGGGGCGTGCGCGACGACATCGGCGCCGAGGCGGCGATCAAGATCCTGCGCGACCCGGCGCTCTCGCCGGCCAGACGCGAACGTTTCCGCCTGGAGCAGCAGACGCTGGCGCGCCTGCATCATCCCGGCATTGCCCAGCTCCACGACGCCGACACTCTGCCAGACGGCACTCCGTGGTTCGCCATGGAGTTGATCGAGGGAATGCCGTTGACGGAGTGGTGCCGGGTTCATCGTCCGCCACTTGCGCGCCGGCTCTATCTGCTGCGCAAAGTTGCCGAGGCAGTCGCCCATGCCCACGGCCTGGCGATCATCCATCGGGATCTCAAGCCGTCCAACATCCTGATCACCGGTGAGGGCGACGTCAAGCTGGTCGACTTCGGGATCGCCAAGCAGCTCGATGCCGACGGACAGAGCGCCGACCGGACCCGGACCGGACTGCAGTTGATGACCCCCGCCTACGCCGCACCCGAGCAGTTGAGGGCCGGTCAGATAGGAGTGCACACCGACATCTACGCTCTCGGGGTGATCAGCTACGAATTGCTGACCGGTGCCCTGCCGTTCGCGCTCGAAGGACTCACTCCCGCCGAAGCGGCCGGTGTGGTGCTCGATCGCGACCCGGCACGTCCTTCGCAACTGGCTCGGCAACGCACCGCAGTGGCGGTGCACGCCACCCGGTCGCAGTGGGCCGATCTCGACGTGCTCATCCTCACCGCCATGCAGAAGGACCCCGCCCGCCGTTACGCCACCGTCGACGCCCTGCTCAGGGACCTGAGCCACTTCCGCGAAGGCGAACCGCTCGACGCCCGCCCCGACTCGCTCGGCTACCGGGCCGCCAAATTCTTTCGCCGCAATCGCCCCGCAGTGCTCACCAGCGCGGTGGTTGTCGCCATACTCGCGGCCGGCACTGTGGTGGCCGGCGTGCGACTGGCCCGGGCCCGCGACCTGGCCGTGGCCGAGGCGGTGCGCACCCAGCGGATCCAGCAGTTCATGCTGTCGCTCTTCAGGGGGGGGGACAACGAAGTACTGGCGGCCGACTCGCTCCGGGTCAGCACCCTTCTGGAACGCGGCCTCCGCGAGGCGGCCACCCTCGAATCCGAGCCCGCGGTTCAGGGCGAGCTGTTAGCCACCCTGGGCGGGATCTACCAGCAGGTGGGCGAGTTGGCGCGCGCCGATTCGTTGCTGCAACTGGCGCTCCGGCATCAATTCCTACTCGACGGCGAGGCCTCTCCCACGATTGTCCGCCGGTTGACGGCGCTGGCGTTGCTCCGGGCCGACCAGGCCGAATACGCTGTGGCCGATTCGCTGTTCGTGCAGGCCACGGAGATGGCCCGAATCGTGGCCGCCGACCAACCCGATGTGTTGCTGGCCGCGCAGGAGGGACTCGGCCAGGTGCGCTACGAACAGGGCCGCTACGACGATGCCATCGCATTGTTCGAGCAGACGCTCTCCCGCCATCGTCTCCAGGACTCGACCGCCACAGCGGTCGCTGGTGACCTGATCCACCTCGCCAACGCGCACTTCTATGCCGGCCGCTACGACACCGCCGCAGTGCTCAACGATCGCGCGATGACGCTGTACCGGCAGCGCCTCGGCGCCGCTCATCCGTTGGTGGCCGACGCACTCATAAATCTGGGCGCCATCGATGCCCAGCGCGGCAATTACGCCGAGGCCGAGCCGCGTTACCGGCGCGCGCTCGCAATCATCGAACCGTGGTACGGTCACGATCATCACGCCACCGCCTCCGCGCTCACCATGCTGGGCCGGGTGCTGGTTCAGTTGGAGCGCATCGAGGAGGGCCGCCAAACCCTCGAACGGGCGCTCGCCATTCAGGAGCGGGTCCACGGACCGGTGCATCCCAGCGTCGCATCGGCGCTCAACGAACTCGCCACCGTGTCGATGAACGAGGGCCGCTACGACGACGCCGAAGCCAGTTATCGCCGCATGGAATCGATCTATCGCACCACCCATGAGAGTGATCACTGGCTGGTCGGAATCGCGGTCTCCAATCAGGGGGGGGTAGCCGGTCGGCGTGGCAATCACCCGCTGAGCGAACAGCGCTACCGTGAGGCAGTCCGGATCTTCACCGCCAGCCAAGGTGCCGAGCACGTCAACACCGGCATTGCCAGGGTGCGGCTGGCACGCTCGCTGCTCCGCCAGGGGCGCCTCGCGGAGGCGTTGCAGGAAAGCGAGCTGGGCGAGGCGATCGTGGCGCAGGAGATGGCGCCTAACTCTGTCTGGGTCACCATCGCCCGGAGGGACATGGCCGAGATCTTTGGCCGGCTGGGGCGCACTGCCGACTCGGTCCGGATCGAGAAGATGCTGGCGGATGCGGCGGGGGTGAAAGGTGAAAGGTGAAAGGTGAAAGGGGCCGTCGCTTTAGCGATACCAGCCGAGCCGTCGCTTTAGCGACGGACCAGAGGCGCCGACCGGAGTCGAACCGGTGATGGAGGTTTTGCAGACCTCTGCCTTACCACTTGGCTACGGCGCCAACGGCATGGATTCTAGCGAGGGAACGGCCGCAGGACAACGCGGCGGCCCCGGCTCGACATCCTGACGCCTTGCCCGGACACCCGCTCCGGCGGTATCATCCATCCCAAGATGATGCGCTTGTTCCTCCTCCTCGCCTTGGCCCTCGGCCAGGCCCAGCCGGCCGCGGCGGCGCTGCTCTGCGAGCAGCACCATGCGAGCGGGAGGACCTCTGGTGAATCATCGCACCAAGGCGCCGGGCATGACGGCGCACCGCTCGGGCACCAGCGGAGCACTCCCGGCGATCATCAATGCACTCCGATGCCGCATGACTGTGCGGTGATGACCAACTGCACCATCACCGCCTCGGCCCTCGTGCCGTCAACCGACGCGATGGCTGCTGCCGCCGCTGTCGGTTTGTTGCGCACCGGCTATCTCCCGGCCGTACCGCCGACCGTGTCGGCTGCCCGCCCGTTCCACCCTCCCAAGTCCTGACCCTTCCCGTTCGTTGATCGTGACACCTCCGTCGGCCCGGCCGCCGGACTTCACCTGATGCATGGCGGGGCTTGCCCCGCGGGATAGAGGTCATGACAAGTACTTCACCGGTCCACCGGTGCCTCGCCACCATGGTCTTGACCGGCCTTATGGTGATGCTCCCCGGACCAGACAGCGCCCGGGCACAAATCCCCGTTGACACGCAGCACGTGGCGAGTCAACACGGCCAGGCCTCCGGCGATACCCTGCGCTTGGCCGACGCGCTGCAAATGGTGCGTTCCGCCAATCCGCTGTTGGCGGCGGCCCGTCTCGAGGCCGATGCCGCAGCCGAGCGCATCCGTCCGGCGGGGGCACTGCCCGATCCGGAGCTCTCCTTCGGGTTGATCGATCGCCCCATCGGCAACTTCAACGCCGATGAGCGGATGACGATGAACGAGGTCAAGCTGAGCCAGCGCTTCCCGTGGCCCGGCAAGCGCGGCCTGGCCCGCGAGGAGGCGACCCTCCGGGCCACGGCCGAGGAGTTCATGGCCAGCGAGACCGCGGTCACGCTGGTGAGCCGCACCAAGGAGCGCTATTACGAACTCGCCGTGCTCGATCGCACCTTGGCCGTGCTGGAGCGAAGCCGCGATCTGATGCGCAACTGGGTCGAGGTGGCGCAGGCACTCTACGCCGTCGGCGAGCGACCGCAACAGGATCTCTTCCAGGGCCAGGTGGCAGTGGCTCGCCTGAGCGAGGAAATGATCGTCATTCAGCAGGCGCGGGTGACCGGTGCGGCACGGCTCAATGCGCTGCTCGGCCGATCCGCAACCACGACGATCGGACCACTCGATTTGCCGGCAATCAGTGAGGAACTGCCGACGGTGGATTCTCTCCTGGTGATCGCGATGGCCCGGCGTCCCGCACTGCGGGCCGCCGTGGTGCAACAGCAGGCCGCCGCCGCGGGGGTCCGTCGGGCCGCGCGCGAGTTCTACCCCGACGTCACCATCGGGGTGTCATACGGACAGCGGCAGAACTTCGACGACATGGCGAGTCTGATGGTCGGCATCAATCTGCCGGTCCGCACCGGATCGCGCCAGCAACCGCTGCGTCGCGAGATGGAGGCGCTCGAGTTGCGGGCGGCGGCCCTCGCCCACGACCTGCAGAACAACACTGCGGCCGAGCTCGCTGAACAGCGCGCCGCGGCCGAGCAGGCAAGGGCGCTCCACCGGCTCTATGCCACCGCGATCCTGCCGCAGGCCGAGGCCGCAGTGGCCGCGGCGGTGTCGGCCTATCGCGTCGGTCAGGTGGACTTCCTGACGCTGATCGACAACCAGATGACCGTCAATCGTTACCAGATCGAGCTGCTCCGGATCTCCGCCCGTTTCCATCAGGCGGTAGCCGGCCTCGACGCGCTGCTGGGCAGCGAAGGAGTGACACCATGATCACGCACCGCTCCACCATTGCCGTGGGACTCCTGCTGCTGATCGGCTGCGGCGGCACCGGCGGCGACTCCGGGATGGCCGACATGACCCCCGAGGAACATGCCCGGATGCTGGCCGGCGGCAATCAGGGAGTGACCGATTCGACCGGCGCGGTGCGTCAGGCGGTCCACCTCACCCCCGAACAGGAGCGTGCCCTCGGCGTCAGCTACCACCTGGTCGGTCGCGACACGCTCCGCAAGTCGGTGCGCACGGTCGGCACCATCCAGGCCCCGGAGCCGAACATCACCGAGATCACTCCCAAGATCGACGGCTACATCGAGCGCCTGCTGGTCGGCACCACCGGCGAGACGGTGCGTCGCGGCCAGCCGCTGCTGGAGCTCTACAGCCCAACGCTGGTCGCGGCCCAGGAAGAACTGCTCACCGCCCGGCGACTGGTGGCGCAACTCGATTCAACCGCCGGTGATGCCTGGCAGAACGCCCTCGTCACCCGCGACGCGGCACGACGTCGCCTCGCCTACTGGGACATCAGCGCTGCCCAGATTGATCGACTGGAACGGAGCGGCGAGGTGCAGAAGACCCTCACCCTGGTCTCGCCGTTCGACGGCATCGTGCTCGAGAAGAAGGTGGTCGACGGCCAGCGGATCATGGCCGGCCAATCGCTGTACCGCATCGCCGACCTCACGGAGGTGTGGGTGGAGGGAGAGGTGTTCGAGCAGGATCTGGCGCTCCTGAGGGAGGGGATGCGAGTCCACATCGAGATCGCCGCGCGCCCGGGAGAGCACCTGATGGGGCGGGTCAGCTTCATCTATCCCACCGTCGATCCGCAGAGCCGCACCAACCGGGTCCGCCTCACGGTGCCCAACCCGGGGCTCCTGCTCAAGCCCGGCATGTTCGCCACCATCTTCTTCGACGCCATTGTCGGGACGGATGTGATCAGCATCCCGCGCTCAGCCGTGGTCGTGACGGGAACCCGCAACGTGGTTTTCGTTCGCGACAGCGCCGGCATGCTGCAACCGCGCGAGGTGGTGCTCGGTGCGCGTTCGGCCGACCGGGTCGCCATCCTCGGCGGCCTTGAGCCGGGTGAGATGATCGTCGGCTCGGCCAATTTCCTGGTCGACGCCGAGTCGCGACTCGGCTCCTCCGGCGCCTCGATGCCGGGGATGCAGCACGGAGCGGTCGAGCCCTCGACGGGAGCGGAGACACCGCGATGATTTCCCACATCATCACCTGGTCGATCCGCAACCGCTTCCTGATCCTGCTGGCCAGCGCCGGTGTGATCGCGGCGGGGATCTGGGCCGTGCGGCAGACGCCGCTCGACGCCATTCCCGACCTCTCCGATGTGCAGGTGATCGTCCAGACCGACTTCTCGGAGCAGGCGCCGCAGATCGTCGAGGATCAGATCACCTATCCGATCACCTCGGAGATGCTCAAGGTGCCGGGCGCCCGGGTGGTGCGCGGCTACTCGTTCTTCGGGCTCAGTCTGGTGTACGTCATCTTCGAGGACGGCACCGACCTCTACTGGGCCCGTTCGCGGGTGCTCGAATACCTCAACGGCATTCAACGGCAGTTGCCGGATGGAGTCGAGCCCACTCTCGGCCCCGATGCCACCGGAGTGGGCTGGGTCTTTGAATACACACTCGAGTCGGACTCGCTCGACCTCGCCCAGCTTCGCTCGCTGCAGGACTGGAGCATCCGCTACCAGCTCACCGCCGTCCCCGGAGTGTCGGAAGTGGCGAGCTTGGGCGGCTTCGTCCGCCAGTATCAGGTCGAGGTCGATCCGGAACGCCTGCGCGCCTTCGGGATTCCGGTAACCCGCGTGGCGGCGGCAATAGGCGGCCACAATGTCGACATCGGCGCCCGCGTGCTGGAGATGAGCGGCCGCGAGTACATGATCCGCGGCCTCGGCTATCTCGAGGACATCGGTGACATCGAGAATGTCTCGCTCGGGGTGGCGGCCAACGGCACCCCGATCCGGGTCGCCGACGTCGCCACCGTCCAGATCGGACCAGAGCCGCGGCGCGGCGCCGCCGACCGCGACGGCAAGGGCGAGGTGGTCGCCGGAATCGTGATCATGCGCTACGGCTCCGACGCGCTCGCCACCATCGATGCCATCAAGGAGCGGATGGCCACCATCCAGCAGGGCCTCCCCGTCGGCGTGCGGCTCCGGGTGGCGTATGACCGCAGCGACCTGATTCACCGCGCCATCGACACCCTGCGGGAGAAGCTGCTCGAGGAATCGCTGATAGTGGCACTGGTGACCGTGCTCTTTCTGCTCCACGTCCGCTCGGCGCTGGTGGCAATCATCGTCCTGCCAATGGGAATCCTGCTTGCCTTCCTGGCGATGCGGGCACTCGGGGTGAGCGCCAACATCATGAGTCTCGGCGGCATCGCGATCGCCATCGGCGCCATGGTCGACGGCGCCATCGTCATGATCGAGAACATGCACAAGCATCTCGAACGCTCCGGCCCCGATCGCCCGGTCTGGGAGACGGTCCGGGAAAGCGCCATCGAGGTGGGGCCGTCACTATTCTACGCCCTGCTGATCATCACCTTTTCGTTCCTGCCGGTCTTCGCGCTGGAAGCGCAGGAAGGCCGACTCTTCAAGCCGTTGGCCTTCACCAAGACCTTCGCGATGGCCGGAGCGGCGCTGCTCTCGATCACTCTGGTGCCGGTGTTGATGGGCTACCTGATTCGCGGCAAGATCCGGCCGGAGCACGACAACCCGGTCAACCGCTGGCTCACCCGCGCCTATCAACCGGTGATCGCCTTCACCCTGCGGCGGCCGTGGACCATCATCGGCACCAGCGTCCTGGTGCTGCTGGTCACATTGCTTCCCTGGCGCCGCCTCGGCAGCGAGTTCATGCCCACCCTGCACGAGGGCTCGGTGCTCTTCATGCCGACCACCGTGCCGGGGGTATCGATCGCGCAGTCGGTCGCCATCATGCGCCACCAGGACAGCATCCTCGCCTTGTTCCCCGAGGTGGAGACCGTCCTCGGCAAGGCGGGGCGTGCCAACACCGCCACCGATCCGGCGCCGCTCGACATGTACGAGACCACCATCACCCTCAAGCCGGAGGCCGAATGGCGTCCGGGAATGAATTACGACCGCCTGCTCCGGGAAATGGACAGCGCAGTGCGCATGGCAGGAGTCACCAACGCCTGGACGATGCCGATCAAGGGGCGGATCGACATGCTGGCCACCGGGATCCGCACCGCGGTCGGCATCAAGATCTTCGGACCCGACCTCGACTCGCTGCAGGCAATCGGCGAACGGGTCGAGCGCATCGTCCAGACGGTGCCGGGTACCCGCAGCGCCTTTGCCGAACGCGGCGTGTCGGGTTACTACGTCGACATCGACATCGACCGGGCCGAGGCGGCGCGCTACGGACTCAATGTCGCCGAGATCCACGCGGCACTGCTCGCCACCGTCGGCGGGATCGACGTCGCCACCACGGTCGAAGGCCGTGAACGCTACAGCGTCAACGTCCGCTATCCGCGCGAACTGCGCGACGACGTGCAGAAACTGCGGGAGGTGCTGGTACCGACCGCCACCGGCACCCACGTGCCGCTGGGCCAAGTGGCGTCGATCACCGTCAGACAGGGACCAATGGCGGTCAAGACCGAGAACGCCTTTCCGGTCGCGACCGTTTTCGTCGACATCACCTCGGCCGACCTCGGCGGCTACGTCGAGCGGGCGCAGGCGGCCGTCAATTCCCAACTCACTCTCCCTCCTGGCTACACGCTGCACTGGAGCGGTCAGTTCGAGTCGATGGAACGGGTATCCCAGAAGCTGCGCGCGGTCATTCCGGTGACCCTCGGAATCATCTTCCTGCTGCTCTACCTCAACTTCCGCGGCGTCACCGAGGCGCTGATCGTGATGCTCTCGGTACCCTTCGCACTGGTCGGCGGCGTCTGGTATCTCTGGGCGATGGGCTACCAGACCAGCGTCGCAGTCTGGGTCGGCTTCATCGCACTGGCGGGTGTCGCCGCCGAGACCGGAGTGGTGATGCTGCTCTACCTCGACGAGGCGTTCCACCGCGCCACCCGCGAGGGACGGATGCAAGGCGAGACCGACGTGGCAGAGGCGATCCACGAAGGCGCCATCAACCGCTTGCGGCCCAAGATGATGACCGTGATCACCATCATCGCCGGATTGGCGCCGATTCTCTGGAGCCACGGCACCGGCGCCGACGTCATGAAGCGGATCGCCGCACCGATGGTGGGCGGCATGGTGACCTCGACGATCCTCACCCTGGTGGTGATCCCGGCGATCTACCTGGTCTGGCGGAGGAGGGGAATGGGGGTGAACGGTGAACGGTGAACGGTGAACGGTGAACGGGGGTGAAAGGTGAAAGGTGAAAGGGGCGGGAATCCCCGCCCTCGCATAGCGAGCGGCGGGGTCTCCTCGCTCACCTTCACGCAGACCCAGCCAGGCCGCTCGCCCCCTTTCACCTTTCACCCCCTTTCACCTTTCACCTTTCACCACCCCCCCCCTTCACCGCATCCCTCCCCAGCACGGCAAGATCGTCGGCGCCATGCCCCTCGGCCAGCAGCGCGTCGATCCGTTCGGCCAATCCCGGCAGCATGCACAACGTCTCCTCGCCTGCCGTCTCGAGCATCAGGCGGACATCCTTGCGTGCCATCAGCAACTCGAAGCTCGGGGCGTAGTTCCGTTCGGCGATCGCCTTGCCGCGACCGGTGATGATCGCCGCCGGGTTGAACATTCCGGGCACATCGAGGATCGCCTTCGGCTCGACGTCGGCCGCCTTCGCCATGGTCAGGGTGTCGGCCACCAGCCCCACGATCCCGATGATGAAGGCATTGCCCGCCAACTTGTAGACCGCAGCCAGGTCGGCGCGCTCGCCGACGTACTCCACCTTGGCGGCCTGAGCGGCGAGCGCCGGTTGCACCGACTCGTAGAGCGACTGCGGTCCGGCCACGAGGATGGTGCCCAGCGCCTGACGCGCTGCTGCCGGCCCGATGAAGACCGGACAGTGCAGGTAGCGAACTCCCGCCGCGGCGAGGCGCGAGGCACGCTCGGCTGTCAGCGCCGGTTGCGTGGTGGTATGATCGATGATGATCGCGTCGGCGCCGAGTGCCGGAGTGATATCGTTGATGACGGCATCCACCACGGCATCATCCGAGAGCACCAGGTGGATGCGCCTGGCTCCGCGCACCGCTTCGGCCGGAGTGTCGGCGACGACGGCGCCGAAAGGCACCAGCGCCGCCGCCTTGCTCCGGGTACGATTCCATACGGTGACGGTGTCGCCGCGACCGAGCGCGGCCTCCACGAAGGCACTGCCCAAGAGGCCGGTGCCGAGAAAGGCGATTGAGGACATGACTCAAGGTAACGCTTGCCGGAGAGTGCTTCCACTGCTGCCCCTGATCGTGGCCGGCACGCTCCACGCGCAGCAGCCCGCCCCACCGCGCCGGGTGACCGACCGCTCGCCGTGCAGCGTCGTCCAACTCCAGCAGGGTTGCCTCCTGGTGCTCGGCTCGGGAATGCCGGTCCCCGATCCCGAACGCGCCGGCCCCGCCCATGCCGTGGTGATCGGCGAGCGCACCTTCCTGTTCGACGCCGGCGCCGGGGTGATGCGTCGCGCCGCGGCCGCCGGGCTCCCCATCAACGGCTTCACCGCCGCCTTCCTGACCCACCTCCACACTGATCACACCCTCGGCTTGCCCGACGTGCTCTTTACCACCTGGACCATGGGCCGCCGCGGCCCGTTTCCGTTGATCGGCCCTCCCGGCACCGACGCGATGGTACATCACCTGCTCGCGGCCTGGCAGGAGGATATCCGGGTGAGGATCGAGGGCGGGGAGCGCGGCCAGCCCGCCGGACCGGGTGTGAGCGTGCAGGAGACCACCGGTGGAATGGTTTACGACAGCGCGGGGGTGCGGATCATCGCCATTCCGGTGCGGCATGGCGACTTCGCAATGGCGTTGGGATTCCGGATCGAGCTGCCCACGCGGGTAATTGTCCTGTCAGGTGACACCGCACCAAGTGAGGCGCTTGCAGAGGCCGCACGCGGCGCCGACCTGCTGGTGCACGAGGCGTATCCGGAAGTCCGCCTGGCGGCGGAAGACCGCCCGGGAGGCGAGCAGTGGCCCGAATACATGCGCAGTGTCCACACCAGCGATGTCGAGATCGGCACCATGGCGGCAGTGGCCGGCGTCAAGACAGTGCTGCTATCGCACATCGTCTGGATGGGGGGCACGGCGGAGGAGATCATCGCCGGTGTCCGCCGCGGCGGCTTTACTGGAACCCTGCGGGTGGCCCAGGATCTGGCGGGGTATTAACCCCGCCCCGCGGAGCGGCGGCGGGGTCTCCTCGCCGACCTGCGGGCCGACCCTGATAGTGAAATGCCGCGGAGTGTCGGAGGTCGTTGGGATGTTGGCTGTTGGCTGTTGGCTGTTGGCTGTTGGCTGTTGGCTGTTGGCTGTTGGCTGTTGGCTGTTGGCTGTTGGAAGTGAAAGGTGAAATGTGAACGGGGAGGGCAGTTACCATCGTCATCCCGAGCGGAGCGAGGGGTCTCCAGGGCCTGTCTCCGCGAGAAAACCGGGTGGATCGCATTCAGATACTCTGGAGATCCCTCGCTCCGCTCGGGATGACGGGGTAAGCGGTCCCTTTCACCCGCTGTTCCTCTCACCGCACCGCCTGCACAGCTGTGAGTCCTTCCGCTTTCGCGAACGAGAGGATCGCGCGGTCGGCAGTCAGCAGGGTCAGCTTGCGGAGCTTTGCCGTGGCGACCAGCCAGCGGTCGGCGGGATCGCCGTGCATTTCCGTGAGGCGCGCGCCGAGCAGCAGGGTCGGACGATCGAGCGGGAGCATCAGAACGCCGGGGGCGGTGGTGGCACGCGCAATCCACTCGTCCACCGGGAGGCCGAGCAAGTAGCGACCGGTCGCGGCCTTGAGCGCCACTTCCCAGCAGGAGACGTCGCTCACATGGAGTGCTCCGCTCTCGGCGGCACTTGCCAGGAGACGCCAGCTCCGGGGCAGCATCTTCCGCTCGTCGCCCGCCAGCATCCACACCCAGACGTGGCTGTCCAGCAGATACCCGGTGGTGCCTGCGGCATCACGCACCATGCGCTTCGGAGTGCGCGGCGTCATCGCTGATCGAGCGGATCGGTGCCGGATTCTTGCCACGCCGCCGGATCCGGCCCGATCACGTCACCACGCTCCCTCACCGTACCGCGCATGAAACCGATCGGACTGGCGAACAACTCAGCAGTCGGGACCAGCTCGGCGACCGGCACACCCCGCTTGGTGACCACATACGTGACCCGCCGAGTGGCAACCTCATCCATCAGCTCGAGACAGCGTGCCTTGAACTCGGTGGCAGAAATTGTGACGGACACGAACCCTCCGAAAGAGTGACTGGTCAGAAGGTACTGGTCATGACGGAAGAGAGCAACCTCGGGGATTCGAAACCGGAGGGGAAGGTGAACGGGGGGAAAGGACGGTGAACGGGGCGCGGCTCCCTCTTCCCATTGTCGCCACATCTCGCCATATTTCACCCATGACCTCCGTCGGCATTCGCGAGCTTCGCGATCGGCTCTCCCACTACCTCCGTGAGGTGGAACGCACCGGTGAATCGGTGACGGTCACCGACCATGGTCGGCCGATCGCCGAGCTGGTGCCGGTGGCCGAGCCGCCCAGGAGCCGGATGCAGGAACTGATTGATGCCGGAGTCGCCCGGCCGCCACTCGATCCGCGACCGATCCGGTTGCGTGACACCGGGATTCGTCTCCCGCCGGGCACTGCCCAGCGACTGATTGATGAGGACCGCGGTGAGCGGTAGGCGACGACGCGCGGGACGAGTCGCAGACCACCCCGCGTCCGATGACGGCCCGACACTGTATCTCGAATCGAGTGCGGTCGTGGCGTCGCTCATCGAGGGAGACGCGGCGGCGATGACCGCCATTCGTCAGGCGCGAACGGCCGCTTCGGCGCTGACCTTCGCCGAGGCTCGGCGCTCGTTGCTCCGCGCCATGGTGAGTGGTCGTCTCTCCGGCGAGGAGGTGACCATCGCCGAGACGGAACTGCGCCGGATCGAATCGGGCTGCATGATCCTCGGCGTCGACGATCAGATCCTGGCCCGCACCGGGCGTCGCTTTCCGGTGGAGCCGGTTCGCACCCTCGACGCCATCCACCTCGCCACTGCCGAGCGGATCGACGATCCCGCGGCACCAATCACCATCCTCACCCGCGACGCCCGCATCCGCGAGAACGCGGTGCTGCTGGGGATGAGGGTGGTGTAGGGAACAACCGGACGGGACAAGAACAAGCCCGTCTCGTCATCCCCCCCCCCAGCTAGCTCACTCAGCCGTCGGCGGCTTCGCTGACTTCGCGACCGAGGTACACCTCGATCTCTGCAATCCGCTCGCCGTCAAACCGGATGAACTCGGCGATGCGCCTGCATGGCTGACTCACGCCCGGAAGAGATTCGTGCTGGTAGCGAACCATGAAGCAAGGTGCCTCGCCAAAGATCTCGAGAGCGGTGGCCCAGCACGACCCCACGCCGGGCCAGATCGCCTCGATCATCGCGTCGCGGTCGCGCCACTCACCGAAGGAACTGATATGGTGGAAGTCGGCAGTGAGGACGGCACGCAGCGCCTCGCGATCCCGTTCGCGGAAGGAGTTGAAATAGCGCTCGATGATCTGCCGGTGATCGGTCATGCGGACGGCTCCGGGTGGGTGTTCAGAATTGGCTGCGTGAACAAGCGTAACAGCTGCCCCCAACCCGCATCACGGCGATACCGGCGGCACCCGCGCCAGGAACATCCACCCCACCGCCGCTGCCGTCAGGACGTGCCACACTGCGTGTCCCCACAACCCGATCAGCGGCGAGTGGCGCCGGTCGAGGTGCCACGCGGCGAACGCCAGCGCGAACAGCCCGAACGCCTGGACGGTCATCGTTACATCGCCGAACAGGAACGACGGCACCGCGCTGTAGAACAGCAGCAGTCCCATCTGTACGTCGAGATCGATCCGGGGAATCACATACGCGAACAGCGTCGCCAGCCCGGCCCCGGTCAGCAGCATGAGGTACGGCGTGGCCGAATGAGTCGGCGCAATGGCGTGGATCGACAGCGAGCCGGTCACCATGTAGATCCCGCCATGATCAAGCCGGTTGGCCCACAACGTCTTGTATGCGTGATAGAGTCCGGAGCCCACTCCGAGCAGCACCATCGCGGCGGCAAAGACGGTCGACGCCGGACCGGGCAGCCGCAGCGCGACCGCGACACCCACCAGGACGTAGGCGGCGTTCGACCAGGTGTTGCGGGGGCCGATCGGCGGGGTGCAGCGGAGCAGTGCCCGGTCTTCGGTCCAACCGCCGCGGTTTCGCAAGTGCTCGCAGCTTGTCATCGCTGGTCTCCCTCGGTGCCGTCGCGGGCGGGGCCGCGCTGTGGACCCTCAACCTGGCGGATTTCGAGGATATCGACGGGCCCCGGGTGGAGGCTCCGGGGTGAGGACGAGATGCTTCCCCGCCCCACACGGGATCACTCCGACTTTGCCGACTCTCCGGCCGCTCCAAGCCGAGATCGTCCCAGAGCCAATCGAGGCCTATGGCCGGCTTGCCATTCCGCCGGTCCTGGTCCATGTGATGCTCCAGATCCTTCACGATCGCCACCACCTTGGCACGTTGCGTCTTGAGCCGGGCGGCATCCCGGGGAGTCCGGCCGGCCAGTGCCGGAAGCGGATGGTCCGGCCAGTCGCGGTAGTGCTCGGTCAGGAATTCGGTCAGCATCGCCTGGGTCTCTGGCGGCTGCTTGGCTGACCTGTCGGCGCGCGGTTGATTGTGCGCCATCGGCCAGATGAAATGACTCTAACCTGAAGGCCGCAGCTGCTCTTGCTGTGAAAGGGGAACGGGGTGAAAGGCGAATCGTGAAAGGGTAGGCAGTTGAATCATTCGCCCCGAACGCAGTGCCGGTCGGAACGAGGGACCCCCCGTTCACCGTTCACCCGCGCGGCACCGCCGCTACCCCGCCGCCGCTTCGCGGGGCGGGGCAGGCCGTTCACGCCCCTTTCACCTTTCACCTTTCACGCCGTCATCCCACCACGTACGCCTCCATCGCGAAATACTCCGCCAGCCCCAACTGGTTGAGCAAGTCCGCGGTCCCCTTGTTACGCGCCTCCACCCGCTGCCAGAACTCTCGGGCATCCTGCCCCGGGAACGGCGCCGAATCCTTCTGGCTCTGGTGCTTGAAGATTGCCTGGATCTTCCGCTCCAGCTCCTCGGGCGCCAGCGGCACCAGCCAGGTCGCCTCGGTCACCGGCCACTCCTGCCAGGCACCGCGGTAGAGCCACACCTCCGGGCGGAAGCCGCCGGGCGCCAGCTCGGCCAGCGCCTGGTCGATGGCATCCTTGCAGAGCCGGTGAGTGCCGTGCGGATCGGAGAGGTCGCCAGCCACCAGCACCAGATCGGGCTTCACCTTTTCCAGGAGCTCACGGACGATCGCCACGTCGGCCGGGCCGACGGGGTCCTTCTTGACCTTGCCGGTCCGGTAGAACGGCAGGTTGAGGAAGCGCGCGTCATGCCGCGAGAGCCCCAACGTCTCGATCCCGCTGACCGCCTCGCCCTCGCGGATGATCCGCTTGAGATCCTGCACCTCGGGGGCGTCAACCTCGCCCGGCCGCTTGGCCGCCAGCACCTCGCGGACCCCGTGGGTCAGCGAATCGACCCGCCGCCGGGCCAGATGCTCGTCGCTCGCCAACCGCTCCAGCACCTCGACGTAGCGCAACACGTCGTGATCAAACACGGCGATGTTGCCGCTGGTCATGTAGGCCACCGTGATCCGGTTGTCGTTGAGCACCAGCTTCCGGAGAATCCCCCCGGCCGAGATCACGTCGTCGTCGGGGTGGGGAGAGAAGCAGATCACCCGCTTCTCCCTGGGCAGCTTGGAGCGGCCCCGGATCTTGGCGCCCAGCACGTTGAACACCATCCCGTTGACCACACCAACCGCGCCGTGCCTAGCCAGCAGCGAGCCGAGGTGATGCTCGGCATAATCGGCCTCGGTCAGCTTGAGGATCGCCTTCCCCACCGTCTGCGCCAGCCAGACCACCGCCCGCACCTCCATCGCGGGCGTCCACTCAACTTCGTCGAGCAGCCACGGGGTGGCCACCCGGGTGAGCTCGGCCGCCGCCGCCTGGTCGCAATACACCACAGCGTGCGGATGCTGCTGCAGGAAGGTGGCGGCCACCTGATGATCCACGGCCCCCTCGACCGCGCGCCGCACGATCCCCGCCTTGTGCTCGCCGGTGGCCAGCATCACGATCTCGCGCGCCTCGAGAATCGTGGCCACCCCCATCGTGATCGCCTGCCGAGGCACGTTGCCCTCGCCGAAGAAATCGGCCGCCGCATCGCGCCGGGTGACGGTGTCGAGGGTGATCAGTCTGGTGCGCGACTCGGCCCCCGAGCCCGGCTCGTTGAAGCCGATATGCCCGGTCTTGCCGATGCCCAGCAGTTGCAGATCGATCCCGCCGGCCTCGCGGATGCGCTGCTCGTACGCGGCACAGAGGTCGGCCACCCGATCCTTCGGTACGTTTCCGGGTGGCACATGGCAGCGCGCCGGATCGAGATCGACCAGGTCGAAGAGATGCTCGCGCATGAAACGGTGGTAGGAGTGGATCGAGTCGGGGTCCATCGGCCAGTACTCGTCGAGGTTGAAGCTCTCGACATTGCTGAACGAGAGCCCCTCCTCACGGTGCAGCCGCACCAGCTCGGCGTACACCCCCACCGGGGTCGAGCCGGTGGCGAGTCCCAGCACGCAGCGCCGCCCCTCGGCAGCCCGCGCCCGGATCAGGTCGGCGATCCGCCCCGCCACGGCGCGCGCCCGCGCCTCGGGCGGGTCGACGATCTCCACGGGAATCTTTTCCAGCCGGTGCAAAGCAGTCATATAGGGAAGGTAGTCAATCGGGCGACTGAGGGAGAAAAGGGTACTGACGTGAAAGGTAAAAGGTGAAACGGAGGATACCCCGCACACCGTTTCACCTTTTACGTTTCACCCTCACCATTCCAACGACTGGCGCCAAAATCCGCCTAGGCGCTATGATCCCATGCGCGGGCACAACACCATTCCCCGCATTGTTCCGTCGTTTTCTCTCTTTTGCTCGGAGATCATGGTGCTCGCTCCCACTGCTGGTGGTATCAGGACATGGCATGGAATCTTGGCCGGTGGCACGATCGCCTTGACAATCTTGCTGGCAGGTTTGACCATCGGCGCAACTCCTCTGGTTGCGCAAGTGCGGACCACCGACACCATCACCACCACCCTCGGCGCCGATTACGCCAGCGGCGGACTGCATCGCTGGCTCCTCGGCAGCGGCTATCGCGACATCTGGACCACCCCGGTGCGGGTCCCCGTGCTCGACCTCGTCAACACCGCCGGCGGGCTCACCCCGGCGCGTGAGGGGGGGGGAACTCAGACCCGTTCGCTCCGCTTTGCCGGCGCCGACGGCAAGGAGTATGTCTTCCGGTCGATCCGGAAGGACCCCACCGAAGTGCTCCCCGCTGGATTGCGCGAGTCGGCCCTCAGCGGCCTCGTCGAGGATCAGATGAGCACCGCCCTTCCGGTAGGCGCGCTGCTGGTTTCGCCGATTCTCGAGGCGGTCGGGGTGCTGCATGCCCGGCCGACCTTCGTTGCTCTTCCCGACGATCCGCGCCTGGGCGAGTTCCGGAACGAGTTCGGCGGAATGGTCGGGCTGTTCGAGGAGCGGCCGCGGGACGACGACGACCCGGCCCGCTCCTTTGCCGGCGCCGAACGGGTGGAGAGCACCGAGAAGCTGCGCGATGAGTTGGAGGAAGATCCCGACATCCGGGTCGATGCAGAGGCGTTTCTCGAAGCACGTCTGCTCGACGTCTTTCTGGGCGACTGGGACCGGCACCAGGACCAATGGCGCTGGGCGCTGATAGCCAACGGCGGAGGACCCAAGCGCTGGATGCCGATCCCCCGCGACCGCGATCAGGCGTTCGTCCGCTTCGACGGCGTGGCACTGGCCATGGCTCGGCAAATCGCGCCGCAACTGGTCAAGTTCGGACCCGATTATCCGCGCACCGTCGGGGCCACCTGGAACGGTCGCGATGTCGATCGTGAACTGCTGGTGTCGCTTGAGCGTCCGGCCTGGCGGGAGAGTGCCGCCCGACTGCAGGGATTGTTGACCGACGAGGTGCTCGAGCGCGCCGTGGCCCAGCTTCCTGCTGCCTGGGCGGAATTGGAGGGGGCCACCATTCTCGCCTCCCTCAAGGCGCGCCGCGACGGACTGCCGGCGATGGCCGAGCGTTACTACGAACACTTGGCAGGCGAAGTGGACGTGTGGGCCACTGACGAACCGGAGCTGGCCCTGGTCCGCACTACGCCGGAGGGCAGCACCCGGGTCACCATCGCCCGGCGCAGCACGCCGGACGCGCCGTGGTTCACCCGCACCTTCCACCCCGATGAAACCAACGAAGTGCGGCTCTACCTCCGGGGCGGCGCCGACAGCGCCGTGGTCCTGGCCGGCGCCGCCAACGACATCGTGATCCGGATCATCGGGGGGGGGAACGACGACGTCCATGAAAATCGTGGCCGGGACGACGTGCGCATCTACGATGATCGCGGCGACAATCGCGCGGTCGGCGACCGGATCGAGACGAAGAGCTATGACGACGGCACCGTGGCGGGTGATCCGACCGTGCTGCCGCATCGCGACTGGGGCACCCAGCGGATCAGTCTCCCGGTCGTCACCGGCGGCCCCGATGTGGGCCTGGTGGTCGGCTGGCACGGCGGCCAGGTCTCCTACGGCTTCCGGCATCTCCCATGGAAGGCGCGGGTGGACTGGACGGCGGCCTACTCCACCGGCGCCAAGACCGGCCGGGGTACCCTCGACATGCGCTGGATGGGGGAGAACAGCTCGCGCTTCCTCAGGGCCACCCTGCTGGCCAGCGGCGTCGAGGTGTTGCGCTGGTACGGACTGGGCAACGACAGCGAGCGGGACCCGACCCGCGGCGAATCGTTCTTCCGCACCACCCAGCACCAGGGCCGGGTCGACCTCGCCATCGGCTGGGAACTGGGCGAGAACATCGCCATGCAGGTCGGACCGGAGGCGGTCTACGCCGTGGCCGAAATCGACGAGGGCAGCAACTCCCGGCGGTTCATCGCGATCGACGCGCCGTTCGGGACCGGCACCTTCGGACAGGCCGGCCTGCGCGGGTCGATGCAGTTCGACACGCGCGACATCGCCATCAGCGCGCGCCGGGGACAATACCTCGAACTGAGCGGGGTGTTCTGGCCGGAGCTGTTCGACATCGATCGCGGCTTCGGCCAGCTCGTCGGCCGCGGCTCCACCTACTTCAGCGCCGAGGGGCCGGGACGCCCGACCCTCGCCCTCCAGGCGGGCGGCACCACCACCATCGGGGGGGGGGACCTCGTCCCCTTCCACAACCTCGCCACTCTGGGCAGCAGCACCACACTGCGCGGCTTCGAGCCGTCACGCTTTGCCGGTCATCACGCCGTTCACGGCTCGGCCGAATTGCGGCTCGAACTGACCTCGTTCGACATCATCGTGCCGGGTCGGCAGGGCATCTTCGGATTCTACGACGGCGGGAGGGTCTGGGCACGGGGTGAATCGTCCAATACCTGGCACAACAGCGTCGGCGGCGGGGTCTGGTTCGGTGCGCTGACGGAGGGGGCGAAGCTCAGCGTGGGCGCCGGGCGGAGCACCGAAGGGACCCGGATTCACCTTGATCTGGGCTTTGCCTGGTAGCGCGTCGGCGGGATTCGATCAGACGACCGCGCCCGGCCGCAAGATCAGCACCGCCAGCAGCACCAGCACCCCGGCGACCAGTCCGGCCATGAAGGTGTTGTAGGCAATCCGGAGCAGGCGATACTTGCGCGACAGCACGCTGCCCAGCGAATAAATGTCGCGCGCCATGGTCCGGTACACCTCGTCGGTCCGCACCATCAGCTCGCCGATCCCCTCCAGGAAATCGGTCTCGGGCATGTGGACGAAGTTGCCGAAGAAGAGGATATTGGCGCGGCGACTCCGCAATGCCTCCAGCGGCACCACCTCGCTACCCACCCGGGGACGGGCCGCCAGCACCGAATAAATCAACGAGACCAGGCACCCAGCGAGCACCACGCCGACCGGCATTGCCAGCCACGGACTCCGTGCCAGATTGGAGCCGATCGAGGCGAGGATCACGGAGATCATCAATCCGTTGATCGAGATCATGATGTTGGCCTTGGTGTCGGCCATCGCACTCAGCTCCAGATGGGTCTGATAGACCATCCGGAACATCGTCTCGATGCCGCGCGAGGTCCCGCCGCCAGAGCTCTTGTCCTTGTCCTTCTTTTTCTTTTTCTTTTTCGGCTCGGTCTCGTCCTCCTGATCGCTCAACGGCAGGAGTTCAGGAGGGACGATCGCCTCCGGTCGTGGCCGGGGAGATTCCGCGTCTGGGCTGGGCGATCCTGGAAGTGTGGTCACCTGCCAAAGCTACCGACGCCACGCGCCGTGGGGAAAGGGGCGGCGGATCTGCTCAGGCCGCGACCAGGGCGGCGCGTTGCCTGAGTGCCCCGAAACGGGGATGCTGACGCAGCGGTTTCCAGACCGGCATCACGTCGAGATAGACGATCTCGGCGCTCCGCGCCTCGGCCGCCCGCTCCAAGCGGTCGAGTGCGGCATCGATCTCACCCAGAGAGGCGTGAATCGCGGCAAAGTCGAGGTTGAGCATCGCAGTCGGCTCGGCGGCTTCCCGCAGCTTGAGCAGCTCCAGCATCTCGAGGGCATCGTCGCGCCTCCCGGCCAGAGCATAGGCCGCACCGCGGAGCCCCGCACCGGTGTGCCGGACCCCGGTGAGCTTGGGTAGTTGTTCGAGGCAGGCAATCGCCTCGTCATACTTGCCGCAACCGAGGTGGACGATTCCCATCGCCTCCCATGCAGGCCTGAAGTTCGGGTCGAGATCGAGCGCCGCCTGCAGGGTGGTGTGCGCCTGGGCATACTGGCCGACCATCGCATAACCGCTGCCCAGGTGGGTCAGAGTCGCCAGCGAAAGTGGATCGAGCGCCAGCGCCCCCTCCAGCTCGGCGACCGATTCGGTGAGGGCACCAGCGGCGCGCAAGTAGAAGGCGTACCGTTCGTGCACCATCGCCGAGCCCGGCTTGAGTTCCAGTGCCTGCTGGAAGGAGGCGTAGGCGGCGGCGAAGTTCCAGTGGTAGTGCAACTGGAGCAGCGCCAGCATGGCGTGGGCCTCGCCCTCGGTCGGGTCGAGTTCGAGCGCGCGCCGCGCTGCCGTCTCGGCGGCGGGATAGACCTCGTTGGCCGGGCGGTAACCGATTCGTCCCAGGTAGATCAGCGCCGCCGCAGTGCCGGTGAGCGGTTGCGGCCATTCGCCGTCAATCGCCAACGCCCGTTCAAACGCAGCCAGCGCCTTGAGGGCGCTCTCGGGCGTCCAGCGGTTGAGGTGCTGCAGGCCGCGCAAATATTCGGTGTACGACTCGCAATCGCAGGCGGCATTCGGGAAGTGGGTGTGTCGCTCGGTCCGCACGGAACCGTCGAGCAGCACCCGCAACTGGGTCGCGATGGCCCGGGAGACGTCGTCCTGCACCTGGAAGACATCTTCCATCGGGCGGTCGAACACCTCGCTGAAGAGGTGGTAGCCGCTGCGCGTTTCGATCAACTGCGCGGTCACCCGGACCCGTCCGCCGGCGTGACGGACGCTCCCCTCCAGCACCGTCGCCACGCCGAGTTGCTGGCCGATGCTCCGGATATCCTCGTTGCGGCCCTTGAAGGCGAACGAAGAGGTGCGGGCGGTCACCTTGAGGCCGGGAATCCGGGTGAGGATGTTGATGATTTCCTCGGTGATCCCGTCGCTGAAGTACTCGTGCTCCGGATCGGAGCTCATGCTCACGAACGGCAACACCGCGACGCTCTGATCGCGGCTGGCGGCCGGAACCGGCAGGTCCTTCGGCAGCGGCACCACGAGGCCGTCGGCCAGCACCGCGACGACCTCGATCGGCGTCTCGACGTTCTTCAGCTCGAACGAGCCGAGCGGCCTGGTCCGCAGTTCGGGATGGTTCTTGATCTCGTCGTTGACCTTGCCCGACAGCAGCACCGACCCCGGCACGCCGAGCCCCTGGACCCGCGCCGCAACGTTGACGCCGTCGCCGTATACGCCATCCTCGCCGCGCACCACGTCGCCGGTGTGAATCCCGATCCTGAGCGGCAGCACCGGCTCGACTCCCGCCGCCACCTGCACCGCGATGGCGGCGTGGATCGCCTCGACCGCGCTGGGGAATAGCGTCAGCGCACCGTCACCGTAGAACTGGATGGTCTCCCCGCCATGGGCGCTCACCTGCTCCTGCAGCAGCGCCCGGTGGCGCAGCACGGCAGCACGGGCAGCGGCCTCATCCCGCTGCATGAGGGCCGTGAAGCCGACCAGGTCGGTGAACATGATTGCCGTCAACTGCCGCATGACCAACCTTTCGTGACGCGAGATGCCATATTACTCACTACACCGGGGCAAGGATAAGCGGTTCCGCGCCCCGGCCAACCTGGGAACCATCCGGCCGGAGAGTCCGTAACAAAGGCGTCCCCCGTCACCGCCACCGGGGTGGGTCATCCTGCCGTACCAGCCCCTGATCCTGATGGAGCATCTGATGGAGCAGCAACGATGAAGATACGATTCTGGGGCGTGCGCGGTTCGGTGCCTGTCCCCGGCCCCCGGACGCTGCGGATCGGAGGCAACACCTCCTGCATCGGGATCGAGACGCCCGACGTGGTGGTGATCCTCGACGCCGGCACCGGGATTATCAGGCTGGGGCAGGCGCTGGCGACCGATACTCGCCCGATCGTGCTGCTCACCTCGCATTGTCACTGGGATCACATGCTCGGCTTTCCATTCTTCGCCCCAATCTGGCAGGCAGGGCGCGAGATCCACGTCGTCGCCGTCGACTCCGGCGGTCACTCGCCACTCGACATGCTCGACGGCCACCACTTCCCGAAGCATGCCCGCGAGCTGCCGTCCAAGTGGCAGTTGCACCACGACGATGGCGCCAATCTGCTGGCCCGCTGGGGAGTGCGCCTGACGCGCCAGGCGGTCAATCACCCCGGTGGCGGATGGGGCTTCCGGATCCAAGTGGCGGACCACGACCTGACCTACCTGACCGACCACGAACTCGACGCCACCGATCCCGACGCGATTTCGTTCGAGGCGATCGCGGCGTTCGCCCGTGACACCGACCTGCTGGTCCACGACGCCCAATTCTCGCCCGAGGAGCGGATGGACCGCTGCGGCTGGGGACACAGCGACATCGAGCGCGTCTGCGAACTGGCCCGCGCCGCCAATGCCCACCACTTGGTGCTCTTTCATCACGACCCGATGCGCGACGACAACGCCATCATGGAGCTCGAGGCCGAAGCGCGCGACCTCCTGGCCATGGACAACATCGCCTGCACCGCAGCGTGGGAAGGGCTGGAGTTCGAGCTGGCGTGTCGTCCGCAGGCGTTCGCGCGGTAGGCGCAAGGAGAGAAGGAGAGGCAGAGAGAACAACCCCCTCGTCCTTCGCTGCGCTCAGGACGAAGTCTCTTTCTCTCCTTCTCTCTCTCTCTCTTTCTCTCTTTCCGATTCGTACAGCTCCAGTTGCGCCCGCACCGGCGGATCGCCCCTCGGCACCCGACGGTTGCTCTGCTCGGCGTCGATGATCCGGGCCCGTTCGGTGTCCGCCAACTGCAACGCGAGAACTTCGCGCACCCGGTTGGCCACGGCCGGATCGAGCAGCGGGAAAACCACCTCCACGCGGCGATCGAGATTGCGGGTCATCCAGTCGGCCGACCCGACATACACCAGGTCCGCGCCGCCATGATGAAAGCGATAGATCCGGGCGTGTTCCAGGAAGCGGTCGACCAGACTGCGCAACCTGAGCCGCTGCCCAGATCCATCGGCGCCCGGCACAAGACAGCAGATCCCGCGAATGATGCCGTCGATTTCGACCCCGGCAAGCGCAGCGCGATGGAGCAGCGTCACCATGCCGGGATCTTCGAGACTGTTGAGCTTGAGGACGATCCGGGCCGGTCGGCCTGCAGCCGCTTCGGCCATCTCGTACTCGACCAGCGCCTCGAATCGCTGACGCATGGCATGCGGCGCCACCAGCAGGTGCCGGTACTCACCCCGGGAAGCGGGGTCCTCCAGCTCGGCGAAGACCTGGGCCACCTCGGCGGTGAGTTCGGGGTGCGCCGTGAACAGGCCGATGTCGGTGTAGATCCGCGCCGTCTTTTCGTTGAAGTTGCCGGTGCTGAGGTAGGCGAATCGCTGCATCGATCCGTCACTGGGTGACCTACGCTCGACCAGCGCCAGCTTGGCGTGGACCTTGATCCCCTCCCGGCTGGTGAGCACCCGCACTCCGGCCGAGCGCATCCGGTCGGCCCACTCCAGATTGGTCGCCTCGTCAAAGCGGGCCTGCACCTCGACGAACGCGGTCACCTCGGCTCCGCGCTCGGCGGCGGCAATCAAGGCCCGCGCCACGGCGGAATCAGAAGCCACCCGATAGAGCGTCACCCTGATGGCGGTCACCGCCGGATCGACCGCGGCGGCCTCCAGGAAGCCGGTAACGCTCGAGAAGCGCTGATAGGGGAGCAACAGGAGCTGATCTGCCGCTGCAATGGCGGCGAACGGCGAACCGCCAGCATCGAGCACAGGATGGGCGAGCGGTGGCATCGATGGACTGCGAAGATCATCACGCCCGAAGGATGGGAAGTCCATCAGATCGGCGAGGTGGTGGTACCGCCATCCGGAAATCAGGTCGGATTGATCGAGCTCCAGCCGCTCGGCCAGTGTCTGTACCAATCCCCAAGGCGCGGCGCCGTCAAAAAGAAATCGACTCGGCCGCCCGGTGCGGCGCTTGGAAAGCGCCCGACGAATCCGCTCGGCGACGTCGCCGTCAAGATCCTCGTGCAGCGACAACTCGGCGTCCCGCGACAGCTTGACGGCCCAGGCCCCGCCAAGTTCGTCATCGGGAAAGAGCAGCGGCAAGTGGAGGCGGATGACATCGTCGAGAAAAATCACCTCGTGCGCGGCCGGAGTTTCCTCATTCGCCAGCGGCACGAAGCGCGGAATCCGGTCGCTCGGAACCCGCACCAGCGACCAATTGGGGTCGTAGCGCCGCAGTCCGCCCGACTGCCTGGGATGGCGCGCCACCGCGAGATAAATCGCCCGATCCTCCAGGAACGGCACCAAACGTTCGTCATCGAGCGAAATCGTCTCGAGCAGCGGCTGGACCTTGGTGGTGAAGTATTCGCGCAAGGCGGGACGGTGGCGCTCGGAAAGCCGATTTTCATCTACCAAGGTGATCCCGGCCTCGGCCAGCCCCGGCAGCACTTCGCCGCGGAGCACCCGACCGAGGGTCTCCTGCTGCACCCTGACCCGCACCAGGATCTCGTTGAGGAGCGACTTGGGTGCCAATCCGAAACGGGTGCGCTGCTTTTTCTTCAGCCGCAGCATTGCCTGAAGCGTGGCCACCCTGACCCGGAAGAATTCGTCGAGATTGGAAGACGCGATGGCGACAAAGAGCAGCCGATCCAGCAGCGGCAGACTGGCGTCCTCCGCCTCCTGCAGCACCCGGCCATTGAAGGCCAGCCAACTGAGATCCCGGTCATGCATCGCAATCGGTTCGGCCCCGGATGCTGGTGCTGACTCCATCGCTATTTCCGGATTCATGGGGTTCGGGTTGGTGGTTCGAGCCACTCGCTGTGGGTTTCACGGGTTCCCTCTTTGGTCACCTCGACCACGGCGAGGCGCACCCGGCGATCGGCCAGGCGATCGAGCCGGACGAAACCACCAGTGGCGGTGGCGTAATGGGTGTCATCGGCACGGCCGACATGATCGACATGATCGACATAGCCGGTGCCACTGATGATCTCCACCGCGAACGGCAGTTGGTCGAGTACCTGAATGGAATGCTCGTGTCCCGCGGCGTAGGCAAGCACGCCGGGTGGCATCGCCGCTTCGACAGTCTTCCGGTAACGGCGGTTCAACCCGTGGCTCTGGTCCTGGGGCGAGATCCCGCTGCGCCGTGCGATCGGATACGCGGTACCGATCACCGGCAACGGCAACCAGAGCCAGCTCTTGAGGTGGCGGAGCGGAAAGATGTGATCGGTCCAGGGGAAGCGGCCGCCATGTTCACCATGACTGTCGAGCGGATGGTGAGCCACCACCACGGCGTCCCACTCGCGCCCGGTCACTGCCTCGCGGAGAGCCGTGGCCACACCGGTGCTGTCCCAAGTGGGGCAACCGTCGTCGGGCGTGATCGGCCGTGGCCCCTTGTGAAGCCACCACTGCGAGTCGAGCGTCACCAGCCGGAACCCCGGCACGTCGCGCACCTCCGGGCCGGGACAACCGTTGCCCGGGAGGAGTGCCGCTCGTCCGCCGCTCAGCGAATCGAGCAGGGCGGTTTGGTGGATGACTGCCTGCCACCCGGACTTGCCCGAGTGCGCCCAGTCGTGATTGCCGGGCACGAAATAAATTGCCGCGCCGCTGCCGACGACTGCATCGACCTGCGCCGTCAACCGCCGACGGGCTTCGGGATAACCAGGATCACTCGGGTCGGGAAGTCCTGCCGGATAGATGTTGTCGCCCAGAAACACCACGCTGCTCCGCTCCGGCACCTCGCCGAGGGCCCGACCAAGAGCGGCAAGGACGGGATCGTCGGACGCCGGAGCGCCAGCATCACCCACCAGGAACAACGAGCCGACAATCGCCGACTCCGGCGCCGGCGCAACCTGCATCAACGGTCCTTGGCCGGCGCAGGCGAGTGCGCCGAAAGCGAGAACGGTCATACAGAGATTGCAAGTCATGGGTCGGACGCCGGGATCGGGTGAACGGGGCGCGGCGGAGCCGCGCGGGGAAACTGGGAACGGGTAACAGGTGAAACGTGAAAGGTGAAAGGTGAAAGGGAAACACTGAACAGTGAACGGTGAACGGTGAACGGGGGTTCCCCGTGATGTGGAACGGTATTTTGCCCCTCATCCTGAGCGAAGCGAAGGATCTCCAGAGCGTGTGGGTGCTTCGAATCCCGATCAGTGAACTTCAGCACTCGGGATCCCTCGCTCCGCTCGGGATGACTGACTCGCTTTCCTTTTCACCTTTCACCTTTCACCTTTCACCTTTCACCTTCTTCGCTTTCCCTCCAGCTCAGCTCCAACGGACGCCGGCAGCTCTCGCACTGAGTCGATTCCGGCCCGGCTTCACTCCGGTATCCCATTCCACCACCGAAGCGGTTGGGCTCACCGCATCTGGGACAGGCGATGGTGACCCGCTCCATTTTGGTGACCGAGCGCAATTGCCGAACTGCCATCACCACTCCGGCCAGCAGAACCATCGGGATCCCCAGCAGGTGGATGATCGGAATCGGAATCAGCATCGCCGCCGCCACCACCGCCACCAGTACGATAACCCCGCTGCGCACCGCTCGCTGACCGAACGGCAGATGCCGGGTCGCGCCGAAAATCGTGGTCTGGTCGCCGTTGGCGGCGCGGAGCGTGATGGTGGTCGGAGTCATGGGAGTCGTAGGAGGTGAAAGGTGAAAGGGAGTTACCAATCCAACATCCAACCTCCAAAATCCAATATCTCCAGACCAACAACTCACGACTCACGACTCCCCCTGAAAAACACCACCGCCGTCGCGATCCAGAGCGGAATATCTCCGAACAACTTCATCACCAGTCCGGCCAACTTGATGTCATCGTTGGCACTGAAGCGGACATCGACTCTCGGTGCCAGTTCGTAGAGCTGGTAGAGGGGCCAGTCGCTGAAGACCATCATCATCGCCGGGATGGTGGGAATGATGGTGGCTCCGAAGAGATATCCCATCTTGGGGAACATTCCCAATTGGCGGTACCCCTTTGGCGCCGCGATCGGCCACCAGAGCAGCATTCCCGCGAGGAGCCACGAGGCGTCGACCGCGAACGAGCCGAGCTGGCTGGCCATCAGACCATCGACCACGGCGGGGAAGTGGGTGGTGATCACGATCAGATTGTAGAGCAGCAGCCCGGGCAGCGCGCGTGCCTGGAAGCAGAGCCAACGTTCGCGGCCGCTCCCCGGTGGTGCAAGCTTGGCCCATCCCTCGGCGGGGATGCTCTTGAGCAGGGCTGGCCCGACCAGGAGGGTGAGCAGCAGGAATTGCAGCGTGTGCACGCTGGCGAGGTAGCCCGCGCCGAGCTTGCCGACCGGCCAGTCGAGGGTGACCAGCATGCCGATCCAGGCGGCAGCGAACCATCCCCACGGGCGCACCGACCAGCGCTGCCAGCGTCCCAGTCCCCACCAGCCCGCTGCCACCATCGTCAGCGCCAGATGCACTCCCGGATACCATTGCCACTGCCAGCTCCAAGGCAGGCCGGTGGCGGCGCACCACCACTGGATGGCGTCAGTCATCGCCGCCGACCGATCGCACCGGCGCGTTCACCGTCACGATGCCGCCTCGGGCCATCTGCAGAAAGATCGGCACGGTGTCGCCCACCTCGAGCGGCTGCCGGAAATGCTCCAGCATCAAATGGAGTCCGCCGGGGGCAAAGCGCACGGTCTGTCCGGGAATGATTTCCAGCGCAGCAACCGGCTGCATCAATCGCAAGCCTTTCTCGATCACCGAGCGGTGAATGCTGAGCGCTCCCGCCTCGCTGGAAACCTGGACGATTGTGTCAGCCATGCTCCCCCTGTTGCTCAACTCCCAGTACCCCGCCGCGCTGGTCGCCGCGACCGGAGCAATCCGGAACTCGGCACCGGCAATCCTCAGGTCGCCGGCGACAACCACTCCCCCCCCCTGACTGCACGCCATGGTCGCCGCCATCACCACCGCAACCGGCCTCACGGCGCCTCGGGCCAGGCAATGAGGCGCGGCAGGTCTTCGGCCCAGTCACGCTGCCGGGTGCCGAAGGGATACTGCACCCGCGCCATGCCGTCACGGGTGAAGGCAATCACCTGACCGGCGTGACCAACGAGATAGTCCTCACGACCCCGACTGACGGTGTCGAGCACCGCGGGGACCAGACCCAACAGTCGTTGGGCGCTGTCGATTGCCCACTGCTCGCCGGTCAATCCCACGAAATCGCGGTGAAACCCTCTCACCCAGGGGCCGAGGCGCGCCAGGGTGTCGCGCGCCGGGTCGGCGGTGATGAATACCACGCGCACTTCCCGCTGGATCGCATCGGGCATCCGCTTGAGCACGGCGGCGATGTTGGCCAGATGGACCGGACAGATGTCGGGACAGTTGGTGTAACCGAAGAAGAGCAGCGTCACCTTGCCGTCAGTTGCGTCAACCAGATCGTAGCGGCCGCCGCGCGAATCGACGAAAGGGAGCGCCGGCTTGGGCAATGGTTGATCGAGCTCGCGACCCAGAAAGCCGTTCGCGGAGAGCGGCCGCTCCGGCGCGGTGCTGCAGCCTGCGATCAGCACGAGGACGAGTGGAAGGAACGGGACGCGCATCGGGGAAAGGTAAGGGGAGGTGAAACGTGAAAGGTGAAACGGGTGGGGGTGGAATCCCCGCCCTCGCGCAGCGAGCGGCGGGGTCTCCTCGCTCACCTTCAGGCAGACCCCTGCGGTCGGGATGAGGAATAGCGGTGCTCCCCTTTCACCCCGCGCGGCTTTGCCGCGCCCCGTTCACCGTTCACCCATCATCCATCACCTTCCCCTGAGCCCCCCCCCGAACGCGAACCCCTTCGACACCACGAAGACCCAGCCGGCCGGCTGGCGATCGTTGCCAAGTCGGTAGGCCAGGTCGAGCCGGTTCGCCTCCAGTTCCGAGGATCTGGACGAGCCGAGCCGGAGGCCCATCCCGATGTTGCCACCGGTGCGGCTCCCCTCGCCCTGGAACCAGGCGCCACCGACATCGGCAAAGGTCGCGACTCCGACATCCACCACGTTCATGAAGTCGGGAGCGATGCCGTAGCGGTATTCGGCCGTGAAGAAGAAGCTCCTGTCGCCGGTGAAGGCGTGTTCCCGGAAGGCCCGCGGTCCGACCCCGAGTCCGAAATCGAATTCGCTGCCGGGGAGTTCATTGCGGATGGCGCCGACGGTGCCATGAAAGACCGCCAGGTGACGCGGCGACGGGAGCCAGCCGACGGTGCCGGCCAGGACCACGCTTCCGGAATCGAGTCCGTCGGAAGTGAACAAGCCGTTCGCCGTCAATCCTGCTGTGGCAAAGCCAGAGGGAAGTCTCACACCCGTCCGGGCAGTGATGTCGGGGCCGATGCCGGTGCGGCGATAACCAAACGACTCGGGCGCCACCCAGACTTCGGCGCGCAGCAAGGTGCTGATGTCGATGTCCTCGTCACGCGAGATCGAGTTGTAGCCGCGCGTCTTGAGGAAACGTGCCCGGCGGGATTCAATCCACCCGCCAATGGCTGCGGTCGTGCTCCGGTCCTGGAAGCCGAGGGTGTCGAAGCTTGCCTGGGCGACGAAATCGTCGCGACGCACCTGGGCCATCACCCCGGCACGGAGATAGCCGGTGGAGGAGGCACGCAAGGCGCGACCGGTCCCGACCCGGCCCAGCACGAAGCGGCGCTGGAGTGTGTCGCGGGCCACCTGAAAGCCGTCCCGGAAGCGCAGGATCCGCTCGGTGCGGGTGTCGCCCTCGATCAGCCAGTTGTAACGATCAGCGAGCGAGAAGAACGGCTTCCCGAAACTGCCGGCCAGCAGCTCGCCGTCGGAACGATCCTCCACTCGTGCCGCCAGCCCGATCACATTGTTGATCAGGCGCGGCTGCCGGAAGCCGAGCGTGGTGGTGGTGCGATCGGGGGAGTCGCGGTAGAGCAGCGAGGTCTGGGTGGCGGTGCCGAGCAGGTTCTCCTCGATGACCGCGATGGTGTAGTCGACCGAACCGCCGGTCGAACGGAAGCGCAGATCGAAGTTGGTGCTCCACGCATCGCGGGTGATCACGTTCATCACCAGGCCGCTGTCGGTCCTGACGGTGTCGATATCAACCAGACGGAAGATCCTGAGGCGGCGCAGGTTGCGCTCCGATTCAGCCACCCGGGCCGAGTCGAATGCCTCCCCCTCGGCGAAAAGCAGCTCGCGCCGGACCACATACGGGCGCGTGGTCACGTGCAGCTTGTTGACGATGCGCAGTGGCCAGAAGCCCAGCTCGTCGGGATCGAACACCGAGCGGCGCTCGACCTTGATCTGGTCGATGGTGGGTGCCTGCGCCGCTGCCGGAGCGGCGGTCAGAATCAGGGCAACGGCCATGGCGGCACTGCGGACGAAAAACGGGATGCCCCCGCGTTTCGCTGCCTCATTCACCTTTTTCCCAGCCGATTCCCTGCCGGACCAGATGACCGCTGTCAGGAGAGGCTCTCCAGGAGCCGCCAGAGCTCGAGCGGGGAGAACTCCGCAAACCGGGAGCGTACGTCCTGGGCGGTCCATTCCCGGAAGATCCACGAGCTGGAGCGGCGCACTTCACCGGCGACAAAATGCACCCGACCCGCGGTGACCGGGCCATCCTGGCGGGTCTCGAGGTGCACGGACCAATTGGTGCCGCCCCGGGCGAGGTCGCCCATATGGTCGGCATTGGCCAGGTCGATCGTGTCGGACGGCGGATTGGTCATGGGCATATCCACGGTAGTAACCTACGGTAGCGCCAACCCGGCCACAACGCCAGAGCCCGGGCCGGGTATATTCTCCCCTCGGCGGGCCGTTCTGGTCCGCCCCTGAGAGTGATCCGTACCCGGAGAGACCGTGACCGACGGTTCAACCCCAGCTTCATCGACTTGCGGCGCCACCGCTACCGACCGCTTCTGCATCACCTGCGGAGTACCACTGGCCGGGGCGACCCGCTTCTGCCCGCGGTTGGGAACGGCGGTCCCCACCCCGGCGCAGGAGCTCGTGGCGACCACAACAAGCTCCGCCGCCGGTTCCGACTCAAAGACCCCATGGATCGTGGCGGTCTCGCTCTCGATCATCGCCTCGGCCGGGGTGATCTACTCCGCCATCGGTCGCGACGGCCTCGCCTCCGGTGGACCGATCAGCACCCCACCAGCGCTCGCCGCCGCCAATGGTGCCCTCCCCGGCCGCGCTCCGGACATCTCGGGGATGACCCCGCGCGAGCAGTTCGCCCGCCTCAACGACCGGGTGATGGCCGCTGCCGAATCGGGCGACACCGCCACCGTAATCAACTTCTGGCCGATGGCCTTCGGGGCCTACCAGCAACTCTCGCCGGACGCTCGCGACATCGATGCCCGCTACCACATGGCGAGCCTGCATCTGTTGGTGGGCCAATTCCCGGCCGTGCTGGCGCTCACCGACACGATCATGACCGAGTCGCCCGACAATCTGGTGGGTTGGTATCTTCGCTCGCTGGTCGCCGATTTCCAGGGCGACAGCACCCGGGCCCGCGAGGCCCGGAGCGCCTTCGACCGCCTCTACCCCACCGAAATAGCCAAGCCGCGCGGTGAGTACATCGATCATCGCGATGTGCTCGAGGCCTTCAGCACTCGCCCCGGAGCCAACTGAGATGTCGACCATCATCCGGGTGGCCCACTCGCCCGATTCCGACGACGCCTTCATGTTCTACGCCCTCGCCGAAGGAAAGATCGACACCGGCGAGCTCCGCTACGAGCACGAACTGCAGGATATCGAGACGCTCAACCAGCGCGCCTTCCGCAAGGAACTCGACGTCTCCGCCGTCTCCATCCATGCCTACGCGCACCTTGCCGACGACTACGCCCTGCTCGCCAGCGGCTCCTCGATGGGCGACGGCTACGGACCCCGGCTGGTGGCCACCACTCCCCCCCCCGGTGACCGGATCTCCGATGCCGCCGCCATCCGCAACGCCGCCCGCGGCAAGCGGATCGCCGTCCCCGGCCGCTACACCACCGCCTATCTGGCGCTCCAACTCTGGCAGCCCGACTTCGTTCCGGTGATCATGGCCTTCGATGCCATCGAGGATGCAGTCCACCGTGGCGAGGTGGATCTCGGCCTGATCATTCACGAGGGCCAGCTCACCTACGTCGATGACGGCCTCCAGCTTTGGGCCGACATGGGCGAATGGTGGCTCGGCGAGACCGGGCTCCCGCTCCCGCTCGGCGGCAACGTGGTGCGCCGGGATCTCGGCGCGGAAGTGACCGCCCAGGTCGCCCGCGACCTCAAGGCTAGCATCGTCTATTCGCTGGAACACCGCGCCGACGCGCTCGCCCATGCCGCCCAGTACAACCGCGGCATCGGCGACGAGCGCACCGACGAGTTCGTGGGGATGTACGTCAACGAATGGACCGTCGACTACGGCCCCCGCGGCCGCGCCGCCGTGCAACATCTGCTCGACCGCGCCGCCGAGGCGGGGCTGATACCCAAGCCCGTGCAAGTACAATTCGTGGGATAGAAAGAGAGAAGGAGAGAAAGAGAAAAGGAGAGAAAGAGAGAAGTTACGCCTCTCTTTCTCTCCTTTTCTCTTTCTCTCTTTCTCTCTTTACTGCCTGAACAGCTTCAGTCCGCCGCTGCTCCCGCCCGTTATCAGCACCAGTCGACCATCGTTGTAGAGGTCTCCCACCGTCGGGGCGCTGTAGTTGTCCGCCTTGAGTACCAATGCTTCGTCGCGCTCGAACCAGATTTTCCCGTTGCTGCTCACGTTCCGCCACAACTCCAGATGACCGTCTTCGGCGCCGATCAGCAAGTCCGCTGCTCCATCGCCATTGAAGTCGGCCAGAGTCGGTGTGCTGCGACGTCCGACGTCGATCTGCTGGAAATTGTCGCTGACCAATTCAAACCGCGGCTCGGTGCGGGTGCCGACGTTGCGGTAGAGGTTGAGCTGTCCTGATGCCTCGCCGACCATCAGGTCGAGCAGGCCGTCGCCATCGAGATCGGCGAGTGCCGGGGCGGTGTTGCTGCCGCGGGTCACCCGGATGAGGGCACTGTCGGCCAGCGTCCAGGCGGGTGACGAGGCCGTCCCGGTATTGCGCCAGAACTGCGCCACGTCGCGCCAGCCGCCGATGAGCAGGTCGGGAAGACCATCGCCGTCGAGATCGGCGACTGCTGGTGCCAGGTGGAACTCTCCCGCGATATCGAGCATCCCGCGTTCCTGGAATTCGGGGGCGCTCTGCGTGCCGATGTTCTCGAAATGCACCATCCGCGATGTGGCGTGGTCGGCCGGGTCGATCTTGCTGCCGACCAGGAGGTCGAGATCGCCGTCGCCATCGAGGTCGGCCAGCACCGGCATGCTCTCGCTGCCGACGTCGATGGTGCGGATCAGCCGCGCGGTGACGTGTTCCCAGACTCCGTCGGTCCCCTGCTGCACCAGGTGGAGATTCTCCTGGCTCGATCGCGCCGGTTGGTAGGCGCCGCCGATCACGCCGAGGATCAGGTCGAGGGTGCCGTTGCCATCGACATCACCGAGTGCGGGTGCGTTGTAGCCGGTGGTAATCAGCGGGCTGCCGGGCGGGAAGAGCTTCGGGGTGGTGCGGAAGTTGGGATTGCCCCGGTCACCGATGTTCTCGATCACCAGGATGCCGGGTTCGAAGAAATCGCCCCAGAGCAGATCGAGGTCGCCATCGCCGTCGACATCGCCGAAGGCCATCGTGTTGGCGCCGTGGAGCGTGGGGCGGGCGGCGCTGTCGCCGGTCTGCACCGCCCCGACGATCGAGATCCCCTCCCAGCGCTCTTCCAGCAGGCGGAAACGGGGCAGCCCGTTGGCGCCGATGTCGACCGTCTCCCAGCGGTTGAGATGTCCCTCCACCCGGCCGATGAAGAGATCGAGCCGGCCATCGGCGTCGATGTCCGTCAGGTTGAGGATGTTCTGCCGGTCGGCGAAGATCGGCTCGCCATCGGCATCGCGCAGCGTGTCGGCCACCATGGTGAACGACGGCGCGGTGGCGGTGCCGGTGTTGCGCCAGGCGCGGATGTGGCTGTAGCGAGATTCGCCCAAAAGATCAATGCGCCCGTCGCCGTCGAGGTCGACGAAGCGGTACCACTCGCCGACGTCGAGGTCGTGATAGCGATCGCTCCGCCACACGAAGGTGCCGTCGACGTTCTCGAAGTGGATGATCTCGCCCGAGCGCTCCTGCACGAAGAGATCAAGATCACCGTCGCCGTCCAGATCAACGAGTTGGGGCCGGGGGACGTCGAATCCGCCGAGGAACGGTGCGGGATAGAACTGTCCGGCGCTGTCGCGCACCACGAATGGTGCGCGATCCTGGCTCCATCCCGACCGGGAACCAGGGCCGGGTACCACACCGGCCTGCGCGTGAGCACAGGCCGGCAGGAGGACGACGGCGAGTGCCGCCGTCCGGCACCACGGAGACCGCTTCACGGAATCGGCTGACTCCGGTCGCGGATCATGAACAACCCTTCGGTGACGCTGGTGACGATGATCGTGCCGCTCGGGAAGTATGGATAGGTGCTCCATGCCCCGACCATCTGCGGCTGGTTCTCGTCATCCGGGAAGGTGTCGAGATAGCCTACCTCCCGCGGGTTGACCGGGTCGGAGATGTCCACGATGCGGAGTCCCGAGCCGTAGTTCGACATGAAGATCTTGTTGCCCTTGACGTACAGGTTGTGGTCCGAAGAGCGGACCGGGCCGATGTATTCCTTGACCAGCACCGGATCGTCGAGATCGGCGAGGTCGTAGACCATCGTGCGGGTCCCCTTGGCGGCCATGTTCTGGCCGGTGGTGTCGCTCTGCGCCGCGATCTCGTCGCCCTCGTCGTCAAGGTAGAAGTAGCGGTGGTCGTCGGTCAGCCACCCCTGGTGGGCGTAGGAGACGAACGGATAGCTGGCGGTCGAGATCTGGATCGGGGTCGCCTTGTTGGTGACGTCCGCGATGCTGATCGCGGTCTCGTTGGAACCGATGCAGATCTCGCGGCCCTTGTACTTCTCGTCCGGCCCGCGATAGGTGACGCACTGCGCATCATGCGAGTAGCCGGTGCCGCGGCGACCGGTGATCCCGTCGGCCGCGCAGCCGGCGAACTTCGGATTCTTCGGCTCGCGGATGTCGATCATGTGGAGGCCGCCACCACAGGTCTCGCCACCACCCGAGCTGCCGACCGAATAGGCGTAGCCGGTTTCCTCGTTGATGACGATGTTGTGGGCGCTGTTGATGTTGGTGTACAGCGCGTCGAACGTGAAGGTTTCGGGCGCCTTGACGTTGCGGAGCCGGGTCAGGTCGAAGACCTGCATCCCGTGTGCGCCGGCGTTGTCGGCCACGATGTATGCATGGTTCTTGTACACCTTGATGTCGCGCCAGGCCGCCGGAGTGGCGCCGGGCGTGAGCGGCAGGTTGCCGAGATAGCGGGGGTTGGACGGATCGGTGATGTCGACGAAGGCGGTGCCGTCATTGCGGCCGGCCAGCGCGTATTCACGCTTGGTGGCCGGGTCGGTCCAGCCCCAGTTGTCGCTCATCTGCGAGCCGCGCTGTCCCCCGACCGCCGAGATCGGCAGGAAGGAGAGCAGCGAGGTGTTGCCGCACTGGAAATCGGCGGCCTTGCCGCTGGCGTCGCACATCGTCTCCTTGCCAGTCACCCCGGCAAACCTGTCTACCACCGGCGGGAACGCGGTTCCCCGGGAGGCCCAGCTGCCGTTGGCCGCGCGACCGAGGAAGACCACCGTCCCCAATCCCTGCACGTCGCCCGGCATCCCGATCACGGCATGGTCACCCGCAACCGCGAACGCCGCAGCCAACTGCGAGCCGCGCCCGTGCGGGGCATCGACCGTCAACTGCGACATCCCGGTCACCTCGCCATTGCTGCCGATGGTGGCACGGTAAATCCGGCCCGCATTGGCGTCGGCCGAGGGAGCCCCGATCCATAGCTCGCCGCCGCTCATCGCCAGCGCGGTGCCGAAGCTGGCACTGGTCGGGAAGTCGAACGGAGCGATGACCCCCTGCTCAGTCCAAGCACCTGAAGCTGCCCGGGCGAAGGAGACCACCATGCCGACTCCCGGCGGTGGACCGAAGCGACGCTGTGCGCCACCAGCCGGCGGCGCAGCGGGGGCCTCGGCACGCACTGCCGCGAAACTGGTGCCCGGCGCACCGACCATCAGCCGGTCGCCGTTGAGCAACAGCGTCGCACCAAAGCGGGCGTTGTCGGAAGCGCGTCGGCTCGTGAGCGCTACCCCGTCGGCGCTGTGGCTGCCGTCGGCTGCGCGAGTGAAGAGGTAAACTGCTCCATCGCCACCATGACCCGGCGCACCGACGGCAACCCGATTGCCGTCGACCGCGATCGCGGCACCGAATGCGTCGCGTTCGCCCAGGCCCTCGGCAGTGATCGAACCGGCTGCGGTCCACCCCGCCGTACCGCGCTGATACACCGCGACCGTACCAGCTCCGGGTGCGCCAACGTAGGCCCGATCACCAGCGAGGGTCACCGTGCCGCCGAACTGGTCGCCAGCGGCGGCACCTGCAAGCCGACCGGCCGGGCTCCACTGCCCATTGCTGCCCCGCCGGTAGAGATGCACCGCGCCGGCCGGCGCCGGTGGCGGAGTAGGTCCGCCGGGACGTCCACCAAAGCTGGCCTGTGCCTGCCCAACCATCAGAAAGGTCCCGTCAGACGCCACGGCAATGCCGAACCCCTGCTCGGCACCCTCGGGGGCTTCAATCGAGGTGACCATTCGCCAGGAGGGTCCCTGGCGCTGGTAGACCCACACCTTGCCACCTTCGCCGCGGCCACCGGGCTCGCCGATGAAGGCGAAGTCGCCGGCGATGGCAATCGAGCGGCCAAACGCCGCCAGGGCGGCTGGTGCGTCGATCGACGCGGGGACGGCGGGTACAGCCATCAGTGGGGGAGCGAGCAACGCACCGGTCAGCAGGACCGTGAGCGTGGCGACACGGGAACGTGCCATGTGGAGACCTCCAGGCAAAGGAAAGCGAAACAGTACCGGACGAAACAGCAGCATTACATGATACGCGACACGGTCAGGATCGTTGGATCTCGACAGTTATTGGCACGGCCGGAAAGTTGCCCCGGCCGCTACGGTGCACGATGAAACCAGCGCAGACCGCCCCCCGATCCTCCCAGCAGCAGGTCGATCGAGCCGACGCCGAACAGTGAACCAAGAGCCGGAGTCGCATTCTGGTCTCCAACCAACAGGAAGTCCGGGTCGGCCACGAAGCGGATCTCGCCAGGGTCGCCCACGCGGCGCCAGAGCCGCACAGTGCCATCCTCCGCCCCGGCCAGCAGGTCGGCCCTGCCGCGACCTTCCAGATCCGCCAGCAACGGCGCGCTGCGGCGACCGACGTCGATATCGCCGAAGTTGTCGCTCACCAGATCGAAGCTCGGCGCTTGGGCGGTGCCGACATTGCGATAGAGGTTGAGCTGCCCGGAGGCCTCCCCGACGATCATGTCGAGCAGGCCGTCGCCATCGAGATCGGCGAGAGTCGGCGTGGTGTTGCTGCCGCGGGTCAGGGTGACCAGCGCGGTGTCGGCGAGTTGCCACGACGGCACCGTCCGGGTGCCGACATTGCGCCACCATTGGACCCGGTCGGTCCAGGTGCCGAGTACCAGATCGAGCAGCCCGTCGCCATCGAGATCGACCACGGCGGGTGCCCAGTGGAACGAGCCCCTGATCGGCAGCAGGCCGCGATCGGCCAACACCGGCGCGGTGGCCGTGCCGATGTTCTCGAACCAGGTGATGGTCGCCGTGGAATCCTCGCCCGGCGCGATCTTGTTGGCGAGCAGCAGATCAGTGTCGCCGTCGCCGTCGAGATCGGCCAGCGCCGGCACACTCTCGCTGCCGACATCGATCATGGTGATCAGTCGCCGGGTGACCAGATGAAACGAATCGGCGGCGGGCTGGGTGAGCAGGTAGAGGTTGTCGATGGCGGTGCGGGCCGGTTGGTAAGCGCCGCCGATCACCCCCATCACCAGATCGAGGCGGCCATCGCCATCGATGTCGCCGAGCGACGGGGCGTTGTAGCCGCTGGTGAGCAGCTCGGCGCCGAGCGGAAAGCGCTCATGCGGACCGCGCAGCGAGGGACGCGCGCAACTGCTGCCGTCGTTGCGGATCAAGAGCAGGCCGGCCTCGAAGAAGTCGCCCCAAAAGAGATCGAGATCGCCATCACCGTCGATGTCGCCGAAGGCCATCGTGTTGGCACCGTGGCGCATCGTCGGCGCGCCTTCGAACGGCGTCGTCTGCCCCGGAATTGGACCGAGCACCTCGATGTCCTGCCACCGTTCCTCGAACAGGTCGAAGATCGGAAGGCCGTGGGCGTCGCGGCCCACCTGCTCGTAGCGATCGACATGCCCGGCCACCCGGCCGATGAACAGGTCGAGTCGGCCGTTGCAGTCGATGTCGACGACGGTGAGGATGTTCTGGGGATCGGCGAAGATCGGCTGGCCGTGCACGTCGCGGAGCGAATCGACCACCGGGGTGAAGCGGGTGCCTTCGGCGGTGCTGTCGTTGCGCCAGGCGCGGATGTAGCCGGTGGGCGACTCGGCGAGCAGGTCGATCCGGCCGTCGCCGTTGAGGTCGGCAAAGCGGAACCATTCGCCTACCGGCAGCTCCTGGAACTGATCATCCTGGAGGCGCCAATCACCGTCATCCCGGGTGAAGTGCATCAGTTGGTTGCGCGTTTCCTGCAAGAAGAGATCGACTCTGCCGCTGTTGTCGAGATCGACCAGTTGCGGCCGCGGCAGGTTGAACCCGCCGAGCCAGGGCGCCGCCACCGCCTGACCGGCGCTGTCGCGCACCGGGATTCCGTCCATCCGCCGCACCCAACCGCCCGGGCCGCTTTCCCGCTGCGCCGTGAGCTGACTGGTGGCCAGGCAGAGCAGCGCAATCGCGGCGCTGGCCCTCGCTGCCCTCATCGCCCCCACGCGGCGCCGGCGCCGGTTGGGCCGGCACCGAGCATCAACGTCCCGAGCACCTCGCCCGACTGGGTGTCGAGCATGGTGAGCCAGCCGTCGGTGGTGGCCGCCATGCCGTGCATCTCGTGACCGCTCTCGCCCGGCTTCCCTGCCCCCGAGTTCTGGTTGACCACGAACAGCACCTTGCCGTCGCGACGCAGCACGGCGCCGTACGGCTGAGCCATCTTGCCGGTCATGGTGCGCCGCACCGTCGCGCTCGCCACGTCAACTTCCGCCACCGCGTTGTCGGCCAGCAGGGTGATGTAGGCGGTGCGGCCGTCGGGCGAAAAAACAGGATCCCACGGCTTGGCGCCGACCGCGATCTCGCGCACCGGCACGAACGGCGGCCGGGCGGTGAGATCGAAGAAGAGCAGCGTGTTCGACAGCTCCCCGCCGGCCACCATCGTCCGGCCATCGGGACTCACCGTGAACTGCACCAGCGAGCGTGGCGTGCCGGGAATGTCGGTAATCGTGACCCGTCCTGTGGCGGTCTCGGTGGAGGCGATCCGGTTTTCGGCCAGCGACGCCGCGTGCACCCAGCGGCCGTCTCGCGAGGTGGCCAGCGCGTGGGGACGGGTGATCAGAATTTCCTGTTCCTCGAGCATCGTGAAGCTCGAGCGGCGGATCACGCCGAGTGCCTTGGGCGGGTTCACCGCGGTCATCGAGCGACCGACATATAGCGAGTCGTGGGCCGGATCGAGCGACAGCAGTCCGGGAGTCGCCATCGCGACCTGCCCGAGCAGCCGGTTGGCACGGTCGAACTTGAGCACCCGGCCATCGCCGATCAGCGAGACGTACCACGCCGAGCCGTCGGGCTCGACCGCCACGTGATGCGGCTTGGCGTTGGCGCCGAAGCCCAGCGCGGTCAGGTCGAGCACTGTGTCGACTGCCAGCCGGGCCTGATCGATCACCGTGATCGATGCCCCCCCCTGATTGACGACATAGAGCTTGTCGCCACCGGAGACGTCGGGAGCGATCCGCACCCCGCCTCCCCCCCCCGCACAGGCGGTCAGAATCTCTCCCGCCGCCAGGGCGCCCAGCCACCGCCTGTTCATGGCACTACCTGGGTGCGGTCCCGCACCAGGAAGAGTCCCTCGCCGACCGAGGTCACCACGATCGTGCCGCTCTTGAAGTAGGGGTAGTTGCTCCACGCACCCGCCATCTGCGGGGTGTCCTCGCCCGGCACGGTATCGAAGTAGCCCACTTCACGCGGGTTGGCCGGATCGGCAATGTCGAGAATCCGGAGCCCCGAGGTGTAGTTGGCCTGGTACATCCGGTTGCCCTTGACGTAGAGGTTGTGGTCGGTCGCCTTGCGCTCGCCCACATGCTGCTTGATCAGGATCGGATCGCCGAGATCGGCCAGATCCCAGACCAGCGTCCGGGTGCCCTTGGCCGCCTCGCCCTTGCCGTTGGTTTCGTCGAGCTCGTCGCCGAGATAGAGATAGCGGTGGTCATCGGTGAGCCACGCCTGGTGGGCATAGCCGACGTCGGGATACGAAGCCCGGGAGACGGCAATCGGGGCGGCCTTGTCGGTGACGTCCGCGATGCTGATGGCGTTCTCGTTCGAGCCGACGCAGATCTCGCGGCCCCGGTACTTGGCATCGGGACCCCGGTAGACGACGCACTGGGCGTCGTGCGAATAGCCGGTGCCGGAGCGACCGGTCTGCGGGTCGGAGAAGCAGCCAGCGAAGACGGGCTGCTTGGGATTGCGTACGTCGATCATGTGCAGCCCGCCGCCGCAGGTCTCGCCGCCACCCGAAACACCCACCGCGTAGGCGAACCCGGTTTCATCGTTCATCACGATGTTGTGCGCCGAGGCGATCCCGGTGTAATGCGCGTCCATCGTGAAAGTCTGCGGAGTCTTGACGTCGCGGAGCCGGGTCAGATCGAACACCTGCACGCCGTGCTCGCCCGAGGCGTCGGCCACCACGAAGACATGATCCTTGTAGACCTTCATGTCGCGCCACACCGACGATGGAGAACCAGCGGGCTTGGGCAGGTCGCCGAGGTAACGCGGACGGGTCGGGTCGGTGACGTCGACGAACGAGGTGCCATCACTCCGGCCGACCAGAGCGTATTCGCGGCCCGTCCGGGAATCGGTCCAGCCCCAGTTGTCGTTGAGCCGGGTACCGCGCCCGCCGCCGAGTTCATCGATCGGCATGAAGGAGAGCAGGCCGGTGTTGCCGCACTCGAAATTTTCCACGGCACCGCTCTCGCCACAGATCCGCTCGCCGCCGGTGATGGCAGCATAGGGCGATTCGGCCTTGGGATAGACACTTGCCTGAGTGGTCCACTCCCCCGAGGCGGACCGGGCCAGAAAGACCACCGTCCCCAATCCACCGGCATCGGCCGGCATCCCCACCGCCGCCTGGGCACCCTCGACGGCGAGATTGGCGCCGAACATCGACCCCATGGCCAGCCCGGTCGCACCCAGCTTGGTCATTCCGGTGGTGATGCCGTCGGCATCGAAGGCGGCCCGATAGATCCGTCCTTCGCGGTTGTCGCTCCGCGGCGCACCGATCCACAGCTCCCCGCCCGCCTTGGCGAGGGAGGCGCCGAACTCCATCGGACCCGCCTCGAACGGGGTCAGCGTGGTGACCTCTGCCCATTCCCCTGATGATCCCTGCCGGAAGCCGACCACCATCCCCTGGAACGAGTTGGCGGTGGGCGCCCCGGCCCAGACAGTGCCACTGGATGCCAGCAGCGCGGTACCCAGCCGGGCGTTGACCGGGGCGCGACGGCTGGCCACCGCGGCCTCCTGTGCCCAGCTACCATCGGCGGCGCGCCGAAAGAGGTAGATCACCCCCTTGTTGGTGGCGCGGCCCGGCGCACTCACCGCCAGGAGGTCGCCGTCGAGACTGATCGCGGTACCGAAGCGATCGCCGCTGGCCAGCGAGTCGGCCACCAGCGTCCCCGCCTCGGCCCAGCTTCCCCGGGTGCGGCGGAAGATGTGGACCACCCCCGTGCCGACCCCGGGGGCGCCGACCAAGGCCAAATCGCCATCGATTGCCAGCGAGGCCCCGAACTGCGAGCGGATGCTGCGGCTCCCCGGCAGTGACCCCGCCTCGACCCACTCACCTGCCGCCGTGCGGTTGAAGATCCGCACATCTCCCCGGCTGCTGTCCGCCAGCATCCCGACCAGCAGGGTGTTGTCGGCGGCTGCCATGGCGCGCCCGAAGTTGCCGTTGTCCGGAAGATTGGTGGCCGCCAGTTCCCCCGCGGCTTGCCAAGCGGCACCAGTGCGTCGATACAGGTGCACCCGACCGGTCCCGCCTGCCGGCTCGCCGATCAGGGCCTGATTGCCCAACAGCACCACGGAACGACCGAATTGGGTGGCCGAAGCCGACGCGTTCAGCGGATCGGCCGAAACAGGCGAGGCTGCCAACAGGGTGAAGGAGAGAGCGGCGAGACCGATACTGAGCATCATGTGAGTCCTTTTGGGGTGTGGGGAGCGAGCGTGCCGGATCACTGTGGCGGTCGCCCGATCCTTCAACGACTGATCATACCGATAATAACCCAGCCACGTACGATTATGGCGGACGGCGGTTTCACCCGGGGCACCCCTCGGCGTGCAGGGAACGCGCCGGGAGGATAGCTTAATGGATTCACTCCAACGCCAAGACGATCACTGGAGCGCCCCGATGCCCGAATCTCCTGCGGACCCTCTGTTGCACGAGTCAACCTTGGTCACCACCCTGGTGATCGACGACGAGGAACCGGTCCGCTCGGCACTGACCCGCTTCCTGGCCGGTCTCGGACATGAGGCGATCGCGGTGGGGAGCGGCGAGGAGGCGTTGGCCGCCGTTCGTCGCCACAAGGTGACCTGCATCCTTTTGGACGTGCGTCTGCCCGACACCTCCGGGCTCGACCTGGTGCCGATGATCCTCGAGCTGGAGCCGCACGCGGCGATCCTGATGCTCACCGCCGTCAACGACGCCCACTCCGCAGCACTTTGCATGCAGCGCGGCGCCATGGATTATCTGGTCAAGCCGGTCGATCTGCCCGACCTGGAGCGGGCCATCGGCCGCGCCATCGCACGGCGACGGGACCTGATCGAGCAGGCCGAAACCCAGGCCTGGCTCAAGCAGGAAATCGTTCAGCGCGGCGCCGAGTTGCGCCGGGAACGCGGCTCCCTGGAGCGGATCTCGGTCGCCACCCTCGAGGCCCTCGTCAACGCCCTCGAAGCCAAAGATCCATACCTCCGAGGCCACTCGGCCCGGATCGCCGATCTCTCGGCCTCGATCGCCGCCGAGATGGGGCTCAAGGACGAGCAGGTCGAGCTGGTGCGCACCGCCGGCCGGCTGCACGACATCGGCAAGATCGGCATCCGTGAATCGGTCCTCAACAAACACGGCCCGCTCTCGCCCGAGGAATACGAGCACGTCAAGAGCCATGTCACCATCGGGGCACAGATCCTGGCGCCGCTCACCCACTTGCGTGACGTTATTGCCTATGTCCGTTCTCACCACGAACGGGTGGATGGCAGCGGATACCCAGATGGGCTGCCAGGCGGGACAATCCCGATCGGGGCACGAATCCTGGCTGCGGCGGAAGTCTACGACGCCCTCACCACCGCACGGCCGTATCAGGAAAAGATGACACCCGAAGAGGCGGTCCGCCGGATGCGTGACCTGATCGGCACCGTCATCGATCCGGAAGTGCATCGCGCGCTGGAGTTGATCGTGGCCCGGCGCCAGAGCCTGGTCTTCCTCGACGAGCGCGCCGCCCCGGGATGACGCGGCGTGGGGGGGGGGAGTTGTCTCACCCCCCCATCTCCCGCAAACGGCGAATTCGCTCGGTGATCGGCGGGTGGCTCGCCATCAGGTCACCGAAGGCACCCTTCCAACGCTGAAAGCGCCGATCCGCCGGATCGACGATGCAGAGATGCGCCACGGCGTGACCGACCGCCAGGGTCGGTGAGCGTGATTGGTCGAGCTTGGTCAACGCCGATGCCAACGCGGCCGGGTAGCGGGTGAATTGGACGGCGGTGGCGTCGGCCAGATACTCGCGCTGCCGGGAGATGGCCATCGCCACCACCCGGGAGACCAGCGGCGCCACCACCAGGGTACTCCACCAGATCACCAGCATGATCAGGCCCAGTCCACCGGCCTGCCCTCCGCCACGACGACCGACCGAACGGCCCGCACGGCCTGAATGCCACAGGAGGCGTCCCAGTCCGTCGCTGAGGAGCGCGATTGCCCCGACCATCGCCGCTACCAGCGTCATCACCCGGGTGTCGTAGCGCGCCACGTGGGCCAGCTCGTGGGCCACCACCGCTTGCAGCTCGTCGCGGTCGAGCCGGGCCAGCAGTCCCTCGGTCACCGCGATTGATGCCGTCGCCGGATCCCGGCCGGTCGCGAAGGCATTGGGGTCGTCATCGGGGACGATCCAGATCCGGGGGCGGGGGAGTCCGCTGGCCAGTGCCATCTCCTCGACCACGTTGACGAGCTGCTTTTGCTCTGCGGTCACCGGAGTGATCAGTTCCATCGCGCGGGTGGACCAGAGCACCTGACGATCACCGCGGGTCCAGGCCGACCAGGCCACCACAGCGGCCGACAAGGTGACCACGATGCCAACCATGGGGATCCGGTGCTGGTAGCCGTCGGCGCTATCCCCGGTGATCAGGATCAGGGCGACGTCGCCGCCGAATCCCACCCAGGCGAAGAAGACGATGAAGCCGATCATCAGCCAGGACGACTTGCGCCGGTTCTCTTCCTGCTCGCGGAACAGGTTGCGCGCCGACCGCCGAACTGGTGCGGGAGCAGTCACCGCAGCGAGATGTCGACCGCCGGCAGGTCACGCTCCCCCGGATCGGTGATCTCCCACAGCTCGACTATCGACGCCTTGGCCAGTCCCGCCACCAGCGAAGTCGGGAATTGCTGCTGCACCACGTTGTAGTGGGTGGCCGAGTCGTTGTAGTGCTGCCGGGAAAAGGCGATCCGGTTTTCGGTGCCGGTCAGCTCCTCCTGCAACTGGGCCACGTTGTCGAGCGCCTTGAGGGTGGGATACGCCTCGGTCACGGCAAAGAGCCGACCCAGTGCCTGAGTCAGCATGTTCTCCGCCTCGGCCACCTCCCTCACCCCCGATGCGCCGACCGCCCGGGTGCGAGCCTGAATGACCGCTTCGAGCGTGTCGCGCTCAAACTCCAGAGCCCCCTTGACCGTCTCGACCAGGTTGGGAACCAGGTCATGCCGACGCTTGAGCTGGACGTCGATCTGCTTCCAGGCATTCTGTACCTGCCCCTTCAGGGCGATCAGCCGGTTGAACGCGGTCACGATCCAGACAAAGCAGGCGGCCAGCAGGCCGAACACGATCACGGGTGCCATCAGCTCTCCGGGTCAGGGATTTCCATGATACGGGCAACCTCGTCCAAAACCGCCCTGAGGCGTTGTTGGTCCTGCATCAGGGGGTGACCGATGCCGAGGTGCACTTCGGCGCCGACAGCTATCGGGAATCGCCGCCAGTCGCTGCCGGAAGGTGCTGCGGGCACCTCGGTTGGAGCTGGCGACGGGTCGGCAATGACTCCCAATCGTGCCGCGACCGATCGCTCCAAACCGGCATCGCTCTCGGCGGCGCGCCGTCGTGCCACCTCATCGAGTGCCACCCCGTCATGCTGCGCCAACCGAGCCGCCAGCAGGTCGATCAGGTGCGGGTACTCCCAGCGGGCACTCGCCCCGCGACCCTTGGGAGGGCGAACCACCCCGCGGCTGACGTAAAAGCGCACGGTGCGTTCCGTGGTAGGCCTGTCCGGCGCAGAGTCGGCGGCGGCGAGGAGCCGGTCGGCGAGCTCAGCCAACTCCCCCAGCGAGGACGGAGTCTGGCCATGCAGGCGCAATGCCGCCAAGGCACCATCGATGTCGGTCATTGGCATAAAGAGTATCGGCGTCGCGTCGGATTGCGCCAGACTCGATGGCGTTGGGTGGCTATCGTGGCACCCATGAAACGTCGCGGACTGACACTCATCGACCTGCTGTTGGCCATCGTGGTCATCGGCATATTGCTGATCCTGGGCACCGCCAGAGTGGCGTCGCTCATCGATGCGGCCCGGGTCCGCTCCGCGGCCACCACCCTGCTCGCTGCCCTCGAGGCGGCGCGGGGCAGCGCCATCCGGCTCGGCAACGGCAGCGAACTCGCACTGCAAGCCGGTCGCTGGGAAGTCCGCTCGGTGGTTGCTGGGGATACCGTCCTGAGCTGGAGCGGAGTCGGCCACGACCCGCAGGGAGTGCTGCTGACCGGAGCGGGAGCCCCGATTCGTTTCGGGGGAGACGGACTGGCAGTGGGTGTCGCCAACCGGACCATGGTCGTTTCCCGCGGCAGCGTCAGCCGGACCGTGGTGCTCTCCCGCCTCGGTCGTGTGCGCTGAGGTAGCTGCCCGGCGATGGCGAGTTACAGCCCGTGACGACGGATCTTGGCCAGCAGAGTCGAGCGGGCGATCCCCAGCAGCAGCGCCGCCTGCCGACGGTTGCCGTGAGTAAACTCCAACACCGCCGCGATATGCCGTGCCTCCGCCGCATCGAGTGTCTCCGGTACCGGTTGCGCGGCCGCCTCGGTCACCACGAAGTCCGGCGCCGGAGCCACATCGCCCGGCACCGACGGAGCGGCGCTGCTGATCACCAGATGTCCCGCGGCCCGAAGGGTCGAGACCAATTCCTGCACGTCATCGCGAGCAGGATTCGAGGTCAGCAGGCGGATATGCAGCGAGGACATGCAGCGAAGCTACTGTGGCGGCGGGGAAGTGGTAAGTAGTTGGTCGTCGGTGGCTGCCTTCGGGTCGTGAAAGGTGAAAGGTGAAAGGTGAAAGGGGGCGGGAGCTCCCCCCGTTTCACCTTTCACGTTTTACCCGGCATGGCCTGCAGCCACAACTAACGACTAACCACTCCCGACTCCTTACCTTTCCCCCATCGCCTCCTTCAGCCCAAGGCCGCATCATGCTCGACATCTCAGCGCTCCAGCCCGGCAACGAAGTCCACCACCCGTTCCTGGTGCTCGACGTGGTGCAGAAGGGCGGCGACCACCCGAGGACCGTCCTCACCCTCGGCAACCGGACCGGACGGATCGACTCTGCACCGTTCTGGTCGGGCAAGGACGAGATGGTCCGCGGGCTCGCCAAGGGGATGATCGTCCAGGTGGTCGGTACCGTCACCAGCTATCGCGAATCGATGCAACTCGACACCACCTCAGTGCGGCCGTTGCCCAAGGGCAGCGTGCCGCTGTCGGACCTGGCACCGAGTGTCGGACCGGTCGACGCTTATTGGCAATACCTCGATGAACAGCGCCAACGGATGGCCGCTCCGCGCCTGCGTGCCGTGTTGGACTTGTTCTTCGCCGAGGATGACTTCCGGATGGCGTTCGAACAGTGCCCGGGAGCTCCCGGCACCGGGCATCATGCCGCCATCGGCGGTCTGCTGCAGCACACCTCGGAGGTGGTCAGCATCGGCCGGCAGATGGCCCGGGTGGCGCACGCCGACGCCGAGCTGGTGGTGGCGGCGGCAATGCTGCACGACATCGGCAAGCTGGAGAGCTACAGTTGGGATACCGGCGTCTTCGACACCACGGAGCGGGGTCGCCTCATCGGGCACATTGTCCTCGGGGCGATGATTCTGCGGGAGAGAATCGGTGCGACGGCTCCCCCCCCCTGCACCGACGACGAACAACTGATCCTCGAACATCTCGTCCTCTCCCACCACGGCGAACTCCAGTTCGGCTCGCCAGTCCGTCCGCTGACCCTCGAGGCGGAGATTCTCCACTACGCCGACAACGCCAGTGCCAAGACCGCGTCGATCAACGAGGCCTATGCCTCACGCGAGCTCTTTCCCGGCGAGACCAGGGTGTCGAGCCGCAAGGTCTGGCAACTCGACGGTCGGTGGCTGGTCCGCATGGCGCCCGATTTCGGTCGTGCGGCAGAGGAGCAGACTCCCGACAACGACGAAGCGGCCGATCAGCCGGGCTGATCGACCGCTTCCCATCCCACCTGTCGATGCCCAGGGCATCGTGGTGAGGTGTAGTGCTACGAGTCGGAGTGGCTCGCGGACCGCTCGCTCGCACGGCTCTCCGAGGCACCAGATCGGAGAGGATGAAACGCGCGAAACGTTCCATCAACTCCATACCAAGTTAGCGACGTGGACAAAACGCGCAAGTGCCTGATTTTATTCGGGTTAGCTCACTGGCAAGTGGACAATTGGTGGACAAAAAACCACTGCCGCATCAGTAGTTAGCCGGTTTCTCCACCCGGTGTGGAGATGTTGATCCACATCCCCACACCGCCAGCTGGCTCAATTCAGGGTGGGTGTCTTCACTCCACGGGGGTCCAGCGGAATATTGAGGGTCCGGAGCAGCCCCTTGACCGCGCGGTCATAGTCCCTGATGGCGGCCACCGCCTGGAGTTGGGTGGCGCCGAGCGCCTTGGTATCGGTCTCTGGCGATGCGACCGCCTTGGCCGTAGTGGCGTCACAGGAGTTCATGCTCCGTTCGAGCTTGACAAGGGTGGTCCGGAAGTCTGCCAGCGCCTTGTCGCCCCACTTGGAATCGTTGGTCGAGAGCCCCTCGGAGAAATCGCGCATCACGGCAGTCGCCCGTGCGGCAGCTTGGCAGTCGCTGTTGAGGGTCCGGCCTGCGGCCAGTGTCACCGCCGAAGAGCCCCTCAGGGCACGGCTCAGCCGGGCGGCGGTCGCTTCCACCGCGTGGAGAGAGTCGCGCAACACCACCACTCTGTCACGCAGATCCTGTTCGGCCGGTGACAGCGGCCGTTCCGGCCAGAGTTCGCGGGTGGGGGTGGGAAGCCCGGACGGGACGGTGCTTTGGGCCTGACCGGTGGCGGGGGCCAGGATGACCAGACCGAGGATGAGCGGCGCAATCAGTCGAGCATTCATGATTCGATTCCCACTTCGATGTAGCGGTAGGGGTCCTCTTCGGAGGGATCGCCGACAAACAACGACCCTCCCGCGGACGCGGCAAACCAGCCGGCCACCAGCCGACGGGGACTATCCAGTTGGTTGACGATCGGACCGAGCCAGCGGCGCACGTGACGGAGCTCCGGCGCACGTCGGCCGAGCTGGGCGAGAATCGCGCCGACCCCGCCGGTTACCCGGAGAAAATGCGCCAGCGCCAGCGCCCGATCGGGAAAGGCAATCGCCTTGACACCGGGCTGGTCGAGCAGCACCTCACCGTCGAGCGGCTCCAGTTGCGGGATATCGAGTCTTGGCCCGATGAAGATCCAGCGATGCCCATGCTCGTCCCGTCGCTCGACCACGGCGGCGGCGGTATCCCCGGTGAGCCGACCGGCGTGCAGCAGATCGTCGTCGGGGAGGACCCCCACCACCCGGGTCCACTCCAGGGCACCGAGCAGCGTCTCGGTGGGACAGCCGACGGTGTCGTCATAGGCCATCACGCGCGGGGCCTCACCGGCGCGCTGAATGGCGTGAGCCAGCGCGTCGGCACGCTCGGTGAACGAGCGGACCAGGAGCGAGTTCGAAGTCGTCACAAGGGGATGATAGACGCCCCAGCGTCGACAAGGTAGGGGAAGCTGCTTGCGCGATCACCGTGGTCGGCTCCATCGTACAGCGTGCACGACATCGCTTGGACGACTTGGAGGAGCCCGATCGGGCTCTTGACGGTGGTTGAGGGAGAGGGATCCCCCTTGGCGATCGACCTGCCGGGTCGTGCCGGTGCCACCGGTTGGCGCGATCGCGTTCTGGCCAGATATCCCGCCGCCAGAATTCGCCTGGGCGGCTGCCCCACCACGACCTCCTGGCTCGCCGACTACTTCGAGGGCGAGACCACCTCGGCGCCTTGGCCCCACTCGGCCGAACTGCTGGCGCCCTCCGCAGCTCACCTCGCCATCTGGCAGGCCGTCCACGCAATCCCCTACGGGGAGCGCCGCTCCTATGACGCACTCGCGGTGGCAGCGGGCCTCCACCCTCGTCAGGTGGGCCAGCTCGTCGGCGCGAATCCGCTGCTGCTGCTGATTCCCTGCCATCGCGTGGTTGGCAAGCAGGGCGACCTGGTGGGGTACGCCGGCGGACTCGGCCCCAAGCAGTGGCTGCTCGACCATGAACTCCGTTCCGCGGGGCTGACTCTTTCCTGTGGGTGACCCTGTCCTGAATTCCGCTGCGTTCAGCCACACTGAAAAGGACCTCGTGATGACTCCGTCCCCCCCCCCAACGAAATGAAGGACCAACCATCCCTGCTCAGTCGCGTCACGGCAGGCACCGCCTTGCTGCTGCTGCTGGTCTTCGGCATGACCCTGCTCGGCGTCAACGCGATCCGCGCCTTCGACGCAGCAGTACAGCAGGAATTGGGGACGTTGCGCGAACGGACTGCTTTGGCACAGGCCGTCACCAGCGACGTGATCACGGCGGTGCGCCTCGGCGACCGGCTCGCGCTGGCGCCCGATGACCCTGCCGTGCGCGCCTCAGCAGACTCCGCCCTGGCCGCCCTCGACCTGTCGACCCGAGGCTACGCCGAAGTGCTGCGACTCACCGCCGAAGAACGTCTCTCGGTGGGGCGGATCACCGAGGGGGTCCGTCGGCTCGGTGTGCTCAGTCGGGAAGGCGATCCCGGACGGAGTGCGGTCGCAGACACACTGGTAGATGAGCTGCGCACTCTGGTCGCAGTGCAGGAGATCGACGCGGTCGAGCGCGCCCGGACGCTGGCCGCCGCGAGCGAGCAACGCCGTGCCCTGATCTGGTGGCTGTTCGCAGCGGCACTGGTGATCGGTGTCAGCTCGGCTGTCTCGACAGTCCGCAAGGTGGTCGTCCCGCTGCAGCGGTTGGTGGAGGTCACCGAGCGGGTCGGCGCCGGCGATCTCCGTCCCGTTGACCTCGGTCCGATGCCGCGCGAACTCGGCCTCCTGGCAGCTGCCGTCCAGCGCATGAGCGAGGGATTGCGAGGTGTGGTCGGGTCGGTAGGTGATGTCTCATCGTCGCTCACCGAACATGCCTCCCAACTATCGGGTCGCTCGCGTGATCTGGCCGACAGCGCCAGCCACGTCTCATCGGCAATCAGCGAAGTTTCGGCCAGTGCCGAGCAGCAGGCGGAAGGGATGCGGCAGACCGATGCGCTGCTCGGCGATCTCCGCTCGGCGGCGACCCGCTCATCTGGTGCCGGGCAGCGCGTGGTTGCGGTGGCAGAAGGAATCCGGCGCACCGCCGCCACCCACCAGGCCCATCTCGGCGCCGCATCGACCACCCTGCTCGAGCTGCACCAGGTGGTAGAACAGACCACCGCCTCGGTCGGCCAACTGACCCACGCTGCCGCCGACGTCTCCGACTTCGTCTCCCTCACCGGCGAACTCGCCGCCCAGACCGAACTGCTGGCCCTCAACGCCGCCATCGAGGCGGCCCGGGCCGGCTCCACCGGAGAGGGCTTCGCGGTGGTGGCCAGCGAAATCCGCCAGCTCGCCGAAACCAGCTCCGAGGGAGCCCGCCGGATTGCCAAGACAGTTGCCACCCTCGACGAACAGGTCAGACTGGTAGCCGCAACCGTTGCCGCCGGCACCGCGCGCGTCTCCGGTGTCGAGGGAGTGGCGGCCGGTGTTACCCGGGCGCTCGCCGAGATCGTCTCGGCGGTGGAGGAGGTCAGTCAGGCAGCAGGGACAGTGGCCCGTGAGGCAGCGGCCCACAGGGCCTTGGCAGACCGCCTCGCCGCCACGGCGGCCGACGTCGGACGGTCAGCTCAGGGAAACGCGCATGCCGCTCAGGAAGTGACCGATTTTGCCCAGCAGCAAACCGTGGCGACCTCCCAAATTGCATCGGCGGCGGACACCCTGGTGGCCACCGCCGATCGACTCACCAGACTCGTGAGGGGATTCCGGGTTTAGCGCTTCTTCTTGGGGACGGCCTTCTTCGCGGCCGGCTTCTTCGGGGCGGGCTTCTTGGCAGCAGCCTTCTTGGGCGCGGCGGCCTTCTTGGGCGCGGAAACCTTCTTGGACGGAGCAGCTTTCTTGGCAGCGGAGGCCTTCTTGGGCGGAGCCGCTTTCTTGGGTGCGGCGGCCTTCTTGGGCGAGACCGGCTTGGACGAGGCCGCCTTCTTGACTGCCGGAACCGACCCGGCGGAGCCCTTGTCAGCTTTGGCCGACGCCTTGGCCGAAGCACGATCTGCCGCCTTGGCAGCCTTGGCCACCTTGGCGGTGGAAGCCGCCTCGGCCGCCCCGCGGATTTCTTCCAGCACCCGCTCGACCTCCTCCTCTGCCAGCAGATTGCGGCGCATTCCGAAGCGCAGCAGTTCCTCCGCATCGGCCACCTTGAACGGCTCCAAACCCGCGCCAGCACGGGCCAAGGCAACCATGGCAGCGGCTACCGGGTTGCGCAGAACCGCAGCAATTCCGGGCAGAGCTTCCATCAACGACGAGATTTGAGGTGCAGCGAGTTCAGTCATTTTGATCCCCTGTGAAGCGCCAACGTACGTCATCCGGAGGGTCGCCGTCAAGAGAGTCGACCTCTGGGGGGGTTGACGGATCACCCCAAATGCCATAGCTAAGAGGGACGTGATGCGATCCCGACACCCGGGATCGACAGCGTGGAAAGGACAGGCCGTGAGCCGTCGCCACGTCAGGGAATTCCGTCCGGATGAGGCATTGAGTCTCATCATAGCCGACCGCGATCGACAGCCGCTCCGCTGCCCCTCGTGCGGAAGCGATGCGATTCAGCGGGTGCCGGCCCGGTGCCGGGAAGAGGACGGTCCCCAAGGGCGGATCCAGCTCTGCTGCGGTGGTTGCACCCGATTGGTGTCGTATACCGACCGCCTGGAGCAGTCAGCCGGGATGCGCTAGGCAGATCGGTCCGAGCCCCATGGCTTGACCGCGACCCCCGGTGGAGGAGATCCTCCCCCGGATGCAAGCACGTATTTCCCGCCGCGGTCGCTCGCCGATTCCGATCGTGGTCGGGACCGTATTCGTCGATACCATCGGTTTCGCGATGGTACTCCCCCTCCTGCCGAGCTATGCCGCCCGCCTGGGGGTCGCTCCGGCATCCGTCGGTCTGCTGATCGCTTCCTACTCGGCGATGCAGTTCCTGCTGGCACCAATATGGGGGCGCGTCAGCGACAGGATCGGTCGGCGGCCGGTGTTGTTGGTCGGCCTGATCGGCAGCGTGGTCTCCTACCTGTTCTTTGCCTTCGCCGACAGCTTCTCCCTGCTGCTGCTCTCCCGCGTGCTCGATGGAGCAAGCGGGGCCTCGATCAATGTCGCCCAAGCCTATCTGGCCGACGAGACCAGGCGCACCCAGCGGGCGAGGGCCATGGGAATCGTCGGGGCGAGTGTGGGAATGGGCTTCATCGTCGGCCCGGTTCTCGGCGGCATCACCGCCGGGATCGGCACCGCGGTCCCCGGGCTGGTGGCAGCGGCGATCACCCTGGTCAATCTCGTGGCGGCCCTCCTCTTCCTGCCCGAATCGCGGCGCAACCGGACCGCCGTCGTGCGCCCCAAGCCGCCGGTCTCCTGGCGCGTGCTCGCGACTCCGATGGTGGTGATGTTCCTGGGCACCCTGGCCTTCAGCGTGATGTACGTGGTCTTCCCGCTGTTCGGCGAGGCGCAACTCGGAGCGTCGCGCAGCACGGTGAGCTACTGGTTTGCCTTCATCGGACTGGTGGTGGCGGCTGTGCAGGGCGGCCTGCTCGGCCGACTGGTGCGGGTCGTGGGCGAGGTGGGCAGTGCCCGGCTCGGAGCGCTGCTGCTGGCCGCCGGCTTCCTGCTGATCGTTCCGGCTACTGGGGGGGGGAACACCGGCATCGCGTTCTTCGCCGTGCTCGCCTGTCTCGGCGCGGGGTTCGGGATGATCGGACCGTCGATGACCGGCCTGATTTCACGCTCCGCCCCAGCCGACCGGCAGGGCCGCTATCTCGGCATCACCCAGAGCACCAACTCGATGGCGCGCATCGTCGGACCGCTCGTGGCAGGCGGCATCATGCAGGCCCATGACGCCGGGACCGCCTTCAGCGCCTCGGCCGCGATGGCAATCATCGGCCTGGCAATCGCGGCGACGATGAACGGCAGACAAAAGAGAGAAGGATAGAAGGAGAGAAGGAGAGAAGGAGAGAAGGAGAGGCAAACCCCTGAGCATGGCGAGGGATGATGACTGCCTTTCTCTCCTTCTCTCCTTCTCTCTTTCTCTCTTTCTGATCAGTTCGGTGCCGTGAAGAGCCGCTTCCAGCGCACCTCTCTCAGGAAAGCGAGCGAGCGGTACGAACGCTGATCGTAGCTGAAGTAGACCAGCAGCGGACGGCCGCGCAAGTTGATGCGCGGCAGGAAGCCCCAGTAGCGGCCATCGTAGGAATCGTCGCGGTTGTCGCCCATCACGAACAGCGATTCCGGCGGCACAACGACCGGTCCCCAATTGTCGAGATCCGGCGCGTACCTGGTCGGCACCGGTCCGGCGAAGTGCGGCAATTGCCAGTTCCGCATCCGGGCCCGCACCATCGGGTCGGTGTCGGCGCGGGAGCGATCGTGCACCGCGTATGGTTCCTCGATTTTCACTCCATTCCGGATCAGCTCGCCATCGCGCATTGCCAGGGTGTCCCCGGGCAACCCGATCAATCGTTTGACGACCTTGATGTCGGAACCGTCGACGGCATCGAAGACCACGATGTCGGAATGCATCGGCTCGCGCACCGGCGGCAACCGGACTCCGCCGGTGAGCGGAACCTCGGCTCCGTAGAGCAGCTTGTTGACGAACAGGAAATCGCCCACCAGCAGGGTGTTCTGCATCGAACCGGAAGGAATCCGGAACGCCTCGACCAGAAAGGTCCGCACTCCGAACCAGATCACCAGCGCTACAGCGATGGACTTGGTCCATTCCACCACCCAGCGCAGCGCCGAAGCGCCGCGGCCTGGCGGGGGGGGGGAGTCGGCCGGAACCGGTGCTGCTTCCGACATGCCGGGCTACTCCACCCACTCGGCGAGGAAGAGGTTGGTCTCCCCGGGCGTGGTGCCGTGACGATTGGAGGCAAACACCAGCTTGCTGCCGTCGGGGGAGAACATCGGGAAGCCGTCGAATTCGCCGAAGTTGGTGATCTTGGTGAGTCCGCTGCCGTCGGTGCCGATCAGGTAGAGGTCGAAGCCGCGTCCCCGGGGATTCTCGTGGTTCGAGGAGAAGATGATCCGGCGTCCGTCCGGGTGGAAGAACGGCGCGAAGTTGGCACCACCCAGCGAGGTCACCTGGCGCGGATTGGTGCCGTCGACGTTGGCAACCCAGATCTCCAGCTTGGCGGGCCGGACCATCCGCTCGCCCAGCAGGCGCAGGTAGTCGGCCGTATCGGCTGCAGTCTCGGGGTATTGCGCCCGCCAGACGATCTGGCTGCCATCGGGCGAGAAGAAGGCGCCGCCGTCGTAGCCGACCCGCGTGGTGACCCGGCGGATGTCGCTGCCGTCGGGGTTCATGGTGTAGATGTCGACGTCGCCGTCACGGGTTGACGTGAAGATCACCCGCGAGCCGTCCGGCGACAGCGTGGCCTCGGCGTTGTACGCCCCGGTCTCGGTGAGCTGGCGCAGGTCGGTGCCGTCGCGCTTGACCGAGAAGAGTTCGAAGCGGCCCAGTGGCCAGACGTACCCCTGTGACCGGTCCAGCGGCGGCGGACAGGCGGGGTTGTCGAGGTGGGTCGACGAATAGATGATCCGGTCGTCGTTCTCGATGAAATAACCGCAGGTCGTCCGGCCGAGCCCGTTGCTGATCCGCCGCAACTCGGAACCGTCGATCCGCATGGTGTATTGCTGATCACAGCCGGCGTCGACTTCCTCCTGCCGCTGGAACACCAGCCACTCGCCGTCGCGCGAGAAATAGGCCTCGGCGTTGTTGCCGCCGAAGGTGAGCTGCCGGATGTTGGCGAGGTGCACTTCCCCCGGCTCCGGAGCGTGGAAGACAGTGGATGCCGCCGTGGTCGGCCCGGATGCTTCTGCGGTCGCGGCGGAGTCCGGCTTAGGAGCGCAACCGGCGATCAGAGCCAGCCCGAGGCCGGCAAAAAAGAGGGTACGAATGGTCATTTCTCCCGATTGAGCCCGGTCATGACGCGAGGACCCGAAGGACCTCGGCCGCATGACCGCGCGGCTTCACTTTCTCGAAAATATGGCGGATCGCTCCCCGTTCGTCGATCACGAAGGTCGTCCGCAGGATCCCGAAATACTTCCGGCCGTACATCGACTTCTCACCCCACACCCCATACGCTTCGGCCACAGCGTGGTCAGTGTCAGCCAGCAGCGCAAACGGCAGGGCGTGCTTCTCCCTGAACTTCTGATGCGACGCCGGACCATCCGGCGACACTCCCAGCACGACAGCGCCCGCCTCCTCCACCGCCTGCCAGGCATCGCGAAACTCGCAGGCCTCGGTGGTGCATCCGGAGGTGTCGTCCTTGGGGTAGAAGTACAACACCACCGGCCGTCCCAGATACTGAGCCAGCGTCACATGGTTGCCGACGTGATCTGGAACCGAGAAAGATGGGGCCATGTCACCCGTCTTGAGCATCCGTAAAACTCCGGAGTTCAGGGAATCAAACTGCGTGGCACCGTCGGCAGCTCGGCCAGGCGCCGCACCGGGTGCGCCGAGCGCGCCCGGAGGCCGCGATCGAACAGGTTCCAGGTGGTGTAGCCGTCCTCGGAGGCCGGTTCCAGCAGGAACGCCGTCAGCATCCCCAGCCGCTGGTCAGTGGCGATCAGGAAGCTGCCGGCCGGCACGGTCAGATGCGCCGGGTCCGCCCAGTTCCCGTCGACACGCACCGGGCGGTGGCCCTCAAAGGGGCGCAGCGCCGTCAGCGAATCGACGGGGAATTGACTCACCGGTCCGGTCCACGGCTGATCGAGCCGCTCGACCACCACCCCCTGGCGACGCAGCCGCTCGACCACCTCGGTCCACTGGGCATCGAGCAGGTAGGCCGCCGGAATCCTTTCCGACCGGGTGCCCACAAATCTGTCGATGACCGGCATGGCGATGGCCCGGAACACTCCGGAACGCTGTCGCCGGGAAAAACCTCCCCCCCCCTGCCCGGCCGCCTGCGTGATTTCGGCAATCACCGTGTCGATCCGGGGGGGGGCAAAGCTGCTCCTCACCACCACCGAATCGGGTCGATGACGCATCATCTGCCCGGCCAGTTCCCGCACCTTCTCAGGCCGTTCGGCGACGTAGCGCAGCACCTCCATCACGAAGGCATGGGTGGCCTCGATCCGCCGGGGGAAGGGGTCGTTGCTGTACGCCTCACTGAGTACCGAGAGCCGCGACATCCCCATCAGGTTGGTGCCGAAGCGCGGTACCGACTCGTAGGTCCACCATCCCTGGGTCAGCGAATCGGGATGCTGGTTCTGGAAATTGCCGTATGGAAAGGTGGCCACCCGATGCCGGGCGTTGGCGCGCGCCCTGATGGCAGGAAGTGCGACATCCTGGACCCAGTCATTGGCGGGAGTGCGGTTGGGATTGAGTCCCGGCGACCAGGTCAGGGCATAGCCGTGGTAGGAACCGTTGGTGGTGTGCAGATCCATGAAGAGGTCGGGATCCCAGGTCGTCACCAGTGCCAGCGCGGCCCGCGTTTCCGGGGCGTCCTGCTTGACGTAGTCGCGGTTGAGATCATACCCCTGGCCGTTGGGACGCAGCCCCACCGTATCGGGGCCGTTCTGACCCGGCCGATTGCGGCTCGCCGGTCCGAACGCCTCGTTGCCATCGGTGTTGTAGATCGGCACGGCGATGAGAATGATCGAGTCCAGCAACGCCCGCGCCGGGCCAAGAGTGAGGTCCCGCAGCACCTGCTGCAGCGCTTCCTTTCCCTCCACTTCACCGGCGTGGATGTTGGCCTGGACATACACCACCGGCTTGCCGCTCCGCTTCGCCTCGGCGGCGGTGGCGACCATCGGCCGGGCGGCGATCACATACGGAATGCTGAGCCCGCGTGGGCTGAGCCCCAAGGTGCCCACCTGAATGCCAGCCCCGCGCGCCTGCAGCGAATCGAGAAAGGCGAGCACTTCCCGGTGGGTGGAGGTGCGTCGCATCGCGGTTCGTTCCGGGACAGTCTGCTGCGCCGGCAGAGCCGCAGTGATGGTGACCATCAACGACAGGGCGAGGGCGCGCGGAGCAATCATGGCATTGCCTCCAGGGGAACGGGAAGGCGAAGCCGACGCACTACCAGGTCAGCCACGCCCTGATCGGGGGTGAATTCATATTCGGGCACGATCGCCAGAGTGGCCGGCCGGGAGATTGCTCGCTTGACCGGCCCGTCGAGCCCGGCGGCTCGTGCCACGGCGGCGGGATCGTGCAGTTGCCGCACCAACAGGTCTCGCAATTCCTCCGGCGTATCAAAGCGGGACCTCAGTGCTCGCACAAGGGCGTAGCCGAGGACATGCGGATCATCCGGCGCCTGATAAGACATCCCGATCCGCTTGGCCGACTCCACCACGGATAACAACGGCGTCATCGCCCGTGCCGGAGCCAGTGCCACCTCGGCGCCCCACTCGGCGATCCCCTCTCCCAGCCACGGATCGGGTTCCAGCAATCGCAGTCCCCAGGCGGTTTCCCGCGCGCCAGGAGCATCAGCACCCTCGAGTCGCGAACGCTCCACCAGGATGTGAAGCCACTCGTGCACCACCGTCGCTACCGCGAACAGCGGCAGGATTCCCGGCTCGATCCGGATCGCATCATCGGCTGCAAGGAAGGATCCGAAACGGGTCCGCATGAGGGTTGCTGGCGCCGTGACCACGGCACTTTCGCCCCCCTCGAGAGTGACCTCGAGCGGTTCGCCGACGTCAATCTCCCGCCAGGAGGTGAGCACATCCACCGCTGCAGTGCGACCTTCAAGCCATTCCGCTGCGATCGCGTTGCGGGGGCGGAGGAGTCGCGGCGCCAATCGCCTGGCACCCAGCACCGGTACCGCTTGCGGGGTGCCGAAGGCGGTGGCGATCATGGTTGGCAGGGGACCGATATCCCCCCCCCAGAATTCCGCCAGCATCGAAGCCGGACTCGTCAGTCCGGTGGGCGTCTCGACCCATGCCGAGTTGACCAACCAGCCGACAGCATCGCGCCACCACGCCTCCGCCTCATCGTACCCCGACAGGAGGGCCTGGAGAGCCATCGCGCCGGACGGCGCCATCCGCTGGAGGGTAGTCTCCACTCCATCGGGATCGCGCCTGGCCTGGGTCCACACCTGCCAACCGATCCGCACCAGCGCATCGGGTTCGGGTGAGCTGCCCTGAGGGAGTGCCCCGATGAACACCAGCGCCTGCCGCAAGGGAGTGACATCCTTCCGAAGAGCTGGCAACCGACGGCGGGCATTCTCCCAGGCCACGTCGTGGAGGTCGAGCCGGAAAGTTCCGTCTGGCCCGACGAAGAGTCGGCGGAAGTGGAGGTCGGCCGCCGGTCCCGAGGCGATGCGCGACAGTACCGCCTGAGCAGCCGAGCGGGCCGCCGGGTCAAAGCCGAGTGCCAGGTCATCGGCGCGTGACGCGACCGCCGACGCCGGTGCCCTCGCCCAACCGAGCGATTCGACTGCGCGATCGTGTTCTGCCTGCAACGAGTCGGTGGACGGCGTGGCGGTCAGCCATCGTTCGGCGAAGCCCGTCGTGGTTGCAGCCGATCCCACCACCAGTTGGCGCACGGCAATGCGCGGCCGCACCGGCCAGATGGCGACTCCCGGACGCACCGGCTGGGCTCGCCAACTCATCAGCCGACCCTCCGAATCGGTGACGCTTCCGGCGAGCTGGCCGTCTCCGTCGCGGGTGCCCACGTAGCGCCGCCCGCCGGCAGTGAATTCAAGGCGATTTCCGGTGGTGTCGATGGCGGTGAGCGGCAACCAGGCCGAGTCGGAACTCTCGATCAACAACCGCGCGGCCGCCGGTTCCAGCCGCAAGTCGGCGTGAGTGGTGACGGCGGGTCCGACCAACTGCATCATCCAGCGGGAGGGAGGCGGGGTCTGGGCGGCCGTTGGCGTCGATGGAATAGCGGCAGCGCACAAACAGCAAACCACCCGGGGAATTCTCATCCCTCGCGGCCTCCCCGCGGCACGCGGGTGACCTCCGTGACGGTCACGGCAGCTCCCTCGACCAGCTTGTCGACACCTCCAACAACCACCTGCTCGCCGGGCAACACCCCGCTGCGCACTTCCACGAAGCCGGGCGCGCGCACGCCCAGTTCCACTTCGCGCCTGGTGGCGCGTCCGTCCACGATCACCCAGAGATAGACCGACGACGCGGTTGGCGAAATCGCCTCCTCCGGCACCACCGTGGCGTTGCTGCGCCGTGCGGTCGCCAGGCGTGCCTCGAGGAACATCCCCGGCTGCAACTGCCCCCCGGCGTTGCCGGCAATTGCCTTGACCGTGATGGTCCGTGACGGCAGCGTGACCACCGGATCGACGAAATCAACTTGGGCCGTGTACTCGCGTCCCGTCAGAGCTGCCACGCGGAACGTCACTGGCTGTCCGGCTTTCAGCTCGCCGGCATAGCGCTCCGGCACGCTGAATACCACTCGCGCAGGCGAGACTGTCTGCAGCGTCAGCAAACTCGACTGCGAATTGACGTAATCGCCAAGCGACACCAACCGCTGCCCGACCATTCCTCCGAATGGTGCCCGCACCGTGGTACGCTCCAGCCGGACCTCGAGCAGAGTGAGCGAGGCCGCGGCACTGCGGGCAGTGGCCTCGGCCCGATCGAGTTCGGCCGGCGAGGTGGCGCCCGAGGCCAGCAATTCCCGGGTCCGGGCCAGCGCCTGCCCGGCCAGATCGCGATCCGCCCGGGCGCGCTCCACCTGGGCGACCAGTTCGGCATCGTCGATTTTCACCAACGGTGTCCCGGCGGCCACCCGCTGGCCCTCCTGGAACAGCAGCTCGATCACCCGCCCTTCCACTTCGGGGCGCAACTCGATCTGCTGCAGCGCCTCGATCTGTCCGGTGGCGAGGATCGCGTCTTCAACGGTATCGACAAAGGCCGCCGCCGTCTCGACCGCCACTGGCGGTGGACCGGGGGGGGGGCCACCGGCAGCGGCGTCGGCACCGCTGCCACAGCCGGTCAGCACGAGGAGCAGGGCGGCAGGTGTCAGCAATTCAACCACGGAACGGATCACGGCATGCTCAGGCAAAGGGTCGACTGCAGGGCGTGGGGCACTTGCAGGTATTCTGGTCATCGTGATTCGGTCACTGGCTCGAGAGCCGGTGTCGTGCGGCGTGCACGACGCCACGCCAGCAACCGCTCGAACTCCAGCCACACCACCGGAACAACGATCAAGGTGAAGACGGTCGAGACGGTCACCCCTCCCACAATCGCATATCCCAGCGGCCGCCGCGAGGTCGATCCGGCCCCGGCGCCCAGCATGATCGGCAATGCCCCCATGATGGTGGAGACCGAAGTCATCAGGATCGGACGGAGCCGGATCCGGCCCGCCTCGACGATCGCCTCGAAGACCGCCATCCCGCGGTCCCGCAACTGGTTGGCGTACTCCACCAGCAGAATCGAGTTCTTGGTGGCGAGCCCGATCAGCAGGATCATCCCGATCTGCGAATAGAGATTGATGGTGCTGCCGAACAACTTGAGGGTGAAGATCGCCCCGATCACGGCGAGCGGCACCGCCATCAGCACGGTGAACGGGTGGATCAGCGACTCGAACTGCGAGGCAAGCACCATCACCACCACGATCAGCGCCAGCGCAAAGGCCAGCAGCAGCTCGTTGCCGCTCTCGGTGAGCTCGCGCGCCTCGCCACCGAGTGCGATCGACGTCCCCGGCGGCAGTTCCGCCTGGGTGATCGCCATCAGGGAGTCCACCGCCTCGCCGAGTGCCAGCTCCGGGGAAACGCCGGCCGTGAGCGTGAAGGAGCGCACCCGGTCGTAGTGGGCGACCGATCGCGGCCCGGTGGTCTCGTCCACCGACGCCACGGCATCGAGGCGGACCAGCGAACCGCCGCGACCTCGCACGAAAAGGTTGTCCATGTCCTGGGGCGTGGCGCGACCCGTCGGATCGAGTTGCAGCAGCACGTCGTAGATCTTGTTCTCGCGGGTAAAGGTGCTCGCTCTGGTACCGCCCAGCATGGTCTGCAGCGTGGTGGCGACGTCGCCCACCGGGACGCCGAGATCCTCGGCGCGGTCGCGCTGGAAACGCACCGTCAGCTCTGGCTTGTTGACCTTGAGATCGCTGTCGACGTTGACCATCCCGGCGATCCCCCGAGCCCGGGTCAGCAGCCGTTCATTGGCCACCAGCAGCGAGTCGTAGTCGGCGTTGCGGACGATGAACTCGATCGGCGACCCGCGCCCGCCGATCGCCGGCGGGTTGCTGGCGAACGCCATGATCCCCGGAATCGCCGCCAGCTTGGGGCGTATCTCGGCGAGCACCGTTTCCACGTCGCGCTCGCGCTCCTCCCAGGGAACCATCCGCGACACCACGAAGCCGCCGTTGGGCGAGCCGCCGCGACCCAGAATCGAGAACACAGTGTTCACCTCCGGCAGCTCGCCCATGGTGGTCTCGACCATCCGCTGGTAGCGATCGGTGTACTCCAGCGTGGCTCCTTCAGGGGCAATCACGTTGGTGAAGATCACGCCGCGATCATCGGCCGGAATGAACTCGCGCTTGAGAGTGGTGAATACCCCCGCGGCAGTCACCAGCAGCACCACCACCCCGCCACCGATCAACGCCGGATGCGCCAGCGCCCAGCGGAGCCGCGCGGCGTACCAAGTCGAGACTGCGTTGAGACCCCGCTCCATGGCGCGGTACATCGCGCCATGCGAGGCCGGTACCTTGAGGATCCTGGCGCAGAGCATCGGCGTCAGCGTGAGCGCCACGAAGCTCGACAGCACCACCGCTCCGGCCATGGCAATCCCGAACTCGTTGAACAACCGGCCGGTATTGCCCTTGAGGAACGCCAGCGGCACGAACACCGCCACCAGCGAGGCGGTCGTGGCAATCACGGCGAAGGCGATCTCGCGGGTACCATCGCGCGCCGCGGTGACCGGATCCTTGCCGAGTTCCTCCTGATGGCGATAGGCGTTCTCGAGCACGATGATCGCGTCGTCGACCACGATCCCGATCGCGATGGTCAGCGCCAGCAGGGTGAAGTTGTTGATCGAGAAACCCAGCGCATACATCACCGCGAACACCGAGACCACCGAGGCCGGTATCGCCAGCGCGGGAATCAGGGTGGCGCGCAGGTTCCGGAGAAAGAGAAAAATGATCACCACCACCAGCAGGCCGGCTTCCACCAGGGTGCGCTGCGCGTCGGCGATCGACCGCTTGACGAACACCGACTGGTCGAACGCGACCCGCAAGTTGACTCCCGGCGGCAGCGCCGTCTGGATCTCCGGTACCGCGGCGCGCACCGCGTCGGCCACGTCGATGATGTTGGCCTTGGACTGGCGCACCACGCCGAGCCCCACTGCCGTCTCGCCATTGAAGCGGATCGCCGAGCGTTCGTCGACCGCTCCCAGTTCGACGCGTGCCAGATCATCAAGCTTGACCAGCACCCCGTCCTGATTGCTGACCACCAGGTCGGCGAATTCCAGCGGAGTGCGCAGCTCGCCCATCGAGCGGACGGTGAACTCCCGCTGACTCGACTCGATCCGGCCCGCCGGAATCTCCACGTTGCGGGTCCGGATTGCGGTGGCCACGTCCTGCACCGTCAAACCGCGCGCGCGCATCGCGTTCGGGTCGAGCCACACCCGCATCGCGAAGCGGCGTTCCCCGAATATGTTGGCCCCCGACACCCCCGGAATGGTCTGCAGCCGCTGCTTGACGATCCGGTCGGCGATGTCGGTGAGCAGCAGCAGATCGGGATTGTCCGAGGTCAGCGCCATGTAGAAGAACGGCCGGGCATCGGCGTCCTGCTTGGAGACCACCGGCTCCTCGACGTCGAGCGGCAACCGGCCCCGCACCCGGTTGACCTTGTCGCGGACATCCTGGGCCGCAGACTCGACGTCGCGGTCGAGCGTGAATTCGAGGACGATGTTGCTCGACTGCTCGCCGCTGGTCGAGGTGAGGGTACGGATCCCCTCAACCGAGGAGAGCTCCTCCTCCAGGATGTCGGTGACCGACGACTCCATGACCCGCGGATTGGCGCCCCGCAGCGTGGTCTGGACGGAAATGATCGGGGGATCGATGTCGGGCAGTTCCCGCACCGTCAGCCGCTGGTAGCCGAGCATCCCGAACAGCACCAGCGCCAGCGACATCATCACGGCAAAGACGGGTCGCGAGATCGCGACATCCGAGAGTTTCATTCCATCACCCACCTATCTTGAGCAGAGCCGGGAGACCGCATCCACGGCCCCGCCGATGGGTACGCCTCTCCCGGCTCTCCGGTTTCATCACTGACCTGCATTGGAGGCCCGTCTTGGCCCTGAAACTCTCGCCGCGCCAGCAGTTGCAACTCTCCTGGCTCGAGACCCTGCCACCCAAGCTGGCTCAAGCCAACAAGGTGATCGAGCTGATGGCCACCCACCACGCCGACGACACCCATGTGCGCAGCCTCGGCCGGCTCCTCGAAGAGCTCAAGGCCCAGGCCGCCGGACTCGGGGTAACCGCTCTCTCCGATACGTTTGGCTATATGGGAACGTTGTTGCGCCGCGCGGGGGGCCAGCAGGTCATGGTGCGCGGTTTGAGGGAACTCCTGGCCGGGGCACGGATCAACCTCGACGGGGCGATGCGGGCCGCCTCGACCCCCGAGCGGGAGCCGGACACCCCCGTCGATCCGGCTACTCCTTGACGAACCGGTCGACCAGCGGGCCAGCCGTCAGCAGGATCATCGACTTGATCACCACGCCGAGCATCAAGGTCACGAAGGTCAGCGCGGTGATCAACACCCCGGCACCGATCCCGGCCATCACCATCCCGAAGTAGTACAACACAGGCTCTCCCAGTCAGTGTCCGCCGCCACGGCGGCCCAGCTCCCGAAAATACCCCGGCGACGGGAGGCGCGGCAAGCGGGAGTGTGGGCGGGGCGTGGCGGGACGGGAAAGGTGAAACGTGAAAGGTGAAACGGGGGCGCCGTCTTGCTACCTCATCCCGAGCGAAGCGAGGGATCTCCAGAGCCGGTCTCCGCGAAAGGATCGGGTTGATCGCATTCAGATATCCTGGGGATCCCTCGCTTTGCTCGGGATGACGGCGGAACACCGTTTCACGTTTCACCTTTCACCGTCCCCCCCCCTCCCCGTTCACCCGCGCCCCGCAGGGGCGCCCCCGTTCACCCCCCGAACACCCTCACCTCCACCGGCCGCGGCTCTTCGACCGCATCCTCGACCCTGACCCGCACCGCCTCCAGCGCCACCGGTGCGATTGCGGAAATGCGGCGGTAGCCGATCGTGGTGCCGCGAACCAGCTCGCGCCACTCGCCCCCGATCCTCCCCTCGACGATGTGCCGGGCCACCCGCTGCCCATCGGCGATCGGCTCCCGCAACTCGATCACCCCAACCTGCCGCGTCCGGTCGAGCACCATCAATCCCGCCGCACGCGTCTCCCCCATCGGAGTCCATTCGAGTTGCTGCCCCGCGGCGAGATCGTCGGCGAAAATCCGCTCGCGCCGCTCGCGAAGCGCCGTCAACCGGGCGATGTCGGTCTCGTGCAGCAAGCCGGTGCGCCTCGGCGGCACATTGAGGAGCAACTTGGAGTTGCGGCCCACGCTGGTCAGGTAGATCTCCAGGAGCGCATCCACCGACTTGACTCGGTCATCTTCCGCAGCATGATGGAACCACCCCGGCCTGATCGACACATCGGTCTCGCCCGGACGCCAGACCGTTCCCTCACGATCGCCCTCCCTGAGCGAACGCATCACCTCGTCGCCGGTCATTCCGGGAACGGGAACAATTGCCGGATCCACCGTCGACCAGTTGGTCTCACCGGCCACCCCGCTCTCGTTGCCGATCCAGCGCACATCCGGGCCGGCGTCGGAAAAGATCACCGCCTCCGGCTGCAACGCCTTGACCGTGCGCCAGGTGCGTCCCCAGTCGTAGATCTGCCGCTTGCCGTTCGGTCCCTCGCCGTTGGCGCCGTCGAACCAGACTTCGTGGATGGCGCCGTAGCGCGTCAGCAACTCGGTGAGTTGGGCGATGTAGAAGTCGTTGTAGCGCGGCGAATCACCGTAGCTCGCGGCGTTGCGATCCCACGGCGAGAGGTAGAGACCGGCCCGGAGTCCCTCGGCACTGCAGGCGTCAACGAACTCGCGGACCACATCACCCTCCCCCCCCCGCCAAGGCGATGACCGCACCGAATGCCCGGTGGTGGCGGTGGGCCAGAGACAGAAGCCGTCGTGATGCTTGGCGGTGAGAATCAGCGCCCGGAAACCGGCGGCCCGCGCACTCCGCGCCCATTGCCGGGCATCGAGTGCCGCGGGTTTGAAAATGGCCGGCGACTCGCTGCCGTCACCCCACTCGCGATCGGTGAAGGTGTTGACGCCGAAGTGGATGAACATCGCCAGTTCGTCGCGCTGCCAGACGAGTTGCGAGGGAGTCGGACGAGGACGCCGCCACGGCGCGAGCATTCCCGTCGCGACTCCCGCGGTGGCGCGCGGTACCGTGAATGGTACGACGGCGCTCGCCGCCAAGGTGGCGCGCAGGAAACTCCGGCGCGTGGTCGGATTGGTCATTGCCCCTCCACCATGAACGTTCCCCGCAAGCGGATATCCCGCGACGATCCCCCCACCAGCACCCGGAACTCTCCCGGTTCCACCACCCACTGCATGTCGGCATCGAGCATCCGGAGTTGCTCCGGTGTCACAGTGAAAGCGACCTCGCGTCGCTCTCCCTGAGCGAGATGGATCCGCGCAAATCCCTGCAGAGCCATCACCGGCCTGGCCACCGAGGCGAGCGGATCCTCAAGGTACAACTGCACCACCTCGTCACCGGCACGGCTCCCCGTGTTGGTGACTGTGACTCGCACCGTGACCGACCCCGTCGGCGTGATCGTGTCGGGGACAATGCGCAAATCGGAATACCCGAAGGTGGTATAACTCAACCCGTAGCCGAACGGAAAGAGCGGTCGGCCGCTCAGGTCGCGGTAATCATCACCCCGCCCGGTCGGCTTGTGATCGTAGCCAAGCGGCAACTGCCCTTCCGACAGGGGAAAGGTGATCGGCAACCGCCCCGCCGGGTTGACCTCACCGAACAACACATCGGCCACCGCCGGCCCTCCCTCCTCGCCGGGATACCAGACATCGATCACTGCCGCGACGGAATCGAGCCAGGATGACATCGTGATCGCACTGCCACCCACCAGCACCACCACGACTGGTGTACCGGTCGCCGCGACTGCGCGAATCAATTCCTCCTGTTTTCCCGGCAGCGCCAGCGAGGCCCGGTCCTGAAACTCGCCCTCCTCGATTCCCGCCACCACGATCGCGACATCAGCCGCCGTTGCCAGATACACCGCACTGTCGATGGTCGCCTGCACCTCGCGCGCGCTGGGCATTCCGGCATCCCAGACCATGCGCACTCTGCCATTGCCAGTGGTCTCGAAGAACTCCAGCCGGATGGTGTGTCGCGAACCGGGCGTGAAAGCCACCTCCGCCAACCGCGCACCATTGGAGCGCTTTTCCCAGTTGTCGATCAGCAGTTGCCCATCGACCCAGAGACGATAGCCGTCGTCGCCGGCCACGCCGAGTCGGGTGACACCGGCAGCAGGGGCGACCAAGGTGCCGGTCCAGCGCACTCCGTACCAGTCGCGCGCCACCCCGCGAACCGGCGGAGAGAGTGTTGCAGCCAGATCGATCCGTGCCTCGTCGCCCACCACGACCGGGGCGCCGTCGAGTCGTGGATTGCCGAAATATTCGCCGCGCAATCCCTGCCACTGCTCGGCGGGTACCGTGAGGTGGGTCGCCGCCGATCGGCCCGGGCCGGGAGCATGGCTCACTGATTGGCCGGGTGCCGCAGCGCGAATGCCGTCGAGAATGGTGGTGGCGCCAATACCCGGCCCGCTGTAGCCGCCGAAACGCGCCTCCGCCGCATCTGCGCCGATCACCGCGATGCGGCCGACATCTTTCCGCAACGGCAGCGTGGCGTCGGCATTGCGGAGCAGCACGATCGACTGCCGCGCCACCTCGCGCGCCAGGGCGCGATGGTCGGGGTCGTCATTCCACGCGGCCGCACGCTCGACATCGACGTAAGGGTTGTCGAACAGCCCGAGCGCGAACTTGGCCCGGAGCACTCGCGCCACCGACGCATCGATCACCGAATCGGACACCAACCCGCGCCGAAACGCCTCGAGGTAGGGCCGATGCTGCGGATACTCCGACTGGAAGATCACGTCGAGACCCGCCGCGAAGGCCCTTGCGGTGGCTGTTGCGGTGCTCGCCTCGGTGAGATGCAGCACGGTGGCACCGCCGGTGGCCGCCGCATCGGAAATCACGAAACCGGTGAATCCCAAGTCGCCCTTGAGGATGCCGTTGAGCAGCGGACCGTTCTGGGTGGCCGGCAGGCCATCGACCGAGTTGTAGGCGGTCATCACCGAGCCCACGCCGGCGTCGGCGACCAAGCTGCGGAATGGCGGCAGAAAGCGCTCCGCCAGTAGTCGCGGCGAGACGTCCACGGGATAGCTGTCGCGGCCACCCTCGCCGACATTCGCCACGAAGTGCTTTGCCGTGGCGATCACTCCCGCCGCCTCGAAGGCGCGGACAAAGGCCCGTCCCATCACCGCGGTGAGCCAGGGATCTTCGCCGTAACTCTCCTCCACCCGTCCCCAGCGCACGTCGCTGGCGATGTTGACCACCGGCGAGAGCACCTGACGAATGCCGCGGGCTCGCGTCTCCGCGGCAACAGCCGCGCTCATCCGGCCAATCAGGGTGCTGTCCCAGGTCGCCGCCATCGCGATCGCCTGCGGGAAGACGATCGCCCCCTCCCGCATCAGCCCATGCAGCGCCTCGTCGAACGGGATGATTGGGATGCCGAGCCGGGTCTCTTCCACGAAGTAACGCTGGATCGTGTTGATCCGCTCGGCGTGGGCCCGCGCCGCCGCCGCTGGAGGGAGAGTGCTGTCGGCGCTGATCTGCAAGCCGAAGGCACCATGCGAGTAGTCGTGCGACGGGTCGTCGAGCGAGCCGGGCAGCATGAAGAGCTGCCAGAACTTCTCCTCCAGCGTCATCCGCGGCAGCAGGTCGGCCACCCGGGTCTCGATCGGCAGCGCCGGGTCGCGATAACGAAGCTCGCCCTGCTGGGCGGTGAGAGCTGCCGGTGCGATAACCAACAGGAGGAACGACAATCGGCGCAGCGTCATGACGGCGAAACTCGGCGAAAAGGGAATGGTGAACGGTAAACGGGGCCGCCGCTTCGCGGCGGCGGGGTGAAAGGGATGAACGGACGGTGAAAGGTGAAAGGTGAAAGGGGGGCTCCGCTTCACCCCCTCATCCCGAGCGGAGCGAGGGATCTCCAGAGCCGGTCTTCGCGCGAGGATCAGGGGCTTCCCTCCGTTTCACCTTTGACGTTTCACCGTGCATCGCGCTCGTCGCTAAAGCTACGACCCCCTTTCACCTTTCACCCCGCCGCCCCTTCCCCACCGCTCTCCGATGGACGTAAATTCCGGCGTCCTTCCACAACCTGCCTCCCACCGGGGTTTTCGTGACCGCTGCTCCCCGCCCCTGTCTGTCGTGCGGCACCCCACTGCCGGCGGAAGCCCACTTCTGCCTGAATTGCGGCAGCGCCACCCCCACAGAACCGGGAGTGCCACAGCGCACCATGCCGACCGGTGCGTTCGAGGTTTCCAAGGTTCGCACCGCGCTCGCCGATCGCTACAAGATTCTCCGGGTCCTCGGCGAGGGCGGGATGGCCACCGTGTATCTGGCCGAAGACCTCAAGCCCAAGCGCGAAGTAAACGGAAAAGGGCGCTCGTCCTCTACAACTCTGCCGCGCCTCGTCATCGCGGCCGTACTGCTCGCCGGCTGCAGTGCCCCCCCCGAGTCGCCACCGGAGCGCACCGCCGGCGAGCAGCGGCAGCACGATTCAATCCTCGGCGCCTCGAAGATCCCCGGGGCCCGGGGCATCGGCGCCGCGGTCCGCGCGGCCGATTCGGCCGAGGCCAGGCGAGCGCGTGAGGCGGCGGTGAACTGACGGGTGAGGGGAAACGGCGGCGTGTGAAACGTGAAAGGTGAAAGGGGGCAGGGCCTGTTGGGTTGATGGACGGCCAGGAATTTCGGGCCTCCCTCCGTTTCACCTTTCACCTTTCACCCCGCCGTCGCTTCGCGAGGCGGGGTAGCGGCGGCCCCTCCTTGTGTTATCTTGTAACACATGAAAGACACCCACCTCACCCTGCGGATTTCCGCTGCCCTGAGCGCGGAGCTTGAGGCCCGGGCCACGGCCGACGCGGTGCCCAAGTCTCGACTCGTTCGCGAGGCCGTCGCGCGGTACCTCGAGCCGGGGCCTTCCTCGACTCCGCTGCGCCTGGGCATCCCTGCCGCTGAATTGCTCGCGCATTGGGACACGCTGCCGCACCTCACGCCAGAAGATGCTGAGTCATTCCGGCGAGATATCGCCGGCGCACGGGACCTGCTGGCTCCGCCCGATGCACCGTGGGAGTGATCATCGACACCTCGGTCCTGATCGCTGGTGAGCGCGGTGGCCTGGGAGTGCCTGACCTCCTCCGCTCCCTCGGCACCGAATCGGTCGCCATCGCGGCAATCACTGCGTCCGAACTGCTGCACGGCTGTCACCGCGCGAAGGAACCGGCGACCAGGATCCGACGCACCGCCTTCGTGGACGCCCTGCTCGCCCTCCTCCCCTCGGTCTCGTTCGGCCTCGCCGAGGCAAGAGTTCACGCCGCGGTATGGGCGGAACTGACCGCCTGTGGAATCCCGATTGGTGCGCACGACCTGCTTATCGCGGCGACGGCGCTCGCTCGCGGTGATGCGGTGGCGACATTGAACCACCGGGAATTTTCCAGGGTTCCGGGCCTCCGATTGCTGGCGCTCGAGGGGTGAAGGGGGGGGGACGGTGAAAGGGAGGGACGGTGAAAGGTGAAAGATGAAAGGTGAAAGGTGAAACGGGGCAGGGCCTGTTGGGTTGAGGGACGGCAAGGAATTTCGGGCCTCCCTCCGTTTCACCTTTCACCTTTAACGATTCACCCCGCCCCCGCGTCGCGGCGGACCCCTTTCACGTTTTACCCTTCACCCCCTTTCACCTTTTACCTTTCACCCCGCCGTCGCGTAGCGGCGGCCCCTTCACCGGCCACCAGGAGACCCCATGACGCTCCGCATCAACGACATCGCCCCGGACTTCACGGCCGAGACCACCCAGGGCACCATCCGCTTCCATGAATGGATCGGCGATGGCTGGGCGCTGCTCTTCTCGCACCCCAAGGACTTCACCCCCGTCTGCACCACCGAGCTCGGGATGGTGGCCGCCTTGCAGGACGAGTTCGCGGCGCGCAATTGCAAGGTGATCGGCATCAGCGTTGACGGCGTAGGCGATCACGAGCGCTGGTCCCGGGACATCGAGTCGTCGCAGGGGCACGCGGTCCGCTATCCCCTGATCGGCGACCCGACCCTGCGAATCGTCCGGGCCTACGACATGCTCCCGGCCGACGCCGGTGATTCGTCCGAGGGACGCACCGCCGCCCAGAACGCCACTGCGAGATCGGTCTTTCTGATCGGACCAGACAAGCGGATCAAGGCGACCATCACCTATCCGATGAGCACCGGACGCAACTTCCAGGAAATCCTCCGGTTGCTCGACTCCTGCCAGCTACTCGCTGACGAGCAGCTCGCGACTCCGGCCGATTGGCAACCGGGCGGCCCGGCGATCATCCCGCCTTCCGTTTCCGACGACGAGGCCCGCGTCCGCTACCCCGACGGCTGGGAGCAGCCGTTGCCGTATCTGAGGATGGTGAAGAAGGGACGGTGAAAGGGGGGTGAACGGGGCCGCCGCTTCCCCGCCGCCGCTTCGCGGGGCGGGGCAGGCGCGGCGGCGGGTGAAAGGTGAAAGGGGGCAGGGCCTGTTGGGTTGAGGGACGGCAAGGACTTTCGGGCCTCCCTCCGTTTCACCTTTCACCTTTCACCCTGCCCCCCATTCACTCCCCGCCGCCCCTTCCGCGCCACTCTCCCGCCCATGTAGATTGCGGCCTCGCTTGATATCTCCGACCGGGACCACCGTGACCGCTGCTCCCCGCCCCTGTCCGTCGTGCGGCACCCCACTGCCGGCGGAAGCCCACTTCTGCCTGAATTGCGGCAGCGCCACCCCCACCGAACCGGGAGTGCCGCAGCGCACCATGCCGACCGGTGCGTTCGAGGTTTCCAAGGTTCGCACCGCGCTCGCCGATCGGTACAAGATCCTCCGCATCCTCGGCGAGGGCGGGATGGCCACCGTGTATCTGGCCGAAGACCTCAAGCACAAGCGCGAAGTCGCCGTCAAGGTGATGCGCCCGGAGCTCTCCGAGACGCTCGGCGCGGAGCGCTTCCTGCGCGAAGTGGAGATCGCCGCCAAGCTCTCGCACCCCAACATCTTGCCCGTCTACGACTCCGGCACCGCCCAGGGCGTGTTGTACTACGTCATGCCGGTGGTCGAGGGCGAGTCACTCCCGGCCCGCATCAAGCGCGAGAAGCAGCTCCCGGTGGAGGAGGCGCTCCGCCTGGCCCGCGAAGTCGCGGAGGCGATGGCATATGCCCATGCGCGCGGCTTCGTGCATCGCGACATCAAGCCCGCCAACATCCTGATCAGTGCGGGCCATGCGCTCGTGGCCGACTTCGGCATCGCGCGCGCGATGGAAGGTGATGGCCAGTCCATCACCCAGACCGGCCTCGCCATCGGGACCCCGCAGTACATGTCGCCCGAACAAGCGAGTGGTGCCACCGACCTCGATGGTCGAAGCGACATCTACGCGCTCGGCTGCGTGCTCTATGAAATGATTGCCGGCGAGCCGCCGTTCACCGGGCCCACGGTACAGGCGGTGATCATGCGCAGCATGACCGAGGCGCCGCGCCCACTGGAGCAGACGCGCACCTCGCTGCCGCCCGCGGTCGGTGCGGTGGTGACCCGTGCGCTCGCCAAGTCGCCGGCCGATCGCTACGCCAACGCGGGGGCGATGGTCACCGCGCTCGTAGCGGCGGAGCGCGACACGCAATCGGGATTCACAACAGCACCCCCCGCAGCACGCGGTGGCTTCAAGCCGTGGCAGATCGGAGTGGCGGCCGCAGCGGTGCTGGCGATTGGTGCGCTCGGCGTCAAGGCGTTTGGGGGGGGGAACGACACCGCCGCAACCGCCATGGTAGCCAAGCGGATCGCGGTCTTGCCGTTCCAGCACATCGGTGCCGACGAAGACGCCTACCTCGCCGACGGTATCGTGGATGAACTCCGCGGCAAGCTCTCTCGCCTTGGCAACGTGACGGTGATCGCCTCGACCAGCGCTGATCAGTACCGCGGTACGACCAAGACCGGTCCCGAAATCGCCCGCGAGTTGCGCGTGGATCAGGTCCTCACTGGCAAGGTGCAGTGGGCCGGGGGCGCCGCGGGGGGGCGTCGTGTACGCGTGAGCGCCGAGATGGTGGACGGCAAGACCGGACAGATCACCTGGACCGAGACCTTCGACGCCGATCTAACCGACGTCTTCGCGATGCAAAGCCAGCTCGCCACGCGCGTGGCCGGCGCGCTCGGCACAGCCATCAGTCGAACCGACGCGCTGGCGAGTGGGCCACCCCCCACTGAGAACGCTGCCGCCTATGACCTCTACCTGAGGGCGCAGGCCGCTCCCCGCACCATGAACGGCGCCCGCACTGCGGTGGATTTCCTTGAACAGGCGGTTGTGCTCGATTCGACCTTCGCAGATGCATGGGTACTCCTGAGCACCCGCCTGAGTCGCCTGTACGATGCCGGCACTCGTGACCCCGTGACCGGACGACGTGCCAAGGAAGCGCTGGACCGCGCCCTCCGCCTCGCTCCGAACCTGAGTTCGGCCCATCGCGCCGCGTCATTGTACTACGCAGCGGTCGAGCCGGATGTCGAACGCAGCGATCGCGCCATGAATCGCGCCCTCGAGCTCGACCCCGACAACGCAGAATTGCTTGCGTTCTCCGCCGACGAAGACTTCCGGGCTGAGCGCTATGACGTTGTGTTCAAGAAGTTGAGCCGAGCCCGGGAACTCGATCCACTCTCCGAGTCGGTCCTGACCACGCTCATTCGTACTCTGGTGAATCTCAATCGCCTCGAAGAGGCTCGCCGGGTTGGGGAAGAATTGATGGCTCTCCAGCCGCAGTCGTGGGGGGCCATCCAATGGCTCACCGGCGTGCATGAAGTGAGCGGTGACCTGGACCGCGCGAGGGCGGTCTTCCAGGAGGCCGTCAAGGACAAGCCGATCACCCAGGTCCTGGTGCAGTTCTCCGGATTCAATGAGCAGGCCTTCCTCTTCAACGAGGAACAGCGCGAAATGCTCTTCCGACTCACTCCCGCGGCCTTCGACAACGATCGGGCGTGGTGGGGCCAATCGCTCTCGATCGCCGCCCGACAGCAGGGCGACATGGTGCGGGCCCGCGCCTATGCCGATTCGAGTCTGGCGACCTCCAAGCAGCAGAGCGACGCCAACCCGGACGATCCACAATTGCGGGCGCTCTACGCCGTGATGCTGGCCTACGCCGGCCGCACCGCGGAGGCGATCGTCGAGGCGGATCGGGCCGTCAGCTCGGCGCGCGAGGGCGACAACAGCAACGGGCCCTACGCGCGAGTGCAACGGATCAGAGTGCTGATGGCGGCTGGCGAGACGGACAAAGCGATCGACGGGGTCGAGGATCTGCTCCAACGCCAGTACTATGTGACCCGGGGCTATCTGAAAGTGGATCCGACCTACGCGCCACTCAAAGGCAACCCGCGCTTCGAGCGGTTGCTCGTCGGCGGCCTTGACGTGCCGAGGAATTGACGATGCGCAGCTGCCCGACCTGCGGCACCGCGCTGGACACCGAGGCCCACTTCTGCTCGAAGTGCGGCACCCGCACCCCCACCGAACCGGGAGTGCCGGAGCGGACCGCGCCCACGGGCGCCTTCGAGGTGTCGCGCGTGCGACAAGCGCTGGCCGATCGCTACCGGATCGAGGGCGTGCTCGGCGAAGGCGGCATGGCCACGGTGTACCTCGCGGAAGACCTCAAGCACCGCCGGCAGGTCGCGATCAAGGTGATGCGCCCCGAACTTAGCCAGACCCTCGGCGCCGGGCGCTTCCTGCGCGAAGTGGAGATCGCCGCCAAGCTCTCGCATCCCAACATCCTCCCCGTCCACGACTCGGGCGAGGTGCAGGGCATCCTGTACTACGTCATGCCGGTGGTCGAGGGCGAGTCGCTCCCCGCGCGGCTCAAGCGCGAACGGCAGCTCCCCGTGACCGAGGCGCTCCGCCTGGCCCGCGAGGTGGCGGAAGCGCTGGCGTACGCCCACAAGCGCGGTTTCGTACACCGCGACATCAAGCCCGCCAACATTCTCCTCTCCGAGGGGCACGCGCTCGTCGCCGACTTCGGCATCGCCCGCGCCATGGAGCAGGGCGGCCAGTCGCTGACCCAGACCGGGCTGGCCATCGGCACGCCGCACTACATGAGTCCCGAACAGGCCAGCGGCGCCACCGACCTCGACGGCCGGAGCGATATCTACGCGCTCGGCTGCGTGCTCTACGAGATGATTGCCGGCGAGCCGCCCTTCACCGGCCCCACCGCGCAGGCGGTGATCATGCGCAGCATGACCGAGGCGCCGCGCCCGCTGGAACAGACGCGGACGTCGCTGCCGTCGGCAGTAGGTGCGGTGGTGACCCGTGCCCTCGCCAAGTCGCCCGCCGATCGCTACGCTACAGGCACCGAAATGGTCGAGGCACTGTACGCCGCCGAAGATCAGGCGCGCACCGGATCGGGTACGGTACCGGTGGCCAAGGCGTCGCGGGGTCTCAAACCGTGGCAATGGGCAGTGGCGGCGGTCGCGGTGCTGGCGGTGGGTGCCTTCGGCGTGAAGACCGTGGGGGGGGGACGCGCGGCAGCCAACGTTTCGATGGCCAAGACGGTGGCGGTGCTCCCGTTCGAGAATCAGGGCAGCGAGGACGACGCCTACTTTGCAAGCGGCATTGTCGAGGAGTTGCGCGACCGGCTGGCTCGCCTCGACTCGCTCACCGTGACGGCCTCGGCCAGCGCCGACCAGTACGCCGCGTCAACCAAGAGCACACAACAGATCGCCAAGGAGCTGCGCGCCGACCAGCTCCTGATGGGCAAGGTCCGCTGGGCCGTGGGCGCCGACGGTACTCGGCAGGTGCGGGTCACGGCCGAACTCGTGGACGGCACCACCGGGCAGGTCACCTGGCGCGACACCTTCGACGCCGACATGGCCAACGCCTTCGAGATGCAGGGCCAGATCGCCACGCGCGTGGCCACCGCGCTGGGCACCGCCCTCAAGACCGAGGACGCCGCCAACCTTGCGGGTCGTCCGACCAACAACGCCGAGGCCTACGACATCTATCTCAGGGCAAACGCCATTCAGGGCGAGACGCCCGGTGCCGCCCGTGCACGCGCCACCCTGTACGAGCAGGCCGTCGCCCTCGACTCCAACTTCTTGCGCGCCTGGGGAGGGCTCTCGAACAGCCTCACCACTGCCTACGCCAATGGCACCCGGGATCCGGTGCTCGGCCGTCGCGCCAAGGAGGCGATGGAACGGCTGTTGCGCCTGGCACCCGACTCGGCGGGGGCGCACCTGGTTTCGGCAAACTACCTGGAGAATGTGGCGCGCGACCCGGTCGCCGGGCGCAGTGCCATCGAGCGCGCCCTGCAGCTCGACCCGAAAAGCATCGGGGCGCTGGTTTCTGTAGCCCAATATGATCTCGCCGAGGGCAACTATCGCGGCGTCTTCGACAAGCTCTCCCGGGCGCGCGAAATCAACCCACGCAACACCGGCGTGCTCACCAATCTGATGCGGGCCCAGCTCTACCTCGGACAGTTCGAAGACGCCGTGGCCACCAGCAATGAATTGCTCGCGCTGGAGCCCACCAGCTATGCCCAGATGCAGTGGATCATGCACACGCGCCTCGCGGTCGGTGACACCACTGGTGCCAAGCGGATCATGCAGGATCTGGTGAAGCGTGTGCCCGTCTCGGAACTCGTGAGCTACTTCGCCGGCTACCAGGAGATGGCCTGGCTCCTCGGCGACAAGGAGCGCGAGTTGCTGTATCGGATGGTGCCCGCCTCTTTCGACAACGATCGCGCATGGTGGGGCCAGGCCCTCGCCATGGCCGCGATGCAGCAAGGAGACGTGGTGCGCGCGCGTGCCTTCGCAGACTCATCGCTCGCCACCGCCCGGGCGCAGATCGAGGAGAACCCGACCGATCCGCAGCTTCGCATCCTCAACGCCGTGATGCTCGGCTATGTCGGGCGGCACGAGGAAGCCGCCCGCGAGGCCGATCGCGCGATCGCCGACACCGTCGGGGCGAATGCCGAGGGCATCAATTACGCCTTGCTGCAGTATGCGCGTGTCCAGCTCGCGATCGGCAATCAGGAAAAGGCAATCGATGGCCTCGAGAAGCTGATGACCCGGCAGTACTGGCTCACCAAGGGTCACCTCAAGACCGACCCGATGTTCAAACCGCTGAACGGCAACCCGCGTTTCGAACAGCTCAAGGTGGGCGGCATCGACGCACCGAAAAACTGACAGAACTGGGACGCGGCCTGCGGCCGCGCTGGGTGAACGGGGGGGGGACGGTGAAAGGTGAAAGGTGAAACGGGGGGCCTGCTATCCTCGTCCCGAGCAACGCGAGGGACCTCGGCATTCGCCACCACCACGAGCTCGTCGCTAAAGCGACGACTCGGCTGGTGTCGCTAAAGCGACGACGACCCCTTTCACGTCTTACCTTTCACGTTTCACCTCCAGCATCCAACATCCAACATCCAACATCCATCGGCTCCCATGCCCAGTCGCCTCCTCTTCCTCCTCCTCTTCCTGTTGGCCGCCGCTCCCGCTCTCCCGGCCCAGGAACGCTACTTCCCGCCCCGCGGCGCTTGGGAGCAGCGCACTCCCGCCGAGCTCGGTCTCGATGGCGCGGCACTCGACTCGGCGCGGGCCTTCGCCCTCCGGAGCGAATCGACCGCACCGCGGGATCAGGCGCTGAGCCAGCAGCAATCGTTCGGGCGGCGGGAGCCGATGGCCGAGATCATCGGGCCGATGCAGGAACGCGGCGATCCGAGTGGACTGGTGATCTACCGCGGCCGGGTGGCGGCGGCGTGGGGACCGGTCGATCGCGTCGACATGACCCACAGCGTCACCAAGAGCTTTCTCTCCACCGTTCTCGGCATCGCCTGGCGCGACGGGCTGATCGGTGACGTCAACGATACCGTCGCCCGCGCCATGCCTCCGGGTATCGACCTCTTCGTGGCGCCCCACAACAGCGCCATCACCTGGGATCACCTGCTCCGGCAGACCAGTGATTGGCAGGGCACCCTCTGGGACAAGCCGGACTGGGCTGATCGTCCGGAGGGACCGCGCGAGGGCTGGCAGACGCGACAACTCTTCGACCCCGGCAGCCGCTACAAGTACAACGATGTTCGCGTCAATGCCCTCGCGCTCGCGGCATTGCAGGTGCTTCGTCGCCCGCTGTCGGCGGTGCTCCGCGACGAGGTGATGCACCCGATCGGCGCCTCCACCACCTGGCGCTGGGAGGGCTACCGCAACTCCTGGGTGGAGCTCGACGGGCTCCGGGTCCAGTCGGTCTCAGGGGGGGGGCACTGGGGCGGCGGGATGTTCATCAACGCCTCTGACATGGCGCGATTCGGCTACCTGTATCTCAACCGCGGCCGCTGGGACGGGCAGCAGATCATCCCGGACGAGTGGATCACCATGGCCAGCACCCCGGGGTCGGCCAACGCGGACTATGGCTACATGAACTGGTTTCTCAACACCGGGCGCCGGATGCTCCCCGCCGCGCCGGAGAGTGCCGTCGCCTTCCTCGGCAACGGCACCAACGCCATCTACATCGACTGGGAGCATGACCTCGTGGTGGTCGTCCGCTGGCTCGGCGGCGGCAACCGGGCGCTCAACGGGGTGATCAGCCGAGTGCTGGAGGCGCTGCCGAAGGAGTAGCGTGTCTGCCCGCGCTCCTCGCCCCGTGGCAGGGAGGTCGAGGGATGAATGTTGCCCTTCCGGCCAAAGGAGTAGATTCCTCGCCACCCTTTTCGGGAGACCACCATGCCGCAGTACCTGATTGAGCGCAACATCCCCGGTGCGGGCGCGCTCTCGCCCGCCGAGCTTCAGGCAATTTCCCAGCAGTCCTGCGGAGTGCTGAAGCAGATGGGGCCTGAAATCCAGTGGGTTCACAGCTACGTCACCCGGGACAAGGTCTACTGCGTCTATCGCGCCCCCAACGAGGAGATGGTGCGGGAGCACGCCCGGCTCGGCGGTTTCCCGGCCAATCAGGTCTCGGAGATCACCACCGTGATCGACCCGGGAACTGCTGAGTAGGGTGAGAACGGAGCGGGCGGGGAGCCGCTTTCCAACCCCCGTCCGCCGCAGTACATTGAATCATTCATTACCACATCGCCTCCGGCCACATGATGCTCGCGGCTGAGAGCCGCGGCTCGGCTGGTGTAGCTGAAGCGACAATCGTCCCGTGGATGGAGGCGTTCCGTCGCCTTAGCGACACCAGCCGAGCCGTCGCTTCAGCGACGAGCTCTTCAGCTACAAGCTCCTCCACAACGAGCAAGCAATGATCGACCGCCTCGCTGCCGCATTGTCAGACCGCTACCTCATCGAGCGCGAGCTCGGGGCTGGCGGCATGGCGACGGTGTACCTGGCCGAAGACCTCAAGCACCATCGCAAGGTGGCGCTCAAGGTCCTCAAGCCCGAACTCGCCGCGGTGCTCGGCGCCGAACGGTTCGTGCAGGAGATCACCACCACCGCAGCACTCCAGCACCCGCACATCCTGCCGCTGTTTGACTCAGGCGCAGCGCGCCTGAGTCACCGTGAGCGGAGCGGCCCGGAGGGCCGTGAAGTCGAAGGGTCTCGGGAGTTCCTCTATTACGTCATGCCGTTCATCGACGGCGAGACACTGCGTGCCAAGCTCGATCGCGAGACCCAACTCGGCGTCGACGAGGCGGTCAAGATCGCCGTGAACGTGGCCGACGCGCTCGACTACGCCCACCGCCACGGCGTGGTCCATCGCGACATCAAGCCCGAGAATATCCTGCTGCACGAGGGCCGCCCGATGGTGGCCGACTTCGGCATCGCGCTGGCCGTGAGCGCAGCCGCCGGCGGCCGGATGACCGAGACCGGACTGTCGCTCGGTACCCCGCACTACATGTCGCCCGAGCAGGCCACCGCCGAGAAGGAGATCAGCGGCCGAAGCGACGTCTACTCGCTGGCGAGTGTGCTGTACGAGATGCTGGCGGGACAGCCGCCGCACCTCGGCGGCAGCGCGCAGCAGATCATCATGAAGATCATCGCCGAGCAGCCGGCACCGGTCACCCAGCTCCGCAAATCGGTGCCCCGGAATGTCGCGGCCGCGCTCACCAAGGCGCTCGAGAAGCTGCCGGCCGACCGGTTCGAGAGCGCCAAGGCGTTCGCCGAGGCGCTGGAGAGCGAGGGGTTCCGCACCTCCGGTGAAGCTGCATCGGGGGCATGGATCGGTGGCGCCGGAGTCTCGCGACGCGCCGTGGTGGGGGTTGTCGCCCTGGGTGTGCTGCTGCTCCTGGCAACGGCGTGGGGCTGGCTCCGGCCTGCTCCGGCGCCTCCCGTGATCCGCTACGGTTTGGCGCTGCCGGCAGGAGAGGCACCGGTGATCGCAACGGGCACTCCCGCCACTCCCGCTCCTGACGGGTCGTACCTGATCTACCTTGGCCCGGGCGATGGAGGCAACCAGCTCTGGCTCAAGCGCCGCGACAGCTATTCCGCCGTCCCGATTCCCGGCACCGCGGGAGCAATGAATTTCACCATCTCACCGGATGGTGAATGGATCGCCTTCATCATCGATGGCCGGCTCAACAAGATTCCTGTGGGGGGGGGATCTGCGGTCCTCCTGTCCAGCACCGATGTCGGCTCGCAGTTCGGGGTCACCTGGCTGGATGACGGCACCATCGTGTATCCGATGCGGGGAGCAAAGGGGCTGATGCGGGTTTCGGCCGAGGGCGGCACGGCGACCCCGGTGTGGCAGTCGGATTCGTTGATCGCCATGCTGCCCAGTGCGCTGCCGGGCGGGCGCGGCGTGACTTTTCTCGCCTGCCTCCCCGGCTGCGTTGACGGCCAGCTCTGGGGACTCGATCTGGCGACCGACAGCGCCCGGCTGCTGCTGCGCGACGCCTTCGAGGCTTTTTATGTGCCGACAGGACACCTGGTCTACTCCAACCTGGCAGGGGCGTTGTTCGCAGTCCCGTTCGACCCTCGCAGCCTCGAAGTCACCGGCGCTCCAGTCCCGCTGGGCGAACAGCTTGCCATCATCCTCGGAAACCAGCTCTTCCGCGTGTCGGCCTCCGGCACCCTCGTGATGGTTGTCGGGGGGGGGGATGTCGTCGGCCGGAGCTTCGACATGGTCTGGGTGGATCGGACCGGCCGGGAAACGCCAATCGACACCTCCTGGACTTTCCGGCTTACCGCCACCGCCAACAATCACGGCTGGGCACTTTCGCCCGACGGGTCGCGGCTCGCCGTCGGGCTCTCCGCTGGCGCTGGCGACGATATCTGGGTGAAGCCATTGCCCACTGGCGCCCCCTACCGGGTAACCTTCGACCCCTTTCCCGACTCGCGGCCGCGGTGGCGGTCCGATGGCCGATTCATAACCTTCCGGGCCGACCGCACGCCGGCCGGACTTTATCAGCGCCATGCCGACGGCGCCGGCACCGACTCTCTGCTCATGGCAGGGATCGTCGACGAGGGGTTAGTCACCGCCGACAACCGCTGGATCGTCCTTCGACAGGGTTCGGTCGGACAGGTGGCCGGCGGGCGCAACCTCACCGCAATCCTGATCGGCAGCGACACCGCGCCGCGACCGCTGCTGGTAACGGAGTTCGACGAGATGGCGGTGTCAGTCTCCCCCGATGGCCGGTGGATCGCCTACCAATCGGATGAAACCGGTCGCGTCGAGGTGTTCGTGCGGCCGTTCCCCGACACTGATGCCGGCAAGCGGCAGGTCTCGAGCGGCGGGGGCTTTGCCCCCCTATGGTCGCGGGACGGCACGGAATTGTTCTATCTCGGCAGCGACAGCACCATGATGGCCGCCCGGGTCGAGCCGGGGGAATCGCTCCAATTCAGTACCCCCGAGGCGTTGTTCGCCGTTCGACCTGAGCTGCTCAGCGCCGAATATCTCTACTACACCCCGTGGGACGTGGCAGCCGATGGCCGCTTCATCATGGCGCGGCTGGTGAGCGGAGAGCTAAACCAGGGCGGCACCCTGGTGGTGGTCGAGAACTGGTTCGAGGAGCTGAAGGCGAAGCTGCGGCAGTAACCACCCGGATCGGCTGTGCGTGATCAGCGTTACGTGCCTGAGCTGCCATCCTCATTGCGCAGCCGCCGAATCTCTTCCAGCAGCTCGATATCGGCAGCATCCTGGAGGCGATCGGTCCGCTTGGATGCGATCAGATCCTCGATCGACGCCGTCGGGATCGACACCCCCTCAACCTCGAAGGTGGTGGCGTGCAGCACCGCTTCGCTCCAGCGCAGGTTCCAGGCGCGGGTCAGGATATCCACCCTCGGTGAGTCGCCGATGATCGTCACGGGCTTGGCGGCGACTTCTTCGGGGAGGTGTTCGCGCGCCAACCCGAAGCCGATCGTACCGAGGGCTTCGAGCACCCGTGCGGCGTTCTCTACCGTGGGCTCGATCAGGATGTCGATGTCCTGAGTGGCCCGGCTGGTCCCCCAGAGCTGCATCGCTGTCGCGCCAACCATGAGGTAGCGGGCCCCCAGTGCATTCAGCCGACCACAGACTTGGGCGATGTCCGTTTCGTGCTTGCCATACCGGGGTGGCTCAGGTTCGGCTACACGCCGAATGTACCGGTCCCTCTGACGAGTCTTCTGGGCGACACGGATTCGCTGCTCCGGAGAGAGCGCCATATCCCGGATGAGTTGGTCCAGCCGGTAGGGTCCCAGCCCCTTGGACTTGGCCAATTCGACATCGGTCGCGGCGTATTTCCTGATCGCCTCGGCGATGATCCAGCTCCTCGAGCGGTCCTGGAGCTTCGCCAACCGGTCGGCGGCGGCCAGGTCCTCCGGCGGGATCGTGATGGTGACGCGAGAGAACGGCTTTCGTGTAGTCATACTGCATCATACTTGGTATGTCGCAGCCCACACAAGTGGCGTACGTTGTCTGGCACGGGTGAGGGGTGAGGGGGGCGCCGCTTCGCGGCGCTTGGTGAAAGGTGAAAAGTGAAAGGGACCGGAGTAAGCTCCCCTTTCACCTTTCACGTTTCACCCGTCCGATACAATGACCCACATGAATGCCATTGTATGGTCAGTCTAGTCTGACTATATTTTGGCATGGCCGACGAATACCCACTCTACGATGCCAAAGCCAAGCTCTCCGCCCTCGTCCGGCAGGTCAGAGAGGGGCGGAGCTTCGTCATTACCGTCCACGGCGAGCCGGTGGCCGAACTCCGGCCCTATGAGGCCAGGCCGAAGGCACAGACCCTCGCCGAGCGCATCGAGGAGTTGGAGGCCAAGGGGCTGATCACCCCGGCGCGATTGGCGCCCGGAGAAACCGGCTCACTCCGCGTTGGTCCGACGGTTCCGGGCGCACTCCAGCGTTTCCTGGACGATCGCGACTGATGTTGGCCTACGTGGACACCTCTGTCATCGTGGCCATCACCTTCGGGGAGCCCGGGGCCGACGCCATCCTCGAGAAAGTGCGACCCTTCGAGTTGGTGGCTGCTCCGTTGCTCGAAGCCGAGTGGCGGAGTGCCTGTCGTCGCAACACCATCGCCCCGGATGCTTCGCTGCTCCGCGAGATTGTCTGGACACACGCCGAGCGGCCCCTGAGCGACGAACTCGAGCGGGTCTTCGCGGTCGGCTACCTCCGCGGTGCCGACGCCTGGCACCTGGCCACCGCGCTCTACCTCGCCCCCGATCCGCGCGAGCTCACCTTCCTCACCCTCGACGATCGCCAGCGCGCCGTAGCCACCGCCCTTGGCTTCATGACCTGACGCCGCTCACCATCCTCCCGATTCGGTCCCACCGGGTAGATTTCCGGCGCACATGCAGAGCTGCGATTCCGACTGGAACTGAAGCCGTCGATGTGTCCCCCTCTCACGACTCACGACTAACGAGCCACCCATGCGCGCCACCACTCTGCTCCTGACACTCATGCTCGCCGCCTGCAACTCTGCCGACTCCGGCAGCGAAGTGGCAACGGTCGACGGCAACCCGGCCGAACTGCTGGCCGCCTACACCACCGTCCGGCTCGATGCCGACCTGAGCGGACTCAGCGACGCGGAGCGACGGATGATTCCGCTGCTGATCGATGCCGCCCGGGAGATGGACGCCATCTACTGGTTCGAGGTGTCGGGGCCGCGGGACAGCGTGCTCGGCAGCATCGCCGACTCCGGTCTCCGGCGCTTTGCCGAGATCAACTACGGCCCGTGGGATCGGCTCAACGGCAACCGGCCGTTCTTGGCCGGGGTGGGCGCGATGCCGCTGGGTGCCAACTTTTATCAGCACGACATCACCAAGGCCGACTTCGAAGCCGCCGCCAGTGCAGCAGCCGATGGCGGGGCCGCGCTCCGCAGTCTCTACACCCTGGTGCGCCGTGATGGTCAGGGCCGGGTGATGGCGGTCCCCTATCAGGTCGCCTTCCGCTCGCAGGTCAGACACGCTGCCAACAAGCTCCGGGAGGCGGCGGCGCTGGCGGAGGATGCCGGACTCAAGCAATACCTCACCCTCCGCGCCGACGCCCTGCTGAGCGACGACTACCAGCCGAGCGACATGGCGTGGATGGAGATGAAGAACAACACCATCGACATCGTGATCGGTCCGATCGAGACCTATGACGACCAGTTGCTGGGACTCAAGGCGGCGCACGAGGCGTACGTGCTGGTGAAGGACCGGGAGTGGAGTGATCGCCTCAGTCGCTATGCCGCGTTGCTGCCGTCGCTGCAGCAAGGTCTCCCCGTATCGGCTGAATACAAGCGCGAGACGCCGGGCGCCGACTCCGATCTCAACGCCTATGACGTGCTCTACTACGCCGGACAGGCCAACGCCGGCTCCAAGACCATCGCCATCAACCTCCCCAACGACGAGCAGGTCCAGCTTGCCAAGGGCGCCCGGCGGCTCCAGCTCAAGAATGCGGTGCGCGCCAAGTTCGACCGCATCCTGATGCCGATCGCCGAAGTGCTCATCGCTCCCGATCAGCGCGAGTATCTCTCCTTCGACGCCTTCTTCGAGAACACGATGTTCCACGAGGTCGCCCACGGACTGGGGATCAAGAACACCATCACCGACAAGCGCACCGTGCGCGAGGCGATGCAGGAACACGCCGGCACGCTGGAGGAGGGGAAAGCCGACGTGCTCGGCCTGTACATGATTGCCGCACTCGCCGAGCGCGGTGAACTGGGCGACAAGGACCTGCGCGCCAACCAGGTCACCTTCCTGGCCAGTGTATTCCGTTCGGTCCGCTTCGGCGCTTCGAGTGCTCACGGCCGGGCCAACGTCGCCCGCTTCAACTATTTCGACGCCATGGGGGCGTTCACCCGCGACAGCGCGACCGGAACATATCGAGTGGACTTTGACCGGATGCGCGCCGCCACCGACTCACTGTCGGCGAAAATTCTGCGATTCCAGGGCGACGGTGACTATGCCGGCGTCCAGGCCTGGATGGACTCGGTCGGTGGCATCCGGCCCACCCTGCAGGGCGACCTCGATCGGCTCGCGGCGGCAGGGATCCCGGTGGACATCATCTTCGAGCAGGGGACTCAGGTGCTGGGGCTGGCGGCGAAGAGCCCCTGACGCAAGAATGGTCTTCAGGAACGCCTCGTGGATGGGCATCGCCCGCTCCGACCAAGGCGGCTGACCAATCGCCCCTGGTCGAATTCCGGTTCTCGTCGCGCGTGCCCGACTCGACGACGGCGCATGAAGTGGGGATGGTACGCTTCGCCAATACGCGAGGAGGCGTGCCGCAGGAGTATGCCTACGGGCTGGTGGACTCCTGTCGCTTCCTCTGGAAAGCAGGCACGATGATGAACCCGCGCGCGCCTGAGTCACCCTGAGAGAGGCGGCCCGAAGGACCGCTAAGTCGACTTGTGGTCCATCTGTCCGGGTACCGCGGGCCGGACCTCCATCCCGACGGGCAGCGGTTCGCCGTCACCGATCCCGCCACGGCCTTTGAAACCGCGGCTCGAGTCAGCCGAGTAACACAACACGCAAACACAAACAGAATTTGCGGTTGCATCATAAGCGGACTATGTTTGCACGATGACTCGGATCCGGAAGTATCTGGCCGGCATCGGCCGCAATGGCGGCCTCAAGAGCCGACGCACCCTCGACCCGGAAACGGCGCGTGACATGGTGCGCGTCCGCGAGGCACGCCGCGCCTTTCGGAAGCACTACACCGAGTGTTTCTGGTCGTATCGTCCGGACCTTGCCATCGGTCGCGACGATGTGGCGTGGGTGGCGGACCAATTGAGGAAGCACGGCGGCAGGGATGCCTGGATGACGGCGGCCAAACTGTGCCGCTAACCAATTTTCAGCAGCAACTTCTCGCCGACCTGGCGCCGGAGTCACCGGACGATGCCGGGTATCTGGCGGGTGGGGCCGCGATCCACTTCGCACCTGACTCCACCCGCTTCAGTCGCGACCTGGAATTCTTTCACGATTCGGTGGAACGGGTCGCCTCGGCGTTCGCGCTTGGCAGTGCGCGCCTTGAGGCACTGGGTTATCGGCTGAGCGTCACCCTCAGTCAGCCGGGATTCATCCGCGCCGTCGTGGCACGGGGCGACGAGTCCACCCGAGTGGACTGGGCGCATGATTCCGCTTGGCGCTTCATGCCGCTGGTTCACGAGCCACTGGGCGGCTGGCTCTTGCACCCGGTCGACCTGGCGATCAACAAGGTGCTGGCGCTGGTCGGTCGCGACGAACCCCGCGATTTCGTCGATGTCCTCTTCGTTCATGACCGCATCCTTCCGCTCGGCGCACTCTGCTGGGCCGCCGTGGGAAAGGACCCTGGACTGACACCCCTATCACTGCTCGAGTTGCTGAAGCGCGCCGGGCGCTATCGACCCGAGGAGTTTGCCCGGCTCGACCTGCGGGTGCCGTTCGACGTGCCGACGGCCAGAGAAATTTGGCGCACCGCCATCGAGGCGGCAGAGAATTTTGCGATCAGTAGCCCGCCGGACGAACTTGGCTGTCTCTACTGGTTGCCCGACGCGACACGGTTCATCATGCCGATGACTGGAAGAGCGGAGGCGGCCAAGGCGGTACCGCATTTCGGTTCCCCCGGCGGGGTGTTGCCACGGGTGTTGACGGACCAGACGGAACTGTCCGAGTAGTTCGCAACGGCAGCAGCCCTTCAGGTGTCGCCGACAAGTGTCCGCCCTGTCCCCCAATCCCCCGAGGCCGTATACTCCATCGGTATGTCCACACCACGTCGCGACATGACGGTCAGGGTCTTGCCACTCGGAACCGAACCGGGTGACGACTTGAGTGCCACCACCACCGTCGAGGAACGGCTGGCAATGGTCGTTGAGTTGTCCGCGCGCATGTGGCAACTGACCGGCAAGCCGCTACCGAGCTACACCCGAGCCACCATGCCAGCGCGGGTCATCCGGCCCAATGCATGACGACTGGCAGGACCTCCTGGCAGGGCTCCACGCAGCCAAGGCGCGCTATCTGGTTGTCGGCGCCCACGCCCATTACGGTGCACCGCCGAATCCTGTCGACCTGCTCACCAGCATCTCCGGTGTTCCGGATTTCCAAGCGGCATGGGTCGATCGAGTAGAGAACGACTTCGGAGGGGTGCCCGGTGTTGCCTTGCGACCAACCTTCTTGACCATGGTCGTTGACTATGATATGATTGCCAGATGACCAAGACGATCGAAACCATGTCAATCTCGGAGTTCAAGGCCACCTGTCTCGCCGTCCTCGAACGAGTCCGGAAGAGCGGTCGGCCACTCCTGATCACCAGACGCGGCCAGCCCATAGCCGAGATCACCCCTCCTTCGCCCGGTGCGGCGGGAGAGGAGTGGGTCGGCACCATGAGAGGATCGGCCCGAATTACCGGGGACTTGGTGGCCCCGGTGGTCTCGGCCGATGAATGGGAGGCGCTGAACGGGTGAAGCTCCTCCTCGACACCCACATCTGGCTCTGGAGTCTGCTCGAGCCCGAGCGGCTGACCCCGAGTGTCCAGACCGCCCTGAGAGATCCGGACACCGAAATCTGGCTCTCTCCGATCAGCATCTGGGAGGCTATCCTGCTGGTGGAACGGGGCCGCATCACGATCGCTGGAGACCATCGCATCTGGGTGCGGGAGATGGTGCACGCCCTGCCCCGTCGCGAGGCGCCGCTAACCCACGACGTCGCGATCATGAGCCGACAGATCGACCTGCCTCACCAGGATCCAGCGGATCGCTTTCTCGCGGCGACTGCCATCGTCTTTGACCTGACGCTCGTCACGGCAGACGAACGACTCCTGGCCGCACCCGACCTTCCGGTGCTGGCCAACCGCTGACCGTCACACACTTTCGCCCCCTCTCTTGCCAGATCCTGCTTCACGACTCCGATTCGCCATCCCACCCTGTCGGAAACGGGTCAGGGTTGAGGGTCGGAGAGATCATTCTCTGGCGATAACTCAACCGGAACGGTACCTTTTGACCGACACCTGACAGACCATTCTCCACCATGCCCCAGGACTCCCGTGAGCTCACTGGAACAGTTGCGCACCGCTCTCGCAGACCGCTACACCCTCGAGCGCGAACTCGGCGCGGGCGGCATGGCCACGGTCTACCTGGCCCACGACATCAAGCACGACCGCAAGGTCGCCATCAAGGTGCTCCGCCCCGAGCTCGCCGCCGTGATTGGCGCCGAACGCTTCCTGAGCGAGATCCGGACGACGGCCAACCTGCAGCACCCGCACATCCTGCCACTGTTCGACTCAGGCACGGTCATGGTGGGTACTGACCAAGGAGACCCCGCCGCCCTCGCTACGCTCGGGGGCGGGGGTGCCCAACCCACGACTCACCTCTACTACGTCATGCCCTACATCGCGGGCGAGTCACTGCGCGACCGGATCACCCGGGAGCATCAGCTTCCCGTCGCCGATGCCGTGCGCCTCGCCACCGAAATCGCCGGCGCGCTCGACTATGCCCATCGGCAGGGCGTGATCCACCGCGACATCAAGCCCGAAAACGTGATGCTGCACGATGGCCGGGCGCTGGTGGCGGATTTCGGCATCGCGCTGGCCATGGCCAACACCGCCGGCACCCGGATGACCGAGACCGGGATGTCGCTCGGCACGCCGCACTACATGAGCCCCGAGCAGGCAATGGGGGAGCGGGAGATCACCGGACGAAGCGACGTCTATGCGCTCGGCGCGATCACCTATGAGATGCTCTGTGGTGAGCCGCCATTCAACGGCCCCACCGCGCAGGCGATCATCGCGCGGGTGATGACCGAGGAACCGCGCGGCCTCACCAGCCAGCGGAAGAGCATCCCGCCGGGGGTGGAGGCAGCCGTCTTCACCGCCCTCGAGAAACTGCCGGCCGACCGCTTCGCGACAGCGGCCGAATTCGCGGTGGCGCTCAAGGAAGAGCGGACGGCCACCCGGTACACCTCGGCGATCGCCTTGCCCGCGCGTTCCCGGCGCCGCACCGTGCTGATGTCTGCAATCGGCGCGATCGCGCTGCTCGGCGCCGCGGCGCTGGGCCGCCTGCTGGCGCCATCTGGGGGGGGGACGGCGGCGCTCGTAAACGCCTCTCTGGAACTGGGAGACAGCATCGCGATCCGGCCCATCGGCAACGTGCGCCTCGCCATCTCCCCATCCGGAGGGCGGGTGGCCTTCATCGGCCCGGATGGCAGCGACGTCGGCCTCTGGGTGCGCGACCTCGGCGATCCGAAGGCCCGGCTCTTTCCCGACACCCGGGGAGCATTCGCGCCGTTCTTCTCTCCCGATGGCGAAACGATCGGCTTCTTCTCCGGTGGCAGCTCCCAGGTGAGTCTCAAGGTCGTCGCCGCCACCGCCGGAGTGGTCCGCACCCTGGTGCAGGATTCGGTCGCCTCGTTCGGTGGAGCCGATTGGGGCGATGACGGCCAGATCTACTTCACCCATGCCAACCGCGGCCTGGCCCGCGTCAGCGCCGGCGGCGGGGCCATCACCAAGATTTCCCGGCCCGACTCCCTCAGCGAGATCAAGGAGCACGACTTTCCCGACGTGCTGCCGGGCAGTCGCCGGGCGCTGGTGATGTTGTGGAAGGGATCAGCCGGATCGAATGCGGTGGGAGTGGTCGACCTCCAGACCGGTGCCGTGACCGAGCTCGCGGCCGGCTCCTATTCCCGCTACCTCGCGCCGGGCTATCTGGTGATCGGCGCCTCCGATGGCCGATTGCTGGCCGCCCGCTTCGATGTCGGCTCCGGCACATTGCAGTCCACTCCGACCCTGATGCTCCAGGGGGTCCAGGAAGAATTCTCCAACGGGACAACGGCGTTTGCCGTGGCCGACAACGGCACCCTGATCTATCAGGCCGGGCAGGTCGGCACCACCGGCATCGTCTGGGTCGACCGCACCGGCAGGAAAACGCTGGTGGACAGTTCGCTCAGCGCTGCTGTCACCGGCGTCGCCCTCTCTCCGGATGCCACCCAGATCGCCCTGGCCCAGAGCGTCTCCGGCGGCAGCGAAATCTGGGTCAAGCAGTTGACCACTGGGACCTTTTCCCGCCTGTCGATGGAGACACAGAACTCGGACCGGCCGGTCTGGACTCCCGACGGACGCCAGGTGGCCTTCCTCGCCACCCGCGGCCCGCGCCGCTCGCCGTGGATTCGCCGGGCCGACGGCAGCGACAGCGCCACCAGCGTCGTGGCGGGCTCCGGCGAGTTCGACGAAATCCTCTTCGAGCGATCGGGTCGTTTCACCATCCTCCGGTCGCAGGGCACCAGTGTCGGCACCCGGTTCCTGCTGGTGATGGAGCGGGGAGTCGACACGCTGCCGCGCATTCTCCTCCAGTCACGCTTCGATCACTTCGCCCCGGCGCTCTCGCCCGACGGCAAGTGGCTGGCGTTCGTCAGTGATGAATCGGGTGCCAAGGAGGTCTACGTGCGGCCGTTTCCAGCGGTCGACTCCGCCAAGATCGCCATTTCTGTGGGGGGGGGACTAGAGCCGCTCTGGAGCCGGGACGGCACCGAACTCTACTTCCGGAACACCCGTGGCGACCTGTTCACCGTGCCGGTGACGACCGGACCGCGGTTCGAGCACCGCACCCCGCAACTCCTCTTCTCCGATCCGGCCCTTGTGCAGCAGGAATTCTACCGGAGCTACGACGTCGATCCCGACGGCAGGCGGTTCCTGATGCTGCAGAGCGGCGGGGGCGAGAGCCGCTCGATCAACATCATCCTCAACTGGCGAACGGAACTCGACCGGCTCGCGGGCGGTACCTGACCAGGGACGCCGATGGTGTACTGGCCTCCAGTATCGTCCCCCCCCCTCACCTCACCGATACCGCTCCATCAGCGCATCGAGCGCCTGACTCCCCGGGCAGAGCAGCTCGAACGGCGTGTCGTGCAGCGGTGCCGCAGGAAGGGTGAGCCCGTCGCACATCTCCTGGCTGCTCGCCTCGTCCACGTACAACAACCCGGTGGCCACCTCGCCGCGGCCCTGACAGGCCCGCACATGGGCGTACGCCGTGGCGCGGTCGGTGGGATCGTATCCCGCGTCGGTGGGCCGGAGCCGCACCACGCTGCCGTCATGCATCGGCACCTCGAACAACCGCGCCTCACCCCGCGCCACGACGATCTCGTGCCGGAGCGGGACGAAGTCGGTGGCGACCGCCTCCCGCTCATGCGTCCTGGTGTAGGCGTAGCTCTTGGTGCTTCCCTCGTGATCGTTGAAGGTCACGCACGGCGAGATCACGTCGATCAGGGCGAGTCCGCGGTGCAGGATCCCCGCCTTGAGGATCGGCACCAGTTGCTGCTTGTCGCCGGAGAACGACCGCGCCACGAAGGTCGCGCCGAGGGTCAGCCCCAGCAGCACCGGATCGATCGGCCCCTGCAGGTTGGCCTCGCCCTTCTTGCTCTTCGAGCCCACGTCGGCCGACGCCGAGAATTGTCCCTTGGTGAGGCCGTAGACGCCGTTGTTGTCGATCACGTAGAGCATGTTGACGTTGCGGCGGATCGCGTGGCACAGCTGTCCCAGCCCGATCGACAGCGAATCGCCGTCGCCGGAAACCCCGATGCACACCAGAGAGCGGTTGGCTGCCGCCGCGCCGGTGGTGACCGACGGCATCCGGCCGTGGACGCTGTTGAAGCCGTGACTCTGCTTCATGAAGTAGGCGGTGGTCTTGGCCGAGCAGCCGATGCCGCTCATCTTGGCGGCCATCTCCGGCGGGATCGCCAGTTCCCACGCCGCCTGGATCAGCGCGGCAGTCACCGAATCATGGCCGCAGCCGGCACAGAGGGTCGACATCGATCCCTCGTAGTCGCGCAGCTTGAGCCCGAGCGCATTGGTGCGGGCACCCGGATGGGTGACCAGCGGCTTGGCAATCGAACTCATGCCGCCACCTCCACTGCAACCCTGCTTGCCGCTTCGATCACGAACGCTGCGGTGAGCGGCAGGCCGCTGTAGTCGAGCACCGGCGTCATCCGGTCGCGGGCCAGTCCCAGCTCGATTGCCAGCAGCGACCTCAGTTGCGCGTCGCGGTTCTGTTCGATCACCAGCAACTGCTCGTGCTCAGCGAGAAACGCCGCCACGTCGGCGTGGAACGGGAAGCCCCGCACCCGCATCAGACTCACCGCCATCCCCCGACCGCGCAGCACGCTGACCGCTTCCCGTACCGCCGCGTCGCAGCCGCCGATGGTGACCAGGCCGATCGTGGCACCGTCCTGCCGATCGATCACCGGTCGGGGCACCGCGTCGGCTGCGCCATCGATCTTCCGCTTGAGCCGGTCGACCACCTCGCGATAGGCGTCGGCGTCCTCGGTGTAGGCAGCGTGTTTGTCGTGACCGGAGCCGCGCACGAAGTAGGCCCCCTTGGCCCCGACACCCGGCAGCGTCCGCGCCGCGATCCCGTCGCCATCGGTGTCGAGGTAGCGCGAGAACTTCGGCAACGCATCCAGCGCCTCGGCGTCGAGCACCTTGCCGCGATCCGGGCGCCAGTTGTCGTCCCAGGCGAGCCGCGGCATCATCCAGTCGTTCATCCCGATGTCGAGATCCGACGCAACGAACACCGGCGTCTGGAACCGCTCGGCGATGTCGAACGCCAGCACGCTCATCTCGAAACATTCCGCGGGATTGGCGGGGAAGAGCAGCGGATGCCGGGTATCGCCATGCGAGGCGTAGGCCAGCATCAACAGGTCGCCCTGCTGGGTCCGGGTCGGCATCCCGGTAGACGGTCCGCAGCGCTGAATGTCGAAGAACACCGACGGAATCTCGGTGTAGTACGCCAGCCCGATGAACTCCTGCATCAGCGAGATCCCCGGACCCGAGGTGTTGGTGAAGGCGCGTGCACCGGCCCATCCCGCCCCGATCACCATCCCGGCTGCCGACAACTCGTCTTCGGCCTGCAGGATCGCGTAGCGGTGTTCGCCGGTCGCCTGATCAACCCGGAACTCGCGGCAGAACGCCGTGAACGCCTCCATCAGCGAAGTCGACGGGGTGATCGGATACCACGCCCCGACCGTGGCACCGGCATACACCGCCCCCAGCGCGCAGGCGGTGTTGCCGTCCATCAGCACATGACCACCGGTCTTGTCGAGCTTCTCGAGGTGGAAAGGCAACGGACAATCGAAGTGGGTCCGGGCAAAGTCGTACCCCATGCGGATCGCCTGGTGATTGGCGTCGAGTAGCCGCTTCTTGCGGGCGAACTTCTCGTCGAGCATCCCGGCGACGACCTCCATGTCGATCTTCAGCAACGCCGCCAGAGTGCCGGCATAGACGATGTTGCGCATCAGGGTGCGCTCGCGATCGCCCTGGAACGCCTCGATGCACATCGCCCCGAACGGCACGCCGAGAATGGTGACCCCCTCGCGCACCAGAGTCGGATCGAGCGGCCACGAAGAGTCGTAGAGCAGGTAGCCGCCGGGTCGCACTGCGGCCACGTCCTGCGCATAGGTGGCAGGGTTGAGCGCCACCACCAGGTCGAGCGCCGACGGGCGGGCGGTCCACCTCTCGCCATTCACCCGGATCTCGTACCAGGTCGGCAGTCCCTGGATGTTGGACGGGAAGACGTTCTTTCCGGTGACCGGAATCCCCATCCGGAAGATCGCCTGCATCAGCAGTCCGTTGGCACTGGCCGAACCGGAGCCGTTGACGGTGCCGATCTTGAAGGCGAAGTCGTTGATGCCGCTCATCGAAGCACCAGCTCCTGCCCGGCGTAGGGCAACTTGAGGTCGAAGGTGCGCATGTCCCAGGCGGCTGTGGGGCAGCGTTCGGCGCAGAGGCCGCAGTGCACGCAGACATCCTCGTCCTTGACCATTACCCGCCCGGTCTGCGGCAGCGCGTCGGACAGGTAGATATCCTGATCAGGATTCAGCGCCGGCGCCGAAAGCCGCTGACGCAGCTCCTCGAGCGGCGAATCATTGCGGGTGATGGTGAGACAGCGGGTGGGGCAGACGTCCACGCAGGCGTCGCACTCGATGCAGAGCGGCGCCGTGAAGTGGGTCTGGATGTCGCAGTTGAGGCAGCGCTGCACCTCGTGCGCCGCCTGCTCCGGGGTGAATCCGAGTTCCACCTCGACGCCGATGTCGCTGAAGCGCTTCGACAGCTCCTCGTGGGTCATCTTCTGGCGGTGAACCGGGTCGTAGTCGTTGTGGTACGACCAGCTCTGCATTCCCACCTTGGCGCTCACCAGCGTCATCCCGTGCGGCGGCCGCGCTGTCAGGTCGCGTCCCTCGCAGTGAGCGTGAATCGAGATCGCCGCCTGATGGCCGTGGGCCACCGCCCAGATGATGTTCTCCGGCCCCCAGGCGGCGTCGCCACCAAAAAAGACGCCGGGTCGCGAACACTCGAAGGTGCTCCGGTTCACCACCGGCATCTCCCACTCGCCGAACTCGATCCCGATGTCGCGCTCGATCCAGGGAAAGGCGTTGTCCTGCCCGATCGCCAGCACCACCGCGTCGCAAGGGATGATCTCCTGGCGAACCACCTTGCTCCGCTGCCTCCCCGTCGCGTCCTCGGTCCACTCCAGAACATCGAACTCCAGCCCGGTCAGCGTGCCGTCCTCGACCACGAACCGGCTCGGCTGGCGGTTCTCGATGATCTCGACCAGTTCCTCCTCGGCGTCCTCCAACTCCCACGGTGACGCCTTGAAGTGCTTGCGGCCACGACGCGCGATCACCTTGACGTCGGTGGCACCGAGCCGCTTGGCCGATCGGCAGCAGTCCATGGCAGTGTTGCCGACACCGATGATCAGCACCCGCGAGCCGATCCGGTCAACATGGCCGAAGTGGATATTGGCCAGCCACTCGATCCCGATGTGCACCTGATCGGGAGCGTCCCAGCGGCCCGGCAGGTCGAGCTCCTTCCCCTTGGGAGCGCCGCTGCCCACGAACACGGCGTCGTATCCATCCTCAAGCAGCGCCTTCATGCTGGTGACCGGGGTGTCGTAACGCATCTCGGCGCCCATCCGGATCACGTAGTCGCATTCCTCGTCGAGTACCTGGGCCGGCAAGCGGAAGGCGGGGATGTTGATCCGCATCAGGCCGCCGGGCTGGGGATTCTGCTCGAAGATCGTCACCTCGTAGCCAAGCGGCAGGAGGTCGTTGGCCACCGTGAGGGAGGCGGGACCGGCGCCGACGCAGGCGATCCGCTTGCCATTCTTGATGGTGGCACCAGTGGGCAACCGGTCGGTGATGTCGCCCCGCCGGTCGGCGGCCACCCTCTTGAGGCGGCAGATCGCCACCGGCTTCTCGTCCACCCTGCCGCGGCGGCAGGCCGGTTCGCAGGGACGATCGCAGGTGCGGCCCAGAATACCGGGAAAGACATTCGATTCCCGGTTGAGCATGTAGGCGTCGTCGTAGCGGCCGAGCGCTATCAGCCGGAGGTAGCCCGGCACATTGGTGTGAGCCGGGCAGGCCCACTGGCAGTCCACGACTTTGTGATAGTAGTCAGGATGAGAAACATCGGTCGCCGCCACGCAATACCGCCTTCCGGCCGAGGGCATCTGAACGGACCCAAGAAAGGTAGCCGGGACCGGGCTGGGGGGTGGAAGGGGACGGGGTAAGGGGTGGAGGTGAAAGGTGAAAGGTGAAAGGTGAAAGGGTGAAAGGGGGCGCGGCGAAGCCGCGCGGGTGAAAGGTGAAAGGGGCCGTCGCTTTGGCGACGATCCAGTCCGACTACTACTCGCTCGAGCTCGCGGCTGAGAGCCGCGGCTCGGCTGGTCCTTCGGCCATGCTCAGGACAGGTGTCGCTGAAGCGACCCCGGGAATCGGCCAGCCGGAGATTGCTTCCTCAGGATGGTGCAGATGCTGAGCACGAACGTAGGCAAGCACACGTTCGAGGTCTCGAGGGCTCACCGACGTGGCACTGTATCCCTTCGCCCATTTGAGCGACCACCTGGAGTTCGGGGCGGCCCCATTGATCCCGTGAGCGGTGCCACCCTTCATCCGCTGGAGGAGTCGCGGGAGATCAGTTGTCGGATGCACACGCACGACCATACGGAGATGAGTTGACACAATGCCAAGCTCCAGGAGCCGCGCCCGCTCCTGTCGGGCGATGATCGGCAGGCGTTCACTCAAATACAACGCCCGCGCGTGATCGAGCGATGCCGCGCGATCCCGCGTGGTCCAGACTAGGTGGAGGTGCAGGCAATGATGCATAAAGGGAAACTGGTGCCACGGACGCCAGACCGCGGTACCAATCATCTCCCGGCGGGGCATTTTCGCGAACTCGCACAACATGAAACCCCCGTCGCTTTTGCAACAGCTGTCTCGTGGGCGGGCAAATGCCGTCGCTTTAGCGACACCAGCCGAGCCGTCGCTTCAGCGACGAGCAGGCGAGCGGTGGGCCTCGATCTCAGCAGTTGGCACCAATCCCTTCGTCACGCTAACTTTCGGCGTTCCCCAAATATCGATTCTGCCCCTCTCCCCGGGAGCTGACCTGCGCGCGCTCGACCGCCCTGCCACTGGCTCGATTGCCCGTGTGACCCTGCTCGCGGCTGAGAGCCGCGGCTCGGCTGGTGTCGCTTCAGCGACGAGCTCATGCCCGGGATGAGCGCCCACATTTTATTGACTAAGTCCGCGGACTTAGCTAATCTTGAAAATGACCAATTCTGCCTCGCGGACATACAACGTGCACCAAGCCAAGACCAACCTCTCGAAACTGCTCGAGCGGACGGCCGATGGTGAGGAGATAATCATCGCCAAGGCCGGGGTCCCAGTCGCCCGGTTGGTGCCGATCTCCGCAGCCGCCACCGAGCGGCCGCTCGGCAGTGAACGGGGCAGCGTGCTGATTGCCGACGATTTCGACGCGCCTCTCCCAGCAGACCTCCTTGCTGCCTTCGAGCAATGAGAGTCCTTTTGGACACTCAGGTCTGGCTGTGGATGCTGGCGGCACCCGACCGACTTTCGCCGGACAGTCGGGCGTTGCTCGTTGCCGCGGAGAATGAATTGCTGCTCTCCGCGGCAAGTGCCTGGGAGATCGCCATCAAGCACGGGCTCGGCAAACTCCGGCTTCCCGAATCCCCTGCCAAGTACATCCCGCGCATGATGGTCCACACGAGCGTGACCCCACTGCCGATCCACCATCGGCATGCGCTCCACGTCGCCGAGCTTCCCGAGCACCACCGCGATCCGTTCGACCGGCTCCTGGTCGCCCAGGCACAGGTGGAAGGGGTGCCGATCATGAGCGCGGACCGACACTTCCGGCAGTACGACGTCGAGGTCCTTCCCGCGTGAGCGCGCTCGACCGCCTCAGCGCCGCCCCCCTTCGGCTACGCTCAGGGCGTGCTTCGACTCACCTCCGTGGGGATGCAGGCGCATGAGTATTGACTCGCTCAGGGCAAGCCTCGCCGACCGCTACACCCTCGAGCGCGAGCTCGGCCAGGGCGGCATGGCCACGGTCTACCTCGCCCACGATCTCAAGCACAAGCGCAAGGTCGCCATCAAGATCCTCAAGCCCGAACTCGCCGCGGTGTTGGGCGCCGAGCGGTTCGTGCAGGAGATCACCACCACGGCGGCGCTGCAGCACCCGCATATCCTGCCGCTGTTCGACTCAGGCGCGGTCGTGGTGGACACGGCCCGAGGAGACCCCGCCGCCCTCGCCACGCTCGGGGGCGGGGGTGCCCTACCCACGACTCACCTCTACTACGTCATGCCGTTCATCGACGGCGAGACGCTGCGAGCCAAGCTCGACCGCGAGACACAGTTGGGGCTCGACGAGGCGATCGGGATCACCGCCGACGTTGCCGATGCCCTCGAGTATGCCCACAGCCAGGGTGTCATTCACCGCGACATCAAGCCCGAGAACATTTTGCTCGCCAATGGCCGTCCGATGGTGGCCGACTTCGGCATTGCGCTCGCCGTGAGTGCTGCCGCCGGCGGCCGGATGACCGAAACCGGACTGTCCCTCGGCACGCCGCACTACATGTCTCCCGAACAGGCGACTGCCGAAAAGGAGATCACCGGCCGGAGCGACATCTACTCGCTGGCGAGCGTCTGCTACGAGATGCTGGCCGGCCAACCGCCTCACCTCGGCGGCTCGGCGCAGCAGATCATCATGAAGATCATCGCCGAACCAGCCCAGCCGGTCACGCAGCTCCGGCGCAGCGTGCCGGGTCATGTTGCGGCGGCGCTGGCGACCGCACTCGAGAAGCTCCCGGCCGATCGCTTCGCCACCGCGAAGTCGTTCAAGGAGGCGTTGCGGAATCCGGGCTATACCGCAGCGAACCACGGCGCCAACCACTCTGACGGAGTCGGGACAAGGCGCTGGGTCACCGATCCGAGGAGTCTGGCCGTGAGCGGCGTCGCGGCGGTCGCATTGGCGGCGGCCGGGTGGCAGGCGACCCGGCCGGTCTCACTCGCGCCGACCGCATACGATGTCGGCCTTCCCGACAGTGCGGCAATTCACGCCTGGATCGATCCCGGGCTGGCAGTCGCCCCCTCGGGGCAATTTGTGGTCTATCAATCCGAATCGTCCGAGGGCAGCGCACTCTGGTATCGCTCCCTGCTCGACGCCACCACGCGCCGGATCGATGGCACCCTGGATGGCGTTGCACCGGCGATCTCGCCCGATGAGCGCCGCCTGGCGTTTCTCCGTCAACGAGGCCAGCAATGGAGTCTCGAGGTCGTGCCGCTCGATGGTGGTGAGGCAGTCCGGATCAGCGAGGGATCCGGTGGTGGCAACCAGGTGGCGTGGCTGGCCGATGGCCGGATTCGCATGATCGAGAACGACGGCAAACTGGTGAAATGGTTTGATCCGGGGGGGGGAACTGCCACCAGCCGTCCCATCATGTACTGCATTCTGGCCTCAGCCGTTGAGGATTCTGACGCATTGCTCTGCGGAGGGGGGGGCGAGAAGACGGCCTACATGGTCAGTGTCGAGGACTCAAGTCTGATGCGGGCCCTGCGGACGGCCGGTCCTGCACCTGGTCCTGTAGTGGGGTCGCATTTCCGGATCGTGGACGAGCGCGACCTGATCTACCTCTCCATCGGCGGCGACCTGCTCGCGGCGCCCGTGGATCCTGGCACCGGGGTCGTGGGGAAATCCGTGCGCATGATCACCGGTCTGGCGCGGCGCAGCTACACCGGCGCCGGTGCATATGGCCTCTCGGCCACTGGAACGCTGGTGTACGCCCAGGGCGAGAACGAGGCACTTGGCTACCTGGTCCAGGCCGGCGATGCGGGAATGGATACCGTGGATGTCGGCCGAGCTCCGTTCCTACGCTGGAACCTCAGCCCCGACGGCCAGCGCCTCGCCGCCGTGGTCGAGGCCCTCGATGGCGACGAGCTCCGCATCTACGATCTCGCCACCGGGCGCCACGTCGTGCTGGCCCGCCACCCCGAAATTCGGCAGCCCGTCTGGAACCCGAGCGGCGACCAGCTGCTGTTCAGTTCGTACGACACCGTCTTCATTGCTCGACCGGGACAAGCGACACCGCCAGAGCGGGTGCTCGAGTACCCGGGCGGGTTCGAGGGATTCACCTGGTTGCCGGATGGACGGGTGATCGGGACTCTCTGGACTCAGTACCGTGCGGTGATCCTCCACGCCGATCAACGACCAGTGACCATCGACTCCCTCCGGGATGATGTGACCTTCATCCGTGCCTCACCAGACGGGCGATGGATCTCCTACTCCGATCGTGCGATCACCCAGATCTGGCTCGAGCCATTGCCGCGGGATGGCCGCATCTTCTCGGTGGCCGCCACGGCGACGGGCGAGCCGCAGTGGATCACATCCACGCGCCTGGCCACCTCGGCGATCGAGTCGGCCAATGCGCGGATCGAGATCTTCGACCTTGATCTCAACGCCGCTTCACCGGTGGGTCGCCCCACCACCACCCACGAGTTGCCGGGATTCAACGATACCGCCGGCCAATCGTTCACCGTCACCCCCGATGGCCGGGTGCTCTACGTGCAGGGAGCCCGCGACCGGTCGGCTCGCTATCTCCGGGTGATTCCCAATTGGGTGCAGCAGATGAAGAGCGCCGTCGACGAGGCCAACCCGTGAGCAGATTGTCGGGAGCCAAAAAAGAGATGATTTTCCATATATGGAGGCGTATATGGAACTGAGCAAGAAGACCACCATCCTCTTCACCACCGAGCTCCATCGCCGGCTATCAGAACTCGCCGCACGGCGGGGACGCAGCCTCGGAGATCTGGTGCGCGAGGCCTGCGAGATCCATTATGGGGTGGTAGGGGGCCGGCAACAGGCCGCTGCAGTGGCGGCGCTGGCCGAACTGGGGTTGCCGGTCGGCACGGTGGCGGAGATGAAGCACGAAGCTGTCCCGGATCCGGCCGCGCTGCTGCCATGATCCTCATCGACACCAATGTGATCATGCATGCCGCGGGTGCCCATCACCCCAACAAGGTGCCGTGCGTGCATTTCCTGGGGCAGGTGGCAAACGGTGAGGTCGAGGCGACGATCGATGCCGAGGTGCTGCAGGAGATCCTGCACCGGTATCGAGCCATTGGCCGATGGGAGGAGGGGAAGCAGCTGCATGACCTGACGCGCCAACTATTTCCCACGGTGATCCCGGTCACGGCCGATCGCCTCGATCGAGCCCGGCGAACTGACAGAGACCTCTGGGAAGAGCTAGATTCCTGACCATGCGCGACACCATGCACACCGCCGAGCTGCTGCAGCTCGCCGCGATTCGCCGAATGCTCCCGGCGGAGCGACTCGCGCAGGCGCTGGAGCTCAGCGAGTCGAATCGGCAGTTGCTCGTGGCCGGACTGCGCGACCGTCATCCGTTGTTGACCGACCTGCAACTGGTGGAGCTCTCGCTGGGGCGGCAACTCGTCCCGCAACCTCCACCGAGCCCGCAATCGTGATCATGCCGTCGGTGCTAGCATCGGTGGTCAAGGCCCTCGATGCAGCACAGATCCCCCATATGCTGACTGGCTCCGTGGCCGCTGCCTGGCATGGGGCCGGCCGAGCCACGCTGGACGTCGACCTCGTGGTCGAGGCGCGGATCGATCAGGTCGATCCGTTCATCACCGCGCTGTCCGACCGTTCGCTCTATGTCTCCGACACGGCAGCGCGTGAGGCGATTGCCAACGAGTCGATGTTCAACGTCGTCGACACCGCCACGGGGTGGAAGGTGGACCTGATGGTGCGCAAGTCACGTCCCTTCAGTCATGCCGAGTTTGCGAGACGACGTCCGATCGAAGTGGACGGCCTCCAGTTGAATGTCGCGTCGCTTGAGGACCTCATCGTGGCGAAGCTCGAATGGGCCAAGCTGGGCGGCTCTGCACGACAATTGGAGGATGTCGCGACCATGGTGCGTGTGGCAGGAACCGGCATCGCCCACGATTATCTGGACCACTGGATCGACGAACTGGAACTCCAGGCCCAGTGGCATGTCGTCCGCGACGGGCATGACACCGCGTGACCATCACCATCGATCGCCTCACCGCAGCCCCTTCGGCGTCCCACCACTCCGAGGTCACCGCATGACCATCGAGCGCCTCACCGCAGCACTCGCCGACCGCTACACCCTTGAGCGCGAACTTGGACAGGGCGGCATGGCCACGGTCTATCTCGCACACGATCTCAAGCACAAGCGAAAGGTGGCCATCAAGGTCCTCAAGCCGGAGCTCGCTGCGGTGTTGGGCGCCGAGCGGTTCGTGCAGGAGATCACCACCACGGCGGCGCTGCAGCACCCGCACATCCTGCCGCTGTTCGACTCAGGCGCGGTCGTGGTGGACACGGCCCGAGGAGACCCCGCCGCCCTCGCTACGCTCGGGGGCGGGGGTGCCCTACCCACGACTCACCTCTATTACGTCATGCCGTTCATCGACGGCGAGACGCTGCGAGCCAAGCTCGACCGCGAGACGCAGCTCGGCATTGACGAGGCGGTGCGCATCGCCACGGACGTCGCCAGCGCCCTGCACTATGCCCATACCCACGGCGTGATCCATCGCGACATCAAGCCGGAGAACATCCTGCTGCATGACGGCCGGCCCATGGTCGCGGACTTCGGCATCGCGCTGGCTGTGAGCGCCGCGGCCGGCGGACGGATGACCGAGACCGGCATGAGTCTCGGTACCCCGCACTACATGTCCCCCGAGCAGGCGACTGCGGAGAAGGAGATCACCGCGCGGAGTGATGTCTACTCGCTCGGCAGCGTGCTCTACGAGATGCTGACCGGGAATCCACCGCACACCGGTGCGAACGCGCAGCAGATCATCATGAAGATCGTCACCGAGGATGCGGCGCCGGTGACCAGGCTGCGGAGGAGCGTGCCAACGAATGTGGCCGCGGCAACGGCCAAGGCGATCGAGAAGTTGCCAGCGGACCGCTTCGGGTCAGCGAAGGAGTTCGCGGAGGCGCTGGCCAATCCGGGATTCACCACGGCGGCCGTCGCGCTGGGCACGGCAGGGAACCCACGTGGATCGGTACGCGCCCAGATGCGGAGTCCGCTCGTACTCGGCCTCGGCGCGGCGCTGGTGGCAGTCGTCGCGGTGGCGGCACTCGGGTGGCAGGCCGCACGCCGCGAGCCGCCGAGTCCGGTGGTCCGCTTCCAGGTCGCCCTGCCATCGATGATGCTGGTCGCCAACGCCGCGCCCGGGAAGAAGATGGCGGTCTCGCCCGACGGGCGGACCCTCGCCTTCACCCTCGCCGATTCGACTGCGGCGGTCCGGCTGTCCGTGCGCCGGGTCGATGAGGCAACGATTAGAACCATCCCCGGAACAGACGGCGCCCAGCAGCCTGCGTTCTCACCTGATGGCGAGTGGATCGCGTACATGGTCGGGACCATGGTCTGGAAGATCGCGCTCGCCGGAGGATCGCCGGTCCTCATTGGCGACGCGGGGCTCTCACCCGTCGGGATCACGTGGAGTAGCGCCGGAATGATCCTCGTCGGGGGCGTTGATGGTCTGCTCGCACTTCCCGAATCCGGCGGCCCTGCACGTCTCCTTGCCGTGCCGGACTCCACGCGCCGCGAGGTGTATTTCAATGGTCCCACGGCGTTGTCGGACGGCGAGACGGCGCTGATTGCGATCCAGTCCTCCAACGGATTGTTTGACACACGGCTCGGCGCGGTCTCACTCTCCACTGGCGCCGTGCAGCGCTACGACCTCGAGCTGCTCGAAGTCATCGGCCACATCGATGGCACCTTGATCTATGTCCTGCCGTCCGGTGCGCTCATGGCGATCCGGCTCGACCTCGCGACCGGGGCGACCACCGGTGTTGCCGTGGCGCTGGGCCCCTCGGTGGTCACGACGGTCGCGGCAGGGGCGCAGGCCGCGCTGTCGGAGGGAGGCACCCTGGTTTATCAGCCGGCCGATGAAGACGCGACGTTGGGGTGGGCCGACCTCGACGGTCGCTTCTCGCCCCTCCTGGAGGCATCGCAGGGCTACGCGTACCCGCGGCTGTCGCCCGATGGAGACCGCATTGCTGTGACGATCGGCGCCAACGGGCGTTCCGACATCTGGATCTACGACATCGCCTCCTCGACGCCATCCCGGCTCACCAACGCCGGTGGCTCGAACGACCGCCCGGAGTGGACGCCGGATGGTCAACGTATCGTGTATCGGTCGGACCGCGAGGCGCGACCGGCAATCTGGTGGCAGCGCGCCGACCTGGGCTCCCTCGCCGAGCCACTCCAGGCCGGCAGACTGCACTCCTTCTTCGAGGGCGTGATCACCCCAAATGGCCGCACACTCATCTATCAGGTCGACGATGCCGGGTCTCAACAAGCGGACATCATGTACCGATCGCTCGAGGGCGACACGACCTCCTATCCAGTAGCCGCGACCCGCTTCGTCGAGGCACAGGCTCGCGTCTCACCCGACGGCCGATGGATCACCTACGTCACAGACGCCTCGGGAACCTCGCAAGTCGTCGCCCAGGCCTTTCCGGTGGCGGGAGGGAGAGTCCAGATCTCGGTCTCGGGTGGATCGGAGCCCCTCTGGTCACGGGATGGCAGGACGATCTATTACCGCGACGGTCGCCATCTCATGGCGGCGTCCGTCTCGCTGGGTGATCGCATCGCCGTGACGAACCGCACGGAGCTCTTCCCGGACCAGTTCCGGTTCGCCCAAGCGCCGCATGCCAACTACGATGTCGCGCCCGACGGAAAACGATTCCTGATGACCCGGAACTCGCGCACTCCCGTATACCAGGTCGTATTCGGTTGGACGACTGAACTGCGTGCCAGGATGCAGGCGGAAGGGCAGCGATGAGCCTCGAATCGCTCGGACAATCACTCGCCGACCGCTACCGTCTCGAGCGCGAGCTCGGCGCGGGCGGCATGGCGACGGTGTATCTCGCGCACGACCTCAAGCACGAGCGCGACGTCGCCATCAAGGTACTGCATCCGGACTTGGGTGCCGCACTGGGCGCGGAGCGATTCCTCACCGAGATCCGCACCACGGCGCGGTTGCAGCACCCGCACATTTTGCCCCTGCTGGACAGCGGCACTGTCGTCGCGAAGGCAGATCGAGGAGACCCCGCCGCCCTCGCGGAGCTCGGGGGCGGGGGTGCCCAACCCACGACTTTCCTCTACTACGTCATGCCGCTCGTCACCGGCGAGACTTTGCGCGCCCGGCTGGAACGCGAGCGCCAGTTGCCGATTGCCGACGCCGTCCGCATCGCGCGCGAAGTCGCCAGTGCCCTCGACTATGCGCATCGCCAGGGCGTGATCCACCGCGACATCAAGCCCGAGAACATCCTGCTGCACGATGGTCAGGCGATGGTGGCCGATTTCGGCATCGCGCTCGCCGTACAGAGCGCCGGTGGTCAGCGGATGACGCAGACCGGCCTCTCGTTGGGCACGCCGCAGTACATGTCCCCCGAGCAGGCGATGGGCGAGAAGCAGATCGATGCGCGGAGCGATGTCTACGCGCTCGCGGCGGTGACCTACGAGATGCTCGCGGGTGATGCGCCGTTCACCGGCGGCAGCGTGCAGGCCATTGTCGCCAAGATCATGACCGAGAAGCCGACGCCGGTGCACACCCTGCGCGACACCGTGCCGGAACATGTCGAAGATGCGGTGCTCACCGGCCTCGCCAAGTTGCCGGCGGACCGGTTCGCGAGTGCGGCGGAGTTTGCCGCGGCGCTGGCGGGCGGATTGACCACCGGCCTATTGACGCGCGCCACGCAGCGCACGCCTGCCAGCAATGGTCGGTGGCGCATGGTGAGTGCAGCGCTCGGTGTCGCCACCATCGCGCTCGCGGCGCTCGCCGCGTGGGCATTGACGCGCGAATCCACCACCTCGGGTCCGAGCGTGTACGATTTGGCGACCCCTGACAGCGCCAGAATCTCCTTCATCACCAATTCTTCGCGCGTAGGAACATACGGTGCCGTCAGTCGCAGCCTGTCGGTCTCCGCCGACGGGGCATTTGCCGTGTACGTAGCACTCCAGCCGGACTCCGTCGGCGCACTCTGGTACCGCAGCTTGCTGAACGACGAGATCCGGCCGATTCCCGGCACCGCCGGAGCCAGCGCGCCGCGCATCTCGCCCGACGGTTCGCAGGTCGCCTACTTCGGCCCCGATCAGGTGATGGTGGTCTCGCTCGCCGGTGGGGAGCCGCGCCCGCTGTCACCGATCGTGAGTGGCGCGATGCTCGGCTGGATATCATCCACCGAAATCCTCGCCCTGGGGTCCGACGGTGATCTGGCGTTCCGGCTCAACCCCAACGGCGGCGAGCCGCGCGAACGAGCGATCGTGCGCTGCCCGCTCGGCATCTGGGCCGCGACTCTGGGAGAACTGCTCTGTTCCTTCAACGGCTCGGCGCGAACGATCAATCTGGAAACCGACGCCACCCGCGACGTGCGAATCGCCAAGGGCGACGGCACGCCTGGCAGTCCCTTGGCAGGATCCGACTTTCGGCTCATCGATGGCCGTTACATGGTCTTCATCAGTCCCGATGGCGTGGTCTCGGCGGCACGCTACGACCCCGAAACCAGCCTCGTTCAGCGCGTCATACCACTGTTGCCGGGCATCCGCCGGGAGGCACTTGGTCAGGCACAATTCGACATATCAGGCAACGGCACCCTGATCTACGCACCCGGAATCGATGCCACCACCGGCCGGTTGGTACGCCGGGTACCGGGCTCCATGCCACAACTCCTGCCTATCGAGGCGGCAAATTTTCAGCGCTACGACCTGAGTCGTGACGGGAGGTGGTTGGCGGCCGTGGTGCAGGGCACCTCGCTCAACGAATTGCGCATCTACGATTTGCGCACCGGCCAGCATACCGTGTGGCAGCGCGCGGAGATCATCCGGCACCCGGTTTGGAGCCCCGATGGCCAGTCCATTCTCTATGCCGCGCGTGCTGGCGATCAGTGGGCGCTCGTCCGTGGTGCACCGGGATCGGGCTCAGCCCCCGATACGCTGGCCCGATACGCAGCCACCGGCTTGACGTTTGATCCTCTCGGATACCTCAACGACTCCACGGCCATCGCCCAGGAGTGGCTCGGGTCGCTCGTGGTCCGCTTTGATCCGCGGCGCGACACCGCCGCGATGGACACGGTGCTGACAGGAGCGCGATTCCCGAGCGTATCCGCCAACGAACGACTCGTGGCATACCAGAGTTCAGAGGGAAGCCGGATCATGGTGACCGCTTTCCCCACCCCGGGTCGGCGCTGGCAGATCGCCTCGCAAGGGGCCGAACCGTTGATGCTCTCGCCCTCCACGGTACTCTTCCGGCAAGGCGCCGTCTGGTACACCGTCTCGGTCAACCCAGAGACCGGTGAGCCCAGCGGTGCACCGGTGATGTGGGCCACAGACCCGCGCTTCTCGGACACCTCCGGTTGGTCCAACGTCCCGACCCACGACGGTGGGATCATCTACGTGCAGGGGCCCGAGCAGGCGAGTCCTGGTTATTTCCGCGTGATCCCGAATTGGGTAACCACGATGAAGCGGGCGGTGGATGGGGGGAGCGATTGAGCTCGCGGCGTGATGGAACGCGCGGCCCGTCGGAGCGCGCGGCATGACCGACCTCCGCGCGATCATCCAATCCGGCCTCGGCGCGGGATACACCCTCGACCGCGAGCTCGGCGGTGGCGGAATGTCGCGCGTCTTCGTGGCCCGAGATGAGACGCTCGGTCGCGACGTGGTGGTCAAGGTCATCGCGCCGGAGCTCGCCGAAGGACTCAGCGCCGGACGATTTGCGCGCGAAGTGAAGCTTGCGGCGCGACTGCAGCAGGCCAACATCGTCCCGGTGCTGACGGCGGGCACCCTCGGGGCGTTGCCGTACTTCACCATGCCCTTTGTGCGCGGCGAATCGCTGCGGGCGCGACTCGCCTCCGGCACACCCGTATCGCTCGCGGAAGCCGTGGGCATCCTGCGCGATGTCGGGCGCGCACTGGCGTACGCTCACACCGAGGGCGTGGTGCATCGCGACATCAAGCCGGAGAACATTCTGCTCTCCGGAGGTGCGGCGGTCGTCACCGACTTCGGGATCGCCAAGGCGATTGATGCCTCGCGGACGCAAGACGGCGGCGGCATCACACAAACTGGGACGTCGATCGGCACGCCGGCATACATGTCGCCGGAACAGGCGCTCGGCGACCCGCACACCGACCAGCGCACCGACCTGTACGCCTGGGGTGTCGTGGCGTGGGAACTGCTCGGCGGTGGTCATCCCTTTGCGGGTCGCACCACCGCGCAAGCGCTGATCGCGGCGCACCTCACCGAGGCTCCGCCATCGCTGCGGCAAAGACGGCCCGACGTGTCGATCGAGCTGGAGGCGCTGGTCATGCGCTGCCTCGCCAAGGACCCTGCAGAGCGCCCAGCCACCGCGGCAGAGTTGCTCACGGCGCTCGAGACCGCGCACACCTCAGGCGCGCGAACGGCATCCACCGGGCACTCCGCACAGCGCTCCCGGCGTGGCAGGATGGTCGCTGCTGGCTTGCTGCTGCTCGCCGGCGCGGTTGTCGTGAGCTGGTACGGCTCCCGACACAGTGCGTCGCCCGCCGAGACCGTCAAGTCGATCGCGGTGATCCCCTTCACCGTCACTGGCGGCGACACCGCCAACAGCTATCTCGCCGAAGGGATTACCGACCAGATCACCAATTCGCTCGCGCTTGTCCCCGGGCTGCGGCTCGCCGGGCGCACGTCGGCGGCGCGCTTCGGTGGCAAGAGTGCGACAGCGCAAGAAGTCGGCGCGGCGCTCAATGTCGCTACCGTGTTGGATGGTACCGTGCGTCGGGTCGGTTCGCAGATCCGCGTGAGCGTGGAGTTGAGCAACGCCAGCGACGGCCTGGTCATCTGGAAAGAGAACTACGAGCGCGGCAGCGATGACCTGTTCAGCGTGCAGGACGACATCGCGCGCGCGATTGCCGCGGCGTTGCAGGTCACGCTCGCGGGTGCCGGTACGGCGGCGGTGCGCGGCACGACCGACCCGATCGCGTACGATCTCTACCTCAAGGGGCTGTACCTGTTCAGGCGGCGGGGGCCCGGGCTCGCAACTGGCGCGGCCTCGCTGGAGCAGGCGATTGCCAGAGACAGCGAGTTTGCACGGGCCTGGGCAGGACTGGCGGCGACCTTGACGGTGATGCCCTTTTCTCGACGTGCGCATGAGCGACGTGCTGCCGCGCGCACGTGAGGCCGCCGAGCGAGCCATCCGGCTCGATTCGACGCTCGCGGAGGGCCATCTCGCGCTCGGCTTCGTGCTTGGTGAGTCATTCGAGTACCAGGAAGCGGAACGACGAATTCGCCGCGCGGTCACGCTCGACACCATCTCGGCAGAGCCACTCTACCGACTTGGCTGGCTGATGCTCAACATGGGGCGAACGGACGAAGCGATCCCGATCCTTCAGCAGGCCAAGGCCCGTGACCCCCTGTATTTCCTGGTGTCCAGCTACCTCGGCCTGGCGCAGATCAATGAGGGGCTGGTCGAGGAGGGCGTGACCGAGGAGCGGCGTGGGGCTGAACTAGAGCCGAGGAATCTCGGCGCCCTCTCGTTTCTCGCCCGCGGATTCCATCGCGCCGACATGCCCGATTCCGCCGTCGCCGTGGCTCGCCGCCTGGTGGCCCTCACGAACAGCCCGATTCGTCTGGGTCTCGCGGCATTCGTGCTCGCTCGATCCGGTGAGCCGGACGAGGCCGACGCACTGGTGAAGCGGATGGAGGCGCTGCCGCCGACGGCATGGACCAAATGGTCCGGCCTTGCGATTGCGTACACCGGACAACACGATTTCGAGCGTGCCATCGGCGCCATGCAACAGGCCGCCAAGGGCGACGGCGACCTCTTCGTCCCCTTCGCGATCTTCGTGGCGGGAGAGCTGCCAGCCGATCCGCGGATCGACGCCGTCTGGCGCCGATTCAACCTCGACCCGGCACGCTTCGCAACGCGCCGTGGAGTGCAACGGCCGTGAGCACCCTCAATCGCCTGTCCGCCGCCCCTTCGGCGTCCCACCACTCCGAGGTCACTGGATGACCATCGAACGCCTCAGGAACGCCCTCGCCGACCGCTACCGTATCGAGCGCGAGCTCGGCGCCGGCGGCATGGCCACCGTCTACCTCGCCGAGGACCTCAAGCACAAGCGGAAGGTCGCCATCAAGGTGCTCAAGCCCGAACTCGCAGCAGTTCTTGGCGCCGAGCGATTCGTGCAGGAAATCACCACCACCGCAGCGCTCCAGCACCCGCATATCCTGCCGCTGTTTGACTCAGGCGCAGCGCGCCTGAGTCACCCTGAGCGAAGCGAAGGACCTCTTGACGTCCTCTACTACGTCATGCCTTACATCCAGGGCGAGACGCTGCGAGCCAAGCTCGACCGCGAGACGCAGCTCGGTATTGACGAGGCGGTCCGCATCGCCACGGACGTAGCGGGCGCCCTGCACTATGCCCATACCCACGGCGTGATCCACCGCGACATCAAGCCCGAGAACATCCTGCTGCATGACGGCCGCCCGATGGTGGCCGACTTCGGCATCGCGCTGGCGCTCAGCGCTGCGGCCGGTGGCCGGATGACCGAAACCGGCATGTCTCTCGGCACGCCGCACTACATGTCTCCCGAGCAGGCGACCGCCGACAAGGAGATCTCCGGGCGGAGCGACATCTATTCGCTCGGCAGCGTGCTCTACGAGATGCTCACCGGCAATCCGCCCCACACCGGGTCAAGCGCCCAACAGATCATCATGAAGATCATCGCCGAGGAACCAGCGGCGGTGACGACATACCGGAAAAGCGTGCCGCCGAATGTGGCCGCGGCGGTGGCGAAGTCGCTGGAGAAGCTCCCGGCCGACAGGTTTGAGACGGCCAAGGCGTTTGCCGACGCGCTCGCCGATCAGTCCTTCGCGACGGCGCAGGGGCCGGCGGGGGCGCGCGGTCGACGGGGCATCTCGCCGCGACTGTTCGCCGCCACCGCTGCGGTGGCGGCGCTTGCGATGGCCGCCGCCACGTGGGGATGGCTGCGGCCGGCCTCGACTGTGGCCGTCTCACGGCAACGCGTCGTGCTCTGGGATCACCCGTGGGGCGAGTTCCTCTCGCCCAGCACCCCGATGATGGCCACTCAGGCCGCCATCGCCCCCGACGGTTCGAGTATCGTCTTCAGCGACTCCGTTGGGGGGCGCCCGCAGCTGATGCGCAAGTTGCTGGACCAGGATGTACCTACCCTGCTCGCGGGGACCGAGCGGGGCATCTCGCCCTTTTTCTCGCCCGACGGCACGTGGATCGGCTTTCTTACCACGGATGGCAAGCTCAAGAAAATCCCCGTGTCGGGTGGTGGCGCGATCACCCTCTCCGAGTCGGTGAGCGAGACCTACTACGCCGCGGTCTGGCTGGCTGACAACACCATCATCTTCACCGACAACCGGAGCGGCCTGCAGCGGATCCCCGCCAATGGCGGCACCGGGACCATCGTGTCATCCGACAGCGCGCGAGGACGCTCCATCGTAGTGGCCATGGCCCCGCTGCCGGAGAGTCGCGGTTTCCTCTACACCAGTTGTCCCGGCAATTGCGTCAGCGGCGCGACGGTCTCGGTCTTCGACCTTGCGGCCGACAGCGCGCGGACGCTGCTCACCACCGCAGCAGGCGCCTGGTACGCCCCGACCGGCCATCTGCTCTACACTGATCAGGCGGGCGGCTTGCTCGCGGCGGGCTTCGACCTCAAGACGCTCGCGCTGACGAGTGGCGCCGTGCCCGTCCTCGAGGGCGTCAACCCCAACACCTTCGCCATGTCGTCGGCGGGCCACGTCCTCTATACCGTGGGTGGCAGTGCCGGAGCGGGATCGACGCTCAACTGGGTGACGCGCGACGGGCGCAGCACCCCCGTGGATTCGACCTGGCAGGGCAACTTCCAGTACCCCACCATTTCTCCCGACGGACAGGCCTTCACGGTGAGTCTGGTGGATGGCACCACCCACCTTTGGCTGCGTCGGACGGATGGCACCAGGCAGAAACTGACCCAGGACGGCACCATCAATTGGCGGACCTCCTGGACCCCCGATGGCCGCTCGATCGCCTTCATTGCCAATCCCCGCAGCAACGCCGACCGCGATGCGACCGACATCTATCAGATGCCGGTGGATGGCAGTGCACCGCCGACGCCGCTGCATCAGCACCTCTTCGGACTGTGGGAGGTGGAACTCTCGCGCGACGGGGAGTGGCTGATCTATCGCTCCGACGAGGTCGATGCCCGCACCAGCATCCGGGCGCGGCGGCTCCGTGGTGACACCACCACCATTCCAGTGGTGGTCAACAAGTCCTCGAGCAATCAGGTCGCTCTCTCGCCCGATGGCCGCTGGCTCGCGTACGCCTCCGAAGAGACCGGGCAGCGCGAGGTATATCTGGTGGCCTTCCCCAGTGGTGGCGCCACGCGCCTCGTCTCCACGGGCGGCGGATCGGAACCCCGTTGGGCAAGCACCGGCCGCGAACTTTTCTACAAGAGCGCCAACAAGCTGATGAGCGTGGCCGTAACTTCCACCCCCACCCTGACGTTGGGCACACCACAGGTGCTCTTCTCCGTGGCCGGGTACCGTGGCGCCCGCAATCGCCAACAATACGACGTGACGCCGGATGGCCAGCGCTTCCTGATGATCAAGCTGCTGCAGGACACGACCCCGTCCGAGGCGGTGTACGTCGAGCACTGGCTCACCGAGTTGCAGGCCAAGCTCGCGGCCAAGGGGAAGCCGTGAGCCGACCCGACCGTCTGACCGAGCTCACTGCTCCAAGCCGCCGCTCAAATGGTGTCGCTTCAGCGACGAGCTCGTGACCAACAAGCCCTACAACGCGTACAGCGGGATCCCCATCGCCGTCGCCGCACGCGCCATCCGCGCATCGTAGGTCGCCAGCGCGATCTCCTTGCCATGTTCCCGCAAGAAGCTGATGGCGGCAAGATGCAGCGCGTCCAGCGTCCGAGCGGGACTTGGATAGGGCGCCAGCGCTCGGGCCAGGACCCTGGGCTGCAGTTCGAGCCACGCCACGCGGGCCAAGGTCTGTCGAGCCATGTCGCCATGCGATCGCTCGAGGTCGCGGGCGTGCAGCCGGTTCCAGAACTCGTACTCCATCAGCCGGCTCGCGACCAGCTCCTCGCTCCAGATCGCTGGCGGCGGCCGCCGATCCTCGGCGAGCAGGTGTGCCAACACCACCGACGTGTCGAGGTAGATCATCGTTCGGTGCGGTCCTCGTCCAGCTCCGCGAGGAGGTCATCCAGGCGAGTCACCGGAGCAGATGGTGGGGTCCCTCCCGGCCCGATCGTTGGCGGAGTCAGGTAACCACTGTTCACGAGATCATTGATCGCACCCGCGGCCTCGGGGCCGGCAATCGCCTGAATCCCGCGGCGCAGCGCCTCGGAATGGGAGACACCCATCGCATGCGCCGCCCGATCGAGTCCAGCTCGCTCGTCTGGAGAGAGGTATACCTGAATCGGTTCCCGCACGCGCTTGGCCATGAAGTGAATTTGCCGAAGTCAGATCCAATGTCAACAACTACTCGATAGACGACGACCTACCACCTTGCCTGGACATCTTGAGGTAGCTATAATAGCCAGATGACCACCGCGTCCGTCTCCGAGGCCAAGAACCAGCTCAGCGCCTTGCTCCGGTTGGTACAGGCCGGCCAATCGGTCCTCATCACCGATCGCGGCATCCCCGTGGCTCGGCTCGAACCGGTACGCCTGGGGGCAGGCATCCCGGCCAGCGTCCTCGGGCTGGCTCAACACGGTTTGGTGCAGCTTCCTGAGGTCGAACCGACCGATGACTGGCTCGACCTGCCTCGGCCCGGCGTGACCCCGGGCCGCTCGGGCACCGACCTCCTCCTCGATGAGCGGCGCGAGGGACCATGAGATTCTGGGATTCCTCCGCCCTGATGCCCCTGCTCGTACCCGAACCGACGACCGCAGACCTCATGGCGTTGATGCGCGAGGACTCGGCCGCGGCAGTCTGGTGGGCCACACCGGTCGAGCTTGCTTCGGCCATTGCGCGACTCGCGCGGGAGGAGCTGTTGGTGAGGGACGATGCCGCGCTGGCCAGCGGACTGCTCACCACCGCCCAGCGAGGGTGGAGCGTGGTTCATCCGACCGACCGCGTGCAACAGCAGGCGATGCGACTGCTTCGCCTGCATGCGCTGGGTGCTGCCGATGCCCTCCAACTCGCCGCAGCTCTGGTGCTCGCCGAGCATGACCCGCGCAATCTGCCACTCGTCACCCTCGACGACCGGCTCGCGCTGGCTGCGGAGCGGGAAGGGTTTGACGTCCTTGGACCGGTCCGCTCGCGGCTCCGACGCCAGAGCATGACGGCGCGCGTGGTCCCGCTCGAGAGTGACGAGGCAGCCAGCGCCCTGATGGGCGGCACCGTGGACGCGCGGGTCGCCGCTGTCGCATCGCTGACCCAGGAGACATGGCGCCTCTCGGGTCGCCCGTTCCCGAGCTATGATCGGGCCACCATGCCGGTGGTGATGACCACGCTGGACAAGGAGCGGGGCGGCCTGTGATCGAGGACTTTCGCGACATCCTCACCGCCTGTACCGAGAGCGGCGTGCGCTTTCTGGTGGTCGGAGCCCATGCGCTGGCCGCGCACGGCGTGCCCCGGGTCACCGGCGACCTGGACCTCTGGGTGGACCCCACCGCGGAGAATGCAGCGCGTGTCTGGGCGGCGCTTGCCCGCTTCGGCGCACCGCTCGAATCGCTCGGGGTCCGACAGACCGACTTGGTCGCGGCCGACCGAGTCATCCAGCTTGGCCTGCCACCGTACCGCATCGACGTCCTGACCGGGCTCACAGGGATCCGCTTTGACCATGCCTGGCCGGACCGACTCGCCGGGACGCTGTTCGGGGTGCCGGTGAGCTTTCTCGGTCGGGAGGCCTTCATCCTGAACAAGCGTGCCAGCGGTCGTCCCAAGGACCTGGCTGACCTGCGGGCGCTGGGCACTTGACGACCAGCCGGCTACCCTGACTCCCCAACATGACCAGAAGTGACTAACTTCTGACCATGTCTGAGAACCGGGAGAAGTCAGTCAAGGTCGCTGAACTCAAGGCGCACCTCAGTGCCTACCTCCGCGCGGCACGACGTGGCGAGGCTGTCACGGTCTGCGATCGCGACACCCCGATCGCACGGCTTGTCCCCTACGGAGCCGTCGCCGAGCCGCTTCCTTCGCGCGCACCGACCCGAGCGTGGGGTTCGACCACCTTGCCACCTCCGCTCGGACGGTCCATTGACAGCCTCGCTGCACTCCTCGAGGAGCGGCAGTCGTCACGATGATCCTGTACTTCGACGCATCCGTGGTGCTGCGCCTGGTGCTTGGCGAGGCCAACGCACTCGCGGATCGCGGGCGCTTCGTCGGCGCCGTGGCGAGCGCCCTGACCGAAGTGGAGTCCCTGCGCACCATCGACCGACTCGCGAGGCAGGGACTGCTGAGCATTGATGATGTCGCCGACCGGCGTCAGGCGGTGTATCAGTTGCTGGAGGAAGTCGAACTGGTGGACATCAGCCGAGCGGTTTTGCGTCGGGCCGGTGAGCCGTTCTCCACGCCACTCGGCACCCTGGATGCCATCCATTTGGCGACGGCGCTGCACTGGCGCGATGCGACGGGTTCCGACCTGACCATGGCCACCCACGACAAGGCAATTGCCGCGGCGGCACGGGCCGCAGGAATCACCGTCATCGGCGGTTGAGGGTGATTCCGTCAAGGCGGCCCCAGTCCCGGTTTGGTGGTATCTTACCGCACACATTCCACAACTGACCCCGTACCCCGGATCTGCGTTGAGTACACTCGAACGCCACGAGCTTGCAGCTCAAGGCCGCCGCCCGGCTGCGACGAACTTTTCAGCGACGAGCGACCAATGATCGAACCCCTCAGGGCGAGCTTGGCCGACCGATACCGAGTGGAACGCGAACTCGGCCAGGGCGGCATGGCCACGGTGTATCTCGCGCACGACCTCAAGCACGATCGCGACGTCGCCATCAAGGTGCTGCATCCGGATCTCGGCGCCGCACTCGGTGCCGAGCGGTTTCTCACCGAGATCCGCACCACGGCGCGGTTGCAGCACCCGCACATCCTGCCGCTGCTGGACTCCGGCTCGGTGTCGCTGCCTCATCCTGAGCGAAGCGAAGGATCGCCTGCCCTCCTCTACTACGTCATGCCGCTGGTCACCGGCGAGACGCTGCGCGCCCGCCTCGAACGCGAGCAGCAGCTTCCCGTAGCCGATGCAGTTCTGATTGCCCGCGAGGTCGCCGACGCGCTCGGACATGCCCACGGCCTCGGCATCGTCCATCGCGACATCAAGCCCGAGAACATCCTGCTGCAGGGCGGCCACGCGCTGGTGGCCGACTTCGGCATCGCGCTGGCGGTGCAGAGCGCCAGCGGGCAACGGATGACCCAGACCGGACTCTCGCTCGGCACGCCGCAGTACATGTCTCCCGAACAGGCGATGGGCGAGAAGCAGGTCGATGCGCGGAGCGATATCTATGCGCTGGGCGCGGTGACCTACGAGATGCTGGCGGGCGAGGCACCGTTCACGGGGCCCAGCGTGCAGGCGATCGTGGCGCGCTTGATCACCGAGGAACCCCGACCGCTGACCTCGCAGCGGAAGGCGGTGCCGGAACATGTCGAGGCAGCGGTGATGTGCGCGCTCGAGAAGCTGCCGGCCGACCGCTTCGCAACGGCGGCGGAGTTCGCTGCGGCACTCGGCACTGCAACGGGAGCGACGCTGTCGGCCGCGCGCACGCGCACCATCGCTGCCACCTCGCGCAGCAATCGCAGCACGATGCTGCTTGCCGGCGTGGCCGTCGTCTCGCTCGGGGCCGCGGCGTTCGCCTGGCTCCGGCCTGCACCGGAGCCGACACCCCACTGGCAGACCATCGTCCTCAGCGATACGCTCGAGTTGGACTTCCCGGGATCGCAGGTCGCCATCTCACCGGATGGCCGGGACATCATCTTCCGGAAAGCGATCCAGAACAGTCCGCTCTGGCTCAAGCGCGCCGACCGGTTGGAGGCGATCCCGATTCCGGGGACCGAGCGCGGGGCCACTGTCGCCTTTTCGCCTGACGGCGATTGGATTGCCTTCACCGCCGATCGCCAACTCAAGAAGGTCCGGTTGGATGGCGGTGCATCGATGTTGCTGGCCGATTCCACCGCAGGGCAGGAGTATGCCATCGCCTGGCTCGATGACGACACGATTCTCTACCCCTCACCAGACGGAACGTCGATGCGCCGGGTCAGCGCCAACGGCGGTGGCTATACACTGGCGTACGCCGATTCCGCCATGCTCGGTTTCGGCATGGTCAACTCGACCGCTCTCCCGCGAGCACGCGGCGCACTCACGACCGTATGCACTTCCAATTGCGCCACCAGCTTCCTGAGCGTGATCGACCTCCGCTCCGGCACCCTCACCCAACTCATGCCCGACGTCCTCAAGGGCTGGTATCTACCCAACGGCTACCTGCTCTACCTACGGACCGATCTCACCGCCCGGGTAGCTCCGTTCGACCTCGACCGGCTCACGGTCACCGGTCCTGCCACGACCGCGCTGGACGGCGCCATCGTCCACGCCACCCTCCGCACGGTGCCGCTGCTAGCCATCTCGCAGAACGGCACTCTCCTCTACGTGCGCAGCACGGGCGGCAGCGGCGATGCGGAGCTGGTCCGCGTGGACCGACGAGGTCAGGTGACCAGAATCGACACCACCTGGTTCGGCGCCTACAATTCCTTCGCCTTGTCCCGGGATGGTCGCAGGATGGCGGTGGGGGCCGGAACCACCGGCGGTGGGCTGTCGATTTACCTCAAGCAACTCGATCGCGGCGCCTTTACCCGGCTCAGTTTTGGTGGTCAGGATCGGCGACCTACCTGGTCACCCGACAGCCGCACGGTGGCATTCATCCGCGACTCGTTGAACGGCGGGGGCGTCTACGCGATTGCCGCTGACGGGAGCGGCAACGACCGAGTATTGGCGCAGATCGATCGTCCAGTTCAGGAAGTCGTCTGGTCGGCCGATGGTGAATGGCTGGTGGTCCGCACCGACAACGGCACCGCCGGCGCAGGCGACCTGGTCGGCATCCGCACCAATGGCGACACCACGCCGATCCCTCTGGTCGCGTCGAAGTTCACCGAGATGCACCCGGCGCTCTCGCCCGATGGTCGCTGGTTGGCGTACATCTCCGACGAATCCGGCTCCAACGAAGTGTACGTGCGCCCTTTCCCCGCAACCTCCACCGGGCGTTGGCAGGTCTCCAACGGAGGCGGGAGCTCACCGGTCTGGTCGCCAGACAGCCGGGAGCTCTTCTTCATCGACATCGCCAACCGGATGGTGGCCGCCGAGTTGAACACCACCATTCGCTTCGAGGTGGTCGGGCTGCACCCGCTCTTCGATGTCCGCAATTACACCCAGGATGTCTTCCACCAATCATTCGACGTGACCGCCGACGGCCAGAGCTTCATCTTCATGCGGCAGCGGTCGAGCGGTGCCGGCGGCAGCCAACCAGCGGTGGTCCTGGTGCAGAATTGGCTCACCGATCTCGATGCGCGGCTCAAGCGGTGAGTGATGAGCCAGCGGCACACACATCCACACTTCCAGGACACCAACCATGACCATCTCGCGGCGCGCCTTCCTGGGAACGGCAAGTGCCAGCGGTCTGGTACTCGCGTCCTCCGGATGTGCCCCCCCCGGCAGTCGTGATGGCACTGCTGCCATACCACCACTGGACCCTCCAACTGGCACTCCCGAGTCAGTCGCCCGGGACGAGGCGTACTGGCGCCGGGTGGCTCTGCACTACCAGGTATCGACCGACTTCACCAATCTGGAGGCAGGCTATTTCGGAATGATGGCCTCTCCCGTACTGGCCGAGTACCACCGGCAGATCGATCGCGTCAACATCGAGAGTTCCCACTATGCCCGTGGCAAGTGGAACGAGGAGTCGGCCGCCGCACTCGCCCGGCTGGCCGACTTTCTCGGTGCCGCCCCGGAAGAACTGGTCTTCACCCGGAACGCCACCGAGGCGCTGCAGCGGTTGATCGTGCAGTACAACGGACTCCGGCCCGGCGACGAGGTGATGTACGCCGACCTCGACTACAACGCCATGCAGTTCGCCATGGACGCCCTGGCGGAATTGCGCGGCGTCTCGGTGGTGCGGATCGACTTTCCGGAGCCGGCCACCCGTGACAACGTGATGTCGATGTACGCCGACGCCCTCACGCGCCATCCGAAGGTCCGCCTGCTGCTGCTCACCCATCTCAACAACAAGACCGGGCTGATCATCCCGACCCGGGAGATCGTCGCCCTGGCTCGCTCCCGTGGCGTCGACACCATTGTCGATGCCGCCCACTCCTTCGGGCAGGTCGACATCACCCTCGACGACATCGGCGCCGACTTCGTGGGATTGAATCTGCACAAGTGGCTCGGCGCCCCGATCGGGGTGGGGGCGATGTACATCAAGGCCGATCGCCTGGCCGACATCGACCGGATGCTGGGCGACGACGGCCCGCTCGACCGGATCGAGAGCCGGATGCACACCGGCACCGCCAACTTCGCCACCTGGCTGACGGTGCCCGCGGCGCTCGACTTTCACGACGCTGTTGGACCCGAATACAAGGCCGCCCGGCTGCGCCTGCTCCGCGACACCTGGGTGAGCGCGGTGCGCGGCAGCCAGGGGATCGACATTCTCGCCCCCGATGACCATGACCTGGTCGCCGCGATCACCTCGTTCCGGTTGCATGGCCGGACCACCAAGGATGAGAATCAGGCCATCGTCCGTGAGCTGTTCGAGCAGCACCGGCTCTTCACCGTCTGGCGCACCGGACTGGCCCGCGGCGACTGTGTCCGGGTCACCCCCGCCCTCTACAACACTCCCGCTGATGCCGCACAACTGGCCCAGGCGCTCAACGCGATGGCGGCGCGCGGGTGACTCGACCAGATTTGGCCATGCCCATCCTCTGTCCGGATCGATCGATGTCGCCGTGCTGACCATCTCGGCTCTGGCCTTTGTCGCCGCGCTGCTGGGCGGCGTCATCAACAGCATCGCCGGGGGGGGGACATTGGTCACCTTCCCGGCGATCGTGGCGCTCGGCCTGCCTCCGCTCACCGCCAATGCCACCAGCACGGTCGGTCTCTGGCCCGGTGCAGTCGGGAGCATGTGGGGCTACCGGTCGCACCTCACGGGGACCCGGCCATGGCTGATCGGCCTCACCCTGCCGAGCCTGATCGGTGGCGGGATCGGCGCATGGCTGCTGCTCAACACCGGTGAGGACCGCTTTGCCCGCATCGTTCCGTTTCTGGTCCTCGTTGCCACGCTGCTCTTCCTGTTGCAGGGGCCGCTGCTCCGTCACTTGGGGCGCCTCCGGGAGCAGGCCGACCCGCGACCTCGTGCGATGTTCCTCCTCGCCCAGTTGGGGGTCGGGGTGTATGGTGGCTATTTCGGCGCCGGCATCGGCATCCTGATGCTCGCCACTCTGGAGTGGATGGGACATCACAACATCCATCGCATGAACGGGCTCAAGAACTGGGGCGGCCTCTGCATCAATATCGTGGCTGCCGCCATGTTCATCGCGAGCGGCATCGTCCGCTGGCCCGTGGCTCTCGCGATGGCCGGCGGCGGATTGGTCGGTGGCTACCTCGGCTCCCGTGCCGCGCAGCGGGTCGAGCAGGCCACCGTGCGGCGCGCGGTGGTGGTGATCGGCTTTGCCGCCTTTGCCTGGCTGTTGTGGCGCCCTCTCTGAGGCGAGTCTGCGCCGACAACCGGCTTCCCCGCGAGCGACCGATTCGGCAGTAGATTTTCTCCATCTCCGCGGTTGCCGCTCCCTTGGTAACCGCTTCACCTTTCCGCCGAGCGACCGATGCGAGTCCTGCTGCTGCTCATCCTTCTCCCGACCCATCTCGTGGCCCAGACGCCGCGCGCCGATTCCCTGGCCGTGCTGGCCATCGCCGACTCGGCGTTGGCGGCCATCTCCCGGAACGACTTCGTCGCCTTTACCGACCTGATGCTCGAGGGGACCTCGATCACCTCGATCAGGGAGACACCCGAGGGTCGCCGCATCAGGGTGCGCATGCGCGAGGCCGACCGGGCCGGGGATAGATCCGATCGGCTCCTGGAACGGGGATTCCGGGGCGAGGCGCGAGTCGCAGGTCCGATCGCCATGGTGTGGCTGCCCTACGACTTTCACGTCAACGGCGCGTGGTCGCACTGCGGCATCGACATCTTCACGATGGTGCGGAGCGACACCGGCTGGAAGATCTCCTCACTCGTCTACTCCCTCCTGCAACCGCCGGCCTGTGCCGTGCATCCCGACGGGCCGCTGCCGACAGGGTGAGAGGTGAAACGTGAAAGGTGAAACGTGAAAGGTGAAACGTGAAACGGGGTGAATGGCCTGCCCCGCCCCCGTTCACCCCCTTTCACCTTTCACCTTTCACCTTCGCCCCGTTCACCGTTCACCCGGCGCCGCCCTGCGGCGCCCCCGTTCACCCTTATCTTTCCGCCATGCAGGAATCCTTTCCGCCCGCTGCCAGCGCCGAGCTGGCCGACGCCATCTTTCAGGCCCTCATCACCACCGGGCTGGCCTTTTTCGCACTGGCGCTCTGGCGCCGGGTGCGCGAGCGGTGGTTCGCCTGGTGGGCGGCGGCGTGGGCGCTCTACGTCCTGCGTCTCGGTGCCATCATCGCCTTCCTGGCCAGCGGCAACCTCGCCTGGCTGTTCTGGCACCAGGTAATCACCGGCTGGGTGGCGCTCGCCATTCTCTGGGCGGCGCTGGTCTTCTCGCGCGATGCCCAGTGGCGTCCGTGGTATCTGGCGCTGGCTTTGCTCCCGTTCGGCTGGGCGTGGGTGGCCGTCAACGGTCTCGACCAGTTCCTGCTCGTGGCGTTGCCGATGGTGCTGCTGATTTCCGGAGTCACTCTCTACACCGCATGGGTGTTCTGGCAACACGCCCGGCGCACCGATTCGGGGGGGGCACGCTTCGTGGCGATCGCGTTCGCTCTCTGGGGACTGCACCACCTGGACTATCCCTTCCTGCGGGCCCGTGGGGCCTGGCAGCCCTGGGGCTACTATCTCGACATCGTCTTCGAGCTGGCCGTTGGTATCGGGTTCGGATTGATGGTCCTCTCCGATCTGGCCCGCCGACTCGCCGTTCGTACTGACGAACTCGCCCGCCTGCAATCGCGCGTCGTGCAGCAGCACGAGGCCGAGCGGCGGCGGCTCTCGCGCGAACTGCACGACGAGACCGCCCAGACGCTCTCCGCCGTCAAGCTCGAGATCGGCATGCTGCGCGAGGGTGCCGTGCCCGAGTCCCGCGATCGACTCGACCACTTGCTGGGATTGGTTGACGGCGGCATCCGCGGCATTCGCCGGGTCATGAATGACCTTCGGCCTGCCCTGCTGGACGACCTCGGCCTCGCGGCCGCGATCCACTCGCTCGCCAGCGACGTGGCCGAGCGCAGCAAGTTGCAGCTGACCACCAGACTGGAAGACCCGGTGCCAAGGCCGACGCCAGATGCCGAATTGGCGATCTTCCGCGCAGCCCAGGAAGCACTCGCCAATGTCGTGCGCCACGCCGAGGCATCAGCGGTCACCATTCAACTGGGACAGCACGCCGACACCATCCGGCTGATTGTCAGGGATGACGGTCGCGGCCGGATCACCGGTGAGGACCTTGCCAACTTCGAACGCAACGGCCATCTGGGCCTCGCCGGCATGCGGGAGCGGATTACCGCTTTGGGGGGCACACTCCGTATTGATGCGGAGGAGGGAGTTGCAGTGGTGGTCGAGGTGCCGGTCAACCAAGGGTGAAAGGTGAAAGGTGAACGGGGCGCCGCTCCGCGGCGCGGGGGGAACGGGAGCGCGGCTGGGAAGGAATCCCCCCTTTCACCTTTCACCTTTTACCTTACGGTGTTCGTCATTCACTTTTTCCCGGTTCACCGTTTACCGTTCACCAGACTGATCCGCCATATGACCACAATCCGAGTTGCCGTCGTCGATGATCACGCCGTGGTGCGCGAAGGGATCCGGCGTGTCCTGGAGGGCGAGCCGGGTGTCGTGGTGGTTGGCGAGGGCGCCAACGCCGATGAGGCGCTCGCTCTTGTTGCTGGGGGGGGGATCGACGTGCTGGTGATCGACGTCGCCATGCCGGGACGCACCGGCATCGAAGTGGCTGCCGAGTTGCAGCGCAGGGGCGACCCGGTGCGGGTGATGGTGCTGTCGATGTATGATCAACCGGAGTACGTCCTGGAGAGCGTCAAGGCCGGCGCCGCCGGTTACCTGCTCAAGGATTCCCCGCCGGCCGAACTCCGCCAGGCGGTCCGCGCCATCCATCAGGGCAAGGAGTACTTCCCGCCGGCTGTCACCGCGCGCCTGACCGATGCCGTGCGCCACGAGACCCCGGCTCGCGCCACCGACGTCCTCACCCCGCGCGAGCGCGAGGTCCTCAGCGGGATCGCAGCCGGGGAGACCAACAAGCAGATCGCCGCGCGCCTGGGGATTTCCCACCGCACCGTGGAGACCCATCGCGAATCACTGATGGCCAAGCTCGATGTCCGCACTGTGGCCGGGCTCACCAAGCTCGCTCTGGAGGAGGGGCTGTAACCATCCCCGGTGGCAGGGTTGCCGATCCGCCGAACCGGCGACATAATCCTTCATCTCCCTGATATCGACGGGCCCACCCGCCAAGTGTTTCATTTTGTTCCGAGCGTCCAGACCACCTGCCCGAGGAGTTCCCGTGCGCCAGATCCTGCCGATCGCCTCCCTCCTGCTTGCCACCGCCACATTGTCGGCCCAGGACCCCGGCTCGATGGTGGTTGACTTCGACCAGAAAGTGGGCGGCAGCGACAACATCACCACCCTCCATCATGTCGCCACCAACCCCGGTGCCTGGAAGGCGGCAGACATCGAGATCGAACAGGATCCGGCTCGACCCTATGTCTATGTCTCCGGATTCGTGAACTACAACTTCTTCATCTACGATATCAGGAATCCTTCAGCGCCCAAGGAACTCCTCAAGTGGACCATCGAGAACCCCGAGTTGCACCGGGGCATCGGCGCGATGGACGGCAAGTACTTCAAGGCCAACGGCCGCTATTACTACATCCAGTCGTTTCAGTTCAGTCAGGGAAGTCCGGACCAGGACCTGGGCGCGGTGATCTTTGACGTCACCGGTCTGCCCAACGCGGCATCAGTCAGGGAAGTGGCCCGGATCCGCTACCCCGAGTCACCCGGCGGCTTCCACAACATCTTTGCCTACAAGCATTCTAGCGGTCGGGCCTTGCTCTTCAGCACCATCGGTGGCGATCGCGCCCTGATCTGGGATCTAGACAAGATCATCGCCGGTGCTCCCGATGCGGAGTGGCTGGTCGGCAATGTTCCCAACCCGACTCCGATGCGCCAGATGGGCGCGAGCGGCTACCACGATTTCTACGTGGGATTCGACCCCGCCACCAACACCGACAAGTTCTACGGCGCCGGACTCGGCGGTTATTCCACCTGGGACGTGACCAACCCCGCCGCCCCGACTCAACTCTTCACCATCACCTCGCTGGGACTCGATCTGGCGCACACCTTCACTCCCTCGCCCGACGGCAAGTATGCCGTGACTGAGACCGAATACCAGTACACGCCGCTCCGCATCTGGGATCTCACCGAGGCACAGGCTGGCCGCGTCAAGAACATCGACCAGCCGATCGGTGCCTGGGCCGCGGACTGGCGCAACCTCTCCCACAACCATGAAGTCCGCTGGCCCTACGTCTTCGTCTCCGCCTACGAGGACGGCCTGCAAATCTTCAATCTCAAGGATCCCGCCAACCCGGTCACGGAGGGACGCTTCTTCACCTGCCAGTGCGAGCATGCCAAGGGCTTCGGCGGATCGGCCGAGAACGGCTGGCAGGGCACCAGCGTGATGCAGGGCGCGTTCGGAGTCGATGTCCGCAATCATGACGGCCTGGTGGTGATCTCCGACATGCGCACCGGACTCTGGCTCTTCAAGATGGCCGGGTTCAACGGCTGGAACGGCAAGGATTACGGCGTTCCCAACATCTCCAGCGTTCAGGACTGGGACAACGGTCCGGAACGGACCCGCCCGATCCCGTGAGGTCGATCATGCTGGCGGGCCTCCTCCTGGTGGGGGGGGGAGGCCCGTACGACATCATCCTGCTCCGCACCGCCATGGTGCCTGAGGCTCGCGGCGCTGCCCGTCTGCAATACGCGCAGTCGCCGTTCGGGGTGGCCGTGACCGCCGCCGGAGTTGCCCGGTGGGACGTGCGCTTCACCATCGAGGGGCTGCCGCCGGTCGGCACACTGGGAGACTACCAGGGCTACGTCGCCTGGGGTACCTCGTCCGATCTGGCACATTGGGACCGTCTGGGCACGGTGCGCAACGGCACCACCACCCTCGGGCAGATCACCCGCAACAAGTTTCTGGTGGTCGTCACCGCCGAAGCCGACTCGCTCGCCGTCACGCGCTCCGGGCCGACCATTTTCCACGGCATCTCGCCGAGTTCCTGGCTCCAGTCATTGATGACCCACGCCCTCTTCCGCGGGATTCCACCGGGATGATGCTTCGCCTGCTTTCAATCGCTGCCCTGCTGTCCCTGACTCCCCGGCCAGGCGTGGGACAAAACCAGCCCTCCCCCCCCCAGTCTGCGCACGACCACTCGGCGCATGGTGCGGGAATGCGCGTCCCGATGCCGCCGGGGATGGTGATGCTGCCCGGTCTGGTCGCTGAACAACCGCGCACCGTGCCTTTCCTTCCGGGCGCCGGGATTGATCTCCCCTCGCTGCCGGAGGCCCGGCCGAGCGAGACGATCCGGCTCGCCGACGGCGACACGCTGGACCTCACCGCCACGATGGTGCGACGCACCATCAACGGGCGGTCCTTTGCCGCCTACGGCTACAACGGGATGATTCCCGGTCCGCTGATCAGGGTGACCCAGGCGGCCACCATCGTGGTGCGGTTCCACAACGCGATCGACCTGCCGAGCACTGTGCACTGGCACGGCCTGCGCCTCGATGCCGCCTTTGACGGCGTCCCGGGAGTGAGCCAGGCGCCGGTCGAGGTGGGCGAGAGTTTTGTCTACCAGATCAAGTTCCCCGATGCCGGAATGTACTGGTACCATCCGCACGTGCGGGAGGACATCCAGCAGGCAATGGGGTTGATCGGCAACATGCTGGTCGATTCGCCGCTGGACGATTACTACGCTCCGGTCAATCGCGAGCTCTCCCTGATGCTCGGCGACCTGCTCGTCAACGCCGACACCCTGATCCCGTTCGCGCGTGACACGGTCGACTTCGCCCTGATGGGTCGCGTCGGCAACGTCATGCTGATCAACGGCGAACCGGACTGGCGGATCGAGGCCGAGCGCGGCGAGGTGATCCGCTTCTACCTGACCAATTCCTCCAATTCCCGCACCTGGAACCTGTCGATTCCGGGCATCCCGATGAAGCTCGTGGCCACCGACGTGAGCCGGTTCGAGCGCGAGGAATGGATCGAGAGTGTCGTCATATCGCCGGCCGAGCGCTACGCCATCGAGGCGCGCTTTGCCATGCCGGGACGCTATCCACTGGTGAATGCGGTGCAGGCGATCAACCATGCCTCGGGAGAATTCGACGCCCGGGTCGACACCATCGGCTTTGTAACCGTGCTCGATCGCGCTGTGGCGACCGACCATCAGGAGGCCTTCGCCACCTTGCGCGTCAACACCGCCGTAACCGGGGATATCGCCTCGTATCGCGACGACTTCCAGCGCGAGCCCGACCAGCGACTCACGCTCACCATGCGCTCCAGCAGCCTCCCGCTCACCACGGTGCAGTTCATGAGTGTCGATACGGCGTATCGCGCGCCGGTGGAATGGGCCGACGCAATGCCGCTGATGAACTGGCTCTCCAACGCGCGGCAGGTGACCTGGATTCTGCGCGACGACGCGACCGGCCGGGAGAACATGGAGATCGACTGGCGGGTGGCCGTCGGCGGGGTGATCAAGCTGCGGATCTTCAACGATCCCAACTCCTTCCATCCGATGCAGCACCCGATCCACCTGCACGGGCAACGGATGCTGGTGATCGCCCGCGACGGCGTCGAGAACACCAACCTCGCCTGGAAGGACACCGCCCTGATCCCGGTAGGTGCCACGGTGGACCTGCTGATCGACGCTTCCAACCCCGGCGTCTGGATGCTCCACTGTCACATAGCCGAGCATCTCGGCGCCGGGATGATGACCATGCTGCACGTGGCAGCGCCGGACGACTGAGTGTCGCCCGGCGCCCGGGTACCACCGACAAGCAGCCGGTCAGCCTACTTGGTAGATGCCTCGACCTGGATGGTGATGTTCACATCCGCTCCCACCACAGCAGTCTCCCCCCACGATCCGGTTCCCACCTGAAATTCGCGGCGATCGATGGTCAGCTCCGCCTCGAATGACGCCACCTGCTTCGCTCCACCGAGCATTGCCTGCATCCCCTCGGGAATATCCTGGATGCCGAGCAGCCGTACCGGCATCTCGACCTGCTTGGTGATTCCCTTGATGGTGAGGTTGCCCGTGGCCACGAATCGCTCTGGGCTGATCTGGCGCACGGAGGTGCTGGTGAAGCTGATCGTCGGGTGGGTGGCGGCATCAAAGAAATCCGGGGTCCGGATGTGCCCGTCGCGCTTCTCGTTGCCGGTCGAGACACTCGGCACCTGGATCACGGTGCTGATCTTGGTGGCGGCCGGGTTGGCCCGGTCCCAGGTCAGGTTGACGGTGTAGTCGCTGAACTCTCCCTTGACCGGGGTGAAGAAGTGGCGCACCGAGAACCCGACCCGGCTGTGATTGTTGTCGACGGTCCAGTTGTTCTGGCCGGCAGTCGGCAGCGCCACGAGCGTGAGAGCGGAAACAGCGAAGAGCGGGAGTTTGGCAAATGCGAGCATGGTGAGGTTCCATTCAGTAGCTGGTTGGTCGTCAGCGGGTCACCAACGCGGTGCCCGGATGACCAAGAAACAGCTCACCCAGCGGAATGGTTCCGTGGGTTGCCGGACGTTCCATCGAGCAACCCCCGTGGCCCCCTGGCCGGGATCAGGCCCAGCCATGGTGACGGACCATCCCGGCGATGACACCGATTTCCGGACTAGCTGCCACTGCTCTTCTGTCGGAAGTTCACAATCGTCATCCGGCCGACGGTGGTTTTGCCGTTCTCCGCGGTCACATGATAGAAGTACACCCCGCTTGCCACGACCCGGTTGTTGCGATTCCGCACGTCCCATGTCGACTCACCGCTGAACGAACCGGTTTCGTGCTTGAGCACGCGAACCAGGACGCCGCTCACCGTGTAGATCCGGATGGTGGCCTTTTCCGGCAGGTTGACGAACTTGATGATCTTGTTCGCCGTCGTGGACTCGAAGGCGCTGGTGACGTAGTACGGATCCGGCACCGTGTGGATCTGATTGAGCGTCTCCTTGGTCGAAGACTGTACTTCGTTGGTCACGTCGAACTGGAACGCGGCCGTGGCACCCAGCACGTTGAACGGCCGCGGCTGGTTCTGGGTAGTGAAGACGTAGGGCGTGGTCACGTCGGTGTTCCGCCCCTGACCGCCACCGATGGCGCCGGTGTAGGTCCGCATCGTCCACTGGGTTCCCGCAGCCGGCAATGCGCCGCCCTCCAGCTCCATCACGAAGGAGTAACCCTTCAGATAGAAAATGAAGCCGGGTTGCCGCGCCGGTGCCGTCCGGTCGGTCACGAAGCTGCCTGCGGCTTCTCCGGCTGGGGATGTTGAATAGACCACCGGAAACGGCACCGCCGTCTCTGAGAGCTGCGCTGCCGGAGCGGTGCAGTTGATCCCTGACGGATTGAGCGTCCTGATCGGCTCCACGCAGCCGATGTCCGAGCCGGAGATCTCCAGTCGCTGATCTTGATAACCGGTGGCCTGGGTGGCCGCCGAATTGAGGATACCCCAGGTCGGCCCCAGGTTCGGCGAGAACGGCACCACCACGTCGTGGGTCAGGTCGATCACCGAATCGACCGTCCCGCCAGCGCCCCAGTACACCCGGAAGTCACCTGTCGAAGCAAAGCTCCCCAGAATTCCCTCAGTGTCACGCCAGGATGCAGCGTAATCGTCGTAGGCGCGCGCGATGAAGATCGTGGCGACCCCCGGCAATTCGCCGGCGTTGTTGAAGTCGAATCGATCACGGCCAGTTCGGAAGCGGTTCATATTGGAGCTGTTCGGGTGGTCCTTGGTCTCATTGGCACCACTGAACCAGCGGGGACCGTTGTAGGCACACGCCTGTCCAGAGGTTCCCGCGGTCCCTTCATTCGGGAAGCCGGCCGCGAAGTTGACGCAACCGCGCGACGAGATGGTCTGGTAATACAACCCCGGCCAACTAGTGGTGAACGATCCGGCGATCCCGAAGGAGCCGCCCACCGGAGCATTGTACCGCTGCGCCAGTGCGGCGTCGGCCTGAAGCGCCGGGAACGAACCACTGCTGCTGCGACTTGAAATGGTTGAACTCAGGACCCGCCGGTCAGTGAGCTTGGTGACCCCGATCGGGGTATCGATCGACAGGTAATAGTCCGCAGTCACGCTCGTGGCGCCTGCGAAGCCGACCGGAACGATCGAGTCGACCGATAGGGCCACTGCACCGCTGCCGGTCAGCAGCTCGCGAACGAAGCCGGCCAGCGACACCGAGGCGCCGTTGGACGGCAGGTGCATCTTGTCAAAGCGGCCGGTGACCGGATCGATCGTTGGCGCGACATTGTCAGTCCTGAGACCGCTCCGCCCGAAAATGCCGCTCTCAGTCACTTCCTCGTTGACGTAGTTGCCAGAGGTGGTGTTCGGGATGGCCCGTTTGGTAATCCGGGACGATTCCAGCGAGCTGTTGCCCGTGCCGGTCGAGCGGATCGAGTTGATGTCGAACGCCGTAACGGCGTAGTAGTACGACAGGCCGTTTCGTACCGCGTTGTCGATTAAGAGGAACGGTACCCCCGTGTTGTCAAGCGAGTTGAAGCCGGTGCCCCCACCTGTCACTGCAGTGTCAGTCACCAGGTTGATGGCATTGCCGGAGGCGAGCAGGGTTCGGTCCCCGGCACGCACTTGGACAAAATTGCCGACCAGATCGTAGCTCCGGAAAAGTGTTGGTGTCGTTCCGGGAATGATCGGCGAAAAGAATCCCGGACAGCTGGTCGTTACCCCGATTTCCGGCAGACAGCGTGACCCGATGTCATCGGATACCACGCCACCCAGAAAATCCCGAAAAGTGGTACCGCTGTAGTCAAACTGGGCGATCACTTTGAGCGCAGTCGGGGTGTCTGCGCGGCCCCTATAGATCCGGTAGCCCTCGACGTCGAAGTTCCGGTAGTTCGGGTCGAAGAGGACATTGTTGACTGCCGCGCCACCGCCATCGGGAACGATGGTCGGCTGTGAGGCAATCGCGAAGAACGGATCACCATCTGTCTCTGCCGCCGACGGTCGCCACAACACCGTGACCTTCTCGTTGCCGGGAATCAGGAAGAAATCCGGCGCATCGGGGGCCCGGGGCAGCACGAATTTCTGGTCAAAGACGGCCTGTGCCACCAACGCTTTGGCCAGCAGAGAACCCGGCACCACAGACATCTCTCCCGCCTGCACGATGCCGTCGCCGTTGGCATCGGCATAGCCGTTGAAGCCGCTGATGGAGTCGATCAGGTTGGCGCCCTGAGCCAGGAGGGCAGCATTCCTGAGCCGGGTCGGGTTGCCGGGGAACACTCGGGTGCCACCTACGTAACCCGGAACCTGCACCGGTGCCGCGTGAACGTAAGCCAACGCCACCGATGTGGCACCACCAGGCGGCAGCGCCAGCCCTCCGGTCGATTGCATCAACCGGATGTCCGCCGGCGCACTATGAACGAAGCAGATTTTGGTGATCAGGGGATCGCCCATGTTGCAATTGACACCGTCTGCCGGCGTGAGCGTGCCGGAGGCATTCTTGAACAATCGCGCCGCCGTATTCGGATCCGGGAACCCGCCGCCTCCCGTGAAGTTGCTGTAGAGCGTGATCGCGGGTGCGCCCCCGGGTGCCTTGAGGTACTTCATCCCTACGAGGCCTGTTCCGGTGAAGAACGGCGGGCCGAACACTGTGGGTGAGAAGGTCCAATTGGACGCCCGCGGGAAGTCGGCGTGGTAGGCGTACCCCATGGCGAACGGCAGATTGACAGAGGCGAAGTTGTTCCCGGCCGAGGTGGTCACATCCGGGTCGGCCGCGAAGTTGACATAGAACGGATCGATGGTGTAGCCCGCCGGTGGGAGAGTGATCCCGAAGGCGGTGTTGTTGTCGGCATGAAACCGCTGGGCCTCAGCCAGGAGCAGCTCGCGCATGCCGGGACGATATTGCGCGTAGGCCGCCGGATCGGTGGTTGAGACGTTGTAGAAAGTGGTGATCAGGTAGAGGATGTCCTGGTTGCCGGCGGGAAAATTCCAGGCCAGCAGTCGATGCTCAGCAACGATCCCGAGCGGGTGGGGACGGCCAGACGAGAGAGCGGGGTTGGTCTCCCGGCTGACAAACCACACGTCGCCCTGGGACGCGGAAAGTCTGCCCCTGAGTTCAGGGGCGAACAATTCCGCCGAGATATCACCCTCCGGTACAAACGCCGCCTGAGGCCAACTCGCCGCATCGGCCGCGACAGCCGAGTTGAACGCTTCGGTCACTGGGGAGCCTTGCTCGCGCAGACCAGTGGGATCGTGAAACATTCCGCCGGTGGTATCGCCCGCCCATGGGTCGGATGGCAACGAGCCCTGAATGATGCCGACTACCTGGAACCCGGAACTGAACATATACTGGTTCGCGGTCCCCTTCGGCCAGAATCCACCACCCAGCGTCGTTGAGGCTGTAGAGATGCCAATTTCGCCGCGGGTCCCGAATCCATAGGAAACCTGATTGATAGTCATGGTGCCGGAGTTGCCGACAAAGAGCGGATACCGCCCGGTCGGCGGCGGGCGGTCACCCGGGCCTGGTGCCGTGGCTGAGGCGGCGGTGACCGACAGAGCCAGCGCGGCCAAGCCACAACCGAGCCGATATCCGGTTCGGATGAGAGACAAAGGGAACCTACCCATTGCAACCTCCTGAGAGGGACCTTCGGGTCATCCAAGTCCGAGCAGTGGATGAATTCGGCGAACCTTGGAATCACCAACGATGGGAAATCGACTTCAGAGGATGGATCGCCTCACGGCACACTGCAGAATGGCACCATGAGGGACTGTCAAAGCTATCGCGCCCAAGAGATGTCCACAATCCCGCCACTCACCTGATCTGCAGCGTCTCCGCATAGATCCGGTATGGCGAGGCGGCGGTCCGGCGCTTCGCTTCGGCGATCAGCACCCGTGAGGTGTCGCTCAAGTTGCCGCTCAGCAGCGAGGCGAACATCCCGTCATAGAAGCCGTCGGGATGCACGGTGATCACGGCCCGAGCGCTCACCGCCCCCGGGACAATCGTCGCCTGGAGCTGCAAGCTGCTGTCGGGGGCGATCCGGGTGTCGTACAACTCGATCCAACCGGTGGCAGTCCCCTCGACACTTCGGCCGATGGTCCCCTCGGTGCGTCCATCGGGCAGCGGTGATCCTGCAGCATCGAGTTGTTCCACAACCACCACCACCTTGGGGGTCACGTAGGTCGGGAACTGATGTCCCGTTGCCGTGTTGGTGACCCGGAGCACCAACTGGTTGCGGCCGCTCCGCTCGAAAGCGATGGTGACCCCGTTCCGGGTCATGGTGGAGTCGTGAATGCCGCGCCACAAATGGCGACGGTCCGGCATGTGGCAGGTCTGGCAGATCTTCCCCTCGGCCGGGTAGCGACTGGCTGCCCACTCGACGTTGGTGTTCTGCAGCGACTTGCCGTTGATGGCGGGTTCTGCAAACTGATGGCAGCCGGCGCAAAAGTCCGAGCGCTCGAAAAACTCGCTTCTGATCGACCCGCCGTGGGCCGCGCCCTCGGCCGGCGGCGGAGTCGCTCCGCCCCGCACCGGCGGGCCATGACCCTGGCCACCGCGCATGTGGCAGGCGGCACAGACTATTCCCTGACGCTGGAGAGTTGGGTCGTAGCTCCCGTTGGGCGTGGTGGTGCCCGCCTGATAATCGACGATCTGGGCCTGCTGCTCCGTCAATGGGGCATGACATACCTGGCACTGCTCGACCGAGGCATAGTCGCTCTCCTCCCACCAGACCAGTTGTCCCTCGAGGCCGGGCGAATAGGCCTTGGAGTGGAGCGCGGTCTGCCAGTCCTGATATTGGAGGGCGTGGCAACTGCCGCACGAGGCGGGGTGAAGACTGTCGTTGGCCGAGGCGGCCTCACCCTGATGCGGAATCGGACGATTCCAATAGCCGACCTCGAACGCTTCGATGGTGCGGAACTGGCGCCCATCGGCAGGCGGCAGAGGAATCTTCTCCCCCCCGCCACCATCTCCGCACCCGGCCAAGGCGGCCAGGAGGAGACTGCACCAGACGACGATGCCGCGCCCAGCAGATGCTGGACGCGGCATGACAAATCGTGACATCACCAGAAAACCGATCCTGCCAGCTTCAGTTGGTCGGCTTGCAGGGGTTCTTCGGCATCGCGCAAGGATTCATCGGCTTGCACGGATTCTTGGTGGCGCAGGGGTTCTTCGGCATCGCGCACGGGTTCTTCGCGCCGCACGGATTCTTGGGCATCGCGCAGGGGTTCTTCGCGCCGCACGGGTTCTTCGGCATCGCGCACGGATTCTTGGCAGCGCAAGGGTTGGCAGCGCACGGGTTCATCCCCGTGCCGCCCATCCCGGGCTTGAAGCCCTTCTGGATGTCCTCGACATAGGCGGCGAGGGCGGCCAGTTCACGCGAGTCCCAAGCCAGCGGCTGATTGCCCATCGGGATGACCATGCAGAGCTGGACCATCTCGGCGGCGTTGACCTGCTCCAGCCCGGCGCGATCCTTCGCCATGGCGACCTGGTGCGGGAACGGGGCGGCGAAGCTGTTCTGCATCTGGGCGTAGTTGCCGACGTGGCAGGTAGCGCAGCTCACCGAGCCGTTGGCCGAGAGCTTGGTGTCGCTCCACAGCTTCTTGCCTTCGGCAACCATGGTCGCCTTGGCACCGGTGTAGAGCTTGTTGCTCGCCTGAGTGACCATGGAGGCGTCGATCATCGGCATCCCGGCGCCACACGGATTGGCGGCACACGGATTGGCAGCGCAAGGGTTGGCAGCCATTGGTTCAGGCTCCGGGGCCTCCTTGGCACAGGCGCCGACGAACAACGCCATGGCAGTGAGGGCAGCGGTACGGACGGACGGATACAGCATACTGGTGGCTCCGGATCTGAGTGGGACGGAAAAGAACGGCGGACAACGCAATCGGGTACTGGGACCTAATCTCCATGGGCCTGGTGCCGGGGGGCAAAAACCGAGTCCGTAGTGATACGTTTGACCCGCGAATTTGGATCCCGATTGACACCTGCGGGTTCACGGCAGCCTGCCAATCTGGGTCTTCAGCTGCCGGGGGCCAAGCCCCGGCCTAGGCTTGGCAGTTGTTTGACCACCCACTGACGCTAACCGATCAATCCAGATTCGGCAAGTCTGTTGTCTCCGTAGTGCTACGGCCCCACCCCGGTCTCGTTAGCCAACGCTGCCACCCGGCCCTTGACCGCCTCGACTTGGGGCCTGAGCAGCGGGTCGGCCTCCCGCCAGAGCGCCATCAAGGTGCTGTAGTGCCCGAGCGCCAGGTCGCGCTGACCTTTGGCCTCGTACAGCTCACCAAGCCGCCGCAAGACCTGCGGATACCAGGCGGTTTCGTAGAAAGATCCGCCAGAAATAGACGGCATTGAGAGCGTTTTCTCATACAACACCAGCGCCGAGTCGGACCTACCGGCCCGGTCGAGCGCTCGCGAAGGTGGAATCGAGTGCGACCGCTTCCTTGAACAGCGCGATGGCCCGCGGCCGATCCACATGAACCTTGGCTCGCTGTGCCGTCGTGAACGCACTGAGCGCGGGGAGCGATGCCGTGGAGGCCCGCGCCAGCGTGGACGCCGCCGCGACAGACCTGAATGACTCACCGATCCCGCGGCGCAACTTCATCCGCAGCTCACGGACCGCCCATCAACTCGCGGTCGTTCGCCGCGGTCGTGCGCGAGGTGAGTTGTTCGCTGCCGTCAACGGTGGCGATGACCCGCGCCATGAGTTGATAGCATTGGCGATGCCGAAGTCGGCGACCAGCGCACCGTCGCCATGCCACCGGCCCCCACTTCGCGTTCGAAGCGGTAGCGGTCGAGGAGACCGGTCTTCAGGCGCTCAAAGGTGTCACTCATCGGACATCGCTTGGCAGCACTCCGGGACTATGGCTACGGCATGACGTCCTGCATTCGGGGATCGGGGCGCCGTTGGTGATCTGGGATTGATGCCCAATGGTAATCGGTAGCCGTTGCCCGGGAAACCGCAGTCAGATCGGGCTGCTGATACTCGGGAGTGAACGCCATGCCCTGATCAACCAGTATGTCACCAACCCCATCCCCGCCACCCTGACCGCCAGCGCCAGCGACTCACGGGCCGCGAACGCCGTCGCGATCGCGGGACCGGCGAACCAGTAGTAGAGCAGTCCTGCGGTGGCTGCCAGCAGCACCAGCACCGCTTCCGACCTGAGCCGAAATGCCCTGGTCAGGGCGACCACGATCAGCACGCTCGCCAGCGACCAGCCGAGGGTAGTGGCATAAACCAATGGTGCGGTCCGGAGGGAACCATCCTGGAGCAGACTGTAGCCCACAATGAAGCCGGGCAGCGCGGCCATGAAGATCCCTCTCGGCTCGGCCAGCCAAGCCATGCTCTGGCGATGGCGCCCGAAGAGCTGCGGCAGCGCGCGCGCCTGGGCCAGATCCAGACAGCCGCGCGGGGTGCAGGTGGTGCAGGTGGCACAGCGACCCCTGGCCATATCCGCCAGTGGCGCCTGTCCGTAGAGCAACTCGACCGGCAACACCGGACAGAGGGCGTTGCAGAACGCGGAGCGCACGGCATAGACGGCGCCCAGCCACACGGCGAGCAAGCCGACCGCCGCCACGGTAACGGCGAGCGCGGTGCCATCGGAGTTGAAGAGAAAGCGCCGGGCCGGAACCATCAGATGAAAGAGCACCAACCCGCCGATGCCCAGCAGACCCGCAACCGACTGCGAGAGGGTGCGTTGCCGGCCGATCTTGTTGCCCCACGCGTTGAGAGTGGCCAACGGACAGATGTTGCGCCAGATCGCCGTGTTCACGAAAAAGGTGGCCGGCAGGATCGGGATGGCGACATACCACAGAAGCCGCAGGGAGACATCGGGTTGCACGATCATCCCCGCCAGCAGGGCGACGGTGGCCAGGATGGCGACCAGCTGAAGGACCGACCAACGGGCTGGCCATGGTGAATCAGGATGACGGAGCGGAACGGTTGTCACACGACCTCCGGGTAGTGGCACTCAACGGGGTGCAGAACTTCATCCAAAGTGATCATCGAGCGTTCATCGATTAATCGAGAATGTGGTCGAGTACCACGAATCCACCGCACAGCCATCGAATACTGCTGGATGCAGCGGCTTCTTGGCAGCGGTGCTTCGGATCCTTTTCTCCCATCTCCTGGCGTACTTGGCGTCGGGAGCGCCAAGGACCTGGACCGAATCCACCTCACCACTGGCACGAATCAGATACCGCATGGTGAGTTCGGCCCCGATCATCTTGTCAGGAATGGGAAAATCCGGAACGGGAAAGAGGGCGATCGCCGGGGTATAGCGCGAATCGCCCTGGGCGATGCCGGGGGGAACTACCACCCCCGCGCATTCCGCTCCGAAACGAGTGGGAGGGGGAGGTGGTGGCGGCCTGCGGGTGCCCGGCTGCTCCCACATCCCTCGCGGGGTGAGAGTCTGTGCCCTTGCCTCCAGTGGCAACACGAACAGCATCAGCAACGTCCAACCGACGGCCAAGGTTCGTTGTTTCGCGCTCACGGCAACTCCAGTGTCGGCAGGAAGGTGGGCGCCCTGCGCACGCGCGTCGCCTGCTCGAATCCGGACGCGATCGCGATCAGCGTTGGTTCCTGCCAAGCTCCCGCGAAGAACGATACCCCCACCGGCAGCCCATGCACGAAGCCGGCCGGCACGGTGATGCTCGGATACCCGGCGCGGGCCGCGTAGCCGGAGCTCCCCCCCCCGAAGTGGTCGCCGTTGATCAGGTCGATCGGCCAGGCCGGCCCGCCGGTGGGCGCCATGATGGCATCGAGACGGTGTTCCCGCACGGTGGCATCGATTCCCTCGGCGCGTGCCCCGCGCAGCATCCCGGCGAGCGCCTCCTGATACTCCGGCGAGTCGAGGCCCCCGCGCTCCTGGGCCGCCAAGAGCGTCTCCTGCCGGAAATACGGCATCGACCTGGCCGCATTCCGGATGTTGAAGGCGATCACCTCGGCGAGTGTTCCCGCCGGCACGCCGACCCGGTTGGCGAGATAGCGATTGACGCCGTCCTTGAACTCGTAGCTCAACACCAGGTTTTCGAACCCACCGATGGACCGGGGCGAGGCGATCTCCACCGGATCGACCATCACCGCTCCGGCCCGCTGCATCAGCGCGATCGCGTCGGCCAGGACGGCGTCGACCTGCTCGTGGAAACCGAATCGACTCCGCAACACTCCAATCCGTTTGCCGCTGAGGCCGTCCGGATCGAGAAACTGCCGGTAATCGGCGTGGGCCTGACCACCGGAGCCTGCGGTCTGCGGATCGGCGGGGTCGACACCGGTGAGCGGGCCGAGCAATGCGGCGGCGTCGGCCACGGTGCGGGCCATCGGGCCGGCGGTGTCCTGAGTGGCAGAGATCGGGATGATCCCTGACCTGCTCCATAACCCGACCGTCGGCTTGATCCCGACAATTCCGCAACTGCTCGATGGGCAGACGATCGATCCGTCGGTTTCAGTGCCGATGGTTATGGCACAGAGGTTTGCGGATACGGCGGCGGCGGAACCGGCACTCGAGCCGCAGGGATTGCGATCGAGGGCATATGGATTCCGGGTTTGGCGACCACGGCCGCTCCAGCCGCTGGAGGAGCGACGGGAACGATAGTTGGCCCACTCGCTCAGGTTGGTCTTGCCGAGCAGCACCGCTCCAACGGCCCGCAGGCGCGCCACGATGAAGGCGTCCCGCGGTGCCGGTGCGCCCACTAGTGCCAGCGAACCGGCAGTGGTCATCATCCGGTCACCGGTGTCGATGTTGTCCTTGATCATCACCGGGATGCCGTGCAATGGTCCGCGCACTCGACCATCCCGACGCTCCCGGTCACGCTCGTCGGCAATCGACAGTGCGTCAGGATTGAGCTCGAGCACCGCGTTGACGCCGCCGCTTGACTGGTCGACCGCAGCGATCTGGGCGAGGTAAAGTTCAACCAGCCGACGAGACGTGTAGCGCCCGGAAATCATCGCCGCCTCGAGTTCGGCGACGGTCACCTCGTCGAGCTCGGCACGCCTTGGCGCGCGTCGTGTGTTGAGATGAGTGGGCGGGGCGACAACGGCGGGAGTCAACAATGGCGCCGCCCCCGCCAACCCCGCCACCTGCAAGAAATCGCGTCGCTTCATGGTGCACTCCCCGGGAGGATTACCGAATCAGCCGACCATGACCACGGGCTCAAGCCCCTCCGTTCAGCGATGCCCGGAGCGCGCCGAGGTGGTCTTGGGTGTCACCACCTTCTTGCGACTGACCGGAGTGGCAGCAGAGTGTCCCTCACCCCGGGATGGTGTCTCGCCCGGGCCTGGCTTGGCGCGGAAATCGGGAATTGCGGCCTTGCGCTTCTTGCCCATCAGTTGCTCCGGATACGGCGTGAATGCCCCGCTGACCAGTGCCGGCGGGGACCTCTCCTACTGCGCCTGATATACAACCTTGCCACCGACGATGGTCATCATGTTCCGGGCCTTGAGGATCTCCGGCTCGGGAACGGTCATGATGTCGCGATCGAGAATGGTGAAATCGGCGCGCTTGTTGACCGTGATGGTGCCGGCCCTCGATTCCTCGAAAGCGGCGATTGCCGGATAGAGGGTGAACATCTTGAGCGCCTCCTCCCGACTGACCTTCTCCTCCGGGTGCCACCCCGGTCCGTCCTTGCCATCAAGCGACTTGCGGGCGACGGCGGCATAGAACTCGATCATCGGTTCGCCCAGCTCTACCGGAGCGTCCGACCCGCCGGCCACCACCACACCCATGTCGAGGAACGACTTCCAGGCATAGGCACCCTTGGTCCGTTCCAACCCGATGCGGGCCGGCACGAAGAAGAGGTCGCCGATCGCGTGGCTCGGCTGCATCGAGGCGATGATCCCCAGCGTCTTGAAGCGCGCCAGGTCATCCGGATTGACGATCTGGGAGTGCTCGTTCCGCCAGCGCGGCTCCGCAACAGCCCTCTCGCTCACGGGAACGTTGTTCATGGCAACCTCGAACATGTCGAGCAGGACCCGGTTGGCGCGGTCGCCGATGGCGTGGGCCTCGACCTGGATTCCGGCGCGCAAGGCGCGCTCCAGCATTCCCTTGAGCACCACGGTGTCGGTGGTGATCAAGCCGCGGGTGTGCGGGTCATCGCTGTAGGGCTCGAGCAGCGCCGCGCCGCGCGAGCCGAGGGCGCCATCGACCACCACCTTGACGGTGCGGATGGTGAGATGATCGTCGAACTCCGGGGCCTCTGGTCCGAGCGCCAGGAGTGACTCCGCCGCTTCGCCAGGACCGCTGATCGCCTTGTAGATACGGACCTTGATCCGCCCCTCGCCGAACAGCTTCCGCATCCGGGCGACCTCTTCCCAACTGCCGTGGGCGTCCTGGATCTGCGTCCATCCCAGGCGGGCCGAGCGCTCGCTGGCGAGTTCGAGGGCCCGCTCCAGCGAAGCCTCGTCGGGGGGGGGGATCAGGCGACCGACCATCCCCTGCGCCCGGTCGATCAGCATTCCGGTCGGCTGGCCGTCGACATCGAGGTTGATCGCCCCGCCGGGGGGGGGAGTGCTGCTTCCGCTGACCCCGGCGAGCGCGAGTGCGGCACTGTTGGCGATCGAGGCGTGGCCGTCGGCCCGGGTAAGTATCACGGGATTGTTGGGCGCCACCCGGTCCAGGTCGAATCTGGTCGGAAATACCGGCGGGTCCCAGAAGGTCTCGATCCAACCGCGTCCGGTGATCCACTCGCCCGGCTTGGCATTGCGTGCCGCCTCGGCCACCTTGTCGAGGAATTCGTTTTTGCTGTTGATCCCCTGCAGCGACAGCGTCTGCTCCCGCTGACCGATTCCGGTGAAGTGCGAGTGGGCGTCGACGAAGCCGGGATAGACGAAACCACCCTCGAGGTCGATGACCCGGGTGTCCGCGCCGATGAACTCCTCGACCCCGGCGTCGTCGCCCACATAGACGATCTTGCCGTCCTTGACGGCAACTGCCTCGGCCGAGGGCCGGGAGTCATCCGCCGTGTAGATCGTGCCGTGCCGAAGCACGAGGTCGATGCTGTCGGCTGACTCACCACCGCCGCCGCACGCTGCGATGAAAATGACAACCACCGGAAGCAACCGGATCAGCAGAGTGCGCACCGTTTCACCTTTCACGTTTCACCTTTCGCGTTTCACCCTTCACGTTTCAGCCCGGCCGATGCCGCGGCACCTTTGCCAGGCGAGCATTGATCGCCGTCAGATCCATCCATTCCGGATCGAAGTCTTCCGGCAGCCATTCGCGGAGTTCGGCATGCCTGGGATCGAGCGGAGCCATCAGGGCGTCCAGCAGTGCATTGTAGCGGGTCGGGCCGTCGCAGTCATCCGGAGGTGCCGCCCGGCCCCCCGCCAGACAGGTCGGCAACCGTTGGCCCACGCGTCGGGGAACCGCCTGTTCCAGAATGAGGCGATGTTGCCACGGCTCGCCATAGGTCTCGGCCAGGTGATCGATCGCCGCACCCGGATGCAGTTCCAGCACCTCGAGCGCCACCGCGTCGCTGGCCGCGTGGCTACCGGGATCCCCCTCGCCGGGATCGTGATAGCGTACGCCATCGATGGTGAACCAGTAGGCGTCGGCTTCTTCCCGGCCAAGAGAGTGCTGAACCACCCCATGCAATTCGTGCAACGAGGCCCGGCTCGACACCGCCACCCGCCGCCAGACGGGCGGATGGATTCCGGCTAGTTCAATCCGGAACTGGAAGATTTCCCCGTCGGCGTGCCGACGACGAAGTCGAGCTGATGTCCCCATCACTCACCTCCGGAGCAATCGGCAGGGTGGGGCAGGAAACAACCGGATCAGGGCCGGAGTCCAACCGCGTCACGGCCGCGACAGGCGTGCGGCGGCCTCCCGATACGCGGCGGTTTCCGGGCGATCAATCCAGGTCGGCCGACTCGCTCCGTTGGCCACCCGGAGGACCAAGTCGAACAGGATCGCGGCGTCGTCCGCCATCCCGACGTAGCGGAAATCCTCCCGTACTTCATCACTCTGGCGATGATAATCGCTGAGGAGATAACTGTCGAACCGGGTCCGGCCATAATCCGCGGCCTCGCCGAGATAGGCATTGCCGGGACCGCTGAAAAAACCGGGGATGCCGAGCTCGACAAAAGCGAAGTGATCGGAGCGCCGGTAGAACTGCTGCTCCGGCATCGGGTCCGGGATGATCCGGCGCCCTCGGGCTTGTGCTGCCTCTGCCAGAACGCTGTCGAGCGAGGTGTAGCCCATCCCGATCACCGTCGTCTCGAGGCCCTTTCCCCAAGGTGCCACGAAGTCGATGTTGATCGCCGCCACCGTGCTGGCCAGCGGCCGGAGCGGATTTGACGCATACCAGCGCGCGCCCAGCAGCCCGGCCTCCTCGGCCGTGGTGGCGATGAAGAGAACCGACCGCCTGGGCGGAGCGCCGGCGGCCATCGCTCGGGCGATCTCCAGCATCGTCGCGGTGCCGGAGGCGTTGTCGAGGGCACCGTTGAAGATCTGATCGCCAGTGAGCATGGTATCGCGACCGAGATGATCCCAGTGCGCCGTAACCACCACGGTCTCGTCGCGAAGCACCGGATCACTGCCGGGGATAATCCCTAGTACGTTGGGCGAGTGGAACGGAGCACGCACCAGGCGCTGCACGAGGTCGACTTGTCCCGGAAGCACCTCCGGCCGGAAGCTGGCGCGACCGGCACGCGAACGCAGCGCGGCCAGGTCGTCGCCGGTTCCCGCGAAACGCGCCAGGGCCTCTTCGTGCAGCAACAACGACGGCACGGAGGCTGTCCGGGAAACAGGAGAATCAATCCGAATCACGCCGCGCCTGGCGTTGGCAGCAGCACTCGCAACGCTCGCCCCCGGTGCGACGGTGACGACTGCGGCCGCACCGCGATCCATCGCCGCGCGCAGCTTGCCGCCGGCAGGCAGGCGGGCACCGGAGCCGCGCCACTCGTCCGTTCCCGGCGTTCCCTGCAGCATCACCACTACCTTGCCGCGCACGTCAACGCCCTTGTAGTCGTCCCACTGGCCCGTCCCCGCATCGATGCCGTACCCCACGAATACCGCTGCTGCATTCACGAGCTGCACCGCGGGCCCACCGGCCTGGAAGGCAACCTCATTCCCTGCCGCAAAGGTGTGCTCGTGATCGTCGAGCCGACGGGCCAGCTCGCCGGTGGCACCCAACGTCACCAAGGGAACCTGCTGGAACCAGCCACCGTCGCTGCCCGCAGGGGTGAGCCCGGCCTGCTCGAGTGCATCACGTACATAACTGTGCGCCAGAGTGTCGCCCCGGGTGCCGGGGCGCCGTCCCTCGAAGGCGTCTGAGGCAAGCGTCTGCAGGTGCGCCGCGATCCGTTCGGGCTGCAGCGACGTGGCCACTTCGCTGCTCCGCAGCATCGTGCGCACCGAATCGAGCGAGCCGTCGTTCGGTGCCGGAACGAGGCCGAGGATCTTCGCCATCAGCTCATATACATGAATGTTCCGGAACGGCGGCACCACCACCCCCTCGCGGAACGCCGGACCGGCGGCCAGGAAGAGAGCGCGCATCGAGGCGAGCGTGGGATCGTAGCCGTGCGTCCCGCCGATCGGTGCCCAGTTCTCGGCGCCAAGAGAGGAGGTGATGCTCCACCCGTCGTCGGCAATCAGCACCAGGTCGGGGACCCGTGGATGGGTGCCGTAGTGCAGGTGCGGCGGGACCTCGTCCCTGTGATACACCTTGAGGTGTTGATGCTTGCCCTTCAGCGCGGCATGCACCGACTCCAGTTTGCCTGGCTTCGGTTGGACAAGCGCGAATGGCGTCCAGTCAATTACGGTGACGTCGTCGAGGTCGATGTAGTCATCGAGCCGGACCAGTCGATCCTTGGAGATTTCGCTCATCCCGTGATCGGTGACCACGATGATGTTGACGCGATCGCTCATCCCGCGCTCGGCGATGCCCGCCACCAACCGACCGATCATCGCATCCACATTGCGCAGCGCGTCGTCCAGCTCCACCCCTGCATTCGGCCCGTGACGATGCCCTGCGCCGTCCACATCGCTGTAGTAGAGGGTCGTGAACCGGGCGGACGGTCCAGTGGGCGGATCAAGCCATGCCAGCACCGAATCGACGCGGGCCGTGTCCGGGAACGCCTCGTCGAACGGGACCCAGTGCGTGGCGTAGGTCCCCTTGATCGGCGCCTCGCTGCCGGGCCAGAACATCGCACCTGCCGTCACGCCCTGCTGCTCGGCGGTAACCCAGATCGGCTCCCCCCCCCACCAGCGTGCGTCCTGCACTGCCTTCCTGATGGACATCCGGAAGGTCCCGAGCGAATCATCGAGCATGTTGTTGGAGACGATGCCGTGGTGGTCGGGCAGCAGTCCAGTCACCAGCGTGTAGTGGTTCGGGAACGTCTTGGTCGGGAACGACGGCGTCATCCACTCTGCCCGCACACCGCGACGGGCCAGCGCCGCAAGATGCGGAGTGACACCCCGCTTGAGATAATCCGGATGGAAGCCGTCGAGGGAGACGAGGACGACCGCCTGATCGGCGTCGGGAGCGGGCGTACCGGCAGGACGACCCGCCGGAGCACATGCCACCACGAGGATGGACAACAGCAGCAGTGGACGCATCTTCGGAAGATGCGCCCACCGCCCTGCCGACGCTACTCCCCGTTACCCGATCGTCACCGGGATCTGCCGCGGCTGCGCTTCGGCGGCCTTGGGCAAGACCAACGTCAGCATGCCAAGCTCCAGCCGAGCCTCGATCTGGGCAAGGTCGTACTTGGGACCGACCGTGTACTGGCGACGGAACCTGCCGCGCTCACCCTGATCCACGGCCACCGTCACGAGCCGTCCCTCGGCAGTGATGCTGAGTTCTTCCGGCCGGACGCCTGGCAACGCCAGCGAGACCACCGCACGGTCTTCATGTTCCTCGACGTCAACGCTGTGCCGGACGGGCACTTCCATGCCGTTGCCGAAGAGGCGGTCGACCAGCGGCTCCACGGCGAACGGATTGCGGGCCGAGAAGGGCAGCAAGGTGTTGCGGTACATGGGCATTCCTCCTGATCCGATGGGTTGCATGGCGGCGACCCTCGCGCCGCCTTCGCACCACATAAAAGCATCCGGCGTGCCATTCGTGGTCTGCCGATTGTGCCGTGCGATGATCTTCCAGTCGGTCGGGATGACAGCCGATCGGGCCGAATTGACAGCCGCCACCCGGGTTGTGGTTAGGATTCCGGGGTACCCTTTTTCCGGAGTAGCGATGGGGCGTGGCATCTTGACGATTCTGCTGTTGCTGGCCGCCTGCGGTCGGGGCCCAAGCCCCGATGCCGCCTGGAGCCGGGTCGACGGGCCGACGCTGATTGCCGAGCTGGCCCTGACCCGGCCGGCCGACGCGCCGCCGAGAGTCATCGTCGACGTGCGGGAACCCGAGCTCTTTGCCGCCGGGCATATCCCCGGCGCGATCAACATCCCCTGGCCCGAGGCCAAGCAGCGGGTTCCCAGCGAACTCGACCCGGCCCACGACATCGTCCTGGTCTGTCACAGTGGCCCGATGGGCGATGAACTGGCGGAGATCCTCGATGAACGGGGCTTCACCCAAGTCCGCAACCTGACCGGCGGAATGAATCGCTGGACCGGCCCATTGGAGCCGGACCGCTGAGGTGACGCCACGCCTGGTCCTCGCCGGCCTCGGTCACTCGCACCTATTTGTTCTTGAGGCGGCAATTCTGGGGAAGCTCCCCCCATGCGAGCTTGTGGTCTGCACCGGGGAACCCCATCACGTCTACAGCGGAATGGTCCCCGGCTGGCTCGGCGGGCGCTATGCCCGGGAGGAGGTTTACCTCCCGGTTGGACCACTGGTTGAAGCCGCGGGAGCAACCTGGCGTCAGGCCCATTTAACCGGACTCGATCCGTCGACACGCTCTCTCACCCTGGCCGATGGCACCACCGAACGCTACGATCTCTGCTCCGTGGCGGTCGGCTCGGTGGCCGCCGGACTCGACATACCCGGCGCCCGCGAGCACGCCATTCCTCTCAAGCCGCTGGCCAACATCGAGCGGATTGTCGAGCGGCTGCAGGAACTCGCCGGATCAGGGGGGGGGAGTGTCGTGGTGGTCGGAGGAGGAGTGGCCGGAGTGGAGATCGCCTTCGGTGTGGCGGCCCGTTTGCGGCTGCTGGACCCACGGCACCCGGTCGAGATCCGGATCGTGAGCCGCGATGCCACACCGGCAGCGGATCGCGGTACCGGCGTCATTCGCCGAGTTGCGACTTCGCTGAAGCGGGCCGGGATCACTTTCATGGCCCGCACCGAGGTCACAGCCGTCGAGCCTGGGCTGGTCCGCACGGCACCGGGTCAGTCGCTGGAGGCGGACCTGGTAATCTGGGCGACTGGACCTGCCGCCCCTGAATGGCTAGCCGACACCGGCCTGACGACCGACCAGCGCGGCTACCTGCTGGTCGACGATCACCTCCGCTCACTCGGTCATACCGACATCCTGGCCGCCGGCGATTGCGCCACACTCGACCGTCATCGCGGCACTGACAAAGCCGGGGTATATGCGGTCCGCATGGGACCGCAGGTGCTCGCCACCATCGGGCACACACTCGGTGATGATCCCCTGCCCGCACCGTACACCCCGCAGCGTCATTGGCTGGCGTTGCTCAACACCGGCGACGGTCGCGCCATTGCCAGCCGCAACGGCATCACCCTGGAGGGTGCGTGGGCGATGCGCTGGAAGGACCGGATTGATCGGGCGTTCATGGAGAGGTTCAGAGGAGTCGTGAGTCGTGAGTCGTGAGTCGTTGGATGTTGGATGGTGGATGTTGGATGTTGGAAGGGTGGCGGGGTCTCTTCGCGACAGAGATGCGCCAGTTGTCCAGGCGCGGGCGTGCTCAGTCCTTGCTCACCTCAACTTCAAATCAGCTTGACGGACTTCAGCGAGACGCTCCTCCGGAGTGAGAGCACGAATTCGGGATATCTCGGCGCGCATGAGGGAATCAACAGCAGGTATCTCCACGAGCGCGACGTCCAGCCCGAAACCAGCCGCGCCGAGAAGGCGCTCGATGGTCCCCCAAGTCGGCGAGACCTCACCAAGTTCGATTCTCGCGACCACGGACTGGGTCGTACCGGCCCGCGCGGCGAGGGCGCGCTGGCTGAGCCCGGCCCTGAGTCGGGCGGTGCGGAGCAGGGCGGGGAGGTCGGTTTTCATCCCTTCAAGATAGCTGACAAGCTATCACGAGACAGGGATTGACCCTCCCGGATGATTGTGTATCATGAAATCATGACAAAACCACCAGCACGCCGCTCACCTCGAGTCGCCGAGCCGGTTCAGGTCTACCTCGACCCGGCGGATCAGGACCGGCTGGAACGACTGACTCGGGAGCTCGATGCGACGAAGTCAGATGTCCTGCGTCAGGGTCTTGCTGCACTTGAGGCGCTACGGCGGGAGGTGGTTGATCCGGAATGTCAGGCCCCGCTTCCGACATTCACCGGCAAGGGCCTCCGTCCCGGGGTTTCACTGGACAGCAATGCTGCCCTGCTCGATCTGATGGATGGCCAAGATGCGGCTCGTTGACGTCAATATCCTCGTGACTGCGTTCCGGGCGGATACGACCGGTCACGAGCCGGTCCGCGCATGGCTGGAGCATGAGCTCGCATCGCCGACTCCATACGCGGTCTCCGACCACGTCCTTGCGGGGTTCCTGCGCGTCGCGACCCATCCGCGCGTGTTCGATCCCCCCACTCCGTCGTCGCTCGCGCTCGATTTCGCGGATGCCTATCGCCGACGCCCGACCGCCGTACCGATTGCTCCGGGCGAACGCCATTGGAGCATCTTCCGAAACCTGTGTCGAGAGGTTGGCAGCATCGGCAACCTGGTGCCCGACACCTGGCTCGCCGCGCTCGCGATTGAACACGGGTGCGAGTTCATTACACTCGACGCCGACTTTGCCAGATTTCCCGGACTGCGCTGGCGCCGACCGGTCTGACCTTCCCTGCCAACCACCGGAGCCCCATGCCCCACGACCCCACCTCGCACCGCACCGCACCCCGAGAGTGGCTACCTCTCGCCTGGTCAAAAGTGTAAGGAGAAGCAGCCCTTTCACCTTTCACCTTTCACCTTTCACCTTTCACCTTTCACCTTTCACCTTTCACCTTTCACCTTTTACCTTTCACCGTTCACCGTTCACCGTTCACCGTTCGCCGTTCACCGTTCACCCTTCACCCTTCACCCTTCACCCTTCCTGCCGCTCGGCGCCCAAACCGACCCCTACGGCCATCTGCTTGCCTCAGGGGGCGGGGCTGACCCACACCCCCCCATGCTTTCCCATCAACAACCGCACCGGCACTGTCCGCTGGCAAGGCCCGACCGCGTCGTCCCGCAGCGACTGCAAGCGTGCCGCCTGCTCCCGATCCAGTCCCAATTGCGGCGGCAGGAGCCGGACGACTCCCGCGCCGATGCGCTGCGGGCGCCTGCCCGCCTCGGCGACCGTCGCGGAGTCCGCACCGGACGGCGGCGGCTCCCACACCCACTCGAAGCCGATCAGTCCGCGCATCGCCAACTCACCTTCCCCGGGTGCGAGCGCCTCGCGTGTCGGTGCCACGCGCACCACCTCGAGCATGCGTGATGAGTCCGGCTGCTGCCGCAGCGCGAGCCACGCCATCCGCGGCATCGGCCACGCCCTGTCTTCGCGCGTGGTGTCGCCCACAACGGCACGCGCATCAGCGGAGAAGCCGAGTGCGGCGAGCGTGGCATCATCAACCATGTCATCAAGTCCGCCCATGCGTGCCGCCAACGGGAGATACAACATCGGCAAATCGCCGTCGCGCCATCCACCCACCACTTGATCGCTACAGACCTGCAATGTGAACTCACCCACCGGTGTTGCGCGCTCGCGCTCCGCCGGAACGATCGCGATTGCGTTCGCGACCACCACCACGCCAGCGGCCAGCCATGCCGACTTCACGCGGCCGCCCGCGCAGTACGGCGCAACCGGCGCAGCAGCAACAGCGCTCCGAACGCGATCGCGCCGACCACCAGGAAGAAGAGCCACTTCGGGATCCAGTCCCAGAACCAATCGACCATCCGGAACATCAACAGCAGCGCCAGTCCCACGGTACCGGCACGCACCAGCTCGATGCGGTCACGGACCAATCCCTGCCACACCATCACGGTGAACGCCGCGCCGCCGAGCAACTGGTAGATCGCCTCGACCATGTCATCATTGGCGCCGTCGAAGAATGACGCGTTGGCGCTGAGCCCCAGGATGAGCAGTGCTGACACCACCCCGATCGCCCCTGCCGTGCGCCACACCATCACGAAGCCCGGCGGGCCCTTTCGGGTGATCGCGGGCATCAGCATCGCGCCAAGCCCCAACAGGGCAAGAAATTCCAGTTGCCCGAACACCCCGTCCCACCAACGTCCCTGCGGAATTGCGGCGAGCGACCAGAGCCACCCTCCGAGCCCGGCGATGCCGATGAGCAGCGGCATCGCGAGGCCATGGCCGTACGCCAGCAGCATCGCGAAGGTGCCGACAGCGAGGAAAAGCATTCGGGAGTCGGGGAGGTCGTAGAGCACTCCGATCGCCGCGAGGTTCACCCCCAGAGCAATCACCGCGACGGTGCCGACGATGTTGGCCACATACCCGCTCGTCTCGCGGCGCGCCGCGATCGCGGTTCCGAAGGTGAGGAGAATCGGTGGAATGGCCACCAGAGCCAAGCGTGATGTGCGACCGAGATCATCCCAGGCGGCCGCCACGAAGAATCCCCACGCGGCGGAGAGCGCTGCGGCACCGAGCACGGTGGCGATGCGCATCCCGGTGGATAGTCGCGCCTCGCTGCGGGTGAGATCCACATCCTCGCGAACACTGATGCTGGCGAGGAGGGCATCGTGGTGTGCGCGAATCGGCGCGAGGGCCGCGTCGTCGGGCGCGACTACTCCCTCCGCTTCGAGGGCGGTCAGTTCCTCGCGGAAGGCGAGAATCCGGCGGGTGCGCGCGCGATCACTCAATCGGCGAAGCGCCAGCTCGCGGGTTGGCCCATCCGCAGCGGCACGCTCGGCACCAGCAGTGCCCGCACCATCTCGATCGGCATCGGACCCGTCGCCAGCACCGCATCATGAAACGCGCGTTCCGTCATCCGGCCGCTCCCGACCACTTCCGTGTGCAAGGCACGCAATTGCATGCCGCCCAGCAGGTAACCGGCCTGGTAGAGCGGCGAATAATTGCCGTTGAAGGAACGACGCACCTCGCCGGTGGCACTGGCGCGTTCGTGTCCGACGCGGTCCACCAGAAAATCGATGCACTGCTCCGGGGTCCACTCGCCAAGGTGGAACTTGAGCGAGAAGATGATTCGCGCGGCCCGGTGCATCCGCCAGAAGAGCATCCCCATCCGGTTCTCGGGCGTCCGGGGGAAGCCCAGGTCCCACATGTGGATTTCCCACCAGAGCGCCCACCCCTCGACGTAGAACGGGGTGTAGAAAATCCCTCGATGGGTGTTCGTTCGCGCCGCCGCGAACCCCTGAAGGTGGTGTCCCGGGATCAGTTCGTGATGAACCGTGGCGCGCGAGAAATGACGATTGTTGGCACGCAGCGCCATCGCCTTCTCCTCCTCCGTCTGGCCGTCGGTAGGCGAAGAGACCTGGATCACCTCGCCACCGAGGAAGAACGGATTGGTCTTCTGCGCCTCCGCCGACATCATTTCCATGCGCCAGACTTCCTTGGCCAGCGGCGGCACGGTAACCAAGTTGCGGGACTCGACCCAGTCGATCGCCTCCCAAGCCATGTCGCGCACCGCGGCAGTCTGCCCGCCGACTTCCGGATAATCACGCTTGGTGCGCTCGAGCGCCGCCTTCCAGTCGTCGCCCAGTCCCATGTCGCGCGCAGCCCGTCGCGCCTCCCCTTCGAGGTAGGCAAACTCCCGCTCGGCAATCGCCAGCAGCTCGGCCGGGGTGTAGGCGATCATCTCGTTGGCCAGATCGTCGGCGAGTCCCGTCGCGCCTATCGGATCGCCCACGATCGGTTCGTCCTGGCCGGGCTTGGCCCCCACGATCTGCTCGCGCAGGAAGGTACGCCACTTCTCGAGCTCGGCATCGAAGCGCTTGGCCGGCTCACTCAACCGCCAGGTGAGTTCCGGGTCATATCCGACATAGAATCGCTGCCACCCCTGGAACTGCCGACGCAAGTCAGCCGTCGTCTCGGCAGCGCGCAGTGCGGCACTGCGGGACGGCTTCACGGCATTCGCTGCGGTCAGCCGCTCTCGAGCGGCGGCGAGGGCATCGAGCATCGAGGCAATCCGGCGCGCGGCGACTTCCGGTTCGGGTCGCACCAACTGCCGACGTGCCTCGAGCATCGCGAAGAGGGTGTCCGCAAACGGCAGCATCGGCGCCATCTCGGCGAACAGCGCCGCCTCGCGGGCCAGCACCTGCTGCTCGTAGCGCACCCGGTTGTGGAGCAGCACCGCATCAACCTGGGCCTCGCGACTCAGCGTGCCGAAGGCGAGCCGCTCCAATTCACCCTGCCAGGCATTCTGATACCGCCCCAACCGGGCCTGACGCTCTGGCGAGTATGCCACGGAGTATCGTCGGCCGAGGGCGTTGCGATCGAGGTTCCAGCGCTCAAGCACCGGGGCGAGCTCGCTCTGTCGTGCGCTGATCAGAAGAGCGAGATCCGGCACCACGGAATCACGGGGAGTTTGAGCGGCAAGCGGCGCCGCCAGCAGGAGGGCAAGGGTTACAGGTCGGATGGTAGGCATGCCGAAATGTAGGGTGGCGAACGGCGAACGGCGAACGAGGGGGATTTATCCCACCCTCGAGCAATGCGAGAGCGGCGGGGTCTCCTCGGTTCGCGAATGCGCCGACCGGTGCTTGCTCATTCCGATTGCGAGGAGACCCCGCCGCCGCTTCGCGGGGCGGGGATAATCCCGCTCCCCTGTCACTTCCTGCAGCCGAACACCCCACCAGCCCCCAGCACCTTTTCCAGCGGGCAGAAGTTCGTGAACGACGACTGCACCAGATTGAGGCCCACGAACGCGGTGAACCAGAACCACGCCGGATGCACGAACATGCCGAGCGCTACGGAAATGAGGATGAAGATGCCGGCGAAGCGGCGGATGATCTTGTCTGGGCACACGATGGGCCTCCTTGAGGTATTGAGATTCATTTCAACAACTTCGTGAAAGGTGAAACGTGAAAGGGCCTTTTCAACTCCCAATACAGCAACGGCACCACCACCATCGTCAGCGCCGTGGCCGCGACGGCGCCGAACATCAGCGCCACTGCCAGTCCCTGGAAGATCGGATCGAGCACCATCACCAGCCCGCCGATCACCACTGCCGCTGCGGTGAGCGCAATCGGCCGGAAGCGCACCGCCCCCGCTTCGATCACCGCGTTCTCGAGCGATTCACCGCGTGCCTCTGCCAGTTGAATGAAATCCACCAGCAGGATCGAGTTGCGGACGATGATTCCAGCCAGCGCGATCATGCCGATCATCGAGGTCGCGGTGAAGAACGCCCCCGTGACGGCGTGGCCCGGAAGTATGCCGATCAGAGTGAGCGGAATCGGCGCCATGATCACCAGCGGGATCGTGTACGACTGAAACCACCCCACCACCAGCAGGTAGATCAGCAGCAGCACGACGGCAAAGGCGATCCCGAGATCCCGGAACACCTCGATCGTCACCTGCCATTCGCCGTCCCACTTGATCGCCAGCTCGTCGAGTCGTTCTGGTTGCACTGCGTTGTAGATCCCGATCGGCTGGCCGTTGATCCGCACTGAATCCAGCGTCTTGTTCATGGCGAGGATGGCATAGACGGGCGACTCGATCTCGCCAGCGACGTCGGCCGTCACGTAGACCAGCGGACGCAGGTTGCGCGAGTGCCGGGCCGATTCTCTCACCAGGGTGTCAACCGTCACGAACTGCCCCAGCGGAAGCGGTCCCGCCGGAGTCGCGACCGGCAACGCGAGCACAGCCGAGAGGTCATCCCGCAATCCTCTGTCCAGCCGGGGCACGATCGTCACCGGTTCGCGCGCGCCCGGTTGCGACGCCAGAGCGACCGGCATTCCCTGCAGGGCCAGCGCGACCACCTGGGTCACCTGCTCAACCGACACGCCGACTGCCCCGGCCCGGGCGCGATCGACCCTGAGCGAGAGCCGCTGCTGCGGCGCTTCCACGGTCCAGTCCACGTCCACCACGCCCGGCGTCGCCTCCATCACGTTGCGGACCACCTCCGCCGCCGCCAGCCGACTGGCATCATCTGGGCCGTACACCTCCGCCACCAGAGTGCTCAATACCGGCGGCCCAGGCGGGATCTCCGCGATCTTGACGCGGGCGCCGCGGCGTCCGGCCACCGCTTCGATCTGCGGCCGCACGGCCACGGCGATCGCATGGCTCTGTCTCTCCCGCAGGTGCCTCGGCGCCAGATTCACCTGCACGTCGGCGACGTTGCTGCCGCTCCGCATGAAGTAGTGACGCACCAGACCATTGAAGTTGAAGGGTGCCGCTGCACCGGCATACGTCTGGGTGCTCACCACTTCCGGCACCCCGCGGAGCACGGCAGCCACCTCCTCGGCCACGGCCATCGAGGTCTCGAGCGGAATCCCTTCGTCAAAGTCGAGAATCACCTGGAACTCCGACTTGTTGTCGAACGGCAGCATCTTGACCTGCACCAGCCGCACGGCGAGCAGCGACATCGATGCCAGCAGCAAGCCGATCGTCCCGAGGTAGACCACCTTCCGCCTGCCGCCGTTGGCGATCAACCCGCGCATCAGCCGGGGATACCAGCCGTGTGACGGTCGCGCCTCTTGAGGCCCCTCATCCTTGTTGGCTGGGACATGGCCCCGGAGCAGCCGGAGTGCCAGCCAAGGCGAGATCATGAAGGCGACTGCCAGCGACGCAATCATGGCGGCCGAGGCGCCGATCGGGATCGGGCGCATGTAGGGGCCCATCATCCCCGAGACGAAGGCCATCGGCAAGATCGCCGCGATCACGGTGAAGGTGGCCAGGATGGTCGGATTGCCGACTTCGTCCACTCCCTCGATGGCCGCCTGTTCAGCGTCCTTGCCGCCCATAGCGAGGTGACGGTAGATGTTCTCGACCACGACGATCGCGTCATCGACCAGGATCCCGATCGAGAAAATCAGCGCGAACAGGGTGATCCGGTTGAGCGTGTAGCCCAGCATGTAGTAGATGAACAGCGTCAGGGCGAGCGTGACGGGAACCGCTACCAGCACCACCAGGGCCTCCCGCCACCCCAGGAAGAGCCAGATCAGCAGCGTCACCGATACGGTCGCGATGATCAGGTGAAGGATCAGTTCCGACGCCTTCTCTCCGGCAGTCTCGCCGTAATCACGGGTCACCTCCACCGACACGTCGGCCGGGATGATGCGCCCTCTCGCCTCTGCAACCCGTTCGAGCGCCGCGTGGGTGACCACGGTGGCATTGGCGCCCGCGCGCTTCGCCAGGGCGATCGTCACGGCCGGTCCGGCACCACTGCGGTCGGCATGGGTCACATGGTGTACCGCATCCGGCGGCCCCTCGGTGACGGTCGCCACCGCGCCGAGCGGAATGGCGCGTCCGCCCCGCGTTGCGACGATCACCTGGGCGACATCTTCGGGAGTGGCCAGCGGCGAGCCGACCTCCACCAGCAAAACCTCACCGTCGGCGTTCAACTCTCCCGCTTGCGACCGGCCGCCGGCACCCCTCAGCGCCATGACCACCTCACCGGGTGATACGCCTGCTGCCGCCAGACCGGCCGGATCGAGCGAGACCCGCAACTGGCGCGTTGCCCCCCCCACGGTAAAGGTCTGGGCGACGTCGGGAATGGTGCGGAGGTCGTCCTCGAGATGAACCGCCACCTGCCGCAGTGCGGTTGCATCGAGTCCGCCGCCGTGCAACGTCAGCGCGAGCACGGGGACATCGTCAATGGCGTGCGGCTTGACCAGCGGAGGCGCCGTTACCGGCGGCAACTGGTCGATCGCGGCCAGCAGCTTGGCGTGCACCTTGGCCACGCTGAGGTCGAGGGGCTGACCCACCTCGAAGCGCACCGTGGCCAGGGCCCAGCCGTCGCCGGCGATGCCGTAGACATGTTCCACACCGGCGATCTCGCGCATCCGCCGCTCGATCGGTCGCAGCACCGTCTGCTCCACCTCGTCCGGTCCGGCGCCGGGAAGTTGCGCCATCACGTCGATCATCGGTACCGAGATCTGCGGCTCCTCCTCGCGCGGAGTTGCCGCGATGGCGATCGCTCCCACCGCCAACGACGCCATGGTCACCAACGGGGTCAGCTTGGACTGGAGCCATGCGGCGGCGACCCGCCCGGCGATTCCCATTACCGCCTCCCGGATCCCTTCCGGATCACCACGCTGTCGGCGGCGGAGAGCCCACTGTGGACTGCCGTGAAGTCACCAACGCGTTGGCCCGTGCGCACCACGGTGAGCAGATCGCCATGTGCCGTGCGCCGCAGCAGGGTCGTGAGGTCGCCCTGAATCGTCAGAGCAGCCGTCGGCACCAGCAACGCCTCGCGATTTCCGGCAGGCAGCGAAATCGTGGCCGCGCTGCCGCTCATGATCGTGCCATCGCCATTCGGCAGGACGGCATTCACCAGCCAGGTTCCGGCCCCTGAGCGTGCCGTTCCTTCCATTCGCGCCAGATGCGCTTCGCCATTGATCGCCACCATCACCGTGTCGCCCGGCTTGAGCAGCGCCGCCACCGCGGCCGGCACAGTGGCCGTGACCCGCAACGCTCCGGCTCGATCAACCAGGAGCAGCGGAGCCCCCGGTCCGACGAACGCGCCCGGATCGACGAACCGCCGCATCACCACACCGTCGAACGGGGCCCTGACCTCACCGTAGGAGGTGGTTGCGGCAAGTTCCGCCAGGCCGGCCCTGGCCGCACGCACGCCCAGAGCAGCGCGGACCAGGGCAGATTCCGCGGCATCTAGTGTGGCCTGCGGCGCGGCACTGTCGGCATGCAACGCCCGCACCCGGATCGCGGCCATCTCCGCCAGGTCGCGCTGCGCTTCGGCGTCAGCCAGCATCGCCTCGGCTTGGCTCCTTCTGGCCGTCAGATCACGCAGATCGAGTCGCACCAGCAACTGGTCTCTGGTCACCCTTTCTCCCTCGATCACCAGTACCTGCTCCACACTCCCCATCAGCTTGGTCGACAGTGTGGCGCTCTCGATTGGTGCCGTCATCCCGGTGGCATCGATCGTCGCCGCGATGACGGTATCGTTGACCGCAACCACCCGGCCCTCCGTCACTTCGGCAAGCGGTGGTCGGTCGGCCGGGTCATCACCACAGCCGATCATGATGATTGTCGCCAAGGCCACCGTACCAGTCGTCTTCAGACGCATCATTCCTGCTCCTTCCAGACTGTCATGGCATCCAGAGCAGCGGCCAGCGGGTCGAGGTCTTCCGCCTGCACCCGTGCCAGCGTGCCACGCGCCAACACCAGATCGTGGCGTGCCTTGGCTTCGGCAAGTCGAGCACTCATTTCGGTTGCCTGGGCGTCGAGCAACTCCGCCACGGTAGCCAAGCCGCCCTCGTACTTGCGCTGCACGATCCGGTGTGCCTCGCTCGCCTGGGCCACGCTTCGGGCCGCAATGGTTGAAGCATGCGATGCCACTCTGAACGCACTCTGCGCGCTGGCAAGCTGGAGTGCCGCCATCGCCTCGGTCGCCTCCAGGCCAGCACGCGCAGCATCGCTGGCTGCCAGCGCCTCCTTGCGGGCGGCCAGTTCGGAGCCGCCACTGAACGGCGACCAGGTTGCCATGATGCCGACCGTCGCCATCGACCTGCCGGTAAACGGCGTCTGGCTGTCGTGCCATTCCAACCGGGAGAATCCGTTGATGCGCGGCAGCAGAGTCAGGGTGCGACGACGGACATCAGCCTCGGCTGCGTCAACCTGTGCCGCCACCATTGCCACGTCGGCCCGTTCCCCCTGAACCGCGGTGTCGACCACTGGCATCACCACCACCGGAATCACCTGCGGCAACGTGAAGGCGGTGTCACCCGGAGTTCCGAGGATCACGGCCAGTCGTTGGCGGGCAATGATCTCATCAGCTTCCGCGGCGATCCGCTGGGTCTCGATCTCTCCGAGCCGCACCTCCGCCAACAACACATCGGAGCGCGTCACCAGACCGTTCCGGTAGACCGATTCGGCGCGCCGCAGGTGGGCCTGTGCCGCCATCTCCGATGCCCGAAGTACGTCGGCGCGTTCCCGCGCCAGGACGGCGCCGTAATAGCCGGTCAGTACATCCAGTTGAACGGCAGTGGCCGACCAGTCACGACGGAATCCCTCCGCTCTTTGGGCGTGTCCCGCTGCACGCCGGGCAGCCCAGGCGTCGAGATTGATCAACGGAAGCTCGGCCGTGAGGACCGAGCCGACATCGGTTCGCGGATCGGGGTTGTTCAATCCCTCAGGATCAAAGGCGGCGGTGGTAGCCGAGCGTTGGCGGAGCAGAAAGCCGAATCCGGCTAGGGGATCGTTGGTGTGAATCGCCCCCACATCGGCCCGGACGGTTGGGAGAATCCCCTGGTTGGCCAGTGCCGACCGGGCGCCAGCCGCTCGGTAGTCGGCCTCAGCCACCCGATTGGAATAGGCCGACACAGCAGCCCGTCCGAGCGCCTCACGAAGCGAAAGCGGCGCCTGGGCCCCGATTCCGGCCGGGATCAGGGCGATGATGACCGCCAAGCGGAGCGGAATTGATCTGGTCATAAAACAAGCATATAATCATGTATGGATATTGTCAAGCCAAAGAGAATTAAAGACTGAGACGGGGGGCCGCCCCCCCGCCCCCTTCTCTCTTTCTCTCTTTTTAGACGTATATCTCGCTGCCCGCCGCCTTGAACTCTGCCGCCTTCGCCGCCATCCCCGCCTCGGCCTCTGCCAGCTTTGCCGCGTCGCGGATATCCTGGGAAATCCGCATCGAGCAGAACTTGGGGCCGCACATCGAGCAGAAGTGGGCCACCTTCGCCCCTTCGGCCGGCAGCGTCTCGTCGTGGTACGCCATCGCGGTCACCGGATCGAGCGCCAGATGGAACTGGTCACGCCAGCGGAACTCGAAGCGCGCCTTGCTCAGCGCGTCGTCGCGTTGCTGAGCCCGCGGGTGACCCTTGGCCAGATCGGCGGCGTGGGCCGCGATCTTGTAGGTGATCACCCCGGTCTTGACATCGTCGCGGTTGGGAAGGCCGAGGTGCTCCTTGGGCGTCACGTAGCAGAGCATCGCGGTGCCGTACCAGCCGATCATCGCGGCGCCGATGGCACTGGTGATGTGATCGTAGCCAGGAGCGATGTCGGTGGTCAGCGGCCCGAGAGTGTAGAACGGCGCCTCATGGCACCACTCGAGCTGCTTCTCCATGTTCTCCTTGATCAGGTGCATCGGAACGTGGCCCGGCCCCTCGTTCATCACCTGCACGTCGTGCTCCCACGCGATGCTGGTGAGCTCACCCTGAGTCTTCAGTTCGGCGAACTGGGCCTCGTCGTTGGCATCGGCGATGCTTCCCGGACGGAGTCCGTCGCCCAGCGAAAAGGAGACGTCATAAGCCGCCATGATCTCGCAGATCTCGCGGAAGTGGGTGTAGAGGAACGACTCCTTGTGGTGGGCCAGGCACCACTTGGCGATGATGCTGCCGCCGCGCGAGACGATCCCCGTCATCCGCCTGGCCGTCATCGGGATGTAGGGGAGCAGCACGCCGGCGTGCACGGTGAAGTAGTCGACTCCCTGCTCGGCCTGCTCGATCAGGGTGTCGCGGTATGCTTCCCAGGTGAGATCCTCCGCGACACCGCCGACCTTTTCCAGCGCCTGGTAGATCGGCACCGTGCCGATCGGCACGGCGGCGTTCCGGAGGATCCACTGCCGCGTCTCGTGAATGTCCTTGCCGGTGGAGAGATCCATCACGGTGTCGGCGCCCCAGAGCGAGGCCCAGCGCAGCTTCTCGACCTCCTCCTCGATCGAGGAGACCACGGCGGAGTTGCCGATGTTGGCGTTGATCTTCACGTGGAAGCCGCGACCGATGATCATTGGCTCGACCTCGGGGTGATTGATGTTGGCCGGGATGATCGCTCTGCCACGCGCCACCTCGCTCCGAACGAACTCGGCCGGGAGTCCCTCCCGCAGCGCGATGAACTCCATTTCGGGAGTGATCTCGCCGCGACGGGCGTAATGCATCTGGGTGACGCAGCCGTTGCCACGGAGCACCGGGCGGCGAAGTCCAGGCGGCATGGCGATCCCCAGCGACTGATCGCGGTCGGGACGCTCCGCCACATCGCGGGCACGAATCCATGAATCACGAATCGGCGGCAACCCCTCGCGGACATCGTGTCCCTGCGGACCCGAGGTGTCATAGACCCGGAGCGGTGCGTTGGGTGTGCCGTCGGGAGCATCGGCGAGGGTGATCTCGCGCACCGGCACCCGGATGCCGTGAGGGCCTTCGAGGTGAACCTTGGCGGAGCAGGGAAAGGCGTCGGCGAACGAGGAGGAAGGCAGGGCGCTGGTGGCCATCGTGGACACTCCGGTGCTGGGCCGCCTCCCTCCGCCGGTATCAACCGGGTCAGGTTCGAAGGGTCCCTCTCAATCACGGCCCCGAAGTGGACCGGGATGCCCCTGGCGACAAGCGGAATATAGAGTGGCCTGCCCGGGCGAGTGGCAAGGTGAAGGGTGAAGCGTGAAAGGTGAAAGGTGAAAGGTGAAAGGGGGCTGGGCGGGTTGGGGTGTGGGTCGAGACCCGTTGGCTCACCCGAACGCCTGTTCCCCTTTCACCTTTCACCTTTCACCTTTCACGTTTCACGTTTCACCGTTCAGCCAGCACCGCATCAATCTGGCTCATCGCCGAGCGCATCCCCTCCATCATCCCCATCTTGATCAACTCCTCCATCGCCTCGAGGCTCGGGAAGGTCGTCACGCTCTGGAAGCGCGACCCTGCTGGTGTCTCACTGAACGAGAAGATCATGTGCATCGTCGGCATGGCTGGGTTGGGTTTTCCATTCTCGTCTGAAAAGCCATCCTCCACCTCGATCAGCTTCCCTGGCTGCACGTCCAGGAAGCGAAACCATCCCGCGGCCTTCGTCCCGTCCGGTCCGGTCATGTAGTACTCGGAGCGGCCACCCACCTTCATGTCGTGCCGGGTGAACTTGGCAGGCCATTCGACCGGACCCCAGAAGCGCTCGAGCTGGCGGGGATCAGCATACGCAGCCCACAACCGCTCCACCGGCACCGGATATTCGGCGACGATCGTCAGGGTCAGGGCTTCGGGATCGGAAGTGACGGAAGTGATCGGCATCGTTGCTCCATGGGTTGAGTGGGCTCGGCGAGAATCGCATCGAGCTGGGAGAATCGGGACGTCCAACGCAGCTCCAGTTCCGCAAGCAGCTCGCGCGCCCGAGCGAGTTCCTTCGGGTTGCCGCGCACCAGCCGCTCGCGGCCGCGAGCGTGTTTGGTCACCAGCCCCGCCGCTGCCAACACCGCGACATGCTTCTGCACCGCGGCGAACGACATCGCGTAATGGGTGGCCAGCGCCGACACCGAGGCCTCCTCGCCGGCGAGGACGCGGGCGACGATATCGCGCCGAGTCCGGTCGGCCAGCGCCCGGAAGAGGCGATCGAGCCGGTCATTGTTCCGGCGGACGGATGCAGAGCGACGTACAACCATATGGTTGTATATTAGCGCGGCGGACGAGCCGACGCAAGGCGGGAGGACAGAGGCGCGTGCCTCGCTCTCCCCCGGTCACCGTTCACCAAGCGTGGCCGGTGGGCGCGTCCCGTTCACCCTCCTTCAGGGTGCGCACCTACATTCCATCATGTCCCACGCCTGGCATGCCCTCTCTGCCGAGCAGGCCCTGGCCAGGCTCGATGCGAGTCCAGCCGGCCTCAGCGAGGAGGCGGCTGCCGAGCGTTTGGCGCGCCACGGCCTCAACCGACTCCCCGAACCGCGCCGCCCCACCCCGCTGGAAATCTTAGTCCGCCAATTCAGTTCACCGCTGGTGATCGTGCTGGTTGTCGCCGGTATGTTGGCGGCACTGCTTGGTGACTACAAGGACGCCGGATTCATCGCTGCGGTGGTGCTGCTCGACGTGATCATCGGCGCGGTGCAGGAGTGGCGCGCCGAACAGAGTGCGGCGTCGCTGCAGCATTACTTGGTAGCCAAGGCGCGGGTGATGCGCGACGGCGCAGTGATCTCGCTCTTGTCAGAGCAGTTGGTTCCTGGTGACATCGTCCTCATCGAATCGGGTGACCGCGTCCCCGCCGACCTGCGTCTGCTCGATGTCAACGAACTGACGCTAGATGAAGCGTTCCTCACCGGCGAATCACTGCCGGTCCACAAGACAGTCGACCAGGTTGCCGCTGAGGCTGTTGCTGGCGATCGTCGCTCGCTCGCGTATGCCGGCGCCACAGTCAGCACCGGCCGGGGCCGCGGGCTGGTATTCGCAACCGGCACCGACACCGAAGTAGGCCGCATAGCGATCGCCTCGCAGGCAGAAGACGGCGCCAAGCCGCCGCTGGTCATCCGGATGGAGCGCTTCGCCCGCCAGGTGACCATCGCAGTGGTCGCGTTCGGAACCATCCTCGGCGCGATCTCGCTCTCTCGCGGGCTGGCACCAACCGAGGTGTTCGTCTTCATGGTGGCCATGGCGGTCTCGGCAATTCCCGAGGGGCTGCCGGTCGCCATGACGGTTGCGCTCTCGCTCGCCTCGCGCAAGATGGCTTCGCGCAACGTGATCGTGCGCCGACTCGATGCGGTTGAATCGCTCGGCAGTTGCACAGTGGTGGCGAGCGACAAGACCGGAACTCTCACCGTCAACCAGCAAACGGTCCGGGTGGTGGTGCTGCCGGACGGAACGGCAATCGACGTCAGTGGCGAGGGATACAGGGGTGAGGGAGAGGTTGCAGTGCCCGCTGGCATGCCCCGCGAAGCCGTACTCGGCCTGGCCCGCGCCGCAGTGCTCTGCAACGAGGCGACGCTGGTCCGCAAACCGACCGGTGACTGGACTCACTCAGGCGATGCGATGGATGTCGCTCTGCTGGCCCTCGCCTGGAAGCTCGGCCTTGACCCGGCAATCGAACGACGCGCGAACCCGCTCGCCGGCAGCATTCCCTTCGAATCGGCGCGGCGCTGGGCTGCCGTGCAGTACGACAGCGCAACCGGACCGCAGGTTGCGCTGAAGGGAGCGGTCGAGGATGTGGTGGCGAGATGCGGTCAGGTCTGTGGGGGGGGGATCTGGAATCCTGCGGCCGTGGTCACTCGTGCCGAGTCGCTGGCGGCTGACGGCTACCGGGTGCTGGCGGTGGCGGCTGGGTCGGCGATCCCCGGCATCCATCTTGCGCCAGACACATTGCCGCCGCTCGCCTTGCTCGGCCTAGCCGCCTTCATCGATCCGGTGCGCCCGGAGGCGCCGCCCGCGATCGCAACGGCCCAGAACGCCGGCGTCCGCGTGGTGATGATCACCGGCGACCATCCGCTCACCTCGCTGTCGATCGCACGCACCCTCGGGCTCGCTACCACCGAGGCTGCCGTCTGCACCGGCGCCGAGTTGCGTGCACTCGGCGACCCAGCCGGCGAGGCGTTCCGTAACGCGGTGATGCGCGGTCGCGTCTTCGCGCGCGTGGCACCGGAGCAGAAGGTGCAGATCGTCCAGGCGTTGCAGGCCGCAGGGGAGTTCGTGGCCGTCACCGGTGACGGCGTGAACGACGCCCCCGCGCTCCGCACCGCCCACCTCGGTGTCGCAATGGGATCCGGAACTGACGTTGCGCGCGACACCGCGGCGATGATCGTCACCGACGACAACATCGCCTCGATCGTGGCCGGCATCGAGGAGGGACGCTTCGCCTATGCCAACGTGCGCAAGGTCACCCTGCTGTTGGTGAGCACCAGCATCGCAGAGATGACGTTGATCGCGGCCACTGTGGTGCTGGGATTGCCGTTGCCGCTACTGGCGGTCCAGATCCTCTGGCTCAACCTCGTCACCAACGGAATCCAGGATGTGGCGCTGGCATTCGAGGCGGGTGAACCCGGAGTGATGGAGCAGCCGCCGGTGCGTCCATCGGTCGGGATCTTCGACCGCGCCATGATCTCACAGGTGATGGTGGGCGGACTCACCATGGCGGTGCTCTGCTTCGCGGCGTGGCTGGCGCTACTCGAGTCCGGACGTCCCGAGGCGGAGGCACGCGGAATGATCCTCGCGCTCCTGGTTGTGATGCAGAGCTACCACGTCTTCAGTTGCCGCAGCGAGCGACGCTCGGCATTCCGCATCCCGATCCGCAACAATCGTCTGCTGGTGGGCGGTGCCGCAGTGGCACTTGCCATTCACGTGGCCGCAACCGAGTGGCCCTTGATGCAGTCGCTGCTGGGGGTGGAGCCCTTGCCGCTGGCGACCTGGGCATTGATCGCGCTGCTCGCCGCTCCGGTGTTGCTGGTGATGGAGGCGTGGAAGCGCTGGGCGAGGAGAATGGTGTTGCCCCGCACCGGGGACTGACGGCAATCGCTTCCGCAACGTAGATTACCAAAGACGGCCGACACCCCTCCTGCCGAGGACCGCTCATGTCTCTGCCTGACGATCACCTCCACGACGAATGGAAGAGCACCCCGACATTCGGCGATGTCTCCTTTCGCCATCTGGTCGAGGGCTCCGGCGACTGCATCTTCGTCAGTCGCGACATGCGCATCATCTACATGAATCCGGCCGGCCTGCGCTTGCTCAAGGCCGCCGACCCCGCCTCAGTCCTGGGCCACTCTCCACTGGAATTCTTCCACCCCGGGGTGCACGACCAGATTCACCAGCGGGTCGCGCGGCTCATGGCACACCCCACCAGCGTCCCGCAAAACCGCGAACCGATGGTAACGGTGACTGGCGAAGTAGTGCCCACCGACGTGACCGCCAGCTCGTTCCCGTTCGGTGATGGCCTGGCCATTCTGGTCACCTGCCGGGATGCCACGGCAAGAGCCCGGACCGAGGAAGAGCTGCAAGCCTCCGAGGAGCGCTACCGCCTGTTGTTCACCAACAATCCGCACCCGATGATGGTACACGACACAGATAGCTTCAAGTTCCTGGCAGTCAATCAAGCTACGGTACATCGCTACGGTTGGAGCGAGCGGGAGTTTCTCGATGGAATGACGATCTTCGACATCCGCCCGGCGGAGGATGTCGAACGACTTCGCAACGATTCCCGACATCACCGCTTTGGCCGTGAGCTGTTCGGCCTGTGGCGTCACCAGACGCGGAGTGGCGAGCTGCTGGATGTGGAGATTGTTTCGGACAGCATCGAGTGGGAGGGGCGGTCCGCCAGGTTGGTGTTGGCCCACGATGTAACGGAGCGCCGCAAACTGGAGGCGCAGCAATTGCGCACCCAACGAATGGAGAGCATCGGCACCCTCGCTGGCGGCATTGCCCATGACCTCAACAACGTCCTCTCCCCGATCCTGATGGGCGTGGAAATGCTCAAGATGGATGCCGCCAATCCCCGGGAGTTGGCTACCCTCGAGACGATCGAGGCCAGTGCGCGCCGGGGAGCCGGGCTGGTGCGGCAGGTGCTCTCGTTTACCCGCGGCGTGGAGGGGTTGCGGGTATCGGTCCGCCTCGAGCAGGTCATGGCCGAAGTGGTCTCCCTGATCCGGCAGACCTTTGATCGCAGCATCACTCTTGAATTCGAGCAACCGACCGGGCTCTGGCCGGTGAACGGCGACGCCACCCAGCTCCATCGGGTGCTGCTCAATCTCGCGGTCAACGCCCGCGACGCCATGCCGGGAGGAGGCATCCTGCGGCTGCAAGCAGCCAATCTGACCAAGGACCGGGTCCCCGAGCGCGGTGGTGATGGACCGGAAAACTTCGTGGTCCTGACAGTGTCCGACACCGGCACCGGAATCCCGCGGGCGCTCCAGGACCAGATATTTGACCCGTTCTTCACCACCAAGGAAGTCGGCAAGGGTACCGGCCTCGGGCTTGCCACAGTGCAGGCAGTGGTCGAGAGTCACGGCGGCCACATCAATCTGTACAGCGAGGAGGGGAAGGGGTCGGTGTTCAGGATCTATCTCCCTGCCCTCACTGCAGCGGGCGAGATTGCGCCGCCAACCACGCCGCCCGCACTGCCTCGCGGCAATGGCGAACTGATCCTGGTGGTGGATGACGAGTCTGCCATACGCCTGATCACCAGCCACACACTGGAGTTATTCGGTTACCGGGTCGTGGTGGCCGCGCATGGCGCCGAAGCGGTGGCGATTTTTTCTGAACGCCGCGCCGAGATTGCCCTGGTGCTGACCGACATGATGATGCCGATCATGGACGGGGTCGCCACCATCAAGGCGCTCAGAACGATCGACCCTGGCATCCGGATCATCGCCGCCAGCGGGCTCTCCGCCAACGGCAGCGTCGCCAAGGCGGCGAGTATGGGGATAACCGATTTCCTGGCCAAGCCCTACACCGTGGAGGAGATGGTGCGCCTGGTGGCCAAGTTGCTGGGCCATCCCGATGCAGGATTATGATTCGGTGACCTGAGCACCACCATTGCCAGAAAGTCGACCACGCGTGCTTGTCCCCAAAATCCTGGCGACGCTGCCCGGCTATCACCGTCGCCAATTTCTCGCCGACCTCGGGGCCGGCATCACCGTCGGCATCGTTGCCCTCCCGCTCGCCATCGCCTTCGCCATTGCCAGCGGCGTCACTCCCGACCGCGGCCTCTACACGGCGGTCATCGCCGGCTTCCTGATCTCGCTGCTGGGCGGCTCAAGGGTGCAGATCGGGGGGCCGACCGGCGCGTTCGTGGTGATCGTCTACGGCATCGTGCAGCAGCACGGCATCGACGGGCTGCTGGTGGCCAACCTGATGGCCGGGGTGATCCTGGTCGGTTTCGGCGTGGCCAGGCTCGGTGCCGCGATCAAGTTCATTCCCTATCCGGTCACCGTCGGATTCACCAGCGGGATCGCGCTGCTGATCTTCTCGAGCCAGATCAACGACATTCTCGGACTCAGGATCGCCGATCTCCCGGCGGAATTCCTCCCCAAATGGCAGGCCTACGGCGGGGCACTCGATCGCTTCAACCTCGGAGCCATCGGCATCGCGCTCGGCACCATCGTCATCATCCAGCTGTGGCCGCGGGTGAGCCGCCGGATTCCGGGACCATTCGTCGCCCTGCTGGTTACCGCCCTGCTGGTCCGCCTGGTCGAGTTGCCGGTCGAGACCATCGGCGACCGCTTCGGGCCAATCCACGCGGGCCTCCCGATGCCGACCATCCCGCACGTCGACCTGGCGATGATCCCGGCGCTGATCGGCCCCGCCTTCACGATTGCCGCGCTCGCCGCGATCGAATCACTGCTGTCGGCGGTGGTCGCCGACGGGATGATCGGCGGTCGCCATCGCTCCAACATGGAACTGGTGGCTCAGGGAATCGCCAATATCGCCTCGCCGCTGTTCGGCGGCATACCGGCCACCGGGGCGATCGCACGCACCGCCACCAACGTGAAGAACGGCGGCCGCACCCCGGTAGCCGGGATGATCCACGCCGTGACCTTGCTGCTGATCACCCTTTTCTTCGGTACCTGGGCGGCGATGATTCCGATGGCCACTCTGGGTGGCATCCTCGTCGTGGTCGCCTGGCACATGAGCGAAGTGAGCGCCTTCCGGCGGCTGCTGCGCTCGCCGCGCTCCGACGTCCTGGTGCTGATCGCCACTTTCCTGCTGACCGTGCTGGTGGACCTCACCGTGGCGATTCAGGTAGGACTGGTGCTGGCGGCGTTCCTCTTCATGAAGCGGATGGCCGAGGTCACCAACGTGACCTCGATCACCGGAGAACTGGCCGATCCGGCGCATCCGAGTGGTGACCTCTCCGGAGCGGTGTTCACCCGCACCATTCCGGCCGGGGTGGAGGTCTATGAAATCAACGGCCCCTTCTTCTTCGGTGCGGCGGAAGCCTTCCGCAACGCCATGATGCAGGTTGCCGATGCGCCTGCGGTGCTGATCATCCGGATGCGTCATGTTCCGGCGATCGATGCCACCGGTCTGCACGCACTGCAGACCCTGATCCGCCAGATGAAGAGCTGCAACACCCGGGTGCTCTTTGCCGAGATTCAGCCGGGGCCGTGTGCCACGATCCTCGCCTCCGACCTCTCCAATGAAGTGGCAGCGAACGACCTGATGGCGACCTTCGACGACGCGCTGGCGATGGCGGCAATGATCGCCCGATAACGCCGTTGCCAAGCTCATCACCATCCGCCAACTTCAGGACATGAAGATGCCGCCATTCCACCTTGCCTTTCCAGTCGATGATCTCGCCGCCGCCCGCCGCTTCTATGGTGGCCTCCTCGGCTGTGCCGAAGGTCGCAGCAGCGAGCAGTGGATCGACTTCGATTTCTTCGGTCACCAGGTCGTCGCTCATCTCGCCCCGGACGAACTGACCCGGACCGCAACCAACGCGGTGGACGGTCACGCCGTTCCGGTCCGGCATTTCGGCGTGGTGCTCGACTGGGATTCCTGGCATGCAATGGCAGAGCGACTCCGCCAGGCCGGAGTCGCCTTCCTGATTGAACCGGGAATCCGCTTTGCGGGACTCCCCGGCGAACAGGCGACGATGTTCTTCCTCGACCCGGCAGGCAACGCGCTGGAGTTCAAGGCGTTCCGGCGGATCGAGCAGATGTTCGCCAGATAGGCGGCGGATGGCCCTGCGAACCACCGACAGCAACACGTGCAGTTCCCAGTGCCATCGCCCGGAGGGTGACCGTCTCGACGCGGCCGAGAGGTGGCCGCCCATTCGGTGCGATTCCAAACCGGGCACCGGCCACCTATGGCCGCTCTGAGACGGTCACCCTCCGGGCGAGAGCGATGCAACAGCGCCAATCGCCTCGACACGCATGCACACAAGGCACACACGGCACACACGGTACTCACGAGGCAGACGATGATCCGCACCCTCACGCTCCTTGCACTGCTCCCGATTCTTGCCTGCGGCCGCGGGCCGGCAACCCCTGCCGCGCTCACGCCTCGGACGGAACCGGTCGAAGCGATGACACTCGCCAACGGGCTCCGCATTGCCGACAGCCACCGGGTGGCGGCAATCAGCTCGCGACGGATTCGGCACAATGCCTACTGGGAAGCGATCGCACCCTCACTGCAATCGCCGCGATTCCGGGTGGAGGAGGTTGGCCGGTCGATGCAGGGGCGAGCATTGCGAACTGTCACCTTCGGGAGCGGCCCCACTACGGTCCTGCTCTGGTCGCAGATGCATGGCGACGAGGCCACCGCGACGATGGCGCTGGCCGACATCTTCGCCTGGCTGGCGGCGCCTGGCAGTGATCCGCTGCGCGAGCGCCTGTCGCGGCAGCTCACCGTTGTGGTACTGCCGATGCTCAACCCCGACGGGGCCGAACGATTTCAGAGAGAGAATGTCGCCGGAATCGACATCAATCGCGACGCCCGCAACCTGAGCACGCCCGAGGGTCGCACCCTCAAGGAGCTGCGCGACCGGCTGCAGCCGGCCTTCGGCTTCAACCTGCATGACCAGAGCGCCCGCACTCGCGCCGGTCGCGGCGGACCGCAGGCAGCGATCGCCCTGCTGGCACCAGCCGCCGATGCCGAACGGAGCTGGGGTCCTGCCAGGACTCGCGCGCGCCAGGTGGCGGCGGGAATCGCGAAGATGCTGGCGCCCGAGTTGCCAGAGCGGATCGCCCAATACGACGACACCTTCAACCCGCGCGCCTTCGGCGACCTGATGCAGACCTGGGGCACCAGCACGGTACTGATCGAAAGCGGTGCTCTCCCGGGTGACCCCGACAAGCAGGCGCTACGGCGCCTGCACGTTGCCGCGATCCTCGGCGCGCTCGATGCCATCGCAACGGGCGGATACGCCGCCGCCGACATCAGTGACTACCAGCGCCTCCCCTTCAATGCGGCTGGCGCCTACGATCTGCTGGTCCGCGGTGGCCATCTGGTTATTCCGGGAGCGCCGCCGCTCCGGGCCGACGTGGCGATCAACTTCAAGGACGCCGTGGCACGCACCGGCGGGCAGGTGGCAGAAGTGGGAGACCTGAGCGCCGTCACGGCGATCGACACCATCGATGCCTCGGGCAGCTTCCTGCACCCTCGCCCCGAGTCGCTGGTGCGGGATGGCGACCTGGTCTGGCTGCCGATCGATCATCCCGCCGCGTTCGACATTCGGGAGGGAGCAGCTGTGCAAAGCCGGCTGCGACGAACGATCGAATAGGTTGAGAGGCGGTGAACGGGAAAGGTGAAAGGTGAAAAGTGAAAGGTGAAAGGTGAAAGGGACTGCAACCCAGTACCCGTTTCACGTTTCACGTTTCACGTTTCACCTTTTTCCCTTTCACCTTTCACGTTTCACCTTTTTCCCTTTCACCTTTCACCTTTCACCTCGCCCCCGTTCACCGTTCACCCGCGCGGCTCTGCCGCGCCCCGTTCACCCCCCCTACGGCCTCCCGATGAACATCTCGTACAACTGTTCGTGCTTGTTGCCCAGCGGCACCTCGCGCCCGTCGATGAAGAGGTGACGGGTCAGCGTGCGCGCCTCCAGGATGTCGCCGTTGGTCACCACCAGATTGGCGATCTTGCCGGTCTCCAGCGACCCCAGACGATCGGCCACTCCGAAGATCTCCGCGGGTGCCAGCGTGACGGCCTTGAGAGCATCGGTCGACGACAAGCCGAACGCCGCCGCCATCCCGGCCACGTAGGGGAGGTTGCGGGCTTCCGAGCCGGCATCACCCGAGGTGATCGCGAAGCGCACTCCGGCTGCGGCCAGCTTGGCCGGCGCACTGAAGTTCACGTCGTAGGAATCGTCCTCCAGACCGGGCAATGCCATCACTCCGGTCAGGATCACCGGAACGTCCTTCTCCTTCAATTCATCGGTCATCATCCAGGCATCCCGACCACCAACAATGATCGGATTGAGCCCGTTCTCGGCCGCGAAGGTGATCGCGGCGCGGATGTCGGTCACCCGGTCGGCGGAGAACATCACCGGCATCTCGCCGCGGAGCATCGGCAGCAGGGCGGCGAGCTGGAGATCGTGCCGCGGCCGCGGCAGAGTGGCGTCCTTGGCATAAGCGTCATGCGCCTTGCCGTACGCCTTGGCATCCGAAAAGAGCTGGGTGAGTGAATCGAGTTGCGCCTTGCGGGCACGGTCGGCGTCCTGAGTGTTGCCAGGCTGCTGCCCGAAGTTCCCGAAGCCGCCGCCAAAGCCCCGCCCGAAGCCCGATCTCGGCAGCGTCATGTACATCGCCAGGTTGGGCACCACCGCCATCAGCGGCGGGGTGTCACCCACCAGGTTGATGAGTGCGGCCTGACCGCTGATGGCACCACTCCGCGGACTGGAGACCACGTGAGTTATCCCCACCACTCTGGTCACGCCGATATGGGCGCTGTGCGGATTGATTCCGTTGATCGCCTGCGCGTTGGGATTGATGTTGCCGGTCTCCGAGGCGTCGACCGTTCCGGCCGCGCCCTGACCGATCTCCGAGAGACCCATCGTGGTGCCGGCATCCATCATTCCGGGCCAGACATGCAATCCGGCGCCATCGATCACCCGGGCCCCTGCCGGAACGGTGACCTCAGCACCGACAGCGACGATCTTCCCCTCGCTGATCACGATGGTGCCGCGCGGCAGCACCGGGCCGCTCACGGGATGGATCATCGCACCACGAATCGCCACCGTCTCCTGTGGACCGGCGGGAGGATTGTATGAGCCGAGTTGGGCGGTGAGCGGTGACACGCCCGCCAGCAATGCCATTGCGGTCCAGCTTGCCGCTTGAATGCGCGCGCTCATTGATCGATCTCCGTCATCGTGGGAGCGGGAGCCGGACGGCCACGGCCACCCGGGCCACCGCCGCTGGCAGGCGCCTTGTTTTCAGGCGCCTTTTCGAGTTCGGCGCGCTGTTGCGCCATGGTTTCACGCATCGCCAGATCACGCTGCCGGTCGAAGGTCACCTCGCCGTCGGCGAAGGTGGTTTCAACGCGGGCATATACCGAGAACGGATGCGCCGTCCAGATCGCCAGATCGGCATCCTTGCCCACCTCGATCGAGCCGGTCCGGTCGCCCATACCAACCTGGATCGCCCCGTTGATGGTGATCAACCGCATCGCCTCGTTCTCGGTCAGACCGCCGTAGCGCATCTGCTTGGCGGCATCGATGTTGAGCCGCCGGATCCGCTCGTCGGAATCGGAATTGATGGTGGTCAGCACGCCGTGCCGCACCAGGATCGCGGAGTTGTGCGGAATCGCATCATACGCCTCGATCTTGTAGGACCAACTGTCGGCAAAGGTCGACAATCCCGCCCCATGACGGGCAATCTCGGAGGCGATCTTGTAGCCCTCCAGACCGTGCTGCAGCGTCTTGATCTTGAAGCCGAACTCGTCCGCCAGATTGAGCAGCATCAGCATCTCGTCGGCGCGATAGGAGTGCGCGTGAACCAGCCGCTTCCCCTCGAGCACCTCGACCAGCGGCTGCAATTCGAGATCGGTGCGCGGCGGAACACCCTTGGATCCCCGGGCCCGGTAGTCGGCCCATTCCGCCCGATAATCCTGCGCCCGCACGAAGGCGTCCCGCAACACCTCGGCCTGTCCCATCCGGGTGTAGGGATAACGGCGCTGCTGCTGATTGGTGACGTTGGAGTTCTTGCGGGTGACGTTCTCGCCCAGCGCGAACTTGATCCCCGGCGGAGCGCCCGGCACCAGCATTTCGGCTGCGGACTTGCCGGGCTTGAGCTTGACGGTGGCGCTCTGCCCGCCGATGGTGTTGGCCGAGCCGTGGAGAATGTTGAGCATCGTCACGCCACCGGCGGCGGCGCGATAGATCCCGGCAGAGGTCGGGTTGAGCACGTCCTCGATGCGGGTCATCGAGGTAACCGACAGCGAACCTTCGTTGATGGCGTCGCTCATCAGGTGGGAATGCGGATCGATGATGCCAGGCATCACGAACTTGCCCGTGGCGTCGATCACAGTGGCACCGGCCGGTGCCGTGAGCCCGGTCCCGATCGCCGCGATCTTGCCGCCACGCAGCAGCAGGTCAGTGCCGGTGAGGGTGCCGTTGGTGACCGTCAACACGGTCGCGTTCCGGATCATGGTGACCGGCGCCGTGCCCTGCGCCGCGAGGGCTGGGGCGATGGCGACGGCCGCGAGCAACGTCCAGAGAGTGGATTTCATCGTGGCCTCCCGGTCAGTGGGTGGTGGGTTGGTTGGCGACAGGCGCAGCGATGGTGCCAGCCGGAGCAGGACGCGTCCCGCTGAACCGGCCAAGTGCATGACCGACGATCGACACCCCGCCGCGAATCGCATCGCCCGTCAGGTTGCCGACGAAAACGGCCTCCTCGGTACCATCCCGCAAGGTGACCGGAGCGGTGAACCGGAACTCTCCGTCGGCGTTCAACTCGCCGTGGCTGATCTGGGCCACACCCAAGCCGCCTTGCAGCATCCCGATGAGCCGTTGTCCATCCTGCCGCAGCGCGATGGTCACGGTGTGATCGGTTCCCTCGATCGCCACGGTGGTCATCCAGGTGCCGCCAAGCTCGGTGGCACCGGGACCGCCGGGACCACCGGGTCCGCGAGCACCGCCGCCCGGTCGACCGTTGGCTGCGGTGGCGGCCGGAGCCGGCATCTCGGTCACCGCGCCATCGACCACCACGTGGGTCACCCGGCTGGTGCTGTCGAAGATGTCGCCTCGCACCACCGCCAGGTGGGCGGCCTTGCCTACCTCCAGCGAGCCGAAGCGGTCTTCGACTCCGAGAATCTGGGCGGCAGCCAGCGTGTGAGCACGGAGCGCAGCGTCGGGCGACAACCCAGCGGCCACCGCGCGACGCATGTTGGGGAGGTGATCGCTCCAGGAAGTCCCCCCCCCTTGCGTGAAGGCGAACCGCACTCCCGCCGCCGCCAACCTGCCGGGTCCCTTCGGCGCGTCGACCCGACCTTGCAGCACCCGGATCGGCTCGGGATCGGCATCGGCCGCCGGTGCCGCGGTCGGCTTCGGGAAGTTGAGCGAGAGCAGCACCGGCACGTTCTCGGCCTTGAGGCGTGCCGTGACCTTCCAGGCCTCGTCGCCTCCGGCGATGATCGGCTTGAGATTGAACTCCCCGGCAAAATCGAGGGCGCGCAGGATCTCGCGCTCGGTGTCGGCCTCGAAGACCACCGGCATCGTCCCGGCCAAGGCCGCCTGCAACGCCTCCAGCGAGGGATTCCACTCCGGACGCGGCGATCCCCGCGGATCGCGGGTGGCTGCTGACACCGCCGCGCCGTAGCGCTGGGCGTCGAGGAACATCTGCCGCATGGCGGCGAAGACCCCCATCAGAGAGCCGGGAAAGGCGCCGCGAATCCCCTGGAAGGCAATCGCCTGGGCTATCGGCGCCTTGACGACCAAGGCCGGCACCTCGCCAGAGCCCAGGGCGATTACCGCGGACTGGCCCCGGAACATCCCGCTGTTCGGAATGGCGTGGGCCACCGTGATCCCCGCTGCGTGGGCATTGCTCCATTGGGCGGCATCGGCCTTGAGGAGATCGACCACTGCCACCTCCGGTCGCTGACCCACCGGATAGGCCGAATTGGCTGTCCCCTGCTGACTGGCAGCCGGTGGCGCTCCGCCGCCGCCGCCGAACCCGCCCGGACCGCCGCCGCCAGTGGCAGCGCGGGGCACTCCAAGAGAGCTGGCTGCATCGATCAGGCCGGGATAGATCGACAACCCTGCACCATCAATGACCCGGGCATCGGCCGGGGCGGTGACATTGGCGCCGAGGGCGGTGATCCTGCCATCCCGGATCACAATGGTCCCTCGTTCGATCACGGGACCGGAAACCGGCACCAGCCGGGCGCCGGTGATGGCCAGGACCGAGGGAGGCGAGGGAGCGCGCTGGGCCGCCAATCCCGGCAGCGCCAGGGTCAGGGCAGCCGTCAGAGCAGCCGAACGGGCATTCATGAACATCGGTGACACTCCGATGAGGAAGGGAAACACGGAACCAGAAGTCTACGCACACCGTTGGCAGAGAGTTGGCGTGACTATCTTCAATAGATGCCAAATATCCGAGGAATTTCCATGTTGCGTCGTATCAAGCCGGTCATTGCCCTGCTGCTGCTCACCGCTTGTTCGGGTGGCAAGGAGGCCGAATCGGCAACCGTCCCCACTGTTCCGGGAGCCAATGTGCCCATTGAAGAGACCACCTTCGCCGCCGAACTGAAGGTCGATATCCCCGCCTCCACCCGGACCGCGACCGGACTCTATTATCGCGACTTGGTCGTGGGAGACGGCCCGGCAGTCACCGCCGGTCAGACAGTCGATGTCTATTACGATGGCCGCCTCACCGACGGCACCTCGTTCGACTCCACCGACGTCGGCTCGCCCTTCTCCTTCCCGGCCGGAATGGGGCGGGTGATAGCGGGTTGGGACGAAGGGGTGGTGGGAATGAACATCGGCGGCAAGCGGCAGCTGATCATCCCGCCTTCGCTCGGCTATGGTCCGTCGGGCGTCGGCCCGATTCCGCCCAACGCGATTCTCTACTTCACGGTTGAGGTACTGGACGCCCGATGAGCTGGACTCGCCCCTCCGATGCCGAGCTCAAGGCCCGGCTCACCCCGCTGCAGTATCAGGTAACGCAGCAGGAGGGGACGGAGCCGCCGTTCGCCAACGAGTACTGGGACGAACACCGCGACGGTCTGTATGTCGACCGGGTTTCCGGGGCGCCGCTTTTTTCGTCGCGCGACAAGTTCGATTCCGGCACCGGGTGGCCCTCGTTCAGCCAACCGCTGGCCCCGGAGCATCTGGTCACCCGGGTCGACCGGCGCCTCTGGATGACCCGCACCGAGGTACGCTCCGCCCACGGCGACGCGCACCTCGGACATCTGTTTGATGACGGCCCGGCACCCACCGGGCAACGTTACTGCATGAACTCCGCGTCACTCCGCTTCATCCCGGTCGAGCAGCTCGAGGCCGCAGGGTATGGTGCGTGGCTCGCACATTTTTCTCAGACACCACACCAAGGATCGTCCCGCTGACTTTCGCCTCGCTCGACCTGCACCCCGGACTGCTCAAGGCCGTCAAGGAACTCGGATTCGCCCGGCCCACGCCGATCCAGACTGATGCCATCCCGTCGGCCATGGCCGGCCGGGACGTGCTCGCTTGCGCCCAGACCGGCAGCGGCAAGACCGCCGCCTTCCTGTTGCCGATTCTTCATCACCTGATCGACAAGCCGCGCGGCACCATTCGCGCGCTGGTCGTCACCCCCACGCGTGAACTGGCCGCCCAGATTCTCGAAGACCTCGAGGACCTCGCCGTCCACACGCCGGTCACCGGTGCCGCCGTTTTCGGCGGTGTGGGGATGGGCCCGCAGGAACGCGCCTTCCGGAGCGGCGTCGACGTGATGATCGCCACCCCCGGCCGCCTGCTCGACCACCTCAAGGCGCCCTACGCGTCGCTCGGCAAGGTCGAGTACCTGGTGCTCGACGAGGCCGACCGGATGCTCGACATGGGCTTCCTCCCCGAGATCCGGAAGATTCTCAAGCACGTCCCGAACAAGCGGCAGACCCTGTTCTTTTCCGCCACCATGCCTGCCCCGATTCTGGCGCTGACCCGGGACATGCTCCAGAATCCCGTGAGCATCAATCTGGAGCGGCAGTCAACGCCGGCCACCGGGATCACCCAGGCAGTCTATCCGGTGCCGCAGGAATTGAAGTCGGCGCTCTTCCTGACGCTGCTGGAGCGGGGCGAGATGGCCGAGGCGCTGGTATTCACCCGCACCAAGCATCGTGCCGACCGGCTGTTCAAGTTCCTGGTCAAGAACGGCATTACGGCGGAGCGGATCCACGGCAACCGCTCGCAACCGCAGCGGACCCAGGCGCTGGCCGGTTTCAAGAGCGGCGCCTACCGGGTACTGGTGGCCACCGACATCGTGGCGCGCGGCATCGACATCACCGAGCTCGGCCACGTGGTCAACTTCGACGTGCCGATGGCGCCGGCCGATTACGTCCACCGGATCGGCCGCACCGCCCGCGCGGCCGCGACCGGTGACGCCTTCACCTTCGTCTCGCGCGAGGAGGAGGGCGAACTGCGGGACATCGAGAAGGTGCTCGGCCGCCGGTTGCCGCGGGTGACCATCCCCGATTTTGATTACAGTGCCAAGGCCGAGTCGCAGCTCGAGGTGCCGATCGCCGAGCGGATCGCTGCGATCCGGGCCCAGAAGGCCCAGGAACGCGCCCGTGCCAAGGCCAAGCTCGAGCGCAAGGGGATCTCCGGCGCGGCACCGGCGCGGCCCGCCAGGCCGGCGTCGCACGGCGGCAGCGGCACTGTCGCGGGCAACAAGCCGGGATCGTCACAACGGCGGCGGCGGGGCGGAGCAGGGCGCGGTCGTTCGGGGGGGGGATCGCCGGCATGAGCCGCGTGATGACCGGAACCGGAGCACTGATCGGTCTGGTCATGATGGCCGGTACCGTTGCTGCGCAATCGCCCGCCGACTGGGCCATCCACGACCTGGAACGCCCCCGGCCGGTGATAGTGCATCCGGGCGGGGTGGTGGTCATCCCCCCCCCAGCGGACGCGGTTGTGCTCTTCAACGGCACCTCGCTCGACAACTGGGTCGGGGCCGACAGTGCCCCCCCCAGATGGCAGGTCGTCGACGGCGCACTGGAGGTAGCGGCCGGCACCGGGGCGATCACCACGCGCGCGGCGTTCGGCGATGTCCAGCTCCATCTGGAATGGCGCGCCCCCGCTCCACCGCGCGGCGACGGGCAGAACCGCGGCAACAGCGGCGTCTTCCTGATGGGACGCTACGAGGTGCAGGTGCTCGACTCGTGGGAGAACATCACCTACGCCGACGGCCAGGCGGCGGCACTCTACGGCCAGTATCCGCCTCTCGTCAACGCGTCGCTGCCACCGGGCGAGTGGCAGAGCTACGACATCGTCTTCAGGCGCCCTCGCTTCAAGGAAAACGGTGACGTTTCCCGCCCGGCGCGGGTCACGGTGTTCCACAACGGCGTGCTGGTGCAGGCCGATGCCGAACTGATCGGGCCGACCTCGCACCGGGTCAGGGCTCCGTACGAGGCCCACGCCGACCGGTTGCCGATCACGCTCCAGGACCACGGCGATCCGGTGCAGTTCCGGAACATCTGGCTGCGTCAGCTGCCGGAGCAGCCGTGATCCTCGATCGATGCGGCCGGAGTCTCGCGCGCTTCCTCAGTGCGCCGCGGCCCCACTGCGTCCAGGCCAACACCAGCGACCCCGCGATGCTCGCCAAGGTGCTCCGGCCCGGCGACATCCTGCTGGTGGAGGGAAGTTCCCGGATCTCGACGGCCATCAAGTACCTGACTCAATCGAGCTGGTCCCATGCCGCCTTCTGTATTGCCCCCCCCCAGCCTCATGGCGACAAGGCGACCGCCCCCGCGGTGCTCCTCGAGGCCGACGTCAATGCCGGGGTGCGCATCGTGCCGCTCGAGTCGTATGCTCCGCTCCACACCAGGATCTGCCGTCCCGTGGGACTCACCGTGGACGAACTGCATGCCGTGATCCAATTCACCCTCAAGCGGGTGGGTCATCGTTACGACATGAAGAACATCTTCGACCTCGCCCGCTATTTCCTCCCCACCCCGCCGGTGCCGTCCCGTTACCGGCGGCGCCTGCTTCACATGGGAAGCGGCGACCCCACCCGGGCAATCTGCTCATCGCTGATCGCCGAGGCGTTCCAGTCGGTCGGCTACCCGATACTGCCCAACCGGTTGCTGCTGCCGCCCGACTCGCCCGAGGCAATTGAGGGACATCGCGAGGCGCTCGAGATCCGCCATCATTCGCTCTTCACGCCGCGCGACTTTGACGTCTCGCCCTATTTCCGGATCGTCAAGCCGACCCTGGAACTGGGATTCGATCCGCACAACCTGCTGATCGCTCCCCGGAAGTTCGTCCCGGTCCAGGACCCGACCGCTACCGCCGCCTGAGCAGATCTCACCGGCAGGTCCCACTTGCCGAACCACCCCCCGCACCGCACCTTTGAGATTCTTCCGCCCCTCGACTCATCGATCGGAGCGACCAGTCCCATGCCTCAGATCAATCTCCTCGCCGTTTTTCTGGCGGCCTTGTCAGGGTTCGTGCTCGGCGGCATCTGGTACGGCCCGCTGTTCGGCCGGGCCTGGATGGCCCAACTCGGCTTCACCATGGAAGAGCTGCAGAAGGATTTCAACGGCGCCAAGACCTACGGAATGGCCTTTGTCTACGGTCTGATTGCCGCCTACACCTTCGCGATCTTCCTCGGACCGGACCTCGATCTCCACACCGGTGCGCTCTACGGCTTCACAGCCGGGTTGGCGTGGGTCGGCACCTCGTTCGCCACCAGCTACCAGTTCGAACGGCGGAGCGGCACACTGCTGATGATCAACGCCGGCTACCACACGGTGCAGTTCACCACCATCGGCGCGATCCTCGGAGCGATGTCCTGACCGACCGGCTGCTCCGCTGGTGGCGACGGCTCCACCGGCTCCCCGGCGGGCGCTGGCTCTTTTCCCGCCTGCTCGGCTGGTTGGTTCCCTACACCGGCTCGATCGGCGCACGGGTCGAGCGCCTGGAACCGGGTGACGTGGCGGTCTCGCTCCGCGAAAAGCGCGCGGTCCGCAACCATCTCCGGAGCATCCACGCCATCGCGTTGGTCAATCTCGCCGAGGTCACCAGCGGACTGGCCATGCTCACAGCCGTGGGAAGCGACGTCCGCGGGATCGTCACCGGACTGCGCATCCGCTATGACAAGAAGGCCCGTGGACGTCTGGTCGCGACCTCGGTTGTCTCCCCCCCCCACATTGGCGACAACATTGACGGCGTCGATGCCGAGGTCACCGCTGTGATTCGCGATGCTGCGGGCGACGTCGTAGCCGAGGCGACCGTCACCTGGCGACTGAGCCCGCTCGCCGGATGATCACTCCCTTCACCCGGCACGCCGGCGTCGAGGTGCCGCTGATCTGCGGCCCGATGTATCCCTGCTCCAACCCAGAGCTGGTGGCGGCCGTCTCAGCCGCGGGAGCGCTGGGCGTGGTGCAGCCGATTTCGCTCACCTATGTCCATGGCCGCGATTTCCGCGAGGGACTGCGCGAAATTCGCGGCCTCACCGATCGACCGATCGGGATGAATGCCCTGATCGAACAGTCGTCCGATACCTATCGCCAGAGGATGGAGCGCTGGATCGAGATTTCCCTGGAGGAAGGGATCCGTTTCTTCATCACCTCGCTCGGCAATCCGCGCTGGGTGGTCGACCGGGTGCGACCGCTCGGGGGCGTGGTCTACCACGATGTCACCGAGGCGAAGTGGGCTGCCAAGGCCCGGGACGGCGGCGTCGACGGGCTCATTGCCGTCAACGCCACGGCCGGTGGCCACGCCGGCACCCGGTCGGCCGGGGCGCTCCTCGATGAACTTCGACCGTTCGGCCTCCCGGTGGTCGCGGCCGGCGGGGTCGGCAACCCGGCCGGCTTCCGCGCCATGCTCGACCTCGGCTATGCCGGGGTGCAGTGCGGCACCCGCTTCATCGCCACTACCGAATGCACCGCCAGCGAGCCGTACAAGGCGGCGATCCTCAAGGCGAATGCCGACGATATCGTCCTCTCCGAACGGATCACCGGGGTGCCGGTGGCGGTGATCAACACCCCCTACATCCAACGGATGGGGCTCAAGGCGGGTCCGATCGCCCGCCGAATGCTGCGGGGGGGGCGCACCAAACACTGGATGCGGAGCATCTACGCCCTCAAGGCGCTATGGCAGCTCAAGCGCTCGTCCTTTGACGAGTCAGGCAGTCGGGATTACTGGCAGGCGGGGCGGAGCGCCGGGGCTATCGATGAGGTGCTCCCTGTGGCCGAAGTGGTCCGGCAGTTCCGATCGGCATTGAGCTAGCCCCTCCCCCGTCCCCCCTCCCCGACCAACTTCCGGCCCCCCCTTCCGCATTGCCGAAAAAGAGACGATGTTTCAGAAGCGGACGGGTGAATCACCCGGCGCAATTCCATTAATCCCCCGTGCTGGTCTCTTTCATTCAGAGAGGTCGTCCGTATGTTCCTGAGGAGCGTTCGGTTCGGCGCATTGGCCCTGCTCGTGGCGCTTGTCGGCGTCACCGGACGTGCGGCTGCGCAAGCCACCGCGACGATTCGCGGTATTGTCACCATCGCCGATGGCGATTCCCCGATCGGTGGTGTGCAGATCACGGTGCGCGGCACCGGTCTCGCCACCGCCACGACCCCCAATGGTCGCTATATCCTGCAGCGGGTGCCGACTGGTGAGGTCACCCTGGTTTTCCGCTGGCTCGGTTACGCACCGGTCGAGCGCACCATGATGGTGACCGGAGACCAGACGGTCGACATCGCTCTCGAACCCAAGCCGGTCTCGCTCGGCGACCTCACCGTATCGGCAGCGTCGCGCGAACCTGAGCGGATCGTCGAGGCACCGGCCGCCGTCACCATGATCGAGCCGCGCGTGCTGCAGAGCACCGCGCCCACTGGCCAGGCGCCGCTGGCGCTGGCCGAGGCGCCGGGCGTCGACATCGTGCAGAGCGGCGTCAACGACTTCAACATCAACGCCCGGGGATTCAACTCGTCGCTCAACCGCCGGGTGCTGACCCTGCTCGATGGCCGCGATCTGGCGATCGCCTTCCTCGGTTCGCAGGAATGGAACACGCTGCCGGTGGCACTCGACGAGCTGGCCGGCATGGAGCTGGTGCGCGGCCCCGGCTCGGCCCTCTACGGCGCCAATGCCTTCGCCGGCGTGATCAACCTCACCACCCTCTCGCCCCGCGAGGCCCAGGGCGGCAAGATCTCCATTTCCGGTGGCGAACTGGAATCGTACAAGGTCGATGGGCGCTGGGCCGGCGTTTTCGGCGACGGCCGCTTCGGAGTGCGCTTCAACGGCGGCTACTCGAGCAACGACACCTGGACCCGGTCGCGCACCCTGGCCGACCGCACCTCGTTGCAGCAGGAATACGCCGGGGCAATCGGCGGGACCAACATCGTGATCCCGCTGGCCAATCCCGAGGTCCGCGCCCTCAGCGGCCAGACCTGCGGCGGGACGGACGAGGTGTGCACCGGCGGCGTGCGGACGCCGGCTGGTGACCGCGATGCCGTCACCTCCGTGTATGGTTCGGCCCGGCTCGACTACTACCTCAACAACGGTGGCGCACTCACCTTCGAGGGGGGGGCATCACAGGTCGAGAACGAGGTGCTGGTAACCGGCATCGGGCGGGTGCAGGTGCTCAAGGGATTCAAGCCCTACGGCCGGATTGCCTACAACACCGACCGGCTCAACCTCTTCACATACTTCAACCGGCGCGATTCCCGCGACCCGCAGTTCTCGCTCGCCTCGGGTGTCCCGCTGATCGAGAAGTCCAACATCTTCCACATCGAGGCGCAGGGCAACGAGAACTTCGCTGGCGGCCGCGGCCGGGTGATCGTGGGTACCTCGTTCCGGAATTACGATGTCGATACCGAGGGCACCTTGATGCTCGCCGAGAACGACAATCGCGGCGACAACGTCTATTCCGGCTACACCCAGGTGGAGTACCGGATCACCGACCAGATCCGGCTGGTGGGCGCGCTGCGCTACGACGAAGGCGACCTGTTCGACGGCCAGTGGTCGCCCAAGGGTGCAATCGTCTACTCGCCGAGCCCCAATCACTCCTTCCGCTTCACGGTCAACAAGGCGTTCCAGACGCCCAACTACTCGGAGTTCTTCCTCCGGGTGGCGGCCGGTGCGCCGGTCAACTTCACGGCGCTGGAAACCGGCCTGCGGGCATCACCACTCGGCGCGGCGCTGGCCGGCGTGCCGGTGGGGCAATTGTTCACCAACAGCGCGTCGGTGCCGGTCTTCGCCCGCGGCAACCGCGATCTCGACGTGGAGGAGACCCTCGGCTTCGAGATCGGCTACAAGGGCGCCCTCACCTCGCGGTGGTTCGTCACAGTCGATGCCTACGCCAACAACATCGACAACTTCGTGACCGACCTTCTCCCGGGCGTCAACCCGGCATTCGGCTTCTGGACCTCACCGGACGCCGTGCCGGCGCAATTCCGTGCCGCCCTCGAGGGAGCGGTGCGGCAGCAGTTGAGCGCCAGTCCGGCCACTGCCCTGGCCGCCGCCGGCCTCACCCGGACGGAAAACGGCAACACCGCGATCGTGGTCTCCTATGCCAACGAGGGTGATGTCGACCAGACAGGACTCGACGTCGGGATGGGTTACCAGCTCACCGACGAGTTCCGGATTGACGGCACGGTGTCGCTGTTCGACTTCGAGGTCAACAGCCAGGCAGCCGGCGATCAGCTCATTCCCAACACCCCCGAGCGCAAGGGTACGGCGAGCATCACTTACGCCGGCCTCCGGAACGGCGTCGACGCATCGTTCTCGATGCGGAGCGTGGCGGCATACGACTGGGCGGCTGGAGTATTCGTCGGCCGAGTGCCGAGCAGCGAGACCTTCAATGCGTCGGCCGGCTACCGCTTCACCCCGAACTTCCGGTTGTTCGCGGTCGCCACCAATGTTTTCGATCAGGACCGCTACCAGCTCTTCGGCGGCTCGGTGATCGGGCGCCGGGTGCTGGGCGGGATCACGATGGTGTTCTAAAAGAGAGAAAGAGAGAAAGAGAGAAGGAGAGAAAGAGAGAAGGAGAGAAAGAGAGGCGACGCCCCCTCGTCCCGAACGCAGTGAGGGACCTCGGTACTCATTCTCACCAGGGAACTCGACAGTTCCACCTGGTGACACTTACCGAGGTCCCTCACTGCGTTCGGGACGAGGGGGACTCCGCGCTGCTCGGGATGACGGGGCACGGAGACCTCCGCTTTCCCGCCGTACGGCTTTATAGTTTCCTCGATGCAACAATTGCCGCTCCCGGTGCCGCTGGACGGACCGCCATCATCGCTTCCCTCACTCTGGTCGTTGGGAAATGTCGCCGGCCCGGGCGAGGCGGTGCGCGAGATCCAGGTGGCGGCGCCGCCCGGGTACCATCCGCTGACCGGCCCGGCGCTGCCGGTGCTCTACCTGCAGGACGGCCAGAATCTCTTCGACCCCGCTGCTTCCTTTGCCGGCCATTGGCAGGTGCTGGAAACGATTGCCGAGCTGGGCGCGGCGCACCCGATGCTGGTGGTCGGCGTTCCCAACCGCGGCAAGGGACGGCTCAAGGAGTACTCGCCGTTCGACGACGCCATCAGGGGCGTCGGCGAGGGGGTCGGCTATCTCAAGTGGTTGAGCACGGTGGTCAAGCCGCTGGTGGACCGCTCGTTCCGGACCAGGCCGGAGCGGATCCACACCGCCGTCGGTGGCTCGTCGATGGGCGGGCTGTTCGCGCTCTACGCCCTGGTGGGGGGGGCAGCGACCTTCGGCTCGGCGGTGGTGATGAGTCCGGCGCTCTGGTACGCCGACTGCGCCATCTTCCGCTGGCTCCGCAGGCAACCCGGTCCGGTGGGACAGCTGTACCTCGATGTCGGCTGGCAGGAGGGCGAGGATACCGTATACGACACCCGCCGGATGCACGATATGCTGCTTGACCGCGGCTGGACGCTCGATCATTCACTCCATTATCACGAGGATACTGAAGGCGATCACGACGAGGGGAGCTGGGCCAGGCGGCTCCGGGAGAGATGGGGTGATGTTGTGGCGATGGTGGGGGGGGCGTGAGTCGTGAGTCGTGAGAGGTTGGGTGTTGGGTCCAGGTCACAGCCGGTAAATTCACCTTCGCCACTACTCTCACGACTCACGACTCACGCCCCCCCCACCATCGCCACAACATCACCCCATCTCTCCCGGAGCCGCCTGGCCCAGCTCCCCTCGTCGTGATCGCCTTCAGTATCCTCGGGATAATGGAGTGAAT
>JANRJE010000030.1:0-23991 GCA_033764135.1 Gemmatimonadales bacterium
ACTTTACTGCGGCATCTTTTTCACTGAGTCAGGTTGGGTGTGGATTGGCGATGGAGGCGACGCTGGCGGATCAGTTGGCGGAAGCGGCAACGGTGGTCCGACGAGCAGCCCGACGGTCAGCCCGACCCCGCAACCCGACGAGGTTCCACTGGATGAGTGCAATCAGGCGTCTGACCCGAAGTGCCATGTCCCCCTGACTGCCGCAGATCTCAGCAACCTCGACGCGAGCTACCAGTACCTGCGCGACACTCTCGGAGTATGGGCTGACACGGTGGCCAAGCGCCAATGCCTTGAGTTGTTCCGGGGTTTGAATCGCTTGCGGACACTCGGTAGCCCCAAAGGAGTCTGGCGCGGACGCGACTCGATTCCCAACCCTGCGACTGCCCCGGTTCATTTTTCTCAAGCCTATCAGGGCAGTGACCGATTTCACTTCGATCCACCGATACTCGACAACGCAACAAAAATCTCGGGGCGAAAACTGCTGCTTGTCTCCGCATTGCACGAGACCGCCCATGCGATGGGCATTGCCGACCATGGACAGATCAATCCTGATGATCCTTCCGCCGGATACACTGGACTGCCATACTTCATGTACACCGATATACCCGGACCAAACTCATGCGTTTATCAATAGCCGCGCCCATGTTTTTCGGCGCCATGACAATTCCGGTTTTTCAGGAAACGTTGCACTCCCAGTCGAGTGCGGGGAACGCCGTTCTCGCTGAAATGGCCGAATCGCCCGAGATGGTGCTGAGTCAATTCCTCCTCAGGCGCTGGGAGGTCACCCGGCAACGGCCCGTGGTGCGGCTCTGCGGCCCGACCGCCGTGGCGTTGATGACGCCGACATTCGTGGCGGAACTTACCCGGAAAGAGTATCGGTCCGTCGATTCGATCGAGGTCATCGCCATATGTCCACCGCGCGACAGCTCCCCTCCCTGGACTTGGAGCCCCGCGTTCTTGCCCGATGCAGACTTGGTGATGATCCTGCAGATCACGACAGGACCGCTGAGTTCCTCGATCGATGCCCTGGTCGGGCTCCAACCGGCCGGTGACGGCCGCCCAGCCCGCTCACGCCGTGAGCGGTTCGAGTGGGATCACCAAAGGACCGTCGCCGGCCTATTTCTGCGCTTCACCGACTTCGAGCCTCCGCTACCAAGACACTACCAATTTCCGTTTGTTCCTGCAGGGCAAGCGGAGTCGCCGCAACTGGTGGTGGACGAATTTCTCACACGGCGACTTGAGATCACCGGTCAGTTGCCGTTGCTGCAGTTCTGCGGGCCGGCGGCGAACGCGCTGATGACCCCGGAATATTCGGCCCGGCTAACCCAAGGCGACCATCCCTTGGCGGCCGACATCGTCGTCGCGCCAGAATGCCCTGGGCCACGACTCGACAATCCTGGTGTCGGGACCGATGTGGACCGGGTAGCGATCGCGTCCATCAGCGCAGGCCAGCTGAGTGCCACGATCGATGCCAAGGTAATCCCAAGAACATTAGGTGGCCCGCCGTATCCGCATGGCCGACGCGAGCGATTCGAATGGGATCGTCAGCAGAAGAATCCAGGGATCGTGCTGACCTTCACAGACTTCGATCCACCACATTGATCAACTCGCCGGGCCGGGCCCCGCTCGGGGCGGGCGCTGTTTTCAGGCCCAGGGGTTCGGCGTGGTGGCACCTACCGGGGTCCCTCGCTGCGCTCGGGACGAGGGGTCACGCCTCTCTTTCTCTCCTTCTCTCTTTCTCTCCTTCTCTCTTTCTTTAGCTCGTCAGCAACTGATTCCTGAGCCGACCGAGCCGCTTGCGCACCGAGCCGTCGTAGATCCGGTCGCCGATCCGCACGATGGTGCCGCCGAGGATGGCGGGATCGACCGCGAAGCCGGCGATGACCTCCTTGCCGATCGCGGCGGCGAGCCGCTCGCTGATCACCTGCCGCGCCAGCGGATCGACATCCCTGGCGAGAGTGATTCCGGCGCGCACCCGGCCCAGCTTCTGGTCGACCAGGGCGCGATACTCGTCGGCGATCATCCCGAGCAGCAACTGCCGCCCGCGCTTGACGACCGCCACCACGAAGAGCTTGAATGGCGGCGGGGCAGTCGCCAGTGCCTCGGCGACGATCGCCACCTTGCGATCCTTGGGTACCCGGGGAGAGACCAGCGCCGCCTCGATCGCCGGCGTCCCCATGGCGGCGGCGGTGGCGTCGATCAGGTCACCCCATTGCTCCGTCGCCCCGGCCTTGTCGGCCAGCACGAGCAGCGCATCGGCGTAGTTGCGGGCGATGGTGACCGGTCTCACGCGCGGGTTCCGATCTCGGTGAGATAGTCCTCGACAATCTTGCGGTCGGCTGCGGCATCGAGCTTCTGCCCGATCACCCGGCCAGCCGCCGCGATCGCCACCTCGACCGCCTCGCGACGCACTTCTGCCACGGCCCGTTCCCGCTCGGCGCCGATCTCGCGCCGGGCCCGTGCCAGCAACTCTTCCTGCTCGGCGCGAGTCTTCTCGATCGCCGTGGCGCGCTCGTGCTCGGCCGCCTGGCGCGCCTCGGTGAGGATCGCCTGCGCCTCGCCGCGCGCCGCCGCCAACAGCTCCCGCTGTTCCGCCATCCCCTGCACCGCCTCGGCCTGCAACCGCTCGGCCTCGGCCAACTGCGTGGCAATCAACTGTTCACGCTCGACGTTCCACGCCAGCAACTTCGGGAACACCAGCTTGCTGAGAATGAACAGCACGGTCAGGAACACCAGCCACGTCCACAGCGTCAACCCGAAGTTGACCTGGAACGGGCCGGGCAAACCGCCGCCGGTATCGGCGACGAGCAGCAACGGGAGCGTCATGATAGCGTCCTGTCCCTCTTAGAGAATCTTGAACAACAGCGCGAAGACCAGCGCGATGATCGTGGCGCCCTCGAGGAGCACGGCGATCAGCAGACCGGCACCACGGATCTCGCCCGCGGCCTCCGGCTGACGGGCAATCCCCTCGGCAACCTGGCCACCGATCCGGCCCAGACCGATGCCGGCACCCAGAATCGCGAGCCCGATCGCCAGACCGGCGCCGAGGGCCCCGTAGCCGTTCCCGATCGAAGCGGCGGCAGCATCCGACATCGCGGCATTCTGCATCAGCAAGTTCATCAACATGTGCGTTCCCTGCGTAGTGGAAGATGATTCAATGATTCAACTTCAGTCGCCGGACGATCCCGTCTCTCCCGGAACGGGGACCAGCGAAAGGCACCAGCGGGTCGGTGACCCAGTGCCCCGGACGGTGGATTTCACCGTCTTGAAGGTCGTAGGTCGTAGGTCGTAGGTCGTAGAAGGAATCGTGGCCATTACACCCCTATGACCTATGACCTATGACCTATGACCTATGACCTACGACCTACTGACCTACGACCTACTGACCTACGACCTACGACCTACGACCTACTCAATGCTCATGCTGCATCATCCCGATAAACACAGCACTCAACAGCGCGAACACGTATGCCTGCAACAGCGCCACGATCAGCTCCAGGAACATGATCATCGTGACCACCACCGCAGTCACGATGCCGATGCCCCAGCTGAACGCGCCGAGGTGACCGAACATGAACACGATCCCGAACAGCGACAGAATCACGAAGTGGCCGGCGGTGATGTTGCCGAAGAGACGGACCGCCAGTGCGAACGGCTTGACCATCTTGGAGAGGACCTCGATCGGCGCCATCCCGATCGACATCGCCACGGCGCCGAAGCCGTGGAGTCCCTCGACGTGCGGGAAGATGGTGCCGAGATATCCCCTGGCGCCGAGCTTCACCATGCCGCCGACTTCGATCACCATCAGCATCGTGAACGCCAGCCCGGCAGTGACTGCCAGATTGCCGGTCGGCGAGGAGCCCCAGGGGACCAGGCCGAGCAGGTTGCTGATCAGGATGAAGAAGAACGCCGTCATGATCAGCGGGGCGTAGCGTGGTCCGCTCTCGTGACCGATGTTGGCAATCGCGATCTCGTCGCGGACGTAGAGCACGAACGCTTCCATCAGCCCCGCGAAGCCGCCCGGCGCCTTGCCGGCCGCGTGCGCCCGCCGGATCCCGCGCGCCGCCAGTGCCAGCAAGCCGACCGTGAGGACGGCCGCGAGCAGCAGGAACACCACGTGCTTGGTGGGCGAGAAGTCGAGGGTGAGCGGACCGAGATGGACCGGTTCGAAGCGCGGCAGATGAATCACGCCGAACGGGAGGAACTCGAGTTCGTGAGCATCGGCGGTGTGATGGAACATCATTTCCGCAATGCTGAAAGTGGCCTCGTCGCTCATCGTCTCCGTCGCGTCTCCAGAAACAGCAGGGGGATGATCATCCCCAGGTAACCGAACGTCGTGGCCACGGGCGGGAATCGCTCCCGATCGAGCAGCACGAGGAGTGCCACCAGCAGCACCCCCAGAAATCGCAGCACCACACCAACCGCATACAGTCCCAGCCGGTCAATCGTCGGGACGCCGCCCAGCCGTCGCGTCACCAGCTCGGCCGTCCCCTGCATCGCCAGCGCCACCATCACGCCGGCGATCACTCCGGTCAGCATCACCGGCTGCCGCCCTTGACCCGGGCCATCAACCAGTAGCCCCCTGTCGCCATCCCGACGAAGGTGCCCACGACGGTGAACAGCGGCATCGTCCCCAGGCGGCGATCGAGCCACACTCCGCCCAGTGCCCAGAGGGCCACGGCCACGGCGAAGGTGATGGCATACGACAGATAGCTCCACCCCTCACCATAGCCCCGATTGGGGCCGTCGGGTGCTTTCACGGGCGGGAAGCTACGAGCTTGTGAAATATTTCGCAAGCGATTTTGCACCCCTGTCATACCCGGGTCAGGGGGCGCCTGACTGACCGCCGCCCCGTTTTGGTCCGGATCACCTTTATATTGGCCTCTGCACTTCGACCTCAAGGACCGCATCTGATGACGCCACCCCGCCTTCCCGACGATGTCACCCAGCTTCGCCTCCTCGCCGAGGCGGTGGTGGCGCTCCGAAATCAGGTGGCCGAGCGGGTGGTGGGGCAACGGGAAGCGGTGGACGGGATCGTCACCGCGATCCTCGGCGGGGGCCACGCCCTTCTGGTCGGGGTGCCGGGGCTCGCCAAGACGCTGATGGTCTCGACCGTGGCGGAGGCGCTGAATCTCTCATTCAACCGGGTCCAGTTCACCCCCGACCTGATGCCGGGCGACATCACCGGCACCGAGTTGGTCGAGGAGGACCCCGCCACCGGCAAGCGCCACTTCCGCTTTGTCGAGGGGCCGATCTTTGCCCAGGTGGTGCTGGCCGACGAGATCAACCGCACCCCTCCCAAGACTCAGGCCGCCCTCCTCCAGGCAATGCAGGAACGCAACGTGACGGTGGCTGGGCAGACCTATTCGCTCCCCAAGCCGTTCTTCGTGCTGGCGACTCAGAACCCGATCGAGCAGGAGGGGACCTATCCGCTCCCCGAGGCCCAGCTCGACCGCTTCATGCTGGAGCTCCGGGTGGGCTATCCCTCCCGTGCCGAGGAAGAGGCGATTGTCACCCAGACCACGGGGTCGCATCAGGCCGAGGTCCACCCGGTGCTCGATGGCGCGGAATTGGCCGCCATGCAGGCATTGGTGCGCCGGATTCCGGTGGCCGAGTCGCTGGTCAAGGCAGCGGTGATGCTGGCCCGGATGACCCGGCCCGGCGAACCGGAGGCACCGGCGCTGGTACGGGAGTATGTCGAGTGGGGTGCCGGCCCGCGGGCGTCGCAATACCTGGTGCTCGGCGCCAAGGCGCGGGCGGCGATGGACGGCAGGCCGCAGGCCGATCTCGATGACGTCAAGGGGGTGGCGCTCGCCGTGCTGCGCCACCGGGTGATGACCAACTTCGCAGCCGAGGCATCGGACCGGACCGCCGAGGATGTGGTCGCCGAACTGATCGACGGGTGGAGCAAGGCGTTGTGACGAGAACGGCTTGACCCGACGGCTCTCCCCCCCCCAACCGAGGAACGCGTCATGAGCGACGATCCGCATCGCATCTCGCTGAAGCAGGCCGTGGAACTCACCGCAGCCCACCGGAAGAGGTGCCCCGACGAGGTTCGCGGCTGGCGTTTCACCCGTTCGGCGTTCGAGGCGCTGCTCAAGGAGCCGGGGATGACGGGGATCCGCATCTATCTCGGTCTCGACAGCCAGGGTCCCACCTTGGTGATGGTGGCAACCGATGCGGATGGCTGTGACTTGGTGGACGGCTACATCGCCGAAGAGGGTTGGCCGTGTCCACCGGGTTGCGATCGCAGCTCTCCGTTGACCGGCTGATGTCGACATACCGGCTGGTCACCACCTGGTTGCTGATCCTGATACCGTTGCTCGGCCTGGTGCTGGCGTTTCGGGCGCGGGTCTGGCAGTGGCCTGCGGCCCGGGGATTCCTCCTCTGGCTGGCGGTGAATCTGCTGGGCAATGCGATCAGCACATACGTCAGCCGGGTGATGAAGGTGGTGACCTATGAGATTGGCTTGATTGCGCTGCCGCTGCAGGTGCTGGCGGTGGCGGTCGCCCTCTGCGGTCTCGCCACCGACCGGCGCCACTGTCGGCGGGTCATGATCGGCACCGGGATCTATCTGGCTGCCCTGGCCGCCGCGCTGCTCCTGGGCGAGGTCTCGCACTGGTCGTTGGTTTACCTCTTCCGGTCGCCCTACGCCCTTTTCGTGGTGGTCGGCTGCGGCTATGCCTATGTCGAGCGGACCGCCCGCGCCACCGTGTCGTTCCGCTCCGACGGGGCGCGGCTCGCGCTGGTGGGGGTGCTGGTCGCGGTAGTGCCGGTGCTGGTCCTCGAACTGGCCATGTGGGGAATGATGCAGTTCGACGAAATGGCCGCTGCCCAAGCGGTCTCCGGCGTGCGGGTTGCCGTCATGATCGGTGGCTACCTGCTGGTCGCCCTCTCCTTCAGACGGCCATGGACCTTCGCCCGCTCTGGATAGGGGGGGGGATCCTCCTGTTGATCGTCGCCGGTCTGCTGATCGGTGGACTCTGGGCGCTCAACCGTCAGCGCACCCTTCACCTCGCCAGCACCCGGCGCTGGGCCCGCCGCCTGCTCACCGCCCAGGACGAGGCGGCTGCCGAGCTGGCGCGGGAGCTGCACGACGATCTTCTGCAGCAACTCCAGTTGGTGGGGTGGCAGGCGAGCGATCCGGCCCTCAAGACCGAGATCGGCGAGATTGCCGGCCAATTGCGCGGCCTGGCCCACAACCTCCATCCCGCCGCAATCGATGATCATCCGCTCGATCGCGTCCTGCAGCAGTTGGCCGCCGAGTGGGACGCCTTCTCCCCGCCCGCCATCACCTTCGCCATGGCCGGCGAACTGCCCCTGCTCCCCGTGGCGGTGCGACGGCATTTTTACCGGATTGCCCAGCAGGCGGTTGCCAATGCCCGGAGCCACGCCGCGGCATCTGAAATCACGCTGACCCTGACAGTCGATCCGGGGTGGGTGATCCTCACGGTGGTGGACGATGGCTGCGGCTTCACCTTGGGAGAGGCCCCCGCCAACGGCCTGGGCTTGCGCAGCATGACCGAGCGGATTGGCTCCGCCGGGGGATCGTTCCAGGTGGAGAGCGCCCCGGGTAAGGGCACCCGGATCAGGGCGGCCTGGCCCAGGACTGGCGCGAAATTGATTTGATGCGAATTTGAGGGAGGAGGACGAGGTTGTCCTCGACCCTCAGCTGCGAGGTCCGCTCCCCGATGCTTCCCTACCGACTCACCTGCCTCGGCCACCCTGAACTCAGGGGTCCGGACGGCGACCCGGTCCGCTTCCGGACCCGCAAGCATCTGGCGTTGCTGATCTATCTGGCAATGCACCCGGGCCAGCCCCACCGGCGCGATCGCCTGGCCACCCTGCTCTGGGCCGACGCCGACATGGACGAGGCGCGCCATTCGCTTGCCACCGCGCTGTCGGTGCTGCGCGGTCGCCTCGGTGCCGATGCCATCGACGCCAGCCGCGACACCGTCTCGCTGCTCACCGGCCGGGTGCTGACCGACCTTCCGGCGCTCGACGCCGAAAACCTCGATGACCCTGACCTCGCCCCGCTGGGACCCTTCCTCGACGAGTTCGACCTCAGCGACGCCCCCGATTTCCAGCGCTGGCGCGATGGTACTCACGCCCGCCTCCTCCCGGCGCTCTGCGCCTGCCTGGTGCGCCGGATCGATCGCTGCCGTCGCACCGGTGACGCCCGGCGCATGGAAACCCTGGCGCACCAGCTCCACCGGATCGATTCCCTGGTCGAGGAGGGAGCCCGGGCATTGATCGAGGCGCGGGCATTGGCCGGCGACCGGATCGGTGCGCTGAGGGTCTTTGATCGCTGGCGTCTGGAGCTGGCCGAAGAACTCGGCGCGGTCCCCTCCGCCGAGCTCAGCCGGATGGCCGACCGGCTCAGGCGCCGAGGGCTCGACACTCCCACCCCGGTGCAGCTCGCACCGGTCCCCACCGAGCATTGGAAGGAGCGGGAGTTCATCGGTCGCGGCGCGGAATACGGGGTCTGCTACGCGGCCTGGGAGCGAGTGCAGAAGAGCGATCCGCGCCATCTGCTGATCCGGGCCGACAGCGGTCTCGGCAAGACCACTCTGGTCGAGCGACTGGTCACCAGCGTGGCGCTCGAGGGTGCCAGCGTAGCAAGGGTGCCGTGCTACGAGCTGGAGCGGGAGCTCCCCTTCGGGGTGATCGGCGGACTGGTGACCCAACTGCTCGACCTCCCCGGTGCCAGCGCCACACCGCCGGAGCAGTTGGCCGAACTCGGTCGCCTGGTCGCCAAGGTGAGGCAGCGTTGGCCCTCGTTGCCGGAGCCGTTGCCGACGGTGGGTGAGGGTGCCCGGATCCAGTTCAGCGACGCCGTCCTCTCGCTGCTCACCTGTCTCGCCGAGGAGCACCCGGTGGTGGTGGTGGTCGACGACATTCACCTCTCCGATGCCACCTCGCTGGCGGTGCTGCACCTCCTGCTCCGCCGGATCGAGGAGGTGCCGATCATGGTGTTGATGACCACCTCCAACCGGCTGGAGCAGGAGGCGCCGCCGGCCCGCCGCTTCGCCGAGAACGCCGATTCGCTCAACCTCACCCTGTTGTCGATGGGTCCCCTCCCGGCGGTCCACGGCGAGGCGCTGCTCGGCGTGTTGCTGGCGGAGGACTCCGACCCCGGCCCGACGGTGCGGCGCACGCTGCTCGCGGGGGCGATGGGCAATCCGATGATCCTGGAGTTGCTGGTGGCCGATTGGCGACGCCGCGGTGATGCCTCGCTGGCGCTGTCACTCGGCGCGATGACGGCGAGGACCGACGGACCGCCGGTGGAGGCGTTCCGCCGCGTGGTCGACGGCACCCTGGCGGCACTGGACGCCGAGGCGCGGGCGGTGGTGCAGTTGGGTGCGATCCTGGGGCAGCGTCTCAACGATCTCTCGATGTACACCCTGGTCGATCTGCCGGTGGCGAGGACCATGCGCGCGATGAGCGCCCTGGCGGCGCATCGGGTGCTGCGCGACGCGGGGAGTCACCTGGAGTTCGCCAACGACTACCTGCGCGGGCAGTGCTACGTCACCATGGCCGCACCGATGCGGCGGATGCTGCACTCGCTGGTGGCCGACCGGTTGCTTGCCGAAGACGGTGCCGACCAGCCGATTCCCGGGCTGGAGGTGGCCTGGCACCTGGTGCGCGGCGACCGGTTGCCGGAAGCGGTGCCCTACCTGCTGGCGGGTGGCCGCGAGTCGATCCGCCGCGGGGCGCCGCACGAGGCCGATCTGGCTCTCTCGACCGGGATGCCGGCGCTCACCGGCGCGCCGCGACGGACGGCGATCCTGCTGTGGACCGAGGCGCTCCAGGAACTGGGGCGCTGGGCCGACTCGCTCCGCGCGATGGACACCCCGTGCGATCCGTATGACGCATCGGAAGAGTGCTGCCGGGAGGTGTTGCGGGTTCTCAATTGTCGGTGGCTAGGGCAGTTGCAGGGGAAAACGCTCGCAGCAGAAACAGATCGAATGCTTGAGATCGCGAGGGGCAATTCTGATGACGAAACTCGTGTCAAGGCGGTTTCAACCGCCACAATCCTTGTCGCACTCAGCAGAGCTCCCGAGCAGATCAAATCTCTCGGAGAAATTGCGATGGTGCTACTTGAGACAATCGACGATCCCTACTACCGTATCCATCTGTTGCATGGTCATGCATGGTGTGAGGCTTACCGCGCTGGCTCGCAAGCAGCACTTCCGCACCTCCAAGCAGGTGTGGAGCTAGTTGATGACACGGGTACCGGCAATAGTATAGCGGCTAGGATTCTCTTAGCCACGGGAGTTACACTATGTCAAACAGGTCAGTACACGATCGCTGAGCCGCTCCTTCACCGAGCGTTCTTGGTCGCGAGAAAGCTCGACAACCCTGGGCTGGTGGCGAATGCAGCCTCTGGGCTGGCACTCGTCTGCGGGCGGCTTGGAAGATCGGTAGAGCAGGTCGATTGGGCTCGCGAAGCTCTAAAATCACTTCGGGCCGAAGAATGGGGGATCACGGCAATTAGTGCCGCCTATGAGTACGGGTTGGGACTTGCTCTTGCGGGGAGAGACACGGAAGCAAAATCAAGTACCCTCAGTACCAATGACAGGTTTCCACGCACAAGACCAGCGTGGGTCCGGCAGGCATGGGGACTATGTAAGGCTGACATCCTCGGCCTTGCTGGAGACGAAAGGGGCGCACTAAAGGCTGCCCGTGCAGCTACTAGTATTGACTGCAGTACCCTACTCCACGACTGTTTCGCGGGACAATTCGCCCGTTGGATAGCACTGCGTGGGATTCACGACAAGCAGGAGCAGTCGGCTCTAATCCGCATCGAGGAATTGGTCCAGGCTCTCGAAAGATATGACTCGAAGGATCAGGCCGAGATCATGACAGCGAGAGCAGTGTTGAAAGATGCCATTTTTCAAGATTCGACAAAAGACTGGTTGGAGGTAGCCAAGCGTCTCCGTTCACTTCCCGCCCCGGTCGCTGTCGTGATGCGGAGGCTTAAACTTGCACCACCCGACGGGCGAGGAGGAGCATGGGGAATCCGCGGCTGATCTAATTCAATGCGGCGGCCAAAATCCGGGGACTACCTCGAAGCATTCGGGAGTGCCGATCGGCCAGCCCGAAGGGCTTGAGTCGCGCGTGCGCGGATTTGCGGATTTGGCAAGTAATCAAGGATCGCAGCGGGGTCGCTGATGAGCCTTCTGACCGTTACGGAATTTACGGTTAGGTCTACTAAGCTGGGATCGAATTGACTGCCCCTGCACTTAATCAATTCGGCAATAACCACTTCAAGCGACAGTGCGCTGCGATACGGGCGATCGGTGGTCATCGCGTCGATCGTATCGGCAATGGTAATAATTCTCGCACCTAACGGGATATCGAGCTCTGCAATTCCATCTGGGTACCCTCGACCATCCCATCTCTCATGGTGATGGCGAACCGATGCGACAATTTCACCCTGGAACCTGGAAAATGAGGATACCAATTCAGCGCTACGGACAGAATGGGATTTCATGACAGCCCACTCTTCATCCGTCAATTTGCCTTCTTTAGCGAGAAGAGGAGCGAATTCTGCATGAATTTTCCCGACATCGTGCAACAGTGCTGCGTTCTCGATATTCTCGATCTCCTCGGCACCTAGACCAAGATCAACGGCGATCGCTCGCGACAGCCCGCAAACTCTCCTCGAATGGCCCGAGGTGTATGGATCACGCGCTTCGATGGCCTTGACCATCATTTGCAGTTGCTCTCGTACGTTCAGTTCTAGCTGTTCGTACGCACCGTCGAGTTCTTTGTAGAGATCTTGGAGACGATTGAGCTTTCCATAAGTGTGCCTAATCAAGATCAGGGGCAAGAAAATGGCCAGAAACCAAAGTCGCCCCACACCTTCAGCACGGTCGAATCGGATAAATAGGTACGCGACACCGAGCGCGAGGAGGCTCGCGGCCATATCATAGCCGAGCACCCATAGAGTGTTAGTTCTCCAAGTCGAAACCACAGATTTCCGAGTGGAGATAGCGACCGCAGCATTGACAGCGACAGAGTTGACAATGAAGTACACGAGCGCCGCGACCAAAAACCTGCCAATATCAGCCAATGCAACTTCAATCGGAACAACTGGGCCACCTGGACCGGAGCCGAACAGTGCTGGTGGATGGCCACCGCCAATTAACACATAAACCGTGAAGGCAGATCCTACACTCATTACGCGTTCGGCCGCGTTAAACAACAACTTAATTGGCGTGACACCTGCATAACTTTGAGTAACCGCTGTGATTATGGCTGCCGTCACAGCGCCCCACAACCCTCCAAGGGTAACGCCAATGGCCAAGTGCATAATGAACACCAGCGAACCCGTCATCGAACTCGACTTGTTCGCGGTCCGTGATACTTCTAACAGGACTCCGACGATCCCTAGGGACAGGAGTGCCCAGTAGTTGATCGCAGGTCTTGGCAACATCGACATCGCACCCAGCAATAGAATTGCCGCGGCGGTGATCGAAGCCACATAAACCTGGATAGGCCTGTTTGAAGTCATAAAAAAGGGCGGGAAATCCCAGTGTTCCTTAGACCCAGGTTACAGTTTCAGCGCTGAAAATCTGGGCGATGAAATCGACCGCAGCGGCAAGCCATTCGATCATATGCGTCACCTCCTCACCGAGACATCAATACTTCGAGAGGTGGAGAACCCCGCTCAGGTTCACCGGACGCTTCGCTTTTCTGGCCCGCTCGGCTCCGCTCTGCAGCCGAACCCTGGAATTTCCCCCCGTACTCCTTTCGTCAACGTGGCGGCGCGCCACCATGGCGAGCCGACCTGCCCTGCCACCGGTCGAGAAGCTTCCCCGTCACCCGGTGGTGTTACTTGTCTGATCCCGGCGCCCTACCCGCGCGCCGCAGCCCAGCGATTGGTGGCATCGAGCACGGCATAGACCGCCGCGTGCTCGGCACTCTCCCGCACCTCGGCGGTGCCCACCAGCAGCTTCGACTCCCGGCCGCCGATGGTCTGCACCCCCACCATCACGAACGACCGGTTGAACGCCTCGACCGGTTGCACCCCGTCGAGCGCCAGCGTCTGGCCCTCGTAGAGCTGCTCGAGCACCGCCACCGCGGCACGCGCCGCCGCCTCCATCCGGTTCCGCGGAGTGTCCGGCACCTCGTGGGTGGCAGACTCCAGCTGCCCACCATAGGCCAGCGTCACGGTGGCGCTCACCCGGCGGCTCCTCGGCCCGGTGGCAATCATCAGGTCGTCGAAGAGCACCGCCCGCTGCATCGCCCGCTCCCGCACCGCGCCGTCCTCCAACGTCTTGAGCGGCCGCTCCTCGGCGGTCTGCGCGATCGAGATCTTGCGGTGATCCACCCGCAACCCCAACTGCGCCAGCAGGGCGCTCTCGACGTTCCGCACCACCTGCTTGGGCGTGAAACCGTTGGAGGCGAGAATGTGGATCTCGCTCACCTCACCCAGCGGAGTGGTCACCACCCGCGCCGAGAGGATTCCCTCCAGCGAGGTGAGCAGATTCTCGGCCCGCCGAATCCCCCACGGGTCGGTCGTCGCCTCGACGGAGGGAGCTGGCTGGCGGCTGGCGCCGGCGTCAAAGAACTGATGTGGTGAAGCGGTCACGTTGAATCCTCGGTGGCGTGCATGATCAACACGTCGTCAGGCTATGGTGTTCCGCCCGGCGGCTTTCGCCAGGTACAATGCGCGGTCCGCCTGCTCCAGCAGGGGACCCTCCCCGGGCGAGGCGGGATCGTACTCCGCCACGCCGATACTCACCGTGATCTGGCCGTCCAGATACCCCAGCCGGGCACCGGACTGCTCGACCCGCTCCCGCACCGCGTCGGCCACCCGGAGGGCGCCGGCCCGATCGGTCCGGGTCAGCAGGACCACGAATTCATCTCCCCCATACCGGGCCGCCAAGTCGGTGGCGCGAATGGTCCGCCGGATCTCGTCCGACACCATACGCAGCACCTCGTTGCCACGTTCGTGCCCGTACCGGTCGTTCAGCTCCTTCAGCCGGTCGAGGTCCAGGAACAACACCGCAAAGGCCTCGCCACTGCGCTTGCTGCGCTCCATTTCGTGACTCAGGCGCTGCTGCAGTGTCCGATAACTGGCCAATCCCGTCAGCGCGTCGGTGCTGGCGTCGCGAGATGCGTCATCCGCCCGACGGGCCAACCAGGGCACGCACTGCTTCAAACTCGCCCGACCCAGCGCGGCTGCCTGGGCAAAGCGGTGACAGCTCGCATATCCGCAGGCAGTGCAGTCCCAGGGCCGACCATTGGGCCCGGTGCCGATCGCCTCGAGAATCGCCCTGACCGCCTGCGGCTCAGCTTGCTCCCTGGCCGTTCCAAAAGGAAACACCGCGCAAACGTTCACCGGGGACGGATCCGGCACCACCGGGGTCCTGCTCCGCGGCGGCTCGAACTGCTGGACCAGCGCCCTGCGGCGGTACAGCTCACTTTTCGGTCCCGCCAGCGGGTGGCCCAAGGCCCCCGGACTGGAGAGAATATCCACAAAACCGAGGTCGATCCGGTCATGACCGACCGCCCGGGCCAACGCCGGCAGCGATTCCAGCCCCCGCATCGTCAGCAGCCGACGCCCAGCCGAGGAGCCGCTCACGACCATCTCCAATGGGAGGCCGCCCGCCACCGAGGCGTGCCGACGAGCTTCGGCCGGCACCCGGGAGTGGGTCTGCGGCATCTGCTCGGGCCGGACCTCGCGGAGCGCGAAGAGCTGCTCCAGGTCGGCAAAGGTCAGCACCGCATCGAGTTCGTTGATCCGCCCCGGCCCACTCAGACCGGCGTAGACCACCGGCGTCCCCGCTCCATGGACGTATCGCAGGAATCGCGCCTCGGCTGCGCTGGGGTAGGTGACCGGGGCCAAGTACGGCACCAACTCGGGATGATGGGCGGTTATCGCGCCGACCACGACCGGGTCGGTCGACCGGATCAGGGTGCCCCAGTCGGAATCTTCCCACAGGGTGAGGTATTCCTGCGCCACCAGCTCGTCGCCCACCACGCCGCGCGAGACGTGGCGGAAGCCGGCGGCATAACAGGCGTTGACCATTTGCTCTGGAGTGGCGGGCGCGAAGTGGGCGGTGGCCTCCGGAGCGAGAATCAGGACCCCGGTGCCGGCCTCGGCGATCGCCACCGCGCGCTCGACTTCACCCGTGGCCATGATGGCGTCATGCGGGCAGGCCGGCAGACACTCGCCACAGCGAATGCAGTGCTCCTCGAGCACCTCTACGACGCGCGCCTCCGGCGGCAGGGCAATCGCGTCGGTGGGACAGACGCGAATGCACGCGAGGCAGGCGACACATCGGGCGGGATCGATTTCCAGGTGCAAACGGGAGCCCGGGTTGGAGGTTGACTCCAGTACTGGTCAAGACAAGTTGGGGGGGGCGTTCACAACTGTCAAGAGGTGAGCCCGCCCAACGGTTTGCCAGAGCGTGACTTAGCCGATACCGAACTCCTTCAATTTGCGGTACAGCGTGCGCTCGCCGATGGCCAGTTCCTGGGCGGCCCGTCGCCGGTTGCCGCCGTGCGCGTCGAGCACGGTGGCGATCACGGCGTGCTCGACATCGGCCATCGTCATCCCCTCCCGGTAGATCACGACCGGCGCCGGTTCGGGCTCGGGTTCGGCGACTGCACCGACCGCGGGAACGGGGATGGCGACCCGTCCGGCCGGCTCCCGCGCGCCGATCTCGACCAGCTCGACCGCGCCTTCGCGCTGGCGTTCCAGCCGTCGCCGCAGTTCCTCGACCTGGACCCGGAGCTCCATCAACGAGCGGAGGATGAACTCGAACTCGGGCCCGCCGAAGGCCGCTGCCCCCCCCCCATCGCCGAGCCGCATCGGCAGCAGCGACGGCGAGCCGCTCATGATGTCGGCCGGGATGTCGCTGGCGCGGATCGGCGCGCCGGGTGCGAGCACGACCATCGACTCGATCAGGTTCCGCAACTGGCGCACGTTGCCGGGCCAGGGCGCGGCCATCAGCCGCTCCATCGCCTCGCCGCTGATTCCCGGAAATGGCCGGTCGTGGGCGGCCGCGAATTCGCGGATGAAACGCCGCACCAGCAGCGGGATGTCCTCGGGACGCTCGCGCAGGGGGGGGAGATAGATGGCGAGCACGTCGAGCCGGTAGTAGAGGTCGTCGCGGAACTCGCCGCGCGCCACCTGTTCCCGGAGCGGCCGGTTGGTGGCCGCCACCACGCGGACGTCGACCTTGATCGGCGCTGCCCCCCCCACGCGGAAGAACGAGCGGGTCTCCAGCACCCGGAGCAGCTTGACCTGCACACTGGGCGGAATCTCGCCGATCTCGTCGAGGAAGATGGTGCCGCCGTGCGCCAGCTCGAAGCGCCCCAGACGGCGCTCTGCTGCGCCGGTGAAGGCCCCCTTCTCGTGGCCGAACAGCTCGCTCTCGAGCAGCGTCTCGGGGAGCGCGGCGCAGTTGATGGCGATGAACGGCTGACCCCGGCGCGGCGAGAGATCGTGGATCGCCTTGGCGACGAGCTCCTTGCCGGTGCCGCTCTCGCCCTGGATGAGGACGGTGCTGCGGACCGGCGCCATCTGCTCGATCTTGACGAGCACTTCCTGGATCGGCGCCGACTCGCCGGCGATTCCGGTGCGCCGCTGCAAGTCGCGCCGCACCAGCATCCGGTTGACGGTGGCCACCAGCTCGTCGGTCGGCAGCGGCTTGGTGCGCACCTCGGAGGCGGCTATCCGCGCCGCCCGGCCGGTGCGCTCGCTGTCGGTCGGCTCGAGCAGCGCCAGCACGGCGATCTCGTGATCGCGGGCCCATTCCATCAGCACGGCGGCGGCCGGCTCATGCACCGCGCCGGTCAGGACCAGCACGTCGGGAAGATCGCGACGCAGCGCCGACCGGGTCTCGTCGCTGCCGCTCGCCAGAGTGCAGCCGGTCCCCGCTGCTTCGAGCGCCCGGTCGAGCGGGACGGCCACCTCGAGGTCGGCCAGGGTGATCACCACGCGGGAGGCCATCGTCAGTGCGCCGTGTCGCCCTGAAGGTGACGCACCGCGTGGGCAAGCACGGTGTCGAGCACGGCCAGTCCGTCACGCACTCCACCCATCGACCCGGGAAGGTTGACGATCAGAGTGGCAGCGCGCGTTCCCGCCACGCCGCGCGAGATGATCGCGGTGGCCTTGTGCGGCTGTCCCGCACGCCTGAGCGCCTCGGCGATTCCCGGTGCGTCGCGCTCCAGCACCGCGCGGGTGGCCTCGGGGGTGATGTCGCGCGGCCCCAAGCCGGTACCGCCGGTGGTGAGGATCACGTCGGTCCCCCCCCCATCGGCCCAGGCAATCAACTGCGCCACGATCGGCGCGGTGTCGTCGGAGACCACTGCCGTGCCGGTCACCTCGTGGCCCGCGGCCGTGGCCCAGTCGGCGATCGCCGGACCGGTGGTGTCCACCCGCGTCCCCGCGCTGACCCCGTCGCTGACGGTGAGAATCGCCACCCTGATCACCTGAGCTCTCGCGTCACGAAGGGACGCGCCACCACCACCGCCGCCCACTCGGTGGCGCCCTGCCTGATCACCAGCGGGGTGCCGGCCAGATCGCCGCCCACCGGCACCGCCGTCATCCCGATGATCCCCGCCCGCGGCGACACGCCGACGGAACGCACCCGGTCGACCACGCGATCGTTGACCAGCACGTCGGCACCTTCAGGGGGGGGGACGTCGCCGGCCACCGCGAACCCCACCAGCCGGCGGATCGCACCGGTCCGCCGCCGCTCGGCGTAGGCCACCTCGCCCGGATACGGCGCCCCCTTTCCCTGCACCACCAGCGCCTCCAGGCCGGCCTCGACCGGCGTGTCGTCGGGATCGATCTCCACTCCGATCGTCGGACTGCCCCACTCCAACCGGTGCAGCGCCCAGACAGCGTCGCTCACCACCGGGATCCCCTGCTGCTCGAGCGTCGCCCGGACGGCGGGGAGATCACGACGACGGCAGTAGAGATCGACTCCGTCGGCACCGTCGCCCGACGCTCGCGCGGCGAAGACATCGACTCCGCCACAGCGCGCGTTGCTGACGTCGCCAGGCTGAACCGGCAGCGGCGCCAGCACCGCCTCGAGTCGCTCGACCGCCCGTGGTCCGCGCACTGCAGCCAACCCGATGTCCTCGGAGATGTCGCGGAGCCGCAGGTTGCCGCGCTTCCGCGCCACGATGTCGTTCCAGGCAGCGGTCCGTGCGGCGCGATCGACCAGCAGCATGGTGCGGTCGGGAAAACGATAGATCGTCACCCGGCCGAGAATGCTGGCATCGTCGTGCAGCAGCAACGCGTGCGCGAACCGCCCGGGCGGCAGCACCGAGAGATCGGCGGTGGTGACCCGGTTGACGAAGGCGTGGGCGTCCGGCCCGGTAACCTCGAACTGGCCGAAGCCGTCGGCAATCCAGACCGCCGCATCGGTGGTGAGGGCACGGTATTCGTCGCGGTCGATCATCGGAACAGCATCGTCATGAGGGCCTTCTGAACATGCAGGCGGTTTTCGGCCTCGTCCCAGATCCGGGATTGCGGACCATCGAGAACGTCGGCCGAGATTTCCTCGCCCCGGTGGGCGGGGAGGCAATGCAACAGAATAGCCGCGGGATTGGCGAGCGCCATCAGCTCGGCATCCACGCAGTAACCGGCAAAGGCGAGGGCGCGCTGCTCGGCCTGGTCTTCCTGCCCCATCGAGGCCCAGACATCGGTGTTGATCACGTCGGCTCCCGCCACCGCCTCGTCGGGATCTTCGGTGATGATAACCCGGGTGCGCTCCGCCGCCATCGCGAAGATATCGTGATCGGGCTCGTAACCTTCCGGACAGGCGAGCCGGAGTTCAAAGCCGAGCAGCGCGGCTGCCTCCAACCAGCAGTTGGCCATGTTGTTGCCGTCGCCGATCCACGCCACCACCCGGTTGTCGAAGCTGCCGAAGGCCTCCTGCATGGTGAGCAGATCGGCCAGCAGTTGACACGGATGCAGCAGATCGGTGAGGCCGTTGATGACCGGAACGGTGGCGGCGCGAGCCAGCTCCTCGACGTCCGAATGGGCGAATGTGCGGATCATGATCCCGTCGACCATCCGCGAGAGCACCCGTGCCGTGTCGGCGATCGGTTCGCCCCGGCCGAGTTGGATGTCCCTGGATGAGAGGAAGATCGGGTGGCCGCCGAGCTCCCGGATGCCGACCTCGAAGGAGACCCGGGTGCGGGTGGAGCTCTTGGCAAAGATCAGCGCCAGCGACTTCCCATCCAGCGGACGCTCCTGATGCTCCCCGGCCTTGATCCGGGCCGCGAGTGCCAGCAACTCGAGGATTTCGGTCCTGGAGAGGTCGAGGAGGGAGAGAAAGTCGCGTTTCGCCATGTGCCATCCTGGGGGGAAGTGCGGCCAGAATGGCAGGAAGATAGTTGGAGAAGTCGTTAGTCGTTAGTCGGGAGTCGGGAGTCGGGAGAGTTGGATGTTGGGGGGGCAGGTAGGGGGAAGGCGTCAGTCGCGAATGCTGTCGGAGCGATACAGGTCGTCGAGCGTCCACAGAATGACCTTGCTCCGGGCGGCGCGCGCGGCCTCCTCGAAGGCGGCAGTGAATCCCCCGGCCGCCACGAACAGCACCGGAGATTCGGGATCCACGGCGTCGTGTGCCCACTCGACTCCGCTCAACGACAATCGCGTCAGCATCTGTTCGTGGTGAGCGTACCAGCGGGCCCCGAGCGGCTTGCTGTTCCACTTGATTCCGCCGGTCAGCACCCGGGCATCGGCGAGTCTGGTCGCGATATCCAGCTCGAGCGGCTCCTTCCGGCTGTCCCGGCCCTCCCAGCGGCCCCATTCGCGCACCAGGGGGAGTCCGACGCGTTCATGGTGGCGATGATATGCCTGCTCCACGATGCGCTCGAAGAGATGCCCCATGTAGCTGTCGAGGAACGGCGCCACCAGACTGGCCCACGCGGCCCGGGGGGTGGCGCGCTCCAGCGTCGTCTCGTTCGGAGCGACGAAGCGGTAGTGAAACATCAGCGCCGGATCGGCGAGTCGATACCGGTAGGCGTGGGTTCGCTTGGCGCCGAGGTTGCGGTGTGCCTGGACGAATCCCAGGCCCACCAGGCGCTCAATTTTGGCACGCAGCCCGGTATCGCCGCCGAGCCCGGCGCGTTGACCGATTTCGTTGAGCTCGGTCGAGCCGGCACCAATCGCCCGGAGGATGGCGGTGTAGCGGGAGATTTCTCTCAACCCCTGCTCCTGGAGCACGGCCGTTTCCGCCAACAGGCGCACGGAGCCACCCGGACTGAGGGCGAGTTGTGCCGCGTTGTCGGCGACCGGGCGCCGGGGATCGACATCAGCGAGGTAGCGTGGCATTCCGCCGAAGATCCCGTACGTCAGCGCACGGTCACGCGCTGCGACGCAGGGAACCATGCGTGCCGCATCCCAGTAATCGAACGGTTCCACCTGGTGCTTCCAAGCCACTCGACCGTAGAGCGGGGCGGCAGCGCCGTCGAGGGTATCCATCACCCCCACGGCTGATCCGGAGAGCACCAGAAGCAGGGGGCGTGACGGACGGCGCGCCTCCCAGACCGCGTTGAGCTCGGAGGTCACCGCCGTGAGGGCGGCCGCGGTCTCCCCCAGGTACTGGAACTCGTCGAGAACGAGCACCAGCGGCTCGGGGGCGCGGTGGTCGAGCAGCAGGCGGAACACGGTGCGCCAAGTCGGATAATCGTCGATCACGACCTCGGTGCCCGACCACGCGGCGAATTCGGTCAACAGCGCCCGCCGGTTCTGTTCGCCGGTGGTGTCGGAGGCCGTGAAGTAGAACACCTCTTCGGGTGCCCAGAGGTGGGTGAGCAGATAGGTCTTGCCCACTCGCCTGCGACCATAGAGGAGTGCCATCTGTTGGCGACCAGTGGCGAGGAGGTCGGCGAGCCGGGCGCGTTCGAGTTCGCGGTTGATCATGGGCGGCGCTCGCTTGGAGTCGTAATATTATAGAATTACGATATTATAATATTATGATTTTATAGTGATGTCAAGCTGGCGAGTTTGGTCGGGAGTCGTGAGTCGGGAGTCGGAAGAGGTGGGTTCATCGCGCACCGGGCCCGCTGCCGGAGAGCAGCGGCATCAATGGTGCGCCCCATGTTCCTGGCCCCTTACCACAACTGTCCCTCCTTCGACCCAACATCCAACACACACATCTCCCCTCTCCCGACTCCCCTCTCCCGACTCCCGACTCCCGACTCACGACTACCTACCCAACTCCACCCACTCGCACCCCGTCAGATCAATCCGCAGCGTGTAGACCATCGTGCGCACCGTGCCGTCGTCGGCAACCACGCGAGTCAGCACCGAGACGGTGTCGCCGCGGAAGAGCGGGGCCATCTCGACGTCACTTTGCAGCGGGACGAGGCCGTCGAGGCAGCCCCTCTCCAGCGCGGCATCGAGCACGGTGAGATAGATCCGCAGGTTGGCCCTCCTCGCACTCCGGCGATCCTCACCGACTTGGTCGAAATCACCGGAGGCAAGGACGACTTCACCACCGGCCAGCGTCCCGATCCCCATTGCACCGGAGAGCGCCACATCCAGCTTCCGGTCCCGGATGAGATTCATCTGTCGCTGCACCAGCGCGGCACCCTCGCCACGGCGCCGCGAGGCCGGGACGACTACAGCATCGACGTGGCTGCCATCGGACTGAAGCAACGAGAGTCCGTAGCCCGGCTCCCAGAGCAGCCAGCCGGTACCGTGTCGCACCACCCCAGGTACACCAACCGACATGACGACCGACTGTGACCCCGGAATGAAGTACGTGCTGCGGGTCCCGAGCGGTTCGAAGAGGTCCTCGGCGAGATCCCAGAGGACCAGCGGTGTGGCTCCCCCGATCGGTGCCACTACGAGCGCGTCACCGTCGCGGGCAGTGCTCATCCCGATGTGCTGGAATGGCGTCACGATTTCACGCACAAACTCTCCGCTGGCGAGATCGAACAGCAGCAGTCGGCTCCGATTCAGATCGAGTACGCCGACGCGATCGTCGGCGAGGTTGGTGAGGACGGTGGCGGGCAGGTCAAACTCTCCGGGGCCGCCCCCGCGTCGGCCGAGGGTATGCAGAAACCGGCCGTCTTGACCGAAGACCACGACTCGATTGTTGCTGATGTCGGTAACGAGGATCTGACCGCCAGCACTGATTCCCCAATACATGGTGAAGCCGCCCAGCGGGGTGTCGGCTGGCTCCTGGAGCACGAGAGAATCGACGATGGTGACGATCGGCCCCGGCGTGGCAGCGGCGACCCGGACGGGTGCTGCGGGATCCGGCGCGGCTGGCTGCGGCGCGCTGTCACGGCAAGCGAGCGCGAGCATGGCGAGGAGGAGGGTGCAGGCGCGCCGCAAGGCTAATTGACCCGACTCCACCCGTGGGCAGGACATGTCACTCACTAGTTACACCCGCATCCGCAATCAGGATTGACGTCACAGCCTGCCTGGGCACGATCGCAAATCACTGTGCAATAGGGAAAGCCGAAGGCATGCTCCCAACAAGTCACGGCTTGCTGTTCCACGGCCGCTGATGCATCACTGCTGAGAACGCTGAGCACGGAACACGTCACCAGTCCTGTGACTACACGGTATATCCGACGCATTGGTCTATCCATTCGGGCTAGGAGTTATTGCAGAGGATGGCACACTCAGGAACGCCATTCGTGGGTAATCGCACCCGGCAATCCCAGTGCAACATTGAGCTTCTACCGGTCGCTGATTCGTCACCCGCGGCGTCAATGTATCACGGTTGACAACGACGCATAGAGCTTCCCTTCGAGTGGATAACTCCGCAACGAGCCCCGACTCGGGCCATGAGCGGACCCTTATCGGGGCGAAGTGAAGCAGTGGTGATCAGCGGAAACAAGCACACAAGCAGTCGGGGTCCTCGGCACAGCCTGCGATTATGGGATCACAATTCCACTTGCAGTTCTCGATTCCGATGATGCCATACAACTTCCAGCGCCGCGCCTCTTCCTCAGCGGCGGATGCGTCACGGCCAAGGATGCCGAGCATCGAACACACCAGCAATCCGGTCACGACTCCATACACCCTCCGATGTCTGATCATATTCTCTACCTCGCTATTGACTGTTTTGTGCAGAGTCTGCTGCACTCAGAAATATTTTCCTCAACATCGCATCCGCCTCGACCAATCGCAGAACACGGGCTGGACGCCTCTCGCGATGAACTATAGCAATCGGCTCGGTGACCTCACTCGCCAGTGAATCGGCCACAAACGGCAATCCGCGCGGAATCCCTTCGAGGACAAAACGGCGAAGCTCGAACTTCGTGGGCGGCCGCGTGAAGACAACTGGTATCGGAGGCAACGGTGACGGATAGGATGCGAACACCTTCCGCAACCGGCTGTCACACGTCAAGCACTGACCCGGCGACACGAGGATCACCATGCCACCCGGAGCTTCTTCCAGAAGTTCAACCAAGTCCCTGCCGTCAGACAATTTCTGGGCGAGGAACTCCGTCCCACGATGATCACAGCCGACAGCTACCACCGCGAAAGTGGCCAGACAACAAAGGCGCGAAAATACTCGTGGAAAAGCCGCATGGTTGATCATGAGCACTCTCCACAACAGAAGGATCCATGGCGTCTGCGGCCAGAGCGGGACGATACCACTTCAAGTCCGGCAGTTCGCAAGTAAGCCCAATACGAAACTATTCATGAAGTTTCACTATCCTCAGCAATCATGACCCTGATCGACGGGACGCCCGGTGCCACTTCTCTCCGAGTGATGTCAACCAAGCTCGCCCACGCCCCTGAATCCCGCAAGCCGGGCAACATTGCCCCTCCCTATGCACTCATCGAGGATTTGCCGAATCCCTGGGGGGTCCGATTCAAATCCCCAGGGGGTCACGCATCCGATCCCCCTGGGGATTGCACGACGGCACGTTTCGTTTCTGAACGTCGGCGGCAGACAAGTTTCGAAGGACTCCAAGTTGGCCCGCGATGACCCTTGACAGCCGCTCAGGCAAATCGTATCGTCATCCAGCATCTCGTCACTCGCA
>JANRJE010000031.1:0-96811 GCA_033764135.1 Gemmatimonadales bacterium
ACTTTACTGCGGCATCTTTTTCACTGAGTCAGGTTGGGTGTGGATTGGCGATGGAGGCGACGCTGGCGGATCAGTTGGCGGAAGCGGCAACGGTGGTCCGACGAGCAGCCCGACGGTCAGCCCGACCCCGCAACCCGACGAAGTGCCGCTGGAGGAAGTGGCGACAGTATGCCCTGACCTGGATCCGACATGCCGTGTTCGTCCGGATACTGCCCAGATCCGCATGATGGAGGACGCGTTCAATTCCCGGTTTGTCTCGCGATTCGAGTACGCGGACTCTGCGGTCAGGGCTCAGTGCGACACCGCACGGAACGCGCTGCAATCCATCATGGGAACGCTGCAAACCGGAGACGGACCGATATGGGTTGGGACATCAGATGCTGAACCTGGGACGTATCTCACCCCGCATGAGGCGGAGGCGAACCAGGCAGCAAATCGCTTTCATCTCGATCCCGCGGTGTTTGACAGCATCAGGACCTCGCCGCAATCAGCCTTTTACAGCAGCAAGCTGCTGACTCTCATGCTTCATGAACGGCTGCACCTCGATCCCTACCGGTTCACTCACCCCGTCGGTGATTCCATACTGCGGGGGCAGCGCACCGCTTTCGCGAGTGGCAACACCTATCAGGTCGACCCGTATTTCGGGCCGATCAACAGCACCGCGCAGGGGTACCGATGCGTCAAATTCTGATTCTCACGGGCACGCTGTTAGGCCTGACCGCCTGCGCCGCGTCACCACATCCCGTGCAGGGGCAAGTCCTGTACGGGGAGGTCAACGTCCCCGACTCCGTGGCGAGCGAGATCCTGCGACAGTACCTGCTTCAGCGCAGGGAGTTCACTCGGGCAGTCCCGATCCTCCAGGCCTGCCGGGGCGAACGCCTGAAAATGGCCAGCCGCGCTCCGGGCATCGAGCGATTGATCCGAGATGGAGTCATCGCTGGTATTGATACACTCTGTTCGGTCACCATGATTTCCTCCGGTGATTCCGAGGCGACGCCGATCCAATACGTCGGATTCGGCGTGGTTCTTCAGGAGGGCGATACGATTTCGATCCGGGGACGAGCTACGCTTGGGCCCTGCTCGTACCTTGATGAGGAAGGGAAGATGTGGGCGTCCGGGTTCCAGTTGCGGACGATAAAGTTCGAGAAACGGTTGGGGCACTGCGGACCGCAATTGCCGGTGCCCCGGCCGTAGCCAACTGCTCTCTGGCACCTAGACGGTTGGTGGCACCAGAGCGACGTGCTCTGGCACCCCGACGTGACCATCTGCGGGTTCGGGGGAATAATTGGGTCCGGGGGAAAAACGTGATCAGCCGTGGAACAGCCGGATTTCTCGTTCTCATGACGCTGGCGGGATGTGCAAGCCACACCGCCAACAGAAGCTCTCATCCAGCCATCGAACCCCGGAGCCCGTTCGAATCGGACACCAGCGTGCTCGGTGGCATTCTGGACGGGATTTCGGCTCGGGAGGTGCAGGGCGAGGTTCTGGTCCTTCCGCTTCTCGTCGAGCGCGGTGACCTCAGGGACTACCCAGCGGACTTCGACATCACGACGGCACAGTACCATGACCGGGCGATCAACCTGGCAGTGATCCGTACCACCGGGTTCGAGCCGGATGCCTTGCCTTGGCCGGGAACGTGCCCGGGCGTCCCCACGGCCATCCCCGCGCCAGGCCTCTGTCCGGCTGTGGAGAGGACGCGTCTGGCTGTTGGCATCCCCCTCGCGCTCGAAGAGCATCAGCGCCTGGAGCGATTGGAACGCCCGCCCCGCGTTCCGCCGTTGTCGGCTGATATCGTTTCCCGATTGACCTTCAACTACGAATCACCATACGGCAGCTCAATGACCGTGACCGACTACTACCTCAACGCCCAACCGGGTGGTGGCTGGGTGGTGGTGGCCAAACGCGTCGTGGCTCAAGCGCCATAGCCCTCAGCGCGCCCGGCACTGGCGCGAGGCCGGCATCCGGGCGTCGCAGGCGATGGCGTCGTTCATCCCGGCGGTGAGCGGTCCGCAGGCGGTGGTTTGGGCCGATCGCGCCGCCTCCTCCTCGGTGCTGTGCGAGGCGGTGGCGCAGTTGCGCTTGCCGTTGTATTCCACGCAGACATCGCACTCGACCTTCTGGGCCGACAGCGTCGACCAGGCCAGAAAGCCCGCAAAGGCGAGCACGGCTGCGGTCCAACCAAGTGTTTTCGTGGTCATCAGTGTTGCCTCCTTGCTCGTGGCCTACAGACCTGCCGTCTCGTCGCCGCGCTTGCCATCGGTGATTGCCGTCACCTGGGTGCGCCAGCCGCCGACAAAGTGAACCACCAGGCGATTGCCGAGCGAGTCGACCTCGATCGATTTGACGGTAGGGAACTTCTTGGCGTATTCCACCGCCCCCGCCGCGCCACCATCCTGCGCAAACTCCCGGCCGATCGCCATCGCGATTGCCTGCTCCTTGCCGTACTTGGCATACTCGTCGGCCGACATCAACCCGTCCTGGTCTCGGACGTACTTGTCGGCATCGTAGCTCGGGCAGGCCGCCAGCAGGGCGACAAGGACGATCGGGCAGCAGCGACGGATCACGGTGGTCTCCGGAGTAATGTCGGACAAACGTGCCGCGGCGGCAGGAACGGACCCCGCCCGCCACGATCCCCGCAAGATAATCACCGCCCGGAGCCACGTCATCCTTGCCAGCGACACCGTCTCGGGCCTACCCTTGGGGTTCAGTTCAACCACCAGCAGAGGAGCGGCCAAGATGAGCGCCGTCGGTAATATTCCCGTCCCGCACAACGAACCGGTCCAGACGCACGCCCCGGGCTCACCCGAACGCGCCGGCCTGGAGCAGGCCCTCAAGGTCATGGCGGCCGAGGTGGCCAGCATCCCGGTAGTGGTCGACGGAGTCGAGCATCGCGAGGGCACCGCGCACCGGGTCACCTCGCCGCAGCGCCACGGCAATCATCTCGCCGACACCTTCGGGACCACCCCGGCACTGCTGCAACAGGCCGTCGCCGGAGCAGTGGCGGCCCAGCAGGAGTGGTCGTGCTGGTCGTTCGCCGATCGCGCGGCGGTCTTTCTCCGGGCGGCCGATCTCTTGGCCGGGCCCTGGCGTCACCGGATCAACGCCGCGACGATGCTGGGGCAGGGGAAGACGCCGCACCAGTCGGAGATCGATGCCGCCTGCGAGTTGATCGACTTCCTCCGCTTCAACGTGCACTACGCCGAGCGGTTGCTGCACGAACAGCCGATGTCGAGCGACAACGCCTGGAACCGGCTGGAGCACCGGCCGCTCGAGGGATTCGTCTACGCCGTGACCCCGTTCAACTTCACGGCGATCGGCGGCAACCTCCCCACCGCCCCCGCCATCCTCGGCAACGTCGCCCTCTGGAAGCCGTCGCAGACCGCGGCGCTGTCCAACTGGGTCTTCTACCAGGTGCTCCGCGAGGCGGGATTGCCGCCCGGCGTCATCCAGTTCATTCCCGGCAACTCGGTGCAGACCACCGAGACGGTGATGGCCTCCCGAGATTTTGCCGGGCTCCACTTCACCGGCAGCACCGCGGTGTTCCATCAGCTCTGGCGCCGGGCCGCTGACCAGATCGACCGCTACCGCAGCTACCCCCGCCTGGTGGGCGAGACTGGCGGCAAGGACTTCATCGTGGCTCACCCCAGCGCCGATGTGCCGGCATTGGTGACCGGCCTCCTCCGTGGTGCCTTTGAATATCAGGGTCAGAAGTGCTCGGCGGCCTCCCGCTGCTACATCCCCAAGTCGCTCTGGAGCGAGGTCAAGCAGCGGATGACGGCCGAGATGGCGCAGATGAAGCAGGGCGACCCGGCCGACTTCAGCGTCTTCGTGGGAGCGGTGATCGACGAGCGCGCCTTCACCAAGCTTGCGCGGGTGCTGGAGGAGGCCAAGGCCGACCCCAAGGTCGAGATCGTGGCGGGGGGGGGAGCCGACCGCTCCGTCGGCTGGTTTATCCAGCCCACTCTGGTGCGGGTGGATGATCCGCACCACCGGATGATGAAGGAGGAGTTCTTCGGCCCGATCCTCACCGCCTACGTCTACGACGACGCCGACTGGACGGAGCTGCTCCGGCTGGTGGACAGCACCGCGGAGTATGCCCTGACGGGAGCGGTCTTTGCGCGCGACCGCGCGGCGATCATCGAGGCAGGCGACCTGCTCCGGAACGCCGCCGGCAACTACTACGTCAACGACAAGTGCACCGGCGCCGTGGTGGGTCAGCAGCCGTTCGGCGGTGGCCGTGCCTCGGGTACCAACGACAAGGCCGGCAGCATCCTCAACCTCTACCGCTGGATCTCGCCGCGGACCATCAAGGAGGTCGGCAACCCGCCGACCGACTGGCGGTATCCGTATTTGGGGTAATGGGAGGGTGAGGGGTGAACGGTGAACGGTGAACGGGGTGAAAGGTGAAAGGTGAAACGGAGCTTGGAATCACCCCGCCCCCGGTGCGCAGCACCGGGCGGCGGGGTCTCCTCGCTCTCCGTGCGCAGACGATAGCCCTCCTCGCTTTCCGTGGGCCGACGCTCGCCCTCCTCGCTCTCATCCCCCTCCTCGCCGTTCGCGGTGCACCACTCGCCGCGCAGCGCTACAGCGAGACGCTGCGGACCACCGTCACCACCCGGTCCGGGCTTGCGTCCGTCCATCGCTTCGTGGTGCGCGACGTTGACTACCTCCGCTCCCGGCGCGCCGACACCCTGGTGATGCAGGCGGTGGCGGTCCGCCTGGAGGAGACGGTCGACGGTCCGACCCGGACGCTCGACACCGACGGTTTCACCGGCGGGCGCTGGAAGCTGTTGCCCGACAGTACGGGTAAGTGGCGACCGGTGGTGCGCCCCTTCGTGCCCGGACCGTTGCTGGAGGTCAACGATCTCGCCGCGGCAATGGACGACTTCTTCCCGGCCCGCCCGCCCGCCATGATTCCCGGGGAGGATGCCCGTGATGCCACTGGTCGCAGTTGGGAGCGACTCGCCGACTCGGCCGGAGTGAGTCGATATCGCTGGACCTTCGAGCAGACGCTCGACACGGTGCGCGTGGTGGCTGACTCCGTCCCGCTCACGGTCGAGGAGACGAGTCGCGAATCCGGCAGCGGTGTCTGGGACGCGACCGGGCCCCTGGCCTGGCAACGCCGCATCGACACAACTTCCCGATCGACGATCCGGGAGCGAACGGTGATGGCGGTGGTCGAGCACCGGATCGCGGTGCGTCGCCACAACTGACCCTGCCCCCCCTTGCCGAGCGGCGCCCAACTGTCGACATTGCAGTCAGACCCTCATGGAGGCTCATGCCATATGACGGAGCAATTCCGCAGCTCCGATGACTATGATGAGCAGGCCCACCAGCTTTACAACGAAGGTCGCTACGATGATGCCCTGACCCTCCTGCGCGAGGGACTTCAACTCCACCCGCAGTCCGTCGATCTCCACGTCGGGGTCGGCTATGCCCAGCTCGCGCGCGAAGAATACGCGTGGGCTCGTCAGGCGTTCGAGCTTGCTCTGGTGCTCGATCCCGAACACGAGGATGCACTCGCCGGGATCGGCGAGGTGCGACTGGTGCTCGGCCAGGTGCCGCACGCGATCGCCGCGTTCCAGCAGTTGCTCGAACTCGGCTACGACGACGATCACGAACTGATGCTCCAGGCCGGGCGCTCGCTCTTTCGCGAGGGCTTTTTCGTCGAGGCGCGACGCTTCTTCGAGGCGGCCCGCGTGCATCATCCCGATTCTCCCGAACTGCTCGCCTCGCTGGGCTACACCGCGCACCGGCTCGGCATGGACGCCGATGCCTTCTACTGGTTGCGGCGCGCCCTCGCGGTCGAGAGCGACTATCCCGAGCCGAGGATCTACCTCGCCAACATCCTCTACGATCGCGGGGAGACCGGCGCCGCACTGCACCACTTCGCCCGCCTCTCGCCCGATGATCACCTCGACGATCTCGGCGTCTGGCGCACGGTCGAACTACTGAAGACCGCCCGCAACATCGGCGATGACGACCCCGAGGTGCGCCCCTGGCTCGCCCGGTTGGCCGAACTTGGCGGCGAGGCGACGCCGGAGGATCACCTGCTGGCCGAGATCGAGGGGATGCAGCCCGACGGCACCCCGCGAGACCCCAACCAGCTCGAGCTCTTCGGCACCCTGATGCGGGCGATCCCCGAGATGGAACGTCGGCCCGCCAGCGATCCCGGCGATCATGTCATCGAGACGCTCGGCGGCTTGACACTGCGGGGTTCATGGGACGAACTGCTGTTGCAGTTGCAGACCGTTGATGGTGCCTGGGCCGACGGTACCATGGTGGAGTTCATGCAGGCCTTCGCGCGACGCGGCCACGCCGAGACCGGCGTACGGATTCCGGTCACCAGTCCGGAGGCGTTCCTGCTCGGCGCCGCCGAGGCGGGCGTGATCCGGATTCTCGAATGATCCAATTCTCCGGAGTCGGCAAAGAGTATGTCTCACCGCTGCGCCGTCGTCGCGTCGAGGCGCTGGCGGATTTTGATCTCACCATGGAGCGCGGTGAGGTGATCGGCATCGCCGGCCCGAATGGCGCCGGCAAGTCAACCCTGATCTCGCTGCTGATGGGCTTCCTGGCACCGAGCGCGGGGCGGGTGACCATCGACGGCGCCTCACCGCGCGGCTACATCGAGCGGCAGGGCGTGGGCTATCTCACCGAGCTGGTCAACCTGCCGCCACGTTGGCGGGTCGTCCCCGCGCTGCACCGGCTGGCGAGCTATGCCGGAGTGCCGCGCGCGGAAATCCCGGGGCGGGTGGCTGCCATGGTCGATCGACTCGGGCTCGAGGAGCACGCCGGCAAGCAGGTGCGCCAGTTGTCCAAGGGCAACCTGCAGCGCCTCGGGCTCGCCCAGGCATTGCTTGGCGAATTCGATCTGGTGGTGCTCGACGAACCGACCCACGGACTCGACCCGCTCTGGACCCAGCGGTTCCGCGATGTGGTGGCCGAGCTGAGGCGCCCGGAGCGGATCATCGTGATCGCGTCGCACAATCTCGACGAACTTGAATTGCTCGCCGACCAGGTCGCCATTCTCGATCATGGCCGGTTGCAGCGCGTGGTGCGCCACAGCACCGAGGCGAATGCAAATCCCGTGGCATGGCGAGTGATCTTCGAGGGAACTCCCGATGTCGCGACGGCGCTTGCCGGTGCCGTGCCGGTTGCCGGTCGCGACGGCACCTGGCGCGTTCTGGCCACCAGGAGCGATTTGAGCCGGGGTCTCGCGGTGCTGCTCTCCGCCGGTGCCGTGCTGGTCGAATGCGTGCCCGAGCAGAGTCAGCTCGAATCGGCGTTTCGAGAGGCGGTCCGGCAATGAATCGCGACAGTTCACCGCTTCGCTATCTGCCCTACCAGGCCCGCGACGTGGCGGCGGGACCGCTGGCGCTCTTTGTAGCGATCACCATCGGATTGACGCTGGTGCTTTGGCGGTTCTTTGCCGACAGTACGACCATCTCGGACAATCCCGCCCTCTTCCTCACCGGCACCCTGACGGTGTACCAGACCATCGCCATCCTCTTCGCCACCGGCGGTGTTGCCGGGGTCGACATTCAGCGCGGCTTCTATCGCGCCTGGTTCAGCAAGCCGATCGCTCCGTGGCTGTTCTACCTGCAGCGCTGGCTGCTGGGTGGCATTGCGGTGCTCCTCATCCCGGTGATGCTCGGTAGCGGACTCAGTTTGCTGTATGGCAACGGCACGGGAATCACCTGGGCTCTGATCGGGTCGCTCGCGCTGGCATATCTGCTGGTCGGTGGCCTGGTGCTGCTCTGCTCGAACTTCATGGAGCGGGATTGGCTGGTGGTGTTCCTGATCACCTTCCTGCAGGCCCGGTTGCACCAGATGCTCGGTTTGTTCGAGCAACTCGGGCAGGAAATTGCGCCGCTGCTGATCTTGACCGATCGGTTGCTGCCACCATTTCATCTGGTGGCACCGAGCGCCGGTCTCCCATCCGGCTCCGAGTTGCTGCACGTGCTCGGATACGGCGGCGGCGTGCTCGCTGTCGCCTTGCTGCTATTCCGTCATCGTCCGCTCGGCAGCGGCGGACGGGCGTGACCAGCAGTCCCACTGCGGGGTTGCGGCGCGAGGATCTCCCCAACGGCGTGACCCTGCTGGTGCAGCGCCGGCTGGCCGCACCTGCCGCGGCGATCGTGACCCACGTGCGCGCCGGTTTTCTGGATGAACCCGACGATCTGGTCGGGATCTCCCATGTGCTTGAGCATCTCGTCTTCAAGGGCACCCCGCGGCTCGCTCCGGGAGAACTGGCCCGGGGTACCAAGGCGCTGGGGGGGGCACTCAACGCCTACACCTCCTACGACCGCACCGTCTACTACGCCAGTGTGCCATCACGCAATGCCCGCGCAGCGCTGGCCCTTCAGGCCGACTCGGTGCGCGATCCGCTGGTCGATGCCGAAGAGCTGCGTCGCGAACTGGGCGTGATCGTTCAGGAGGCCGAGCGCAAGCTCGACACTCCGTCGGCGGTGGTGGGCGAAGTGCTGCACGAACTCCTCTACGACAGCCATCGCATTCGCAGGTGGCGGATCGGCACCGCGGAACGGATCGCGGCCTTCACCCGCGACGACGTGCTCGGCTATCACGCCACGCGCTATTTGCCGAGCCGGGTGATTGCATCGATGGTGAGCGATCTGGATGATGAACACGCGCTCGACCTGTTGCGCGCGGAGTGGGGGAGCTGGCAGCGTCCTGCGGTGCCGATTCCTGATGGTCCTCCGGAATCAGGGCTGCCATCGGTCCGGGCTCGTGCCGTTCCGGGCGACGTATCGCACGCCGAGACGGTGCTCGGATGGAGGGCGCCGGGGCCGCTACACGAGCTGGTGCCTGCCTTCGAGGTGCTGGCCGCCATTCTGTCGACCGGTCGGGGTGCCCGGTTGGCGCGCCTGCTGCGCGAGCCCGGGTTGGTGAGCGGAGTGGGAGCATCGCATTACGGCGCCGAGGATGTTGGTGTGCTCGCCATCGGTTTGACCGGCGACCCGATCCATCTCCCCGAGGCGCTCGATCTGCTGGCCGGTACACTCGCCGACCTGCGAGAGAATGGCCCCGAACCGGCAGAGGTCGCTCGGGCCCAGGCGCTCCTCCTGGCGCGCAATCGGCGTCAACTGGAGTGGTTCGAGGCGAGGGCTGTCGCGCTGGCTGCCGCTGAAGGTCTCGGTGATGTCACCCGGCTCGACCGGGATGAGGCCCGACTGACTGCCGTCACACCCGAGCAGCTACGCGACGTGGTCCGCGATTGGCTCAGTCCCACTGCCATGTCCGGGGTGGCCTCGCTTCCTCGGGAGGCCACGGTCCGGTTCGATTCCGAATTGTTGGCTGCGGCAGTCGGCCGGGCCGCTTCCCGACCGTCACCGCTCTCGGCCGGGCCGGCGATTACTGCACCGACGGTCCTCATCCGACCGACCACACTCGTGCACGGGGTGCATCACCTCGCCATCGATGGCATCGACATTCTCACCGCCCGGCATGGCAGCGAGCCGCAGGTTTCGCTCTCCGCCTGGCGTCGGCGTGATCAAGTCGAGGGGCCGGGCGATGCCGGTCTATCGGTGCTCGCGCTGCGCTCGATGTTGCGCGGTACCGAGCGTCGTGACGCAACAGAGCTGGCTCTCGCCATGGAGCGTCTCGGCGGCGTGCTCTCCGCCTCGGCGGGGGGTGATTCGATCGGGCTCGGCACCACCGTGTTGGCCGAGCACGTGGCCGACGCCGCTCTGCTGTTGGCCGAGACCCTCTACCGGCCGCGCTTCGATCCGCGGCTGATCGAAGTGGAGCGGCTCATCCTGGTCGAGGAAGCGGCCGGAGTCAGCGACGACATGTTCCGCTTTCCCATCCAGCTCGCTCTCGGTGCTGCTTTCCAGGATCTCGGCTACGGCTCGCCGGGGCTCGGCACCGCCGAGTCGCTGGCAAAGCTGGATGCCGCTGCGGTGTCAGCATGGCACGCCGAGGGACTGGCTCGGGGCCGCACCACGGTGGTCGCAGTGGGTGATGTCGAGCCGGAGCGGCTGGCCGGAGTGGTGGCAGCCGCCTTTGTGGCTGACGCCCGTGGCCAAGCGCATGCTGCGGAGTCGGTGGCTGGAGCAGTGGAATTGGTTTCGGGCGAGCGGCGGCGCATTCGAGACCGGCGGCAATCGGCCTTCGCGATGCTCTTTCCGGGACCCTCCCGGAGGGATCCCGCCCGATTCGCTGCCGAGGTATGGGGTGCGATTGCCGGTGGCCTCGGCGGGCGGCTCTTCGATGCGCTGCGTGATCACCGCTCGCTGGCCTACTCGGTGGTGGCCGCTCCCTGGCAGCGCCGCCGCGCCGGTGCGTTGCTCACCTACATCGCCACCGCTCCGGAGCGGTTGGAGGAGGCACGCCAGGCGATGATCGAGGAGTTGGCCGGGTTCCGGAATGCCCCCCCCACCAATGATGAGCTGACCCGGGCGGTCGGGATGCTGGTCGGACAGACCGAGCTGGCTCGGCAGACTGCCGGTGCCGTGGCGGGCGAGATTGCGGATGCCTGGCTGGCCGGTGACGGCCTGGCAGAGCTCGATGATCCGACCGGCGGATATCGGAGGGTCACCGCTCGGGAGGTGCAGGAAGTGGCGGCCGGACTCGACCCTGCCCGGATGGCCGAAGGGGTCGTCACGGCACGAGGAGATGTTCCCGAGTAGCTTACCAGTACGATGTCGCCATCACTTCCCAAGCGCGACCGGCGCCCCGGATTCTCCGCGGCCGACGCGATCACCGTCGCTCGACTGCCGCTCGCCGTGGCGTTCATCATTTTTTCGGCGGTCGAAGTCCGCCTGGTGCTGCTGACGCTCGCCGCGGCCACCGATCTCGGTGACGGCATCGTGGCCCGGCGCTTCGGGGCTTCCCGGATCGGAGCCGTACTCGATCCGATCGTCGACAAGCTCTTCATGGCTGCCGCCTTTGGCGTCGTTGCCTTCTCTGGCACCCTGTTCTGGTATGAAGTGGTGGGCGTGCTGCTGCGTGACATCTTCGCCAGTGCCGCGTTCTTCCTGACTCGCGGCGGGGGCAATCGTCCGGCTGTCCCGGCGCGACTCGGCGGCAAGGCCGTCACCCTGCTGCAGTTGCTGACCCTGCTCGCCTTCCTGCTCGAGGCACCCCAACTGCGACCGCTCGCGTGGGCGACCACGGCGGTGGCTCTGTATGCCCTCTGGGATTATTCCCGACTCTTTTTTCAATCGAACGAGGACCGATCATGACAGCAATAGATCCCAACCGGCGCGCGGTCACCATCGAGTGGACCGAGGCGTTGCGCTTCGAAGCCGCCACCCCCGAAGGTGTCAAAGTGACCTTCGACTCGGCCGGCAAGGCCGGCCCCGGACCGATGCATGCCCTGCTCATGGCGGCCGGTGCCTGCTCCGGCATGGACGTGGTGAGCATCCTCGAGAAGATGCAGGTGGCGCTCGAGTACTGCCGCATCGAGGTCTCGGGGCAACGGGCCGAGGAACATCCCAAACGCTACCAGGAAATGAAACTGACCTTCCGGATCAAGGGTGAGGGGCTCACCCAGGCCAAGGCCGATCGCGCTGTGGAGTTGAGTGTGACGAAGTATTGTTCGGTGATGGCGACGCTGGATCCGGCGATGCCGGTGGGGGTGGAGACGGTGGTGGAGTAGGTCGTAGGTCGTAGGTCGTAGGTCGTAGGTCGTAGGTCGTAGGTCGTAAGAAAACGAAGGGCCGGTTCCACTCAAGGAACCAGCCCTTCTAGATCCTACGACCTACGACCTACGACCTACGACCTATAGCCTACTTCCTCACGCCTCAACCGTCTCCGCCTCGTGCTCGACTTCCGCCTCGGTCTCTTCTGCGACCGGTGCGGCGGTGACCACCCGCTTCACGACGGGCTGGCAGAAACGCTCACCGAGGGTGCGGACCGTGGCCAGCTGTTCGGCCTTGAGGTCGGGGTAGCGGTCGGTGACATACTGCATGGTGTCGTCCATCCACTCCTTCTGGTGCTCCGGGTCGGCCTCGAGGACGCCGCAGCGGAGGATATGGCTGAACAGCTCGTCCCGGGCCTGATCGAGCGCGCTCGGCGCTGCGGCTGGAGTCCGGGGGGCTGCTTTTTTCTTCGTCAATGGAACATCCTTTACGTTTTGGTCAGGGCACCTGATGCCCGCATCATCACAATTGATAGACTGGCAATATAGGGAAGTGGTACGCCTTGGGGCAAATCCGGGCTAGATTGTCCCGCTTCCGGCCGACTGAGCCGGGGACGAGCGCGGATGGTCAGGTTGAGCCGCGCACTGGTCGGAGCCGCCCGGATTCCGGGCCCCGCGCTCGCCGATCGGTGCCGTTTGGGAGGAATCATGGCACAGGGACAACGGGGATTCACGATGGCGATCGCCGCCGTGGCGGTGGTCGGCGTGGCGTTCATCGGCTGGAAGGTGTTTGGCAGCGGGGCGCCGTCGATCCCCGCCAATGTGACCGTCCTGGCGGCCGACACCAGTGGCTTCCGGGGCTACATCCTCGGCTCGGCCGACGCCCCGGTGGAGATCACCGAGTACGCCGACTTCCAGTGCCCGGGCTGCGGTGCCTTCGCGACGGTTCAGTTTCCCGACGTGCGCGCCCGGCTGATCGAAACCGGCAAGGCAACCTTCCGCTACCGTGATCTCCCGCTCGACAACATCCACCCCCAGTCGCGGTTGGCGGCCCATGCCGCCGCCTGCGCCAATGACCAGGGAAAGTTCTGGGAAGTGAAGTCGGGGCTCTACCGGCGGCAGAGCGAGTGGTCGCTCCGCTCGAGTGCGTATGACATCTTCGGTGAGATCGTCGCGGCGGCGGGCGCCGATGTAAGCGCCTGGCGTGAGTGCATGCAGTCGACCAAGTACGCCGGCCGGATCGAGGCTTCTGCGCAGGAAGCGGTGGCGGTTGGGGCCCGCTCGACTCCCAGTTTCCTGATCAACGGCCGCATCTACAGCGGGATGAGCGGTGATCAGATGGTGCGGCTGGTCGATTCACTGATTGCGGCATCCGCGCAGGATTCTGCGACTCCGTGAGCGAGGGGGGAAAGGCTAATCGTGAAAGGTGAAAGGTGAAAGGTGAAAGGTGAAACGGGGGGAGTGCAGAATCCCTTTCACGTTTCACCTTTTACGACCTACGACCTACGACCTACGACTCCTCCCCCTCATACATCTCCTTCAACTTCGCCACCACCGCCGGATCCGCCAGCGTCGTGGTATCTCCCAGTGCGCGCCCTTCCGCAATGTCGCGCAGCAGGCGCCGCATGATCTTGCCGGAGCGCGTCTTGGGAAGGTCGGCCGCGAAGAGGATGTCGTCGGGCTTGGCGATCGCGCCGATTTTGTGGCCGACGTGGTCCCGCAGTTCGTCGCGCAGCGATGACGACGGGTGGTTGCCGTCTTTCAGGGTGACGAAAGCCGCGATCGCCTGCCCCTTGAGGTCGTGCGCCTTGCCGACCACCGCCGCTTCGGCCACCATCGGGTGGTCGACGAGGGCGCTCTCCACCTCCATCGTCCCGATCCGGTGTCCTGCCACGTTGAGGACGTCGTCGACGCGGCCGAGGATCCACCAGTAGCCGTCGTCGTCGATCTTGGCTCCGTCACCCGCAAAGTAGCGGCCCGGGAAGCGGCTCCAGTAGGTCTCCCGGTAGCGCGCATCGTCACCCCAGATGGTGCGCAACATCCCCGGCCAGGGCGACGGAATGGTGAGATATCCCCCCCCCGAGTGCACCACCTTGCCGGCGGTGTCGACCATCTCGATCTCGATGCCGGGGAAGGGAACGGTTGCCGAGCCGGGAGTGGTGGTGACCACCCCGGGCAGCGGGGTGAGCATGATGCCGCCGGTTTCGGTCTGCCACCAGGTGTCGACGACCGGACAGCGCCCGGCGCCGATGTGAGTGTGATACCAGATCCACGCCTCGGGGTTGATCGGCTCACCGACCGTGCCGAGCAGCCGCAACTGTGACAAGTCGTGGCGTGCCGGATGTCCGGGGCCCCACTTCATGAAGGCACGGATCGCCGTGGGTGCGGTGTAGAACACCGTCACCCCGTGCCGTTCACAGATTTCCCAGAAGCGATCCCGTGCCGGCCAGTCGGGAGCACCCTCGTACATCACCACCGTCGCCCCGATCGCCAGCGGGCCGTAAACCACGTAGGAGTGTCCGGTGACCCACCCCACATCGGCGGTGCACCAGAAAACGTCGCCGTCCTTGAGGTCGAATACGTAGCGGGTGGTGGCCGCCGCCTGGGTCAGATATCCGCCGGTGGTGTGGACGATCCCTTTCGGCTGGCCAGTGGTGCCCGAGGTGTAGAGGATGAACAGCAGATCCTCGCTCTCCATCCGGGCCGGCTCGTTGCGGGCCGATTCCGCCTCCAGGGCGCGATGCCACCAATGATCCCGTCCCTCGGTCATCGGGCAGTGGGTGGCGTCGATCGCCCCCCCCCCACGATGCACCACCAGGACGTGCTCGATGGTCGGGGTGTCCGCCAAGGCATCGTCGGCCATGCGCTTGAGCGGGACCACGCCTCCACGCCGGTAGCCACCGTCGGCGGTGATCAGGCAGATCGCCCCGGCGTCGTTGATCCGGTCCCGCAGCGAGTCGGCCGAGAAGCCGCCGAAGACCACCGAGTGGACCGCGCCGATCCGGGCACAGGCGAGCATCGCGATGGCGGCCTCGGGGATCATCGGCAGGTAGATCGCCACCCGGTCGCCCCGGGAGACCCCGAGGCGAGTCAGCGCGTTGGCGGCGCGACAGACCTCCCGATGGAGTTCCCAGTAGGTCAGCACCCGTCGATCGCCCGGCTCACCCTCCCAGATCAACGCCGCCTGATTGCGGCGAGCGCCCTGGAGGTGACGGTCGAGACAATTGACCGAGACGTTCAGGGTGCCGCCCTGAAACCACTTGGCGTGGGGCGGCTGCCACTCCAGCACCATGGCCCAGGGCGTGAACCAGTCCAGCCGCCCAGCCTCCTCGGCCCAGAACGCCAAGCGGTCGGCGGCGGCCCGCTCGTGGATGCCAGGTTGGGCGTTGGCTTCGGCCGCAAATGCGGCGGACGGTGGAAAGCGACGGTCCTCGCTCAGCAGCGAGGAGAGCTGGTCGGACATCTTGAGGGTCCCGTGTTGAGGATAACCCAAAACTATACCCTGTCGCCCGGTGGTGGTCGGTAGCGGCGACAGGCGCGGCACCAAGGCTTGCCAGACCGGGGGAAACTGTCAAGTAATGCGACAGTAGCTACCCCTTCCAGGTCGTGGCAAACCTCTTGCTCTTGAATCGGGTACCCCTATGTCCTGCGGGCCGGAGGCCCATTGCAAGTGTCAACTGTCCACCCCGCTCAGCGGGTCATCAGAGCGCCAGCAGTCCTCGGACTCCCCACCAGGGAGGAGTTCCGCCACGCCGCCAATGAGCTCATGGACGAGATGGCGGAGGGGAACGGTCAGTTGGTGGTCGATCTGAGCGAGACGCGCGAGGTGGACTCATCGGGGTTGAATGTCCTGGTGATGATCCACCGCCATGCCAGCGATCGTCGCCAGGCGGTCGTCCTGCGGGGGGTCGGTCCCCAACTGGAGTACCTTCTGGTGCTGACCAAGCTGGACGACCTGTTCGCCTTCGAGCCGGGAGTCCCGACGCCGCCGCGCGGCTGACCTCTTAAGCTCCACCGGCGGGGAGTCGCGGGACCGCCCTGCCTTCTCGCATCCCCGCGACATCGCTTTATTACAGCATGCCACCCCTTCTACAGGCCACGTCGCTGGTTCGCAGGTTCGGCTCGGTGACGGCGTTGGCCGGCGTCTCCCTGACCGTGGACGCTGGCGAGGTGGTCTTGCTGCTCGGCCCCAACGGCGCCGGAAAGACCACTCTGTTGCGCTGCCTTTCGGGGCTCGCCCGTCCGCTCCGCGGGACGGTGCAGTTCGGTGGCGCCGATGTTCATGCCGATCCGTCCGCTCGCGCCGGATTCGGTTTTCTCTCGCACAACGCCTTGGTGTATGAAGACCTCACTCCCCGGGAGAACCTTCGCTTTGCGGCGGCGTTGCAGGGACTCCACGATGCCGAAGTGCGGATCAGCGAGGCACTGGAACGGGCCAGCCTGACTGATCGGGCCGACACGCTGGTGCGCGGTTTTTCGCGCGGCATGCTGCAACGTCTGGCGCTGGCCCGGGCCACCCTGCACCAGCCGGCGTTGTTGTTGCTCGATGAACCGTTCACCGGTCTCGACGTCACGGCGGCAACGGTGCTTCGCGAGCGATTGATGGCGGAACGCGAGGCGGGCACCGCCATAGTGTGCGTAACCCACGACCCGGCGGAGTTGTGGGAGGCGGCCACTCGCGTCGTGATTCTGGTCGGTGGCCGGGTGGTCGGAGCGATTCCGCGCCCCGCGGCGCTCGAAGGTTTTCGTGACATCTACGCGGCCGCACTCGCGGCATGAACGCCCTGCGCGCCGCCTGGGCGATTGCCGCCAAGGATCTCAGGATCGAATGGCGGAGCCGTACTGCGATTCTCACCGCGTCGCTGTTCGCCATCCTGGTCGAGTTGATCATCGTCTTCGGGCGCGACGCCGGGACCGTCTCCTACGCCATGCTGGCCCCCAGTGTTCTCTGGATCACGATCGCCCTCTCCTCGCTGGTGGCCCTGAATCGCGCCTTCCTGCTGGAGCGGGAACACGGCGCCCTCGAAGGGATTCTGGCCGCGCCGGTGAACCGCTCCGCCCTCTTCTGGGGGAAGTGGTTCGCCAATCTGGTATTCGTGCTCGCGGTAGTGACGGTGGCCTTCCCGCTCTGGGTGCTCTTCTTCAATGTGGAGCCGAGTACCGGGTTGTATGGCGTGATGGGGCTGGCCGTGCTCGGGGCGATCGGCTTCACGGCGGTGGGGACGGTATTTTCCGCCATGACGGTGCGGACCCGTCACGCCGAGCTGTTGTTGCCGGTGCTGATGCTCCCTTTCATGCTTCCCCCGGTATTTTTCGCGGCACAGGCGACCATGCGGCTGCTCGGCGGTCGTCCGATGGAGGAGTTGTGGGGCTGGCTCCGTCTGCTGGCGTTGTTCGACGTGGTGTTCCTGGTGTTGGCAACTTTGATCTTTCCCGCGGTGGTGGATGAATGACTCTTGATCTGGCTCAGGCCGACGGCCACATCCGGCGCGGACGCGTCGTGACTCTCCTGGGGCTGGCCGCGTTGGCAGCCCTCTACGTGATGGCACTCCAATTCACGCCACCCGAGCGCTTCCAGGGGCTGGCACAGAAGATCTTCTACATTCACCCGCCCGCCGCGTATGCGATGCAACTGGCGTTCGTGATGACCGGGATTGCCAGCCTGCTCTACCTGCTGCTCAAGGATGCCCGCTTCGACCGCTTCGCCGAGGCGAGCGCCGAGGTGGGGATGGTGCTCGCGGTGATCGTGGTGATCACCGGCCCGATCTGGGGCAAGCCGGTCTGGGGTGCCTGGTGGACCTGGGAGCCGCGGCTCACCTTCACGGTGATCGAGATGCTGGTCTTCGGTGGCTACTTCGCGCTGCGGGGCGCGGTGCGCGATCCGGCGGAGCGCGCCAAATTTGCGGCGGTGGTCGGCATCATGGCGCTGGTGCTGGTGCCGTTCAACCACATGACGGTCTATCTCTTTGCCAGTCAGCACCCCGAGCCGGTGGTGGTGCAGACCGGCAAGCCCGAGCTGCCGTGGGTCATGCTGCGCAGTTTCATCACGGGGTTCGTGGTATTCACGGTGCTTTATCTGGGGATGGTGATGCAGCGATACGGAATTGGCGCCAAGCGCGACATCCGGGAGGCCCTCGATGCCTGATACCGGCAGCTACATGGTCGCCGCCTACATCGTGACCGCCGTGATCGTGGTGGGGTATGCCGTGAATCTCTGGCGGCGGGGGCGGTAACGCTCGGAGGTTGTGCGGCGAGTCACGGAGCGGCTCGCCGGTCAATCCGGTAGACCCGGACGATCGGCTTCCGTTCCCGATCGTACAATGTCACCGCCACGTGGTCACCGTTCCAGGAACTGCCGAACATATCCTCGAAGCGTGACAGCACTGGCCCGAGGTAACTGCCGTCGGGTCCGAAAATGGCAAAATAGTGGGTCCGGTGGGACCATTTCCCCACTGAAACCCACAGGAATCCTCGACCGTCCACGGCGAGCTCGTTCCAGAGCGGGAAGGTCCTGGGGAGTGAATCGGCGGTGACGATGCCCTCGAGTTCCGGGCGACCGCGCACCATGGAGACCACAGTCGTGTCGATGTAGCCCGGCCGGATCGAGTCGGCGTTGATGCCGGAGCGCGCCATGATCCGCACCGTGTCGCTGCCTCTGCGCGACTCGATCAGTTCAAATCGGTCGGTGACGCCGTGCACCAGGTTGCCATTGGGCAGGAAGGCGTATTGGAGACTGGCCTGGAATGGAGCGGTCAGCACCGTGCTGCGGCCGGGTTGGTGAAAGGTCCAGCCGCGCTGTGGCGGCCTGCTCAATGCCTCCGTCGAGTCGAAGAGTTTTCCGTCGGGCAGGAAGTACGTCCAGCGCACCTGCCGCTGATCGCCGGGAATGCCGAGGTTATGTTCCAGTCTGATCAGCTCGTCCCGGTCCACCGCAATCCCGCTCATCCCCCCCCCAACACCGGTGAAGAAGGTGCGCAGATACCGACCATCGAGCGTGTAGAACAGAATCCGCATCTGCCTGGAGTCGAGCACCAGCAGGGTGTCGTGGAGCATCGCGAGCCCGGTGGGCATCAGGTATTCACCTGGCCCATTGCCGGCCAGCCCGATCTGGTGCGAGTAGGCCCCGGTGCTGTCGTACACCTCCACGGCGGCCGGCATCGCGGAGGCGACGACGGTACGCTTGTCGCTCAGCAACAGGAGCTGACGCCTCGACATCGGCAAGGCCGGGTCGTGAGCCCGCACCGGGAAGGTCCGCTCGTGACGCATGACCCACCCCGTTGTGGTGTCGCGCCACGCGGTGTATCCCGGGGAGGTGATCCGTGGTGCGGAGCCGACCGTATCCACCACGGCTGTCCAGGTCCGCACTTGGGCGGAGAGGTCACTTGGCACGAGAGCCAGCACCAGACACAAGAGAAGGGCGACCGATTGCACGGCGGTATCCTTGGAGGAGGAGTCGGAGGATGATCGCCACAGTGGTCGGGAAGCGGAAGGGCAAGGGTCCAACTCGGGCGAAGTGGCAATGCCGAGGCCACATCCCGCCCCGTACCCCATTTTCCCCGGCCCGTCTATCTTGCGGTGCTCGTTCGTGCACCTTTGCCTGAGGCGTTGCCGTGCTCCAGACTCCGCTCGATGCCACTCACCGCGCCCTCGGCGCCCGGATGATTCCCTTCGCCGGCTGGGAAATGCCGGTCCAATACACCGGGCTGGTCGAGGAGCATGTCGCAGTCCGGAACGCTGCCGGTCTCTTTGATCTCTCCCATATGGGCGAGCTCCACGTAAAGGGGAGCGGCGCAGCTGCGGCACTCGACTTTGCGCTGGTGACCGCGCCGAGTCGGCTGGCGGTGGGGCGGGCGCACTACTCGATGATCTGCGACGACTCCGGAGCCGTGCTCGACGACCTGATCGTCTACCGGCTCGCCGATGCCCATTTCCTGGTGGTGGCCAACGCCTCCAACCGCGAGACCGTTGCCGCGGCGATTGCCGAGCGACTGGCCGGGTTCGACGCCACCATCGACGACGCCTCGCTGCTCACCGCCCTGGTCGCGATCCAGGGGCCGCGTTCGGCCGCGATGCTGCAAGCGCACACCGATGTCGATCTGACTCCGCTCAAGTACTACGCCATCATGACGGCCACGGTGGCCGGTGTCCCGGTGATGATCGCCCGGACCGGCTACACCGGCGAGGACGGCTTCGAGATTTTCGTGGCCTGGGACGAGGCCCGCACTGTCTGGGACACCCTGCTCGCGGCAGGTAGAGGGGACGGCTTGATCCCCTGCGGACTGGGTTCGCGCGACACCCTGCGGCTGGAGGCGGGGATGCCGCTGTACGGTCAGGAGCTTGACCGCACCACCACGCCGTTCGAGGCCGGACTCGGCCGGGTGGTCAAGTTCGACAAGCCCGGTGATTTTGTCGGGCGCAAGGCACTCGAGGCCGCCAAGGATGCCCGGACCAAGCAACTGGTCGCCCTCAAGGTGACCGGTCGAGGCATCGCCCGGACCGGCTATCCGGTCTATCTTCCTGCCGCCGAATCGGCGGTGGGATCGGTAACCAGCGGGACCACCTCCCCCACTTTGGGGGTGGCGATCGCGATGGCCTGGCTGCCGCCGGCCCATGCCGCGTTGGGCACCGTCGTCGAGGTGGGTATCCGGAGTCAACGGGCCAGCGCCGAAGTCGTGGCGCTCCCCTTCTACAAGCGTTCGACCTGAGCCAGGAGCGGTACCATGGAACATCCCGCAGACCTCAAATATTCGGTCGAGCACGAGTGGATTCGTGTCGACGGCGACACCGGCGTGGTGGGGATCACCTCCTTCGCCGCCGAACAAGTGGGCGACATCGTCTTCGTCGAGTTGCCGGCGGTCGGCACCGCGATCACCCAGGGGAAGCCGTTCGGAGTGATCGAGTCGGTCAAGGCGGTGAGCGAACTCTTCGCACCGGTCTCCGGTGAGGTGATGGAGGTCAACACCGCCCTCGCCGATGCCCCCGAGGGAGTGGGCGAGGCGCCTTACGGCGATGGCTGGCTGGTCAAGGTCAAGGTCACCAACCCGGCCGAACTCGACAGCTTGATGGACGTGGCCGCCTACATCGCCCTGTTGGACAACGCGTGACCTGAATCGCACTCACACGACGGGGCCCTCAGGGGCCCCGACGCCTTTATCGTTGAAGGATAGATAGCCAGATGCAAACGGCCACTTCGCCCGATTCGTTCCTCTTCCGCCATGTGGGACCCCGCCCGGACGACATCCAGGCGATGCTCTCAACCATCGGCTACTCCGATCTCGACAGCTTCATCGATGCCGTTGTTCCGGCAAGCATCCGGCTCACCAGGCCGCTAGCCTTGCCGCCCGGCCGCGAGGAACGCGAGGTGCTCGCCGCCATGCGCGCGATGGCCGACCGCAACCAGGTCTTCCGCTCCTACTTGGGGATGGGGTACGCCAACACCTTCACCCCGCCGGTGATCCAGCGCAATGTGCTCGAGAACCCTGGGTGGTACACGGCGTACACTCCCTATCAGGCCGAGATTGCGCAGGGTCGCCTGGAGGCACTGCTCAATTTCCAGACGATGGTGAGCGACCTCACCGCGCTGCCGGTCGCCAATGCCTCCCTGCTCGACGAGGGAACTGCCGCCGCCGAGGCGATGGCGATGACGCTGGCGGTGGTCAAGCACGGCGAGCGGCCGATCTATCTGGTCGATGCGGACTGCCACCCGCAGACCATCGCGGTGGTGCAAACGCGGGCCGAGGCGCGCGGAGTGACGGTGATCGTGGAGCACCCCGATCGCTTCGTGTTCGGCGCGCGTGACGGTGGTGATGTGGTGGGTTGTCTGCTGCAGTATCCGGCGACTGACGGTGCGGTGCGCGACTTCCGCGCGATCACCGAACGGGCCCACGCCGCCGGGGCCGTGGTCACCGCAGCGACCGATCTGCTGGCGCTGGCGTTGCTGGTGCCGCCGGGTGAATGGGGTGCCGATATCGCCGTCGGCAACTCGCAGCGCTTTGGCGTGCCGCTCGGCTATGGTGGTCCGCACGCCGCGTTCTTCGCCACCCGGGACGAATGGAAGCGGCACCTGCCGGGCCGGATCATCGGCGTGTCGAAGGATCGTGACGGCCGCATGGCGCTCAGGATGGCGTTGCAGACCCGCGAGCAGCATATCCGTCGCGACAAGGCGACCAGCAATGTCTGCACCGCCCAGGTACTGCTCGCCGTGATGGCTTCGATGTACGCGGTCTGGCATGGTCCCGAGGGAATTCATCGCATCGCGGAGCGGGTCCACGCGCGCGCGGTCCTGCTGGCTCGTGCCCTGCGGCGACTCGGCTTCACGATCGAGCACGAGAGCTTCTTCGACACCGTGAGCGTGCAGGTCGAGGTCTGGCAGCAGCAGCGGATCATCGAGGCCGCTCTCTCGCGCGGCATCAACCTGCGCGCCGCGGGAGCGCACCACATCGTCGTGGCACTCGACGAAACGGTCACCCTCGCCGACCTCGCCGATCTGATCTCCTGTTTTGCCCTCGACGAGTCGCTGCCGTTCATGCTCGATCCGGCGATGGTCACGGCCGACGACGCCATTCCCGACGGGTTGCGGCGGACCAGCGGCTATCTCGATCATCCGGTGTTCCACATGCACCGGTCCGAAACCGAGATGCTGCGCTACATGCGCGGCCTGGAGGCAAAGGACCTCTCGCTCACGGCGGCGATGATCCCGCTCGGCAGTTGCACCATGAAGCTCAACGCCACCGCCGAGATGATGCCGGTGAGCTTCGAGGGATTCGGCCAGCTTCACCCCTTCGCACCACGGGAGCAGGCACAGGGCTACACCGAGATGTTCCGCTCGCTGGAGGCGCAGCTCGCGGAGATCACCGGTTTTGCCCGGGTGTCGCTGCAGCCCAATGCCGGCTCGCAGGGCGAATACGCCGGACTGCTCACCATCCGGGCCTGGCACGCCTCGCGCGGGGAACAGCATCGCACCGTCTGCCTGATCCCGACCAGCGCCCACGGCACCAATCCGGCGAGCGCGGTGATGGCGGGAATGCGGGTGGTGGTGGTGGCGGCCGATGCCAACGGCAACATCGATGTGGCCGACCTCAGAGCCAAGGCGGCGGAGCACGCCGACGTGCTGGCCGCGCTGATGGTGACCTACCCGAGCACCCACGGTGTGTTCGAGGCGTCGATCATGGAAATCTGCGACATCGTGCATCAGCACGGCGGCCAGGTATACATGGACGGTGCCAACATGAACGCGCAGGTCGGCCTCTGTCGGCCGGGCGACTTCGGCGCCGACGTTTGCCACCTCAACCTGCACAAGACCTTCTGCATCCCGCACGGTGGCGGCGGTCCGGGGATGGGGCCGATCGGCGTGGCCGCGCACCTCGCACCGTTCCTGCCCGGGCATCCGGTGATCGATCTCGGGCATGACCAGAGCTCGGGAACCGTCTCGTCGGGCCCCTGGGGTTCGCCGAGCATCCTGCCGATTTCGTGGACCTACATCGAGCTGATGGGTGCCGAGGGGCTGGCGTTCGCCACCAAGATCGCGATTCTCTCGGCCAACTACATCGCCAAGCGGCTGGAGGGTCACTACGACCTTCTCTACGCCGGCGCGAACGGACTGGTGGCGCACGAGTGCATCCTCGAGATGCGCGGCTTCAAGCAGAGCGCCGGGGTCGAGGTGGAGGACATCGCCAAGCGGATCATCGACTACGGCTTCCACCCGCCGACAGTGTCGTTCCCGGTGGCCGGAACGCTGATGGTCGAGCCGACCGAGAGCGAGCCGCTGGTGGAACTCGATCGCTTCGTCGACGCCCTGATCGCCATCCGCGAGGAAATCCGCGAAATCGAGTCCGGGGTGGCGTCCCGCGAGGACAACCTGCTGGTGCGGGCACCGCACACGCTGGAGCAGGTCACGGCCGACAATTGGGACCGGCCGTACAGCAGGGAACGCGCGGCGTTCCCGGTGCCGGGACTCCGCGCACGCAAGGCGTGGCCGACGGTCGGACGGATCGACTCCGCTTGGGGCGACCGCAACCTGGTGTGCGTTTGCCCGCCGGTGGAGGCGTACGCGGACGGGAGTTGAAAGAGAGAAAGAGAGAAGGAGAAAAGGAGAGAAGGAGAGAAGGAACATTCTACCATCGATCAGAGATTTCGTGGTGGTGCGGGATTCCCCGATTCACGGTCGCGGTGTATTCGCCCGGCAGCCGATTCCCAAGGGAACGCGGATCATCGAGTACGCAGGGGTCCGTGTTCCGGTCGCCGACCTGGCGCGCGATCTGGTGTCCGGGCGGACGAGTGGCAGGTATGTTTTGAGCTGGGACCAGACGACCGCGATTGACGGCGAACGCGAGGGCAACGCGGCACGGTTCATCAATCATGGTTGTGCTCCGAATTGCGAGATCGTGTATTTTCCTGATGCCCCATACGTCTATGCCATTATGACGATTCAGGAGGACGACGAGCTTCTTCTGGATTATCAGCTTGGTGCCTCGGACGGCAGTCGTCCGTCTGCCGAGGACGCCTCCTGGTTTCCGTGCCACTGCGGCAGTCCAAAGTGCCGCGGGACGATGCTCGGGAGTTGATCCGGGCGCTCCACCCCATCGAAGGAAAGGCAATCAGATGCCCTCACAATCCGACCCGTCCAACCGTGCCAAGTATGCCCTGCTCGCTGCCGCCACGGTGGTGGCGATCCAGGCCATACCGACCACGGCAGGTGCCCAAGTGGTCTCCCAGCCGCCTCGGCAGAACCTGCCATCTGATACCCGGATGCCGAGGGCCATCAAGCCCTTCTCGGGGACAGGAGGGGCTACCCGAATGATCGGCATGATGGCCGGGGCGCCGGTCTATGCCGATTCCGCAGGGACGTATTTCACTGTCGACGCCGCCACCGGGCAGCCGGTGCAAGTCCCGGCCGAGCAGGTGGCCCGCTCGACGTGCTGTTACACGTTCATAAAGATCAGGGATGAGCGAAAATCGAAAGCCAGTGCGGCCGCATCCCGAGCCAAAACCGATGCGCGCAGGTTCATCAAATTCGGCTATGATGACATCCGGAATGTGGAGATCGTAGGAGTCGATGCCGACGGCCGGGTGCTGCACCGGAACAACCGTGGAGAGATCTTCCATGTCGATCCGGCTACCGGTGATTTCATCTTCGTGAAGCCCTGATCGACTTCCGAACGGCGGCGGACCAAATGGGTTGGACGAGAGGAGATCGGGAGCTGCCTGTTGTTGGTCTGATCCAAGGGCTGGTTGTCATGGCTTTGGCGGGACTCCCTACCCTCCTCTCAGCCCAGCAGCGCCCGGTACCGTTTGCCCCCGGGATGGTGATCACCGCATCGACCCGCATCGCGCCGGGGAGCTACCGGATTCCAGGCGGTGACTCGGTCGGGATCGTGATCCGCGGCAGCAACATCGTGGTTGATCTCCGAGGCGTCGAACTGGTGGGCGACTCCCTGCGCACCCGCCCTGATCGCTTCACCAGAACGGGACTCATCGTTGACGGTGGACGCGACGTCACTGTGCGAGGGATCACCATCCGGGGCGTCAAGCACGGAATCATCGCCCGCGGTACTCGCAACCTCCGCCTGCTCGACAATACCCTCTCCCACAATCACAAGCCGCGACTCCTCTCCGGCATCGAGAAGGAGTCATTGGTTGACTGGATGTCGTTCCACCAGAACGAGAAGGGCGAGTGGCTCCGCTTCGGGGCTGGGATATACCTCGACGCCGTCACCGGCGGCGAGATCAAGGGCAACACCGTGCGGCAGGGAGCCAACGGCTTGATGATGACCCGCACCGATTCTGTCTTGGTGTGGAACAACGATTTCTCGTTCAACTCGGCGCTCGGAATCGGGATGTATCGCTCGTCGCACAACCGGATCGTACACAACCGGATCGACTGGAACGTGCGCGGATACTCCCACGGCTTCTACCACCGCGGCCAGGATTCCGCCGGTCTGCTGATGTACGAACAGAGCTCGCACAACGTCGTCGCCCACAATTCCGTGACACACTCGGGAGACGGCCTCTTTCTCTGGGCCGGTCAGCACACGATGGACACCGGTGATGGTGGTGCCAATGACAACCTCTTCTACGGCAACGATTTTTCCCATGCACCGACGAACGGCATCGAGGCGACCTTTTCGCGCAACGTCTTTGTCAGGAACCGGATCGAGGAAAACTGGCACGGCGTCTGGGGTGGTTACTCGTACCAGTCCGTATTCCTCGGCAACAGCTTCCGCAACAACTTCGAGGCAATCGCCATCGAGCACGGCCAGGACAACAGGATTGCCGGAAATACGTTCGAGGGTGACAACACCGCCATTCGCCTCTGGTGGAACCGGCTCGAGCCGAGCGACTGGGGCTATCCGAAATATCGCGACACCCGCTCGCGCGACTACGTGGTGCTGGGGAACAGCTTTTTCGACGTACGGCTTGCTTTCCGGGTGGACAACACCCAGCGACTCCGAGTCGATGGGAACGTGTTCCGCGGGGTAGATTCACTCACCCGACTGACGGGCGACACCACCGGATGGACATTGGTCCCAGCTACTGGCGGGCGACAGGCGCCATCACCAGTTCCCGCGCGCTACCTCGTGCCGAAGCGCTCAGGCGGCCTCGACGCGATGATTCCAGATGGGGCGAGGCGCGGCAAGGCGACGATCATCGTCGACAAGTGGGGGCCGTACGACTGGCAGAGTCCCAAGCTCTGGCCAGTTGGCCGTTCCGACCAGTCGCCGCAGCCGCTTCGCGTGCTCGGCCCGCCTGGCGTGTGGCGAGTCGTTGGACTCGAAGGCGTGATGGCGCTCTCTGCGGAAGCGGGCACGGTCGGCGACACCCTCACCGTGGTGCCAACCGGAGGGCGCGAGCACGATTGGAGCGTGGAACTGGAATACACAGGAGCACCGGTGGTATCGCCGTTCGGCGAGGTGACCGGCAAGGGTGAGCCGGTCCGGTTCGGGTGGAGCAGGTTCGCCCCCAAGATCGCTTGGCAGCTCCAATTCCGGCCTGCTCCGGCGGTGACGCTCGATTCCACCACTCAGGTGGTCGCCAGGATGGACACCACGCACCTCGACCTCACCTGGTATCGACCGCCACGCACCGGGATTCCGCAGGCCGGCGTGCACACCACGGCGCGCGGCGTCGTCAAGCTGGCACCGGGCCGCTACATGCTGCGAACCGTCGCGGACGACGCGGTGTGGGTCTTCCTCGACGGAGTGATGATCCTCGAAGATTCCGTGCCGGGAGAATCCCGTGTGAGGGAGGTCGAGTTCACCGCCACCGGGACGCACGAGCTGCGCGTGGAGCACTGGCAAAAGGACGGCTGGTACGAGCTGAGGGTGGATGTGGACAAGACGGAGGGTCAAAGGTGAAAGGTGAAAGGTGAAAGGGTAGTCGGGCAACTGGGCAGGTCGCTGGTATTGGGATAGTTTACCTTTCACCTTTCACGTTTCACCATTTCCAGTTCACCGTTCACCTTCCCGCAATTCCGCCGAGCCGAGGTCCGCTTTGTCCCATCCCCGTCCTCTCATCATCGGTGTCGTTGGCGGCTCCGGGTCGGGGAAGACCACTGTGGCCCGGGCGATTCACCAAGCCACCGGGCTCGACGCTGCCTTCGTCGATCAGGACGCCTATTACCAGGATCTGGCCCACCTCACGCTCGAGGAGCGGCGTCAGGTCAACTTCGATCACCCCGACGCGCTCGACAACGACCTCATGGTGGCCCAGCTTGAGCAACTTGCGGCTGGCGAGGCGATCGAGAAGCCGACCTACGATTACGTCCGGCACACCCGGGCCGAGCAGACGGAACGGGTCGAGCCGGCGTCGATCGTGATTGTCGACGGCATTCTGCTCTTTACCGATGCGCGGTTGCGCGAGCTGTTCGACATCAAGCTGTACGTCGATGTCGCCGATGATGTGCGCTTCATCCGGCGCCTGCAGCGTGACGTGGAGGAGCGCGGCCGGGCGATGGACGACGTCATCCACCAGTATCTCACCACCGTCCGGCCGATGCACCTCGAGTTCGTGGAGCCCTCCAAGCGCCATGCCGACGTCATCCTTCCCGAGGGCGGCCACAACCGGATCGGGGTCGCGATGGTGATCGCCCGGGTTCGCCTGGAATTGCAGCAACGGCGGGTGCAGGCGGAATGAACCGCTTCGTCGCTTTGTTGCTGGTGATGCCGTTCGTTCTGTCGGCGCAGGGACGACCATTCGACGATGCTGCATGGCAGGCCGTCGAGCGGCTGGAATCAGCCATCCCCTCGCCGGACGGACGGTCAATCGCCTTCACCAGAACCGCCGTTGATTCCGCGACGGGCCGATATCGCCATGCCGTGTGGGTGATGAACGACGAAGGCGGCAATCTGCGCGAGGTTGCCCGCGGTCGGCTGCCCGGTTGGTCACCGGATTCACGCCGGTTGGCGGTTGTTCAGGACGGCCGCATCGAGGTGGTCACCATCGATGGCACCCTGGTCCCGTTCACGCTGGCGATCCCACATCTCCGCATCAAACAGCTCCGCTGGTCGCCGGATGGCGGTCGACTCGCCGTTACCGTGCAGGCAATCGACCGGGATCTTGTGCCCGAGGGAGCGCTCGGGGTTCGGCTGACCACAGGTGCCTTTCCAGGGGCCGGTCGGGCCGTCTGGATGATGTCGCTCGATGGCGCACCACCACGCGCCCTCACACCACCGGGATTCGATGTCGGAATCCCCGATCCCGGGCTCCCCGATGTCGGCGAGGTGGACTGGATAGACGGTGCCACGCTGGTGGTTGCCGGACATCCCGGCGGAGAGGGATGGCTCGGTGAGACCGTCATCGCGGTGATCGACACCCTCGGCTCGCCGCTCCGCATTCTGCCGCTCGGCGTCGGTGTCTGGCATGGTCCGGTGGTTTCGCCCGACGGCAAGTCGATCGCCCTCAGCGGCCACAACTGGAGCGAGGCGGGGTGGACGGCCGAGGAGGTGTGGGTGATCCAACCCGATGGCACCGGGATCAGGCGGCTGACCGCCAACCTCGATCGCGATGTCGCCAATCTGTCCTGGGCCGCCGACAACCAGACCATCTGGTTCACCGTCGAGGAGCGCGGGTCGCGCAACATTCATCAGGTAAAATTGGGCCGTGGCGCTCCCAGCCCGGCGATCACCGGTGTTCACCTCCTTTCCCTGGGAGGCATAGCCCGGGTCGGCAACTACGGAGTGACGCTGCGCGAGCAGCCCGGCGTGCCAGCGGCGGTGTGGCGATTTCCGCTCGACAAGCCCTGGCAGATGCAGCTCCTCTTCGCTCCCAGTGAGGCGGTGATGGCAGCTGTCGCGGTCGGCGAGACGGAGGAGTTCGAGTACCGCACCAGCGATGGCACTCCCATTCATGCCTGGCTGCTCCGTCCGCCGGGTTACGACCCCGCTCGACGCTACCCCCTGCTGGTCGAAGTTCATGGCGGACCGCACGCAATGGCGTCGGCAGGTTTTTCGCCATCCCGTCTGCGGCACGCCAGCGACGGCTGGCTGGTCCTCGCCGTCAATCCCAGAGGGTCCACCGGATTCGGCAGCGACTTCGCCAACATGATAGCCCGCGCCTGGCCCGGGATCGACGTCGATGACATCCTCGATGGCGTGAACGACGTGATCGCCCGCGGTTTGGCCGATTCAACCCGCCTCGCCCTAGTTGGTGTGGGGGGGGGAGGCGTGGCGGTCGGGTCGATCATTGGCCGGACCGACCGCTTCTCGGCAGCAATCCTGCGATGCACCGGCAGCGGGTGGATGACCCTGGGCGGCGGACCGGATCGGGCACCCTGGGGTGAGTGGGGCAATGCCAAGCCGATCGGAATCGCCGCCGAGGTCTGGCTCGAGCGCTCCCCGATCCGGCAGGTTCTGGCGGTGCGGACCCCGACTCTGACGATCGCCGGGATGCGCACCGAACCGATCGCCGCCGAATTTGCTGAGGCGTTCCATCTTGGCGTGGGACGCACCGGTACCGCGGCCGCGTTCATTCGCTTCGACGACGGTTGCGGAGCAGCCGCGACCCTGCCCGCAACCGGTGCGGCGATTCACCGGGCGGAGTCGGCTTGGCTGAGGCGGCACGCCGCTGGTGCACCGTGATGCCGGCTGTCTCTTCCGGATTGCTTGCCACCGCGACCGACTTGTTCAAGCTGTCCCGATCGGTACCGCACCGTCAGGGCAAATTCCCAACCTCCAGTACGGACTGAGTGCCGCGTGCCCCATGAAGCGATGTCGCGTGTTGCCGAGGAGTTGGCAGCATTTCCAGAATTGATCCGTACTCTTCCCGTTGTCAATGCGCCCGATCCGGTCGAACTGCGTGCGGCGTTGGCGAACCGTTTTTCCTTCGACCACCCCGAAGAGTTGCTGCCGCTCACCGAAGAGGTGATCGACCTGCTCCGCACCGGACTGGTGCATGTCACTCACCCGCGATACTTTGGCCTCTTCAACCCGAGCGTGCGTCCGGCCGCCGTGGTGGGCGACGCGCTCGCGGCACTCTACAATCCGCAACTGGCGGTCTGGAGCCATGCGCCGGTGGTCCAGGAGCTGGAACGGCTCACCTTGCGGACCTTCGCCGCCGCGCTGGGCTACCACCCGGACACCATGGCGGCGCACTTCACCTCGGGCGGTGCCGAGGCCAATCTGGTAGGCGTTCTGTTGGCGATCGCCGCGCGCTGCCCGGAAGCGGCCGAGCAGGGATTGGCCGCGCTGCCGCGCCGTCCGGTGATCTACGTCAGCGGCGAGAGTCATCACTCGTTCGTGAAGATCGCCCGTATGACCGGACTCGGCACTGCGGCCGTCCGCGAAGTGCCGGTCACCGATCGGTTGGTGATGAATGTCGAGGCGCTCGACGCCAGGATGCGCCAGGACATATCGCATGGACTGATGCCGCTGATGGTGGTTGGTACCGCCGGCACGACCAGTGCGGGGATGATTGATCCGCTTCCCGCAATCGCCGACGTGGCGGCCCTTCACGGCGCGTGGTTCCATGCCGATGCCGCTTGGGGCGGGGCTGCGGTCATGTCGCCAACGCTGCGGCCACTGCTGGCCGGGATCGAGCGCGCCGATTCGATTACCTGGGATGCCCACAAGTGGCTCAGCGTCCCGATGGGTGCGGGGATGATTTTCACCCGGCATGCCGGGGCGATGGATCGCGCCTTCAACGTGGCCAGCAGCTACATGCCGCCGGCCGCGTCGACCATCACCAGCGATCCCCATCAGGTCACCCCGCAGTGGTCGCGTCGAGCCACCGGACTGAAGGTGTTCTTCGCCCTCGCCGAGCTGGGAATGGAGGGCTACGGTCGGCTGATCGATCACCAGACCGCAATGGGCGCGCTGCTTAGGGAACGGCTCCTCAAGGCGGGGTGGATCGTGGTCAACGACGCCGTGCTGCCGGTGGTGAACTTCACGCATCCCGCCATCCGTGAAGGCAGGACTACCACGACTGCGGTCCGCGATGCGCTCTACGCCAGCGGCCGTGTTTGGGTCTCCGAGGTGCAGCTTACCGGCAAGGAGCGCGTCATCCGGGCATGCATAACCAGTTACGAAACCAGCCCTGAGGATATTGAGGTGCTGGTGGATGAATTGGAGAGGGTCGTCGATCGTTGAAGGGGGTACAGGGGTGAAAGGTGAAAGGTGAAAGGGGTTGCCTCCCGTTCGGGATTCTCCCCTACCCCCGTTTCACCTTTCACCTTTCACCTTTTACGACCTACGACCTACGACCTACGACCCCCTACCTCCCGTACTTCTCCACATACCGCAAATCATCCTCTGGATCCTGCCGAGCCACGTACACCACGCCCTTGCCGAAGCCGACCACCGCGGAGTTCGGCTTGAGGGTGGCCTTGCCGGCAAGGCGGCCATCAGATGAAAAGATGTCGTAGGTTGGCGTCTTGTCGTTGGCCGAGCGGGTGCGCTGCACCCAGATTTCCCCTTCTGGCGTCACGAGGACCGCATTTCTACCGGTGAATGGCGGCATTACCTCGGGGAAATCACTGTCGGGAATCTCCGATTGGCCCGATTGACGGAACGCTCCTGGCGGCAGGGTACCTCCCCCCCCCCCTCCGATGGTGACCATCATCGGTCGCGCACTGGCCGCCCGCTCCCGATAGGCATCACGGTCCGCCTTGGTTACCCGGATCGGGGTGTGCGGCACCATCGGACCGGTCCTGATCTGGCCTGGTCCGGTGACCACGTCGACCCGGTAGGGATTGGCACGCACCACCGCCACCCGGCCGTCGGGGAGTGCCACCCAGGCATCGGTCATCGCCAGGGGCAACGAACGCATCCGGACAGTGAAGTTGCCCTGGCCGCCGGATGCCGCCCCGGTCATCCCGCTTGGCACGGTGGTGATGAGCTGTGACTCCTTGGTGGCCGGATCGTAGCGCCGAACCTCGGCCACGTCGGGAATGTTGCCGTCGGTCGGGTTTGGCAGGGACTGGAAATAGAGGCGGCCACGACTGTCGATGCCGCGTGCCAAAGTCATCGAAATTCCGGCAACGCCGCCATCGGCAGGCGGGAGAATCGCTCCATTGATCTTGCCGTCTGCGCTCACCAGATGGAGCTTCCCCAAGCCGGGATCGCCTACCACCGCCTGGCCGCCAGGACCCGGGAGCACCGACATCGGTTGCCGCCATTCGCCGGGACCACCGCCGGAGCGCCCGATTCCCGTCACGGCACCGGTGGCGAAATTGACCATGACCAGTCGTGACTCCTGGGGGTCAAGCAGCACCGCCTGCTGACCGGACATCTCCACCAGGCCGCTAATATTGGTGAACGGCTCATCCAGAGTGGCCAGTGGTTTACCGGTGAGGTTGACGCTCCGTGTTTGGGCGGCCAGTGGAACTGTGGCGAATGCCAGCATGGCCAGGAGAATTCTTGCGTGTCTCATGAAGGTCCTCGATGAAAATGACAAATGCGCCGCTGCGATGGGCTGAAGATGCCTCGATCGCGAAATTGGTCGCAGCGGCAGTGCCGCCCGGCCTCGGGCACGCCGGATTGCGGACCCGCTTCGCTCCCTCGCCCACTGGTCATCTCCACCGGGGGCATCTGGTCCACCTCGAGTGGGTCTGGGGAGTGGCCGGGATGCTGGGCGCCGAGGTGGTGGTGCGGATGGAAGATCACGACCGGGGACGTTGCCGCCCGGAGTACGAGGAGTCGATCCTGGCCGAGCTCGCTGCCCTGGGCTACTCCACCAGCCACCCCTCACTCGGTTCCCTCGCCAGCCATCCCTCGCCCTGGCGGCAGAGCGACAATCCCGAGCGGTACCAGGCGGCATTTGACCGGCTCTATGCGGCTGGCCTCCTCTATGGCTGCACCTGCACCCGCGGAGATCTCCCCCCCCCAGACGATGAAGGCGAACGCCGCTATCCCGGTACCTGCCGTGGCAAGCCGGTGACCGGACCGGGGCCGCGGCAAGTGCGGGTGATGCTCCCCGACGAACCCACCGAGGTCCGTGACCTTCTCCTCGGACCGCTCCGGCAGCATCCCGCGCTGGAGCACGGCGATCCGGTAATCCGGAACGCGGCCGGCGAATGGAGTTACCAGTTGTGCGTTGTGACCGACGACATCCACGATGAGATCAACCTGATCATCCGCGGCGATGACCTCAAGGCCAGCACCGGGCGTCAATTCCTGCTGGCACGACTGCTCGGCCGGACAACTCCGTTCGCCACGCTGCATCACCCGCTGTTGCGGGACGCCAGCGGCAAGAAGTTGAGCAAGCGGGAGATGAGCCGGTAAAAGAGAGAAAGAGAGAAGGAGAGAAAGAGAAAAAGAGAGAATTACCTCATCTCTCTTTCTCTCTTTCTCTCTTTCTCTCTTTCTATCGTTTACCGTAGATCATCTCGTACACCGCCATGTTGCGGATGATGGCCCTGATGTAGCCGCGCGTCTCGACGAAGGGGATCCGCTCCACGAACAGCTCGACGTCGTCCAGAGGGGTGGTGCTCGCTGCATCTGACGGACCGCTCAGCAGGGTGCGGCTCCAGCGCACGACCCGCGAGTCTCCTGCGTTGTAGGCGGCCAGGGCCCGCTCCCGCTCCGGGTAGCGGGCCAGCGCTTCGGCCACGTGCCGCATGCCGAAGGTGAGGTTGAGGTCGGGGATCCAGAGCATTGCCGGGTCGAAGTCGGCCACGTTGAACGTACCCGCCAAGGCACGTCCGGTGTTGGGCATCACCTGCATCAGTCCCCGTGCATCGGTGCGGGAGGTGGCCCTCGGCACGAACGCAGATTCCTGCCGGATCAGCGAGGCGGCCAGGTAGGGATCGACACCTTCCCGGGCGGCAGCAGCGCGAAGTGCATCCTCGTAGGGGAGCGGATACAAGAGCTGCCAGAGCAGCCCGTCGCGCCGGGCTCCCGCAGCCAGCGCCCGGCGTCCCAATTGAGTGGCCAGTGAGGCATGGCCGGCTGCGAGCAGTTCCTCTCCGACGCTCAGCATCGCTGGTACGGAGGTGGTCGAACGCACCAGGTGATCCAGCTCCAGCCCGGCCTCGAAGTTGAGTCCCCAGCGGTCGAGCAGGTCGTGCCGCGCCAGGGCATCCAGTGTGGTCACCGGAAGCAGCGATGCCGGGGGGGGGGCACTCCACGGAACAGTGTCCAATCGCGCTGCCGCTCTGACGGCGTAGTAGCTCTCGGGGCCCCGGGCCAGCAAGCCGCGCCAGGCGGCGCGGGCAGCGGCGCGATCGCCCAGCCGCTCCCGGATCCGGCCGAGCCAGTAGCGTCCTGCCTCCGCATCGAGTCCGGTGAGCCGGTTGGCGTCGAGCGCGGCAGCGAGTTCACTCTCTGCGATTTTGTGCTGCCCCTGCGCATGCGCGATCAGCGGAGCCAGCAGCGCGCCGCGCTGGCCAAAGGTTGACTTGGCGTGATTGCTGGCCAGCCGACGAAAGAGCACCCTCGCGGAATCGGGCCGACCGGCATCGAGTGCCAAGTCGCCCAGGAGATAGAGGGCGTTGCCGGTCCCCTCGAGGTCGTCGGGGAAGGCGGCAATGAGTTGCTCCAGCGCCCGGATGGCTGCGCTGCTGTTGCCGGCGCGGAGGTCGGCGCGGGCAGCGCCGTAGGCCGCCTGGGCCGCGCGCGGGCCGGTCGTGATCCGTCGGTAGATCCGGGCGGCAGCGGACCAATCGCCGCCACCGGCCAGTGCCTCTGCCCAGAGGAATAACTCTTCAGATTCCAGGCCTGAGGCGCCGTCGAGCCGGGCAAAAAGCGCCGCAGCCTGGGCGTTCCTGCCGAGAGTGGCGGCGCGTCGAGCAATGAAGAGATGATCATCGCGCGAGAGCGGCGGGTTGTACCGTTCCAGCATCTCCAGCGCTTCGCGTGCGTGGGTTGCATTGCCGGTCTGGCGTGCCAGGGCGAGCAGTTCGCGCACAATGGTCGCTCGCTCGTCGGCATCGGTGGTGGCTTCCCAGCGCATCCTGAGTGCCGATCCCGCCGCACCACTGGCGGCGTAGGAACGCGCCGCGCGTCCCTTCTCGTCCAGACGTTGCCAGATCAGTGCCTCCGTGGGACCGATCCGCTGGCGAGCGGGAACGAGGGTAATGCGGGAGTAATCGCGCGCGCGGGTGGCGGAATCACGGGTGACCCCGGCAGCTCTGAGGAGCAACCAATCGCGCAGTTGCGGCACCAGCTCCGCCGCAGCATGGTAGTGCCGGGCCGCGCTGTCCCACTGTTCCATCTGTTCGTGGGTTCGCGCCAGCAGGACCAGACGTCGTGCCCGCTCCTCGCCCTCGCGCGGCATCAGAGTCGGCTCGACCGCCGAGCGGGCATGCTCCAGCGCCAAGGTGCGCTCACCGTTGGCCAGGGCGGCCTCGGCCAGCAGGCGGCGACCGAGTCGGTCGAATCGACCGTCAAGCCAAGGCTCGCCATTCAGGAGTCGCTGGACTGTATTCCAGCCCTCCCACCCGGCCGCTGCCTCGGCGGCAAGGATCAGCGCCTCCGGTGTGCGGGTGCGCGGCGAGGTGAGCAATGGCGCCACCAGTTGGGTGGCGCGGAAGGATTGACCGTTGCGGAGTGCCGCCTGGACGTCATCCAGCGACGACTGTGCTTGCAGCGAGGGGCTGCCGGTCGCCATGACCAGAGCAGCGGCGACGAGGCGCACCACCAGAGTCGGTGCGCCCGCCTTGCTCATCGCAGAACGCTGATCTTGGCCTCGACGCTGTCGAGCAGGGAGTGCCAACTGGCTGAAAATTTCTCGACTCCTTCGGTCTCCAGAAAGGCCGTGCGCTCTGCCAGCGTGCTGCCACCGAGCGCGTCATAATCCGCCAGTACCTGATTCGCACGCGCCTCGGCTTCAGGCGTGATCCGAACGTGGGGATCGCCGTGATCGGCATACGCCCTGAAGGTATCCGGCGGCAATGTGTTGACCGTATCGGGCGCGATCAGTGCCTCCACGTAGTAGATGTCCGGCAGGGACGGATCTTTGGTACTGGTGCTCGCCCAGAGTGGCCGCTGGGCCTTGGCGCCGAGGTTGGCCAGTGCCTGCCACCGCGGAGTGAGCAGACTCTGGCCGAAGCCCTCGTAGGCCGCGACCGCATTGGCGATCGCCACCTGGTGCAACAGCGGTGCCGCTTCCGGCCCTGCCGCCGTGATGACCTGGTTGGTCTGGCCATCAACGCGGGAGACGAAGAACGACGCCACGCTGTGCACGCCGTCGATCGGCAGCCCGGCTGCTGCACGCTGCTCCAGTCCGCTCGCGAAGGCGTCGATCACCTCGCGATAGCGGCTCACGCTGAAGAGCAGAGTGACGTTGACGCTGATCCCCTTGGCCAGGCAGTGGGTGATCGCCGGCAGGCCGGCCAGAGTGCCGGGGATCTTGATCATCGCATTGGGCCGGTCAACCCGAGCCCAGAGTCGTTCGGCGGCGGCAATGGTCCCCTCGGTGTCATGGGCCAGAGTGGGCGGTACTTCCAGCGATACCGTGCCGTCGCCATGGCCGCTCGCCTCGAATACCGGCCGGAAAACGTCGCATGCCGCTCGGACATCGGCCACCATCAGCGCCTCGACGATCTGGGCCGCCGTGGCGCCGCGCGGAGCGAGGAGCCGGATGTCATCGTCGTAGTCACGGCTTCCGGCAATCGCCTTCTCGAAGATGGTCGGATTGGAGGTCATCCCCTTCAACCCCTCTGACGTGATCAGGCGCTCCAGTTCGCCGGAGTGCATCAGGTCACGGGTGATGAAGTCGTACCAGGGACTTTGCCCGAGCGCGCCAAGTCGAACGATTGGATGAGTCATGCGGATTGCCTCAGACAAGGTTGCGCACGGCCTGGGCCGCGTGCTCCGGAGTGAAACCGAATTCGGCGAACAGTCGATCGGCCGGTGCGGAAGCACCGAAGTGATCGAGTCCGAGCGCCGTGCCACCATCGCCGACAAAGCGGCACCAGCCGAAGGTGCTGGCGGCCTCGATCGACACCCGAGCCTTGAGTGCGCTCGGCAGGACGCGCTCCTGCCAGGCGGCATCCTGGGCCCGGAACAGCTCCCACGAAGGCAGCGACACCACCCGCGTAGGGGTTCCTTCGGCTTCAAGGATGAGGGCCGCGCCGATCGCCACGCTCAGCTCGGATCCGGTGGCCAGCAACACTGCTTGCGGGCTCGCTGCCGGTTCATGAATGATATAGCCGCCCCGCGCGACCTCGGTTACCGGGTCCGCCTGGCGGGTGATGGCCGGTAACGTCTGACGGGTGAGGATCAGCGCGGTGGGGCCGTCGCTCCGCCCGATCGCCGTGCGCCAGGCCTCGACCGTCTCCGCCGAGTCGCCCGGACGCAGGGTGACCAGATTGGGAATGCCGCGCAGCATCGCGAGGTGCTCGATCGGCTGGTGGGTGGGGCCATCCTCGCCGACACCAATCGAGTCGTGAGTGAAGATGTAGATCACCGGCAGCCCCATCAGTGCGGCCAACCGGATCGACGGCTTGCAATAATCGGCAAACACCAGGAAGGTCGCGCCGTAGGGCCTAACTCCACCGTGAGCAGCCATCCCGTTCATCGCGGCAGCCATGCCGTGTTCGCGCACGCCCCAATTGATTCGCGGGCCGACCACCGTGGCGCTCATCGCCTCGCCATGCTTGATCCGGGTGCCGTTGCTGCCGCCGAGATCGGCCGAGCCGCCAGCTATTCCGGGTACCGCATCGACCACCGTCTGGAGCGCCTGCAAAGATGCCTGTCGGCTGGCCAGCGACGCCGCCGACAAGTCGGGCAGCGACGTGTCCCAACCGGCGGGGAGTTCACCGGCGATTTGCTTGCGGAAATCCTGCGCCTTGGGAAGCGCTGCGACGCGCTGCTGCCATCCAGCCACCATTGCGGCACCGGCCACCCGGAGAGCCGTCCCAGTCTGATAGACCTCCTCGGGAAGGTGGAACGGGGTCTCCGGCCAGCCGAGGATCTTCTTGGTGGCGGCGATTTCCGCGGCTCCAAGCGGGGCGCCGTGTGCGCCTGAGGTGTCTCGCTTGGTGGGTGCCGGATCGGCGATGATGGTGTTGAGGACAATCAAGGTTGGCGCATCATGGTGGCTGGACGCGCTGGTGAGCGCAGTGTCGATGTCAGCCAGGTCGTTGCCGTCACGCACATGCAGCACGTGCCAGCCGTAGGCACGATAGCGGGCGGCGACATCCTCCGTGAACGCCAGGTCAGTGCGCCCGTCGATGGTGATCTTGTTGTCGTCCCAGATCACGCAGAGGCGATCGAGCTTGAGGTGACCAGCGAGCGACGCCGCCTCACTGGACACACCCTCCATCATGTCGCCGTCGGAGGCGATCACCCAGGTCCGGTGATCGCATGCCGCTGCCCCGAATTGTTCGCGCAGCAGTCGCTCGGCCATCGCCATCCCGACCGCATTGCCGATTCCCTGGCCGAGTGGTCCGGTGGTGACCTCGACCCCGACAGTGTGGCCGCGCTCCGGGTGCCCGGGGGTCTTCGAGCCCCACTGACGGAAGGCCTTCAGCTCATCGAGGGGTAGGTCGTACCCGGTCAGATGAAGCAGGCTGTACAGCAACATCGAGGCGTGGCCGCAGGAAAGGACGAACCGGTCGCGGTCAAACCAGTCCGGGGTGTCCGGCGCATGCTTGAGGTGCCGGGTCCAGAGGATCCAGGCCGCCGGCGCCAGCGCCATCGGGGTTCCGGGGTGACCCGAATTGGCTGCCTCCACCGCATCCATTGCAAGGACTCGAATGGAGTTGATGGCAGTCCAGGCGGTGGCTTGGTCGATCGGCGGAGGATTTGTGGATACGGTCACTGTGAGGCCTGCTGAAGTGGACGAGAAGTGGACAAGAAGAACCCGCTGCGCCGCAGAGGCGGTGCACAGCTCACCAAAATAACCCCGCGGGAGTCCCTCTTGGTTCCTGAGGCAGGAACTAACCGAGCGGAGTATCGGCTGTTGCACACGGGGGCAACGAGCGCCCCAACATCTCCCCCACCAGGTCCACTGCCTCCTCCGCCATGGCCCGGTAGGTGGTCAGCTTGCCGCCGGCCGCGGTCAACACCGCGCCCTCGCGAAGCATCAGATGTTCGCGGCTTCGGGCACTCTCGCTCCCGCTCTGCCGGAGCAGGGGACGTACCCCTGCCCACGTCTCGCTGATCCTGGTTTCATCCAGGTTCAGGGCAGGGAAGAGGTGTTGCACCGCGCCGAGGAGATAGGCGACGTCGTTCTCGCCCACAGTGAGCGCTTCGGGTGGCTCGTCGGTGTCGGTGTCGGTGGTCCCGACGTAGCAGCGTCCCCGTTCCGGTTCGGGCACGCAGAACATCACCCGGCGGTCCACCGGGTGCCTCAGCGCGATGGCGTGGCGGAGCGGCAGATCGGTTGAGTCGAAGGCGATGTGCACTCCCTTGGTTCCGCCAATCAGTCGGCGATCGGGCAGCCCCGCCTCCGCGCGCACCGCGTCGGTCCACGGTCCCGCCGCGATCACGCCGACCCGTCCGCACACCACCTCTCCATCGGGCAGCGCGGCAGTCATCCCCCCCCCAGGTATGTGGCGCAGTCCGGCATGCACGCCCTCCAATATTCTGGCCCCCGCCTTCCGGGCTGCATCGATGTTGGCGCGGACCAGGCCCCGGTCATCGCCGCGCGCATCCTGATAGATGGCGCCACCAATCAGCGGGGCATGTTGGAGCATCGGCTCCCGCGCCAGGACGCCACGTCGGGTGAGCGGGTGGTGCGGACCCAGGCGGTTCCGTCCAGCCAGCACGCGGTACAGCGAGACACCCACACCGATTTTTGCCCACTGCCACCAAGCTCCCCGATCCAGTACAAACAGGAACGGAGTGGCATGCACCAGGCCGGGGGCAGTCCGGAGCAGGGTTGCCCGTTCGCGAAGCGATTCCCGCACCAGAGCAACATTCCCCTGCTCGAGGTAGCGGATCCCGCCATGGATCAGGCGCGAAGTGCGTGAACTGGTTCCCCAGCCAACACTCCAGCGCTCTATCAGCACTACGGAAATCCCCCGGAGCGCCGCGTCGCGGGCGATGCCCGCTCCCACGATCCCCCCGCCGATGATCAGGAGGTCGACGGTCGAAGTCTGTTCAGCTCTCGTCGAGTTCATGTCGAATCTTACACCGGGTGACAGGTGCATCGTGCTGTGGTCGTCTCTCAGCTTCCGCCTTGCCGGCTGCTCTGGTGGCAGTGAAAACAACACTATCTTTCGGCCTTGCCAAAACTTCTGAATCTGGTGGACAATGATTCCTGACGACACGCTCGCGCCGACCAGGGCGTCGACCGGCCATACCTTGGCAGGTGATGACCTCGTGAACTCCGCCACTGTCGCCCCATCCGGCCCGCACGCAGTGGTGATCGGTGCCGGCATCGGCGGGCTTGCCACGGCGATCCGCCTGGCCGTCGCCGGTCATCAGGTTACCGTGCTCGAAAAGGCGGGCATTCCCGGCGGCCGCAACGGGCGGTGGCATTCGGAGGGTTTCACCTTTGACACCGGTCCGTCGCTGATGCTGATGCTCGAGTACTGGGAGGAACTTTTCCAACTCGCCGGGCGCCGGATGTCGGACTATCTCGACGTGCGTCAGGTGGATCCCAACTACCGGGTTCACTTTGCCGACGGCACAACGCTCGAGATGACGACCCGGCTCAACACCTTTCTGGCCGACGTGGAGCGGATCGAACCCGGCTGCGGGCCGCGGGTGCTCGAATATCTGGCGCACACCAAGCGCCTTTACGATTCCGGACTCACCTTCATCTCGCGCAACTTCAATTCGCCACTCGACATGGTCACCGGCAGCGGTCTCGCCTCGCTCGCCACCAGTGGTGCGCTGGGAGACCTTCAGGCGCTGATCGGCCGCTACGTCAAGAGCGAGAAGCTGCAGCAGGCACTCTCCTTCCAGGCCCTCTACCTCGGACTCTCGCCCTACGACGCGCTGGGTGTATACGCTCTGCTCCCCTACACGGAGCTGGGCGGCGGCGTCCACTACCCGATGGGCGGGATGCATCAGCTTCCCCTGGCACTCGAGAGGTTGGGTCGCGAGTTGGGGGTTTCCTATCGCTACGATGCTCCGGTGGCATCGCTGAGCAAGCGGGACGGCAGGATCGACGCCGCCATCCTCGCCGATGGCGAGCAGGTGGCAGGTGACACCATAGTCGTCAACGCCGACCTTCCCTGGGCATATCAGCATCTCCTCGGCGAACCATATCCGGGCATCGACAAGAAGGGCTTCTCCTGCTCCGTGGTGCTGATGTACATCGGTGTCGACCGCGAGTATCCCGGGATCGAACACCACAACTTCCTGGTCTCCCCCGACATGCGCGAGGCGTGCCGGTTGCTCTTCGAGGAGCACCGCATGCCGGACGAGTCACCCATCTATCTGGTCTCCAGCACGCGCACCGACCCGTCGCAGGCGCCCGCTGGGTGCGAAAACCTTTTCGTCCTCACCCTCGCGCCGAGTGATCACCCTGATCCGTCACGGCGGATGGACTGGGCGGTGGAGGGGCCGAAGGTCGAGGCCCGGCTCCTCGACCGGCTCGAGCAGTGGCTGCTCCCGGGGCTCCGCCAGCACATCGTGACCAAGCGCCTCGTCACTCCGAACGATTTCAAGGTCAACTTCGGCAACCTGCGCGGCGAGGCGTTCGGGCTCTCGCACAACTTGATGCAGATCGGCGCATTTCGTCCGGCCAACCAGCACAAGTCGTATCGCAATCTCTACTTCGTGGGACAGAGCACCCATCCCGGCTGCGGCGTTCCGATGGCGCTGATTTCGGCTTCGTGCGTGGTCGAGCGCATCATGGCCGACCTGGGAGTCGGCGCGGCGTGAGTACGCTGGAGCGGAGCTACGCCGCGGCGGAGCGAGTGACGGCCGAGTGGGCAAAGTCGTTCTACTTCGCCTCGCGGTTCCTGCCTGCGCCGAAGCAGCGGGCAATCTTCGCGCTGTACGACTATTGCAGGCACGCCGACAATCTGGTGGACGATCGCGGCGATCGTCCCGTCGCCGAGGTGCGCGCCGAGATCGCGGCACTCGATGCCGAGGTGCGCGCAATCCATGCGGGTCGGCTGCCGTCCGATCAGCGCTGGCTCGCGCTGCACGACACCCTCTCCCGGTATGACGTTCCGCTCGATCCGCTGACCGAGCTGCTGGTGGGCGTTGCCACCGATCTGGAGCCGGTCGAGTTCGAGGACTACCCGACCCTGCACCAGTATTGCTGCCGGGTGGCCGGCGGCGTGGGACTGATGCTCGGACCGGTACTCGGGGCACCGATGCAGCAGTTCCGGGATCTCGGCATCGGACTCGGCGTGGCAATGCAGCTGACCAACGTGTTGCGCGACATCGGCGAGGATCTCGATCACGGTCGTGTCTACCTGCCCCGCGAAGAACTGGAACGCTTCGGACTCACCCGCGTTGATCTTGAGCGTCGCGTGATGACGCCTGAACTCACCCGCTTCATGATTTTCCAGGTGGACCGCGCCCGCCGGTTTTTCCGGGAGGCCGATCCGGTTGTCGGACTTTTCCCGCGTGACGGCTCGCGTCTCACGGTGCGCCTGCTGCAGCAGACCTATGCGGGAATCCTCGACGTGATCGAGGAACAGCACTACGACGTCTTCCGGCAGCGTGCCTTCACGACCTCACGGCGGAAATTGGCGATTCTGGCGCGTGCCTTCTGGGACCAGCGGTTCCGGACAGCAACCGTCGCTGGAGTGGGGTCGGTGTGACCGACAGAGGTGCCCTCCCCGTGCCACCGCCGCCACCGCGCGATCAGGCGGCTCGCGGGTTCAGTTGGTATCTCGATCGACTCGCCCGGCGCACGTTCGCCACCGTGCGCTGGCATCAGGGCGGAGCTGCCACCCAGTGTGATCGCCCCATCCTGGCGATCGCCAACCACACCAGTTGGTGGGACGGCTTCCTCTCGCATCAGGTGAGCCGCAAGATCGGCCGCCATTTCCGGATCCTGATGGAGGCCGAGCACCTCGCACGCTACCCGGCTCTGCGGTGGATCGGTGCCCTGCCGATGGAGCGGCGATCGCCCCAGCAGGCGATGCGGGATCTCGCCACTGCCACCGCCTGTCTCGCGCCGGACTCCCTGGTGTGGATCTACCCGCAGGGCCGACGCAGCCCGGCCCCGGCCCCGATGGAGCGATTGGAGCAGGGCGCGGCCTGGATGCTGCTCCGGCACGATGGGCCGCTCCGCGTGTTGCCGGTCGGCTTCCGGTATCCGTTCACCAGCGAGCAGCTTCCGGAGGTGTGCATCCGGGTCGGCACGCCGTGGGATGTCGAGCCCGGGCACGGCCTCGACCGGGCAATGATCATGTCACGGATGGCGCTGATGCTGACCGAGACGATCGCGCAGCTCGACGCTGACGTCGGTGCCGAGGATTTTTCCTGCTACGCGACCCTGGTGGCTGGTCGCGACTCGATCAATCTGAAGTTCGACCGGATGAGGCAACGGCTCGGTCTCCTCGACCGCGCTCCGGAGCGCAACGGGTGACAGTGGCGCCAGCGCGCCTCACAGGGCATCTTCCCGCATACCTGAACCCGTCGCCACAATGAACAGTTACCTCTTCTGGAAGACCCTGCATGTCACCGGTGCGGTCCTGATGGTCGGCAACGTAACCGTGACCGGCGTCTGGACAATTCTCCTCTGGCGGCATCGTGACGAGGTGCCGCTGCGGCGTATCGTCCACGGCATCCTCTGGACCGACCTCTGGTTCACTTTTCTGGGGGGGGCAATGATGACCATTGCCGGCATCCAGATGATCCGGGTTGGCGGCATCCCCTGGCGCACCACCTCCTGGCTGATCGATGGCATCACCCTCTTGGCGATCGCTTCGGCTGTCTGGCTGGCGGTGCTGCTGCCCGACCAATTCCGGATGGAGCGATGCTCACCCGATGACCCCGGCCGCTTTCGCCGTCTCTACTTGCGGTGGAGCGTCATCGGCTGGCTGACGACCGCCCTGCTCTACGTCGCCATCTGGGTGATGGTGGTCAAGCCGGCATGATCGACGGCCTCCCGCTCCGGCTCAAACTCGCGACCGGCCGCGTGGCGGTGATGGGTGAGGAACGCCCTGCCACCGGAGGTGTGCGCTGCTTCGAGGCGCGGTTGCCGGGAGACTCGGGCGGCGGCCCACCTACACATCAGGTGGTACTTGGGGCACTCCCGCCGGACGGACCGGAGCCCGCCTCCGTGGCCGCACTGGTCGAGGCGATGCGGGCGCTCAACCACCCCCACCTGGTCGAGGTGACCGCTGTCGGGGAGTTCGAGGGTCGTGCCTGGGTGGTAGAGGAGCTCATCCACGCACCGACCATTGCCGAGCGGATCAGCCGCAGGGGTGTACTCTCCGTCCGTGAGGCGGTGGCGGTGCTCAGAGAGATCGCCCGCGCCCTCGTTTCGCTGCACCGACTCGGAGCCGTGCATGGCAGCATTCACCCAGCCATGATCTGGCTGTCGGCGAGCGGCAGCGTGCGAGTGAGAACCGGTCCCGGCGAGGGTACCACGCAGGATGATTTGCGGGCCCTCGGCTCGCTTGGGTCGGTGATGTTGACTGGCGCACGGCCCGGGGGGACCGGGTTGCTCGGTCGACCGCGAATCCCGTCGGAGTTGCGTGATCTCCTGGAGCAGTTGGTCCAGCCAGATCCCGATCGGCCTCTCCGGGCGGAGGAGGTCCTCACCGTTCTCGATGCCTTTCCCGCCACCCATGACTCGCCGCTGGATGCACTGTTCGAGGGGGCAGGGAGGGGGTCCCGCAACGTCGAGCGCCACCCGGCGTTGCTGATCGTGGTGCTCGCCGCGCTCGGAATCCTCTTCTATGTCCTGCGGAACCCGACTCCCTGAGCAATCCCGGGAGCGGGAATGAGGGTACCGACCGGCTGCCATGGGGGCTGCCAAATGGTGCCCCCCCTGCCACCTGCCGACCCACCCAGCTATATTTCCACAGTTGACTACTCGTTTTCAAGAAGGAAGTTCAGTACGTGGCACGATCAAGACGTCGAGGCGGCACCAACGTCGCCCCACCGGCCCAGGAGCCGGACAGTACCAACGGCAGTTCCGCCCTCCGCAAGTCCTCCGGACGCTCATATGGTTCACATCGTGAATGGCTGCTCGCCACTCATGGCTCCGTGTGTGCCTATTGCGGCAACAGAGTGCCGGAAGAAACCATCACCCTGGACCATGTGCGACCGCGTCGCGGCCAGTCGGCCTATGATCGGTCCGACAACCTGGTCCTGGCATGCCGGCCCTGCAACGCAGCCAAGGCCGACACTCCGCTGCTCGCCTTCCTGATGGCGCGCCGAGCGCGGGGAGTCTTCCTGCTCCACTACGGCGAGCATCTCTCCGGACCGCTCAAGGACCTGGCGCGCAACGCCAGCGAACGGCCGCTTCTTCCGCCGGCCTAGAGAAAAGAGAGAAGGAGAGAAAGAGAAAAGGAGAGAAAGAGATCCCGCATCTCCTTCTCTCCTTCTCTCTTTCTCTCTTTCTCTCTTTTTAGCCCCTCATTGCCTCGCTGACAATTCGCTGCTGCTCCGCCTTGTGCGCGGCCGGGTATCCCTCGGCGGGAGAGGCGCGTTCCGGTCGTCCGGCGTAGCGCAGTGACACGCCGTCGGGCAGCAATTCGCCGAGGCGTGGCCTGAGCCAACTCCAGGCGCCCATGTTGGCCGGCTCTTCTTGCGCCCACACCACCTCGCGGAGCGATGGGTAGCGGGCCAGCATTGTCTGCAACTGATCAACCGGCAGCGGATAGAGCTGCTCCAACCGTGCCACCGGCGGGCGTTCGGTCCGCTCGACGGCCTCGGCCATCAGGTCGTAGTAGATCTTGCCGCTGCAGAGCACCAGCGTGGTCGCCGAGGCACCGTCGGCGTAAGTCGCGTCGTCGAGCACCGGATGGAAGCTGCCAGTGGCGAGTTCGTCGAGGGATGACCCTGCGGCTGGCAGCCGGAGCAGCGACTTCGGCGTCATGATCACCAGCGGCCGCTCGACCGACCACTTGGCCTGGCGACGCAGCAGGTGAAAGTACTGCGCCGGCGTGGAGCAGTTGGCGACGCGGATATTCCCCTCGGCGGCCGATTGGAGGAACCGTTCCAGGCGTCCGCTCGAATGTTCGGGGCCCTGCCCCTCGTAGCCGTGCGGCAGCAGGAAGGTGAGTCGCGAGGTGACGCCCCACTTGGCCAGGCTGGCCACCACGAACTGGTCGAACATCACCTGGGCGCCGTTGACGAAATCGCCGAATTGCGCTTCCCAGATCACCAGTGATTCACGCGCGACGGTGGCGTAGCCGTACTCGAAGCCGATCGCTGCCAGTTCGGAGAGCGGCGAGTTGTACAACTCCATCGGTGCGAGCGCTCCAGGGAGCGACTGGATCGGAGCGTGCGACTGTCCGGTCTTGGCATCGTGCAGCATCAGGTGGCGGTGCGAGAAGGTGCCCCGCTCGGCGTCCTGCCCGGTGAGTCTGAGTGGGGTGCCTTCTCCCAGCAACGAGGCGAACGCCAGTGCCTCGGCGTGTCCCCAGTCAATTCCGCCCGGCTCAGTCAGTGCCCCGCGTCGCCGTTCGAGCTGCTTGACCAGCTTGGGGTGTGGTGAGAATCCCTGGGGCCAGGTGATCAACTGCTCGTTGAGCACCGTCAGAGTCTCGACCGCAACGGCGGTCTCCACGTCCCGATCAACCGGGACTGCTTCGGGTTGCTCCGCAGCAGCGCTCGGCTGCTTGCCGATTCCGGCCTTGAAGGCGGTCTGGATGTCGACGAAGTGCTGGTAGGTCGACTGCCGCAGTTGCTCCACATCAACGGTCGTCATCACGCCGGCATTGATCAGGAACTCCCCGTACCGCTGGCGCACCGGGGCGTGTTCCTTGATCAGCGCGTACATTCGCGGCTGAGTGTAGCTCGGCTCGTCGCCCTCGTTGTGACCGTGACGGCGATAACCCACCAGATCGATCACCGCATCTTCCTGCCACTTGGTCCGGTAGGCCATGGCCAAACGGACCGCGGCCAGACATGCCTCCGGATCGTCGGCGTTGACATGGATGATCGGGATGTCGAATCCCTTGGCGAGATCCGAGGCGTAGCGCGTTGACCGGGCATCGCCCGGATTGGTGGTGAAGCCGACCTGGTTGTTGGCAATCAGGTGCAGGGTGCCGCCGGTGGCATAGCCGCGGAGTGCACCGAGGTTGAGCGTCTCGGCCACGACGCCCTGGCCGGGGAAGGCGGAATCGCCATGAATGATCACCGGCAGGGCCAGGCTGTGATCAACGTGCGCGCTGGCTCCCTTGCGTGAGGTTTGGCGCGCGCGAGCCTGACCATCGACCACCGCGCCGATGAACTCGAGGTGACTCGGATTCGACTGCAGCGAGACGTTGATCGTCTTGCCGGACTTGGAAACCGTGGCGCCCTCGGCTCCGTGATGATACTTCACGTCACCGGTACCGCCGTCGGGTGTCATGCCGCCCTCAAGGTGCTTGCCGCCCTCGAACTCGGCGAAAATCGCCTCGTACGGGCGTCCCACGGTATGCGCCAACGCGTTGAGCCGTCCGCGGTGGGCCATTCCCAGCACCACGTCACGCACACCATCTTCCGCCGCCAGCTCGAGCGTGAGGTCGAGCATCGGGATCATCATGTCGAGACCCTCGATGCTGAAGCGCTTGGCACCGAGATACGCCTTGTGCAGGAACTGCTCCATCCCCTCGGTCTGGGTGAGCCGGGTGAGCAGCGCACGACGATCGTCGCTGCCCAGCGGAATGCGATGGGTTCCCCCCTCGATCTGCTGCCGGAGCCAGACTCGCTTCTCGTGGGAGGCGATGTGCTCGACTTCGTAGGCAATCGTGCCGCAATAGGTCTCGACCAGATGCGGATAGGCGTCCGCGAGGGTGGCACCAGGGACGGCAATGCGCAGCACGTCGGCGGGAATGGTGGCCATAACCTCGGGGCTGAGGCCGAGGCTGGCCGGCTCCAGCGCCGGATCGCCCACCGGCGGGGTGCCCAGCGGATCGAGATGCGCAGCCAGGTGACCATGGGTGCGGAGCGCCCGGGTGAGTGCCATCGCCGCTGCCACGTGGTGCAGCGAAGGGGCGGAGCCGGCGGCGCTTCCCGGTGCGGGCTGAGTCGCACCACCCGCTGCAACAGGCGCAATGCCGGGCAGAGCCGATGGCGCAGCCAATCCCATGGCGGTTGCGATGGTCTCGTAAAAGCCGTGCTCTCCCTGAAGCAGTTGGTCAACCAAACGGAGGAAGGCGCCGGATTCGGCTCCCTGAATCACCCGGTGGTCGTAGGTGCTGGTGAGCATCATCACCTTGCCGATGCCCAACGCAGCGATCTGCTCCTTTGACATCCCCGCGAATTCGGGAGGGTAGGCAATCGAGCCTGTGGCGATGATGGTGCCCTGGCCCGGCATCAGTCTGGGCACCGAACTGACAGTGCCCAATCCGCCCGGATTGGTCAGGGTCATTGTCGTCCCGGCGAAATCGTCGGGCATCAACTTGTTGGTCCGGGCCTTCTCGACCAAGGCGTCGTAGGTCGCCAGGAAACCGGCGAAATCGAGGGTTTCGGCGGCCTTGAGGACCGGGACCATCAGCCCCCGTGAGCCGTCCTTGCGCTCGACATCGACCGCCAGGCCGAGGTTGAGGTGCTCGGGGACGAGCTTGTAGGTGTCGGTGCCGGACTTGATCACCCCGGTCCCCATCCCGGGGAAGCTCTTGCTCGCCTCGACCAACGCCCACGCAATCAGGTGCGTGAATGAGAGCTTCTCGCTCCGCCCGGCCGTCTTGAGCTGACTGTTGAGTTCCGACCGGCGCCCTTCCAGGACTCTGACCGGGATTTCCCGGAAGGTGGTCGCTGTCGGAATTGCAAGTGATGCGTCCATGTTGCGCGCGAGGGCATTGGCAGGCCCCTTGAGCTGGACGGCGTTGGCCGGGAGAGGGACCACCGGGGCAGCCGCCGCCGTGGCATTGTCGGCGCTGGACGCGGTCGGTGTCGATGGCGGCGCCGCACCATTGGTGGCGGACTGCTCAAAGGGAACTTGATATTGGGCATCGAGCACGGCCTGGAACACTGCCTCCATCGGGAGGGCAACATCGGGCAGCTCGGAATCGGTCGAATGCAATGAACTCTCCACTCTATGGTAACCCCCAAAGATAACGGTGGCGGGACTGGACTCGGCCACCACCCGGCACTCCGATGGCGATTGCTCCATCAGAGTCCGGCGGCGGGGTCGCCGATCTCTTATCTTCCCCCCATGTCTCGTAACGTTGCCTCGCGTCGTGCGGTTTTCGTGGCCGGCCTCCGGACCCCGTTCGCCAAGGCTGGTACGGTCCTCCGGGACACCACTGCGGCAGACCTCGCGCGGCATTGCACCCGGGAACTCCTCTACCGGAGCGAGTTGCCGGGTGACGAGGTCGACGAGGTGATCTACAGCCAGGTCGTCCCATCCCCTCTGGTCCCCAACGTGGCGCGCGAGGTCTCCCTCCTTCCCCAGTTCCCGCGAACCATCCCGGCCTACACCCTCAATCGCGCCTGTGCCTCCGGTGCCCAGGCGATCACCAACGCCTCGGATCAGATCGCGATGGGGCATGCCGACGTGATTCTGGCGGGAGGGGTCGAGCTGCTCTCCGATGTGCCGATCCTGCACACCCGCAAGTTCTCCCAGGTCCTCCAGGCGGCGGCCAAGGCGAAGTCGCTGCCGGAGCGGCTCGGCATCTTCGCCCAGGTCAGGCCGCGTGACCTTGCCCCGGTCGCGCCGGCCATCGCCGAACCGAGTACCGGTGAGTCGATGGGACAGTCGGCGGAGAAGATGGCCAAGGAGAACGGCATCACCCGCGAGGCCCAGGACGAGTTGGCGCTGATGAGTCATCAGCGGGCTGCGATCGGTCAGCGCGACGGCCGCCTGACCGTGGAGGTTGCACCCTGGTTCGGCGGACGCGAGATGGATCGAGTGGTGCTCACCGACAACCTGATTCGCCCCGACACCACCATGGAGGCGCTGGCCAAGCTCAAGCCGGTATTCGATCGCAAGTACGGCACGGTCACCGCCGGCAACGCCTCGCCGTTGACCGATGGTGCCGCCACCGTTCTGATGATGGAGGAGCAGAAGGCGCGCTCCCTGGGATACCGGCCGCTCACCACCGTCCGCAGTTACGCCGTGGCGGCGGTCGATCCCGGCTGGCAATTGCTGATGGGCCCCGCCTACGCGGTACCGATCGCCTTGCAGCGGGCCGGCATCACCTGGCAGGAGCTCGGCTTGGTCGAGATCCACGAGGCCTTTGCCTCTCAGGTGCTCTCCAACGTTCAGGCATGGGGATCGAAGGAGTGGGCCCAGCGCCTAGGTCTGGCCGCACCGGTCGGTGAGGTTGACTGGAGCCGCACCAACGTGATGGGTGGGAGTCTCGCAGTGGGTCATCCGTTTGCAGCCACCGGGGCGCGTCTGGTGACCACTCTCTCCAACGAGATGGTTCGCCGCGATGTCCAGTTCGGTCTGATCTCGATCTGCGCCCAGGGCGGCATGGGCTTCGCCATGGTGCTGGAGCGGGTGCCATGAGCGCGGCCTTCAGCGTGGCGCATCGCGGCGGCGTAGCCGTGGTCACCTTCGATCTGCCCAACGAGCCGGTTAACAAGATCAGCAAGGCCGCAGGCTGGGAGCTGGAGGAGTTGCTGCAGCGGCTCGCCGACGACGAGGTGGTCAAGGCAATCGTGCTCTGCTCGGGCAAGCCCGACACCTTCATTGCCGGTGCCGACATCGAGGAGTTCCTCCAGCTCCAGAGCGTCGAGGAGGCGGTCCGCCTCTCGCGCGACGGACAGTTGCTGATGCAGCGCGTGGCCGATTCCTCGAAGCCGGTCGTCGCCGCGATCCACGGCGCCTGTGTGGGGGGGGGACTCGAACTCGCCCTCGCCTGTCGCTATCGCGTCATTTCGGATCATCCCCGCACTCAACTCGGCCTGCCGGAAACCCAGCTCGGTCTGCTTCCCGGAGCCGGCGGCTCGAACCGGCTGCCGCGACTGATCGGCGTGCGTGCCGCGCTCGACATCATTCTGGCCGGCAAGAGCGAACGCGCCCCAAAGGCGTACCGGCTGGGTCTGGCCGACGAAATGGTCCCTCAGGCGATCCTGATCGACACCGCGGTGGCTGCCGCCGAGCGGCTGGCTCGCGGTTGGAAGCCGCCGCGTCGCAGTCTGGCTATGACCGACCGGCTGCTCGACCGGACACCGCTCGGTCGCCGGATCGTGTACTCCAAGGCAAAGTCGGCCGTCGAGGCCAAGACCGGCGGCAACTATCCGGCGCCGCTCCGCGCGCTGGAAGTGGTGCGTGTCGCCATGGAGTCGGGGATGACCCGCGGTCTCGCGGCCGAGGCGCAGGCCTTCGGAGAGCTGGCGATGACCGACGTGTCGCGGCGGCTGATCGAGATCTTTTTTGCCACCACCGCACTCAAGAAGGACGACGGTGTCCCGGCCGGTATCGGTCATGCCACTCCGGTCCGCCGACTCGGCGTGGTCGGCAGCGGCTTCATGGGCTCCGGCATTGCAGGTACCGCCGTGCTGCAGGCGGGCGTGCAGGTGCGAATAAAGGATGCCGATCTCTCCCGCGCCGGCAAGGGAGTCCACACCGCCACCAGTCTGCTCGAGCAGCGGGTCAAGCGTCGGCGAATGAGCCGGCACGAGTACCAGCGCCAGCGTGCCCTGCTGACCGCCACCGGCGACTGGAGCGGCTTTGCCGGTGCGGAGTTGGTTGTCGAGGCGGTGTTCGAGGATCTCACCGTCAAGCGACAGGTGGTCGCGGAGATCGAGTCTGCCGTACCTGCCACCACGGTGATCGGTACCAACACCTCCACCATTCCGATCGGCGAGATAGCCGCCGAGGCGCGACATCCCGAACGGATCGTGGGGATCCACTTCTTCTCGCCGGTCGAGAAGATGCCGTTGCTCGAGGTGATCCCGCACGAGGGGAGCAGCGCGGATGCCGTGGTGACGGCAGTGCAGTTCGGTCGGCGGATGGGGAAGACCGTAGTGGTCGTGGCCGACTCCCCCGGGTTCTGGGTCAACCGGATTCTGTCGCCGTATCTCAACGAGGCCGGCTTCCTGCTCGAGGAGGGGGTGCCGATCGAGGTGATCGATGCCGCGATGACCGCGTGGGGATTCCCGGTCGGTCCGGTGGCGCTGCTCGACGAGGTGGGACTGGATGTCGGCGAGAAGGCCGGCAAGGTGATGCACCAGGCATTCGGTGATCGCCTGCGTCCCTCGCGGGTGATCGGGGTCATGCGGGCTGACGAACGCCTCGGCCGCAAGAACTCGCGTGGCTTCTATTTCTACAAGGACGGGCGCAAGGCCGGTGCCGATGGCAGCATCTACCGGCTGCTGGGCGTGCGCAGTGCCGCCGAGGTCGACCACGAGCGCATTACCGACCGCCTGGTATTCGCCATGCTCAACGAAGCCGCCATGGCGATGAGCGAGGGAGTGGTGCGGCTGCCCCGTGATGCCGATATCGGTGCCATCTTCGGAATCGGCTTCCCGCCCTTCCGGGGCGGACCGCTGCGGACCCTCGATGCGCTGGGCGCGGCCGAGGTGGTCGCCAAGCTGGAGCGATTGGCACAGCTGCATGGGCCGCGATTCACCCCCGCGCCGGTTCTCCAGGAGATGGCTCGCACGGGCGGCAAGTGGTATCCCGCAGTCCCCGCCCGCTGATCGGTCCGCGACGCCGGGCGGTCATGGCGGGAATCGCCGTGGCGTTGTGGATCTGGTGGAAGAGCAGCGCTGATCCACAACCGTCCCCCCCCCCAATGTTGGTACTGATCCAGCCGCTGCTTGGCGGACTGTCGGTGGCAATCGCATTCTCGCTGATCGCCGGACTCGCCGGACCGTTCGCTGGCTGGCTTTCTGTGGTGCTGCTGGTGGCGCTGCCCGGCTTCATTCCATTCCACCAGCTCGGGGTCGAAACCACCGGATTCCTGCTGGTGACGATGGTGATGCTGCTGGCGATGGTGCACGCGCCCCGCTGGTCATTGGCCTACGGCGCGCTCGCCGCGGCCGCAGCGTTGCTCATATCTCCGGCTGTCGGCTTCCCGATCGCAGCTGCGGCTTGGGCGGCACGGGCTCATCCCACCAATGGCAGCGGTCGCCGTGGCCGGTTGCTGCTTGCCTTGGTACCACTGCTGGTTGTCCTGATCCTGGCTGTCTGGCTCGGCGAGGGGTGGCCGAGCGGCCAAATCGGCTGGCGCGGAGGACTCGATCGTGGTCTGAGTGCTGCGGGCACCGTGATCGGCGATCAACTCGCTCCCGGCATCAAGAGTCCGGCTGTGCGCTTCTTCGCCATTGCCGATCTGTCGCTGATCCTGATCGCAGTCATCTTCACGGCATGGTGGCGGATCGCCAGGCCAACAACGGCCGATACCCCGCTGCGGCGCTGGTATCTGGCCGTCGCCACGCTGGCAGCAGGTGTGGCAGCAGGGCTGGTGGCAAGGCATTTGTTGCTGCTCGATTCTCCGGACCCGGGCCTCGGAGCGGTCTTTCCGGTGGCGGTGCTGGGTGTCCTGGTCGGGGTGACGAGTGTGACTGCCTGGTGGCCAAGATGGTCGCGCTGGGGGAAAGGGCTCGCCACGATCCTGCTCCTCGGGTGGCTCCAGGCGGCAATTCGGGGGTAAACTTGGCTATGCGCATATTTCTGGTTCTTGCCCTGTGGGCCGTTCCCGCGGCCGCCCAGCTCCCGGACGCTTCGGGAAAGGACACCCTCTCGATCTGGGTCGTTCAGGGCAATGACACCCTGCCGATGGGACGATTGATCGACAGCATCACGGTGCAGCGCAATCGCAGCGTTCCCTTGGTGCACCGGGTGTTGTGGACGGATGCACCGATTTTCGGACCCCGCGTGGACACGGTCGTCTCGCGACTCGACACTGGCGCGCTGCTGCGCTACGTAGGAGTGACGCCGCGCGGAACCGATCGAGTCGATGTCGTCAACGGTCGCGCTACAGGCACCGCCGCCGGGCCGGGAGGCACATCGGTGGTGATCGACCTGTCGCTGCCCGACAGCACCGTGCTCGCCACCAACCTCGACCTGGTGCTCCGGTCCCGGCTGCTCTACGTCGGCGACATCGTCGCGGTGCGCCTCTTTGTCCCGCCGCTCCTCTCCATTGGCGTGGCCGAAATGCGGGTTGAGGCCGAGCCGCTGGTTGACGGCGAGCGCACCTGGCGACTCGCTGCGACAAATCTCGACAACAAGGTGACCTACTGGATCAGCCAGCGCAGCCGCCTGCTGTTGCGGCAGACCATGCTCGGTCCCAACGGTGCGCTGCTGCTCCTGGATCGACGGCGGATCCCCCCCCCACAGCCACGACCCCTGCCACGGCCTTGAGCGCGCCCCTCCACCTCCGTTCGGCCACGGTGACCGACGTGCCGCTGATTCTGGAATTGATCCGGGGGCTGGCGGAATACGAGCGGTTGCCACACGAGGTGGTGGCGACCGAGGCCCTGCTCGCCGACCAGTTGTTCGGCGAGCATCCCGGCGCCGAGGTGCTGCTGGCGGAGTGGCAGGGCGAGCCGGTCGGCTTTGCGCTCTTCTGCCACAACTTCTCCACCTTTCTCGGCCGCCGCGGACTGTGGCTGGAAGATCTCTTCGTGGTGCCGACCTGTCGCGGTAGAGGGATCGGCCGCGCTCTCCTCGCCGAGCTGGCGCGAGTGGCCGTCGCACGCGGCGCTGGCCGGTTGGAGTGGTCAGTGCTCGACTGGAATGTCGACGCGATCGGATTCTACCGCTCCCTCGGCGCTCGTCCGATGGACGAGTGGACCACCTTTCGCCTGACCGGTGACGCGCTCGATCAGTTGGCTACCGAAGCAGGGTCCGCAGCCGGGTGACCATGCCATCGATTCAGCCTCTTGTCGCCTCAGGTGCAGTCTTCCTGACCGCGGCCGCGTTCGGGTTGAGCTCGACTCCCGCTCCTGCAGACCCCTGCGTCGAAGACACGCCCCACGGGGTTTCGGCTGACCTCTACTGCATCCACCTGGTCGCCGCGCCGGCAATCGCCCACCCCGTCAGCGGACACCTCGTGCTCGATATTGCCCCGGGGCCGTTCACCGTGGCGGTGACCCGTGACGGGATTCATCGCTATCGACCGCGCATCATTCTGGCCGGACTGCCCGTGCCGTCGGCGATCGACTCGGCGGCAACCGTTTTCGTGGCCTGGGCCACTACGCCGCGGTTCGGCACCTGGCTGCGGCTGGGGACGGTCGCCAACGGCACCACCATCCTCCCCGAGGTGGCCCTCAACCAGTTCATCATCGTGGTGACGGCCGAGCGGGACTCGCTGAGCGATGAGCGGACCGGCGCACTGGTGCTGCGTGGCGGCTCGCCCAGCACCAGAATGCAGCCACCCGATTTCCAGGAGTTTGCGGCGGGGCTGCTGGGGATGTCTGCAGACGACATGGCCATCAGGGGCCACCACGCTGCCCATCAGGCGGGTGAAGACGCAGCAGAGGCCGACAGCATCGTGCGCTGGACCACGGTGCCGATGCCGATCGGCTTCTCGATGCTGCCCGCGGAGATGGCGCTCCGGCCGGGGGTGGGAGCGCAGTTGCCGCGAGCGACGTCCGGTACGCCGCTGGCGCGTCGCGCCGAAGTGGTGTCACTGGCCGATGGCGACACCCTCACCCTCAGCGCCGGCGTGGTCCGCAAACGCATCCACGGTCGCGAGCACGTCATGCTCGGCTTCAACGGCCAGATTCCGGGCCCAGTTCTCCGGGTCGAACGGGGCACCAGCGTAGTGGTCCGCTTCATCAACGATCTCGATCAGCCATCCAGTGTTCACTGGCACGGACTGCGCGGTGACTGGCAGATGGACGGTGCTCCCCCCCTCACCCAGGACCCGGTGCCGCCGGGCGCCACCTTCAGCTACACGCTCCGTTTTCCGGATGCCGGACTCTACTGGTACCATCCCCATGTCCGCGAGGAGATGCAGCAGGATCTCGGCCTCTCCGGCAACATCATGGTGCAGGGGATGGAGGGGCTCCCGGCCGTGCGTCGCGAGGAGCTGCTGTTGCTCGACGACATTCTCATCGGCGATGACGGCCTCGTGCCGTATGGATTGGAGCAGCCAACCCACGCGCTGATGGGACGCTTCGGCAACGTGCTCCTGGTCAATGGCGAACCGCGCTGGCACGACACCGTGAAGGCCGGCGAGGCGATCCGGCTCTGGCTCACCAACGCGGCGAACACCCGCACCTTCAATCTTGCCGCGAGCAACGCCGTGATGCGCCTGGTCGCCGCCGACATGGGCCCGTTCCCGGCACCACTCGATGTCGAGAGTGTCGTGCTCGCACCGGCAGAGCGTTATGCGGTGGACATCTTTCCCGACGGCACCGGGCCAGTGGTCATCACCAACCGGGTCCAGGCGCTTGACCACCTGTTCGGACGGTTCGTGGCGCAGGTCGACACGCTGGGAGTGATCACGGTGAACGGTGAACGGGGCGCCCGTTTCACCTTTCACCCCGATCCGCAAGCTGCCATCACATCGGCTGCTGCCCCGTCCGCACTGATCGGTGCTTCGCTCGGAGGATCGCCCCCCCATCACGTTTTCGAATTCGGCCTCCGTCCCCGCGACCTCCCCTTCACGACCTCGCGGATGATGCTGCTCGACTCGGCCTATTTCCATCCGGTGGAGTGGAGCGGGACGATGCCGATGATGAACTGGGCCACCACGGCGGCACAGGCGGAGTGGTTCGTGCGCGACGCCGTCACCGGTCGCGAGAACGCGGCGGCGGCCTTCACGGTCCGGCGGGGTGAGGTACGGACTCTCCGGCTGGTGAACCCGCGGAACTCGCTGCACGCCATGCAGCACCCGATTCATCTTCACGGCCAGCGCTTCATGATCGTGGCAGTCAACGGTGTTCCCACCGACCCCGCTCACCGGGCCTGGAAGGATACCGCACTCCTTCCGGCGGGCGGCACGCTCGATCTGGTGGTAGAATTCTCCAATCCCGGACACTGGATGCTGCACTGCCACATCGCCGAGCATGTCGAGAGCGGCATGATGACCCATTTCACTGTGGAGGAATGATGCGCAATTTCCTGCTTGCAGGAGCGACGCTGCTGCTCGCCGCACCGGCTGCGGCCCAGAGCGCCGATCAGTTGTCCCCCCAGGTTCGCCAGTACGTCAGCGTCGCCGAGCCGGTCGTGGCGCTCACCAACGTGCTGCTCATCGACGGCACCGGGGGAGCTGCCCGGCCGGGGCAGACTGTCGTCATTCGTGACGGGCGAATCGCCGCGGTCGGCCCGACCGCCAGCACTCCGGCACCGGCGGGTGCGCGCACCATCGACCTCACCGGCCACACCCTGATTCCCGGCTTGATCGGGATGCACAACCACCTCTTCTATACCGCACCTGGCGGGCGGCGAGTGGCTGCCACGGTCACCTCGACGCGGCTCTATCTCGCGTCGGGAGTGACGACTGTGCGCACCACCGGGAGCAATGCTCCCTATCAGGACATCAACGCCAAGGCGAGCATCGAGCGTGGCGAGGCGCCCGGACCGCGGCTCCACATCACCGCCCCGTACTTCACCGGCGAGGGTGGCGGCTACATGGCCGAGATCCACACTCCCGAGCAGGCGCGCCGCTTCGTGAACTACTGGGGCGACGAGGGCGCCACCTGGCTCAAGGCCTACACCACGATCCGCGGCGAGGAGTTTGCCGCGATCATCGACGAGGCCCACAAGCGCGGCATGAAGGTCACCGGACACATCTGCTCGGTCTCCTTTCAGGAGGCGGTCGCGATGGGTATCGACAACCTCGAGCACGGACTGCCCACTGCCTCGGATTTTGCACCCGGCAAGGAGAAGGATCAGTGCCCGGCCAACATTCTCGCCACCGCCACGTCGGCCCGGAATGCCAACCCGGATCTCCCGGTGTGGCAGCAGACCATCCGGGCGATGGTCGACAACGGCGTTCCGATGACCAGCACTCTGGCCATCTATGAATTGATCTTCCCGGGCCGCCCGGCAGTGCTTGATCAGCGTGCACTGGAGGCGATGGCCCCCGAGGTGCGCGAGGCATACCTGGCGCAGAAGAAGGTGATCGATGAGAACCCGAATCCAGTTCTCACCGTACCGATGCTCAAGAACGCAATGGCGTTCGAGAAGGCATTCCACGATGCCGGCGGGCTGTTGGCTGCCGGTGTCGACCCAACCGGCATTGGTGGAGCGCTGCCGGGCTTCGGCGACCAGCGCAACTACGAACTGCTGATCGAGGCGGGGTTCACCCCCACCGAGGTGATCCGGATCATGTCGCTCAACGGCGCCCGGATTCTCGGCGTGGACGGCGATCTCGGCAGCGTCGAGGTCGGCAAGATCGCCGATCTCGCCGTGGTGCGCGGCAACATCACCACCGATCCCGCAGCCATTCGCAACACCACGCATGTCTTCAAGGACGGCGTCGGCTACGACCCGGCACCACTGATCGCCTCCGTGAAGGGAAGGGTGGGAATCAACTGACCACAACGACATTACCTGTGTGGGAGGACGGCGCCTGGCCCGGCCTCCCATCATTGCAGCGCGAGGTCAGCACCGACATCTGCGTGATCGGGCTTGGCGGTTCAGGGCTGGCGGCGGTGCATCGTCTGCTCGAGCTCGGACAGCGGGTCATCGGGCTCGATGCCGGCATGGTGGCTGCCGGAGCTGCGGGGCGGAATGGCGGTTTCCTGCTCGCCGGTCCCGCCGATTTTCACCACGATGCGGTTCTGAACGTGGGACGCGAGCGTGCCGTTGCCCTCTACCGGCGAACCTTGGCAGAGATGGACCGGATGGAGCAGGAGACCCCGGCCGCCATCCGTCGCGAGGGATCATTGCGGGTGGCTGCGAGCGAGGAGGAAGTCGCCGACTGTCGCCGCCAACTGGAGGCGATGCGCGCCGACGATCTGCCGGCCAACTGGTACAACGGCCTCGAGGGAACCGGACTCCGGATTCCCACCGACGGCGTGTTCCACCCGCTGCGTCGCTGTCGCACCATGGCCTTGCGGGCGCTGGTTCGGGGCGCCGCGTTGTTCGAACAATCCGCGGCCATCGAGATTTCCGGCAGCGAAGTGCGCACCGCCAATGGCCTGGTGCGCTGTCGCTCGGTGATCGTCGCGGTCGATGGTCGGCTCGAGTTGCTCCTTCCCGAGCTGGCCGGCCGGGTCCGCACCGCCCGCCTCCAGATGCTGGCCACCGCGCCTACCCGCGAAATCCACTCTCCATATGCGGTGTATTCCCGTTACGGCTACGAATACTGGCAGCAGTTGGCCGATGGCAGCATCGCTCTCGGCGGGATGCGTGACAGGGGGGGGGATGGCGAATGGACGGATCTCGCTGAACCAGCCGAGCCGGTGCAGGCGATGCTGGAGGAATACCTGCGGACCGAATTGGGGGTGCATGCTCCGGTCACCCATCGGTGGGCCGGGGTGGTCGGCTACACCGAGAGCGGCATGCCGGTCATGGAGGAGGTGCGCCCCGGTGTCTGGGCTGTCGGCGGCTATTCAGGCACCGGCAATGTGGTGGGAGCAATAGCAGGACGGGTGGTCGCCGAGCTGGTGGTCAACGGCCATTCCGACGACGCGTGGATGTTCCGCTCGTGAAGCGGAAAGCGGGTGGCCTCGTCTACTCCACCGAGCTCGGGCGTACCTGTCCCGATTGCCGGCAGCCGGTTGCCGCGTGCCGTTGTCGCGCCGGTACTCCCCCCCCCAAGAGTGACGGCACCGTGCGGGTCGGCCGCGAGACCAAGGGGCGGAAGGGGGCCGGGGTGACCGTGGTGACCGGCGTGCCGCTCGCAGGCGCCGAGCTGGTCGAGCTGGCCCGGTCGCTCAAGCAACGCTGCGGTTCCGGCGGTACCGTCAGGGATGGCGTGATCGAGTTGCAGGGTGATCATCGCGACACGGTCGTCGCCGAACTGACCAAGTCGGGGTGGCGGGTCAAGCGGGTCGGCGGCTGATTCCGACGCCACCCCTTACCGGGCCGGGGAATCGGGTGTAGCTTCGGCCCAGCGGTGACAGGGTTGTTTGCTTTCAGTATCCCGAGTCCCGTTCCCGACACAATCCAGGAGGAAAGATGCGGTTCCGTGGCCTGCCCATTCTGCTTGCCCTTGCGGCCGCGCCGGTGATGGCGCAAGAGCCGATGATGAATCACACCGACCCGCCGAGCGACCTGGTGCCGATCCTCGATCAATTCGGAAACTGGCTCATCCAGGGTGCCGAGCAGATGCCTGAGGCCGACTACGGCTTCACCCCGATCGCCGGGGTACGCTCATTCGGCCAGCTCATCGGTCACGTCGCCAACGCCAACTTCAGCATCTGTGCCGCGATCATGGGAGCGACCAGTCCGGCGACCATGGATTACGAAAAGGCCCCGGACAAAGGCGCCCACGTGGCGGCCCTTCGCGAGTCGATCGCCTACTGCCGCACCGCTCATGCCTGGGGCAAGGAACGACACCACGACGAGGTCGGCTTCTTCGGTCTAAAGGGCAGCGTGACCTGGGCACTGGCCTTCAACATCACCCACATGGCGGAGCACTACGGCAATCTGGTGACCTACTTCCGTCTCAAGGGAATGACCCCACCGTCAAGTCAGGGCCAGGGCGGTTGAGTTGAGCTTCCGGCTGCCGCACCCGGTTCTCCTGCTGCTCGGCTGCGTTGCGGTCGCCGGACTGCTCACCTGGGTGGTACCCGCCGGGGAATACCAGCGAGTGGTCGATGAGGCCACCGGGCGGACGATCGCGGTGGCTGGGACCTATCATGCTGTCGCGGCGGCGCCGGTGACGCCCTTCGGTGCGGTAGTCGCCGTCCCGCGTGGCCTGGCGGAGGGGGTCGAGGTCATCGTAGCCATCCTGTTGGTTGGTGGTGCGTGGTATCTCGTCGACCGGCTCGGTACGCTCGGTCGGCTGGTCAGCACGCTGGCCGCGAGATGTCGTCCCGGCAGCCTTGCGGTCCTGCCGATCCTGATCGTCTTCTTCGCCATCATGGGTGCCGCCGAGAACATGCAGGAAGAGATCATCGCGTTGGTACCGACGCTGCTGATCCTTGGCACGCGACTGCGGGTCGATGCGGTGACGATGTTGGGCGCCAGCGCCGGCGCCGCAATCGTCGGCAGCGCCTTCGGACCGACCAATCCCTTTCAGGCCGGGATCGCCCTTACCCTGGCTGAACTGCCACTCCTCTCGGGGGCAGGGCTGCGCTCCACGATGTTCGTGGCAGGGGTGGTGCTCTGGATCTGGTGGACCCTGCGCTGGGCAACGCGGCATCGACTTGAACCGGAGCCTGATTCCGGGACCGGGCCTGACGTCATGGCAAGCGGCCGCGATGCCCTCATATTCGCCTGTGCCACGGTACCGTTGGCCGGGTATGTCGTTGGCGTCTTCCTCTGGGACTGGGGCTTCAACGAGCTCTCGGCGGCGTACCTCGTGGGCGGAGTAGCGGCCGGGGTGGTGGGGCGCTGGACCCTCGACCGCACGATTGGTGAGTATCTCGCCGGGATGCAGGTGATGCTGCCGGCCGCCGTGCTGGTCGGCGTGGCTCGGAGCATCGCCGTCGTGCTTCAGGATGGCAAGATCATCGACACCATTCTGCACGCCCTGGCGACGCCTTTGACGGCCGTTCCCTCTGCGGCAGCGGCCCTGCTGATGATCCCGGTTCAGGCCATCATCCACATTCCGGTCTCAAGCGTGAGCGGACAGGCCGCGCTGACCATGCCGATCCTGATCCCGCTCTCGGATCTGATCGGATTGTCCCGGCAGATCACCGTACTGGCATACCAGACCGGCGCCGGGCTTACGGACATGATCACCCCGACCAACGGTGCGTTGATGGCCATGCTGCTCGCAGCCGCAGTGCCGTTCACGCGCTGGATGCGATTCGCGATCGGCGGCTACGCCCTGATGATGCTGGTCGGCGTGGTGGCGATCATGGCCAGTCTCGTGCTCGGCATCTGACTGGCGGGCACGCACGCTTCCCTCTCCGGTATCCCGACCTCTTATTTGACCATGCGATTCTCATTCAACGCCGACATCCGCCACGCCGCGACCCTGCCGTCGCGGCTCTATACCGATCCGGTATATCTCGCCCTCGAGGAGGAGCGCATTTTCGGCCGAAGCTGGCAGTTGGTCGGCCGCGTGGCTGATCTCGCCGAATCCGGTCGCTTCCTGACCACCGAGATCGGCGACGAATCGATCGTGATCGTGCGTGACGGCGAGGTGCTGCGCGGCTTTCACAACATCTGCCTGCACCGTGCCGGACCAATCGCCACCGGCTGCGGCAAGCGCTCGACGCTCCAGTGCCGCTATCACGGCTGGACCTACCGGCTCGATGGCACACTGCACCGGGCTCCCGAGATGGAGGGGACGGCGGGATTCGATCCCGAGGCGATGCGCCTCATGCCGGTACAGGTGGCGACCTGGGGGCCGCTGGTCTTCGCCAATCTCGACCTCAAGGCGCCGCCCCTGACGCATTTCATCGAGGGAATTCCGGAGCGCACGGCGCGGTTCCAGCCGGAAGCGATGCGCTACGTGATGCAGAAACGGTGGACCGTCGCCTGCAACTGGAAGGTGTACGTCGACAATTATCTCGAGGGGTATCACCTGCCAAGCGTGCATCCGGGGCTCTACAAGGAACTCGATTACGATGCCTATCGCGTCGAACCGCACCGCTATTGGTCGCTGCAGCACGCCCCGCTCCGGGCGGGCCACGGGCCGGAGCGGAAGTATGTGGCGCAGGGGGAGGGAGACGACGCCCAATACTTCTGGCTCTTCCCCAACATGATGCTCAACATCTACCAGGGGCAGATGCAGACCAATCTGGTGATCCCGCGCGGGGTCGATCGTTGCGAGGTGGTCTTCGAGTGGTATGCGGTCGAGCCGCCGGCGGACGCGCAGCTGGACCCGACCTGGACCAGGCTGGTGGCATTCAGCGACGAGATCCAGGACGAGGACATCGCGATCTGCGAGGCGGTGCAACGCAACCTGCGATCACGGGCCTACGATCGCGGACGCTACTCCGCTGAACGCGAAAACGGGGTGCACCATTTCCATGGATTGGTGCACGAACAGCTCACCTGACGCGAACATGGAGAGGCGCGGAGGGTGATCTCACGCAGAGACGCAGAGCCGCGGAGGTGCTGGATGGCGGCAACCGGTGCTAATCCTGCCATCCCGCAACTCCGCGGCTCTGCGTCTCTGCGTGAGCCCCAAATCTGGGGCTCCCCGCTATCACCCTACCGTGCCAGCATCTCCCGCACCAATTCGACCGCCTTGCTGGCCGGCAGATCGGACGCCGTGTTGCGCAGCTCGTGTGAGCGCTTGAGCGACTCCGGGTCGAGCAGCAATTCCTCGCGCCGAGTGCTGCTGGCGGAAAGGTCGATCGCCGGGAAGATGCGGCGTTCGGCGAGTTCCCGCGACAGCACGATTTCGGCGTTGCCGGTCCCCTTGAACTCCTCGAAGATCACCTCGTCGGCCCGTGAGCCGGTGTCAATCAACGCGGTGGCGATGATCGTCAGCGAGCCGCTCCCCTTGCTGGGATCGACCATGCGCGCGCTGCCGAAGAACTTCTTGGGGCGTTCCATCGCCTCGGCACCAATGCCGCCCGAGAGGGTGCGCCCGGAGCCGCGGTCGATGTTGTTGTAGGCCCGGGCGAGCCGGGTGATCGAGTCGAGGATGATCACCACGTCCTGACCCAATTCGACGCGTCGGCGGGCCCGCTCAAGGGTCATCTCCGCGATCGCCACATGGCGCTCGGCTCCGAAATCGAAACTCGAGGCGATCACCTCGCCGACCCCCGCCATTTCCATTTCGGTGACCTCTTCAGGGCGTTCGTCGGCGAGTAGGATGAAGATGGTGACGTCGGGGTGGTTGTTGCCGATACCGCGGGCGATGGCCGTGAGGAGGGTGGTCTTGCCGGCCTTGGCGGGAGCCACCACCAGGGCGCGCTGGCCCTTGCCGAGCGGGACCAGAAGGTCGATCAATGCCGGGGTGATGTCGGCGCCGCGCGCCAGCGGACCCGGCTTGGCAAGTCGCAACATCTCGGTCGGGTGCATGGCGGAGAGCCGTCCGAACTCCGGTCGACCCTGACAGGCCTCGGGGGTCAGCCCGCAGATCGAGTGAACCGCCGCCAGTGCGGGGGCCTTCCCTCCGCGGGGTGGGCCCGCTTCGCCCTCAACCTCATCGCCGGGCCGAAGTTTGTAGCGGGAGATCACCGACTGCGGTACGAAGACGTCCTCGCTGCCCGGCAGGTAGGAGGTCGAGCGCTGACGCAGGAAGCCGCCGCCGCGGTCGGTGAGCTCCAGGATGCCGCTGACGATCGGCCCGGTCCCCGGTTCCCAGTTGGCGGGAATCTCCTGCAGCGCCGCAATGGTGCCGCCGTTGCTCCCGCCGTTGGTGCCGTTCTCCCGCTGACCCGGTCGCCGCTTGCCACGCCCCCGGCCGCCGCGGCGCTTGGGAGGGCGACCTCCGGTTGGATCACTCATGGCTGCCTCGCATGCAGACAAGGCTGGTGAAAAGGTGGGCGGCATGGCGGACGCGCGCGTTGGCGGCATCGCTGGTGAGCATGGCTGTGATGGGCATCGATTTCCTGATCGTGGACCTGAAGTCGGGGTGATGATAGGGCACAGCTGTGGTGGCGCCAATTGTTCCTGAATCGTGGTGATGCACCGCTACGAAACACCGCCAGCGCAAGAGCGCAGCAGGTAACCGGTGGTCATCAGCGGGAGCCCGTCGCGCTCAAAGCGCGCTCAAGTTGGTGATCGGGGAGCAGACGGCTCCAGCGGACGCCAACAGCAGGCAGCAAACAGTTTGTCGCTCGTACTTTCCGAACTGCGGGCCGGACGAGGCGCGCCGATGGGCGCGGCCGACCCACTAATTACGCAGGTCGAGGTCGATTGCGCCAGTCCCCCAGCGCCCGGCCGCGGGAACCTGGTCGAGGAGGCTCCGGACCTGTTCCGCCAGCTCAGTCGGTGTGAACGGCTTCTGCAGGAACGGCACCTCGTCGGCACGCAGCCCCAAGCGCCCCAGTTCATCGCCGGGGTAGCCGCTCATGAACAGGATCCGCATCTCTGGGAAGTCCACTGCAACTCTCGATGCCAATTCCGGACCGGTCATCCCCGGCATCATCACATCGGTCACGATCAGATCCGGCCTCGGGCTCTCGTTGTCCGCCAACAAGCGGCGAGCCTGGCTGGCCTCGCTGGCGACCAGTACCCGATACCCGAACCTTCTCAAAATTCGGGCAGTTACGTCTCGAACAGACGCCTCATCCTCTACCACCAGAATCGTTTCGGTGCCCGAGCTGTCCGGGTGGGCGGCGGCCGCCACGGCTTCCGGGTTCTCCGACTCCGGCGCCGAATCCCGGGGCAGCAGGATGCGGACGGTGGTTCCCAATCCCGGCATCGAGGTCACCTCAACCCCGCCACCATGCTGCTCCACGATGCGCTGGGTCGTCGACAACCCCAACCCTGTTCCCTTGCCGGCGGCCTTGGTGGTGAAGAACGGCTCGAAGATCCGTGCCAACGTTTCCTGGTCCATTCCGGTGCCGTTGTCGCGCACTTCGATCACGGCATAACTGCCCGGGTGGATGGTGCCGTGTAACGCTGGCGACGGCTCGGTCAGCTCACGGCAACCGGTTTCGATGCTGAGCGTGCCGCCCTTTGGCAAGGCATCCCGGGCATTGAGCGCCAGGTTGACGATCACCTGGGCGAGCTGGTTGGCGTCGCCCTTGATCGGGATGGTGTCCGTCTGATGATTCATCTGGAGCGTGATCTCCGGACCGAGAAGCCGACGCAGCAATGAAATCGTCTCCTCCACCAGGACGACTAGATCGAGGTCGCGTCGCTGCAGTCGCTCCTGACGGGAGAATGCCAGCAACTGTCCTGTCAAGCCCGCTGCCCGCACTGCTGCCTGCCGGATGATATCGAGGTCGCTCCGCAGCTCTGGTTCGAGTCTGTTCTCCAGAAGCAGATCGGTCGAGGCCAGGATCGTCGTCAGCAAGTTGTTGAAGTCGTGGGCCACACCACCGGCGAGTCGGCCTACCGCTTCCATCTTCTGGGCCTGTCTGAGCCGCGCCTCGAAGAGATTGCGCTCGGTCAAATCGCGCGCGACGTAAATCATCCCCGCGACTGCCGGCTCATCAATCAGGTCGGTCAGGGCGACATCGAACTCGACCCAGGTACCGTCCCGGTGGCGGAGCCGGAGCGGCGTGGCTACCGGTCCACCAGCCGCGCTGGCACGCTCGCTCAGCAGTACCGGATGGTCCTCGGGGTGGATCAGAGTGCCGATCTCCTGGCCCGTCAGGTTGCCTGGCGAGATGCCTAGTATGCGCTCGCTGCTGGGTGAGACAAACCGGATCCGCCGGTCCGGCTCGGTCACGATGATCAGATCCGAGGCGTGCTTGACCAGTGCCGCTACCCGGGTGTCTCCGGCTCGCTGGGCCTGTTGCCGGAGCAGTGAGGTGTTCTGTCTGGCGGTCAGCCCCTGCCGGACCAGCAGCAGGACCGAGACCATCACCAGTCCCAGCGCCAATGTGGCCGGGATCTCTCTCTCCGAGTCGAGCGCGGCTTGGGTCACCATCAACGCGACCCCGGCAGTCGTGAGCAGCGGCAGCGGTGAATAAGCGGTAACCGGGATGTACTGGGCCGGAATCTTCGGTTCCCGAGGCCCCAGGTAGCGAAGCGCTCCGAACAGCAGGCATAGATAGGCCAGCGTGAAGCAAGCCTCGCTCACGATTCCCAGTGCCGGCGAGCTGACAGTCGGACCGTAGTAGAGCACCTGGTAGATCGACTCGGCTATCAGGTAGAAAACGATTCCCGCCGCGACTCGCGCGAAGGCGCGCCCATGCTCCGCCGGTCCGCCACCGATCAGCACACCGTTGAGCGCAAACAGGAAGGCGATGTCGAGCAGCGGATAGGCGATCCTGACAAACAGCTCCAGCGCACCTGTGATCGCCACCGTCGTGGGTGCGATGACCAGGTGCCAGCCGATCAGTCCGATGCCGACCGCCACCACCGCAGCGTCGAGGACGACCTTCCACATCTCGTATTGGCCCGGTGCCCGGCGCGGTACCCGCAGCAGGCCGATGGTGATGGCACCATAGGAAAGGAGAAAAATCGCGTCGCCGAGCCGCGGCAACCCGCGCGGCGCGACCTGGATCACATGCATCCAGATGTAGTACCCGATCCCCAGCGACGAGCCCGCCAATCCAGCTGCCAGCCAGCGCAGGGACGAACGGGTACCAGGCAGCAGCGCCGTTCGGCGGGATGCCAGGCCGAAGACAACCGCAGCCGCGATGGTCAGCGGCAGATACTGGACATACTCGGTCAGGACCTCGGCACCCGGAAGCGGTGTCCTGAAACTGTACGCCGCGATGAGCAGGATGGCATAGAGAGACCCTCCCCACCACGCGATTCGCAAGGGATCGCTGAACTGGGAGAGCCGATTGGGCTGTGATGGTGTCACGGGGACCTGCATGCCCGGCGTTACGCCAGAAGTGTGCCGCCCACCGGTTCCAGGTGCGCGGAAAAATGTCTCAGTGCCTTGGGCTGGGAGATGATCCTGAGCCCGCGGATCCGGGCTCGCTGGCCATGGACGTAGCCAAGCACCTCGGCCAGGTAGTCGACGTGGCTTTGTGTGTAGACCCGGCGCGGGAACGCCAGTCGCACCAATTCCATCGCGGCCGGTTGCTCCGAGCCGTCTGGTTGCTGGCCGAACATCACCGAGCCGATCTCGACCGACCTGACCCCACCCTCCAGGTACAGCACTGCCGAAAGGGCACATGCCGGATACTCCAGTGCCGGAATCTGCGGCAGCAGCGCTGCCGCATCGATGTAGAGCGCATGTCCGCCCGGCGGTTCCACTATCGGGATGCCGACCTGCCGCAGCCGGTCTCCCAAATAGGCCACCGAACGAATCCGGTAGCGGAGGTAGTCCTCGTCGAGTGCCTCGTCGAGGCCGACCGCAATCGCCTCGAGGTCGTAACCGGCCAGTCCGCCGTAGGTCGGGAAACCTTCGGTCAGGATCAGCGCGTCACGACAGCGGCGCGCCAGATCGTCGTCGTGCATGGCGAGGAAGCCGCCGATGTTGGCCATCCCGTCCTTCTTGGCGCTCATCGTGGCACCATCAACTTCGGCGAACATCGCCTGGGCAATCTCACGCGGGGAAGCGGTGGCCCACTCCTCCTCGCGTTCCCGGATGAACCATGCATTCTCGGCAAATCGGCAGGCGTCCAGGAACAGCGGTACGCCATGTTCCCGGCAGATTGCCCGCACCGCCCGCAGGTTGGCGAGCGACACCGGTTGCCCCCCCCCGGAATTGTTGGTCACCGTCACCATCACCAGCGGCACCCGGGCACGCTGAGTCCGGAGCAATTGCTCCAGCGCAGCCAGATCCATGTTTCCCTTGAACGGGTGGTGCAGCGATGGTTGGCGTCCCTCGGCAACCGGAATGTCGAGCGCGGTGGCGCCGCGGGCCTCGATGTTGGCGCGGGTGGTGTCGAAGTGGGTGTTGTTGGGAACGATGTCCCCCGGTCCGACCATCGTGCCGAAGAGAATTCGTTCCGCCGCCCGCCCCTGGTGGGTTGGAATCACATGCGTCAGCCCGGTGATCCGCTGCACCGCCGCCTCGAAGCGGAACCAGGAGTCGGCGCCGGCGTACGATTCATCACCGCGCATCATCCCGGCCCACTGCGCCGAGGACATCGCCCCGGTACCCGAGTCGGTCAGCAGGTCGATCAGCACGTCGCGGGCACGCAGCAGGAAGAGATTGTAGTGCGCCCCCTCGAGTGCCGCGCGGCGTTCGTCCCGGGTGGTCTGGCGGATCGGTTCCACCGACTTGATCCGGAACGGTTCGATGATGGTCTTGGGAGCAAAGGTCATGAGTGTCTCAGGCGTGCCTGCCAGTAGTGGTAAACCGGCACGCCCAGCAGCAGCAGGACGATGCCGCGGAGAGCGTTGCCGGGATTGGAGCCGATCGAACCGGCCACGACCCATGCGGCAGCCGCGATGAACAGCAGCGTGCTCACCGGGTGACCGGGTGCCCGATAGGCGGGGACAGTGTCGCCATCGCGTCGGCGCAGCACGAACAGGGTGGCCGCCGTGAGCCCGAAGAAGATCCAGTCCGCGAACACGACGTAGTCCAGCAACTGCCCGTAGCTGCCGGAGTAGACCAGGATGATCGCCCAGCACCCCTGCACCACGATGGCGGTCACCGGGGTGCGCCAGCGCGGGTGAAGACGGGCAAAGGAGGCAAAGAAGAGACCGTCTCGCGCCATCGCCTGGTACACCCTCGGCGAGACCAACAGCACCAGGTTCAGGAAGCCGAAGGTGGATGCGACTATCCCCGCGGTGATCAGCGTCCGCCCCCACGATCCGACCACCGTGGTCATGGTGTCAGCTGCCGGCGCGACACTCCGAGCGAGGCCGTTGATCCCCAGCGCCTCGAGGTAGGCCAGGTTGACCAGCAGATACGCTGCCGCAACAGCCGCAACCCCGATGACCAGCGCCCTTGGCAGGTTCCGTTCCGGGGCAATGATCTCCTCGGCCACGAAGTTGGTCTGCTGCCATCCCCCGAACGCGAAGAGCACCGGCACCAGCGCCGAGCCGATCAGCAGCGGCCAGGCGGTTTCGCTGGGCTGAATCGCCTCACCGGCGGCCACGCCAACCGGGCCGACCAGAAAGAGGCCGGCAATGATCAGAGCCCCGATCGCCAGCAGCTTGAGGACGGTGAAGATGTTCTGCGACCACGCCGCCGGGCGCACTCCGACCAGATTGAGCAGGGTCAGGGCGACGATGGCGCCAGCGGCCAGTGGTTGCCGTGAATCCGGGCTCCAGCCCAGCAGGGTCAAGGCATAGCCGGCGAAGGTCATCGCCACCGCAGCAGCCGCACCGGTGGCGATGATCAGCAGCAGCGACCAGGCATACAGGAATCCCGACAGCGACCCGAACGCCTCCCGGAGGTAGGCGTAGCCGCCGCCTGCGCTGGGGCGCCTGGCCCCCAGCTCCGCAAAGACGAACGCCCCGAGCAGCGCTATCACCGTCCCGATCCCCCAGACCCACATCGTCAGCCCGGGGGTGCCCAATCGGGCGGCGACCACTGCCGGGTTGATGAAGATCCCCGAGCCGATGATCCCGCCGATCACCATCATGGTCGCCGAAAAGAGTCCCAAACGGCGGGCGTAGCCATCGGAGTTGGGCATGGTCATCGCGGCAAGCGGAGCGTTGCGGGCAGTCGGGCCTCGGTGTGGGAGTCAGGGGAAGGATCGTGAACTGCGCTCCCCGGCGCAAGCGCCGCTACTTTTCGGCGTCGCTCATCTCATTCCCGGGGTGGCGACATCACTGGTCCCGGAGTCGAGTCGCGAATGATGCGTTCCTTTCTGCTTTGGCTGTCGGAGCGGCAGTCGATTTTCAACTTTGTTCGCCGCAATCGAGTGGCGAAGCACTTCGCCTCCCGCTTTGTCGCCGGTGAATCGGTCGCCACAGCCCTCGAGGCCGCGCGTGAACTTCAAGCCAGGGGCATCACCGCATCGCTCGACCTGCTGGGCGAGAGTGTTCGCCAACCGGCGGAATCGGAGCAGGCCCGAGACATGTACGTCGCCATCCTCAGCGGGATGCACGAGTCGGGGATCGAGGTCAATGCCTCGGTCAAGCTGACCCAGATGGGGCTCGACATCGACGAGGCGCTCTGCGAACGGAACATGCGCACCATCCTCGACATGGCCCGCGACACCGGCGCCTTCGTCCGGCTCGACATGGAGGGATCGGACTACACCGACCGGACCCTGGATTTCTTCGAGCAGCGACTCTTCCCGGATTACGGCGGTCACGTCGGGGTGGTGCTCCAGTCGGCACTCAAGCGCACCACCAAGGATGCCGAGCGGATGATCGCGCTCGGCGCCCGCGTCCGGCTCTGCAAGGGGGCCTACCTCGAACCACCAGACATTGCCTATGCCGACAAGACCGAGGTCGATGCCCATTATCTGCGGTTGATGGAAGCGCTGGTCAGCCGCGGCAATTACCCCGGGATCGCCACCCACGACGAGGCGATGATCGCGGCGACGCGCGCCTTCGTGGCGCGTGAGGGAATTGCCCCGGATCGTTTCGAGTTCCAGATGCTCTACGGCGTCCGCCGCGATCTGCAGGACCAGTTGGTGGCCGACGGATTCAGGATGCGGGTCTACATCCCCTTCGGCACCCAGTGGTATCCCTACCTGATGCGTCGCCTCGCCGAGCGCCCCGCCAACATCGCCTTCATCCTCGGCAACATCCTCAAGGAGGGGACGCGCCGATCGTGACCGAGTTCACCCTGGGCGGCTACATGGCGGCGCACGATCGCGCCGCGGCGTTCACCGGGAGCGATGATCGCGCCTACTCGGTGGCCCTCTGGGTCGATGAGGCACCGGATGCCAACGGACGCTTCCCGGCAGCACTGCTCTTCATCAGGTGGGACCGGAGCGGCAACGAACCCGATGGCCATCTGGAAACTCCGTGGATTGTCTGGGGTGAGACTCCGGACGACGCGAGCCAGCGCCTGGGCGCCTTCTCGCTTTATGATGTCAAGGCGATGCTCGACGAGGCGATCGCTGCGGCGGCCGACGTGACTCCGTGACCGATCACGTGGGGGTCGTCCTGGCCCGAGATGGTGGCAGTTATCGCATCCTCCTCGACGGCGTCGAACGGGTCGCCGTGCTGAGGGGCAAGGCCAAGCGCGAGGTGCGCCGGGCCGTGGCGGGCGATCGAATTCTGATCGACTCCACCACTCTCGACCAGGAGACCATCGGCATCGTTGCCGTCGAGGAGCGCACCTCACTGCTGGAGCGCAGGGTGCCCGATGGTCGCGGGACCAGGCCGGTCGCAGCCAACGTCGACCAGGTCATGGTCGTCACCGCCACCGTCAATCCGGCACCGATTCCGCAGTTGATCGATCGCCTGCTGGTGGTCGCCGAGTCCAATGACATCCCCGCTGCGGTAATCATCAACAAGATCGATCTCGCCCCTGCCGACGCATTGACCCGCCATCTGGCGGCGACCAACTACCCGGTCTATCTCGCTTCGGCGGCGACCGGCGAGGGGATCGAGCAGCTCAGGGCCGCGCTGGTCGGCAAGGTCTCGGTCCTCACCGGTCCGAGCGGGGCAGGGAAGTCATCGCTGCTCAACGCAGTCGAACCCGGCCTGGGGCTCCGGGTTGGTGCCCTCTCCGCCAAGGTGCACCGCGGCCGCCACACCACCGTCACCGCCACCATGATCCCGCTCGCCGAGGGCGGCTTCGTGGTGGACACCCCCGGCTTCAGCGAAGTGGGACTCTGGGCCATCGTGCACGAGGAACTCGACCAGTGCTTCCCCGAATTCAGGAGCGCGGTCGGCAGTTGCCGCTTCGGCAATTGCCTGCACAAGACCGAGCCGGGTTGTGCAGTGCGGGCCCTGGTCGAAGCCGGCGAGGCAGTCGAGGAACGGTATGCCAGTTATCGGGCGATTCTGGCTGAATTGGAGGGGTTGCCGGAGGAGTGGGAGTGAAGGGGGTCGTAGGTCGTAGGTCGTAGGTCGTAGGTCAATAATTTACACCAAGGATTGGCCCCTTGGCATTTGGGCACCTATGACCTACGACCTACGACCTACGACCTACGACCTACTTTACGACCTACGACCCCATTCCCACCCTCGCCGCCCCTCTACAAATCCCGCGCCCCTCCGCACTCTCGATCTTGTCGCACTCCGCAGCCCGCCGGGCGCCATCACCAGAGTACAACGCCGCCAGTTGCTCACCCACGGCACGCCAGCAGGCCTGCCGGGAAGCACCGCTCGGCACCGCGGAGCAGAACGCGATGCCGTCGGCCGGATCGGCGGTGACATCGATGTAGTTCTTCACCGCTCCCACGAAGCACCAGGGTCGGTATGCCGGATCGCCTTGGCTGCAATGGGAAATTACCTGCGGAGTGTCTTGCAGCGTCCAACCGCTCGCGTTGGTACCCAGGCTCAAGTGGCAGGCCCAGCGAAACTGCTCCGGGGCATCGGCACATGCTGCTGCGGCGCGGCCGAAGTCGTTGCCCGAAGCGGCCAGCAGGATCCCGCCATGACTGAGGTAGCAGGCGGCGAGGTAACGGTCGCCCACCACGCTGCAGGGATAAAGTGCGTCGGCGGAATCGCGCATCTTGAACGGCGGAGCGCTCGGCGGGCCGTGTTGATGCGCGGCATGACCGTCATCGGGGGGGGCAACTCCCGCATCCAGAGCACGGGTCGCGGTGTGGTGTGCCCCTGGAGTGGACGCGACGGAGTTTTCCATGAAGGCGCCACCGTAACAAGCTTGACGATCCCAGTCGGTAGCCAGCCAGTCACAGCCCCCAAGCGCCCTGGGCAGATCCCAGTTCCACGCCATCTCGAGCCCGTGACCGAGGCCGTGGACACACTGGAAGCGTAGCCAGCGATCAATGCCTGTAGGATCGATCTCATCACAGAGTGCCGTGGTCCTGATCGAGTCGACCTCGCCCTCGGCCGTGAGGTAGGCCTGGATGACGCCGTGGTAGCAGCCCGACTGGAACAGACCGTTGCAGCTCCGGAAAACCGTCGCAACATCATCGCCCGGCTGCCAGGCGGTGATCCCGATGACGTGCGTGAGGGCATGACCGGATGCAGCCACTCCGCGATCGCGCTGGCCGAGGGTGGCGAGTGCGCCGAGTGCCAGCGAGACTCGCCGTTCGCTGGCGATGAGAAGGAAAGTATCTTCCCGGCAGATGCTCAGCGCCTCTCCGTCGAGAGCGTCACAGCGCTGTCCGACCAGGGTGGCCAACGCTGCCGTGTCGCCAATGCTGGCGGCGGCCTCGATTCGCTCACGGAATGCCTCGGTCGGCTCCTGTGCCAGATTCGCGCGACAGGCTGCGAGAAACGCCATGCAGTTCAGAGCGATGATGCGGGCGAACATCAGTCCATCTCCTTGCTGGCCTTCCGGGTCCACCTGTTGGCATCACGCTGCTCGATCTTGGTCATCATCCGCTCGAACGCCTCGTCGAGATTGATCCCCTCGCGGTTGGCCATGCAGATCAGCACAAAGACAATGTCCGCCATTTCCATCGCGAGGTCGCCGTCGAGTTCCTCCGGCTTCTTGGTCTTTTCCCCGAACCGGTGGTTCACCTCGCGGGCCAGTTCGCCCACCTCTTCAGTGAGCCGGGCGATGTTGGTGAGCGGGTGGAAGTACCCCTCCTCGAACTGGGCAATCCAGCGGTCGACTCGGGCCTGGTAGTCAGCGATCGGCATCGGTTCCAACGCGTGTGAGTGTCAGGAAAGCGGAGCCACGGCTCCGCCAAGGACCAGGGAAGGTACCACCCCGAAATGCAAAACGGTGGGGAGAGCCCCACCGCATCGCATGCATCATTCCCTCTGCAAGTCGGCTGGGACATTAGCTCATCCCCCCGTTTCACCTTTTACTTGCGCCCCGGTGGGGCGCCCCGTTCTCCGTTCACCGTTCACCATCACTGATACAGCTGCGCCCAGCCGCGCTGTCCCAGCGGTTGTGCCACAGAGGCGCCGGAGACCGCCTTCTGGATCGCGCAGGCCGAGTAGTGCACTTCGACGTTGCCGCCGACGGAGCCGTTGTCGGTGTCGACATCGGCGCCCTCGGCCAGCAGTGCGCCGTAGATCTTGTTGCCGGTGCCGGTGATCTTGATCTGGTTGCGGACGATGATCAGTCCCACCCACTCGAATCCGCCAACCATCTCGAGATCGCCTTCGATCAACAGCGTTCCCTGTCCCCGGCTGCCGGCCGCGAACTTGGTCACCGACCCGGTGCCCCGCACCACCGGGAAATAGCCGATGCACGGTACCACCGTGCTGGCCGTTGGCGGATTTCGGAATGGTTCGCCGAAGTTGAGGAGAACAGTCTTGTCGCAGCCACCGGTCGAGATGTCGATGACCGGTGCCACGCCGTTGTACGGGGTGGCGTTGGGGAGGAGCTTCACTCCCGGTTGGCTCCCCAGTGTGGCAAAGGTGAAATCCAGGAAGTCGTTGAAGGTGGCCGAGGTGATCGAGGGATCGTTGGCCACATGCTTGGCCGGAAAGCCGAAGACGTTGTCGAGGTCACTGCTGCCCACGCCCGTGCCGGCAGCACTGCGCACGCCGACCACGTCGTCACTGTTGCCGGCATCGAGGGCGTCGCACTCTCCCGCACCCCATTGTGGCGGCGTGGCATTGATGCCGCTCACCTCGAAGGCGTTGCCGTTGAACTTGACCGGTTCACTCACGGTCATCGCGGCGTTCACCCCGATGGTCGGCTTGACGATCCGGTAGAACTGGGTGAGCTGCAACTGGGAGAGCCGCTGAGTCCCGGCGGCACGCCAGCCGGTGGCGATCGCCTGGAAGAGTTGCGGGTTTAGTCGGCGCACCGTGGCCGAGTGGAACAGCTTGTTGGCCTGCAGCGTGCGAGTGCCGCTCGACCATTCCACCGGCGCCGTCGGCGTCCAGATCGGGAGCACGTTCTGCACCGCCGGGTCCCACAGCGCCTGAAGCTCGGCCAACCCCGACTCGGCCGCAAGTTGCGCCTCGCCAGCGTAGGTCGATTGGGTCGAAGAACTCCGCTCGGCACGCACCACCAGAAACGACGTCCCCACAGCGGCGCCGAGCACCACGAGAGTGAAAATCGCCAACACCAGGGTGACGCCGCGACGGTCGTCGCGAAGGATCAAGCGGGAACGGTTAGAGTCGGACATCGGCGACACTCCTTGATCAGGGCCGAAGCGAGTTGCGGAGAGAGACGCGGGTCACCACCGGGAAATTGGATACAGCACGCGTGGTGCTCCCCGCCAGCGACACATTCGAGTTGGTGGTAGTGCGGATGGCAACGTCGATCGAGCGGACCACCAGAGGGTTGGCGGTCGTGGGGTTGACCACGTTCCCGGCGGCATCGTAGTAGGTGAGTGCAAAGCCGCCGGTGCCGGCCAGCGGGCCGATGATCGGCTGGCCCACCGCCTCCCCGAGGGAAATCGAGCGCCGGGTGACAAAAATCTCGCCGGTGGTGGCATCGGTCGCGGTGTGATACTCCACCTGCTCGAACCAGCGGATCGGTCCGCCAATCCGCTGGTTGGTCAAGGCAATGTCGGCAAGTCCCACCGGCGGGCCCAGGTCAACTTGAGGGGTGACCACCGTGAACCGGATTGCGGGCTCGGTGCCGTCGCAGGTGCTGTTGAGGTCGATGCCGGTGACCACCATCGGGATCCACTGGTCATCACCAGCGAGATTGACGTCCAGTTCGAGAAAGAGCCGGAAGCGGTCGGTGATCAACGGTATCCGCTGACCGAAGATGGCCCGCCTGATCCGGAACTCCGTCAGGGTCGGCGTGCCGCAGGTGATGCCGAGTCCGCGAGAGGCGAAGAAGTTGATCCGGTCCGGCGCGATCGCCACCAGATCACTCGTCTCCACTCCGGTGGCGTCATTGGCGTCGTAGCCGATCTCCCGGAACTCCTGGGGGAGCAGCAGGGTGCCGACCCGGGCCTCGCCCTGAGTGGCCGCGATCCGGACCTGTGCGCTGGAGGCACCCATTACTGTGGTGAAAATGCGCGAGAGCGCAGTGCCGATGATGCCCATCATCACCACCACAACCAGCAGCTCGATCAGGGTAATGCCGTGACGTTTCAACATACGACCCTCGCCGTCAAGGTGTCGGTGCGCTGGCCAGTCCCGGCCAGCCGGTAGGTCGCGAAGACTCGCACCGTGCGCAACACCCCGGTTGCGGGAACCGTCCAGGTCAGACTCACATTGTTGCTCACTTGCGGTGTCACCGAACTGGTAAAATTCGGTGATAGGCAGAGCGGCGATGTGGCGTTGGCGTAGGAAAAGAGCTCATCTAGCTTGGAGACTCCCTGGATCGAGGCCTGGGTGGCCAGCCGACTGCGATTGAGGTTCCGGGTCGAGAACATCACCCCCGAGGCCACCGCCAGCACTCCGATGGCCAGCACCGTTACCGCCACCAGCAGCTCAACGATGGTGAACCCGCCGACCCGCGCAGCACTCCTCATTGAATCCGCCCCAGTCCGATGATTGTCACGGTATCGGCGACGTCACGCTTCTGAGCCACTACCGTGAATGGCGTCCCTGTCAGGATCAGCCCGGTCGGCTCGATTTTCAGCGTAGTGGCAGTGGTCGTCGGGGTCAGCCCGAATTCCGTGGTGAAATTGAGCGGGCGACCAATGGTGTCGAGCACCCCACCGGGGCTGACCGTCATCACCGCGACACCGGAGTTGATCCGGATCGTGGTCGCCTCGCGACGCTGCAACGCAGCCGTCCGTGCCTCACGATAGAAGGACGCGAACGACGAAGTCGCTCCGGACACGTCGCGACGCGCCAGCGCCACACCCACCCGCGGAATCGCGATCCCGATCAGGATCCCGATCACCACCACCACAATCAGCATCTCGATCAGGGTGAACCCTTGCTGATCGGTGCCCGATGTAAACGGGTGCGCTGAGGCGTCTGGTGTTCTGGCCGCTCTGGCGTGCATACTATCCCTTCAAGTTCGAATCGTCATGGAGCAGGATGACGATGATCCCCCAGAGTATCGCCGAAAATTGCGGCAACACCACCCCTGTTCCTGGTGGTTTGTGATTCTCGGAGATCAACACCTCCGGCGCGCCGCCGAACCGATCCCAGCGGCTTCGCTGGTGCTGGTGCCTTGCTTGTGCCTGACCTCATCCAAGCAATATTCGTACGCAATCGCCGAGCCGCAGCCCATCCTTCCCTCTTTGAGCCCTCCACTGGGTAGGACAACCGGTGCCCGCCCGTCACTGGCCTGATCCCCCTGACCGGCCGACCGCCGATGGTGTAACTTCTACGGGTGCCTGGAGTGAACTCGCAGAGACCTCCTGGCCCCGACCTCCACAGCCCAGAATCGAGATACCTGGCGTGAGACCCCGTGAACGCATCCTCGGCAATCTGGAACAGATCTATCGCGAGTCCTACCGGCAGGCCGAGGCGGCAGAAAGCCCGATCCGGATGGCCGACCTCGACAACGCCTACATGCGCGACCAGCTCATGCTGGAGATCCTGCTTGATATTCGGGATTTGTTCGCGGTAGCTCCTGCTGCCCCTTCGGGCGGCAAGTCGGCCCTCGAAAAACTCGAGGCGCTTCGCAAACTCACCGGTCGCTGACTGGATCTGGATGATGACATGAACCACACCCTGAGGGTCGCCGTCGCGAGCGCCCTTATCGCGCTCCCGTTCCCCGCGGCCGTTGCCGCCCAGGGGAAGATCGAGCTGCCGCTCTCGCTCGCCGAGTTGCAGCAGAGGGCCGTGGCCGACTCCAACGACGCGGTGGCGCATTACAACCTCGCCCTCGGCAACTGGAATGCCAAGAAGTGGGACGACGTCCAACGTTCGCTCGACGAGGCGCTGCGACTCGATCCCCGGCTCGCCGTGGCGTGGTTGGCACGCTCCGAGCTGCCGTTCGCGCGGAAGCCGAAGATTCGGGAAGAAATCTTCGCCGCGACCGGTGAATTGCCCGCGGAGTATATCGAAATTCTCCGGGCGACTGATCGCGATTCGCGCCACGCCTTCATGATCGACCCGATGGTCGATCTCCGCATCATGGCGACCACCACCTCGCTGGGCATCGACCTCGGACTCTTCGACGACGCCATCGGGTCAGTGGATGGCAATTACCTCCAGGCTATCGTCGATTGCTTCGAGGGGCACTCCGACCTCTGCGAACAGCGTCTCAACCGTGTCATCAATGACTACGAAGATCTCGGACTGAAACACCGGGTGCCGGATGTCGTCTATCTGCTCAAAGGGCTCGCCGCCGCCCGGACGGGGCGCCACGATGCCGCCATCAAGGACTTCGAGAAGCTCCTCTCGCGCGAGGAAGACCGCAAGAAGAGGATGAACGAACGCGACCTCGTCCGGGTACCACTCCAGAGCAACGAATATCGGTTTCTCATCGCCAGCGTGGTCCACGCCTCCGGGCAGACTGCCGACGCAGTCAAACTCTATCGGGAAGCTGCCGAGAACGATCTCGGGCTCTACATGGCTCATGTCAGGATGGCCAACATCTACGAGTCCCAGCGCGATTATCCCCGCGCCATCGAGGAGCGCAATCGCGCGGTGAACGCCAACCCCGACGACGGCACCCTGCATCTCGAGCTCGGCATAACCCTCGGCAAGTCGGGGAACTTTGCCGGAGCGGAGGATGCCTGCCGACGTGCCACGGAACGGATTCCGCGACACGCTGAAGCCTGGTTCTGGCTCGGTCTCGCCCTGGAACAACAGGGCAAGCGCGATGAGGCACGTGCGGCCTATCAGAAGGTGGTGGAGCTTGCCCCCAGCCGCCTCAAGGCGCGCGCAACGGTTGCCGCCCAGAAAGTCGCCGCGCTGCAATGAGTCGGCTGGCGGGGCCGGTCCTGCTCCTCGCCCTCGCCATGCCGACGGGGGGATTGCACGCCCAGAGCGGCAGCTACGAGGAGCTCAGCCGCTTCTCGGCCGTGCTGCGCCACATCAGTGACAACCACGCCGACTCGGTCAGCTATCGCGGTCTGGTGCGGGCTGCCATCGACGGCATGCTCCGCTCGCTCGACCCCCACAGCTGGTTCCTCACCAGCGACGACAACGCCCAACTCAACGCCCTCGAACGTGGTGAACTGGCGGTGGTCGGCGCCGAGGTTGAACTCGCCGATGGCATCCCCACCGTGATCGCCGTTAGCGACGACTCGCCGGCCGATCGCGCCAGCGTGCGCCCCGGCGATCGTCTCACTACCATTGCAGGCGAACCGGTGGCGGGCTTGTCCGCCAAGCTGGTCGCCCTCCGGCTCGCTGGAGAGCGCGGCAGCAAGGTGCGAGTCACCATCGAACGCGGTGCAAAACTGGAACCGGACAGCTTCACCGTCACCTTGCGGCGCGAGATCCCCAAGCCGGAACCATCGGTCACCCTCACCCGCATGGTCGATCAGGTGACGGGTGTGGTACGCCTCGGCACCTTCGGACCGAAATCAGCCAACGAACTGCGCCGTGCCATCAAGGAACTGCAGCGCGCGGGAATGAGTCGCCTGATTCTGGACTTGCGTGGCAATCCGGGAGGGATCGTCACCGAGGCGGTTGCCATGGCGGAACTGTTCCTCGGGGAAAAGACCCTGGTATTCACCACTCGGGGCCGTCAGCGTAATGCCAACGTCGAGTATCGCACCCGCCGGACCGGCGAATTCGTGGCGCTGCCAATGATCGTGCTGATCGACGCCAACAGCGCCAGTGCCTCGGAGGCGTTGGCCGCCTCGCTCCAGGATCACGATCGAGCCCGGATCCTGGGACGCCGGTCGTTCGGCAAGGCGTTGATGCAGACCAGCTTTCTGGTTCCCGATGGCTATGTGCAACTGACCATCGGACATGTGATCTCGCCGAGCGGACGCTTCATCCAGCGTCCCTACCAGGGGTTGGCCATCGAGCAGTATCGCGCCTTCGCAGGAGACTCCACGCGTCAGGACACCACTGCGGTATTCCTGACCGATGCCGGACGCCCGGTGCTCGGCGGGGGGGGGGTAGCCCCCGATGTCAGTCTTCCTGCACCACCGGCAATCCCGCGCTGGTTCACGGTCGTTGCCGACAGCGGCTGGGATCGGGCGGTGGCCGACAGTGTCGGCTTTGCACTGGAGCCGAGCCCTGCTGCCCGTGACGCCTGGCTCAGCAGTGCGGACCAGTGGCAGTCCCGGTTACTCGAGCCGCTGCTGGAGCGGGTGCGCTCCCGGCTCGGTCTCAGGGGGAGCTCGACCAGGCGACCGCGACAATGCTGGCCCGACGCTTGGCGGCACGAGCGGCAACCGTGCGCTGGGACGCCGAAGCCGGCGAAGCGCTGCTGGTGGCGAGCGACCCGGACGTCAAGGCGGCAGTGGCGCTGTTCTAGTGCCGGTAATCGTGAACGGTGAACGGTGAACGGTGAACGGGGCGCCCCTGCGGGGCGCGGGGTGAAAGGTGAAAGGGAACGCAGACAGGTAGCACCCCTTTCACCTTTCACCTTTCACCTTTCACCTTTCACCCCGCTGTCCCCCCCGTCGTGCCCCATTCCCCTCCCTTACGCGGCTGGGCTATCTTTGGCCCATGGCTACTCGAACCGCACCCCGTGCCAAGGCGTCGACCCGTTACGACAAGGCCGACCTGCTCGAATTCTACCGCCTGATGCTCCTCTCCCGGCGGCTCGACGACAAGGAAATCCAGCTCAAGCGGCAGAACCGGATCTTCTTCCAGATCAGTGGTGCAGGGCACGAGGCCGTGCTCGTTGCAGCAGCCAAGGTCTTCCGGGCGGCACACGACTGGTTCTACCTCTATTACCGTGATCGGGCGCTCTGTCTCGGGCTGGGGATGACACCGACCGAGCAGCTCCTCTCAGCCGTTGCTGCTGCCGACGACCCCAATTCGGGCGGTCGGCAGATGCCCTCCCATTGGGGCCACAAGGACCTCAACATCGTCTCGACTTCATCGCCGACAGGGACTCAGTTCCTGCAGGCCGTCGGTGCCGCGGAGACCTGGCTGCGGGCCTCCGCCGACGAACGGCTGGCCGACTTGACACGTGGTGACGAAGTGGTCCTCGTGACCACCGGCGATGGCACCACCAGCGAGGGCGAGTTCTGGGAGTCGCTCAACAGCGCCTGCAATCTCAAGCTCCCGGTCGTCTACCTTGTCGAGGACAACGGCTACGCCATCTCCGTTCCGGTCGAGGTCAACACCGCCGGCGGTTCGATCAGCAAACTGGTGGCTTCGTTTCCCGGATTGTTCATTCAGGAAGTCGATGGTTGCGACGTGCTCGCCTCGGCCGACGCGCTTCTCAAGGCCCATGACCACGCCCGGCAGCGCAAGGGACCGGCCCTGGTGCACGCCCACGTCATTCGGCCCTATTCCCACTCCCTCTCGGACGACGAAGTCCACTATCGCTCGACTGTCGAGCGTGAGGCGGATGCGGCGCGCGATCCGCTGGTGACTTTCCCGGCTCACCTGCTGGAGCAGGGGATCGCCACCGATGCCGAGCTGGAGTTGATCCGCAGCAAGGTCGAGGAAGAGATCGAGGTCGCCACCGAGGTGGCACTGGCGGCGCCGCAGCCTGCCGTGACGACCATCCACGACTTTGTCTATTCCCCCGACGTCGATCCCACCGCCGAGCAGTTCGACACCGAGGATGATCCGCAGACCAGCGGTGAACCAACCACCATGGTCGACCTGCTCAACGCCTGCCTGCGCGACGAGATGACCCGCGACCCGCGAATCGTGATGTTCGGCGAAGACGTCGCCGACGTTTCACGCGAGGCGAGTCTCGACGAGGTCAAGGGGAAGGGCGGGGTGTTCAAGGTCACCTGGGGACTGCAGAAGCAGTTCGGCTCGAACCGGGTCTACAACTCGCCGCTGGCCGAGGCGAACATCGTCGGTCGGGCGATCGGCCTCGCCACTCGCGGGATGAAGCCGGTGGTCGAGATCCAGTTCTTCGACTACATCTGGCCCGCCTACATGCAGATTCGGGACGAACTCGCCCTGATGCGCTGGCGCTCCAACAACACCTTCAGCTCTCCCGTCGTGGTGCGCACCACCTATGGCGGCTACCTCAAGGGGGGGGCAGTCTACCACTCCCAGACCGGTGCCGCGATCTTCACCGGTGTTCCGGGACTCCGGGTGGTCTGTCCCAGCACGGCTCTCGACGCCAACGGCCTGCTGCGCACCGCGATCCGCTGCGAAGACCCGGTTCTCTTCCTGGAGCACAAGCACCTCTACCGGCAGACCTACAACAAGGGCGCCTATCCCGGCCCGAACTTCATGATTCCCTTCGGCAAGGGGAAGATCGTTCGCGAAGGCACTGACGCCACCGTGATCACCTACGGTGCCGTGGTCCAGCGGGCGGTGCAGGCGGCCCGCGAGCTCGAGGAAGCGACCGGCCAGCGGGTCGAGGTGATCGATCTCCGCACCCTCAATCCGGTCGACTGGGAGATGATCGGCGACTCGATCCGGAAGACCAGCCGCGTGATCGTCGCCTACGAAGACTCGCTCTCGTGGGGCTACGGCTCGGAGATCGCCGCGCGGATCGCCGACGATCACTTCCATTGGCTCGATGCACCGGTCAAGCGGGTCGCCGCCACCGACACTTTCGTCGCCTACGCGCCTGAATTGGAAGATGTGATTCTGCCGCAGGTGGGGAGTTTGAAGGCGGCGATGGTGGAGGTGTTGGGGTACTGAAGAAAGGTTTTCAGGTCGTAGGTCTTAGGTCGTAGGTCGTAGGCACTGAAGGGTCGGATCCGCGATTGGAACCGGCCCTTGGTGATGACCTACGACCTACGACCTACGACCTACGACCTACGACCTTTTCAAAGCCCCCTCACCACCTCCGCCGCCCCTATCGCATTGTCCACGTCGCGACTCAGCGACCGCGCCGCCTGGGTCGCCTGGGTGAGATCGTTCCCCACCGCGCCGATCCCCTTTTCCCTGAGGCGCAGCAGGTCGAACCGCAGATTCTGCATCGCCAGCGCGCAGCTTTCGAAACGCGCGGCCATCTCCGACCGGCGTGCCGCCAGGTCGCGACACGACTGCTGCTGCCGCTCGAGCAGCGAGATCTGGCGGTCACGCTCCTCGCTCTCGGCGCGGCCCCGGACATCCCCGAGTTGTTGCTCGATGCGGGTCAACTCGTCATCTCCCAGCGAGGAGTCGAGTGCATGAAGCGAGCGGCCCAGCTCCTCCGCCTTCAGGTAGAGCCGTTCGACCGTCTCGATCAGGTCGGGCACCAGCTCGCGATCGGCGTCGCTCAACCGCTCCATCAGTGCCAGGATCGCGGCGCGATCGCCATGCACCCGGAGCATCGGCTGGTGGTGAGCACCCAGCTCGTCGGCTACAGGGGGGGGGATAAGCTTGACCCCCTTGATCCGGCGAGGCCCGCTCGCCGGGATGGCGTCCAGCGCCTCCGGACGCGCCAGCACGTCGCGCCAGGAATAGCCGGCCTGCCACAACTCGGAATAGCGCTTGAAGAGCCCGAACGACATTGCCCCGCCGACAAACAGGAACCAGGGCGTATCCATCCCGGTTGCGATATTCACCAGAAAGCAGCCCCCGACCACCGCCGCGAATTTCGCGAACTCGGCCCGGGCCTGACGCACCAACTTCGGTTCACCGGTTTCCGGGAGCGGCGTGTCCTGCTTGCCGCGCTGGCGTGGCTTCGCCCTGCCGGACGACCGATCTGCGACGCCGCGCGCTCCGGGGCGATCGGGGAGATTGCGATTGCCGAGCCGCTCGCTGAGCGGCGGTCGGGTCGGTCGATCGGCCAGTGGCCGGGGCCGCGTCATCGGGCGATCGCTGGCCAGCGGCCTGGTGTTGCCGTTGCGGGGCCGTGCCGCCGTCCCCTGACGCTCCGCCGCACGCCACCCCAATCCGGTCGGCCGATACCCGGCCACATTGCGGCTGTCCAGCGCCCGGCGCAGCGCATCGGCGCTGGGCCAGCGATTCTCGGGATCCTTCTCGAGGCAGCGGGCCACTGCCAGCGACAAATCCTCGGGGACATCGGGGAAGCGCTCGTGGAGCAGCGGTGCCGGTTCCGTGATGTGCTTCATCAGGATCCCGGCGACCGTCGGGGCGTTGAACGGCAACTCTCCCGAGAGCATCTGGTAACTCACCACGCCCAGGGAATAGAGATCGCTCCGGCCGTCGAGGTCGCGCTCTCCCGCTGCCTGCTCGGGACTCATGAACGAGGGCGTGCCGATCGCCATTCCGGCACTGGTGAGGGTCGCGCCGCCATGGGCCGAGAGCGCCTTGGCGATGCCGAAATCGGTCACCATCACCCGACCGCGAGTCCCCTCCAGCAGGATGTTGTCCGGCTTGATGTCACGGTGGATGATCGACAGCGCGTGGGCGGCGCTCAGGGCATCGGCGGTTTCCCGCATGATCCGGCGCACCTCCTCGGCCGGCATCCGGCCGCGGCGGCGGATCCGGGCCGCCAGTGACTCGCCTTCGATCAACCCCATCACGAAATAGACGACTCCGTTGCCCTCGCCGACGTCGTGAATCGGGACGATATGGGGGTGCGCCAAGCGGGCGGCCGTCTGGGCTTCACGCGTGAAGCGCTCGCGGATTTCACGCTGAAACGCCAGCTCCGGCGGCAACGCCTTGACCGCCACCCGGCGGTGCAGTCGCTCGTCGCGAGCGCGATAAACCACGCCCATTCCGCCGCGACCGATTTCTCCCTCGATGGTGTACGACTCCCCGAGCGCCGCTTTGAGCAAACTCGGGAGGGCGGACTGATCGGGTTCGGTCATCTCTTGTCCTGTTGAGGGCGGCTACGGGATTGACGGTATCCCCGGAATCTGCATCAATTTACCGCTGCGAGCAACGTGCCGCCGCCGTCCTGCCGTAGCGACAGGTCGCCAGTTCCCCTGAGCAACCTGGGTGCCCCGATGGCGGGTGGGCCGGTCGAACCGGCAGGACCACAGGCCGCCGGGGTGGCATGGGGGATGCGCTTCAGTAGGATTCATCTTGGCCGGGACCCATCAATGCCCGACCCCAGACTGGAGTGGACCCGTGACTGAACGCCTGACCTTGCCCGTGCTTCCCCTGCGGGATGTGGTACTCTTTCCCGGGGTGACTGCGCCTATCGGTGCCGGTCGCCCCATGACCCTCAAGGCCATCGAGGCGGCCTTGGCGACCCCGGAGAAGTTGGTCGTGGCCATCGCCCAGCGGGAGAACCTCGAGGACGTCACTGCCGAGGGGCTTCATACCGTCGGTACCATTGCCCGGATCGGCCAGCTGCAGCGCGGCATGAGCGGGATGCAGCTCCTGCTGCACGGTGAGCGGCGCGCCATGACCCTTCAGGTGATCGAGGAGCATGGCCACCTGGTGGCGGTGGTCCGCCCGATGGACGACCTCCCGGCTGTCGATCCTCAGGATCCCAGCTTCGTGGCCCTTCATCGGGAGCTGCGCGCACGTGCTGCCGAACTGGGCCAGAAATCCGGCTTGCCGGAAGAGGTCGTCCAGCAGGTGCTCAACGGCGTCGATGAGCCCGGCCGCTTTTCCGATCTGGTGGCCGGCTACCTCGACCTCTCGGCCACTGATCGTCAGGAGCTGCTGGAAACTCTCGCGGTCGACGAGCGGATCCGCCGCGTGCTGGTGCACGTCCAGCGGCAGATATCCGTGCTCGATGCCCAGGAGGACATCAAGTCCCAGGTGCAGGAGGAACTCGGCGACCGCCAGCGGGAGATCTATCTCCGTGAGCAGATGCGGACCATCCGGCGCGAACTCGGCGAGGACGAGGATGGCACCGACGTCGACGATCTCGCGCTCCGGCTCGCCGGGCTCGAGCTGCCCGAGGCGGTGCGCAAGGAAGTCGATCGCGAACTGGGCCGCCTGCGCCGGATCGGACGCGAGTCGATGGAGTCCCAGGTCATTCGCACCTTCCTGGAACAGGTTGCCGAGCTCCCCTGGTCGGCGCGGAGCGATGAGTCGCTCGACCTGGCAGTTGCCGCACAAGTCCTCGACGAGGATCACTACGCGCTGGGCGACGTCAAGGATCGGGTGCTCGAGTTTTTGGCCGTCCGCGCCTTGCGAGCCAAGCGGGAAGGCACCCCGGCGAAGGAGTCCCGTGGCAAGAAGGCGGAGTCCCCCCCCCTGCCGAGCGAGCCGGAATCCGTCGCTTCCGAAGCGAAAGCTTCAGAGGGAACCATCGCCCAGGCGCCGCGTCGCTCGCCGATTCTGCTCTTCACCGGTCCTCCGGGTGTCGGCAAGACCTCGGTCGCCAAGAGCATAGCCCGGGCGATGGGTCGCAAATATGTACGTGTCTCCCTCGGCGGTGCCCGCGACGAGGCCGACATTCGCGGCCATCGCCGCACCTACGTCGGTGCCATGCCGGGCCGGATCCTGACCGGGATGAAGCAGGCCGGCACCCGCAATCCCGTTTTTCTGCTCGACGAGATCGACAAGCTCGGCGTCTCCTTCCAGGGCGATCCCGCCTCGGCGCTGCTCGAGGTGCTCGATCCCGCCCAGAACGATTCGTTCACAGACCACTACCTCGGGCTGCCGTTCGACCTGAGCGAGGTGCTCTTCATCGCGACCGCGAACTTCGTCCAGAACATTCCGGCACCCCTGCTGGACCGGATGGAAGTGGTCGAGTTCTCCGGCTATATCGAGGCCGAGAAGGTGGCGATCGCCGAGCGCTATCTGGTGCCGCGCCAGATCGGGGAAAACGGACTCACCGAGAAGGAAGTCACCTTCACCGGACCAGCCCTGCTGGAACTGGTGCAGCGCTACACCCGCGAAGCGGGAGTGCGCCAGCTCGAGCGCGAGGTCGGTCGAGTGGCCCGCAAGGCCGCCCGCCGAATCGCCGCGGGAGAGGTCACCAAGCTCAAGGTCACACCCGGCGTGGTGCGCGATCTGCTCGGACGGCCGAAGTTGCACCCGGAGGAGAAGGGCAAGATCGACCAGATCGGCACCGCCACCGGGATGTACTACACGCCGATGGGCGGCGACATCATGTTTGTCGAGGCGAGCACCATGCGCGGCAAGGGCGAGCTGGTCCTCACCGGCCAGCTCGGCGATGTCATGAAGGAATCGGCGCGGGCCGCCTGGACCTACGCCCGCTCACATGCTGCTGCACTGCACATTCCCGACGAGATGTTCGATCTCGACGTTCACATCCACGTGCCGGCCGGTGCAATCCCCAAGGATGGCCCCAGCGCAGGAGTCACCATGGCCACCGCCCTGGTCTCTGCCCTTTCCGGGCGCGAGGCGAGGCACGACATCGCGATGACCGGAGAGATCACTCTTCGCGGTCGGGTCCTGCCGATCGGTGGCGTCAAGGAGAAGCTGCTCGGCGCGCTCAGGGCCGGCATCAAGCAGGTCATCATCCCCAAGCAGAACGAAGCCGACCTCGATGACCTGCCGGCCGAAGCCCGCAAGCGGCTGGAGATCTTCCCCGTCGAGGAACTCGGCGAGGTACTCGCGCTCGCACTCCGGGACGTGCGATATTCAGAAGGGAAGCTGCTGTTCGGGGACGAAAATCCGCGGGATGTGGTGCCGCTGCGGGGGGTGTTTCGGCATTAGGTCGTAGGTCGTAGGTCGTAGGTCGTAGGTCGTAGGAGCAAGGTGAAACGTGAAAGGGGTATCGCACGCCCACCGTTTCACCTTTCACCTTTTACGACCTACGACCTACGACCTACGACCCCCTCACCCCATCTCCACCCGATCCCGTCCGGCGCTCTTGGCCCGATACAGCGACCTGTCTGCGGCGTCACAGAGATCTGCACCGCTCTCGCCCGATCCCGGATAACTTGCCACCCCGACACTCACTCGCATCGTGATCTCCTCCCCGCTGCGCAGCACCATCGGCGATTCGGCCAATGACTGGCGCAATTTTTCGGCGATCTGGCGGCCGTTGGCGGGTGGGCAGCGGCGCAGGATGACCCCGAATTCTTCGCCGCCATAACGACCGAGGAGATCGGAGTGGCGGATCACCTTGCGGAAAACGCGGGCGACATGCATCAGCACCTGATCGCCGATCATGTGGCCATGGGTGTCGTTGATCCGTTTGAAGTGATCCAGGTCGAGCATCAGGAAGCAGATCGGCTCGCCGTGCCGCTTGGCGAAGGCGACGGCGTGTTCCAATTCGGCCATCAGGGTGGCGTGGTTGAGGACGCCTGTCAGCCCGTCCCTGTGAACCATCTCCCGGATCCGGCGACCACGCTCGGTTCGGGTGAGTACGACTTGCAGCAGGTGACTTCGCTCCACCGGCTTGACCATGAAGTCGTCGCCACCGGCGCGGAGCCCCTCCATCTCGTCCGCCAGCGAGCGGCGGGCGGTGAGGAAGACGATCGGCACCAGGGCGAGTCGCGGTTCCTGCCGCATCAGGCGGGCAATCGCGAAGCCGTCGACGTCGGGGAGATCGACATCGAGCAGCACGATGTCAGGGGTCTCCTGGGCCAGCATCTGACGAGCCCGTTCCGCAGTTTGGCAGATCGTGACACCGGCGTTGATCTGGCCGAGCCAGGCGGCGAACAATTGGGACTGGGCTGGATCGTCCTCCACCACCAGCACCTTGGCAGGGGGGGCACCGATCTGAGCCAGCGCCCGCGCGAACTGGGTCAGGCCACGAGGAAGACCGGACTCTCCGAAGATGGCATCGACCCCAGTTGCCGCGAGCTGCAGGCGGTCGAACTGGTCTTTGGGATCGGCGACCACCACCGCCCGGGGCCGATCCGCAGTGGGAGCGGCCCAGTGGCGGGCGAGCGTCAACGGCTCGTCACCCACATCCGCCCCGACCACCACCAGATCTGGGCGGGTCGATACCGAGACCGACCACGGGTCGACTTCGGTGGCGTGGACATCGACCTCGAAGCCGCACTCGTTGAGCCCCTCGATCATCCGCGCGCGCAGTTCGCATTCCCCCATCATCAGCAGGGTGCGATAACCGAAGCCCGGGATCCGTCCGAACTGGAGCGGCATCTCGGAGTCGGCAGCTGCGCTGTCGAAGGCCAGTCGGAGATCGTGAATGGCGTTTTCGAACAATTCTGATTCGGCCGGTGTCGGCGGGGGATCGGTGAGGATTCTCTGCTCCATGGCGCGGGCGATTTCGGTGACCCGGGGCAGTCCGTACGAACCGCCCGAACCGGCCAGCCGGTGGAACCTGGTTTTGAGCGAAGCGAGCGCGTCCGGTTCGCCGTTCCGGAACGCGGTGAGGTCCTTGCTAAGCTCTGCCAGCCGGGCCGGTGCCTCCCGAACGTATTCCTGCTGCAATTCGAGTAGCGCTGGATCCAGCACTTCCTCGGGTTTCTCCGCCATGCTCACGCACTCCCCCTGAGCCCGTGGAACGCCATTCGCGCCGCAGCCACGAAGGCAATGCCACTGCCGAAATGCCCGCTGAACCGGTCGCCATCCCGCGACCCCACCAGCGCCGCGCGGCCATCGACCACCAGCACGACAGGTTCGCCGGGCCAATCAGCCGGGGCGATCACGTCGACCGCGATGTTCTCCATCGCCACCGTCCCGGTGGACGCCAGCTCCAACTCGACTCCTGCCACCACGGCGCGCCGGAGGTGTGGCGCCAGAGCGAGGCAGCCTTCGGGGGGGGCAATCAACAGCACCTCGCGCTCGGCTCGCGCGATTTCGTGACCCATCAGTTGCACCGCACCCCGCGACGAAGAAAGCTCCACCAAGGTAGGGGTGTCGGGAACGGTCAGCGCAACCAGCTGTTCGCCGAGTCGGTCGATTGCCTCTCCCTGGCGATCGCTCAGCCGGGCCAGCAGGGTCCGCGGTGGCTCGGGACGAAAGCGCCGCGGACGGCCCTCCTCCATCCGGGCCGCGCCCTTCTGTACCAACCCTTCCAGCGCCGCATAAACATTGGCGCGTGCCAAGCCGGCCGAGCGAGCGATGGTGTAGCCGGTGCCCGGGCCTCCTGTCAGCAGTACCTCGTAGATCCAGCCTTCCGTCGGCGTGAACCCGAAGGCAGTCAGGTCCAGGCGGTCGGCCACCTCAGGAGTACTCTAGGTGCCACCCCAGCCGCTTGGCGATCAGCGCGAGGCGGAAGGTGATGTCGGCCTGTCGCGCCGAAAGCCCGCCGTCGTCCAGCGAAAGCGGCCAGTAATGATGAGTCACGGGCGAGACGGCCTTGGGCTGCGAACGGAGGTTCTTCGGGTGCCAAACCCCTTCGGCGTCGAGATCCTCCAGCAACAACCGCAGGAAGGCAACCGCCGAGGGTGAAGCATGCAGTTGCCCCAACCCGGCCAACAGCTCCACAAAATGCAGTGCCAGAGGAAGGTCTTTCGGGGCGCCCTTGGCGTCAAGCTCGAGTGGATCACCCAGCAGCAGATGCTGCGGCCTGATCGTGGTCTTCCCCACCGTTACCATGAAGCTCTTGGTCGGCGCAGGTTGAGCCAGATAGGCACCCAGACGCTCGACAAAACCGGCCCGCTCCCGCTGCAGCGAAGGCATGGCGGCCAGCATCGCCACCGACCACCAGGTGGGAGGCGCCGCCTCGGGATGAAGCTGCCAGGCGCTGCCGCCGCGCTTGATGATCGGATCAGCCGCCAAGTCAGAACGCAGGAACGCCGAAACCGCAGAGATGATCTTGTGTGCCATACCGCGCAGCCGGGGGTCCTCGGCCAGTCCCGCCTCCGCAAACGCCGCGCAGACACCCTCACGAATCAGGTTGCGGTACCACTCCGCCGCATCGGGGTCGTCCTCGGTGCTGTCGAAGAACTCGCCGTAGAGCAACGGATCATCGTCCCGCGACAAAGTCCGGAACAACACCCGGTCGGCCAGCCGGAATGGGCGGGTGGTATGAGGAAGCCCCAGTTGGAGCAGTCGACGGTATTGGGCAATGGTGCCGACCTCATCGCTGCCGTCCCGGCTGGATGGGGCGAAAACCAGAAAATTGGCGCCCCACAGCCCGGTGCTTTGCTGTCGCTTGGTAACCGCCGAGACCGGGTCGGAAAGAACCGTGGCCCGAAGCGCCTCGGCCAGCTTGGCTTGATCTACCGCACCCTCTGGGGCCAGTTCGGCCAGGGTGCGGTAGCGGATGGAAGGGCCGCCCTGCTCAGCGAGCCAGGTCAGCGGAATATGGTGCGTCGTCGGGAGGTCCAGAGCGCGACTCCTCGCCAGAGCGGGATCGGTGGGCCAAGTGGTTGATCAACGGTACAAGATAACCGATTTCAATCGCCAAATCCAGTCGCGCCTGGTCAATCGTTGCGCCTGATACTACCAACCCGGCAACTACAACCAGATCAACGAGTTACCGTAATGGTTGCTGGCACTACAACGCACCAGAACGCCAAAAATCTCCACCTCTCTTTCTCTCTTTCTCTCCTTCTCTCTTTCTAGTTCGGATTGCACGACACCACGTAGACTGTCCCCTCCTTGAACAGCCCGCGCTCGCTCATCAACAGCAGCCGCCCATCGCCGAGCCAGGTGATTGCCTCCCCCTGCGGCTCGACCCCCAGGATATCGCAGGCGGTCGGCGAGCCGAGCGGGGTGAATCGTCGACCATCCTGGAGCGCGAACGGAAAGAGGTCCCGGTAGGTCCGCACCATCACCCGGTTGCCGTCGGCGGTGACAGCCATCCCGGTCACCACCCGTCCTGTACCCAGCGAGGCGGCTATGGGCAACGAGTCGACCCGTTGGGCAATGGTGGTGCCGGGCTGTTGCCACGCGTCGGCCTCGATCCGGAACGCCAGCACCCCCCCACTCCTCCCTTTGGAGACCAACAGCAGCGCCCCGTCTGGCAGCACTCCCATCGCCTCCACGTCATGCGGGCCGTCGGGGTAGGTCAGCCGCAACGTCTCTACCCGCAACGGCTTGGGAGAGGAATCTTCCCCCTTGTTTCCGGGTCGGGAGAGCTGCGGCTCCTTGACCCGGTGGATTGCCACCTCCCGGCGTCGCTCATCATTGTCGCCGGTATCGGCGATGTAAACGCAGGACGACTGCTCGCACGGACCGACGGCGACCTCCTCCCAGTCGACATTCTTGGCATTGCGGATCGGGATGGTGGCGTGGAGATCGCCGGTGGAGTCGACTGCGTGTAGCTCGGCGTCGTTGCCGCCATCGGCGACCACCCAGAAGATTCCCGGATTGGTCCGGCTGGCTGCCACCCCGCTCGCTTCCGCCAGCCGATTCTTGGTGAGCCGACCAACCAGCTCGATCTGTTGAGGGCGGATCCAGCGCCAGATTGGCTCTTCCAGAGGTGTGGCGCTGGATCGGCTTGCCAGCGAGAGTCCGATTGTGGTGGGTATGGCCAGCAACACCACCAGGCCGAGGGCGCGGATCATGGTGATGCCGGGGCGGTCCGATGGAGATGCATGACGTAGGCTGCCACCTGCTCCACCTGCTCGTCGGTGAGCCGGGCTCCGCCTCGCGCCGGCATGGTGATGCCACTCTCGGTGACCGACGGTTCCAACCCCGATTTGATCAATGCCACGATCGATCGGAGCGACCCGTCGGTGTGCAGCCAGACCTTCTTGCCGGCGTTGAGCTTGAGTGTCGGGCCGAGAATCCCCTCGCCGTCCTTGCCGTGGCAGGATGCGCAAAGCCCGCGTCCCTCGTAGAGCCGTTTCCCGGCCAGCACGGCGGCGGAATCAGGGGCCGCCACCTGCGCGGAGCCGACGGTCGGCACCATCGCGAGCGTGAATCCGAACAGCAACTGTGCCAACTGGCGCTGCATCATCGGCAGCTCTCCTCACTGGTACTGGATGTAGACCGGGATCGGCCGCAAGGCGAGGATCTCAGCCGGGGTCATCAGTGGTCGATCATTCTTGTAAAACAGCTTGAGGCCGGCAAACTGGACCGGCCGACGGGTCACGATGTAATCATAGATCGAGCGCTTCAGGGCCGGTGCCCCGAAGCCATCCATGTGGAGCACCACCTGAACCCGCGGGTCGAGGGTGATCGCTTCGTGGTTGGTCAGCATCCGTTCCGTGAAGCGATGCACCACCAGGAGCTTGGGCGGAATCCGCTCCTCGTCGACCAGATTGGCCAGCAGGTCGATGGCGAAATTGACGTCCACCGCGTCGAGCGAGCCGATCCGCTTCCCCGGGAAACCATCGGGCGGCATGGCGAACTCCGGGTCGAGCGCCAAGTGCACGTATGGCTTCCGGAGCCAGGGAATCAGCCAGTCGAGCTCGCGGGCCACGGTGCTGCGACCCACCTGCACGTCGAGAAAGAGCAGCCACCCCTTCGATTCTGCCCAGCCCGCCACCTGTTCGATCAGGGCGTTGCCATGGCGCAGCCGGTACATCCCGTCGCGTCCGGCGTCGGCCTGTGCCACGGTGACGATCAGGTGCAGCGCCGGCTGCACTGCCATCGTTGAGTCGGCTTGCCGCCATTCGGCCGCCGTCTGCTCCAGCTGGGCCATCATCCGGTCCGGAGGAATCTGCCCCAGGATCCCCATCCGGGTCGAGCGCGGGTTGCCGTAGAAGGCAATCACCCGGTGACTCGGCAGCAGGGCATCGCGCCGTGCCAGGAGGGGGCGCGAGGAGAGCGGGGGGAAGACGGAATCAACCGCCACAGACACGTTCGGACGGGGCGGGAGACGCTGGAATGGCGGCCCGAAGATCTGCGCCTTTATTCCCTGACTCACTCCCAGTGCCATCATCATTGCCAGCGCGGTGGTATGCAGCATCATCATCCTCGAAGAATAACGGCTCAGTATCCCCCTTGGTTCATTCAGCTTCTCGCGGTACGATTCAGCCGGTTCGCCTCCACGCGCACCGCGTCCTTCGATCAGGAGCAGCTGTCCCCTTGAAAATTGCCATTTCGACCGGCGGTGGTGATGCCCCCGGCCTCAACGCCGTGATCCGTGGTGTGGTGCTGACGGCACTCGACCGCGGCTGGGAGTGTGTCGGTATCCGTCGTGGCTTTCTGGGGCTGTATGACGGCACCGGCTTGGTGAAGCTCGATGAGGAGGCGGTGCGCGGCATCACCCATCTTGGCGGCACCATCCTCGGCACCACCAACCGCGGCAACCCGTTTCACTGGCCGGTCACCGCCCCCGACGGCACCGTGACCGAGATCGACCGCTGCGATGAACTCCTCGCCGCCTTCAGGCGCGAGCGGATCGACGCCCTCGTCTCGATCGGGGGAGATGGCTCGCTGGCGATTGCGGGCGAGCTGTGGCGCCGGGGACTGCCCGTCGTCGGCGTGCCCAAGACCATCGACAACGACGTCTGGGGCACCGAAACCACCTTCGGCTTCGACACTGCCGTCTCGACCGCCACCGATGCGATCGACAAGCTGCACACCACCGCCGAATCGCACGACCGGGTCATGGTGGTTGAGCTGATGGGGCGGACCGCCGGGTGGATCGCGCTCCACAGCGGCATCTCGGCCACGGCCGACGTGATCCTGATCCCCGAGATTCCCTTCGACATCGAGCATGTCGCGGCCAAGGTGCTCGAGCGGGAGGCGACCGGGCATCATTTCTCGATCGTGGTGGTGGCCGAGGGGGCGCGCACGATCGACGGCAGCCCGGTCTTTCTGGAACGGCGCGGCATCGGGATCAACGAGCGTTTCGGCGGGATCGGCGAGCAGGTCGCCACCGCGATTGCCCAACGGACCGGGAAGGAGACGCGTTCGCTGGTACTGGGGCACTTGCAGCGCGGCGGGTCGCCGACCACGTTCGACCGCCTGCTGGCGCTGCGCTTCGGGTCGGCCGCTGTGCGCGCCATTGCCGATGGTGACTTCGGCTCGATGGTGGCCTACCATCCGCCGGTCGTCGACCGGGTGCCGCTCGATCAGGTGGTCGGCCGGTGCCGAACCGTGCCGCTCGATTCCGGCGTTATCCTCACCGCCCGCAGTCTGGGCATCTCGTTTGGAGATCGCTGATGCCGAGGCACGGCCACCTGGCGGCGGCTCGTGCGCTGGCCGCGCTGCGAGTGACGCTGGGGGCGGTGCTGTTGCTGTCGACGGTCGGCAAGTTCACGGTCCACAAGTTTGGCGGGTGGTTGCCGCTGCCGGTGGTCACGGCAGAGTTCCAGCGCGAACTCCCTGACCGGCTCGGGGTCTGGTGGCAGAAGCACCCCGACGGGATGGCGGGCGCCGTGGTGCGCGACCTGCTGATTCCCAACGGACCGCTGGTGGCCGGCGGGGTGGGCTGGCTGCAAGTGCTCGCCGGGCTGGGGCTGGTGCTGGGGCTCTACACCACCATCGCCTCACTGGCAGCGGTGCTGGTCGCGCTGGCGCTGGCGATTGCCGCCGCCGCGCGCTCGGAGCCGGACGCCCGCGGCTATCTGCTGATGGTGTGGCTGGCTCTGGCCTTCATCGGCGGCCGCGCCGGAGTGGTCTGGGGACTCGACGGCTGGCGCCATGAGCGGAGGCGACACCGGGAGCTGTAGGCGAGAAAGAGAGAAAGAGAGAAAGAGAGAAAGAGAGAAGGCCCTACCCCTCACCCCAGACCTTCCCGCTCGTCACCCCGGCCACCGCCAGCTCCACAGCCATCGCCAGGTATGCCTCGGCCGGCATGCTCCAGTCGTCGTAGGGCCCGAGCGCCTCGCCGTAAATCACCCCGAAATGCACCGGAGCAGCCAGCACCCGGGCCGCCACGTCCACCGGGAGTTCCCGGAACTCACCCGTCGAGATCCCCCAGCGGAGCACGTCACGGAGCAACCGGTGTCGGCGCCCGATCACCTCCCGGGCATAGAGCTTGGCCACCGCCGGGAACCGGTGGGTCTCCGCCAGGATCACCCGCGGCAACGCCGCCACCAGGGGATCGGCCATGGCGGCCCACCAGGTCGTCAGGACCTCGGCCAACGCCGCCCTGGGGTTACCGCGCCGGGCCCGCACCCGGGACTCGACCTCCGCCAGAGAGGGCACCAGAAAGCGGCGCACAGTCGCCTCGAAGATTGCCCCCTTGTCGGGGAAATAGCGGTACAGCAACGCAGTGGTCACCCCCGCCCGCTCGGCGATGTCCTGCAGCCGAGTGCCGCCGAAGCCGACATCGGCAAAACAGGCCAAAGCCGCCACGGTGATCTCATCGGGGCGTTCAGAGGGCTTGCGGCGCCATTTTTTGGCGGGAATTGATGTGGGCATTGATTAAGTATAATTTACTTAAACTATATTTGGGGGCAAGGGGAGGGCCAACGTGAAAGGTGAAAGGGGGTGAACGGTGAACGGGGCGCGGCGGAGCCGCGCGGGGGGGGGCTTTGGACGGGGGCCCTACGTGGCGGCGAGCGAGGAGACCCCGCCGCTCGCTACGCGAGGGCGGGGATGACCAGAACCCCCCTTTCACCTTTCACCTTCCACCCCGCCGCCGCGAAGCGGCGGCCCCTTTCACCCCGCCGCCGCTTCGCGGAACGGGGCAGGCCTCACCGGCGCGCCACTGCCGCGCCCCCATTCTGTGGCCCCGTTCACCGTTCACCGTTCACCGGCGCGGCCCTGCCGCGCCCCCGCCCCCCCCCCCCCCCAAAACCC
>JANRJE010000005.1:0-2399 GCA_033764135.1 Gemmatimonadales bacterium
CGACACCGTGCTCCATCTGGGCCCGCTGGAATGCACCGCCGGGCAGCTCGCCGCAGTGATGGCCCAGTGGAATTGCACCCGCACGGAATGCGAAGTGCTGGTGCGATTGCTGATGCTGGAATCGCCTGCCGAGATCGCCAGGGCTCGCGGCCGCAAAGTCTCCCACATCCGTCACGTGATCGACAGCATCGTCCACAAGTCGCGGTCGACCGCCGGAGCGCCAGGGGTGCTGCTCCGGTTCGCCGCCACTCTTCGTCCGGAGGCGCCGCCTCCCACCCTCGACACCATCCAGCTCCTCATCGCCAGAGCGCAGGAGCGGCGGCGGGGGCCGACGGCGGTGTTGAACGGAGCCTGAGGTGAGGGGTGATGGCCGGGGCTCGGGTCAACAACACGGATTCCCGGCAATCCGACTGCTCGGACGCGACGGCAAGTGCCGAGATCTGTTCTTTCGCTGACGCTCGGAACAAGCGCTGCGCCCCGGAGGATTGGACGTCGGTATACCCGAAATGACGAAGGGGAAGGCAGGCCAGCCGACAGACCTCCCCCCCCCATCCGTCTATGTCGTCTGTCAGGGGCAGGGACCCGACTGGTGGTTGTCTGGCACGCAGGTACCGAGCCACAATTGGGTGTGATAATCTCCCCCAGTCACGCAGATTCCGGATTGCTGGAAACGGTGCTGCGTTCGTCCGTCAGCAGCTGGCTCCTCTCCGCACCTGTTTCCAACCGACTGTGCCGCGAAAGACGGTTCCGGCGAGGTCGTGAGCAGGAATGCCGCCGTCATCAGGACGATGGCACCGAGGCCGAGCGTTTTCTCCATAGTAATTCTCCACGTTGGGGTTGTCCTCAGGGGTCCTGCTGGTTGAGCGCACCGGCAGAGCCAGTGACTGGTGCGTGTTCTCTCCGAAGCCGCATCCGGTAGACTGCGACTTGGTAGGTGCCGTCATCGGCTTGCCGTCTGCTGTAGACGAGGGAGTCGTTGGCAAAACCGACCCACAACTCGTCGCTGCGAGCGCTCATCAAGATTTCCCCAGACGTTCCATCCAGCACTTCAATCACGCCATCAAAGTGATCGATGCGGCTGCGCGAACCCGACGGCACCTCGCCGCCCCGGGTCCGGTGCGCCACCGGCTGCGGAGCGGAGTCGGGGATCCAATCGTCGGCCGCGATCCCGAACGCAGCCCAGACCAGGCCGTCAGCCGACTCGTGCACAGCGCGCAGCGAGACCACTGGCCGCATTGCTGCAGCGCTGGCCACCCAGGACCTGGCCAGGGCCGAGGAATCGTAGGGTGTAAACCAGGAGGGAGTCCGATCGATCGTAAGGAGCCGCCCACCGTCGCGACTCCACAACGCCAGATGATGCCGGAAATACATCGCACCCGCCCAAAACGTATGCGGCCGCGGAGAGGATCCCATCGCCGCTACATGCACCTGAGAATTTCCGCGGCTCGGTGATGCACCCGGCAGACCGAACGCCGAGCCCGAACTCCCATCGAAACGGATCTCGGCGAATTGCGGTTTGGTGGGCCGACTGTTGTTGACGATCACCGCCGAATCTCCCGGCACGGTCACCATGGTGTAGCCTTCAATAGCCGGGTCGAACCGGACGGAACGTCCCTGGCCCGTGGCACTCGAGAGGATTTCCAGGCGCCCGTACCCCAGGAAGAGGACAGAATCGCTTCGCCAGGGGGCGACAGCCCGGATCGAGCCGAGCTCTCCAGGTCCCTCGCCTCGCCGGCCCAAGGGGCGCGGCTGTCCCCGGCAGCCATCGAAGATCAATGCTTCGCCGTCCCGGCCCGTAGGGCCGATGACGCACTGATTGCCGGCAACGATAGCGAGGAAGGAACCGCTGGCAATCGGGAGCGAATCCTCGGCGTGCCCGAGCAGGTAGAGTTCCTCCAGTTCGATCTCGCAGCCACCACAACCGGCGCCACGCTCGAGGACATCCACGCGGGACGGGGTGGCGGCACCGCCGGAAGTGACCGGCTCTTTGGTCTCTTCTTTCCTGCAGGCAACGCTCATCACGAGCAGGACCGCGGCATATGCGGCGATGGTTTGTCTGATCATCCACATTGTCGTTGCGGTACTCCCGGGAAACCACGGGTAAACAGTGAGTCACGGTCAACGTATCTGTCCGCAAGCTCGTGCAGTGATCCGGATCCCGCAAGCCGGGCAACATTGCCCCTCCCTATGCACTCATCGAGGATTTGCCGAATCCCTGGGGGGTCCGATTCAAATCCCTAGGGGGTCACGCATCCGATCCCCTGGGGATTGCACGACGGCACGTTTCGTTTCTGAACGTCGGCGGCAGACAAGTTTCGAAGGACTCCAAGTTGGCCCGCGATGACCCTTGACAGCCGCTCAGGCAAATCGTATCGTCATCCAGCATCTCGTCACTCGCA
>JANRJE010000023.1:0-76477 GCA_033764135.1 Gemmatimonadales bacterium
GAAGACCACTGGACCGCGAGCCCATAAGCACGCCCACACCTCAGACACAGAGGAGGCGGGGCTGATCGCCAAGGGGAAACCCGCCCGGCAATCAGCGGGCCGGAGGCACACCCTTGACAATCACTCTCATAGAACGACTCAACAACTAATGCCCCAAAAACGCCCTCACCCGTGGGTCCATCTTCTCCGGAGTCCAGTACGGCTCCCAGACCAACTCCACGTCCACGGCGGTGACACCGTCGAGGTCGGCCAGCGTCTGGCGGACATCCTCCATGATCTCCGCACCGGCCGGGCAGCCCGGCGAGGTGAGGGTCATTTTCACCTGAGCAGCCCCCTCATCCGTGACGGCTACGTCATAGACCAGGCCGATGTCGATGATGTTGAGCCCCAACTCGGGGTCCTTGACCGCACGGAGTGCCTTGCGGGCAATTTCGGCCGAAGGTGGTGGGCGGAGTTCCGGGGCGGTCATCAAGGTATCCTACTCGGTTGTGGTCGATTGCGGCAGGGTGGCGATCAGCCGATCGCCAAATTCCTTGATCTGCCAGCGGCGGATTCCGGGAATCGACGCCATCGCCTCGGCGTCGCGCGGTTGCTCACGGGCAATCGCCTCCAAGATGCCATTGGGGCACATGACGCCGGGTAGTAGTCCATACTGCTCCGCTAGGGTGTTGCGCACCTTCTTGAGTTTTTCGAGGCGCGCCTCGTAGGCCAGGTCGGGGGCCCGCCTGGGCGGGCGGACCACCTTGGGGAGCTGGTCTTCGGGAAGGGCCAGCGCGCGTTTGATTGCTGAGACCACCTCTTCTCCCCGGCGTTCCGCGACGTCGCGTCCCACCCCGCGGACCCGTGCCAATTCGGCGACGGTGGTCACCGGCTGCTCCGCCAAGGCGAAGAGGACTTCGTTGCCCATCACCCGGAACGCTGCCCGATCGAGCGAGGCAGAGGTCGCCTCCCGCCACTGGTACAGCTCCCGGAGGATCGCCATCGCCCGTCGGTCGAGTGCCTTGCTCCCCTTGAGGCGGAAGAACCCCTCGCCCTCCGCCGCCGGCGCCGCCGAGCGAATCCCCTCGGTGATCACAAACTCCTCGGCGGCCCATTCCAGGCGACCAAGCTCGACAAGTTTGTCGCGGAGTATGTCTTGCAACTGATGCAGGTGGCTGGTGTCGCCTGCCGCGTAGTCGAGCATCGCGTCTGTCAGTGGACGGGCCGACCAGTCGGCTCGCTGGAACCGCTTGTCCGGGCTGAGGTCGAAATATTTCTGGAGCAGAGCGCCGAGTCCGATTCCGGGTTCGCCGATGAGCTGGGCGGCGACTCGGGTGTCGAACAGGTTCCGGGAAGTGAAGCCGAATTCCTTGTGGAACAGCCGCAAGTCGTAGTCGGCGTCGTGGAAGATCTTCTCGATCCCGGGATCGGCCAGAATCGCCCCGATCGGCGCAAGGTCGCCGACCCCCAGCGGGTCGATCACCACGGTCTGCTGCGGGGTGGACAACTGGATCAGGTAGATCCGGTCGTGGTAGCGATGGAAGGACGCCGCCTCCGTATCGATGGCCACACGGTTTGCCCCGGCCACCTCGCCGAGCAGGACGGCGAAATCCTCGGGACGGTCAATGAGGCGAACGGCGGCCACTCAATCCTTCCGCTTCATGGCGCGCTCGATGCCGTCGGCGGCCTGCTCGAGCCCCTTGGCGAGTGTCTTGAGCAGTTCTGCATCGATCACCGGGGTGCCACCCGGGCCGGCGTCGGTGACGGCTTGACGTGCCAGGCGCGCGGCATGACGGATGTAGTCGGTTTCGGTCATTCCGGAAGTTAGGGGAGCGGGTGGGCAGGTGAAAGGCGAACGGTGAACGCGAAAGGGAGAGGTGAAAGGTGAAAGGTGAAAGGTGAAACGTGAAACGGAGCTCCGCTCAGCTCCGTCATCGTGGCGAGGGATAACCGGAAGGACACCCGTTCACCGTTCACCGTTCACCCGCGCCGCGAAGCGGCGCCCCCTTTCACCTTTCACCTTTCACCTTTCAATTTGTCTCCTCGCACGTTTCACCTCTGAAACGTTTTGCTGATTCTCCAGGTGGATGTGAAACTTCGAGGGGGGATCGGAGTCCTAATGATTGGCGGCCCTGATGGAACATCTCCCTCCATCACCGCCAGACCGAAGTTGTCCTGCCAAACACAATCGCCTCCGGGGCTTCGGCTCCGGAGGCGGTTCTCTTTGGTCGTTGGTCTTTGGTCGTTGGTCGTAGATCGTAAAAGGTGAAAGGTGAAAGGGAGTTTGCCAAAACCTCCGTTTCACCCCGCCGCCGCGGAGCGGCGGCCCCGTTCACCCCTCACTGTTCACCCGCGCCGCGAAGCGGCGCTCCCCTACTTCCTCGGCCGCCCCGGTGGCGTGTCCGAATCAAAAATCTCCTTGTTCTTCTCGATGAACGCCAGCATCCCGTCGGGAACATCTTCCTCGGGATAGATGGCGCTGACCGGGCATTCCGGCTCGCAGGCACCGCAATCGATGCACTCGTCGGGGTGGATGTAGAGCTGATCCTCTCCCTCGTAGATGCAGTCGACGGGGCAAACATCAACACAGGCGCGATCCTTCACGCCGATGCACGGTTCGGTGATGATGTACGGCATCGCAACTTCCTCCGGACTCAAGCCGGGTGGGTGATGCTCCAGGGGGGAGTCATCAACTGGAGAGGGGAGAGATTAGGAACCCTTGGGGAGCGGCGCAAGGGGGGGTGACTTTTCGGCTCGGGAATAGGCTTCCCGATGGACGGCTCGTTACGTTTCCGGCAATGCCGAGACCCCTGTTGTCGTTGGTCGTTTTGCTGGTGGCCACAATGGCCCGGCCCGCTCTGGCGCAGGAGTCATCTTGCGCCGTTTCGCCGACGGTGCTGGTGTTGAGCGGCGGCGGTGCCAAAGGGTTGGCGCACATCGGGGTGCTGCGAGCGCTGGAAGCCGCCGGGGTGCGCCCCGACCTGATAGTCGGCACCTCGATGGGTGCCATGATCGGTGCCTTGGCTGCCAGCGGATACAGCGGCGCCGAACTGGACTCGCTGGTGCGCTCCCTGCCGCTCGATGACGTCTTCCGTTCCTACTCGCCCACCGGCCCGCGGGCGTGGGGCTCACTATTGCCGCTGGTGATCTGGGAGGAGGGGGAGCGCGGCTTCGTGGTGCAGGGTGCGGCGGTGCGGCTCTCGGCGGTCAACCGGATGCTCAATACCATGCTGCTCAGGGGCAATCTCACCGCCCGGGGCGACTTCGATCGTCTGCCGATTCCGCTGCGGTTGGTGGCAACCGATCTCCAGGATCGGAGCCCGGTGGTCCTTTCCGGTGGCGACCTGGCGCAGGCGGTGCGGGCCAGCACTGCCATCCCGCTGGTCTTTCCGCCCGAGCGGATTGACGGGATGACTCTCACCGATGGCGGTCTGTCGGACAACATTCCGGTCGGAGTGGCACGCGAGCTTGGCGCGGCCCGGGTGATCGTGAGCGATGTCAGCGAGGAACCACTCGACACCCTCAACCTCGAGTCGCCGTTCGTGGTGGCAGCTCGCCTGCTGACCTGGCTCTTCCGGCAACCAATCGACTCGGTCGGCCCGGGTGATCTCTATATCAGCAACAACGTGTCCCGGTTCGGCTCACTGGATTTTTCACGGGCCAATGTCGATTCCCTGCTGGTCGCAGGCCGGATCACGGCCGACGCCGCGCTGGCAACCTGGTCGTGCCTTGGTGTCCCCACGAGTCCCCCCCCCCGAGAGCCCACCACTCTGCCGACTCGACTCACGGCCATTGTTGGTGCACCACAGGATTCGGTTGGGACGCTGATATTCCAGCAGGCACTCGGCCTCTCTCCGGGAGGACGGGTCGATCTGGAGGAGTGGCAGCCCAAGCTCGCCGCCCTTGCCGACGGCGAGATCTTCAAGGAGATCTGGCTGGGGCCACGCGGTGACGGCGACACGCTGGTGCTGGTGCCCACCTTGCGGCGGCTGCCCCGGCGCATCGGCGGCCTCGGATTGGCATACGACAACGAACTTGGTGGCAGGCTGTGGGCCGGCTTTCTCGACCGTCAGGTGCCGGTCATCAACTCCGAAGGATCCGCCATCCTGCAGCTCGGCTCCTTCCGGAGCGATCTCACCTTGGCGGTGCGCAGGGCAACACTTTTCGGGCAGCCGACCTTCACTCCAGTCGCCACCATCAAGCTCGCCGATGAAGACCTGCGGCGCTTCGATGATGATGGCATCGAACTGCCCGCCGACGACATGCGCGAGGTGGTGATGAGTGCGGGAGTCGAGAGCAATTTGCCGGCTGGATACCGACTCACCCTCACCGGTGAGTGGCGCAGTTGGATCGACACCGATCTGGTGGACCGTACCAAGAGCGACGCCACCGCCATCGGCGCCCGTTTCTCCATCGAAAAGCTGACCACAGATCGCGCTCGCCTGGCCCACTTCGAGGCCGTCGTCACCGATGTCTACCGGATGGCCACTCTCGAAACACGCCTCTCAGGCCACAGCGGACCGTTCCGGATCGAGCAGAGTCTCCGCGCCGGAGTCGGCCGCCGCCTTCCCGCCCAGCTCACCTTGCCCCTCGGCGGGGAGAACGGCTTCCCCGGACTGCACCTCGGCGAACGACGCGGCGATCGCGAACTCTTCACCTCGCTCGCCGTCTCCCGCCGGGTCTTCGGCCCGCTCAGAGTCCGAGTAACCGCCGCAGTCGGACGCACCGCCTTCAACCGCGATCCGGCCACGCTCCCGAGCGGCGCCGACCCGACCCCGTTCCGGTTCGGCAACCTGTTTGGAGGAGATGGCTGGCTCGCCGGCGCCCGAGCCGGACTGGGCACCGATACCCCACTCGGGCCGGTGATCGTGGAATACGGCCGATCCTCAGAGAATCGTGGCGCCGTCTTTCTGAGGGTCGGCCGCTGGTTTTAGTAATACCGGAGCAATAGACGATAGCCCGCCAACCCTCTCTTTCTCTCTTTTTCTCCTTCTCTCTTTCTCTCTTTGCACCAATGGTGTGGTGTGAATTGACAATTGCCGCCATTCCTGATAAAATTGCCCCTACATGACTACCACCGCCCTCTACCAGCTTGACGAGCCAATCGGGCACCACGGACCAGTCGGTCACCGCGGGCCCCGGGGCGTGATCCTGCTGCACCTGAAGCGTGAGGGCGGGGCGGTGGCGTCGGAGTTGGCGGAAGCGCTGGGGTATTCGATGAACGCGGTGCGCCACCATCTCAAGGAGCTGGAGGCGGACGGCGTGGTCGGCTATGACCGAGCGCCGAGGGGTGTCGGGGCGCCTGCCCACGTCTATCGACTTACTGCCAAGGGGCACTCGCTCTTCCCGGATCGCTACGAGCGGACCGTGGTCGATCTGCTCGATCACCTGGTGGCCACTGAGGGGCGGCAGGCGGCCGTTGCGTTGCTGGAGCAGCAGTACCAGGCGCTCACTGCTCGCCTCGAAGCGGAGACCCGCGGTGTTCCGGCCGAGCGCCGTGGCGAGGTGATCGCCCGAGTGCTGGACGCCGAGGGTTACATGGCGACCTGGGCGGCGTTGGCGACCGGTGGTTTGCTGACCGAGCACCACTGTCCCCACCGACTGATTGCCGAACGATTTCCCGAGATCTGCGTGGCTGAGGAGAAGTTCCTCGCTCAGGTCTTCGGGGCAGCTATTGAACGCCGCTCGCGCATGGCGGGTGGTTGTGGCACTTGCAGTTACCGGGTCACCCCGGGTGATGCCGCCGACACCGGCGAGGAGGCGTAGTGAGCACCGAGATGGAAACGCTGGTCAATCGTGAATACCAGCATGGCTGGATCACCGACATCGAGATGGACACCCTTCCCCCCGGACTTACCGAGGATACGGTGCGCTTCATCTCGGCCCGCAAGGAGGAGCCCGAGTGGCTCCTCGAGTGGCGCCTCAAGGCGTTCCGCCGCTGGCAGGAGATGGCCGAGCCCAACTGGCCCAACGTGAAGTATCCGCCGATCGACTACCAGTCGATCGCCTACTACTCCTCGCCCAGGACCCAGAAGCCGCTCGGCTCGCTCGACGAGGTCGACCCCAAGCTGCTGGCCACGTACGAGAAGCTCGGCATTCCGCTCAGCGAGCAGAAGATGCTGGCTGGCGTCGCGGTCGATGCCATCTTCGACTCGGTGTCGGTGGGCACCACCTTCAAGGCCACGCTGGCCAAGGAAGGGGTGATTTTCTGTTCCTTCGGCGAGGCAGTCAAGGAGCACCCCGAGCTGGTGCGGAAGTATCTCGGCTCGGTGGTGCCGGCGTCCGACAACTACTTCGCCGCGCTCAACTCGGCGGTCTTTTCCGACGGCTCCTTCGTTTTCATCCCGAAGGGGGTCCGCTGCCCGATGGAGCTGTCGACCTACTTCCGCATCAACGCAGCCAACACCGGGCAGTTCGAGCGGACGTTGATCGTGGCGGAAGAGGGAGCGTACGTTTCCTACCTCGAGGGCTGCACCGCGCCCAAGCGCGATGAAAACCAGTTGCACGCCGCGGTGGTGGAGCTGGTGGCTCTCGACGACGCCACCATCAAGTACAGCACGGTGCAGAACTGGTATGCCGGCGACGAGAACGGGGTCGGCGGGATCTACAACTTCGTCACCAAGCGCGGCAAGGCCGGCGCCCGGGCCAAGATCTCCTGGACCCAGGTCGAGACCGGCTCGGCGATCACCTGGAAGTACCCGTCGGTGATCCTGCAGGGCGACGACAGCATCGGCGAGTTCTACTCGGTGGCGCTGGTCAACGGGATGCAGCAGGCCGACACCGGCACCAAGATGATCCACATCGGCCGCAACACCCGGAGCACGATCGTCAGCAAGGGAATCAGCGCCGGCAGGGGACAGAACTCCTATCGCGGCGCGGTGAAGATTCTTCCCAAGGCCCACGGCGCGCGCAATTACACGCAGTGCGACTCGATGCTGATCGGCAACGCCTGCGGGGCGCACACCTTCCCCTACATCGACGTTCAGAACAGCAGTTCCGACGTCGAGCACGAGGCCAGCACCAGCAAGATCGGCGAGGATCAGATCTTCTATTGCAAGGCCCGCGGACTCAACACCGAACACGCGATCTCACTGATCGTCAATGGCTTCTGCAAGGAGGTCTTCCGGGAACTCCCGATGGAGTTCGCCCTGGAAGCGCAGAAGCTGCTGGGGATTTCGCTGGAAGGCAGTGTTGGATAACTGAGTGTCGTAGGTCGCAAGTCATAGGTCATAGGCACGGACCTACGACCTACGACCTACGACGACCTACGACCCGAACACGGAACGCATAGAATGCCATTGCTCAACATCACCGACCTTCACGCCACCGCCGACGACGTGCCGATCCTCAAGGGGATCTCGCTCACGGTCAACGCGGGCGAAGTGCACGCCATCATGGGCCCCAACGGTTCCGGCAAGAGCACCCTTGCCCAGGTCCTGGCAGGCCATCCGGCCTACGACGTGACCCGGGGAACTGCCGTCTTCGATGGTCAGGACCTGCTCGACATGGAAGCGGAAGAGCGGGCCTGGGCCGGGGTGTTCCTCGCCTTCCAGTACCCGGTGGAGATTCCCGGGGTGACCAACGCCTACTTCCTCCGCATGGCCTACAACGAGATCCGCAAGGCCCGGGGACTCGACGAACTCGATCCGATGGACTTCCTCGACCTCCTCGAGGCCAAGCTCAAGGTGGTCCACTGGGGTCCCGAGATCATGGAACGGGCGGTCAACTTCGGCTTTTCCGGTGGCGAGAAGAAGCGCAACGAGATCCTCCAGATGGCGGTGCTCGAACCCAAGCTGGCGATCCTCGACGAGACCGACTCGGGACTCGACATCGACGCGCTGCGGATCGTGGCCGACGGCGTCAACCAGCTCAAGCGGCCCGACAGCGCCACCATCCTGGTCACTCACTACCAGCGCCTGCTCGACTACATCGTCCCTGATTTCGTGCACGTCCTCGCCGGTGGCCGAATCATCCGGTCGGGCGGCAAGGAACTCGCCCACGAACTCGAGGCCAAGGGCTATGAGTGGCTGACTGGCATCCCCGAGGCGGCGGCAGTCTGATGACGACGATCGTTGCTGTGCCATCCTTCGCCGAACTGATTGACGCGCCCCGACCGGCCGAACCGGCGTGGCTCGCTGCCCGTCGCACTGCGGCTGCCGAGCGCTTCGCCCTGGTCGGGATTCCCTCGTCGCGCGACGAGGAGTGGCGCTTCACTCCGGTGAGCTCGATCGCTTCGACCGCCTGGACGGCGCCCGCTGTCTCGCCGGCCGTGACTGCGGCCGACATCGCCCCGTTGCGCCTGATGTCCGGCCCGCTGGCGGTACTGGTTGACGGGCGCTTTGTCGCGGAACTTTCGACGATTCCGGCCGGGCTCAACGCTACCTCGCTCCAGGCCGCCATCGCCGCCGGTGATCCGGCCGTCGAGGCGCATCTCGGCCAGGTCGCCCCACCCGAGATGACTCCGTTCTCGGCACTCTCGCTGGCGACCTTTGTCGACGGGGTGGTGCTGCATCTCAACGCCGGGGTCACGCTCGAGGCACCGCTTGAGGTGCTGCACCTCACCACCGCCGCTGCCGAAGGGGCGTTGGTCGCCCCGCGTGTGTTGCTGACCGCTGGTGCGGGGGCTCGCGGCGCGATCATCGAGCAGTTCGTCTCGCTGGCCGGGACGCATCATCTCACCAACACGGTGACCGAGCTGGTGCTTGCGCCCGAGAGCTGGGTGGAACACGTCAGGGTGCAGCGCGAGGGAGAGCAGGCCTGGCACATCGGCTTCACTCACGCCGAGCAGGCTGCGGCCTCGCATTACCGGTCATTCGCGCTCGCGATGGGGGCCAAGCTCTCCCGGCACAACCTGCACGCGCGCCTGGCAGGCGAGCAGATCGAGACGCTGATGTACGGCCTCTATCTGACCCGCGACAGTCAACTCGCCGATACCCACTCGGCGATCTTCCACGATCAGCCCAACTGCAACTCGTGGGAGGTCTACAAGGGTGTGCTCGACGACACCTCGCGGGCGGTCTTCAACGGCAAGGTATTCGTGGAGCCGATCGCTCAGAAGACCGATGCCAAGCAGACCAACCGGAATCTGCTGCTCTCCGACACGGCGCGGGTCGACACCAAGCCGCAGCTCGAAATCTTTGCCGACGACGTCAAGTGCACCCACGGTGCCACCGTTGGCCGACTCAACGAGCAACAGCGCTATTACCTGCAGACCCGCGGCATCGGCGGGCGGATGGCGCAGGAGCTCCTGATCTGGGCCTTTGCAGCCGAGGTGTTGACCGAGGTGACCATCGCCCCGGTCCGCCAGGCAATCGAGGTGCTGGTGCGTGAGCGTCTCGACGAGATGTTGGGGTGACCACGATGCCGGGCATTCGGGAACCGTCGTCCACCATCCAGGATCCTCCCCATCTGGATGCGCTCCGCGCCGAGTTCCCGATCCTGTCGCGGAGCTCGCGCGGCAAGCCGCTGATCTACCTCGACAGCGGGGCCACCACTCAGAAACCGGCCGTGGTGATCGCGGCCGAGCAGGAGTTCTACGCCGGCTGGAATGCCAACATTCACCGCGGCGTTTACGAGTTCTCCGAACGGGCCACGATGGCCTACGACGGCACCCGCGCCACCGTGGCCAGGTTCCTCGGGGGAGTGCGCGACGACGAGATTGTCTTTGTGCGCGGCACCACCGAGGCGGTAAACCTCGTGGCCCAGTCATTTCTGCGGCCGCGCCTGAAGAGCAGTGCCACGGTGCTGGTCTCCGAGATGGAGCATCACGCCAACATCGTTCCCTGGCAGCTCGCCGGAGCCAAGCTGGTTCCGATTCCGGTCACCGACGCCGGCGAGCTCGATCTCGACGCCGCAGGCCGCCTGCTGGCAACCGGCCCTGCCCTGCTCGCCGTGGTCCACGTCTCCAACACCCTCGGCACCGTGAACCCGATTGCCGAGCTCGCCGCGATGGCCAGGCAGCACGGCGTGCCGGTGCTGGTCGACGGTGCCCAGGCGGTCGGCCACTTTCCGGTGGACCTGACCACGCTGGGCGTCGACTTTTACTGCTTCAGCGGCCACAAGCTCTTCGGCCCCACCGGGACCGGCGTGCTCTGGGCCCGGCGTGAACATCTGGAGTCGATGCCTCCCTACCAGGGGGGGGGAGACATGATCGACCGGGTCAGCTTCGAGCGGACCACCTTCGCCGCCGCCCCGCAGAAGTTCGAGGCGGGCACACCAGACATCGCCGGAGTGATCGGGATGGCTGCGGCGATCCGCTGGATCGAGAGTCAGGATCGCGCCGCCTGGGAGGCGCATGACCGGACGCTGCTGGCTGCTGGTCGGGAGCTGCTTGAGGGGATTCCCGGCGTCAAGCTGCTGGCCAGGCCAGCGCACAGCGTGGGCGTGCTGACCTTCACGATGACGGGCGCACACCCGCACGACATCGCCTCGATTCTCGACAGCGAGGGGATCTGCATCCGGGCCGGCCACCATTGCACCCAGCCGCTGCATGCACGCTTCGGGGTACCGGCCACCGCCCGGGCCTCCTTCGGGCCGTACACCACTCTGGGAGAGCTCAACGCTCTGGGGCTGGGATTGCACAAGGTGCGGGAGATCTTCGGCTGATGGCAACGATGAACGAGATGTATCAGTCGATCATCATCGAGCATGACCGCTCGCCGCGAAACTTCCGCGTCATCGAGACGCCGACTCATCACGCCGAGGGACGCAATCCACTCTGCGGCGACGAGGTGTCGCTCGACCTGGTGGTCAGTCCCGAAGGAGTGATCACCGATGTCGCCTTCCAGGGAAGCGGCTGCGCGGTGAGCAAGGCGAGCAGCTCGATGCTCACCATGGCGGTCAAGGGAAAGACCGTCGCCGAAGCGCTGGAGCTGTTCGAGCAGTTCCACGCCATGCTCACCGGCAAGGACGCCGATCAGAGCGCACTCGGCAAATTGGTGGCCTTCCAGGGCCTCGGCGTTTATCCGATGCGCGTCAAGTGTGCCACGATGGGGTGGCATGTTTTGAAGGAGGCGTTGGCTCAAAGGTCGTAGGTCAAAGGTCGCAGGTCGTAGGTCCGGCAAGTCAGAATAGAGTGAGGTAGCGCAATTCCTACGACCTTAAGACCTACGACCTATGACCTACGACCTATGACCTATGACCTATGACCTATGACCTATGACCTATGACCTATGACCTATGACCTATGACCTATGACCACTAACCAGGAGCACCACCCAAATGCCCTACCCCGAACTGATGATCAAACCGATGCGTGAAGAAGTCACCCGCCTCGGCGTGCAGGAATTGAAGACCGTCGATGACGTCGACTCGGCGCTCGCGTCGGCCGACGGCACTGCTTTCGTTTTCGTCAACTCGATGTGCGGTTGTGCCGCGGGTGGAGCACGGCCCGCACTCGCCAAGGCGCTGGCCAGCACCGGCAAGAAGCCGGCCCGGCTCTACACCGTCTTTGCCGGTCAGGAGCTCGAGGCCACGGCACGGGTCCGCAGCTACCTCGGTGAGTATCAGCCGTCGAGTCCCTCGGCCGCTCTGCTCAAGGACGGCGAGGTGGTCGCCTTCATCCATCGGCACCAGATCGAAGGCCGTAGCCCCGACCAGATCGCCTCGGCGATGGTGGCAGCGTTCGAGGAGCACTGCTAGTGAGCGGTATCACGCTTCACCACAATCGCGACGACCTCCATGGCATCACCGTGGTGGTCGATGGCGCCAGCGGCCGAACTTATGTCGGGCGCTGGCACGAACGCCAGGAGCGGGGCGTGGTGATGAAGGATGCCGCGATTCTGGAACCGGGTGAGGACCGGGAGAGCTGGCTGCTCAAGCTCGCCCGGTTCGGCATTCCCCCCGAGCACCGCATGCTGATCGTGCCCAGCGAGGAATTCAGGTCCGTCCGCCGGTTCTGATCGCCCAGGGGAACCTGTTGGGAGGCCGGGCCGTTCCGGAGTGACTGGAGTCTGGCGTTGGTATCTTTACCGCGCCCGGTTCCCCGGCCCGCTCGGTATCAGACGTCGGGTCACCAATTCACCGGTTCGACCAAGGCACGCAATGTCCCGACGCATGATCGTGATGGTAATCCTCGCCGTGTTGGCGATGGTCTTGTTGGGTCGCCAGGCAGCGGCAGTGGTGCCGGGATTTGTTGAATGGGTCCGTGGCCTCGGCGCCTTGGGCCCATTGGTCTTTGCAGTCGGCTATGTCGTCGCCACGGTCGCCTTCATCCCCGGCTCACTCCTCACCCTCGCCGCCGGCGCAATCTTCGGGATTCCCGCCGGGGTGGCGATCGTCTTCGTGGGCGCCACCATCGGTGAAGCGATCGCCTTCATGCTGTCCCGTACGGTGATGCGCGGAGTGATCGAGCGCAAGTTGGAGGGCGATACCCGGCTCAAGAGCATCGACAGCGCCATCGCCCGCGAGGGCCGCAAGATCGTCTTCCTGCTCAGACTCTCCCCGGCCTTTCCCTTCAACCTGATGAACTACGCCCTCGGGCTGACGCGAGTGAAGTTTGTCGACTACCTGGTCGCATCGATCGGGATTCTGCCGGGCACCTTTCTCTATGTCTATACCGGCAAGATCGCCGGCGATGTCGCCGTCGCTGCCAGCGGGGCCGCCACCCCGAGGGGAGTCGGCTATTATCTGGTGCTCGGTCTCGGTCTTCTGGCCACTATCGCGGTGACTGTTCTGGTGACCAGGACCGCACGTCGCGCCCTAACAGAGGCAACGCAATGAACAGCAGTTTTCCGGTGGGCTCTCACGACCAGCGACTTCTGGAATCGGTGCATCCTGGCAACTGGGTCAACCCAAATCCCAAGGATCGCTACCATCTCGTGGTCGTCGGTGCCGGTACCGGCGGACTCGTCTCCGCTGCGGCTGCTGCGAGCCTGGGAGCCAAGGTCGCCCTGATCGAGCGGCACCTCATGGGGGGAGATTGTCTCAATGTCGGCTGCGTGCCGTCAAAGGGGATCATCTCCGCTGCCAGGAGTTGGGCCGGAGCGCGGGAGTCCCAGAGCCGCTTCGGTGGACCAACGGCCTCTGGTCCGGGCGACTTTGCCGCTGTGATGGAACGGATGCGCTCCCTGCGCGCCGACATCGCGCCGGTCGATGGCGCTGCCCGCTTTCGCGATCTCGGCGTCGATGTCTTCCTCGGAGAGGGGGCGTTCACCGGTCCGGACACAGCCACCGTCGGCGGGGTGACGCTGCGCTTCAGGCGGGCGGTGATTGCCACCGGCGGTCGGGCGATTGCCCCCCCCATCCCCGGACTCGCCGATGCCGGCTATCTCACCAACGAGACGATCTGGAATCTCACTGAACTGCCGGAGCACTTGGTCGTTCTGGGGGCAGGACCGATCGGCTGCGAGATGGCACAGTCGTTTGCACGATTCGGATCCCGGGTGACCGTACTCGATCGGTCCCCTAGAATCCTGTCGCGCGATGACGCAGATGCTTCCCCCATCGTTCATGCTGCGATGGCCCGCGACGGCGTCGAGTTTGAACTTGGTGTGGCGATCAAAGAGGTAGCCCGTGAGGGCAGCGCAATCCGGATCACCATTGAGCGGGATGGCCAGGAAGCGGTCATTGTCGGCAGCCATCTTCTCGTGGCAGCTGGCAGAGGGCCCAATATCGAAGGAATCGGCCTCGAGGCGGCCGGGGTCCGCGTCAATCGCGGTGGAGTCGAGACCGACGACCGACTCCGCACCAGCAATCCCCGCATTTTTGCGGTGGGCGATGTCGCCGGAAGGCACCAGTTCACCCACACCGCCGATTTCCATGCCCGGGCCGTGATCGCCAACGCACTCTTCTTCGGCCGCTCACGGATCTCCAAACTAGTAGTACCGTGGGCTACCTACACCTCACCGGAAGTGGCCCATGTCGGTGCCACTGTCGAGGAGTTGACCCAGAAGGGGGTCGCCTTCGAAACGGTCATGGTTCCGATGCACGACAACGACCGCGCCATCCTCGAGGGTGAGACCGAGGGTTTCCTCAAGGTACATCTCGAGGGTGCCACCGACCGGATCCTCGGCGCCACCGTGGTTGCCCCCCACGCCGGCGACCTCATCAGCGAAGTTGGCGTGGCGATCACCAACGGTCTCGGCCTCTCGGCCTTCGGCAAGACGATTCACCCCTATCCCACCACCGGCGAGGTGTTCCGGAAGGCAGCCGACCAATGGAATCGGCGCAAGCTGACGCCGTTTGCCAAGCGGATGCTCGGCTGGTGGTTCGGGGTTTTCGGGTGAGGACTGTGGGTAACGGGGGAGGAACAATGGGTGAAACGTGAAAGGTGAAAGGGGTGAATGGAGGTTTGGCTACTGAACGGTTTCGGAAATCGGGACCAAGTGTGCCGGCAGGCCGTTTCACCTTTCACCCCCGGTTCCCCCCTTTCACCTTTCACGTTTCACCCACTTGTTCATCCCCCAGTTAGCTCCCAATCCGCTATCCTTCACTCCGATGATAGACACCCCATTCCGCGCTCGTTTTGCCCGCTGGGCCCGACCTATTGCCGACGGGATGGTGGCGCTCGGGGTCACTCCCAACCAGATCACCTGGGCGGCATTCCTCCTCGCCATTCCGGCCGCCTGGTTGGTTGGAATCGGGGCGGGGTGGGCTGGATTGGCGCTCTGGCTCTCCTCCCGCCTGCTCGATGGTCTCGACGGCCTCGTCGCCCGGAGCGGCAACACCGCGTCGTCTTTCGGTGGCTACCTGGACATGACCCTCGACATGGCGGCCTATGCCGCGATGGCGGTCGGATTCGGGGTGGCGCACCCTGAACACTCAACGCTCTTTTACCTGATCCTGATGGGGTATGTCCTGGCTGGCACCACGGTGCTGGCACTCTCCTCCATCCTGGAGCGGGAAAAGGCCCAGCTCGAGGGCAACGATCGCACCCTGCAACTGACCCCGGGACTCGCCGAGGCGGGCGAGACCACCATTGCCTACTCGCTCTTCACGCTCTTCCCGGCCCAGATCGAATGGCTGGCATGGGGCTGGATCGCCATCCTCGGCGCCACAGTGGTGCAGCGCACGATGCTGGCCAGGCGGCTGCTGGATGGTGGTGAACGGTAAGCGGGGAGGGGTGAACGGGGGCACTGCGGGTGAAAGGTGAACGGGGGAACTGCGGGTGAAAGGTGAAAGGGGGAGCTGCGGGTGAAAGGTGAAAGGTGAAAGGGATGTTGAACTGGTTCTTCCCCTTTCACCTTTTACGTTTCACGTTTCACCTTTCACGTTTCACGTTTCACGTTTCACCTTTTACGTTTCACCCTTCACCCCGTTCACCGTTCACCGTTTCTTCCCCTCGACCGGAGTTTTCAGTTGCCCGAGCCCGCTGTTCTTTTTCAGGGCGTCACCAAACGCTTCTCCGGTCATGTGGCCGTCAAGCAGCTCTCGATGAGTGTTCCGGCCGGCGGGATATTCGGGCTGCTCGGTCCCAACGGCGCCGGCAAGAGCACCGCGATCCGGATGATGATGGACATCATCGAGGCCGACGAGGGTTCGATCACCGTGCTGGGCTCCAAGGCCTCGGCGCGTGATCTCTCCGATCGGGTCGGCTTTCTCCCCGAGGAGCGCGGTCTCTACAAGAAGATGCGGGTGCTCGACCAGCTGGCCTTTTTCGGTGAGGTCAAGGGGATGTCGCGCAGCCAAGCCCGCAAGCGCGGCGGCGCCTGGCTCGAGCGGCTCGGCCTCGGCGCCTGGACCGGCAAGAAGATCGAGGACCTCTCCAAGGGGATGCAGCAGAAGGTGCAGTTCGCCGGGACGTTGTTGCACGACCCCGAGCTGGTGGTGCTCGACGAACCGTTCAGCGGCCTGGATCCGGTCAACTCGCAGGTGATGAAGGATGTGGTGGTCGAGCTGGCGCAGCAGGGCCGCACCATTCTCTTCTCCACCCACATCATGGAACAGGCCGAGCGGATGTGCGATCACATCGTGATCATCGCCCGCGGCGAGAAGGTGGTCGATGGCTCGCTCAGCGCGATCAAGGCGGAGTTTGGCGGACGCCACGTCGCCCTGGGATTTTCGCGCGACAAGGAACGCGCCGCACGAGTGCTCGCCGATCGCCGCCTGGTGGCCAAGCTCGATGACTACGGTGCCACAGCCGAACTGGAACTCGCTGCGGGTGCGGAGGCGGAAGCGCTGCTCGCGGCACTGGTCGAGTCGGGGGTCGGTCTCAAGCGGTTCGAGGTGGTCGAACCGTCGTTGCAGTCGATCTTCATCACCAAGGTCGGCGACGCCGGAGTGGCGGCTCGCAGCGGGGACGAGGTGGCAGCATGAACAAGGTCTTCGCGGTCATCCGGCGGGAGTTCATCGAGCGGGTGCGCACCAAGGCGTTCATCCTCTCCACCTTCGGGTTGCCGTTGTTGATGGTCGCCATCATGGTCCTTCCGATTCTGATGATGAGCGGCAGCGACCGCACCATCCGGTTGGCCGTGGTTGATGCCACGGGCGAGGGCGATGCCGGAGTCGGCAGCAGAATCGTCGCCGGACTCGAGCGACCAACCATCAAGAAGGGAACTCTGCCTCGGTATGCGGTGTCGCGGGTGATCCCCGGCGGCACGGTAGAGGCAACGCGTGATTCGCTGATTCTGGAGACCGGCGGCGACTCACCCGATCGGCTCGATGGAGTGTTGGTGCTGCCGGCCGGCACCCTGGTTGACGGGGCGACCGAGTACTACGGCACCAATGCCGGGTCGCTCGAGACGATGGGCGATTTGCAGCGGCTGGTATCGGGCGTGGTGGTGTCGACCCGTTTGGAGGATGCCGGGGTCGACCCAGCGGTGCTCAGCAGGGCGATGCAGCAGGCCTCCATGCGGACCATCAAGGTCAGCGACGGCAAGTTGACCGGCGAGAGCGGCACGGCGTCGTTCTTCCTCGCCTATGTGATGGGCTTTGTCCTGTACATAGCGGTGCTCCTTTTCGGCCAGCAGACGATGTTGTCGGTGATCGAGGAAAAGAACTCCCGCATCATGGAGATTCTGGCCTCTTCACTCCGGCCTTTCCAGATGCTGATGGGAAAGGTGCTCGGCGTCGGGGCTGTTGGGATTCTGCAGATGGGGATCTGGGGCGGCACCATTTACCTGTTGGGGCAGAACCGCGATCGCATTGCCGGCATCTTCAACCTCCCGGCCGACGCGATGGCGCAACTGCCGATCCCCACCCTGCCAACTGACCTGCTGATTGTGTTCATGGTTTACTTCGCGCTGGGGTTCCTGGTCTTCGGCGCGCTCTACGCTGCGGTGGGCGCAATGGTCAATTCGACCCAGGAGGCGCAGCAGGCGGCCACCGGAGTGACGATGCTGATCATGGTCGGTTTCTTCGGGATGTTCGCAGTCATCAAGGATCCCAATGGCAGCGTCGGATCAGTGATGTCGTTGATCCCGTTCACCGCTCCATTCGTGATGCCGGTGCGCTGGTCGATGTCCTCCGTGCCAATCACTGATTTGGCGCTGTCACTTGCAGCGATGATCGCTGGGCTGCTGCTGGTGGTCTGGGTGGCCGGCAAGATCTACCGCACCGGGATCCTGATGTACGGCAAGAAGCCGTCACTGCGTGAAGTTTTTCGCTGGATCCGATCATAACGAGAGAAGGAGAGAAGGAGAAAAAGAGAGAAGGAGAGGCCGTCTCTTTCTCTCCTTCTCTCGTTCTCTCTTTCTCTCTTTGTAGTACTCTCCTGCAGGGGTGAGTGTCTGGTTCTGGGGGGCGGCCACGCGGGCGCCGAGGCTGCGGCGATGGCGGCGCGTCGCGGTGCGCGTGTGCTGCTGCTCACTCAGCGGCTCGACACCATCGGTACGCTGTCTTGCAACCCCTCGATCGGCGGCATTGCCAAGGGAACTGTGGTGCGCGAGGTCGATGCGCTCGGCGGGGTGATGGGGCGTGCCGCCGACCGCGCCATGATCCAGTTCCGGATGCTCAACGCCAGCAAGGGTGCGGCGGTGGCGAGTCCGCGCGCGCAATGTGATCGCCTGCTCTATGCTCAGGCGGTGCAGTCGTTGCTGGCCGAGCTGCCGGTGCCGTGGCCGATCACCTTCAGGGAGGGTACCGCGGCGCGGTTGATTCGTCGGGGGGGGGCAGTCGTCGGGGTCGAGTGCAGCGACGGTTCGCAGTATCTGGCCCGAGCGGTGGTGTTGACCACCGGCACCTTTTTGCGGGGCACCATTCATCGTGGCCACGATGCCGGGATATCGGCAGGTCGGGTGGGCGAGGCCGCGGCCACCGAATTCTCCGAGAGCTTGCTCGACTTGGGGCTTCGGGTGGAGCGATTCAAGACCGGGACGCCGCCCAGGATTGACGGCCGGTCAATCGACCGGTCGGTAATGTCCCGTCAGGACAGCGATGCATGCGATTATTGGTTCTCGTTTCACGCCCGCGCACCTAAAGTGAGTGCTCGCTCGTGTTGGTTGACGTGGGCCGGTGAGTCGGTCAAGGCGTTGATTGACAAGCACTTACACGATTCTGCCCTGTACGGTGGTGCGATCTCCGGTCGTGGCCCCAGGTACTGTCCTAGTATCGAGGACAAGGTGGTGAAGTTTCCCAACGCGGCTCGGCACCAGGTGTTCCTGGAGCCCGAAGGGCTCGATACCGACGAGATGTACGTCGGCGGGCTGTCTACTTCATTGCCGCAGTCGGTGCAGGAGCGGATGCTTCGGCTGATCCCGGGGATGGAGCAGGTCGTGATGACCCGGGCTGGATATGCCATTGAATATGACTACCTCCCACCGGTCCAACTCGACAGCACCCTGGCGGTGCGCGGAGTGGCCGGGCTGTTCACCGCGGGCCAGATCAACGGGACTACCGGCTATGAGGAGGCTGCTGGTCAGGGAGTGATCGCGGGGTTGAATGCCGCGGCCCATGCCTTGGACCTTGCGGCCGTCCTGATGCGCCGGGACGAGGGGTATTGCGGCGTGTTGGTGGACGATCTGGTGGTTCGGGGCGTGGACGAGCCGTACCGGCTGTTCACCTCGCGGGCGGAGTTTCGGCTCTCGATGCGACAGGACAACGCCTTGCGGCGGATGGAGCCGATCGCCACCGCATGCGGCCTCTGGAGCGAACAGGAGCGCGCCGGTGCATTGCAGCGATTGGCTCTGGAGGAGCGTGTCCTTGAATTGGCTCGGGCCACTCCGATGGCACCGGGAGATGCGGCGCCACTGCTAAGTTCGGCGAGCTCTCCACCGATTGCAGAGCCAATGCGGGTTGCCGAGCTGGTCAAGCGGCCGGGGATTGGCTTGGCGGAGATGTTGGCTGTGGCTGGTTTGCAGGTTGACCCGGTGGCGGCCGAGTGGGGCGAGATTGAGCTCCGTTACTCGGGGTACCTGGAGAAGGAGCGGAAGATGGCTGCCCGTCTGGCTCGGCTGGAGGAGCGACCGCTGCCGCCTGACTTGCCCTACCAGGATTTTCACAACCTTGCCATCGAGGCCCGGGAGCGGCTTGCATCGTTCAGGCCCACGACTGTCGGTCAGGCTTCGCGATTGCCCGGGGTCTCCCCAGCCGACATTCAGGTGCTCACCTTCGAGCTGTTTCGGCTGGAAGCTTCGGGGGTGTTGGGGTGGTTTCACGTGAAACTGGGGGGGAGGCGCAGTTGGTGATCTCACGCAGAGACGCAGAGCCGCGGAGGTGTGGGGTGGCGCTGCACGGTGTGAGGTCCCCCGATTGCAGCCAGCTCCACCACCCCACACCTCCGCGGCTCTGCGTCTCTGCGTGAGCCCAAAACCTGCGCCTCCCCCCCTGTTTCACGTGAAACCACCCCCTACCCCTCTCAATTAGCCGACCAGCCGGTTATCTTTCCCGGAAACCAGCCAACGGATCCCCCATGTCGCGCATCATTGCCATCGCAAATCAAAAAGGCGGCGTCGGAAAGACCACCACCGCTGTCAACCTGGCCGCTTCCCTGGCGATCGCGGAGAAGCGAGTCCTGCTGATAGACTCAGACCCGCAAGGCAATGCCACGTCAGGGTTTGGAGTCGAAAAAGGTAGCGGTGTCCGCTCCCTCTACGATGTCCTGATCGAGGGGGTGCCGATCAAGGAGGTCGTCCACCAGGATGAACAGTTGCCGTTCCTCCATATCGTCCCCGCGACCCAGGATCTGATCGGCGCCGAAATAGAACTCATCACCAAAAACGAACGCGAACTCGTTCTCAAAACGGCGCTGTCTGCCACACGGAATGAGTACGATTACATCATCATCGACTGCCCACCATCGCTCGGGTTGGTGACCCTCAACGTCCTTACCGCCGCCGATGGCGTGATCATCCCGATCCAATGCGAGTACTACGCCCTGGAGGGGATCTCCCAGCTCCTCAACACCATTCGGCTGGTGCAGCAGAACTTCAACCCCGACTTCCAGATCGACGGGGTGTTGCTCACCATGTACGATGCCCGCCTCAATCTCTCCCGGCAGGTGGTGGGCGAGGCCAAGGAGTACTTCGGTGCCAAGGTCTTCCGCACCATGATCCCCCGCAACGTCCGGCTCGCCGAAGCGCCGTCGTTCGGCAAGCCGATCCTGCTGTACGATCTGCAGTCGGTCGGTGCCAAGAGCTACCTCGCTGTGGCGGAAGAACTGATGAAGCGGACCGAGGAACGCAGTCGCCGTGGTGGCAAGGGGGGGGGAGCGTGAGCCAGACCAAGCGGTTGGGACGCGGGCTGGAAGCACTGCTCGGGCCGATCTCGCGCGAGCAGGCGGAGGCCAGCGGGGCGCTCAAGGAAATACCCGTCACTGCCATCGCCCCGAATCCATGGCAGCCGCGTCAGACCTTCGATGACGTCGCCCTCACAGAGTTGACTGCGTCGATCGAGGCGTCGGGGTTGTTGCAACCGATTGTCGTGCGCAGTGTCGGTGATGGTTACGAGTTGATTGCCGGAGAGCGTCGCTGGCGCTCGGTTCAGCGGCTGGGATGGCCCAAAATCTCCGCCATCGTGCGGGATCTCGATGACCGCGCGGCGTTGACCATGGCAATGATCGAGAACCTGCAGCGTGACGACCTCAACTCGATCGACGAGGCACAGGGATATCATCGCCTGATTTTGGAGTTCAAGTTGCCGCAGGTCGAGGTGGCGCGGTTGGTCGGCAAGGACCGCTCAACGGTGGCAAACATTCTCCGCCTCCTCAAGTTGCCGGATGATGTGCAGGAACTGTTGCAGCAGAAGAAGATCAGCGAAGGTCACGCGCGCGCTCTGCTCTCGCTCGCCAACCCCGGCGAAATGTCGAAGATTGCACGCCAAATCGTCGCCGAAGGGTGGTCGGTGCGGCAGACCGAGTCGCTGGTGCGTGGCGACAGCCCCGATGCCCCGCGCGGCAAGATGATGAAGCGATCGACGGCTGTGCAGCCCGTTGGCGCCGACGCGCGTCGCGTGGAGGATGCCTTGCGTCAACGTCTCGGAACTGACGTGCGGCTCACGGCCAAGCGGCGTGGCCGCGGCACGCTTTCAATTTCCTACTATTCCAACGACGATCTCTCCCGAGTGCTGGAACTGATCCTCGGCGCGCCATTCGAGGGATGAACTTGCACCTCCGCTCCAGAACCGCGGGCCTGCTGCTCATGATCGCTGCATGCCAGGGCGGTGAACCGGCACCCGCCACAGACGAGCTGCGGGTGGCGCTGGTCACTCCCGGGTCCGTCGCCGATGCCGCCTGGAACGCCGGTGCCTACCAGGGGTTGCTGCAAATCAGAGATTCCCTGGGCAGCGCCATCTCCCATGTCGAAGCACGCACCCCCGCCGAACAGGAGGAGGCGCTGCGCGCTTATGCGTCGGAGGGGTATCAGTTGGTGTTCGGGCACGGCTTCGAGTTCCAGCAACCAGCCGAACGGGTCAGCGCCGAGTTTCCGAACACCATCTTCGTCGTCACCAGCGGACAGCGGGTGGCAGGCAATGTGGTGCCGCTGATCTTCCGCATTCACGAGGCGACCTATCTCCTCGGCATGATGGCGGGAGCGCTCACTACCTCGGGCCGGATCGGCTTTGTCGGCGGGATGGAGCTGCCGCCGATCGTACTCGGCTATGAGGGTTGGCTGCAGGGCGCGCGAGCCGTGCGTGCCGACATCGATTCCCGCCTCACTTATTTGAATACCTTCGACGACGCAGCCGCAGGCAAGGAAGCGGCGCTGGCCATGATCCGCTTGGGAGTCGACCAACTCCACCACAACGCCGACGCCGCGGCGCTCGGGCTCTTCTCGGCCGTGAAGGAGAATCCGCGGGTCGCCTCGTACGGTGCCAACGCCGATCAATCCGCACTCGCGCCAGGTCAGGTACCGGCATCGGCGGTGATCGACCTGCCCCGAGCCCTGCTCCTGGTGGCCCGCGAAGTTCAGGAAGGGCGCTTCATACCGAGAGTCGAAAGTTTCGGGTTGGAGAGCGGCGTGATCCGTTGGGTCACCGATCCGGCAATCGCAAACACGCTGCCGGACGGACTGCTTGGCCGAGTGCAGTCGGCGGCCGATTCCATCATTGCCGGGACATTGATCGTGGCAGGTCAGGGAAGCCAATGACATCACGGAAAAAGCCTCAGCCGATCGAGCTTGAGATAATCGTCGACTACCTCGATGACTATCTCGCAATTGACGAGATCACCGACGCGACCGTGGCACTCAACGGCTTGCAGGTGGAGAATAGCGGACTGGCAAGCGGCATCGTTGCTGCCGTCGATGCGTCGCAACAGACCATTGATCGCGTGGTGGCCGAGTGTCCCCGCGGCACCCTTCTGCTGGTGCACCACGGGTTGTTCTGGGACGGCAATCGCCCGGTGACCGGTCGTCGCTATCGCCGGCTCAAGGCGCTGCTCGAGCACGACATCGCGGTCTACTCGGCGCACCTGCCGCTCGACAATCATCCGGAAGTCGGCAACAACGCAGTCCTCGCCCGGATGCTCGGCATCCTCGATCCGGAGCCGTTCACCATGCACCGGGGGGTCCCCTTCGGGGCGTCCGGTCACCTGATCATGTCGCGCGACCAGTTGGTGGAGCGACTCGCCGAGTTGCTGGGCGACCGGGTTCACCTGATACCAGGCGGACCCGCGACCACCACCCGGGTCGGCATCATCACCGGTGGGGCGGGCGGCGAAATCGCAGCAGCAGCCGCAGCCGGGCTCGACACCTTCATCACCGGAGAGGGTGCCCACCACACCACCTTCGATGCCCTCGAACTCGGCATCAACGCGCTGTACGCCGGACACTACGCCACCGAGACGGTCGGGGTGAAGGCGCTCGGCGAACACCTCTCAGAGCAGTTCGGGGTGCCTTGGCAGTTTCACGATCATCCGACGGGACTGTGAGGGGGGATGGGGGCCGCCGCGACCCCGCCGCCGCTACGCGGGGCGGGGCAGGCGCGGCGGCGGGGTGAAAAGTGAAAGGGGGGGGCGTCATCCTGAGCGAAGCGAAGGATCTCCAGAGCCGATTTCCATGAGATGGTCGAGTTGATCGCATTCCGATTCACTGGAGATCCCTCGCTACGCTCGGGATGACGGGGCATGCTCCCCCCGTTTCACCTTTCACCTTTCACGTGCTCGCGTTTCACCTTTCACCTTTCACCAATACCTCCCACCATCCACCATGCTGACCCTCTCCCGCATCTCCAAACGCTTCGGCGCCACCATCGCCCTCGACGAAGTCTCGCTAGACGTTGCCGCGGGGGAAGTGCACGCCCTGCTGGGCGAGAACGGTGCGGGGAAGAGCACTCTGATGGCGATCGCGGCGGGGCTGCTCCGTCCCGATCACGGCACCGTGCAACACGCGACCGACGCGAGTGGTGCAGCCATCCCGGTGGCACTGGTCCATCAGCACTTCACCGCGATTCCGGCGCTGAGTGTGGCGGAGAACGTGGCGCTGGCTGCGCACTGGAGTGATACCGGTCGACGGGCGGAGCAGCGCGCAGCCGAGCTGATTGCCCGACTGGGGTTGCCGCTCGATCCGGCGGCACGGGTGGAGTCGCTCCCGGTGCAATTGCGTCAGCGTCTGGAGATCGTCAAGGCGCTGGCTACCGACGCCCGCGTGCTGCTGCTCGACGAGCCGACCGCCGTGCTGGCACCGCGCGAGGTCACCGGGTTGCTCACCATGGTGCGCGAGTTTGCCGCCCGTGGTGGTGCAGTGGTGTTGATCACCCACAAATTGACCGAGGCGATCGCGGTGGCAGACCGGATCACCGTTTTGCGGCGCGGGACGGTCACCCTGACCGGAGCTGTCGCAGATGTTACCGTGACCACCCTTTCGCGGGCGATGATCGGCGGCGATCTCCCGAGTGCTCTGCCGCGACAGGTGAGGGGGGGGGATGTCCGGGTCACCCTCGACCCAGTCTGGTCAGCCGACCCGAGCCCGGATGCCCAGCCACTCACCTTCCGGGCCGGGGAGATTGTCGGGATCGCCGCCATCGACGGCAACGGTCAGCGGTCCCTGCTGCGCACCATCGGCGGAGTGGCCACCGCACCTGGTGTGACGGTTAACGGTTCGGTGAAGTTCATCCCCGAAGACCGGACTACCGAGGCGCTGATCGGCGACTTCACTCTGGTCGAGAATCTGCTGCTGGGCACTCCCGCCGCTCGCCGCCACTGGATTGACTGGCGCACGGCCCGAGCGGACACCGCTGCCTTGATGGATGCCTGGGATGTGCGGGCCAGCGACCCCGACGTCCCGGCTGCCGCGCTCTCGGGCGGCAACCAGCAGAAGTTCGTGATGGCCCGCGCCTTGGCCGACAGTCCCGCGGTGCTCGTGGCCGAAGATCCCACCCGCGGCCTCGACGTCAAGGCCAGCGCTGCAATTCATGCCCGGCTCCGCGCTGCGGCCGACGGCGGCGCCGCTGTAATCGTGCATGCGGCAGATCTCGACGAGGTCCGCGCTCTCGCCGACCGGTTGCTGGTGATGGTCGCTGGCCGACTGACCGAGTTGCCACGCGACACGCAGAGGGATCTGGTGGGCGATGCAATGCTGGGCCTCGCCGTTGGTACTCCCGGATGACCACCAGCTTGCTGCAGCGAGTCGGTGTCTGGCGCGCCTTCGGTCCTGCAGCGCTGGCGTTGCTGACAGGGTTGCTGCTCCTGTCGGCGTTCCTGACGCTGGCAGGGTACGACACCCAGACGGCACTGGCGGCGCTGTGGGATGGCGCCGCTGGTTCACGCTACGCCATCTTCTCCGCCACTCTGGTGCGGGCGATTCCACTCCTCCTGCTCGGTCTGGCCTTTGCCGTCGGTGCACGGGCCGGAGGGTTCAACATCGGGATGGAGGGACAGTTCGCTGCCGGGGCGATTGCGGCGACCTGGAGCGGGCTGCTGGTCGGCGATCTCCCCCCCCCTGTTGCCGTGACGGTGGTGCTGCTCTCAGGTGGTCTGGCCGGCGCAGCGTGGATGCTGGTGCCGGTCGCCATGCGGCTCCGCTTCGGGGTGACCGAGGTGATCACCACTCTGTTGCTCAATTTTGTGGCCGAGGCGACGGTGAGCTGGATGGTCGCCGGTCCGCTGCAGGAAGCGAGTGGCGGCTATCCGCAGAGTGATCAGGTTGCCATGGCGGCCAGGCTCCCTCGCCTCCTTCCCGACGCCCGGTTGCACGCCGGCTTGCTGCTGGCACTGCTGCTGGCGGCGGTGTTGTGGGTCGCCTTCAGGCGCACCGGGTGGGGCTTTCGGCTCCGCGCAGTGGGTGCCGGTCCAACGGCAGCGAGCACGGTGGGCGGCATCGCACCGCTCCGGGTGCTGGCCGGTGCGCTCATTCTCTCGGGAGCGCTCGCCGGGCTCGGTGGTGCTGTGGAAGTGAGTGGTGTCTCCTTTGCGCTCTATCAGCAGTTGTCGCCGGGGTACGGCTTCACTGCCATCGCGGTGGCCTTGCTCGGCCGACTCCATCCGGGCGGCATCGTCCTCGCTGCACTCTTCTTCGGCGGGCTGGAGGCCGGTGCTGGTGCCATGCAGCGCGACGCCGGAGTCCCCGCGGTGGCAGTCCAGGTGGTGCAGGCGGTGGTCTTGCTCACCCTGGTGATTCTGGCGCGGAGGACCAGATGATCGACCTCGAACTGGCCGTCGCCTTCGGCGCCGCGACTGTCCGGGTCGCCACCCCGCTTGCCTTTGCGGCACTCGGCGAGACGTTGGTGCAGAGGAGCGGAATCATCAATCTCGGCATCGAGGGCGCCATGTTGGCCGGTGCCCTGGGAGCCGCCATCGGTGCCATGATCGGTGGCCCGCTGGCCGGGGTGATGGTGGCTAGTCTGGTCGGGGTCGTGGTAGCGACCGTCTTCGCGGCAGTGGTCGTCTCGGCACGGGCCGACCAGATCATCACCGGAACGGCAGTCACCCTCGGTTCGATCGGACTCACCGGAGTGGTGGCACGTCAATACTTCGGCTCGGGAGGTGCCGGACTCGACCTCCCCACCCTGGCGCCGATGGCGATTCCCGGCCTGGCCCAACTGCCCCTGGTCGGCCCGGTGTTCTTTGTTCAGTCACCGCTCACTTATTTGGTCTACTGCCTGATCCCGATTCTGGCGTGGCTGTTGTTCGGGACCAGACTTGGGTTGCAACTGCGGGCCACAGGTGAATCGGCGCCTTCCGCCCGGGCGATGGGGGTCCGGACTGCGCGAGTGCGATGGATCGCGATCCTGCTCGGCGGTCTGCTCGCTGGGCTGGCCGGCGCCACCCTGGTGTTGGCGCAAGTGGGGACCTTCACCGAGAAGATGACCGCCGGTCGCGGCTTCATCGCCATTGCGATCGTGGTGCTCGGACGCTGGCAGCCATGGGGTGTGGCCAGCGCTGCTCTGCTCTTTGGGGGTGCCACTGCACTCCAGTACCTCTTCCAGGCCAGCGACAGCAAGATCCCCTACCAGTTATTTCTGGCGCTCCCGTACCTGCTCGCCCTGGCGGCGCTGGCGTTGGCGTATGGCAGGGCTCGCTCGCCGGCGGGATTGGGCAAGGGCGAATAGCGCCGCATTGACGGGACGCGGACCGGGGGTAGCTTCCAGCTCAGCTTGTCGGATCTCTTTTCCCCATGGAACAGCGCGATGCGTCGCTCGCCAATGCAGTTCGGCGTTTTGCTGGTGACCTTGGCGTGCGGCAACTCGTCACGCGAACTCTCGCCGATTGTGCTCGAACCACTCCCTGCCGTTGGTGCAGCCGACGGCGTCGGTGCGATCGCCAGCTGGCCGCGCATCTCGCCCCGACACCCTCTGGGTTATCGGGTGATGGTGCCTCAAGCCGGCGCGTCAGTCGAGCTGCCGCAGGTGTATGGCGACGATGGGCGCTATCTCGGTTCGCTCGGCGAGACCGGCGATGGCCCCGGGCAGTTCATCGAACCACTCTTCTCACGCGTGGGGCCGGGCGATTCGCTCTGGCTCTTCGACGGCTCGGCTCGGGCCAGCGTTTTTTCTCCGGAGCGTGTCTTCGCGCGGACCATCGCCTTGCCGGTGGCACCTTGGGACGCGGCGGTGCTTCCGGATGGTCGGCTGGTGATCGCCGCCGCCACCAGCGGGGCACCGCTGCCGCTGCTGCTGCTCAATGGAGAGGGAGCCGTGATCCGGTACATCGGAACCCCGCTCCCCGACGAACCGCTCGGAGCAATGCGCCGGATCGTGCTGGCCCGGGACGCCACCATCTGGACCGTCCCGATGCTCGGCAGTTGGCGGATCGAGCACTGGGATACCACCGGTGCCAATCTGGGTGCACTGGAGCGCACGCCGGAGTGGTTCACACCCTACCAGCGCTACCAGGCCCCCGCTCCCGGAATCGCCCCCCAGCCCACCTTGCAGGGCGCCTGGTTCGACGACCTCGACCGGCTCTGGGTGCTGGGCAAGGCGGTCGATACCGACTGGGAAAAGGGAATCGACACGCTCGATGCGAGGGGGGGGGAAACCGGTCGATCGGTGATCAGTGATCCCGACCGGGTGTACGACACGATGATCGAAGTGATCGACTTGCAGTCGGGCGAAGCGATCATCACCGCCCGCCTCGATGCCACCTGGCCGTTCGCCGCGGAACCGGGAGTGCTGATGCGGGTTGCCACTTCACGGGACGGAGCACATTTCGCCGAACTGGTGAGGGTGCGCGAAAAAGAGAGAAAGAGAGAATGAGAGAAGGAGAGAAAGAGTGATGGAGTGGAGCATCCAACATCCAACATCCCCTCTCTATACCTACGACCTACGACCTACGACCTACGACCTACGACCTCTTCAATCATCGAGCCCCTCATGCGATCCAGACTCCTCCTCCTCCTCCTCCTCGCCGCTTGCGGCGGCGACACCGCAGGCCGCAACTCCGCAGCCGTCGCCCGCGATTCCGCTGGCATCGCCATCCTCGAGTTTCCGGCCGGGGCCATCGAGGACGCTCCGGAGTGGACTCTGTCGAAGGAACCGCTGGCCATCATCGGTGACGACTCTCCCGATGCCACTCTCGATCTCACCACCGCAACCCTTGGCGGGATTCTCTCCGATGGCCGGGTTGTGGTGGCCACCGCCCAACCAGCCCAGATCATCCTCTTCGGCGCCGATGGTGCCCAGGTCGGCACCTTGGGGCGCGCGGGCGAGGGGCCGGGTGAATACCGCGCCCTCATTCAGCTCCTAATTCTGCCGGGTGACACCGTCCTCGCCTTCGAGGTGACTCGCCGGAAGGGAATCCTCTACGGAGCTGATGGCACTCTGTTGGGTGAACTCGATTTCCCGTTGCTTGCCGATCGACCGATTGTTCCGCTGATGCGCGGGCGCCTCGATGACGGCAGCTTCGTGCTGTCCGGCGAGACGCTGCTGCCGCAGACCCCTGAGGGGAACGAAAAGATCTACCGATTGGATTTGCCGATCTTCGCGCTCGGCAGCGCGGCTACCAACTACGACACAGTCACCGTCACCCGCGGAACACAGAGCTACCGCTCGTCATTGACCTTCGGCAATCAGGTAATGCCGATCTCCCGGCAGGTGGGGTTCGGACCGGCAGCGCAGATCGCCGTCACCAGGAACGGGTTCTGGCTCTCGACTGGCGATGTCGCCGAACTGGACGAGTTCGTCGTGAGCGGCGCGACCTTTCCGGCCCAGCCGAACCGGGTGGTGCGCTTCAATCAACCACGCCGGGAGGTGACCGAAGCCGATCGGGAGCGTTATCGGGAGCGGGCAGCCGAGGGATTGGAACGTCTGAAGGGACTCATTCCGGCGGAGCTTCTCGATGTCGAGATCGCCAAACTCAAGGAGACGGTCTTTGCCAATACATTCCCCGCCATCGGGCAACTGCGCGCCGACCAATTGGGCCGGCTCTGGATGACCAGTGGTACCTCGTTGGGCGATGACATGACCACCTGGACCGTGCTCGACCCCGACGGCAAGCCGATCGGCCGGGTGACGCTGCCCGAAGGGACCCTCTTCGCGGTGGCGGAGGATCGGGTGGTGGTGAGGCGGGAAGATCCGGCCAGTGGATTGGTGCGGTTGGAGGTGTGGGGGGTAGGTCGTTAGTTGGAAGTTGGGTGTTGGATTCTGGATGTTGGATGCTCCTTTGCCCTTGACACAATTTCGAATCGGGGGAGCCCAACATCCAATATCCAACATCCAATATCCCCTCTTACCCCGATCGCAATAATTGCACTGAGCCAAGTAATTCCGATCAACTGCCTTTATAACAACAACTTACCGCGCCATTGCTTATTGATCCATGATCCAATTATATTGAGACATGGACGCCAACCCCGCCACTCCTCCCCCGCCCCGCTGGCAACGCCGGCCCGCCGAACGCCGTGAAGAAATTCTCGCGGCGGCTCGGACCGTATTTGGCGAGGATGGCTTTGCGCGGGCCAAGATCGCCGATGTGGCCCGGAGGGCGGGGGTGTCCTCCGCCACCGTCAGCCATTATTTCGGTTCCAAGGCGACCCTCTTCGAGGCGATGGTTGCCGACGCTGCCCTCGACTTCAGCGAAGGTGCCCTGATTCTGGCACCCACCGCGGCTGGCTATCGCGGTGCCTTGCACCAGTTGATCGAGCTCAAGTGGCAACGAATGACTGCGCCTGGAATGCCTGATCTCACGCTGACGGTGTTGCGGGAAATCGAGGAGTTCCCCCTGTCGGCGCAACAACTCTTTCGTCAACTGATGCAGCGCTTCCGGGAGCGGTTGGAGGCAGTGCTCGAGGCGGGGTCTGCGGCCGGCGAGTTTCACCTCGATGGTCCGCCATCGCATGCAGCCCATGTAATCAGCGCACTCCTCTTGGGCGCGATGCTCAACCTGCATTTCGTGGCGGCCTGCACCCGGGAATCCTCTTGCGTCGTCACCGCCTTCGAGACGATCCGCGGTGCGGTCGATCGTCTGGTCGGCTGCACCACAACACCAACTCCGCCCCAATCGTGACATTTCATCACACCGAGGTCTTGATGTATCGTGATTCATTCCTGCCAATCAAGAGTGCGGGAGTACTGTTGGCAGCGCTGCTTGCGGTGACAGGATGTGGCGGAGAGCCGCCATCCCAGGAGGCGCCTCCCCCGGCGGAAGTAGGTGTCGAGACCGCGGTGGCCACGACCGTTGCCGAGATCCATGAGTTTGTCGGTACGGTGCAGCCGTTCCGTAGGGTGGAGGTCCGCAGCGCCGTGGCCGGGATCATCACTGCCCGGCCGTTCCGTGAGGGAGCGGAAGTGCGCAGCGGCGAGGTGCTCTATGAAATCGACCGGACTATTTACCAGGCCGCCGCGGCGAGTGCCGCCGCTCGGCTTGCCAACGCCGAGCGACTGGTGAAGCGTCTGACCCCGCTGGTGGCCGAGAAGGCGGTCGCGCAACGCGACCTGGACGACGCCGAGACGGAATTGCTGCGCGCCAGAGCCGATCACGATCGCGCCGCCAAGGATCTATCAGACGCCGCTGTCCGGGCCGAGATCAGCGGTCGGGTCGGTCGGGCGCAGGTGGAATTGGGTGGTCGAGTGTCGGGGTCGGAGGATCTGCTGACGACCATCGACCAACTCGAGCCGATCTATGTGTCGTTCCGCCCGTCGAGTCAGCAGATGCTGGAGTGGAGTCGTTCGTCGGCGTCGGCGGCACTGCTTCGGCCGGGTTCCTCTCTGAAGGTGTCGGTCGAGTTGCCCGATGGTGCCACCCTGCCGCGCACCGGAGTGATCGACTACGTCGATCCGGTCATGGAACCGGGGAGCGGCACCCAGGAAATTCGGGCCCGCTTCACCAACACCGACCGGTTGCTGGTGCCGGGCCAGTTCGTGCGAGTGCGCCTCGAGGGATTCGTGCTCGGTGACGCGTTGACTGTGCCGCAGCGCGCCGTGCAGCAGCAGTTGGGGCGGCGAGTGATCTATCTGGTAGGGCCTGGCGACACCGTGCTGGCCCGTGACATCGAGGTCGGGTCGTGGACCGGAGATCGCTGGGTGGTAACCAGCGGATTGTCGGTTGGTGATCGGGTGATCGTCGACGGCATCCAGAAAACCGGTCCTGGGGCAGTGGTCACCCCTGTTCCGGTTGCAGTCACTGACAGCAACGCAATTGCGACAGCGAGTCGCCCGTGAGCGGCTCGCCATCGGCGGGCGACGGGGCAACAACTCCCGAGCCCAGATATTTCTTCGTGCGTCGGCCGGTGATGGCCGCCGTGATCAGCATCGTCATCACCCTGCTCGGCCTCTTCGCGCTGCAGCGGCTGCCGGTCAACCGCTACCCGCAGATCACTCCGCCGGCGATCAGCGTGGTGGCAAGCTTCCCTGGCGCCACGGCAGAGGATGTGGCGCTCGCAGTGGCGGCACCGATCGAGCAGCAGTTGTCGGGTCTCGACGGCCTGCTCTATTACCAGTCGGCCAATTCCTCCGACGGCGTGATGAACCTCACGGTGTACTTCGACATCGCCCGCGATCAGGACCTCGCCGCGGTCGACGTGCAGAATGCCATCAAGCTTGCCGAGCCGCAGCTTCCCGAGGAAGTGCGCCGGAACGGGATTGTGGTCACCAAGGCCCAGAGCGACATTCTCTTCGCGGCGGCGCTCTATTCGGATGATCCGCGCTTCGACGCCGCCTACCTGAGCAACTACGCCAAGCTCAACATCGAAGACGAACTCAAGCGGATTCCGGGCGTCGGCAATGCCACGGTGTTCGGTCAGCTCGAGTTCGCGATGAACATCTCGTTCGATCCCGATCGTCTGACACAACTGGGACTGACCGTGGGCGATGTGGCCGCGGCGGTGCGCGAACAGAGCACCACCAATCCTGCCGGTCGACTCGGCCGGGAGCCGTCGCCGATCGGCACCCAGTTGACGATTCCCGTGACCACCCAGGGTCGCCTGCGGACCGAGGAAGAATTCCGGGACATCATCATCCGGGCCAATCCGGACGGCTCGCTGATCCGGGTGGGTGATGTTGCCACGGTGGCACTTGCGTCCCGCAACTATGACCAGGTCGCCCGGCTCGACGGCAAGCCGACGACTTTCATCCTCGTCAACTTGCGCAACGGCGCCAACGCGCTCGACGTCCGGGAACGCTTCAATGACCGGATGGCCGAGTTGGAGCGCGACTTTCCCGACGGCGTCGGCTGGGTCACTCCGTACGATACGACCCCGTTCATCGAGGAGTCGATCAGCGAGGTCATCAAGACGCTGGTAGAGGCGATGCTGCTGGTCACTCTGGTGGTGTTCATCTTCCTGCAGAGTTGGCGCGCCACGCTCATTCCGGTGCTGGCCGTGCCGGTCTCGGTGATCGGTACCTTTCTCGGATTGATGATGCTCGGCTTCTCCGTCAACGTGCTCACCCTGTTCGGGTTGGTACTGGCGATCGGCATCGTGGTCGACGACGCCATCGTGGTGATCGAGAATGTCGAGCGGATCATGGCCGAGGAGAAGGTGGGTCCGCGGGAGGCGGCCGACCGCGCCATGGGGCAGGTGGCCGGCGCCCTGATCGCGATCGTACTGGTGCTCTCGGCCGTGTTCATTCCGGTCGCCTTCCTCGGCGGCATCACCGGCGAGATGTACAAGCAGTTCGCGGTGACGATCGTCCTCTCGGTGGTCATCTCCGGCATCGTGGCGCTCACGCTCACCCCGGCGCTCTGCGCCATCATGCTCAAGCCGGGTGATGCCGCGCATCTCGGTGCCCAGGGCGGCTTCTTCGGCTGGTTCAATCGCAGCTTCGGGAGCGGGACGCGGAAGTACGTCGGTGCCGTGCGCCGGATCCAGCGCGCGCCGCGCACCACGCTGGCGGTCTTCGCGGTGCTGATCGCGCTCACGGTGGTGCTGTTCCGCCGCGCTCCGCAGGCGTTCATCCCGCCCGAGGACAAGGGGTTCTTCGCGATCGCGCTGCAACTGCCGGACGGCGCATCGAAGCAGCGCACCGAGGCGGTGGTCGAGCGGGTCGAGGAGTTCCTGCTCAAGGATCCGGCGGTGGCCCACGCGGCGGCGCTGGTCGGTCTCGACGCCTTGTCGTTCGCGGCACAGACCAACTCGGCGATCATCTTCGTCAACCTCAAGCACTGGTCGGAGCGCACCACTCCCGATCTTGGCATCGACGCCGTGGTCGGCCGCACCAACGGGCAGCTCTTCGCCATCAGAGAGGCACTCGCGTTCGGATTCAATTTTCCCGAGATTCCCGGCCTCGGCACCACCAGCGGCCTGGAGATGCACCTGCAATCCAGGGGAGGGCAGGACTTCCAGGACTTCGCCGCAGCCGTGCAGGAGTTCGTGATCGACGCCAACCAGTTGCCCGAACTCGGCGGGGTGCAGACCACCTTCCGCGCCAACGTCCCGCAACTGCGCGTGACCGTCGACAGGGAGGCAGCCAAGGTTCGTGGCGTGAGTCTGACCGACGTGTTCCAGACCATGCAGGCATCGCTCTCGACTCTTTATATCAACGACTTCAATCTCTTCGGGCGGACCTACCGGGTACAGGCCGAGGCGCAGGCACCGTTCCGCCAACAGCCGGAGGACATCGGCCGGCTGCATGTCCGCTCGTCGACCGGAGAGATGATGCCGCTGGCGTCGCTGGTGACCACATCATTCGAGGGAGGCCCGAGCATTCTCTCCCGCTTCAACGGGATGACATCCGCGATGATCACCGGGGTGCCGGCACCCGGGCGCAGCTCAGGCGAGATGCTCGACGCGGTGGAAAGATTGATGGCCGACAAATACGCCAGTCGCGGGATGGGCTTCGCCTACGGCGGCGAGTCGTTCCAAGAGCGCAATTCGGCCGGCGACTCGGGGCTGGTCTTTGCACTCGGTCTGGTGCTGGTCTTCCTCGTGCTGGCCGCGCAATACGAGAGCTGGTCGATTCCATTCGCAGTCATTCTCGGTATTCCGTTCGGAATTCTCGGGGCCTTTGTCGGAATCTGGCTGCGCGGAATGCCGAGCGACATCTACTTCCAGGTCGGCCTGATCACGGTGGTGGGACTCGCCGCCAAGAACGCCATCCTGATCGTGGAATTCGCGACCGCGCTCCGCAACAAGGGGTTGCCGATTGCGGAGGCCGCAGCCGAAGCGGCCCGCGAGAGATTCCGCCCAATTTTGATGACCTCATTCGCCTTCATCCTCGGCGTGTTGCCGCTGGCCATTGCGGGGGGAGCTGGTGCCGCATCCCGGCGCTCGCTCGGCACGGGGGTGTTCTTCGGGATGCTGACGGCCACTCTGGTGGGAGTGTTCTTCATTCCACTGTTCTTCTCTCTCATCAGCAGATTCAGTGAAGGTCGGGCCTCGGGTCCGAAGGAGGAGTTGTGAGCAAGTTGTCCCTGGTGTCGACCCTGATGTCGATCACCATCGCCACCAGTGCCGTGGCCCAGACACCGGTCGGTCCGGTGCGTACCGCGGCGGTGGGAGAGGAAACGCGGCCGTTCTTCGATTCACTGGCGGCGCTTCGTCCGATGCCGTTCGAGCAGATGTCGCTGGCGCCGGACACAATCGGTGCTGTGGCATGGCTAGACCTGTTGCAGGATCCGGTGCTGGTAGACCTGGTGCGCGAGGCGGTGCGGTCCAACCGCGACATGCACCTGGCTCAGGCGAGGATTCGCGAGTTCCGGGCGGCCGTGGGGGTCAGCAAGGCCGATCTCTATCCGCAGCTTTCCGCCAACGGCACGATTGGGCAATCGCAGGTGGTCTTCGGATCGATTGGCGCGCTCGGTTTCGAGACCTACCGTGCCACTGGCGATCTCACGTGGGAGCTTGATTTCTGGGGACGGATCCGCAGCAACGCCCGCGGTGCCTCGCTCGATTTGGCGGCCGAGCGCGAGGAGTCACGCGCCACCATTCTCTCGCTGGTGAGCGACGTGGCCAGCGCCTACTTGCAGTTGCGCGAACTCGACGAGAACCTCGCCATCACCGAGCGCACCCTCGCTTCCCGTCGGGAAACTCTTGAGTTGGCGCGTCGGCGTTTGGCCGAAGGGGTGATCTCCGAGCTCGATGTGCTGCTGTTCGAGGCCGAGGTGGCAGCACCGGCGGCACGGGTGGCCGAGTTCACCCGGGCGATTGCCCGCACCGAGCACCAATTGTCGCTGCTGATCGGACGGGTGCCGGGTTCGATCGCCAGGGGTAGGCCTCTGGCATCGGTCGCGCGCGCGGTGGTTGTCCCCGAAGAGGTCAGCGCCGACTTGATCGGTCGCCGCCCTGATGTGATGGGTGCCGCCTTCGACCTCGACGCCGCCCATGCCAGGACCGGTGCGGCGCGGAAGGCGCGGCTGCCGACGATCTTCCTCAATGGGCAGTACGGCACCCAGGCCGAAAACTTCAGCGACATGTTCAAGAGCAACACCGAGATCTTCACTGCTCAGGCAGGGATCTCCATTCCGTTGTTCACCGGCGGGCGACTCAAGAACCAGCAGGAGGTCGCTGCGGCCCGCGCCGAACAGGCAGAAATCCGCTACGAACGCGCCGTCCTCACTGCCATGCGCGAGGTCAGTGATGCGATGATCGGGGTGCGCACCAGTCGCGACCAGATCGCCGCCCAGGAGACCCAGACCCAGGCACTCCGCCGGGCATTTACCCTGGCCGAACGACGCTACGACGCCGGAATCGCCAGCTATCTCGAGGTGCTCGATGCCCAGCGCAGTCTCTTCAACGCCGAGCTGGCGCTGACCAGTGCGGAACGCGAATACCTGGTCAGCGCGGTGACGCTGTACAAGGCGCTCGGCGGAAGCTGGGAGTAAAGAGAGAAAGAGAGAGGGAGAGAAGGAGAGAAAGAGACCCTCGTCCCGACCGACGGTCGGGACGAGGGAATGGCTGTCTCTTTCTCTCTTTTTCTCTTTCTCTCTTTCTCTCTTTTACTATTATCCAGAATGAGAAAGCTCAACGGAGCGGCCGGAACGATCGCCGTCGAGGAGCACGGCGATCCGGCCGGGACGCCCGTGGTCCTGGTCCACGGGATGGCGGGGGACGCCTCCTTCTGGGCCAGCACGGTGCGGGCCCTCGGGCGGCAGCATCGGGTGATCGTCCCGGAACTCCGGGGCCACGGACGCTCGGCGGTCCCCTCGGATGACGATTACTCCGTGGAGGCCCATGCGGATGATCTGATCGCCGTGCTCGACCAGTTGCAGCTCGGACCAGTGGTGCTGGTCGGTCATTCCTTTGGCGCCAGCCCGGTGCTGGTGGTGGCCCGGGCCATCCCCGACCAAATCGCCGGGATGATACTGGTCGACCCGGCCGGCGATTTTTCCTACGTACCCCCCGAAGCGCTGCACAGCTTTCTGGCCGGGCTGAAAGATCCAGACCATTACGCCGCGACGCTCGACGGAGCGATCGACATGGCGCTGAACCAGGCGAGCGCGGATACCGACCGGCGGGTGCGGGCGGCGATGCTGGCCGCACCACCACAAGCAATCTCGGCGATGTACTCGTCACTACTACTTTTTGCTCCGCTGCCATTGGTGGACAAGTATTATGGCAAACTACTACTAATCACGACGCCGGTAAACGCCGCCCCCTTCACCCTGCATACCCTCAGGCCCCGATTGCCCCACCACGAAATGGCCGGGGTGTCGCACTGGGCGATGATGGATCGGCCGGGCGAGGTGGCGAGGTTGATTGAAGGGTTCCTCGTGGGTGAAAGGTGAAAGGGGAAAGGTGAAAGGTGAAAGGTGAAAGGTGAAAGGGGAAAGGGGAAAAGGGGTGAACGGTGAACGGGGAAAGGGGGGGTATGCTGCCTCACGTTCCTTGCTGGGGTCGGCGCCAATCGGTGCGTGCCTATCTTCCCTGAGTACCGCGCACTGCAAAGCTGAATCGGGAGGAATGCTGATGGATCGTCGGACCTGGTTGCAGGCGATGGCAGGGGGTGTCGTCCTCCCGACCGTGCACGGGTCGTTGGGGCCGCTGCTGCCTTCGCGCGATTCGCTCGACAAGATCGGGCTGCAGCTCTATACCGTCCGATCTCGGATGGAGCTGAGTGTCGAGCGCACCCTCTACGAGGTGTCGCAACTGGGGTATCGGGAGGTGGAGTTTGCCGGGTACTTCGGCCGTCCGCCGCGCGCCATCAAGCAGTTGCTGGACCGCAACGACCTCAAGTCACCGGCGGCGCATGTGCAGCTCTCCGATTTGCGCGGTGGTTTCTATCGTCGTCTCGATGAGTCGGCGGAGATCGGCCACAAGTGGTTGGTGGTGCCTTGGCTGGCGGAGTTCGAGCGCGACTCGATCGATGCCATCAAGGAGACTGCCGAGACGATGAACAAGGCGGCCGAGGACGCCAAGGGGTTCAACATCAAGATCGCCTACCACAACCACGACTTTGAATTTCAGGAGATCGATGGTCGGCGGATCTACGATGTGCTGCTGGAGGAGACCGATCCCAAGCTGGTCGACATGGAACTCGATCTCTACTGGATGACCAAGGCCGGAATCGACCCGCTGGAGTACATCAACAGGTGGCCCAAGCGCTTTCCGCTGATGCACGTCAAGGACGCCGGACAGGCGCCGGAGTACGAGATGCGGGATGTCGGCAAGGGGTCGATCGACTTTGCCCGGATCTTCTCCCAACGGAAACTGTCGGGAATGAAGCACGCGTTTGTGGAGCACGACAACCCGGCCGACCCGATGACCAGCATCTGGACTTCGTTTCGCTACCTCAAGGCGCTGAAGTTCGATTGATGACTACGCGCCGCGGGTTCGTCGCCACTTCCCTGCTGAGCGCCGCGGGAATGTCGCTGCCCAACAAGATCAGCGCCGCCGCATCGACCGCGATGCCGGGCCCCGGGATCGCGCCACTCCGGCAATCGGTCTGTCGCTGGCCGTTCGGCGGGATGCCGCTCGACGATTTTTGCGTCATGGTGCGCGAGCTGGGCTTCGGGGCAGTCGACTTGGTCGACCAGAAGGATTGGGCCACCGTGCAGGCGCACGGCTTGGCGATCAGCACCGCCAACTCGTCCCCACGGCGCGACTTCATCCGGAGCGGCCTCAACAATCCGGCGCATCACGCCACCATCCTCGCCGAACTGGAGGCGGTGATTCCCGGTGCGGCAGCGGTTGGCATTGCCAACGTGATTGCGATGTTCGGCGACCGGGTGCCGGGAATAAATGACGAGACCGCGATCGCCAACTGCGCCACCGCCCTCTCGCGGATTGCCCCGTTGGCGGAACGGCACGGCGTGACTGTTGTCCTGGAGATGCTCAATTCCCGGGTCGATCACGGCGGGTTCCAGGGCGACACCACCCGCTTCGGGGTGGCGGTCGCCGAACGGGTGAACTCCCCCCGGGTGCGGCTGCTCTACGACATCTACCACATGCAGATCATGGAAGGCGACGTGATCCGCACCATTCGCAACAATCATCAATGGTTTGCCCACTACCACACCGCCGGCAACCCCGGGCGCAACGAGCTGAACAGAGGGCAGGAATTGCAATACGGCGCGATCGCCGCGGCAATCGCGGCCACCGGCTTTGCGGGGTGGCTGGCTCACGAGTTCATCCCGACCGGCGATGCCAGGGCGGCGTTGGTCGAGGCGCGGGATGTGGTTGCGGGGTGACTGTCGGCTCACCCGTCATCCAGTTGAAGGATCTGCACCAGCGCTGACCACGCGATAACTTTCCCCCGACTCAGCGCAATCTCTTCTCACTAGTTACCTGCGGCCACCATGCTCACTTCCCTCATTCTCCTCGCGGTCCTGCAATCTCCCCCACCGACTCCCGACTACCCGTCGCGCGTCGAGATCCGCCGTACCAGCCACGGGGTGCCGCACATCCTCGCCGATGACATGGGTGCCATGGGGTACGGCCTGGCCTGGGCCCAACTGGAAGATCACGGTGCCATGGTGGTGCTCAACTTGGTGCGGGGGCGTGGTGAACTGTCGAAGATCTTCGGCCCAGATTCGCTGGAGAGCGACTTCACCCATGTGGAGACCCACGCGCTGGCGGTGGCGACCTACTCGCGACTGAGCGCCGATCTGCGCCGGGTGCAGGAAGGGTGGGCGGCCGCAGTGAATCGCTGGATCGAACTGCATCCTGATGAGTACGCACGCTACGATCTGCCACGGTTCACACCACACGACGTGGCAGCGCTCTGGGTGGACGAACAGGTGGAGCCGGCGATCCGCCGCTTCGAGCGCGCCCAGGCGCGCCGCCATGCCGCCGATTCAGTCAACCGCGACAACATCGGCTCCAACGCCTGGGCCTTCGGGCCAAACCGGACCACGACCGGCAACACCATCCTGCTCCGCAATCCGCACATCGGCTGGCGCGCCGACTGGTACAGCACCTACTACGAGGCACAGATCACCGTCCCGGGGGTGATCAACTTTTACGGCGATTTCCGGGTCGGCTTTCCGTTCTATTTCAACGGCGGCTTCAACGAGTCACTCGGCTGGGCCACCACCAACAACAGCCCCGATCTGGAGGAGGTCTACGCGCTGCGGCTCGATCCTTCGCGACCCGATAATCTGCTGTTCGATGGCGGCTCGGTGCCGATGGAGCGGAAACTTCTCACCGTTGAGGTCCGCCGCGGCGACACCGTCGTCCCCGAGTCGCGCGAAGTCTGGCGCACCACGCTCGGTCCGGTGATCGGGCGCGGCAGCGGTGAGGTGTATGTGCTCAAGTCGCCGGGATGGCAGGAGTATCGCAAGGCGGAGCAGTTCCTGGCGATGATGCGGGCCCGGACGCACGCCGATTGGCTGGAGGCGATGGCGATGCGGGCGCACACCGAGTCGAACCTGACCTACGCCGATCGGGCGGGAAATATTGCCTACCTCTGGAATGCCGCACTGCCCAGGCGGCCACACGATGCCCTTGGCGATACCGCCGCGGTGCCCGCCACCGGCACTGATGATGTCTGGACCTCGCTCTATCCGCTCGACGCGCTGCCGCAGTTGGTGAACCCGCCGAGCGGCTACCTGCACAATGAGAACGACCCGTTCCACTTCACCAACCTGGAGAGTCCGTTCGATTCAACCAGGTTCCCCCCCCCGGACTTTCCCTCTCCCGATCTCCGCCTCCGGAGCCAGCTCGGCGCCATGCTGGCCCAGAGCCAGCCCAAGGTGAGTGTGAGTGACGTGATCCGCCTCAAGCACTCGCCGCGCATGCTTGCCGCCGAACGATTCCTGGACGAGCTCCTGGCGGCGGCTCGAGCGACCCGTCCGAGCGGTGAATTGGCGCGCGCAGTACGGGTGCTGGAGCGTTGGGACCGGACCGCCAGCCCGACGGCCCGCGGTGCAGTGCTCTTCACCGAATGGTTTGACCGCTACTACCGCGAGAGCGGCAACAACACGGAGTCACGCAACGCAGGGGCGTGGGCCCGGCAGTGGAGTGCCGCCGATCCGATCACCACTCCCGACGGACTCGCCGACCCGGCGCGGGCGGTACGCACCCTTCGCGAGGCGGCTGCCATGGTGCAAAAAGCCCACGGACGGCTCGACCCGCTCTGGGGCGACCTGGTGAGAGTGCGCCGCGGCCCGGTGGATGTCCCCACCGGCGGCTGCGCCGGGATCTACGGCTGCTTCCGGGTGCTGTCCCTTCGTCCAATCGGCGATGGTCGCTTCGAGAATGCCGGCGGCGACGGCTGGGTGTTGGTGGTGGAGTTCACGCCGGAGGGACCGCGAGCCAGATCGATCATGGCCTACGGCGCGAGCAGCAATCCCGAGAGCCCCTGGTTCAGCGATCAGGCTGCGATGTATGCGCGCGGAGAATTGAAGGCGGTGGCGTTTTCCGAAATCGACATCGAGCGGGATTTGGTGAGGCGGTATAGGCCGGAGTAGGGTGAGGGGGGCGCGGCAGAGCCGCGCGGGTGAACGGTGAACGGGGGATGAAAGGTGAAAGGTGAAAGGTGAAAGGTGAAACGGTATATGGTGAACGGTGAGGGGTGAACGGGGGTGAAAGGTGAAACGGGGGGGGGCGATGCATCGTCTTGCGTTGTTGTCATTGTTGATGTGCTCGGCGTGCGGCAAGGGCGAGCCAAAGCCTGATCCGGCCGTCCTGGCTGCTGCGCGGACCGACTCGATCGCTGCGGCCCAGCTGGCGAGCGCGCCGGCCTTTCGCGATTCTGCCGAGTCTCGGTTGGCGACCTTGCTCGATGATCCGGCCAGCGCGACCTTCGATTCCGTGGTGGTGGTGCAGCCACCGGCGGTGGACGGGCGGCTGCCGGCCCGCGCGGTGTGCGGCCGAATCGGTGGTCGGCCCGGTGTCGGCGGCAGCCGGACGCCGGTGCGCTTCATCTATATCGGGGCATTCACGGTGTTCGTGGAGGATGCCGACAATCGCGCCAAATTCGCCGAACTGTGGGCACGGAGCTGCGCGCCAGACGAAGGGGTGGAACGTGAAAGGTGAAACGTGAAAGGTGAAACGGGGCCGTCGCTTTAGCGACACCAGCCGAGCCGTAGCTTTAGCGACGAGCGGGTGAACGGAACGGTCAACTGGGTACACGGGGAACAGCAGGTGAAACGTGAAACGGAGTCCGATACGACCACCGTTTCACCTTTCACGTTTCACCATCACCGTTCACCCCCTCCCCCTGCCCCCTCCCCCTCCCCTCCCTCCCCCTTGCGGTGCCCACTGGGCGGCGCCACGTTACCATGATGACTGTTCCATCCTGGACTCTTGTCACCCTGCTTGTGCTGGCGCCACTCGGTGCCGTTGCCGCGCAGGATCACGCCGACCACGCCGCCGGTCACGACGGGCTGCCGTCGCTCCGGTCGATTGCTACCGGCTCGATGCACACCGCTGCCGACGTGCAGTTCATGCAGGGGATGATCGCCCACCATGGCCAGGCAATTCAGATGTCCCGCCTGGCCGAGAGTCGCAGTGCCGACCCGCGCCTGATCCGCTTCGCCCAGAAAATTGACCAGTCGCAGGCCTCCGAGATCCGGTTGATGGAGGGATGGCTCGCCGACCGCGATCAGGTGGTGCCCGATTCCACTGCCTACCGCACGATTACGATGCCGGGGATGCTCACCGCCGGGGAGCTCGGGGAGCTGGCCGGGATCAAGGGAACGACCTTCGACAAACGGTTTCTCCAGTTGATGATCCGCCATCATGAGGGCGCGCTTGCCATGGTGGCCGGACTGCTGGCCACGCCGCGGGCCGGTCAGGAAGTGGACGTGAACGTCTTTGCCAACGAAGTGCATGCGGTGCAGACCGCCGAAATTGATTTGATGCTGCAGATGCTGGCCAACCACTCCGGAGATTCTTGATGATCAGAAGCTTGCGCACCACCGCCGTTGTCGCGGCCGTATTGGCCGCCGCCGCACCACTCGCCGCCCAGAGCTATCCGCAAGGCGGCGATCCGCGCGACGGACTCGGTTCCGGCATCCACAATGCCGGCGTGGCGATGAACGGGATGCGCCTCTTGGCGACGGCCCCCAAGGCCGCGCCATTCGACTCGGTGCGCGGGCTCACCTTCGTCAACTCCGACCTCGCCTTCCGCGGTTCGATGGTATATCAGGGCAATTTCTCCGGTTTCTCCATTTGGGACGTCAGCAACCCGGCGGCGCCGACCATGGTCTCGGCGGTGCCTTGCGTCACCTCACAGGGCGATCCCTCGATTGTCGGCCATCTGCTCTTCATTTCGGCAGAGGGTGGCGGCAACCGGAACGATTGCGCCAAGGGCGGGGTCGATGATCCGGCCGATCACATGGCCGGTGTGCGCATCTATGATGTCTCCAATCCGGCTGCACCGCGGTTGGTGAAGAATGTGCAGACCTGCAAGGGGTCGCATACTCACACCGTGATCCCGCATCCGACCGACAAGGGGACGCTGTATATCTACGTCTCGGGCAGTCAGGGTGCTCGCGAGGCGATGGCGGGTTGCGTCAACGGCAGCGATCCGGCCGACGAAAACAATTCACTCTTTCGCCTCGACGTGATCAAGGTGCCGCTGGCCAATCCCGAGCAGGCGGCGGTGGTCACCGGGGCGCGGATCTTCACCGGCCTGGCTGGTGCGGCGCGGCGCGGCGGCAGGAACGCGGCGCCCACCGGTCCGCGCAACTGCCACGACGTGACCGCCTACCCGGCGATGGGACTGTTGGCCGGTGCCTGCGCCAGCTACGGCATTCTGGTGGACATCTCCGACCCCGAGAATCCGGTGCGCCTCGATGCGGTCTCGGACACCAATTTCTCGCTGTGGCATACCGCTGTCTTCAGCAATGATGGCAGCAAGGTGCTCTTCACCGACGAGTGGGGCGGCGGCACCCAGCCGATGTGCCAAGCCACCTCGATGATGGAGATGGGCGGCAACACCACCCTCACCATTGGTGCCAATCGCAAGCTCCGTCAGCACGCCTACTTCAAGATTCCCACTGGCCAGGCGGCCAACGAGAACTGCGTCAGCCACAACGGCTCGCTGATTCCGGTCCCTGGGCGCGACATCGCGGTGCAGGGGTGGTATCAGGGCGGCGTCAACGTGGTGGACTTCACCGATGCTGACCAGCCGTTCGAAGTGGCGTTCTTTGATCGCGGCCCGATCGACGCACCGCCAGCCCCGGGCGACACCACTCGTCGTGCCGGGACGATCGGCGGCTCGTGGGGCGCGTACTGGTACAACGGCGCGATCTACTCTTCCGAAATGGCGCGCGGTCTGGATATTCTCGAACTGGTACCCAACGAGCATCTCTCGGCCAACGAGATCGCGGCCGCCAAGTTGGTGATCATGGACGAGTTCAATCCGCAGAGCCAGCCACGGATCACCTGGCCAGCCGCGTTTCCGGTGGTGAGGAGCTATCTCGACCAACTGGTGCGCGGTAACGGCTTGCCTGCAACTCGCACCAGCGCGATCGGTGCCGCTCTCGATGCGGCGGAAGCGATGACCGGAGCGGCGCGCACTCGTGCGCTCACCACCCTCGCCACTGCGGTGGAGCGCGACGCGGCCGGAGCCAAGGATGCGGTGCGGGTGCGGGCGATGGCGGGAGAGATTCGGCGCTTGGCGAATTGATTGCGGGGCCCGCTGGCGGCGGAGGCCGCAGTTGGGGGTGAACGGCCGGCCCCCCCCCCCGGCGCGGCGGCGGGGTAGCGGCGGAGCCGCGCGGGGGAACGGTGAAAGGTGAAACGTGAAAAGTGAAAAGTGAAAGGGGAAACGGGACTGGGAATCGCTCCTCGTCCCGACCAAAGGGAGGGACCTCGGTACTTTCCACTAACTCGGACTCATCAAGCACCAACTGGTGCCGCCTGCCGAGGTCCCTCCCTTTGGTCGGGACGAGGATAGTCCCCCGTTCACCGTTCACCCGCGCGGCTCTGCCGCGCCCCACTCACCCCGTTTCACCTTTCACCCGCGCCGCATCGCGGCGCCCCGTTCACCCACCTTTCCCCATCCACCTGACTGCTGTAAGTTCCGATTCCCCTCAGCCGAGATCTCAACGAATGTCATTTCTCTCAACGCGACGCGATGTCTGGGACGTGGTCATTGTCGGCTCCGGTGCTGGCGGCGGCATGGCCGCCTACGAGCTGACCAAGGCCGGCGCCAAGGTGTTGCTGCTCGAGGCCGGTGGTCCCTGGGACAACACCAAGGACTCCGCCATGTTCACCCAGCCATGGGAGACTGATCGGCGGGGCGGCAGTTCGCCCGAGCGGCCGTTTGGGGAGCACGATGCCAATATCGGCGGCTGGAACGTGCCGGGAGAGCCATTCACCACTGCTCCCGGGACTCGCTTCAATTGGTGGCGGGCCCGGATGGTCGGTGGCCGGACCAATCACTGGGGCCGGATCTCGCTGCGCTTCGGCCCCGACGATTTTCGCGGCAAATCGCGCGACGGTCTGGGCGACGACTGGCCGATCGGCTACGACGACATCAAGCCGTATTACGACGAAGTCGATGACCTGATCGGGATTTTCGGCAGCAACGAAGGTCTCGCGAATCACCCCGACGGCCACTTTCTCCCGGCACCACAGCCGCGCTGCTGGGAGCAGCTCGTCAAGAAGGCGGCAGACAAGCACAGCGTCACCTGCATTCCCTCGCGCCTCAGCATCCTCACCCGCCCCAAGAACGGCCGTCCCGGTTGCCACTACTGCGGCCAGTGCAATCGCGGTTGCGCCGTCAACGCCAATTTTTCCAGCACCAACGTGCTGATCGCCCCGGCGCTGCTCACCGGTCGGCTGACCATGCAGACCAACGCGATGGTGCGCGAGGTGACGGTCGGCAAGGACGGACTGGCCGACGGCGTGGTCTACATCGACAAGACCACCGGCGAGGAACACAAGGCGCTGGCACGGGTGGTGGTGCTGGCCGCGAGCGCGTGCGAGTCGGCCCGCATCCTCCTCAACAGCAAGAGCCCGGCGTTCCCGCAGGGGTTGGCCAACTCGAGCGGCACCGTCGGCAAGTATCTCACCGACACCACCGGCACCGATGTCGGCGCGTTTGTCCCGGCGCTGGTCGACATGCCCCGCCACAACCACGACGGCGTGGGGGGGGCACACCTCTACATGCCATGGTGGCTCGACAACAAGAAGCTCGACTTCCCGCGCGGTTATCACATCGAGATCTGGGGTGGCCACGGCATGCCGGGCTACGGCTTCATGGGCGGCATCCAGAATTATCCTCCCGGCGGCGGCTACGGCGCGGGCCTCAAGAACGACTATCGCCGCTACTGGGGATCGACCATCGGCTTTTCGGGCCGCGGCGAGATGATCCCCAACGAAAAGTCGTATTGCGAGCTCGATCCCCGGGTGGTCGACCAGTACGGCATTCCGGTGCTGCGCTTTCACTGGGAATGGTCTGATCACGAGTACCTGCAGGTCAAGCACATGCAGGAGACCTTCCGGACCCTGCTCACCGAGATGGGCGCCGAGATCCGCTCGTCGATGCCCACCAGGGAGCAGGGCTACGGCATCGCCAACGGCGGAGCGATCATCCACGAGCTCGGCTGTGTCCGGATGGGGAGCGACCCGCAGCGTTCGGTGCTCAATTCCCAGTGCCAGGCGTGGGATTGCAAGAACCTGTTCGTGGCCGACGGCGGGCCGTTCGTGAGCCAGGCCGACAAGAACCCGACCTGGACCATCCTCGCCCTGTCGATGCGCACCTCGCGCCACATTGCCGAACTGCGGAAGGGAGGCGCCCTGTGAGTACACTGTCGCGTCGCGATCTGGTGGCCACCGTCGCCGCCATTTCCGCCGGTGTGGCACTGCGGCCCACCGGCGCCCAGGCCACCGAGGCGACCCGTCTGGTGCGGGCTGCCCAGGCAAACGGCGGCTTCGCTCCCAAGGTCTACACTGCTCACGAATGGGCCACCGTCCGGATGCTGGTAGACTACATCATCCCCAAGGACGATCGCTCCGGCAGCGCCACCGATGCCCTCGTTCCCGAGTTCATGGACACCATTCTCGATCTCGAACCGGGGATGCGCACCGCCCATCGCGGCGGCCTGGCATGGCTCGACCACGAGATGCGGGAGCGCACCGGAGCGGACTTCGTCTCGGCCACCGATGCAGAGCGCCGGGAGCTGCTCGACCTGATCGCCTTCCCGCGCACCGCACCAGCCGAGCTCACCCACGGGGTGCAGTGGTTCAACTCGTTCCGCGACCTCACCGCCACCGGTTTCTACACCTCGGAGATCGGCGTCAACGATCTCGGCTACACCGGCAACACCCACGTCGGCGAGTGGACCGGGTGCACGGATGAGGCGTATCGGCATCTGGGAGTGGAGCGGGGGGAGACGTGAAAGGTGAAAGGTGAAAGGGAACTGAAGGTGAAAACGGGGTGAAACGTGAAAGGTGAAAGGTGAAAGGTGAAAGGGGCACCCCTCTGGGGCGCTGGATGACAAGTCCACGGTGGTGATGATTACCGAGATCCCTCGCTCCGCTCGGGATGAGGTACAGCACACCCCCCTTTTACCTTTCACGTTTCACCCCGTTTTCACCCTCAGTTCCCTTTCACCTTTCACGTTTCACCCTCAGCCTACATTCGATTCAATTGGAGTTCATTGATGTCCCGTCTTGGCGTTGGTTTCATCGGTTCGGGGTTCAACACCCGCTTCCACATCCAGTCCTGGCAGCAGGTGCGCGACGGCGACGTGCTCGGCGTCTGGTCCCCCAATGCGGCCAACGCGGCCAGTGCGGCGAAGCTCTCTCGCGACCTCGGCTGTGGTGACGCCAGGGGATTCAAGAGCATCGCCGAGATGGTGGCCGATCCCGCCATCGACGCGATCTGGCTTTGCGGCCCCAATCAGGCGCGTATCGAGAATATCGAGGAGATCTGCGATGCGATTGCTCGCGGCAAGGGGACTCTCAAGGGGATCGCCTGCGAGAAGCCGCTGGCACGCACCGTCGCCGAGGCGACGACCGTGCTCAAGATGGTCGAGAAGGTCGGGCTCAAGCATGGTTATCTGGAAAACCAGCTCTTCTCGCCGGGGATCGTCCGTGGCCGGGAGCTGATCTGGGCGCGTGGCGCCAAGACCACCGGTCGGCCCTACCTCTCTCGTGCGGCCGAGGAACATTCCGGTCCTCATGCGGCGTGGTTCTGGGACGGCACCAAGCAGGGGGGGGGCGTCCTCAATGACATGATGTGCCACTCGGTGGAGGTCGTCCGCTTCCTGCTCACCGAGCCGGGTCGGCCGCGCAGTTCGCTCACCCCCGTGTGCATCAACGGCCGGATCGCCTCGCTCAAGTGGAGCAGGCCGGAGTATGCCAAGCAGCTCAAGGCGCGCTACGGCAAGCAGATCGACTACACCAAGCGGCCCAGCGAAGACTTTGCCGGGGTGACCATCACCTACGAGACCGAGACCGGTGAGCGGGTGATCGGCGAGGCGAGCACCTCGTGGAGTTTCGTCGGCGCCGGTCTCCGCCTGAGCGGCGAGTTGCTGGGGCCCGAGTACTCGATGAACTGGAACACCCTCAATTCGGAACTCAACTGCTTTTTCAGTCGCGAGGTGCAGGGTGCTGCCGGCGAGGATCTGGTCGAGAAGCAGAACGCCGAGATGGGGTTGATGCCGGTAGTGCCGGACGAGGCATCGGCCTACGGCTATGCGGCGGAGAATCGCCATTTTTGCCGCGTCTTCCTGGACAAGGAGGGGCCGCTGCTCACCTTCGAGGACGGGGTCGACGTGATGCGGATCCTGATGAGTGCCTACAAGAGCGCCGAAGAGGGCAAGTCGCTCGCCTTCCCGCCGCGCGGTCTCGACAAGTTCGTCCCCGCCGTGGCCAAGGGGACGTGGCGGGGGTAAAAAAGAGAGAAGGAGAGAAGGAGAGAAAGAGAGAAGGAGAGAATACCCCTTGTCCCGAGCAACGCGATTGACCTCGGCACTCATCAACACTTGGTACCAGGCGAGTCCGAGTTGGTGGCACCTCCCGAGGGCCCTCCCTGCGGTCGGGACGAGGGACAGCCCCCGTTTCACCTTTCACCTCTCACTTTTTACCCCCATCATCCAACATCCAAAATCCAACATCCAACATCCAACATCCAACATCCCCAAAGGCGCCCGACATGTCACGAATCATCCGCAGTCAGATCGACGATCTCCCGCACGAGATGACCACCACCGCCTTTGAACTGCCGGGATATCGCGTGGTGCAATCGCTCGGGGTGGTGCGCGGCGTGGTGGTGCGCTCGCGGAGCATTGTAGGCACCGCCTTCGGCAGCCTGCAGACCGTTTTCGGCGGCAACATCTCGGCCTTCACCTCGCTGGCCGAGCGGGCCCGGCAGCAGGCGTTCGACACCATGCTGCACCATGCCCACGAGGTGGGGGCCAATGCGATTGTGGGGGTCCGCTACGATGGCACCGAGATCATGCGGGGAGTGACCGAGGTGCTCTGCTACGGCACTGCGGTGGTGGTGGAGGGGCTCGAGTAGTCGTCAAGGCACGGCGTTTGCAACCGATACTCCTCCAGACCCGCCGTCCGCTCTTTCGGGAGGCTCCACGGACGGTCGGTCTGCCCGCAGCCAGGAGTACCGGATGTCAGGAGCAATCCGCCGTCGAGTTGGTCGTGCCGCCCAGTATGGACTGGTGGCCACCGTCATAGCCGTAGCCGTCCAGTGGTTCATCGGAATCCCGGTGGGCAACCAGCCCGAGTGGCTGGGGTATCTCACCCTCACCACCGCAGTCCCCGCTTCCTACATCACCTTCCCGTTTGGCGACCCGCTGGAACATCTGCTCGGCATGGAGCTCGGCTCGGGGCGGATCGTGGAAGTCACCACGCCGTTCGGCCCCGCGATGCGGGCCGGCCCGGAGGACATCGCGTTGATCGCTCTGGGGACTCTCCTCATGGTGTCGCTCACCGCCTATCTGGCGGTCGGCATGAATGAGATGATCGAGGATCATAACCTGCCTGGATAATCGCAACCTGGCGGGCGCGATTGGCGGCCGCTACTCGAGAGCGGCCGAGACTACCGCGATCGGGGTGGTGAGGAAACCGATCAGCCGTTCCATGCGGCCGTCGTCGTGGATCAGTCGATCATGAATCCGCCGCACCCTGGTGGCCAGCGGCACGGGGCGCCAGGGTGACATGAAACCGTTCTCTCCCCGCTGCGCGTCGAGGGTCCGGGCTATCGGCGACCAGAGCTCGGCCGTCGGTCGGGCGAGCAGTTCTGCGCGCCGGCGGAGGTCGGCTTGCGCGGGCCAAGTCATGTCGCCTGCCACATCGAGATAGTATCCCACAAAATGCGCGGTACCCGGCACACGCCGTTCGATCCGCCGCATCATCCGCTCGGTGTCGAGTGAAATCTTGGCGTCGCGGTCAGTGAGCCGGAGCAGCCGATAGGCCTCGCTGGCCATCTCGGCGAAGTGTTCGCTGCTGTTGGTGGCGGCGTAGGTTCCCCGACGCGGGGGGGGGAGAGCCGCGAGCAACGCACCGACCAGCGATGGATGGGCGCCCTGCAGCAGATGCGCCCGTTCGTGCAGCTCGATCGCCTCGCCTGCCAGAACGCCGCCAATCAGATCGGTGCTGGCCAGCATCCCGGCCTGCATGCCGATCGCCGACAACTCCGTCCAGGCCACTCCCGCCGGTCCGCCTAGGTCGGTCGCGTAGATGGTGCCACCATGTCCCTCGGGGAGCAGCGAATCCACCAGAGCGCGTCGGGCTTCCTGATAGCGCTGGACATCGTCGCGCTGCGCCTCGCTGGTGGTGGCGTCGGGGCGGAAGAGATCCTTCTTGAGCAGTTGATGACGTTCGAGTTGGTCGTTGACCACCAGGAAGACCGGAATGGTGAGGTTCATCCAGATCGCGATGATCACCAGTCGGCGGGCCAGGCCGAGGATCCCGCGGCCCAATCGGGAGATGGTCAACATGTTGGGAGTATCGGTGGAGCCGGAGATTGGCGCAAGCGTGGGGCTGGGGATGCGAGCGAACGTCCGCTTGACGCCCGCTTGACGTTCGCGCAGTAACGTGTAGGCAGCGAAGATGTCTCGCCACCTGCGGCCGTCTCGACAGAGGGTGAGGATGGTGTGCACAACTGCTTGTGCCGCAACGTCTTTGCAGCGACCCCCTAGGGATTTTTGGGTGATCCCCTAGGGATTCGGAATTCATCGCGTGGGATTTGCGGCAATCACTTCATGCGGTATCCTTTCCGGGTTCTCACGTCCTTGACGTTGCCTCCTCGTACCATCCTTTGATGGGCCCGGAGAGAGTCCGATAGCCAAGGCGTTCGGGAAATCCGCACGTGGAGAAGGAGGGCTGGTGCTGCCGCAGTCAGGATCGTGGGCCAGAACACTCGCCATCGGACTCGCTGTCGCGGGGCTGTCCCCGTCCGGATTGTCGGGACAGTCAAGTGATGACGGCCGACAATCGCGACTCGTCAACTTGTGGCTCAGGGCGAGTTCCTCCTCCGTGGTTGCGGATTCAGTGGAATTGCCGGCCCGGATCGCCGAGGAGTTCGGGCTGCGGTTTGAGGCGCCGCCGACTCGCCCCAACCTTGGCCTCGACACCGCGCTGATTCGCGCCGTTCGGTCCCGTGGCGCCCTGCGCGATTCGCCGTGGGGCTGGTTCGCTCTGGCTCGCCAAATGCAAATCGCCCACGGGAGTTGTGCCCCGATCGCCGCCCTCGAGTCCAGGCAGTGGTCCGGCCACTGCCGACGGGTCGTCGCGGCGTATCGCGACGCGCTGAAGCGGGATTCGCTCTTCGTCCCGGTACTCGCGGATCTCGACCTGCTCCTCCCCTGGCCCGCGCTCTGGGCCAATCCTCCCGCCGAGGAACGGCAGATTCTCGCCGCGGCACTCGAGGGAATCCAGATCCCGCCTCCGCTTCGGAGTCGTCTCGCACGCAGGGCGCTCCTCCTCGAGGTGCACACCGGCGATCTGACCACTGCGCGCCATGCCCTCCAGCTCGCGGATGAACAGGTCATCACTCGCGGCGAACGCTTCTTTCTGGCGGGGTGGCTCAGCACGAAGAGCGGGGATGGTGTGACTGCGGTGCGCTTGTGGCAATCCGCCGCAGACGACGACGGTCCCGGGGACCAGTTGGCGTGGCTGGGGGCGCAGCTCACGCTCATCGGCACGGCGAGTGAGGCGCTGGCCTGGGATTCCCTGCCCCGGGCCGACCGCGCCCGCTGGCTCGGGCATTTCTGGGAAGATCGGGATCTGCTGGATGGCGCCGCTCGCGGCGAGCGCATCACCGTGCATATCGCCCGATGGGAACGCGCCTTTCGAGACTACCGGTTTCTGTTCGAGGACCTGCGGCGAGACGGCATCTTCATGCGTTCCGTCGCTCTGCAGGGTTGTGCCGTCGAGCCGGATGCCGACCCCTTCGCACTGAATGCCGACCCATTCGCACTGAACGCCGACCCGGTTGGATTGGATACCGCCGCCGCGGCCCCGTATTATCCCGATTGCCACCTGACGCAGTCGTTCGAACGGGGCAGGATCTTTGATGATCGTGGCCTGGCATACCTGCGTCACGGCGAGCCGCAACAGCGCGTGAACTACCCCGGCTGGGGATACTTCTTCAGCGAGTCGTGGGCGTATCAATCGGCGGAGGGGCTGCTCGCCATCCATTTCCTGCACCCAACACCTAATCCTTTGGACAAGATCGGGATGGTTGCCGTACCCGTGCCCAGAGGGGATTTGATCACGGCATGCCAGGTGACCCCGCGCTACTGTGTGCTGGCCGCGCGGCAAACACTGGGGGAGCGGATCCCTCCGGAGCGGATGCAGCAGGTGAGAGAGCGGGGCCTGGAGGAGATGCGTCAACTGCTCGCCACCGATGGAGCACCTCAGCGCTTTCGGGACCCGCTGCCGTTCAATGCCGGGGCGTATGGGCTGGGGAGTTTGCCCGGCCGGATGACCCTGGCGGTCGACCTCCCGATCGTGGCGCTCCGCCGACTGGCGACCGGCGACTCGACCCGGGCCGTCCTGCGCTGGCAGGTGCGGATTCGCGGGGAAGATGGTTTCTGGGCAGTGAGCAGCGATTCCCTGAGCGCGATCGAGTTGCCGGCGCAGGGCCCGAAGGGCGACCAGGACGACAAGGAGCGGTTTGCCACCGTGACCCGCGAATACCCCCTCCCGCCGGGACGGTACGACCTCCGGCTGGTGCTCTCGGATTCCGCGGGCAGGACCGGGGCGATGTTCACCCGCGACGGGATGGCGATCCTGCCGGCGGCCCCCTCGCCCGGGTTGTCGGACCTGATCCTGCTGGCCGATGGTCCCCACGGTGCCTCCAGAATCATCGAGGGCGAGGAAGTCCGGCTGGCACCGACCTTCGCCGCCGGGAAGGCCCCCGCCGTGCAGCTCGGCTACGTGCTGCAGGGGCTCGCCGGGCGAGAGGTGAGGGTCAGCGTCGAGGTGCGCAAAGTAGGCAAGAAGAGCGACCGCCCCGCGATCGCGGTCTCGACCATCGAGCGACCGGCGGCCGATCGCTGGTATCGCTCGCAACGGCTGGTGATCGGAAGGCTCGGCGACGGCGCGTACGACGTCACCATCTCCGTGCCGCTTCCCGACGGCACCATCGCCACCCGCACCCAGCGGATGCTGGTGCGGTAACCCCCCAACAACGGACCGATACCGCGATCACCGGTGGCGAGGCCGTCTCACCACCGGAAGGACGCGTGCCCCGCCCTGGAATCAACTCCGCTTGACGCCCGCTTGACGTTCGCGAAGTAACGTGAAGGCAGCAAAGATGTCTTGCCACCTGCGGCCGCCTCGACAGAAGGTGAGGATGGTGTGCACAACTAATTGTGCCGCAACGTCTTTGCAGCGACCCCCTAGGGATTTCTGGGCGATCCCCTAGGGATTCGAACTCGACTCCTAGGGGTTTACGGCAATCACCTGCACACGGTACATATAGCGGATGACTACAACTCCCTTGATGGAAACGGTGCGACTCCCCTCGCCGTTGGCGGACCCCGGGCGGTCCCGGCGGTTGGGGAGCATTCTCGGCCTGGTGGTGGGCGACGCGGTGGGTGCCACCAACGAATTCAAGACCCGGGGAACCTTCACTCTGGTGACCGACATGGTGGGGGGGGGACCGTTCGATCTTCCCGCCGGCGCCTGGACCGATGATTCCTCGATGGCACTCTGTCTGGCTGAGTCGCTGGTGGAGACCGGGAAGTTCGACCCGGTGGACCAGATGCAGCGCTACGTTCGCTGGTGGCGCAATGGTTATCTGAGCAGCACCGGCATCTGCTTTGACATCGGCCTGACCACGCGGCAGGCGCTGGCGCGTTTCGAGTTGACCGGCGAGCCGTTCGCGGGCTCCACCGATTCGAACAGTGCGGGCAACGGCAGCGTCATGCGCCTGGCCCCGGTGGTTGCGTGGGCGCCCGATGAAGAGACTGCGGTGTCGCTGGCCCACCAATCCAGCCGGACCACCCATGGCGCCGCTGAGGCGGTGGATGGCTGCGTGTTGCTGGCGCGGCTGCTCTATGCGGCGTATCGGGGCGAGGATCCCACGGCACCGATGGCGCGGGTGGGTGAGGGGTGGTCGGTGGCGCTCCGCACGGTGGCCGCGATGGCCAGGGCCGAGGGCTACGCCCCGCCAGCTCCACCGACCGGATACGTGGTCGACACGCTGGCGTGTGCGCGCTGGTGCGCAGCGCGGGGACGGAACTTCCGCGAGGCGGTGTTGCTGGCCGCCAACCTCGGCGGCGACGCCGACAGCATCGCGGCGGTGACCGGTCAGATCGCCGGAGCAATCTGGGGGGTCGAAGGGATTCCGCCGGAATGGCTGGAGCGGTTGGCAATGCGGGAACGGGTGATGGAGTTGGCGGAGCGCTGCGTGAGGTGAGCCGGGGGGGCTCGACAGGCCGCAGATATGGGTGTAGGGTGGGCGGTTCGAGACGTTATGTTCAAGTGCAAGTGTCAAGGGTCGGAATGGATACTGTCAGCAGGATTACACTGTCGGCTGTCACGCACACTCGCCACTCAGGAGTGATGGTATGAAGCGTCTCTTCCTCGGAATTGTCACGGTGCTTGGTGTCATGGTGCTCTCGGGTGCGGCGCCGACCGAGCCAGCCGAGATATTCGAGATTACCCTGGAGCGTTCCGGCAACGACTGGAAGGCGGAGTGTGCTTCCGGGTGCACATGGACGGAGTTGGCGGTCGCCTGCCCGACGGACTGCCAGGTCCTGATCGACGCCAACGGGGTGACGGTCAATCCTGATCGGCCGTTCACCGTCCGGACCTTCGGGTTCGTGGTGAGTGGCTCCGGCCGGAACTGGCAGGCCGAGTCGGTGACAGGCACCCTGTGGACCAAACTCGGATGGGGCTGCTCGCCGATCTCGTGCCGGGCGCGGTTGACCGAGGCGGGGGTTGGGTGAGGGCAGGAATTGTGGTCTGACGCCATGCCCACAGCGCGAAATTGACCGGGTTCTCCAACCCGATCGAGGAGCTTGAGGCACCGCGATTACTGATAGTTGAATCTGCCGATCCATTCGAGATCCTGCCACATAACCCATCACCATCCAGTGTGGATGATGCCCATTCACCTTCTCCCAGACCAACTTGATCGCGATTGGCGCATTCGTCTCGCCGCGTTCGATGCTCTCCGAGCAATCACCACTCGTTCCGGCGGCGTTATCACGCGCGACCAGATGGGCACGGGCTTTGAGTTTGAAGGGGAGCGGATCCCCTTCGCCAATCGCCAGGTGGGTATCTGGCGACCACGTCAACTGTCCAAACCATTCGGGATTGTGCTCTCGCTTACTACGGCAGCGCATAAGCGAGGTGTCACGCCACGCTATGACGACGACATCGGTTCGGATGGCTGGTTCGAGTATCGATACCAAGGCAGCGATCCCAACGCGTGGGACAATGTCGCCGTCCGCGCTGCAGCCGAGCATCAAAGGCCACTGATCTACTTTTACGGCGTCGCTCCTGGTATTTATGAGGCACTGTTTCCCGCCTATGTCGTCGGCGACGATCCTGGCAGGCTGACATTCTCGGTTGCCAGTGACACCATCGGCATCGGGGACAGAACGCTTCTTGCCGGAGGATCACCAGAAGCATTGAAGGCATACGCCACGCGCGCCGTCAAACAACGCCTCCATCAGCACCGCTTTCGTGAGCTCGTTCTAGGTGCTTACCAGCAAAAGTGCACAGTCTGCACCCTCGGCACCAATGATCGCCTGATGCGACTACTTGACGCCGCACACATCATCCCTGATCATGATCAACGCGGCCTGCCGGAGGTGCCCAACGGTTTGTCGCTCTGCAAGATCCACCACTCAGCGTACGACCTGAACATCCTAGGCATTGCACCGGACTACAAAGTCCACATTCGGGAGGACATTCTGTCGGAGATCGATGGGCCGATGCTCCAGCACGGGCTGAAGGAGATGGCTGGGCGGAAGATCCGGCTGCCACGACGGCTCCCGGACCGCCCGAATCAGGAATACCTGGATGAGAGGTTCACGGAGTTTCGTGCGGCCTGAGGGTGACGCCCCTCCCCCCCGCTGGCAACGATCTTGCCCCGATACCCGGAGAGTGTCCTGGGCAACGAATGCGCCACCAGCACCGGCGCTCCCCAACCCCGGCCGTCAGGAGGGCCACATGCTGACCAAGATCCTCTGGCTCACCGGAGCCACCGCGGGCGGCGCCATCGGCTGGTGGCTCGGCGCCAAGGTCGGCCTGATGACCGCAGTCGTCCTCAGTGCGTTCGGCACCGCCCTCGGAGTGTACTATGCCAGGCGGTTCGTGAGGGAGAATTTGTAGATATCAGTCGTGAGTCGTGAGTCGTGAGTCGTGAGTCGGGAGAGGGTGGGTTTTTCTCACTCCCTCTATACTGTCATGGGAGACCTGTAATTATCAGTCGTGAGTCGTTAGTCGTTAGTCGTGAGAGGGCGGGTTTCCATACCCACCCCCTCTCACTCTCGTTTTACGTTCACGGCTGCTGCAGAATCACCGCGTCGACCACGTGGACCCAACCGTTCGAGGCGCGCACCGAGCCGATTACCTTGGCGCCGTCGACGAACATCTCGTCGCCCACCTTCTTGATTGTGGTGTTCCCTCCCCCAGCCATTCCAACCACCTGACCGTCACTGAATTGATCAACGCTGAGCGCCGAGGTGGTGACGTGGTGCAGGAGGATGTCGCCGAGCTTGGACTTGTTGGCTGGCTTGAGCAGGTCGTCGACCGTGCCGGCCGGCAGCTTCTCGAAGGCGGCGTTGTTGGGAGCGAAGACGGTAAACGGTCCGGCGTTGGCGAGCGACGTCACCAGGTCGGCCGCCTTGAGCGCGGCAACCAGGGTGGTGTGATCGGCCGACCCGACGGCCACCTTCACCACGTCGGGTTGCGACTGGTCGTCCTGCACCGCCTCCTGCCCACCCTTCGGCGCAGCAGCCGCCGACTCCGGAGCGGGGGCATCACTCGACTTGCACGACATGATGGCAAAGGCCATCGCGACAACTGACAACGGCATGACTCGCATTGATACACCCCATCGAAGAAGGAAAGTGCGGACCGGAGTGACTCGTTCGCCACCCGCCACGCCAATGAAGATGCATCGCGCAAAGCCGCTCGGCAAGCGGGTTGCAGCGCGACAAAGGGGAGTGAAAAGGTCGTGAATGAGTCGTTAGTCGTTAGTCGTGAGTCGGGAGTCGGGAGAGACTTTACTTCCCGCGGAGGCGAAGCACCAGCCGGTAGATCGGGTAGCTGGCGGCCAGCAGCACGATTGAGCGGAGTGAGTTAGTGCGGTCGCTCACGATCGATCCTGCGATGAACGCCACCGAGCCGAGCAGTACCAACCCGGTGGTCCACGGGAAGCCGGGCACCCGGAACGGTCGCGGGGTGTCGGGTTCGTTCCGGCGGAGCGCGAAGACCGAGGCGAACGAGAGGACATAATTGGCCACGAAGAAGAACGCCGCCAGCGCTAGCACGGTGTTGAACGTCCCCGTGAGGATGAAGCCGAGGGCGAGTCCTACCGAAGTCCAGTGAGCCACCGTGGGAGTGCCGCCGGCATTGACGCTGTCGAAGCGCGCCGGCATCAGGCCGTCGCGACTCATTGCCAGCGGCACCCGGCCGGCCATCAGCAGCATCGCGTTGGCACCGCCGAGCAGCGAGAGCAGCACCAGCAAGCGGACGACGAGATCGCCCCGGCTGCCGAAGAGGACGCTGCTGGCGGTGGCGGCGACGAATGGATCACCCGCCATCGCCTCGACTCCCAGCACCCGCACCATCGCCAGGTTGTAGAGCAGGTAGATCGCCAGCACCACCAGCACCCCGCCGATCATGGCACGCGGAATGGTGCGACCGGCATCGACGGTCTCCTCCCCGAAGTAGATCGGTCCGGTCCAGCCGTCGAAGCTGAAGATCACCGCTTGCAGGCCGAGGATGACGGCGGCAAGCATCCCGGCACCTTCTGGGAGGGTGACCGCGCTCTCGGCCACCCGGTCGGGGACCGCCATCACCAGTGCCGCCACGATCAGCGCGCCAAATGCCAGCGCCTTGAAAGCGCTCAGCAGTTGCTGGGCGAGGTCGCCACTCTGGATTCCGCGCCACTGCAGCAGTCCGAAGCCGATCACCAGGGTGGCCGAGACGATCTGAACCTGACCCGGGAAGGCGGGGAGGAGTGGTGCACTGTATTCGGCGAAGACGATCGCGGCCAGCGCCAGCGACGCCGCGGTCGAGAGCCAGTCGCTCCACCCCACGATGAACCCCGGATAGGGGCCGAGGGCGCGGTGGACGATGGCGTACTGTCCCCCCGAGCGTTGCACGACCGCCCCCGGTTCGGCCAGCGACATCGCGCCGAGCAGCGAGTAGATGCCGCCCACCACCCAGACACCGAGGAAGAGGGCAGTCGATGGCAAATGGCCCGCCACCTCTCCGGGGGTGCGGAGGATGCCGACCACGATAGTGTTGCCGACCAGCACGGCCACGCCGAAGGCAGTGCCGAGCACCTTATGGAGAGAACCGCGGCCGGTCAGTGGGGCTGGTCCAAAGTTGGGTCCGGTTTGTTGGGAGGGTCGAGCGGAGAAAGGTGGAAGGTGAAAGGTGAAAGGGGAAGGGGGAGGGGGGTGAACGGTGAACGGGGGGTGGTGAAAGGTTAAAGGTGAAAGGGGGTCTGGGGGCGCGACCCCGGGTTCCGTTGTGCTGGCAGATTCCGGCGAGGTAGATTGGCATAGTCCCATTCCTCCTCAGCCGCGAGACCGACCATGGTTCCCCCCAGGTTCTTCTTCACGACCACGGTGCTGGCCATCAGCATCTCCTTGGTGGCTGGGTGCGCCTCTGCCGCGCGACCGGTCATCACCAACGCACCGGCTCCGGCGTGCGTCGGGAATCCCAGTACCGACAACAAGGTCTACGCTGCCTCGGCTCTGAGCGTGCGCCCGGCGCTCAGGGAGTCGCCGCCTCCGGGTTTTCCCCAGACGATCATCGACGACGGTCTGGAGCGTCGCGTGGTACTCCAGTTCGTGGTGGATGCTGCCGGTGCGGTCGACACGAGCACGATCACGGTGGAGGAATCGAATGACTTCCGGCTCAACAAGTACTTGATTGCGATGGTCGGCGCGTCGTCCTACTGGCCCGGGTGCCTCGGCGACAAGGCAGTGGCGAGCCGGGTGGTGGTAGTGTCGACCTTCCGGGCGGAACAAACGATTCTGGTGCCGCGCAGTCAGGTTCGGCCGAGGAAGTAGGGGGGGAGGGGCGGCTCATGGGGCTGACATCTCCTCGCCCAACTCTTGAGAAACCCCTCAGCCATTCACCTTTCGTCACTTGGCGAGTCAGCCCTTCCCAACCGATCCACCAGCTCCGACACCGTCATCAGCGGCTCCCCTTCCTCTTGGCCAGTCGCCACCAGCCCCACGAATTCATGCCATACGTGGTCTTCGTCCTCGTCCGGGCCGGTCGCTCCCCAGACCAGGCGGTAGAGGGTCGGCACCCCGATCCGCTCCGCGACGAACCACGTCCCGTCGATGAGCCGGGCCCGGATCGCTGCCTCGGTGGCCGACGTCGCTTGGCCGTCGAGCAACACCGAGCCCCACGCCTTGTAGTTGCTGGCGTCGCGGTAGAGGTACTCGAAGCGGCAGCGCGAACTTGGCATGCCGGAGTGTAGCAACCACGAGCCGCGTCACGGGGCGCAAATTTACGCGAAGAGACGGGTCCGTATCCCTCACGATTTGGTGAGAAACGGGGGAATTTCAGTCATTTCCCGAACATTGTTAATATGTTAGCCATATTTTTTAATAAGATGCGTGGTTATTCAACTTTTCATCACCCCAACGGGGCCCGAGCCATGAACCGAGGGAAGACCGGCCAATACCACGTCACGACCATCGGGGGCGAGGAGATCCGGGCTTTCGTTCCGGACCCCCTCCCCCCCATTCCATCGATCTGCATGGATGGCGAGGTGCAGCGTGCGCTCGAGCCCGCTCTCTTGGCACTGGGTCGGCTCGATGCTATCTCGTCCCTGCTCCCGAACCCGGCGCCCTTTCTCTATCACTACGTCCGCAAGGAGGCGCTGCTTTCCTCGCAGATCGAGGGGACGCAATCGTCGCTCTCCGAGTTGATGCTGTTCGAGCTGGATGAGGCCCCCGGGACCCCGACGGTCGACGTGGTGGAGGTCTCCAACTACGTCGCCGCACTCGAGCACGGGCTCGCGCGGCTGAAAGACGGCTTCCCGCTGTCCAACCGGTGGCTGCGGGAGATGCACGGTGTCTTGTTGCGCAGTGGACGGGGGGCCGACAAGGAGCCAGGTGAGTTCCGCCGGTCGCAGAACTGGATCGGAGGGACCCGTCCGGGAAATGCCGAGTTCGTCCCCCCCCCACCGCCGGAAGTGCTGGATGCGATGAGTGCGCTCGAGCAGTTCATGCATGACGAATCGACCGGCCTGCCGCTGCTGGTTCGCGTCGGCCTGGTGCATGTCCAGTTCGAGACGATTCATCCGTTCCTCGATGGCAACGGGCGCATCGGCCGCTTGCTGATCACGCTCCAGTTGGTACACGCCGGTGTGCTCGCCATGCCGTTGCTCTACCTCTCGCTGTACCTCAAGCAACACCGGTCCCGGTACTATCAGTTGCTGGACAGGGTACGAACGGAGGGAGTGTGGGAGGAGTGGTTGGTGTTTTTTCTGGACGGCATCACCGAGACCGCCACCTTGGCAGTTTCCGCGACCAGGCGGCTGATCGCCCAGGTTCAGAAGGACCGTGCCCATCTCACCGCCCTCGGACGCCCGGCCCGGTCGGCGCTCCAGGTGCTCGACCTCCTCAGTCAGCGTCCGGTGACATCGGTCGGTTCCGCCTCCCGACGGACTGGGCTCTCGTTCCCGGCTGTTGCCACGGCGCTGAACCTGATGGTCCGCGAGGGGATCGTTCGAGAACTCACCGGCAAACGTCGCCACCGCGCCTACGGGTACATCGGACATCTGGCGATCCTGAGCGAGGGGACGGAGCAGGGGTAGGATGGCCGGTTTCGCTGCCCACGCCTGCGGGGTCGGTACTATCGCGAGTGTGAGCCGAGCGCCGGTCTCCTGATGTGCCAATCGCCCCGGCTGGGTATCTTCATTGGACATCTCCGTATACCGGCTCCGCGATCGCCCATCGGGACTCCATGACCGACACCTTCTTCTCCGCCCCGATCCTCAACTCTCCCTACGAGTATCCCCGGCACTTCTGGGAGCTCGACGATGCCGGGCAACCCACCGGTGTGCGGAAGGAGGGTCGGCGGCCGGCCTCGTTCGTGACCCCGGTGCCGCAGCCCAAAAAGCAGGGGAAGGGGCAGGCCGCTCTCCAGTTCGATTCGCTTTCGTCCGCCGCCCAGGCCTACGACCCGCGCCCGATCATCAACGAGCTCAGGATTCAGGTGGACCGCTGGCGCGAGCTCAAGGATCCCGGCCATTGGCATGTCACCCCCGAAACCGCTCGCCTGCTGCAGCACTGGCGGAGCCATCAGTTTGCCGGGATCCGCCCGTTCTTCTGTCAGGTCGAGGCGGTCGAGACCGCCATCTGGCTCACCGAAGTGGCCCCCAAGCTCGGCAAGGACGGTCAACGGTTCATCAACCACCTCAAGGCGGTGAATGGCGAGGCGGTGGGGCAGGATGACGATCGCTTCCTGAGCCGCCTCGCGCTCAAGCTCGCCACCGGTGCCGGCAAGACCACCGTGATGGCGATGCTGATCGCCTGGCAGACGATCAATGCCGTCCGCCGTCCGGGGTCGAAGCACTTCACCCGCGGCTTCCTGATCGTGACACCGGGGATCACCATCCGCGACCGGCTGCGGTTGCTCAAGCCCAACGACCCCGATGCCTACTACGGCAGCAGAGAGCTGGTACCGTCCGATCTGGTTGCCGAACTGGGCAAGGCCAAGATCGTCATCACCAACTACCACGCCTTCAAGCTTCGCGAGACGATGCCGCTCGCCAAGGGCACCCGCGGGCTTCTCGAAGGGCACGGGCCGCGCATCAGCACGCTCGAGACCGACGGGCAGATGCTGCAGCGGGTCTGCCCCGAGCTGATGGCGATGAAGAACATCCTCGCCATCAACGACGAGGCGCATCACTGCTACCGCGAAAAGCCGATCGACCCCGAAGAGGAGGCCCTCAAGGGCGACGAGAAGAAGGAAGCCGAGCAGAACAAGGAGGCGGCGCGCCTGTGGATCTCCGGTCTGGAGACGGTCAACCGCAAGCTGGGAATCCAGCAGGTGGTGGACCTCTCCGCCACACCGTTCTTCCTGAGCGGGTCGGGCTACGCCGAGGGGACGCTCTTCCCGTGGACGATGAGCGACTTCTCGCTGATGGATGCGATTGAGTGCGGGATCGTCAAGCTGCCGCGGGTACCGGTGGCCGACAACATTCCGGAGGCCGAGGCGCCGATCTATCGCGACCTGTGGAAGCACATCGGCAAGCAGATGCCGAAGAAGGGGCGCGGCAAGGGCGACTTCCTCGATCCGCACAAGCTGCCGGTGCCGCTGCAGACAGCCATCGAAGCACTCTACGGGCACTATGCCAAGACCTTCGAGTTGTGGCAGGAAAAGCAGATCGAGGTGCCGCCGTGCTTCATCGTGGTCTGCAACAACACCGCGACGTCAAAGCTCGTGTACGACTTCATCAGCGGCTTCGAACGCACCGGCGCCGACGGCTCCACGACCCAGGTGCCCGGCCGGCTGGAGCTGTTCCAGAACCATGACAGTCACGGCAACCCGTTGGCGAGGCCGAGAACGCTGCTGATCGATTCCGAGCAGCTCGAATCGGGCGAGGCGCTGGACGACAACTTCCGGAAGATGGCTGCTGCGGAGATCGACACCTTCCGTCGTGAGATCATCGAGCGGACCGGCAATCGTGCCGATGCCGAGGGACTCACCGATCAGGACCTGCTGCGCGAGGTAATGAACACCGTCGGCAAGCCGGGGAAGCTCGGCGAGCAGATCCGCTGCGTGGTCTCGGTCTCGATGCTCACCGAGGGGTGGGACGCCAACACCGTGACGCACGTGCTCGGCATTCGCGCCTTTGGCACCCAGCTTCTTTGCGAGCAGGTGATTGGTCGCGCGCTCAGGCGTCAGAGCTATGACCTCAACGAGGCCGGGCTCTACAACGTCGAGTACGCCGATGTGTTCGGGGTTCCGTTCGACTTCACCGCCAAGCCGGTGGTGGCACCGCCGCAGCCGCCCAAGCCGACCGTGCAGGTCAAGGCGATGCCCGATCGCGCTGCACTCGAGATCCGCTTCCCCAGGGTGGCAGGGTATCGGGTCGAGCTGCCGGAGGAGCGGCTGGAGGCGACCTTCACGGACGACTCCACCCTGGTCCTCACACCTGAATTGGTGGGGCCGACGATTACCCAGAACTCGGGGATCATCGGGGAGGTGGAAGATCTTTCGCTTGAGCGGATGAAGGACAAGCGTCAGTCGACCATCCTGTTCCGCCTCGCCCAGCACCTGATGATGACGAAGTGGCGCGATGCCAACGGCGAGCCGAAGCTGTATCTCTTCGGCCAACTCAAGGCGATCGCACGCGAGTGGATGGAGCATCACCTGGTCTGCAAGGGTGGCACCTATCCGGCGCAGCTCAGCTACCTGGCCCTGGCTGACCTCGCGTGCGAGCGAATCACCGCTGCCATCATGGAGAATTATTCGGAGGAACGCCCTGTGGTGCCGTTGCTGGACCCGTACAACCCCGAGGGCACCACCCGCATCGTCAACTTCACCACATCCAAGCTGTTGCGATGGAAGACCAGCCCTGAGAAGTGTCACATCAACTGGGTGATCTGCGACAGCAACTGGGAGGCTGAGTTCTGCCGGGCGGTGGAGGGCCATCCCCGCGTCCATTCTTACGTCAAGAACCACTCGCTCGGCTTCGAGGTGCCGTACCGTATGGGCTCCTCGGCCCGGAAATACCGGCCCGACTTCATTGTCCGGGTGGACGACGGCCGCGGCGCGGACGACCTCCTCAACCTGGTGGTCGAGATCAAGGGGCGGCGAGGCGAGGATGCCAAGGAGAAGGCGTCCACCCTCCGGCATTATTGGGTACCGTCAATCAACCGCCATGGCGGTTATGGTCGGTGGGCGGCGGCGGAGTTCACCGACGTCTACGCCATCGAAGCCGACTTCGCGGCGACGATTGATGCTCATTTGGCCGAACTCATTGCTGCGGCGATCGCAAACTCATGCTGACGACAGAACAGGTCCTTGCGCTCATTGCCTTGCCCGAGGCCGAGCACCTGGAGTGCAAGGCTGCACGGACGACATTCAATTTCGACGAGTTGGCCCGCTATGTCTCCGCTCTTGCCAACGAGGGTGGGGGTGTGATGCTCTTCGGTGTTTCGGACAAACGTCCCCGTGTGATCCTGGGTACGCGCGCATTCGATGACCCTGGGCGTACTTCCGCCACACTATACGCCCAGTTCGATATCCACGTACCGATCTCTGAGCACGCGATTGAGGGTAAGCGTGTTCTTGCCGTCGAAGTGCCTCGTCGTCCATTCGGAAGTGCCGTCAGTTGCCGTGGTGCATACTGGATGAGGGCGGGAGAGTCTCTCGTGCCGATGTCGGACGAGCGATTGCGCGAGATTCACCAGGAAGGTGAGCCGGACTTCTCCGCCGAGCTCTGCCCTGGGCTGGTCCTTGACGATTTGAGTCCGATTGCTGTCGAAGTCTTTCGGCGGCGGTGGATAATTCGAAGTGGCAACCCACGCCTGGAGCACCTCCCGAGTCATGAACTGCTTGCGGATGCAGGACTCGTCACAGGTAACGGGGGCGTGACATATGCTGCCCTCCTGTTGTTGGGGACGCCGGCTGCGAGCGCGCGTCATTTGGCCGCGGCGGAGATCGTCTATGAGTATCGCTCCGCAGAGAGCGCCGGCCCGGCGCAGGCACGTATCGAGTTTCGTCAGGGGTTCCTTCTCACGAGTGACGAGCTCTGGGAGAGCATCAACGCCAGAAACGACAGGCAGAGCATTCAGGAGGGATTCTTTCGACGCGAGATCGCGACGTTCGATGAGCAGAGCATTCGCGAGGCGGTCCTCAATGCCGTGGCGCATCGTGACTACCGCAGCCCAAGGTCTGTCTTCCTGACTCAGTATCCGCGACGCTTGGAAGTGGTAAGTCCTGGCGGCTTGCCGCCCGGCGTTACCCCCGACAACATCTTGAATCAGCAGCATCCGCGCAATCGCCTCCTTGCGGAGGCGATGGGCAAGATCGGTTTGGTGGAGCGAGCCGGGCAGGGTGTAAACTTGATGTTCGAGCGGTCACTGCAGCAAGGCAAGCAGCTACCGGACTTCGCCGGATCATCACCGCATGAGGTCAGGCTCGTTCTGGATGGAGTCGTCTCCAACCCCGCCCTGCTGGCAACACTCGAGCAGATTGGTGCGGAGACACTCCAATCCTTCGCCATCGAGGATTTCCTCGTACTTGACAGGCTGCAGCGCGGTGAGGAGGTCCCTGCCGCCTTACGCACACGGGCCGCGACGCTCCATGAACTCGGGCTCATTGAACGATCTGGACGTGGGCGCAGTGTCCGGTACTTCCTGAGCCGACGTTTGGCCTCGGCCATCGGTCAGAAGGGTACTCTCACTCGGCGTCGCGGGCTGGATCGAGCTGCGAACAAGGCTCTTCTCATCCAGCACCTTGAGAGCGCCGGGGATGAGGGTGCCAATCTTCCAGAGTTGCAGCAGGTCCTTCATACCCTCTCGAAGGGGCAGGTCCAGGACCTCCTGCAGTCGCTCAAAGCAGAGAAGTTGATCGTGGTGCGAGGCACTAGGCGGTGGGGACGATGGTTTCACGTTGAACCGCCATCAGACGGAAAATGATGTTTGGAAGCACGATTCCGGCTAAGAAATCAGTCATAGGAATCGTAAGTCGTTGTATATCAACGTGTTCTATGGTTGGATTTGAAACATCGAACTGTAGGTTCAAATCCAAAGAACTCCTCGAACGTTATTGATGATCGGGATCAGCATGGCCAAGGCCACCAAGCCCAAGTCCCCCAAAGCCGTCGAGACCCTCACCCACGAGGCCTCGAAGCGGAAGAACATCCCCACCGCCGAGTACTCGGCGATGCACGGGGGCGGGGAGGAGGTGCGGCTCCGCTATCCGCGGAACACCGACCTCGACCCGCAACTGGTCTGGCGCGGCAAGGACGAGCAGGACTGGAGCGACCTGGTGGTCACCGCCCCGCCGCTCTATATCCAGGAGAAGGTCCACCCCAAGGCGCTGATTGACGACCTGCTGCGCCAGACCCGGGAGCAGCAGCACGACGAGGGCGAGCTGATGGCCGACCTCTTCGCGGACTTCAACGGGATCCCCAAGGGTGCGGACAAGACCGAGTTCTACCAGCACGACCAGAACTGGTCGAACCGGATGATCCTGGGCGACTCGCTGCAGGTGATGGCGTCACTCGCCGAACGCGAGGGGCTCCGGGGCAAGGTGCAATGCATCTACTTCGACCCGCCATACGGGATCAAGTTCAACTCCAACTTCCAGTGGAGCACGACGAGTCGCGATGTGAAAGACGGCAACGCCGCCCACATCACCCGCGAGCCGGAGCAGGTGAAGGCGTTCCGCGACACCTGGCGCGACGGGATTCACTCGTATCTCACCTACCTGCGCGACCGGCTCACCGTTGCCAGGGATCTGTTGACGGAGTCGGGGTCGATCTTCGTGCAGATCGGGGACGAGAATGTGCATCGGGTGCGGGCAGTCCTAGATGAAGTCTTCGGAGATGTAAATGCACTCGCGATCATCACAGTCAAGAAAACGGCTGGCTTGAGCAAGGGGCTTATGCCGGAGGTCGTCGATTTTGTTCTTTGGTACGCGAAGGACAAGGAGCATGTCAAGCGACGCATGCTTTTCGATGCGAAAGCCGAGGAGGGGGATGGACCTTACTCGTTGGTGAAGGAATCAGTAGGTCACTTCCGCCGAGCGACAAGGGAAGATCTTCGGGATCCGACGCGACTTGCGCGCTTTCAGATTCTGCTCGCAGCAGGACGGACTCCAAGCTGCGTTTACCCATTGAACGCCTTCGGAACTGCATTTATGCCTACCGCGGGGCGTAGCTGGTCTAGCAATAAAGAGGGGACAGCACGCCTACTTAAGGCAGATCGCATCGCCAAGAGTGGCAGCACATTGAGCTACGTGCGGTTCATTGCGGACAACCCTGTGAACCCCATCTCAAATTTGTGGAGTGACACTGCCTCAGGAAGTGGAATGGACAAAATTTATGTCGTGCAGACCTCTACAAAGGTCATCGGCCGCTGTATTCTGATGGCGACGGATCCAGGTGATTTGGTGCTTGATCCCACCTGTGGCTCTGGGTCGACGGCAAGCGTGGCAGAGGAATGGGGGCGTCGCTGGATCACAATCGATACCTCTCGAGTGGCGCTTGCACTTGCGCGTGCTCGCCTAATGGCTTCCCGCTACGCCTTCTATTTGCTCGCGGATTCGCGCGAGGGTCAACTCAGGGAGGCGGAGCTCTCGAAGTCCGTCCCCTCGGACCGACCTACCCAAGGCGACATCCGTCAGGGGTTCGTCTACGAGCGAGTGCCCCACATCACCCTCAAGTCCATTGCCAACAACACCGAGATCGACGTCATTTGGGAGAAGTGGGAGGGTGAGATCGCCGCCACCCTATCGCGCGTTAACCGGGCGGAAGGTAAATCGTGGCGAGAATGGGAAGTCCCGAAGGACGTACACCCATCACCAACGCAGGAAGCACGAAATGCGAGGATGGCTTGGTGGGAGGTCATCGAGGCACGGCAACGGGAGATCGATGCCTCGATCGCGGCCAAGGCCGAGTACGAGTGTCTCTACGACAAGCCGTACCAGGACAACAAGAAGGTCCGGGTGGCAGGGCCGTTCACCGTGGAATCGCTCTCACCCCACCGGATGGTCGGGGTCGATGATGGCGTGGTGAGCCCCAACATGGTCGCCGAGGGGCGCCTCAAGTACACCGTGGGGCGCGACTTCCCCTCGATGATCCTGGAGAACCTCCGCACTGCCGGCGTGCAGCAGGCGGCCAAGGGGGACAAGATCGCCTTCACCGCGCTCACGCCGTGGCCGGGTGACCTGGTCTCTGCCGAGGGGCGGTATCAGGAGGGGGCCAAGGAGCGGCGGGCGGCGATCTTCATCGGCCCCGAGTTCGGCACGGTGACCCGGCCGGATCTGGTTGAGGCAGCCCGGGAGGCGGCCGAAGCGGGATTCGACGTCCTGATCGCCTGTGCCTTCAACTTCGAGGCCCACACCACCGAGTTCACCAAACTGGGACAGGTCCCGGTTCTCAAGGCCCGCATGAACGCCGACCTCCACATGGCAGACGAGCTCCGGAAGACCGACAAGGCCAACCTCTTCGTGATTTTCGGCGAGCCGGACATCGAGCTGCTGCCGGCCGAGCAGGGGCGTATCAAGGTCAAGGTCAACGGGATCGACGTTTTCGACCCGAGCACCGGCGAGGTCCGCTCCGACGATCCGGACACCATCGCCTGCTGGTTCATTGACACGGACTACAACGAGGAGTCATTCTTCGTGCGCCACGCCTATTTCCTTGGTGCCAACGATCCGTACAAGTCGCTGAAGACCACGCTCAAGGCGGAGATCAACCAGGATGCCTGGGAGTCGCTGCATTCCGATGTGTCACGGGCGTTCGACAAGCCGAAGTCGGGGAGGATTGCCGTGAAGGTGATCAATCATCTGGGTGACGAGGTTATGAAGGTGGTGAGGGTGTGAGGGAGGCGGGAATGTGCTAACGCTGCACGCATCGATAATGGAAGGATGCTAACATTGTCCCAAACCGGACTACCCCCAGCTAGCGAGGTACCTGCCGCACATCTTGCTGGCCAGTCGCTCCCGTCCGGTTGGGTGGTCGGTGGCTTGGTGCAACGCGCGGACGGTGCGACTGGGGGTCATTTTTCGATTTGCTATACCGCATCACATCCGAGTGGTGCAGCTGGCTTTCTGAAGGCACTGAACTTCAATGCCATACCGCCCGGTGCTGAGCTGTTGGTAGACCAGCACAATCGGTTCACCTCTGCGTTCATTTTCGAGCGCGACCTGCTCGCTGAGTGCGCGAACCGGCGCCTCACCAGAATCGTGAGAATTCTTGACTCTGGTGAAGCAATTGTTCCTGACGCCGGCCCTCTCTTCTCTCGTGTGCCATATCTTATTCTGGAACCAGCGGACGGGGATGTGCGAGCTTTTGTCGCGCAGTTGTCGACTCTTGATATTGCGTTTGTGTTTAGAGTGATGAAGCATACGCTGCAAGGATTGGAGCAACTTCACGCCAGCATGGCGACTCACCAGGATCTGAAGCCCTCGAACGTCCTTACGCAGCGCGATGGAAGAGAGATGAAGATCGGTGACCTTGGGTGTGCGGACCGAATGGGTGTTGACGGACCGAGGTCTAATCGCGCAATACCGGGAGCGGCGACCTATGCTCCACCAGAGCAGCAGTATGGTGAATTCGGGAAGACCTGGGAGGAGCGGCGAGCGAGCGACATGTACCTTGCGGGCAGCTTAGGAACACAACTCATCCTAGGTCACTGTATGTCGGCTCTGTTGCAGCAGCAACTGCCGCCCGCATTCAGACTCGGCGCTTGGAGGGGCTTCTACCGCGACTTGCTGCCCTATCTCAGACGCGCACATGCGGAGGTGATCGAGCTCCTCCGGGCGAAGGTGAAGGACGAAGCACTGGACGACGCGATGACTGATCTATATGTGGATTCAATCCAGAGAATGACTGCACCCGACCCTGCTGAGCGCGGCCATCCTAGGGATCGAGCAGCATTGACGAGTTCCTACGAGCTTCGGCGATTCGTCTCAGCGATGAATCTGTTGATGTCGAGGGCGGAAGCAAAGCTGAAGGGTACAGTAGGTGGCTGATCTCATAGACGATTCTCACAGACACATCATTCCGCGGTGGCGCCCGTTCAGTGTGGCGGCTGGGCTGGGAGAACTGTCTGGTCTCGCTGTGGCCCCAACAGTTGAGAGGCCCCTGCCCTCACCCGGTGAAATGGAGAGATTGGTACGCGAATGGCGCCTTCAGCGATCTCCGGCTGCAGCATCCGATCTCATTGATGCAGCATTGGTACTTGGCGACAACAGCGTGGCTCGAGAGGCGGCAGAGTGGGTCGTGGCACGGGGTGACACTTCGAGCCTAAGCATTCAGTTGGCACGGGGAGTACTCCTTGATACGAGCGACCCTACGGATGGATCGCCTCCTATCCTCGATCAGCAGCAGCGGTTTCAGCGGATTGCAGCATACCGGAGAATGCTCGCTCGATATCCAAGGAACTCTCTACTATGGATCGACCTCGCACGCGAGTACTCAGTACTTGGCCACAATGTGGGTGCTCGCCGAGCCGTTCGAATTGCCTTAGGTCTCGATCCATCCAATAGATTTGTGGTCCGGAGTGCGTGTCGCTTCTTCATGCACACACATGACATGGAACGTGCACATCACCTGCTTAGTAGAACCCCAGGAGTCACCAAGGATCCGTGGTTACTATCAGCGGAGATTGTTGCGGCACGAATGACGACACGCGCATCACGATTGATCAAGCGTGGAAAGGAGATTCTAGCGAGTGCCAAGTTTTCTGCGAAAGAAACCTCCGAGTTGGCCGGCGTTCTGGGTACTGAAGAATACTGGGGTGGGAGCAGGAAGGCGGCGCGGCGCCACTTTGCGCAGGCGCTTGTAGATCCAACTGAGAACGCAGTTGCCCAAGCAAGTTGGATAGCTCGGCATAGCAGTGGATTCGTCGTACCCGAGATGGCGTTCAACGTACCGTTGGCGTTCGAAGCGACGGCGCTGAGGGCATTGGTGGAGGACGAGCATGGGCGTGCCTTGGTCAACACGAAGTCGTGGCAGCAGGACGAACCGTTCTCCGCCCGGCCAGCTGTCGTGGGGGCATGGACCGCATCAGTCGCAAGTGGGGACCACCACCTAGCACTTGAGTTTATTGCCGCTGCCCAACCTTCCAATCCCTCCAACCCGCGCTTACTTGCGAATGAGTTCTATGCGTTGGCCAGTTTGAACAAAGTGGGCGAAGCGGCCGACACATTGGCAGAGCTAGACCGGCTCGCGTCTGGAAGTGGGTGGACCCGCTTGGAATGGGATGTCCTCCTGGAAGCGGATCGAGGTCTGCTTGCATTTCGGTCTGGTGATCCTCAGCGAGGATCCGCGCACTACCGACGAGCAATGGACATCGCGGCCGCGGAGGGCTTCCTTGAGCACGGCGCCCACGCATTCCTGAACTTCGCCATGGAGCAAGTTCGATCTGATCCACGTAGCGACCTGAGCGAGGCTGAGCTGGATAAGGCAGTCCAGTCTGCCGGTCCCACGACTCGGGGTGCACTTGCTTCATTTGCGGAAAGAATTAAGGCGCTCCATCGGCTCAATAAGAGCACACGCTAGGCGTCCCACGCACATCGTTGGCGCCAGCACCACTGTTTCGAACGGACAGTGCAATCGTTCCAGGTTGGCGCAACGAGTGCCAGAGAACGACGCACTCTGCAATCACTCACAACGAGCTACTACAGACTTGGACGTGTCAAATGCGGCTGACTTCAGTAACAGTTGAGCGATATCGAAGCATTACGAAGGCGTACAAAATCCGGTTGAGTGACTACACAGTCCTCGTCGGGCCAAACAATGAAGGCAAGTCCAATGTACTGCGAGCATTGGCGGCCGCGATGAGCACCCTAAGGATCTATGCCTCGGTGCAGGTGCCGGTCAGGATGTCGGCCGCATCCACGCGTATGCGCACCAGGAGGTTTTACGATTGGTCCCAAGATTTTCCGCTGCATCTGCAGAGCAAGTCGAGAGCGTCCCAAGAGTCAGTGGTAACGCTCGAGTTTGAGCTGGACCGAGCCGAGCTTGGGCAATTCCGATCAACGGTCGGCAGCAAGCTGAATGGAATGTTGCCGATTTCGGTCACATTTGGACCTGAAGGGTTCAATGCACTCACAATTCTAAAGCAGGGACGCGGTGGTGCGACACTTACGAAGAAGTCGAACCAAGTCGCCCGGTTTGTCGCCTCACGACTGCGATTTGAACACATCCCTGCCGTCCGAACTGCCGAGGCGGCTCAAGGCGTAGTGGAGAGGCTCGTGGCAGGTGAACTGAGTCGTCTCGAGGATGACCCGGAGTATCTTGCTGCGGTGAAACTGATCGCGGAGCTACAGGCACCGATCCTGGCAGAAGTGTCGCAGCGGATTCACTCTACACTACAGCCATTTCTGCCAAGCATGACACAAGTAGACGTTCTCATTCCGGCCGCAAATCGATTTCAGGCCCTTCGAGAGGCATGTCAGATCTTTTTGGATGACGGCGCGCGCACGCTGCTCGTTCACAAGGGAGATGGGGTACAAAGCCTCGCTGCCCTCGCACTTATGCGCGATGCGTCGACCGGAAAAGCCGTGGACGCTCACTTGATTGTGGCGATAGAGGAGCCAGAGTCACATTTACATCCCGGAGCAATTCAAGAACTAAGGCGGTTACTGGAGTCGATGAGCCAAGACCACCAGGTCCTCGTCACCACACACAACCCACTGTTTGTCGATCGCACATCATGCTCAAACAATGTAATTGTGAAGAACAAACGGGCGCAGGCGGCAACCTCCCTCGCACAGCTACGTGAGGCACTTGGCGTTCGAGCCAGCGACAACCTTCAGCACGCATCGCTGGCGCTCGTCGTGGAGGGTGAGTGCGATAGGGTCGCCATGGCGGCCTTGCTTGCAGCGCGCTCACCCTTCCTCGCCTCCGCCTTGAAGTCAAACTCTCTTTGTATTGACTCGCTTCAGGGAGGGAGCAAACTGTCCTACCGACTCGGTATGCTCCGGGTCGCAATGTGTCCATATCACGTTCTCCTAGATGCGGATGCGGCAGGACTTGCTGCGGGCTCCGATGCTGTGGGAAGCGGGCTGCTGTCTACTACGGAGGTAACCTATACAACTTGCTTCGGGAAGCAGGAATCGGAGCTTGAGGATTGGTACATTCCCGATTTGTATGTCAAACCAATTTTAGATCGATTCGGGGTCAGGCTTGTTGGGCCGCGCATGCAGAGCAAGAAGAAGTGGAGCTTGCGAGTAGGAGAGGTATTCACTGCTAGCGGTAAAGCCTGGGATGAGGTAACCAAGCTCAGTGTCAAAGCGCTTGTTGCAGATCTGGTTAAGTCTACTCCGGGGATTGCGGTGACCCCACCAGCTGAGGAAGCTCTAGCCAGTCTTATCGAGGCGTTGACCCTTAAGCTCAGTGCCCATTCCGGCGGCGACGCTCGGGCGGCATGACGCCTTGAACGTCCGCCTCGCCTTCACCTTCACCGACTCCCTAGTCCGGCTCGCAAGCGACAAGCAGCAGGCCGCCAAGACGACGGCCTTCGAAATGCAAGTCATCGCTACTGTGTTAGGCTCACTTCTTGTACTGGCCCGCCTACTTCCTGCGGTTGTACGGATTCTGGTTGGCCGGCTTGATCGGAATCCCCTCCTCGCCCGCCTTGTTGTAGACCGCACCTTCCCTCCGGCCCTGCTCGACGAACGCCTACACGGTCAGCGGCGGCTACTGAGAGCTGATGGTGACGATCTTCTCTGCTGGACGCTCACCTCTCGCCAAGGCATCGAAATATCTCATCAGCGAGGGATCGCGCCGGAGTGCAACCAACAACAGCGCGGCCGCCCGCCCAGGAACCACCGCCCCACTCTCCCATCTGACCACGGTCTTGGCTCCGAACCCGAGGGCTGCCTCGAACCCGGCCTGGGTAAGACCAAAGCTCTCCCGCAACGCCAGAATCTCCTCCGGAGTCAGCAGTCCCTCGTCCTGCGTCAACTTGACGGCGGCGGCCGCCCGAGCCGCGTCGACCTGAAGGGGATCGAACCGCTCCTCGCCACATCCGGAGCAGCGATAGAACTCCGCCTCGACCGTGACCATTTTGCCGCGGATCGGCACTTCCTGCGGTCCGCGGACGAGCGCGAACGAGCCACCGCAAGAGTGCGGCACCCCATCGAATGACGGAATCTTGGCCGGCTCCTGATCCGTATGCGTGGAGACCAGTTCCTCCCCGCGCCGACGCCGCTGTCTAGTCACTGCGGTGCTCCCGGAACGAGATCACTAAAACTCCCTGATAGCCGTCAATGCGCTGGTCCGGTCTCGGATGGCTCAATTTACATTTCAGTCCAAGGTAGCATTGTGCTACCATGGCGGCAACGGGCCTGCGGAATAGGGGGAACGACCGGGGGTGGGTGTCCCGTCCCGTTTATCTGTTTCGTTTATTGCGGTTGACGGCGATTTACAGTAGCTTGCAGTATGGCTAGCACCTCCGATTTCCGCCTTCCCGACCTTGCCGAGCAAAAGTCGGCGCTCGAAGCTCTCACGCAGCTGCGCGGGTTGCGCCTGCCACCCTCCGCGGCGATTCAATTGCGCGCGGACGGATCTGAGGCGACCGTCACCATGCCGCCGGCGGTGCTCAACCTCCTCATGGAGATGCTGAGCCAACTGGCCTATGGCAATGCGGTGACGGTCGTTCCGGTGCACGCGGAACTGACCACCCAGCAGGCGGCGGACCTCCTCAACGTTTCCCGTCCCCATCTGGTGTCGCTGCTGGAAGGGGAAAAGATCCCCTTCAAGCGAGTCGGCAGCCATCGCCGCATCCGGTTCGAGGATCTGATGGAGTACCGGCGCAAGGACGAGGAGCGGCGCCGAGCGGTGCTCGATGAACTCGCCAGCGAGGCGCAACGGCTCGGGCTGGGGTACTAGCTGCCTTGGCTTCGTTTACAGTGGTCTATGATGCCTGCGTGCTCTACCCCGCCCCGCTCAGGGACCTGCTGATCCGGATCGCAGCGAGCGGCATAGTGCGCGCCCGCTGGTCACATGCCATTCTGGACGAGATGACCCGCAGCATTCTCCGCGATCGGAGTGACCTCAGCAGCGAACCGCTTGCTCGCACCGTGGGGTTGATGGAGCAGGCCGTACCGGATGCATTGGTTGTGCAGTTCGAATCACTGATCCCCGCGATCGATCTGCCCGACGATGGCGACCGACATGTCGTTGCTGCCGCGGTCAAGTGCGGCGCCCAGGCGATAGTGACCTTCAACCTGAAGCACTTTCCTGATCACGACCTGGCGCGGTGGGATCTCGAGCCCAAGCACCCGGATGAATTCCTGCTCGACTCGATCGATCTTGCCCAGGGCATCGTGGTCCGGTGCCTCACGGAGCAGGCGGCTTCACTCAAGAACCCGAAAGTCAGCGTTGACGAGCTAGTCGAGACTCTCAGGAAAAACGGTCTGGTTCGCTCGGCGAGTGCACTTCAGGACCTGCTCCGGGCCTCGATGGCGTGAACTTCATCCTCGCCTCCACCTTCACCGACTCCGTCGCCCGGCTGACGGGCGGCTAGCAGAAGGCTGTCAAGACGATGGCATTCGAGCTTCAAGCGAATCCCCGCAACCAAGTTTCATATCACACCACTCTTCGTGGCTAACCTCAATGCTGCGGCCGTTTCCTTTGGCAACAACAATCCAGATGTCGTCCACCAGTCCAGTAGAGCGACCACCGTTGGTGCACGGTTCCCCGTGAATTTACGGGCTACGGCGTCACTGATAGCGCCATCGGCAGAGCTACCTGGCCGAATGGGATGGACCTGTGCAACAACCCGTGTGGCTTGTTTCATCACTGCGTGATTGGCGATGGTCTCCACGGCTTGGGTGCAGACCCACTTGAGATCGCTGCGGATTGCAGAGACATCGTCGGCGGCTCCTTCCTTTGCCAGCATAGCGTGATACTGGAGGCCTTGTAGCCCCACCGACTTCAACAGCGCGAATACTGCCGGCTCGATCTTCCGCGCCACAATGATGCCCGCAGACTCGCGCTGCCAGCACGTTTCGATGAAGCGCCAAAACCGTGGCTCGTGGAGCTGAATCCACTCGATGTCGTGACTGACCCAGATGGTGATTGGTTTGCCCCCCAGCTGGCACTGGCCAATTCGGTCCATCGTTGACAGGTACACGTCGCCACCGAGTAATCTGCGATGGTGCCATTCGGCAGTCGGATCGTCTGATTGTATGTCCCCTGCTCGCGAGAAGCATTCCAGGATGAGCCGTGTCGGGTCTTCGTGCAGACGGTTGCGCAACCGACGGAGCTGGACCACACAGTCCGCCGCGTCGTTTGCCACCGTTCTGTCCGATGCTCGGTGGACGTAGATTCGTGGTAACGGCTCCACAATGAATCCTCGCCCTTCGCGGAGTGCATGTTTGAGCGCACTGTTCAGCACACGGGGCTCATCTCTTTGTCTGGTCGCCTCGCCAAACCGGCTCATCAAGGCATGGTAGGTCCAAACCGGTCGGTCATCGAACGCGGCCCTCAATCTGCCTGGCGTCATTCTCCTGGTCTCATTCCCAGTTCCCCCTTGGAGCTGTGGGGGGCCCCGCGGGCGAATGATATAAGACCCGGGGGGCGGGCCGGCCCCAAGATTATTTTTAAACAA
>JANRJE010000028.1:0-74927 GCA_033764135.1 Gemmatimonadales bacterium
GGTCGCGCCCGGGGCGGGGGGCCCATACCACCCGCGCCCCCGCCGGTGCGGCCCCCCCGGTCCCCCCCCCCCCCCCGGCGGCCCCGCCGCGCCCCCCCGTCCCCCCCCCCCCCCGGGGGGGCGCCGCCGCCCCCCCCGGTCCCCCCCCCCCGCGGGGGGGCTGCGCCGCCCCCCCCCCGTTCACCCCACCCCCCGCGCGGCGAAGCCGCGCCCCCGTTCACCACATATCACTAATTGATCAGATTTTTTCCAGCACCACCCGGTAATGGTCCAGCAACTCGCGCTCGAAGCAGACCGTGTTGGCGCTCACCCCCGAGGTGAACGCCAGCCGGAAGTCGGAGCTCATGAGGTAGCGCGGCACCAGGGTGAGCTTCATCAGCGTTTTCCGGAACGACGGCTCGGCGAACCGTCGCCGCCACTGCCGGATGGTCTCGATGTAGTCGAGTCGTCCGCTGCTCTTTGACACCACCCGGAAATGCGGTGCCGCGGTGCGCTCCAGTTGCTCGAACCCGTAGGGGAGCCACGAGCCCGGAAACTGCTTGCCGAGGAGGGCGAGATACCATTCGTCGGAATCGCGCGGGGCGGTGATGTCGAGCGAGTCGATCGGCGGCATGTTGCGCCCGAACACCATCGTCTGCAGAAAGAATCGCCCGCCCGTAGGCAACAGCGCCGCCATCCGCCGGAAGGTGTCCTGGTAGAGCTCCTCCTGTTTCCCGGCACGGTATTCCTCGGGAGAGCAGAAGTGCTCGAACGCTCCCAGGCTGATCACCGCGTCGAACATCCCGAAGGTGTCGGGCGTGATGGTGCGGCCATCCAGGATGTGGACGTCGAGACCGTTCCGGCGACACGCCTCCGCCTGCCCGCTCGACAGAGTCACCCCCACCCCGATGGCACCGGCGTCCCGCACCGCGCGCAGTCCCGGCCCCCAACCGCAACCGAAATCGAGTACCCGCTTCCCCGCCGTGATGCCCAACGACTCGGCGATGAAGGCGTGCTTCCGCGCCTGCGCCTCCTCGAGGGTGAGGGTGAAGTCGCCGTCGTACTTGGCGCCGCTGAAGTCGGCCATCTCCCCCAGAGAGAGGCGGAAGATCCTGTCGATCAGGGAATAGGTGAACTCGAGATCACTCTGGCTGGCCACGGGAATCCTTGGGTGGTGCGATCTTTCGGGATACGGCCAAGACCCGGTGGGCGGATCCGGCGGGAGAAGGGGTGGCAGGTCCGAGGCAGTACAACGTGAAACGTGAAACGTGAAAGGTAAAAGGTAAAAGGGATGCTGCCATGCCCCCCGTTTCACCTTTCACCTTTCACCTTTCACCTTTCACCTTTCACCTTTCACCTTTCACCTTTCACGCCTCCCCTGCCCCGCCCCTCAGCTCCCCGCAAAAGTCCTGAACGCCGCTTCCTGTTCGGGGGTGAGCTTCTCGGGAATCGTAACCTTGACCGTGACCAGTTGATCGCCCTTCTGGCCCTGCTTCTCGAGACCCTGACCGCGGACCCGGAACACCTTGCCGGGCTGCGTGCCCGCCGGGATCCTGAGCTTGACCTTGCTGCCGTGCACCGTCCGCACGGTGAGGGTGGCGCCGAGGACGGCCTGCTCCAGGGTGACCGGGATCTCGCAGCGGATGTCGAGCCCTTCACGCGCGAAGAAGCGGTCCGGCTCCACCGTGAAGGTGATCAGCACGTCGCTGGCCGGGCCGCCCGCCTTGGCGCGCGGCCCCTGCCCCTTGATCCGGATCCGGGTGCCGGTCTCGGTGGCCGGCGGCACGCTGACCAGCAACGCCCTCTCGGTGCGCTGCTCGCCGCTCCCGGCGCAGGTGGCGCAGCGCATCGACGGAGTCTTGCCGCGCCCGCGGCAGGCCGGGCACGGCCGGTTCACCGCAAAGCCGCCCTGCCCGAACGAGATGGTGCCGCGACCGCTGCACTCGGCGCAGGTCGTCATGGTGGCGCCGGGCGCCGCGCCGCTGCCGCCGCAGGTGGCGCAGGCGTCGGTCATCGCCAGAGTGACCGGAACCTTGCCGCCCACCGCCGCGGTCCGGAACGGCACCGTCACCGTCACCTCGGCGTGGTCGGGTGATCCCCCCCCCTCATCGCCACGCCCCCGGCGCCCGAAGATGCTCGAGAAGATGTCGCCCAGCCCGAACGATCCGAAGTCAGCCGCCTCGAAATCTGGAGCCGCCTGCCCCCCCCCCGACGAGCGCGGGCGTGACTGGCGCGCCCGGTCGGCCATCCCGCCGAACGCGCCGAGCCGGCGCATCTGGTCGTACTTGGCGCGCTGCTCCGGATCGGACAGCACTGTGTTGGCCTCCGACAACTGCTTGAACTTCTCGGCGGCGCCGGGGTTGTTCGGATTGGCATCCGGGTGGTACTGCTTGGCCAGCTTGCGATACGCCTTCTTGATCTGCTCGGCGGTGGCCTTCTCGGGTACGCCGAGGACGGCGTAGAAATCGGGCGATGCCACTCAGAGCGACCCGTCCACCGACCAGACCTGCACCTTGGCCGGCCGGATCGCGGTGCCGCGAAAGCGGTAGCCGACCTGGAATGTGGCCTTGACCATGTCGTCCAGCGCCGGATCGTCGGGAGTGGCGATCGCCACGGCGTCCTGGTCGACCGGATCGAACCTGGCGCCGGTCGGATCGATCCGCTCCAGCCCGCTCGCCTCCAGCTCCTTGGCCATCTTCCGGCTGATCAGGTCGAAGGCGCTCCGGAACGCGGTGTAATCGGTGGTCGCCGCGTCGCTGGCCGCCAAACGGTCGATGTCGTCAAAAACCTCCATCAGCCGGGCGATCACTGCCGCGGCACCACGATCGAACGCCTCCCCCTTCTCGCGGGTGGTCCGCTTGCGGTAGTTGTCGTACTCCGCCGCCAGCCGCAGGAAGCGCTCCTCCGCCTCGGCCACCGCACTCGCCGCCGCCTGGGCCGGCACGCTCTCGGTCTGCTCCCAGTCGTCCTCGAGATGGTGGTGCAGCTCGGGAACCTCGGCGCCATGATCGGCCGACGGAACCGGGGTCGGCTCGAGGTCGGAATCGACGTCAGGATTCGATGAAATCGGCTTCTTGTGCTTGCTCATCAGCTACGCTGCTCCGGTGGAACGGTCAGGGGGAAATATAGGTCGTAGGTCCTCAGGTCGTAGGTCGTAGGTCGTAGGTCGTAGGTCATAAGGTCATAGGTCGTAGGTCGTAGGCTATAGGTCATAGGTCGTAGGTCAAATTGGCCGTGGGCGGTAGGGCAAGCCGCATCGCGCTCCTATGACCAACGACTTACGACTTACGACTTACGACCTACGACCTACGACCTACGACCTACGACCTACGACCTATGACCATTTCCAACATCCTCCCCAACCCCGCCTGTACTGCCCGCGCCCGGATCTCCGGCCGCGTTCCCGGAAACCCGACGTGAATCGCCGTCACTTTGTTGCAATCGAGGAGTCCGAACCAGACCGTGCCGACCGGCTTGGTCTCGCTGCCGCCGTCCGGTCCGGCGATGCCGGTGATGCTGAGGGCGAGGTCGGCGCCGGTGCGCTCGGCCACTCCGCGCACCATCGCCTCCGCCACCTCGCCCGAGACGGCACCGTGGCGGGCGATCAGTTCGGCGGGGACGCCGAGCAGTGCCGTCTTGACCGCGTCGTGATAGGCGATCACCCCGCCCACGAAGTAGTCGGAGCTGCCGGGGATGGCGGTGATCCGGCCGCCCAGGAGTCCGCCGGTACACGACTCGGCGACCGCGATCAGTCGACCGGCGGCGCGCGCAGCGGTCAGCAGCACCGCGGCGAGATCGTCGTCGCCCTCGCCGTAGATCCACTGGCCTGCGAGGTCACGGAGCCGGGCGCTGCCGGCGGTCAGCCGGGCATCGGCCTCTGCTGCGGGGAGTTGCCAGGCGGTGAGCCGGAGATCGACCCCGGCCACATCGGGGAGGTAGGCGAGGGTGAGCGGCGCCAGCTCCTCCTCCAGCGGATCGACCAACTCCGCCAGCGCCGACTCGGCGATCCCCGCCGTCCTGAGGGTGCGCGAGCGGACCACTCCCCCCCCCTGATCGACGAGCCGCGGCACCACCTCGTGATCGAGCAGATTGCGCATCTCGTTGGGCACGCCCGGGAGCATGATCACGGTGCCGCGAGGCGAGGGGATCCACAATCCGGGAGCGGTGCCCCAGCGATTGGGCAGCACCATGGCGCCCGTCGGCACCATCGCCTGGGTGCGGTTGCTCTCCGACGGCACCCGGCCGATGCGCTGCCAGCGCGCCAGCAGCTCGGCCCAGATCTCGTCGTTGAATGCCAGCGGCATGCCGAGCAGTTCGCTCACCACATGTTTGGTGATGTCGTCGCGGGTGGGGCCGAGTCCGCCGGTGGTGAGCACCATGCCGGTGCGGTCGAGTGCGCTGCTCACCGCTTCGGCGATGTCGGCCGGATTGTCTCCCACGGTGGCGCGACGCACCACCCGGACACCGGCATCGGCAAAGCGTTGCCCGGCGTAGGCGGCGTTGGTGTCGACGGTGTGACCGAGCAGGAGTTCGTGACCGACGGTGACGAGTTCGATCGCCGCGCCCCTGGTGGGCGATGCAGTCACGATGTGGAGCGGAAGAGGCGGCGGTACTGCACCACGTAGACCACGAACGAATAGATGGTCAGCGTGGTGGCGATCCCGAGCGTGGCGGCGACGAAGCCACCGTGGAACTGGTTCCACCATCCTGCCAGCGGGGTTCCTTCCCAGCCGAGCGGGCGGAGGGCGTCACGGAACGCGAACCAGGCCAGGGTGCCGCCGATGAAGACGTTCTGGAGCACCGCCTTGAGCTTGCCGGCATGACCGGCCGGCACCATCACGCCCTTCCGGCCGGCCCAGGCGCGGAAGGCGGTCATCGCGAATTCGCGCCCAATCAGCAGCAGGCAGACCCAGAGCGGGATGCTGCCCCAGAAGGGAATCCCGTAGAGCGCCTGGCGTTCGCTGCTGATCCACCAGATCGGACCGAGGGTGGCGAGCAGCAGCAGCTTGTCGGCGAGCGGATCGTAGGTGATGCCGAAGTCGGATATCAAGCCGCGGCGCCGGGCGATCCGGCCGTCGATCACGTCGGTCACTGCGGCGGCGATGAAGATCACGAAGCAGGCGAGCTTGGGCCAGTACCCCTCGATGAACGGCAGCAATGCCACCACCGGGGTGATGGCGATCCGTGCCATGGTGAGCACGTTGGGAAGGTTCCACACCACCTTGCTGTCGGTCATCCGAGCGTCTTCAACACCTGCTTGCTGACGGCCTTGAGGGTGTCAAACACCCCGTCACCCTTGACGGCCACTCCCTCGAAGGTCGGCACCCGTTCCACCCACACCCCGTCGACCTCGCGCACCAGATACTCGCCGGGGCGGTTGGGGTCGGGCGTCGGCCGCTGGCGCGCGGGATCTTCCACCGGCCAGCCGGGATTGAGCGCCGCATCGAGATCGGCCACCGCCGCCGCATTGGGCAGATCGCGCTTGTTGTACTGGATCACGAACGGCATGGTGGTCAGGTTGTAGCCGTGCTGGGCCATGTTGTCATAGAGGTTCTGCATCGCCTCCAGATTGGCCTCCATCCGGTCGATCTGCGAGTCGGCCACGAACACCACCCCGTCGACCCCCTTGAGGATCAGCTTGCGCGAGGCGTTGTAGTAAACCTGCCCCGGCACGGTGTAGAGATGGAAGCGGGTGCGGAAGCCGCGAATCGTGCCGAGATCCACCGGCAGGAAATCAAAGAAGAGGGTCCGCTCGGTCTCGGTGGCCAGCGAGATCAGCTTCCCCTTGGACGACGGGGCGACCTTCTCGTAGACGTATTCGAGATTGGTCGTCTTGCCGCCCAGTCCGGGGCCGTAGTAGACGATCTTGCAGTTGATCTCGCGCGATGCGTAGTTGATCAGGGACATCCCGGCGGGCCTCTCTCAGCTACCGAACAGTTTGTCGAGTTCGTCCTCGGCATCGTCCACGAACTCCGCGTCAACCCGCGCGGTGCTCCCCTCGTCCCGTTCGAACAGCTCGGTGAAGATCGTCGTCAGGTTGGCGACGGCGTGCTTCATCCGGAGCTTCACGAGTCCCAGGGTGGTGCGATTGTCGAATAGAACAACGAGGATGACCCGCCGAGCGATGTCGGCGAGGTAGAGCGATTCCTTCTCGCCCTGGTGGAACAGGGTACCGAACTCCGGCTCGCCCAGCAGGCGGGCGAGCTGGTCATTGGCCGAAAAATCGGCCGCGGTCAGCGAGGCGAACGCAGTGGGGTCGAAAGTGGGCGGTTCGCCGACGGTGACCAGCATCTGCCCGGCCCGGTCGACGAGCAGCGCCGTGCGGGCCGAGGCGTCACGAAGGAAGGCCTGCAGCACGCCGTGGATGCGGGCGGCATCGTCTTCCTGGAAGGCCCAGGACGAAGCTCGGGGTGCGGTCATCCGAGGAGGGCCTCGAGGCGGGCCAGGACTCGCCGACCGCGGGCCTGCAGCGCCGGCGACACTTCCCACGCGAGGTAATCGCGCAGCAGCGGGATCGTCGCGACATCACCCTCGTGCTCGAGATGACCGAGCGCCGCGTGGCGACGCCAGGGGCTCCGGGCAAAGAGCCGCTCCCGTTGGGTTCGATCGTACGACCGCGCCAGCCACCACCCACCGGCCAGCCCCACCAGGGCGGCACCGGCAAAGGTTGCAGCAGCAGTCGCACCACGACGATTGATCACAGCGCCTCGCGAGCGGTCAGGGCATGGGACAGGGTCACACCGTCAACGTATTCCAACTCACCACCAACCGGCAGGCCGCGTGCCAGACGCGAAACGCGGACCCCCGGCCACTCCGCCAGCACCTGCTGCAGCCAGGTGGCGGTCGCCTCACCCTCCATCGAGGAGTTGGTCGCCAGGATCACCTCGACCACCTCTCCCTCGCGGAGCCGCTGCTCCAGCAGGCCGACGCGGAGCGATTCCGGGCCGATGCCGTCGAGCGGCGAGAGACGGCCACCGAGCACCACATAACGCCCCCGGAAGACCCCGGCGCGTTCCAGCACCGCCACCGCCGACGCTTCCTCTACCACACAGAGCAGCCCGGCATCGCGCCGCGGATCGCGGCAGATGGTGCAGTGGCCCTCCTCGGTCGGCTGGCCGCACCCTTCGCATGGGTACACCCGCTCGGCCACCACGGTCAGCGCTCCGGCCAGGGCACTCATCCGTTCCCGCGGTTGCTGCAGGAGATGGTAGGTGAGGCGTTGCGCCGTCTTGCGGCCGATCCCGGGCAGCCGTGCGAACTCGGTGATCAGCGTGTCGAGGGCACTCACCCGCTTACGGCGCTCCCGGAGCTTCGGGAAAGTCAGCGGCGACCGCCTCGGCACGTCGCTGTGCTTCGGCTACGGCGCCGAGGATCATGTCGGCCAGCAGCTCGGGATCGCGATCGGCAAACGCCTCGACACTCAAGTCGAGTCCGCGCACCTGACCGTGGCCGTTGACCCGCACCCGCACCGAGCCGGCCCCTGCGGCCACTTCGATGACCCGATCGGCCAGCTCCCGCTCACGCAGCGAGCCACGATGCTGACCCTGCTGCCCAGCGGGCGATGTCTGCTGCTTCCATTCCGCCAACGCGACCACCTTTGCCTGAAGTCCGTCCTTGAGGAAAGCTATTCCTCTTCCACGAGTTCCAAATCTAACGCGTCGGCCGCCGCATCGAGAGCCGGATCCCGACGCCTGAGGTCGCGCAGCCGATCGGCCCGCATCTCCTGTACCGACAACCGGTTGGACCGTTTACCCCCGGCCACCGCCTCGGTGGCCGAGGTGACCACCGTCACTTCGGTGCCAAGCCGGGCGGAGAGGATCGTCACCACTACCCCACGCTGGCGCTCCAGCCCCTCGCGAAAGACCGCCTCGTCAGGACCGAAGCGGAGGATCACGTCTCCATTATCGGCAACCTCGGGCTTGGCATGCTCCAGTGCCTGCCCGAGGAGGCGGGACTGCCGGTTGGCCGTCTCGAGAATCTCCGGCCAGACGGCGTGGAGTCCGGCAGTGGTGCGCGGCACCGGCATCACCGGGGCGGCTCCGCTCTTCGGCGCGGCTGGTGCCGGGTCCGGCGTTGGAGTCGGGGTCGGCGCCGACGCCGGGGGGGGGACCGACTCGACTGGCGACACCGGCTTCCGGGGAGGCGATGGCTGCGGGGATGCGGTCGATGGCGCCGGGAGTCCCGCTCCCCCCGGCGCCGCACCACTGAGCAGCGCCTTGAGGTCCATTGCCCTGTCCATCATCGCCCATCTGAGCAGCAGCGTCTCCAGGACCAGGCGGGGATTGGCGCTCCGCCGGAGACCGTTCTCCGCCTCACCCAGCAGCTTGAGCATCCGGACCACATCTTCGGCGGCGAGTCGCGGGGCCGCGGTCGCGATCACCTCGCGAGTCGAGGTGGGCAACGCCTCCGCCTCGACACCGAGCTGGTGCATCAGCAGCGCCCGCAGCAACTCACCGAGGCCGCCGGCGAACTCGGCCAGATCAGCGCCGGAATCGACCAGGCCGTCCATGACCCCGAATACATCGGCAGGTCGACGATCGGCGACCAGAGTGAGGATGGCGGCATACGACTCGTCATCCACCAGGCCGAGCACGTCGCGCACCCGCTCAGCGGTAAGCGGACCATCGCCAAAGGAGAGGCATTGGTCGAGCACGCTCAGCGCATCGCGCATCCCGCCGTCGGCGTGGCGACCGATGAGGAGGAGGGCGTCGTCGTCGGCCGCGACCCCCTCCTGATTGAGCACGTCGCGCAGCCGGGACTGGATCGCGACCGGGCCAATCCGCCGGAAATCAAAGCGCTGCAGGCGCGACATCACCGGTGCGGCGGTGTTGGCGATCTTCTGCGGCTCGGTGGTGGCGAAGACGAACACCACTCCCGGCGGCGGTTCCTCGAGGATCTTGAGGAGCGCGTTCCACGCCTCGCGGGTGAGCATGTGCGCTTCGTCGACGATGTACACCTTGTGGTGCCCCTCCTCCGAGGCGGCATACATCGCCCGCTCGCGGAGGTCGCGGGCATCGTCCACGCCGCGATTGCTGGCGGCATCGATCTCGACCACGTCGAGGTTGGCCTGCCCGTTCCAGACTCTGAGGCACGCCGGACACTCGCCGCACGGTTCGCCGGTGGGATTTACGAGGTCGCGGCGCTCGCAATTGAGAGCCATCGCCAGGATCCGGGCCGCGGTGGTCTTGCCGACGCCGCGCGGTCCAGTGAGGAGATAGCCATGCCCGACCCGGTTCTTGGCCACCGCACCAGAGAGCGCGGCCGCGACATGCTCCTGCACCAGGAGGTCGGCAAAGCGACGGGGTCGATAACGGCGGGCGAGGGCGATCGACATCAGGCGGAGTCCCGGACGGGAAGGACAGGAAGGACGGCGAGGAAGTGAAGTGCCCCAGGCGACCCATAGCGACTCCGGACATCGCTTAGCGCTGCTACCGGCAAGGTCCTGACGCGATTCACGCGCCGAAGCCCTGTGGACCTGGGGCGAGTCGAATCTACCATGAACAGTCGGCGCACGGTAGGGTTACCGCCCCGCGCCGTAGAGCAGCGCATTGGTGAACAGCATCGCGGGACCCCGCCAGAACGAGCGGAACAGCGGGCTCTCGGCGAACGCCACCACGGTGCCGCGGCCGGCGCGGTCGACGGTGGCCCAGGCGGTACCGGGGAGAAACTTCTCGGTGTTGCCGGGCCAGGTGAAGCCGGCCAGGATCGCGTCGGCGCCCTCGAATACGGCGACGTTGACGCCTTCCTTGCTGGGACGGAGAAATTCTCCCGGCACCGGCACCGCGAGCTGGGCGCGGGAATAGCCCCAGGTCAGCCAGTGCGTGAGGTCGAGTGCCGCCCGGGCGATCGCGCCGGGGACGAACTCGGGCGTGTTGTTGCCGGGGGCCGACGGACTGACGAACGGGGCGGCCTCGCTCGAAGTGACCGCGGTGTCGGCGGCAGTGAGGGCCGGTTTCTCCTTCGGCTCCTCAACCTCGCTCGGCGTGCGGAGGGCCAGCTCCTTGTGTTCGAGGACTCCGGTCGCCGAGCCGATGGCGATCAGTGCCCCCCCCCCGCGCACCCAGTCACGCAGCCGGTTCAATCCGGTGGTGCCGAGCGCGCCGGCGTATCCCCCCCCCTCAGGCAGGATCACCACGTTGTAGTCGTCGAGTGCCATGCTCGCCAGCCGGCGCGGCTCGACCGGCACGAACGGCTGCTTGAGCTCCCGCTCCAGATACCACCAGACATCGCCGTAGGAGGTCTGCGACACTCCGTCGCCCGCCAGCACGAGCACCTTCGGCGCCCGGACCGGCCGCACGATCTCGCTGCCAATGCCGGCCTGACCGCTGTCGGGAAAGGCGCTCTGGATTGCGTGCGCCATGGTGCGGTAAGCAGTCGTCAGCGCCTGCACCCGCGCCGCGAGCGAGTCCGGATTGCGGACCGTGCGCGCCACCACCGTGCCGGCCGGATAGCTCATGCCATCGGCGCGGAGCGGCGCCGAGGCCACCCCGAGCGTGAATCCTTCCCGGAGCAGCTGCAGCGTCATCGCCTGGGCGTTGCGGGTGCCGGGACGGATCAGATAGGCACTGCGCGCGGCAGGCAGCACCGGCATCATCACCCCGAGCGGCTGGTCGGGAAGGACCCGGTCGCCGGTGACGGGGGTAGTCTCGTCGGTCCAGACCGCGTCGAGTCCGTGCGACAGCGGCAGCGCCCACGCCGTCACGTCGTAGAACTCGTAGCCCTCCCGCGGGGCGTTCTCGCCGCGACGACGATTGCGCTCGAAGCGCTCAAGCTGGCGGCGGGCGAAGGCGGAGTCGAGGGTTGCCTTGGGCTCCAGCAGCGCGGTGGCGAGACGTCCGTGCGGTTGGGCGAGGTCGATCACGTACGAGCCGTCGCCAAATGTGCGCCGCGCCGGCTTGCCGCCGAGATAGTCGCGGGCCGCCGCGACGGTGACCGGGGAGGTGAGACGGGTCACCTCGATTCCCTGGAACGCCAACAGCGCCATCACCTCGTGAGTGCGCGCCGGGTCGCTGCCCATCGCCACCACCACCCGGCGAAACGGACGCCGCGACGGTTCGGTCATCGCGCTCGCAAAAAAGTCGTGGTAGTCAATCAGCCGCCTGGAGCGACCCGCCGCGAGCGTTTCCAGAGAGGCGAACGACGCCACCACGTGATGGGCAATTCCCTCGCGGAAGGTGGTGACACTGCCATCGCTCTTCCGGATGGCAAGCTCGGGACCACCATCGGTCTCGAAGGTCATCCCCGTCGCACCTACCAGCGAGGGCCAGGAGTCCCAATAGCCGGGGTAGTAGAGGTCGAAGACGTCGCGCACGTAGTACTGCCAGCCGTAGCCGTCGAAGGCACGCGCGTTGCCGCGCCCGAAGCGCTCCAGCCAGTCGATCGAGGTCGCCGGGATGTTGGAGTTGACCGGCTGGGCCGCAGGCGGGAAGAAGTACTGGGGGGTGGTGCTGTGCAGGTCGATGAACAGCTGCGGCCGCCAGCGCAGCACCGCGGCGGCCGTGGCCCGCGTCTCGGCTTGCGAGAAGGCCAGCACGTCGCGGTTCATGTCGAAGCGGTAGTGGTTGAAGCGGCCCTGGATCGCCCACGGTTCGCTCTGCTCGACGGCGGCCGGTTCATCGCTGCCCACCGCGACGGAGTTGTTCCAGCCGGCAAAGCGCTCATGACCATCGGGATTCTGGGTGGGATTGATGATCACGATGGTGCTGTCGAGAATGGTGCGCACCGCGGGTGCGTCGGATGCGAGCAGGGTGTAGGCGGTGATCATCGCCGCCTCGAAGCCGGCCGGTTCGTTGCCGTGGATCGAATGCGAGAGCATCGCGACGGCCGGGATCCGCGCAGCGATCGCCGCGGCCTCGCTCGCCGAGGTGGCGCGCGGATCGGCGAGGCGGTCGAGGTCGGCCCGGATGGCATCGAGGCGCGCGATGTTGGCGGGGCTCGAAATGATCAGCACCCGCATCGCCTTCCCCTCGGCGGTCCGGCCGGTCACTTCGGTGCGCACCCTGTCGGGAGCGGCGGCGATCATCGCATCGAGTACCGCCTGCTGCTGGTGGTACATTGTGTGACGATGCCCGACCGGGTGCCCCAACAGCGAATCCGGGCGAGGCACGGCGCGGTTGTAGGGGCCGTGTCCGTAGAAATCGTAGCCGGGTGATCCGGTGCCGACCTTTACCGCGAGAGGCAGTTGCCCGGCGAGGGGGGCGGCGAATACCAGCAGGGCAGCGACAATTCGGAGACGCATGGCAGAACCGGGTTGGGGTGACGGCAGAGGATGCAACCCCCAAGATACCGCAGCCGGTCCTGCCGGGACAGCACCGGCCGGGGAACACCCCCCACCGCTCCCGTGTTCTCTGGCGGATGACCATCGAGGACGAGCCGGATCGCTGGCCGTCGGACACCTTGTCACCAGGATATTCCATGACCGCACCAGCAACCCGCAGCATTGCCGAAACCGTAGTCACCCTGACGCAATTGATGCGTCCCCAACAGGCCAACTTCAAGGGCAACGTGCACGGCGGCACCCTGCTCTCGCTGATGGACGAGGTGGCCTATGCCTGCGCCACCCGCTACAGCGGTGCCTACTGCGTCACGGTGGCGGCCGATGCCATCGAGCTGGTGGCACCGGTCCGGGTCGGCGATCTGCTCACCCTGGAGGCAATGGTGACCATGACCGGGCGCTCATCGATGGAGATCGGCATCCGGGTCACGGCGGCCGATCCCCGGAAGCCCGGCGACGAACGGCTCACCTGCCGCTGCTTCTTCACCATGGTGGCGGTGGACGATGCCGGCAAGCCGACCGGCGTGCCGCAGTTGGCGGTGGTCACCCCCGAGGAGGTACTGGCAAACTGCGAGGCGCAGTTGCGACGCGATCTCAGGCAGCGTTTTCAGGCGGAACTGCGGGCGGGGGTCTGTGATCTTGAGGAGAAGACGGGGCGAGCAGCCGCGATCTGAGGATGGCGCGTGTTGGGGGGGGGATACCGCTACGCCGTGCCGACCTCGGCATCCAGCGGCGGCTGGCCCTCTTCCCACACCTTGGCGGCCGCGGCGCCGATCATGAACACCAGCGCCATGTACCAGACCCAGAGCAGGAACAGCAATACGGCGCCGATGTTGTCGTCCACCGAATAGACCCCGCCCTGCCCCACTCGCGCGAGGTACATCCCGAAGAGCCGCTTGGCGAGTTCGAATCCCAGAGTCGCCACCCCGCCCGCCAGGAATGCCACCCGCCAATGCAACCGGCGCGGCGAGGCATACCGGTACAGCAGTGCGAAGAGGATCAGCGCCGACCCGATCGCCACCGCCTCGGCGAGCAGTCGACCAAGGTTGGTGGCAAAGAAGGTCCAGGGAGGGTCCAGCAGGACCCCCTCGGCGTTGAGGAAGCTGATCCCGGCCGACAGCACCGTGTTGAGCAGCGCCAGAGCCAGCACCACGCCGATCATCCTGAGGTCGCGAAGCTTGGAAAAGAAGTAGTTGAGCAGGTAGTCAACCACCAGCGCGTCATGCCGACGGCGGGGTGTCACCTGAAAGATCTGGCTGAGCGCCACGCGCATTCCGCCGAAGACCCGCGAGGCAAACCAGAGAAAGACCGGGATCGCCACCAGGGTGAGGCGCGAGCGAAAGCCGCGGATTGATTCCAGGACCCGGTCAACCACCAGTACCAGACTTGGCCCGGCATCCGGGCCAACCTGCACCGGGAGCAGGGCACCGATCAGCTCACCGGGATTGGTGGGGCCCAGGTAGGAGAGCTGATCGAGCAGATATCCCAAGCCACCAATCAACAGGATCCCGAAGGGGATCATCGCCAAGAGCGCGTCGAAGGTCAGCGCCGAGGCGAGCAACGGAAGATTGACCCGGTCGAGAGTGCCGAGGATGCGTGTCAGGAGCCTCGGCGGCTGGATCAGGCGGTCGCCTCGTCGTCGTCGTCATCGGCCAGGTCACCGTCGGTAGTGACCGACACCCGGCGGCGCTTCCGGGCTTCAGCCAGACGGCGTTCCAGCTCGTCGCGGGCTGAATCGGCGGTGCGGGTGATGGCCCGCTTTCCCTCGCGGACCTCCTCGGCAACGTCGTCGGCCCAATCCTCGACCGCCCCCTTGATCCGGCGGCCGCGATCCTCGATCTGGTCGCCGAGTTCCTCCAGCTTCTCCTCGGCATCGTGGCGCAGCCGCTTGGCCCGCTTGGCTATATCCTTGCGAGTCCGCTCCCCCGACTGAGGCGCGAAGAGGAGTCCCAACCCGGCACCCACCAGGGCCCCCACCAGGAACCACTTGGCGCTGGCTCCGGTGTCGGTTTCGATCACGGTCACTTCCTGAGCATCTTGTTTCGTGGCCATCGGTAAACCCTCCTGATTACTCGCCGGCATCCGGATCGTCCTCGGCGAGGACGTCGATGCTCGCGAGCGCCCCGTGCGCTATCGCAGGGGCGGTGATGTGGCGTGCGACCAATGCCGCGGTGCCACCGATCTTCAATTGTTCGAACAAATGGGCGAAGGTCGCTTCGAGCGACTCCCCAATCTGCTGACGAATCCCGGCTGGGAGCGACCACATCTCCCGCTTGAACGGCCCGATCGCCTTCTTGCGGGACTTGTAATAGAACTGCTCGTCGGAGTCGTTGGCACCGCGCTCACTCGCTGCGTTCGTGTCGAGCCACTGGTAGGCGCGGGCCTTGAGCTCTGCCGGCAGGGCCGGGTGATCCCAGACGATATTCTGGAAATTGGTGGCCAGGTGGATCTCCGCCGTCTCGATCCGGGGGAAGTTGCCGAAAGCATCCGAGGGCAGCGTCGAGGCGCCGTGCTGCACCGCCCCCCCCATCCCGTAGTCATCCCGGGCAGCGATGGAAAGCGCCTCCAGGGCGACCAGGTCGAGCTTGACGTCGGCAATCGAGCCATCGGGAAGGACCACGCCGCCATGGGAAGTCCCGGTCTGCACCGAGATCTTGCTGAGGCCGGCACCGCCTCCGGTAGCTGCCAGGGTCCGGTTGAAGCCGCCCATGAAGGCATGCAGTTCCTCGACGGTGCTGTTCTTGTGCCCCACCTCGCCGATCTCGCCGCCCACCGACACGGTCACCCCGGCGGGCTCCAGCTCGCGGATGAACCGGGTGATCTCAGCCGCTCGCTGGTAGTTGGTCCGTTGCTGCTCGTCGAGGGTGGCGAAGGAGAGATCGACCAGGGTCGAGGTATCGACGTCGATGTTGTAGAAGCCGGCCGCAATCTCCTCGGCGATCAGCTTCTTGACCTCGCCCACCTCGGCCTCGGGATCGGCCTGATACTTCTTGGCGTTGACCTGGCAGTGGTCGCCCTGGATGAAGAGCGGCTGTTGATACCCCTCACGCAGCGCCGCCGCAATCATCACCGCCACGTACTCCGACGGCCGCTGGTCGGTGTAGGCAATCTCCGAGCGGGCGATCTCAAGGATGATCGCGCCGCCATCGCACCGCCTGGCCGCCCGGAAGACTGCCCGGGCGGTATCGTATGCCAGCATCCGGACATTGATCGCCGGGACAGTGAAGCCACCGCACTCGCCGCGGCCGCGGGCCAGATAGAGATCGTGGATCGAGGCCGGCCGGACTCCCATCGCCTGGCCCAGCTCCCAGAGCAGCGCTCGAGCCGACTCCCGCTCGGACTCATTGCCGAACACTGCCGACCATGCCAGGCCATCCATCGCCTCGGTCTGGAGGGCCGCTGGATCGGAGATTTCCACATGGCCATCACGCCCGGAAATCGCCCCGCCGAAGCCACTTCCTGCCTGCGCCGATCTGTCGCTCATCGCCTCTCCCGTGACTGATAATTGAGATGTTATGAAAGCAATCTATCGGCCTCCCCGACCCGAGGCAAATGACCACGTTGCAACAGCTTCGAGAATCCGGAAGTCGCCTCCGCGGCGCCCCCACCGACAGTGGCGCCATGTTCATTTTCCACATCAACTGCCCCCCCCAAACGATTGTGGATGAAGGAGTTGGATATTTTGGATAAAGTGGACAACTGAGTTGAAACGGAACTCCATCAGAAACCGTCACTTAGCATGGTCTTCCACCAATTATCCCCCGAATCGGCTGTGGACAAGTTCCCCTTTCCACAGCTGTGATCAACCGATTTCGGTCCCCGACCCGAAAAATTTCCGATGTGGGGAAGATGTCGAAACCGAGCTCGGCCACCAGCCGAAATCATCGGCTGGAATGAGCCCGGTCGGTGGTGGTCATGTGGAAAACAATTTATCCACAACGGGCACAAATGTGGAGCAATCGGCGGCTGTTACACCGTAACGCGGTTGGCGGCTCGCCCGGCTAAATTCCCCGCCGTGCACCTCCCTGCCCTGCGCTCTGGAAGACTCCGCGCCCGCCGCATTCTGACCCTGGCCGAGGGGGTCCGAGGGACCACCCTGAGGTGGGACGACGGCCGGATCACCCAGGTCGGCGAGGTCGATTCCAGCGGGCTTCCCCTCCCTCCCGGTGCTCCCGATCTGGACCTTCCCGACTTGCTGGTGACCCCTGGGCTGGTCGATTCGCATACCCACTTCGGGATGTGGGCGCTGGGGGCCCGTCGGGTCGACCTGATGGGGGTGGACCGGCTTGGTGCCCTGGAGCGGATTGCCACCGCGGAGGTGGAGGACGGCTGGATTCAGGGCCATGGCTGGGACGCCAACCATTGGGATGCCCCGCCCGATCGCCGGATGCTCGACGCCCTCCACCCGGCCGTTCCGGTCTGGCTCGACTCGCTGGACGTCCACGCCATCTGGCTCAATTCGGCCGCACTCGCCCGGCTCGGCGTTGACGCGACCACGGCCGACCCGCCCGGCGGCCGGATCGTGCGGGATGCCGCGGGTGAGCCGACCGGGGTCCTGCTGGAGCGGGCGGTCGATATGGTGTTGCCGGGATTGCCGGTCCCGGACTCGCACCGGCTCAGGCGGGCCCTGGAGGCGTCCCAGAGGCGCGCCAACGCTCTGGGGCTCACGGGTATCCACGACGTCGGCGATCGTCACTCTCGGGCGATTCTGGAGCAGATGGATTCCGAAGGGGCACTCGATATTCGGGTCCTGTCGCACCCTCCGGTGGCACTCCTTCCCGAATTGCTGGCCGCCGGGGTCCGCTCGGGCGGCGGCAGCGCGATGTTCCGCCAAGGTGGAGTGAAGCTCTTTCTCGATGGTTCGCTCGGCTCCCGAACCGCCTGGATGCTGGAACCGTATCAAGGGAGTCGTGATCGTGGCCTGCCGCTGGCGACGGAGGAGGAAACCGCCAAGGTGATGCGCGCGGCTGTGGCGGGCGGCATCGCGTTGACGGTCCACGCCATCGGCGATGCGGCGGTGCGGCGTGCCCTGGAGCTGATGGAGCCGCTGCCGCGAGTGGCGATTCCGCACCGGATCGAACACCTGCAGTGCGTTCACCCGGCCGACCTCCACCGGGCCGGGCAGGCCGGCATCGTCGCCTCGATGCAACCGGCCCACCTGCTGGTGGACATCCCGCTGGCCGAACGGCACTGGGGCGCACGGAGCGCTGGGGCGTACGCCTTCCGATCGTTGCAGCAGCACGGTACGATCGTGGCATTCGGCAGCGATGTTCCGGTGGCGACTGCCGATCCGCGAGACGGCCTCTTCGCGGCGATGGCGCGCACCGGTCTCGACGGGTTGCCGGACGGCGGCTGGTACCGCGGCGAGGCGATGACATTCGAGTCGGCGCTCGCCGCGTATACATTGGCACCGTCGCTGGCGGCTGGCACCAGCCGGCATCGGGGCCGGTTGGCCCCCTGGCATGACGCAGATTTCGTGGCGTGGGAGATCGACCCGCTCGCCGAGCGTGGCGATGCACGCGCCGTCCTGACCGCTCGCCCCCGTCTGACGGTGGTCGACGGTCGCATCGTCTGGAGTGACTTGTCGTGATGAATGGTGAACCTGTCCGCCGCACCAAGATTGTGGCCACCCTCGGTCCGGCCTGGGAATCGGCGGAGCGGATGCACGCGATGTTCGATGCCGGCGTGAACCTGGTCCGGATCAACGCCTCACACGGGACGCCGGAGATCCGTGGCGAGTGGATCCGCCGGGTGCAGCAGGTCCGTGAAGAGCGCGGTCAGGCAATCGGCATCCTGGTCGACCTGCACGGTCCGCGCATCCGGGTCGGCAAGCTGCCGGAACCGATCACCCTCTCCCCGGGACAAATAGTCAGCTTCGTTCCGGAGGGTCAGGAGGGCGAAGGCGACATCCCGACCACCTATCCGGAGCTGGCTGGCGACGTGGCGGTCGGTTCGCGGATTCTGCTCGACGACGGTCTGCTTTCGGTTGACGTGACCGCAGTGCGGGGCGACCGGGTCGAAGGGCGGGTGCGCTATGGCGGACTGCTCAAGCCCAACAAGGGGATGAACCTCCCCGGCGCCGATGTCAGTGCTCCGGCGATGACCGATGTCGACCGCGAGGAGGTGCTCCGCGTCGCGAGCCTGGGAGTCGCCTTCATCGGGGTCTCCTTCGTGCGTCGTGCAGCCGACATCGAGGCGGTCAGGAGCATCATTCCCCGGCAAACCAGGATCATCGCCAAGATCGAGAAGGACACTGCGCTCCGGAACCTCGACGAGATCCTCGAGGCGTCAGACGCGGTAATGGTCGCCCGCGGCGACCTCGGAGTCGAGCTGCCGTTCGAGCAGGTGCCGCTGGTGCAGAAGCGTTTGATTCAGGCCGCCAATCGGCGCGGCAAGCCGGTGATCACCGCGACCCAGATGCTGGAGTCGATGATCGCCAACCCGCGCCCCACCCGGGCCGAGGCCTCGGATGTGGCCAACGCCATCATCGACGGAACCGATGCGGTGATGCTCTCGGGCGAGACCGCGGTAGGCGCTTATGCGATCGAGTCGGTGCTGGCGATGGACCGGATCGCGCGGGAGGTCGAGTCGGTACGGCTGGTGGCCACCGAGAACGATCGGCGGCGCTGGAAGTTGCCGGTGGCGCACATCAGGCCCAGCGATGACGCCAACGTCCCCACCGAGGAGGCGATCGCGGTTGCGGTGAGCACCGCAGCCGACATGCTCGGCGCACGGGCCATCGTCTGCTTCACCTCGAGCGGCTTCACGGCCCGCACCGTGTCGTCGTATCGGCCGCGGGTGCCGATCTTCGCCTTCACTCCCGAACCGGAAACCTTCCGCCAGTTGGCGCTCTCCTGGGGCGTGGTGCCGGTGATGATGCCGCACAGCAAGTCCTACGACGCTATGTGGTCACTGGCCCGCACCCAGCTCCTCGCCCATGGCATAGTGCGCGAGGGATCCCGCGTGGTGGTCACGGCCGGCGCACCGTTCGATGTCCCCGGGACTACCAACCTGCTCAAGGTCGAGACAATTTAGGGGATGCGACTGACCCTGCTGGGAACGGGAACTTCAATGGGAGTTCCCCAGATCGGTTGCGACTGCCCCACCTGTCGCTCCGCAGACTCCCGGGATCATCGTACCCGGACCGCCGCGGTGATCGACTCCGGCGGGACGCGGCTGCTGATCGACACTCCTCCCGAGCTGCGCCTGCAACTGCTGGCAGCCGGGATCGGCTCCGTCGATGCGGTGCTCTACACTCACATGCACGCCGACCATGTGCATGGCATCGATGACCTGCGTTCGTTCTCGCTCAAGCGCGACGAGCCGCTCCCGATTTTCGGTCCCGCCGAAACGATCGGCCACCTGCACCAGCGCTTCAGTTACATCTTCGATCCCGGCGTGGTCCCCGTCAGTGGCACTTCCAAACCGCAACTGACCACCACCACGCTGACGCCGGGAGTGCCGCACCAGATTGCCGGGCTGGAGGTGTTGCCGCTTTCGTTTGCGCACGGCCGTGCCACGGTCTTCGGCTACCGGGTCGGGCCGGTGGCTTACGTGACCGATGTCAAGGAGATCCCGGAGGCGGAGCGGCGACTGCTGGCGGGAGTGGAGGTGCTGATTCTCGATGCCCTCTGGTGGCGACCCCACCCCACGCACCTGAGCATCGAAGAGGCGGTAGCCACCGCGCAGGCCATCGGCGCTTCGAGAACCTATCTGACCCACCTGACGCACGAGACGGCCCATCGCGATCTGCTTGCCAAGTTGCCGCCGGGAGTGGAGCCGGGCTACGACGGCCTGGTGATCGAGATCTAGTGCCTGGTCAGCGGCGCCGGTGCGCCACATCGGTCAGCGGCGCGCGCGCTCGATTTTCATCGCGGTCCTGCCGCCCAGCGCCGCCTGGCTGACCGCTCTGGCCGGCGAGGCCTTCAGCGCCAAGGCAAGGTCACTCTTTCCTTCAATCCGCAGACTGCCGATCAGGTTGCGCTCATGTCCGGGGGCCTGCTCCAGCAAGACTCGCCAGAAGGTACCGCGAGCACCGGCGTAGCCGAGCGTCATCGCTTGGGTCGTCCCGGGCCGGGGATCGCCGATCTGGCGACCGGTCCAGAACAGCTTCATCCCGTCGGCGCGAAACTCCCAGTTGTTCTCGACGGTATCCCCCTTGACCCGGTTGTGGCGCAGTGACCGGTCAGTGAAGCCCATCGAGGAGCTGTTCGCCTGTTGCTGCAGACGAGGAGAATCGCCGCCGAGGTCGGTCAAGAGCCAATCGGCCCCCTGCATGCCGTAGGCATTCTCGACCGCCATCGCCTGCCAGGCGATTATCACCGGTCGATCATCCTTCTCGCGATCCATCGTCTGCCCCTCGACCTGGGTGCTGGCATAGCGGCCCAGGCAGAGAACGCTGGGAATCCAGGTTGCGAATCGCGGCTCATCCCGGACGATCCGCTCCAGCACGGCTGGGAGGTTGCTCACAGATGACGCCTGTCGAGGGTTGCTTCCCTTGGGAAGCAGCTGCGGTACAAGCTGCGGATCAGTCAGGTACCAGATGCAGAATCCGCCGCGGGCGTTGTCGAAGACCCAGGTGTCGCCGTTGCCGCCGCCCTGAGCCACGAGCGGTGCCAGCGGCATCAGGCACACGATCAGGACGATCCGGGCCAGCCAAGGTGTCAGCTTCATGGCGATTCCTTCTTGGCCGACTCGATCGCGGCCCCGAGGTGGACGTAACTCTGAGGATCGAGCACGGCAAAGGCGGCATCAACATAGCGGACCTGTCCGCCGGGCCCTACCACCACCGTCACCCGCCTGGCCCGTGATCCGTCGGCCGCGCCGTAGCGCTGGGCCACCGAAAGGTCCGGATCGCTCGCCAGCTTGAACGGCAGATCCAGTTCCCGCGCAAAGCGGACATGGGTATCGAGCGAATCGGTGGAGATCCCGACCACCACGACGCCGCTCGGAAAGAGGGTGGCAGCGCGCTCGCGCAACCCGCGCCACTGCGCCATCGAGCCAGGGGTGAAATCGCCCGGATGGAAAATCAGTACCACCACATGGCCGAGCTCCTTGGCCAGCGTGAACGGCTGGTCGACCGGCCCGTGCCCCGCCTGGGTTGCGTATGGGAGCACGATCGGGGGCGCCGGCCGGCCAACCCTGACATCACCGGACAAGCGCAACCGCACCGGCAGCGGTGCCCCCCCCCCATCCTGCGCGGAGAGCGGAGCCGTGACCATCACGATTGCCATCCACATCGCACCGCGGCTCGCCTTCATCACGTTACCACCTTCCTGTTCAACGGTCTTCCGGTGAGACACGGGGAGACGATTCAGTTGCCTCAAGTGACACGGTGATCACCCTCTGACCCCGGCGTAGCGTTCCGCCACGTAACCCTCAAGAATCGCCAGAAACTCCGCCACGATTCCCTCGCCGCGCAAGGTGGTGAACAACTGGCCATCAATGAACACCGGTGCCACCGGATCCTCGAAGGTACCCGGTAGCGAGATGCCGAGATCGGCGTGCTTCGACTCGCCCGGGCCGTTGACGACGCAACCCATCACCGCCACCGTGAGCGACTCCACCCCCGGATACTCGCTCCGCCAGGCGACCATCTGTTCCCGCAGATAGCCCTCGATTTCCTGGGCCATCGACTGGAAAAAGGTGCTGGTGGTCCGGCCGCAACCGGGACACGAGGTGACCTGCGGCGTGAAGGCCCGCAATCCCAGCGACTGCAACACCTGTTGCGCCACCCGCACCTCTTCGGCCCGATCGCCACCGGGTTCCGGCGTGAGCGAGACGCGAATGGTGTCGCCGATTCCCTGCTGCAGCAGGATGCCGAGTCCGAGCGCGCTGGCCACGATCCCCTTCATGCCCAAGCCGGCCTCGGTGAGCCCGAGATGGAGCGGCAGATCGGTACGGGCGGCGAGCAGTCGGTAGACCTCCACCAGATCCTGCACCTGGGACACCTTGGCGGAGAGGATGATCCGGTCGTGCGGCAGGCCGATCGCCTCCGCCTGCGCCGCAGAGCGAACCGCCGACTCGACCATTGCCGCCAGCATCACGTCGCGCGCCTCGAGCGGCTCCGGCTCAAGCGCGTTCCGGTCCATCATCTCGGTGAGCAGCTGCTGGTCGAGCGAACCCCAGTTGACCCCGATCCGTACCGGCTTGTCATGCTCCAACGCCACCTCGACGATGGCGCGGAAGTGCTCGTCGTGACGCTTGCCGCCCACATTGCCGGGATTGATCCGGTACTTGGCCAGCGCCCGGGCGCACTCTGGATGGCGGGTCAGGAGCAGGTGACCGTTGTAGTGGAAGTCGCCCACGATCGGCACCGTGATGCCGACCCGGGCCAGACCGGCGACTATTGCGGGGACCGCCCGGGCCGCCTCGTCGTTGTTGACGGTGACCCGGACGATCTCGCTGCCAGCCCGGGCCAGCTCGGCGACCTGCTGGATGGTGCCCGGCACGTCGGCGGTGTCGGTGTTGGTCATCGACTGCACCACTACCGGGTGCGCCGACCCGACTCTGACGGCACCGACCGCTACGGTCGGGGTCGGCCGCCGGACTGTCATGCCCACGACAGCGCCCTCAAGCAAGACCGAGCTGCGAGACGAAACGATCCCATTCCGCAGGGTTGACGCTGCCATTGAGGCGCAGCGGCTCGAGTGCGGCCATGATCTCGGCCCGTGAACCGGCAATCTGCCGATCGCGCAATTCCTGGATCATGCGCGAGAACTTGTGCTCGTACTCGTCGGCCTGCAGCTCGCCCTGCTTGTACATCGTCGAGACCTTGAGCAGCTCCTGAGCGGCACGGGCCGGAGCGATCGGGGTCAGCTTGGCTTCGGACATCGGGACTCCGGTTGAGGGAGCACCAAAGATAAGGGCAATGCCGGAATCGGTGAATGGCGACTCCTCAGCCGCCGCTCGGCACATCGCAGTCGGTGGTCCGGTTGGAATCGGCCAGACCGCTGATTTTCCAGCCCTCAGCGGTGCGTACCACCAGAAAGGCGTTCACCCCGCAATGGGAAAACTTGGTGCCCAGACTGAAGCGGAAGAAGGTCCAGACGGCGGCCATCCCGGCGTCTTCCTGAATCTCGATGTTGTAGATCTGCTCGTCCCAAGGCTCGCCGGGCCTTCCCACTGCGGCCACGAACTGATCCACCGAGGTGAAGGCGTGCGGCCGGCCCGGGCGTGGCGGCCTCGAAAATTGCGCCCCGGGGACAAAGGCGGAGCGGACCATTGCCGAGTCGTGAGCATACATCCCGCGGAACATCGCCCGGATCGGCACCATGATCGAGTCACTGACGGCTGGCGGCGGGGCCTGGGCGGCCAGCGAGGCGACCGGCGCCGTTGTCAGGGAGATCAGCAGGAGAGCAGACAGGGGCAGACGCACGAGAGACTCCGGGTTGAGGAAAGCATGCCCTACGACAGCAGTCGGCCGAAGGTGTCAGCACACCCCGGGCAGCCGACCGGCGATAGATTCCGAATATTGCTCAATCATCATTCAGGCATTCGGAGTTAGTCATGATCGATTTGACAGACAAGGTCGCCATTGTCACCGGCAGCACCAAGGGGATCGGCCTCGCAATCGCCGAATCGCTCGTCCAGGCCGGGGCGTCGGTGGTGGTCAGCGCCCGTACCGTCATCGAGGTTGAGGGGGTGGCCGCCCGTCTAGGCCAGGGCGCCAAGGGGCGCGTGCTGGGGATCCCGGCAGACGTCGGCCAGTACATGGAATGCGAACGGCTCGTGGCCGAGGCGGTGGCGGAGCTGGGCCGACTCGACATCCTCGTCAACAACGCCGGTCTCGGGATCTTCAAGTCGATCGATGAGATGCGCTATGAGGAGTGGCGGTTGCAGATGGACGTCAACGTGGGAGGCATCTGGGCCTGCACCAAGGCGGCACTGCCCCACCTGAAGCTCGCCGAAGACGGCTGGGTGATCAACATCGGCTCGCTCGCCGGCCGCAACACCTTCGCCGCCGGTACCGGCTACAACGCCAGCAAGTTCGCGGTGGTCGGGATGACCGAGGCGATGATGCTCGACCTGCGGCAGTACGGCATCCGCTGCAGCGTGGTGATGCCGGGTTCGGTCAACACCTGTTTCAGCGGCACACCGGAGTCGGAGCGGGGCTGGAAGCTTGAGGCGAGCGATTGCGCCCTCGCGGTGATGCAGCTGCTGCAGTATCCCAGGGGGGCGCATGTCAGCCGGATCGAGATGCGGCCGGCGACCCCCGACAGCGGCAAGAGCCGCCGCTAGACGGCTGGCTGTTCCGGCGGTACCCGGACGGCGATCGCGCGCCACTTCCCCTGGTTGAAGCGCAGCATCGAGAGTCCGGCCCGGGCGACGTGGCCGGCGAGGATGGCGACCCAGACGTGGATCGGCTCAAGGGTGCCGAAATGCCGGATCAGGAGGCAGGCGCCGAGCGGGATGACGATCTGGGAGATGATCGAGATGTAGAGCGGCGAGGTGGTGTCGCCGGTCCCCTGCAAGCCGCCGGTGTAGGCCAGCGCCATCGCGATGAAGACTCCGGACAGACTCAGCACGTGGAGCAGTTGCACGCCGAGTTCCACCACCTCGGGCTGATTCATTCCGAAGACGGCCAGCAGCTGGCGCGGAATCAGCAGGAAGAGCAAGCCGATCGCGGCAGCGCCGTAGCCCGAATAGCGGACCGCGATCGTCACTCCCTCGTGGGTGCGCTCGGGCTGGTTGGCGCCGAGATTCTGACCTGCCACCGCGGCTGCAGCCCCCATCAACCCCACGGCGGTCCAGGTGATGAAGGCAAAGAGCTGGGTGTAGGAGACGGCGTAGGCCGCCTGCGCCGCCGCACTCGCCGCCAGCGATCCGATCACCGCCAGCATCAACACACCGCCGACGTTCATGGCGATTCCCTGGATCCCGGCCGGCAATCCGAACCGGAACAGCTCGCGAATCAGATGCCAATCAGGACGGTAACCCATCCCCTTGGGGAATGAGACCACCCAGCCGCCGTGCCACAGTCGCCACAGGCCGTAACCGCCGACCAGACCGGCGGCGATCACCGTTCCCATTGCCGCACCGGCGGTGCCGTAGGCTGGAACCGGGCCCCAGCCGCGGATGAAGATCACGTTGAGGATCACGTTGCCGACGGTCATCGCGATGCCGAGCACCATCGGAGTGCGGGCGTCACCGGCCGAGCGGAGTGCCCCCCCCAGCATGAAGAAGAGCAGCATGCCGAGACTGTAGACGAACATGATCCGGAGATACGGCAACGCCTCGGCCTGCACGCCGGGCGTGGCATTGACGAAGTCCAGCAGCAGCGGCGAGAGGAAGTATCCGGCCGGGGCCATGATCCCCAGCGAGATCACCACCGCGGTGAGGAAGGCCTGGTACACGGTGCGATCGGCGTTGAGTTCGTCGTTGGCTCCCACGAACCTGGCCACCAGCACGCTCATCCCGGTAAAGAGCGACATGATGAATGCCACGACCACGATGAAGATCTGGGTGGCGACGCCGATGGCGGCGTTGCCGAGGTAGCCGACGTACTGGCCGACCATGATGTGGTCGACCATCCCCTGGAGACCGCCCAGCACATTGGTGATCATGGTGGGCCAAGCCAGCTTCCAGATCGCTGCCGAGAGCGGCCCCTCGACGATGGCTCGGTCATACTTGCGCGGCGGACGCGGCGGGCGGGCGGTGGTCACGGGGGAAAAACTACCACCGCCACCCTGAACGGAGAACGGCGAGCGACCGCTGCTGCGTCGCCCGCCGTCCCGAGTGCCGGAGTCGACTCGACCGTCAGGCCGTCACCCGCACTCGCTGTAGCCGCAGATGTGGCACTTCATGCACCCCTCGGCGAACTCCAACTGGGAGCCGCAATCGGGGCACGCACCGGCCAGCGTCTCCTTCATGCCGCCAAGCTGCATCTGCTCGGCCTGGCGAACCACCTGAACCGGCGGCGAGGGAACCGCCGTCTCGGCAGTGACGGTCAGCAGGTCCTGCTGAATCCCCTGCTTGTCGGCCATGAAGCGCTCGAGGGCAATGCCCACAGCGTCGGGAACGGAGAGCACCTTCCCCGGCCCCATCCCGATGGCACGGTCGGAGGAGATGCCGCGCAACTGCCGGTAGACTTCCTTCATCGGGATGCCGGAGCGGAGCGCGAGCGACACCAGACGACCGATCGCCTCGACGTCGGCCATCAACGCCCCGCCGGCCTTGCCGAGTGACATGAAGACCTCGAACGGCTGCCCCTTCTCGTCCTCGGTGATGTTGACGTAGAGATCGCCGAGCGGCGTCTGCAAGCGCCGGGTCGAGCCCTTGAGGAGCTCCGGCCGGGAACGCTTCTGGCGCCGCTGCAGCGACTCGCTCTCCAGTTCATGCACGATCTTGTGAAGCCGGTGGATCTCGGCCTGCGCCTCGCTGAGCTGGCCCGCAAGATCAGCGGCCGACTCCCGGTCGGTGGCATCGGCCTCGCCGCTCTTCCCCATGTCCAGGTCGGCGCGCGCCTCGGAACGGCCGGAGCGGGTGGCGTCCTCGGCGACCTTCTTGGCAGTGGAGCCGGTGGAGAGCACCTGATAGTCGCGCGAGCCGTCACGGTAAACGGTGACGCCTTTGCAGCCAAGCTCGTAGGCCATCAGGTAGATCTGCTCGACATACTCCTCGCTGGCATCGTTGGCGAAGTTGCAGGTCTTGCTGATGGCGGAGTCGTTGTATTCCTGGAACGCCGCCTGCATCCGGATGTGCCATTCGGGGGCGATGTGGTTGGCGGTCACGAAGACCCGCTGCCACTTGGCCGGCACGCCGTCAATCTGGATGTTCCCCTGCTCCGCGATGCGGCGCATCAGCTCCTCGCTGTGCCATCCCTCGCGCTTGGCGATGGCGAGGAAGTCCTCGTTGACGTCGGGCATCAGCACGCCGGCCTGATTGCGCATGAAGGCCACCGCGAACAGCGGCTCGATTCCCGAAGAGCAGCCGGCGATGATCGAGATCGTCCCGGTGGGGGCGACGGTGGTCACGTTGCAGTTGCGCAGCCGGCGCATCGGCCGGATCCGGTTGCCATCGGCGTCACGCGCGCAGGTGGCATCGGGTCCCCAGATGCTCCGCTCCCATTCGGGGAAGACGCCCCTGAGGGTGGCGAGCCGCTCCGATTCGTTCTTGGCCTCCTCGTCGACGAAGCGCTGCACTTGCCGTCCGAGATCGACCGCCTCGGCCGAATCGTAGGGGATGCCGAGCCGGATGAAGAGATCGGCCAGCCCCATCACCCCGAGACCGATCCGCCGGATGCGCTGGGCCAGATCGGTGATCTCGGGCAGCGGATAGCAGTTGGCGTCGATCACGTTCTCGAGGAAGTGGGTGGTGAGATGCACCACCTGACGGAGGCGATCCCAGTCGATCTCGCCGTCCTTGACGAAGAGACCGAGGTTGATCGAACCGAGGTTGCAGACGTCATAGGCCAGCAGCGGCTGCTCGCCGCAGGGGTTGGTAGCCTCGTATGCGCCGAGATGCGGCACCGGATTGAAATGGTTGGCGCGGTCGATGAAGAAGACTCCCGGCTCGCCGGTCTTCCAGGCACCGTGAATGATCCGGGCCCAGACCTCGCGGGCCTCGAGCTGGCCGACCACTCGGTCGCTGCGCGGGTCGATCAGGTCGTACGATTCCCCGGCGGCGAGCGCCGCCATGAAGGCATCGGTGACACCCACCGAGATGTTGAAGTTGGTGATCTTGGTGGTGTCGTCCTTGCAGGCGATGAACTCGAGAATGTCGGGATGGTCGACCCGGAGGATCCCCATGTTGGCGCCGCGGCGGGTGCCGCCCTGCTTGACCACGTCGGTCGACGAGTCGTACAGCGACATGAAGGAGATCGGTCCGCTGGCCACACCCATCGTCGAGCGGACGATGTCGTTCCGGGGCCGCAGCCGGGAGAAGGAGAAACCCGTCCCCCCCCCTGACTGATGGACCAGCGCCATGGCGCGGAGGGTGTCGTAGATCCCCGAATGGCCGTTCGAGAGGGTGTCCTCGACAGGGAGAACGAAACAGGCCGACAACTGTCCCAGCGGACGCCCGGCGTTCATCAGGGTCGGCGAGTTGGGCATGAAGCGCCGCTGGGCCATGACGTCGTAAAACGCCTCGGCCAGCGCAGTGACGGCACCGGGTGACGCACCGTAGGCAGCGTCGGGGGCGGCGATGGTGGTCGCGACGCGCCAGAACAGATCCTCGGCACCCTCAACCGGTCGACCCGACTCGTCCTTCAGCAGGTAACGCTTCTCAAGGACAGTGGTGGCGTTGGGGGACAGATCAACGGCGCCCCGAGACGGAGACGATTCCATGAAGCCTCGCAAATGGTCACGAAAAGTGGAGCAAACATGCCCCCTGTCGGTCCGGCTGTTCCGGAGCGACCGGGGCGAATCCAAGGGAGAGCAAGCTACGGGAAAGCTCCGGGGTGAGCAACTGGTGAGTTAGGTCAGGCAGGGCGCGCCAATGAACAATCCACATCACAAAACCGCCACACTGCATATTTTTCCACAATCACCGGGTAACTGTCGGGCCCCGAGGCCGAGCGATCCGCTCACCACCGGCCTTGGGGATCAGTTCAAGCTGATAAATGCCGGGCTCCACGCCGCCCAGAGCCATGCCCCGCTTGATTCAGAGCACCCCGCCGGCTGGCGCGGTCAGTGGTTCCAGGCGATCACGGGGTACCAACCAGAGCGTCCCAACCGTTGGTGGGGCTGGCCTCGTCAGGCAGCAGCGGTTGGGCCCTGAGCGAAGCTGTCGGGAGCAGCGCCCCCCATCATGGCGGCACGATTCATCGCGTGACTAGCAGCGGCTGGCGCCTCATCACCCGGGCACCGTCCCGGGTGGCGAGGGTCAGTTCGATGACGTATTCGCCTGGCTGGAGCCGGTTGAGCGAGATCTCGCGGGCGATCCCCGCAACCCCGCTGGAGTGCCGCTGATCAAAGCCGATCGTCAGGTCGGCCCGTCCGCCGCGCTCCACGACGCGCTCGGCCTCCCGGCTGATGGCATCGCGTCCGGACACGCGAATGAATGCCACTTCCACCCGGTATTCCGCTCCCGCCGGAATCCCTGTCGCCTCCAAATAGAGTTCGAGCGGCGAATCGCGGGGAAAGCTCCGCATCGGATTGATCCACGCGGTGTCACTCCGGCTGGTGACCCAGGGTAGTGCCACCGAACGAGTTCCCAGCACCAGGTCGGAGAGCGCGAGCTGCGATCCGTCAGGGGGGGGGACATCGATGAACTGCCGGGGCGTTACCAGCCCCAGTCCGTCCGCCTCCAGCGCCACCCTCACGCTGTGCCGTCCGGGTGGGACCGCGATCGGCAGCCGCCCGAGCAGGTGGTCCTGGGGACGGAGCACCGTTCCAGTGAGGAAGCCGCGAGTGGTATCGACCGAGGCGACCACGGCACCGTCGGCATCGAGCACCGCGGCGCGCATCCGGACCCGGTAGCCCACTCCGCGGGCGGTCCGGATCGGCAACAGCGAGCTGCCGGCAATGGCGAAGGCCACCTGGAGCAGCGGTGCGCCCGCCTCGCGGTCGACCGCCAGCACAGTCACCTCGGCACTGAGGGGCAGTTCGTACCGCAACGACCAGGTCGGTTCGGCATCCCTGCCGGCTTGACTGATGAGTCGTTCACTTTGCTGAAGGGCCCGTGCGCCGTCCTTGCCGGCATCGATCAGTTGCCGGTAGACCGGATGGGTCTCGAACCGGGACGCGAAAAGTTCCCGGGCAATGATGGAAACCAGCTCGGCGCCATAGGTCTGGATAGGGGGGGGGAGCGAGTCCGGGTCGACCCCTGCCGGCACGTCCGCCGCGCGAAACATCCGGTACTGGTTGGTGTTCACGAGGATGTCGAAGGCGCTCTCGGCGCGGGTGAAGTCGCCGCCCTTTTCGCGCACCAGGAAATGGAAGATGAGGGCGCGCTCGTCCGGCGGTCCGTAGCGCCACGTTTCGTTGGGGGGGGCACCGACGATCCCGAGCGAGGCATCGACGAACGGACCACCGTGCCGTCCGAGCGAGGCGCGGTGGGTCGGCGGGCCGTGCCGGACGTAGGTCTCCCCGCGCGGGTCGAGCGGACCGCTCCAGTCGAGCGGGTCGGCTCGCCTGCCGTCGACGTGACGCCGGTAATATTGCCGCGAGAACTCCAACCGCCGGTAGTGGTCTCGCAGCCGGTCGCCGATCACCGGGAGGCCATCAGGGTCCTGGCGCTGCCATTCCCGGCGAGCCGCAGCGGGCCGCTGCGCCGGAGTGATGCCATCGAGCTGGGTCAGCAGGGAGTCGGAGATGACCCATGCCAGGTCCCGGCGATACGCTTGGTAGACGGTGCTGTCGGCGACTGCAAGACCGCGGTACCAGGGTCCGAGTCCGTCGATGTGCCCCATTATGAAGCGGACCCGGGCCAGTTCCAGCAGGGCCTCGGCATTGTCAGGTTCCGCCGAAACCAGCGCCTCCAGTTGCACCGAAGCACTGTCGAGGAACCCCGCATCACGCTCGAGCCGGGCGCGAGCGAGCCGGATCTGAGGATCAGTGGAGGCCGGGAGCGCCGAGGCATAGCGCAATGCAGTGAGGCCAATTTCCCGAAGCGTCTGATCCTCGGCGGGCTCCGCCCGGAGCGCCAGCCGGCGCAGGCCATCCCGATGACCGGGGTCCGCCTCCGCTCCCCGGATGAAGCGCTTGGCCACCCGTGCATTGGGGTCAGCGCCGAACATTTCGAGAATGTAGGCGATGCTGCCGGCCTGACTGCGCAATTCGCCGTAGGCTGCTTCGGCCAAGCCGTCCCAGGCAAGCGGCCAGTCGTCGTGCCGCTCAGAGACCTCCTCGAAGGCCGAGGCCGCCGCACCGAAGCCGTCACCGTCGCCGGTGACATCGGCCAGCCGCAGCCAGACCAGGCCCAGCCGCATCAGGGCCAAGTCGCCCGCCCCGTTCCGGACCTCCCCGCGGAGCGCCTCCCGTTGCTGAAGCAGCGGGGCGGCGCTGTCAATCGATTGGAGCGAGTCGCGGAAGGCGACCAGTGACAGCCGGGCGGCGGGTGACTGCGCCAGCGTCGAGGAAACGGCGACAGGCAGCACCAGCAGCCCCCAGTGCAGGCGAATCACTGCAAGACCTCGAATCGGCGGGTGCGCAAGATTTCCCCTTCCTCTCCTTCAACCCGCAGGCGTACCTCGAGCTGGTAAGCCCCCGGGTCGAGCCGGTCCAACCGGAACTGCCGACGAACACCCAGCACCCCGCCGGGATGTTCCGCCTCCACCGTGAACTTGATGGCGGCGCCACTCCCGCGGAGGAGACGTTGCAGGAACGAACGTCCGCCCGGGCGCCGTACCGTCACCTCCAGCTTGTAGGGAGCACGTGGCTGGACCCCGGCAACCTCAAGATAGACTTCCATAGGATCCGTACGGTGAAAGCTGGCGCCCGGGTTCAGCCAGATCGAATCGGTCGAGGCGGCTGGCTGCCAGGACAGCGGCACCCGTTGGGTGCCGAGCACCAGTTCCGAAATGGCCGGAGCGGCGGCGAATGGAGAAGCGACCCGGACGGTGTCCCACGACGTCAGCTCTCCCCCGGCCGCGGTCTCCACTGCGGCCCGCATCAGAAAGATCCCCGAGGGCACCTCGAGGGCGAGTCGCCCGAGCCGGTCACCTGCGGGTTCGGGGGACGGGAGAGGCATGGTCGTGTCGAGCTCCGCAACCGGCTGCCCGGCAATCGACATCACCACCGCGCGTAGCCGCATTGAATCAACGCCGACTCCCCCCCCCACACGCGCAGTGTCCTGCCGGCTTTCCGCTCGGAACCGGAAGGCAATCTGCACCACTGGGTGTTCCGCCTCCGCACCTGCCGCCACAGTGACGAGCGAGGCGGGGAGCTCATCCTCGAACCTGAGCGGCCAACTGTCGGTCGTGGTGCCTACGGCGATGCCTCGCTGGCCGAGCGCGCGTTCCTCTGTCAGGAATCCGGCCGTGCTGCCCCGCCCTGCCCCGAGCAGGCGCCGGTAGACGGGATCGAATTGATCGTGCACCCGGATGATTCCGTCCAGATGCTGGTACTCGACCATCCGGGTGTCACCCTGGCGCAGCGCCACCGAGGTGGCAAAGCCGAGGACGTCGAAGGCGCTCTCGACCAGCCGGAAATCCTGGACATCATCGCGGGCCACGAAGTGGAGCACCAGGTCGCCGTCGTCGCGCCAGTAGCGCCAGGACTCATTCGGATCGATTTCCGGGGCGGTGTAGCTGACCTGCTCGTCGGGAGGGCCGTGGCGGATGTAGATCACGCCGCGATCATCCACCAGATCCTGCCCGGACCGATGTCGTTCGGCAATATCGTAGATGCGCAACGCCGACGTCAGGCGGTAGTGCCGCTCGGCAAACTCCAGACGACGATAGTGCTCCCCCAGCCGGGCACCCTCCGGGCGCAGCTCCTTGAGGTCGCGGCTCAGCCATTCCTCGCGCAGCGCGGCAACCCGCTCGGCTGGAGCTGCCTTCAGGATTGAATCGAGGCGATCCGGGGGCAGCAGGTAGTCGAGGTCGCGACGGTAGCGAGCCAGTACGTCGCCATCGCTCGCTGCGAGGCCGGCGAACCAGAGCTCCACTCCGTCGGGATCATCCTGCAACAGCAGGGTGCGCCCCAGCTCGTAGCGACTCAAGGGGCGCTCCGGATCCCGGGCGTGCAGGGCGCGCAGGGCGACGATGGCGGAATCGACACTGCCTGCTGCACGCTCGATCCTTCCTCGGGCGAGCAACACTTCCGGATGAGCAGCCGCAGCGGTGCGTCCGGTCCGCCTGAGTGCAGCGAGGGCGACTTCGGTGCGGATATTGACGCGTTGCTGCAGGGCGGTGTTGGCTAGTTCGACGACCCCCTCCACGAAGGCGGGATCGACTTCACTGCTCTTGGCGAAGGCAGTCGCCGACCGGGTCAGGGCATCCTTGCCGAGCATCGTCTGTAGCCCGGCCACCAGGCTGAACTCCGAGTCGCCAACTCCCAACTCGGCCAGGCCAAGCCCGAACCAGCCCCATGGCCAGCGGGGCCTCAGCTCGATGGCCCATTGGAACTCCGAGCCGGCATCGTCAAAGCTCTTCCGCTGGCCCAGCTCGCCGAGTCTGAGCGCCAGCAGCCCGAGACGAAGGTGCACCATCGGGTCGTCCCGATTGCGCTTGGCCTGGACAATCATTGCGGCTTCCGAGCGGCGGAGCTCGACCGTGTCCGTCACGTTCGCCAACGAATCCCGCAACGCCGCAAGACTGCGTCGCTCCGCAGCCGACTGCCCGGAGAGCGAGGCCGCCAACAGCAGTAACGACAGCAATAGACACGAGGAGCGAAGCAGAACGATGTTGGGCATGACCACCAGAATCTAGGGCCGTGAGGGTCCGAACGGGGCGTCGACCAGGCAACAGTTCCAGGCGGACCGCTTCCCGAACAGCACCGGGGTGACGAGCTTCCCCGGCCCGGATGCACCGCCTGCGTTGACTGGCACGACTCCGCTTCCTATCTTCCCGGCGCCCTGGGGAGGGTCAGCTCGCTCCCCCTCAATCCCCTCGACCAGGAACTCGCCTACGTCGACCACCCGCGCCACCTCCTTCGCCATGACTGATCGCGGTCGCACGCGGGACCACAACGAGGACACCTTCCTCGTGGCGGATCTGACGTCGTCCGGGGTGGTCCGCACTTCCCGGTTGCTTGACAACGAGATCCGCGCCCGCGGGATGCTCTACGTGGTGGCCGACGGGATGGGGGGAGCCGCTGCCGGGGAACTGGCCAGCGAGATGGCCGCGGTGGCGATCCATGAACATATCTGCAAGCACTGGGGCGAGGACTCGATCATCTCCGAGGTGCGCTTTGCCTGCCACCTCCGGGAGGCAGTCGAAGCGGCCAACAGCCGGTTGCACGTCTACGCCGCCGAAAATCCCCAAGTCCGGGGGATGGGCACCACGGCCACCGTCGCCGGGGTCTGGGGCGACCACCTCCTCCTGGCGCAGATCGGCGACTCCCGCGCCTACCTGGTGCGCGATGGCGTCGCCCGGCAGCTCACCCGTGACCAGTCGCTGACTCAGCGTTTGGTCGACGTCGGAGAGCTGACCGAAGAACAAGCCGAGGCGAGTGCCCGGCGCAATATCATCCTGCAGGCGCTCGGACCGGACCCCCGGGTCAGCGTCGATCTCTCCTGGCAACAACTCCAGCGCGGCGACACCCTGATCCTCTGCTCGGATGGCCTGTCCTCGGTGGTCCGGCGCGAGGATATCGCCGCGACCGTGGCAGCCGCCTCGGGTCCCGAGAAGATCTGTCGCGCCCTGATCGACCTCGCCAATGAGCACGGCGGACCGGACAACATCACCGTGATCGCGGTGCGCTTCGAGGGCTCGGCGCTACCTGTGGCGGCCGCCGACGACGAACCCGGCTACCACGAATTCCAGCAGACCGATGAGCGGCCGGCACTGCAACCCACCGCCGCCTTCCCCGCCTCTCAGGTGGCACCTCCCCTCCCCGTCGCCACCCGTCGCGGTTCGCCCACCGGAATGGCATTGGCATTGATCGGGGTGGTGCTGGGAGCGATCGCCCTGGCACTCATTCTCGGATAAAGAGAGAAGGAGAGAAGGAGAGAAGGAGAGAAAGAGAGGGCTGGATGGTCGCCTCTCTTTCTCTCTTTCTCTCCTTCTCTCTTTCTCTCTTTCTCTCTTTTGACCGTCAGGCTGGGGAGATGCTGCCAGCGATCCGTGGTCCCGCTGCCCCCGTCACGGCTGGCAGAGTTCCCGGTTGTCCATGCAGCGTGAGCCAGCCCAGCAGCGCGAACGCCACCGCCTCCTTCGCCTCGGCCGGGAAGAACAGCTCGTCAAAGCGCCTCAGTGTCATCCCTTTGGAATTCAGGCGTGCAGCCAGTTCCGTCATCAGCACTGGATGGCGTGTCCCCCCCCCTGACACCACCACCTCGGGCGCTGGCGGCAGAAACCTCTCGATGAAACCGGCCACCGTGGTGACGGTGAAGGCCACCGCCGTCCTCACCCCGTCCGGACCGGGGACGCGGGCGTGGAGCTTGGCCGCGACCTCCTGTCCGTAGCGTTCGCGGCCGGTGCTGCGAGGAGGTGGGGTATCGAGGAACGGGTCGGCCAGCAGGTCGGCCAGTGTAGCCGCGTCCACCGTTCCAGCGCCCGCAAGGAGACCATCGCGGTCATAAGGGAGCGCCGGGTCCACCAGGCGGGCCACTCCGTCGATCAGTGCCATCCCCGGTCCGGTATCGCCCGCCATGACGTCATCCAGACGCGCGGCTCTGCCGACCCAGGTGGCGTTGCCCATGCCTCCCAGGTTGAGCAGGATTCGCGAATGGTCGGTCGACCCGAACAGGAGCGCGTCGGCCAGCGGCACCAGCGGTGCCCCCTGCCCTCCGGCAGCGATATCGCGCGAGCGGAGGTCGTGAACCACCCGCACCCCGAATCGCTCCGCGAGGATCGCCGGTGAGCCGAGCTGCAGGGTCACCAGCGGTGGTTCATGCCAGACCGTCTGGCCCGGGAAGACGATCCCGCCGAGGGCGTCGGCGCGGACGTGGGTGGTGAGCAGGGCGGCGTCGACCGCTTCGGCTGCCCATTCGGCGAGTGAAGCGTGCAGCCGGGCCACCGCCTGGATGGTGTCTCCGGCCAACACCGCCTCGATCAGGCGACGTTCGGCGGGCCGGTACGGACGGTGGGCGAATCCCAGCAATTCGACCGCAGTGGGGCCGCTTATGCGGACGATCGCCGCATCCACTCCGTCGAGGGAGGTCCCCGACATCACCCCCGCGACGAGCATCGGTGCCTCGCTCATGGTGTCTCCATTCTGGGGGGGGGACCGACGATTGCGCGGAGCCGCCGATCGACGCGGTCGAGCGCCTCCTCCGCAGCGGCCCGATCAACCCGGAGATGCAGCATCACGATCGCGGTGCGGACACTCCCTCCCGCCCGGGCGATCGCATCACGCGCGACCTCGGGCGCAGTACCGAGCACCTCGCCGACGATCCGTTCCCCGCGGTCACGAAGCTTGGCGTTGCGCGCCTCGAGATCGACCATCAGGTTGCCGTAGGTCTTGCCCAGCCGCACCAGTGCGCCGGTGGTGAGCTGGTTGAGCACCAGCTTGGTGGCAGTGCCGGCCTTGAGACGCGTCGAACCGGTCACCAGTTCCGGGCCGACGTCGATCCGGATCACGGCATCGCACTCCGCCGCAAGGGCGGCGGGTGGCTCGGCACAGGTGACCAGGGCGGTTGCCGCCCCCGCGGCCCGAGCGGCTGTCACCGCCCCGGCCACGAACGGGGTGGCACCGCTGGCGGCAATTCCCACCACCATGTCCTTGCCGGTCACCGCTCGCGCTTTGAGGGCGGCAGCGCCCGCCCGAGGATCGTCCTCGGCACCTTCGATCGAACGCACCAACGCTTCCGGACCACCGGCGATGATTCCCTGGATCAGCTCCGGAGCGGTCCCGAAGGTCGGCGGACACTCCGAGGCGTCGAGCACCCCGAGCCGGCCCGAGGTCCCGGCGCCGACGTAGAACAGGCGACCACCGCCACGCAGGGTGCGCTCCACCAGGTCGAGCGTCGCGATGATCTCCTCACGGGCCGCGGCGACCGCACCGGGCACCATCGCGTCCTCGGCAAGAAAGAGATCGACCAGCTCGGCCGAACTGAAGGTGTCGATGTCCTGCGAGCGCGGATTGCGCTGCTCGGTGGCACGGGGTGGAACGGGATGAGACACAGGGCGTACCCGGCGGTTGGAGAAGTGGTGGCGAGTGTGTGTAACTTACGGCTGGGCTCCCGCCGGGACCACACCCGCCCCTCGTCCACCAATCCTGAACCCTGGAATGGTCAATGAACCACCGCCCCGCTTCACTGCTTTTCCTGCTCACGGTACCGCTCCTCACCGGGCCGATCGCGGCTCAGGAGGCGACCACCCTGCCATCCACCTGGCGCCATGCCGGCAAGGCCCCGACCGCCGAGGGTGAGCATGCGATGGTGGTTTCCAGTCACCCGATCGCGAGCGCGGTCGGCCGCGACATCCTCCGGGCAGGCGGCAATGCGGTAGATGCGGCCGTGGCGGTCGGCTTTGCCCTCGCGGTGGTCCATCCGGTGGCAGGGAATATCGGCGGCGGCGGCTTCATGGTCATGCGGATGGCGGATGGATCGGCCCACGCGCTCGACTACCGGGAGACTGCCCCGGCGGCCGCCACCCGCGACATGTTCCTCGACGCCGCAGGTGAGCTGACCGACAAGTCGCGCATCGGTCACTTGGCCTCGGGGGTGCCTGGGGCGGTGGCCGGCATGCTCGCGGCCCACGAGCGCTTCGGCAAGCTGTCGCGCAGCGCGGTCATGGAGCCCGCCATCCGGCTGGCGCGGGACGGCCACCAACTGGATGAGGCCCGCGCCGGCGCGCTCCGCGGCGCGGCCCGTCGGCTGGCGCAGTTCGACGGCAGCGCGCGGCAGTTCCTCCTCCCGGGTGGCGAGGCGCCGCCGGTCGGTCATCTCCTCAGGCAACCCGACCTGGCACGCACCCTGGAGGAGATCCGTGACCGGGGCCGCGACGGCTTCTATCGCGGCTGGGTGGCCGACTCGCTCGCCGCCGAGATGCGTCGTGGGGGGGGGATCATGACGGCCGCCGATCTGGCCGCGTATCAGGCCAAGTGGCGCGAACCGATCAAGATCGATTACCGCGGCTGGACCATCTGGTCGATGCCGCCGGCCTCATCGGGCGGCATCACCCTCGCCCTGCTGCTCAACATGTTCGAACTGGTGAACCCGATGCCGGCGTTCGGATCGCCCGCCCTGATGCACCTCGAGGCCGAGGCGATGCGGCGGGCCTTCACCGACCGCAACCAGTACCTTGCCGACCCCGACTTCGAGTCGGTACCGATGGCCCGCCTGCTCTCGAAGGACTACGCCGCCGGGCAGTTCCGGAACATCGATCCCGAGCGCGCCACGCCGACGCCGCGGTTCAACCCCGCCATCGTGGAGGGGAACAACACCACGCACTACTCGGTGGTCGATGCCGAGGGCAACGCCGTCTCGACCACCACGACGATCAACTTCGGATTCGGCTCGTTCGTCACGGTGCGGGGCGCCGGCTTTCTCCTCAACAACGAGATGGACGATTTCGCGGCGGCGCCGGGTCGGCCCAACGGCTTCGGGCTGGTGCAGGGCGAGATCAACGCCATCAAGCCCGGCAAGCGGATGCTCTCGGCGATGACTCCGAGCATCGCAGTCGATCCCGAGGGCTCGCTCCGTTTGGTGGTGGGTTCACCCGGTGGCCCGACGATCATCACCCAGGTCTTTCATGTGCTCACCAACGTGATCGATCACGGCATGTCGCTCGCGGATGCCGTGGCAGCTCCCCGCACTCACCATCAGGCGCTGCCGGATCAGTTGCGGATCGAATCTCCCGGTGGATTCAGCGAGGAGACGCTGGCGGCCCTGCGTGCGCTCGGACACGAGATCGCGACCAGCAGCGGTTGGGGCGACTTCCAGGCGATCATCCGCACCGCCAACGGCTGGCTGGGCGTGAGCGACCCCCGGGCGAGCGGTGGTGGATCGGGTTACTGATCGGCGATCCACCGCAACCAGCCGGACAACACGAGGGGGGGCACCGACCAGAAATCGGTGCCCCCCTCCGCATTGTGACAGCCGATCAAACGAGCGTCAGTTGCTCACCAGGGTGAAGTCATCGCGCAGCACGATAGTGGCAGTGTTCCCTTGGCGCACCACGATGTCGCGGTCGACCGTCTGATTGGCAACAGCCGCGCCGGCCGCAGCGCCACCGACCGCGCCGATGATCGTTCCGGTCTTGCCACCGATCACCCGGCCAATGATCCCGCCGGCCACGGCGCCACCGCCGGTCTTGGCCACCTCGCTCGCCCCGACGCCGCGCGACTTCAACTCCGACTGGATGTCGGTCACCCGTGCGGTCATCCGGTAGACCAGGCCATTGATCTCGACATTGCGCGCCGAGAGCACCAGGGTCGGGGTCGCCCCCTTGTTGGCGGCCGGAGCGATCTCCAGCACGGCGAGTGTCACCACCGAACCAGCCGGGATAACAACGCGCCCCTCGGAATCCTTGACGTCGCTGGCCACCCGGGTACGGATCAGGTCACCGGGCTTGTTGTAGCGCGAGTGGATCGAGTCGAGGGTGGTGGTCGACAGGGTGACTCCGGATGCCAGTCCCAGCGGAGCCGGAGCGGGCGCCGGGGTTGGCGCGGGCGGCGGCGCGGGCTGAGCCGCTACCGGCCGGGGCGTCGGTCGTGGCGCTGCGGGCCGCGGTGCCGGTGCTGGAGGGGGCGCTTCCACCGCCGGCGACTCATCCGGCAATACCGCCGCGTCCGCAATCGGCACCAGCGAATCGCTCACTGAATAGCCGGAATCGAGCGGCTCGGGTGGCGCCTCTTCGCCGCCGCAGGCCATCAAGCCAAGTACTGCCAAGCCCATCAGTCCAGCCGTTATGCGTTGCTTCATGGTGTTACCCCTTTGTGAGAACCGCCTGCGCGGTAAATGATGCATGATGGTGTAGGGATGTTGGATATTGGACGTTGGATGTTGGATGTTGGATGTTGGAATTTGAATGCCGACATCCCTGTCCCTCATATCTTTCAGGACGAGGGCCCACCCAACCAACATCCATCATCCAGAATCCAGCATCCAGATTCCAGAATCCACGTCACAGTAGAGATACCCTATGTGACGCTATTCCGCATCCCCTCGACACATCAACCCATTGCCCTACAATCGCCGCGAGAGCCATTCCGGGGTCATCCCGCTGAGGAGTGCTGCCAGCCGGGTGAATTCCCCGGTCACCAGCAGGATCCCGACGATTACCAATATCAGCCCGCTGGCCCGCTGCAGCCACGGCATCCAGCGCCGGAACTTGGTGAACCACTGGCGGAACGAGTCGACCGCGTAGGCCGCCAGGACGAACGGCACCGCCAGTCCGGCCGAGTATGCCAGCAGGAGGGTGACCCCGCGGTTGACGTCGCCACTGGTCCCTGCCATCCCCAGTATCGCCCCGAGTATCGGTCCGATGCAGGGTGTCCATCCAGCCGCGAAGGCCATGCCGACCAGCACCGAGCCGAGATAGCCGAGCGGCTTCCGGTCGAGATGGACGCGCTGCTCACGGGAGAGCGCCGGAATGCGCAGCACCCCCATCATGAAGAGGCCGAAGACAATGATCAGCACCCCGCCGATCCGGGCGAGCAGCAGCTTGTTGTAGGCCAGCGTCGCGCCGAGCATCGTCGCGCCGGCGCCAAGGGCCACGAAAATCAGGGTGAAGCCGGAGACGAACAACAGCGCGTGTACCACGGCGTGGTGGCGCTTGTCGCTCATCTCGTCGAGAGTCATCCCGGTGAGAAATCCGAGATAGCTCGGCACCAGCGGCAGCACGCAGGGCGAGAGAAAGGAGAGCAGGCCGCCCGAGAAGGCGACCACCGGCCCGAGGGTACCGTCAGCCATCATGATCGCCGCCGGGAAGCGGCGAGGGCTCCGAATTCCCCTTCGCGGCACGGCTTGCAGAGGCCGTGCAGCTCCACCCGATGGTGGTGATGCAGAAATCCGTGTTCGTCCGCGACCATCGGCAACATCCTCTCGAATCGTTCCGTCGAAAATTCCTTGACCCGTCCGCACCGGGTGCAGATCAGGTGGCCGTGCTGGGCCGGCGAGAGCAGCGGCTCGTAGCGCTTGAACCCCTCGCCGAAATCGTGGGCCCGCACCAGACCGCTCTTCACCAGCGCCTCCAGCGACCGATACACGGTCGCGATGCCGACATGATGGCCGCGGTCCCGCACCCGCTGGGCAATCTCGTCCACCGACAGATGCCCGCCGGCCGCGAATACTGCCTGGGCGACCTGATCGCGCTGCTGGGTGATCGGCTGATGCCGGTCCCTGAGCCAGCGCCGGAACTGCTCCAGCAGATCGTTCCCTTCGCGCACCCTATCAGGCATCGTCTTCCGGGCCCGCGGTCACGGTTGCCACGAACTGGTCCGGTTGCTGTTCCGGATCGACTTCGGGTGCTGCCTCCTCCATTGGTGGCAACGCCGGAAACCACCGTGCGAGTTCCACCGGCGCAGGCGGATCCTCGTCGTCGGCGCGCTTGGGCACCAGCGCCAGCAGTTCGTGCAGCGCCTCCAGCGGTCCGCTGCCGACCTCCGTCATTGAGACGTCGAAACCGCCGCGTTCCTTCCCTTTGATGGTCGCGACATAGCTCGCAGTGTAGATCCGGCGGCGATCGCCCTCGACCCGGCTGAGAACCGCGGTGCCGTATTCCCGGTGGTCGCGGCGCAGAACCCTGAAGACCCAGACGCCGTCGATCTGTTCGCGCGGCAGCTCGCCCCGCAGCCACTCGGCGAGTCGGTCCCACATCGCCCCTTCGCCCGGGGCACTGGTCACTTCGGGAAGCCAAGTCATCCCTCAAAATAGCCGGATCGGACCATCACCGGGCTGCCGAGCGACCTCGGCAGATTTGCCCCCTCCGCCAGGGGCGGCGACGTTTCGGTGATGCACTACCCGCCGCCGCTCCAGACAATCGCCCTGCTCCTGCTGCTGAATCCGCTCCGGGTGGCGGCTCAGCAGCCGGACACCGTCCCGGTCCTGCCCGAGGTGAAGGTCTCCGTGGGCCGGAGCCCCACCGCACTGGCCTCGTTCGGTGGGGCGGTGACCGTTGTCGAGGGAACCGCGATTTCCCGTCAGCGGCTCGCCACCGGGCTCGACGAGACGCTGGCCTTTGTTCCCGGAGTGGTGGTGTCCAACCGCTGGAATCCGTCGCTGGACCAGCGGCTGATCATCCGCGGCTTTGGCGCGCGCGCCAATTTCGGGATTCGCGGGGTGAAGGTGCTGATCGACGGGGTGCCGCAGACCCTTCCCGATGGCCAGAGCCAGCTCACCAATCTCGACCTGGCCCAGCTCGACCGGGTGGAGGTACTGCGGGGCGCCGCATCGGCACTTCACGGCAACGCCGCTGGCGGGGTGGTCAGCTTCACCTCGCGTGCGGCCCCGGGCGATGGCCGGGTGGGCGTCGAGGTCGGCACCGAGGTGGGGACTTTCGACAGTCGCCGATCCCAACTGCGCCTGACCGCGGGGGGGGCACGCCTCCGCGGCTCGCTCGGCGGATCGCGGTTCATCACCGACGGATTTCGCCGACAGTCGGCCGCGGAACAGCGCCGGTTGACGGGTGCGCTCGATTTCACACTGACCCGGCAAACGACCTTCCTCATCCGGGCGGCGTGGGCCGACGACCCGAGGGCCGAGAACCCCGGCGCACTGACGGTGGCGGAGGCGGAGGCCAATCCGGGAGCACCGGCGCCCAACAACCTGCTCAGACGGGCGGACAAGGCGGTAACCCAGGGACAGGTGGCATTGGGGCTCGATCATGCGGGCCGGAACTGGGACGCGGAGATCCGCACCTGGTTCGTCACCCGCGACCTCGACAACCCGCTGGCCGCCCCTGCCCCGGCTCCCACCACCGCGGCGGAGGGACTCTGGGTGGGGATCGACCGTCGAGTCGTGGGTGGGCGCTCGTCGCTCACGCGCCGGTTCGTGGGGGGGGGACGCATCACCGGCGGGATCGACCTGCAGCGCGGCCGCGATGACCGCATCAATCGACGTCATCTCGCGGGAGTGCCGACCGGTGAACCGTTGCTGGACCAGCGCGAGACGGTCACCGAGTTGGGCGGCTTTGCCCAGGCCGACCTGCCGCTGGTGCAGGGCTTCGCGTTGCGGGCGGGGCTCCGCCGCGACGCGGTCCGCTTCCGCGTGGCTGACCGGCTCACCACCTCGCAGGGCGGGTCGCGCACTCTCTCCGCCACCACCGCGCATCTGGGCTTGACCTGGCGGAGCGCCGTCACCACCGCCTGGCTGAGTCGCGCCACGTCGTTCGAGACGCCCACCACCACCGAGCTCGCCAATCGCCCGGACGGCACCACGGGAATCAATCGCGACCTCGATCCGCAGAGGAGCCGCTCCGTGGAGGCCGGCCTCCGCACCACCGCACTGGGAATGGCGATCGAGGTTGCGGGATGGCACACTCGCACCCGTCAGGCGATCACCCCCTTCCAGGAAGTCGGTGGCCGGAGCTTCTTCATCAACGCCGGGGTCACCCGGAGCCGCGGCGCCGAGCTCTCCTGGCGAGCCCCGATCGGCGCCGGACTGCTGGCCCTCGCCTCCTACACCCTGACCGACGCCACCTTCCGCGATTTCGAGCGCACCACCGCCGACACCACGGTGTCATTCAGCGGCAACCGGATCCCCGGGGTCCCGCGCCATCAGCTCCGCCTCGGGGTGCGCGGTGCGGTCGGACGGCTGGTGCTCGATGCCGACCATGCGCTCCTCTCCTCCCAGTTTGCCGACGACGCCAACCTGATCGAGGTGCCCGGTTGGGATGCCGGCATCACCGGTCTCCGTGTGAGCACCCGTATCGGGCAGGGGACAGCGCAGTTCCTGGCGCCGTTCGTGGCGATCCAGAATCTCTGGGGCCGCGACGTGATCGGCTCGGTGACCGTGAATGGTGCCTTCGGGCGGGTGATGGAGCCGTCGCCGGGGCGGGTGGTGAGTGTGGGGGTGGTGGTGGGGGGGCGTTAGTCGTTAGTCGTGAGTCGTGAGTCGTGAGTCGGGAGAGGGGTTCGGCGGCGAGGATGTTCCTGTCATCCCGATCGTTCGCGCTGCTCGCGGAGGTCGCGGCGCGATTCCCATGACGCCAGTCCCCCTGCAGCAACGCTTTAGCGTCAATCCGGCTCTGATGGTGTCACCACCTCACCCTCCCTCAAGAACCGGCTCCATACATCCCATCCATCGGCATCTTGGGGCTCACGTACCTTCGCGACTTCATTCACCGAATGAAGCTGCCAGGTGACTGCGTTGCCTCGTTCATTGCGATACTCGTGACCCTCCCTGATTCCGTACCGCCGCGCTTTCACCTGCGCGTCGTCGAGGGACCTGGCACGAACAAGCACCAAGCGCTCCTCGTACAGCGCATCGTCCGGAACCGAACCGTCAATCCGGCTCACAAACAGCACTCGGGCCGCGTACCAGTCCTCGTCTTGATCTTCCATTTATTGGCAGCCTCTAGAGGAATCGGCTGGGACAACATGATTCGCCCTCTCCTGCCATCCGGACAATTCTCAATATCGAGGAATGATTGCACCGAGGAGACAGATAGGCCATGCCCTCCCAACCTACACACTACAACAACGCCACCGGATCCCGGTCGAGACTCAGCCGCACGCCGTCGCGGGCGGCGCCGAGCCGGGGAGCAACGGCGCGGACCCAACGCCCGATCGCCTGTGGCGGCCCCTTGAGGATCAGATGATGGCGCCAGCGGCCCTGGATCCGCTCGATAGGACACGGCGCCGGGCCAAGCACCAGGATCGGCAAGCCGGCCTTGGCGACGATTCGTTCGCACCAGTCGGCGAAGGCCGCCAACTGCCTCGCCACCGCGTCACTCTCCTCGCCGCTCGCGAGTACGCGCACCAGCGCGGTGTGGGGCGGATACGCCGGGCTCTGCCGCCCCGCCATCTCGGCCGCCAGAAACCCCTCGGCATCGTGGGCCGAGGCGAACTGCAGGGCGGGATGCTCGGGCTGGCGAGTCTGCACCATCACCTTCCCTCCCTTGGGGCCGCGACCGGCCCTCCCCGCCACCTGGGCCACGAGCTGGAAAGTCCGCTCCGCCGCGCGGAAATCCGGCAGGTGAAGGGCGGTGTCGGCGTCGACCACGCCAACGAGAGTGACGTTCGGAAAGTCGATCCCCTTGGCGATCATCTGGGTGCCCAACAGGATATCGACCGCACCACTCCCGACCCGCTCGAGAATGCGATGGTGGCCCCACTTGCTGGCAGTGGTGTCGAGGTCCATCCGGGCCAGGCGCGCCTTCGGGAAGCGTTCAGCGACCAACCGCTCCAATTGCTGGGTCCCCGCCCCAAGATGCCGGATCGTGGTGCCCTGACACTCCGGACACGCCACCGGAATCGGTCGCTGCATGTTGCAGTAATGGCAGCGGAGCACTTCGGGGTGGCGATGCACGGTGAGCGAGATGCTGCACTCCGAACACTCTACCACCGCACCGCACGCCGTGCACTGGATGAAGGCGGCCCAACCGCGGCGATTTAGCAGCAGCAGCACTTGCTCCTTCCGGGCCAGCGCGGTGGTGACCGCCTCGTCGAGAGCCACGCTCCAGGGGATGCCGGCGGTCGCCACCACCATCGGTGCCTCGCGCAGGTCGACCAGCGTCACCGGCGGCATCGGACGTTCACCCACCCGCTCGGGCAGCCGGATGAGACGATCGGTGGTGGCCAGTCGGGCCCAACTCTCGGTGGCGGGAGTCGCCGACCCCAGCACCACCGTGGCCCCTTCGAGCCGGGCTCGCCAGGCGGCAATGTCGCGGGCGTGATACCGCGGCGTCTCGCCGTTCTTGTAGCTCGACTCGTGCTCCTCGTCGATCACGATGATGCCGAGGTTGGCGACCGGGGCGAAGATCGCGCTGCGGGCGCCCACCGCCACCCGCCGCTCGCCCCGGCGGAGCGCCCGCCAGGCGTCGGCCCGCTCGCCGTCGGAGAGTCCGCTGTGGAGGACGGCCACGTCGTCGCCGAACATCCCGCGCACCCGGGCGACGGTCTGCGGCGTGAGGGCGATCTCTGGCACCAGAATCAGCGCTCCCCGTCCCGCCTCCAGCAGCTCGCGGATCCGTTCCAGATAGACCAGCGTCTTGCCCGAGCCGGTCACCCCGAAGAGCAGCGCCACCTCGCCCGGAGCAAGCGCGCGAAGTTTGGCGAGTGCCGCCTGCTGGGCGGCATTGGGCGACGCCGGGGGGGGGGACGACGGCAGCGCACCGAACGGATCACGCGGGGCATCCTCGGCCACGATGGTGACCAGCCCGGCCGCCGAGAGGGCACGCAACGGGGCCGCGGTGGTGCCGGCCGCCTCGAGCAGTGCCGCCACGCCGAGCCGACCGCCGCGCCCCTCCAGCAACTCGTAGAGGTGCCGCTGCTTCGGGGCACGGGCAAAGCGCGCGTCGCGCTCGACCAGCGGCAGCGCCTCGCCGGTGATGATGGCGGTGCGGGTGGTCTGGACGCCACCGGCGACGGCCGGAGGAACCACGTCGAGCCGGAGCGCGCCGATCCGCTGCAACCGATCAGCCGCTTCCCACACCGGTCGCCTGAGGGCGCGCACCGCCTGGGCGGCGGTGGCGGGAGTGGTGCGCTCCCTGAGCCAGTCGAGCAGGGCGCCAGCCGTACCGCCCAGCGACGGGGGTGCCTCCGGCAGCACCTGCAGCAGCACCCTGGAACTCCCCCATAGCGCGGCCGGCAGCATCGCCCTCAGCATCAATCCGGGGGGGGCACCGTAGTAGCGTGCCGCCTGGGCGGCCAGCGCCAGCAGCGGCCCGGAGAGAGCCGGCTCGGCGTCCGGACAGGCCAGCAGGTCGCGCACCGCGACGTCAGGGGGGGGGACATCCACCGCCGTGATGATCCCGATCATCTCCTGCTGACGCACCGGAACGACAACGCGCGCCCCGGGGAGCGCGCGATCGGCAAGGGCAGGCGGGATCCGGTAGCGGTACGGTTCGGCCAGCGGCAACGGCAGCGCCACCCGGGCGTGGCGGTCGGTCACCGCCGTCGCACGCCCAGGCCGGGGCCTTCGGGCAGCGTCACCTGTCCGCCCGCGATGCTGGCGCCGACGAATGGATCCTCGGCGAGCAGCGCCGCGCCGTCGAGATCCACCACATCGACCAGCGGCGAGAGTTGCGCCGCAGCGGTGATGCCGAGCGACGACTCGATCATGCAGCCCAGCATCACCATCATCCCGTGCGCCCTGGCGATGGCCACCATCCGGATCGCCTCGCGCAGCGAACCGCACTTGGCCAGCTTGATGTTGATGCCGTCGACCACGCCGGCCAGCCGCGGGATGTCCATGGCGGTGACACAGCTCTCATCGGCCACCAGCGGCATCCGCGCGTGCCGCCGGATCAGCGCAAGCCCGTCGAGGTCGTCGGGCGGCACCGGTTGCTCCAGCAGCGTCACTCCGAACTCCTCCAGCACGGGCAGCATCCGCACCGCGTGAACGGCGGTCCAGCCGCAGTTGGCGTCGACCCGGAGCTCCTTGTCGGTGGCGCCGCGGATGGTCTGCAGCAACTCCAGATCGCGGTCACTGCCGAGCTTGATCTTGAGGATCGGGTACTCCTCCGCTTCGGCCACCTTGAGCCGCAGCATCTCCGGGGTGTCGATCCCGATGGTGAAGGTCGAGCGCGGCGCGGCCGCCGCGTCGAGGCCCCAGAGTCGCCAGGTCGGCTGACCGAGCCGCTTGCCGACCAGGTCGTGCAGTGCGGCGGAGACCGCCACCCGCGCCGCCGCATTGCGGCGAAGCGCCAGCTCCAGGCGCCGTTCGATGGCATCGAGCTGGTGCGGATCGTCTCCCAGCAGCGGCGCGTAGGTGAGCAGAGCGGCCTGCACCGTCTCGAGCGTCTCGCCATAGAAGCGCGTGGCGGCGGCCTCGCCCCATCCCTCGACTCCATCGGCATCGGTCACCCGGACCATCACCGTGCGGTATTCGCTCTGCCCTCCCCGGGCAATGATGAACGGGTGCCGGGTGCGCAGCATCAGGAGTTCGGTGGTCAGCGTCAGCATGAGACAAGGCCCAGAGGTTGAGGTGAAGCGGTGAACAACAGCGGAAGATCGGCGACTCGGCACCGGCTCGCAACTCGACCCGACCACCGTCCCAGAGCGGCAAGGTCTTGCATCAGCCCAGCGCCGCGACGGTGGCCAGCACACCCGCCGCCAACCGGGAGGGGAGGTAGCCGCCCTCAAGCACCGCGACCAGCGGCGCATCGGCGAACTGCTGGCGGAGCCGGGTGGTCCATTCGGCGTAATCAGCGGGCTCCAAGGTGAAGCCGCCGAGCGGATCGCCGGCCATCCCGTCGTATCCGGCCGAGATGATCACCAGCTCAGGCTGCCAGGAACGAGTGGCGGTGCTGATCCCCTCCCACAGCGCCTCGACATAACTGGCGCGCGGCAATCCGGCGGGCATCGGCAGGTTCCAGCAATTGCCGGCCGCACCTCGCTCGCTGGCGGCGCCGCTGCCGGGATACCAGGGCCACTGGTGCATCGAGACGAACCGGGTGGCGGGATCATCTTCCACCAGCGACTGGGTCCCGTTGCCATGGTGCACATCCCAATCGACGATCAGCACCCGTGCCACCCCGGCCGCATGCGCCCGTGCAGCCAGCACCGCGGCGTGGCCGACGAAGCAGAATCCCATCGCCTGTGAAGCCAGCGCGTGGTGGCCGGGCGGACGAATGGCGGCGAAGGCATTTTCTCCGGTGGCCAGTGCGTGGTCCAGCGCCGCCAAGGCGGCGCCCGCCGCGGCCAGGATCGCCTGCCAGCTTGCGGGGCCGACCCGGGTGTCGGGATCGAGGTCTCCCCCCCCCTGACTTGCCAGGGTGCGGATCGATTCGAGGTGGGCGCGCGGATGACAGGAGACGAGTTGGTCGATGGTGGCCGGCGCCGCCTCGCGCCAGCCGAGCCCTGCGGTGCTCAACTCCCGGCGGACCGCAGTCAATCGTTCCGGCGACTCCGGATGGCCGGGCCCCATGTCATGACCGAGACAGGCGGTGGCGCCGAAGACCGGCACCGGCGGTCAGTACGCCGCGCGACGGCGCCGGCGCAGCACGATCAGGTTGGCGTCGTCGGGGATGTCGAGTTCCGAGAGACTCCGCGCCTCGTCCCGCACTTCGGCGCCCCGGAACTTGACCACGAACGCCTCCGGCGGCATGGTGACTCGCGCCGTGACCAGTGCGGTGGCCTTGACCGTCGCCACCGTGGCGTCGGACGGCCAGTCGGCAGCGACCTCGTCCCATACCTCGTGGACCATCACTCGCAAGTGCCGGGTGGATGTCATGACTGCTCCATCGCAACGGGTGGCAGGGTGGTCAGGAAGCGGCCCAGCGCCTGGTCGAACATCAGCGTGGAACCGCGGACGTGAGTCCCCCCCCCTGTCTCCCGGGCAGCCAGGGCGATCTCCTCGCCTCCCTGACCACGCAGCAGCAGGAATGCCGGTTCTTCGCGTTCAGGGAACGCCGCAGTGTGGGGGACCCGTTCGGCGAAGAAGGTCTTGGCGCGGGCGAAGACGTCCGCCGGAGGGAGTGTGGTGGTGATCTCATGAACCATTGTCAGGGTACCCGGAGCATGGTGATGCCGGTGGGCTGGGCCGGCACGGCAATCGTGCCCGTGATCTTGAGAGTCTCGAGGTCAAGGACGTCGACCGCGCCGGGATCGGCGCCGACCGATTCCTGGGAGATGTAGGCGTACCGTCCGCCGGGTGCAAAGGCGATCCCGTGAACGACGGGCTTGCTCACGGCGACCCGGGCGCGTTGGGTGAGGGTCACGGCATCGATCACCGAGACGCTCCGGTCCTTCTTGTTGGTTGCCAGGATCAGCTTGCCGTCCGGCGAGGCGGCGACATTGTACGCCCCCGGTCCGGCGCCAACCTCGGCCACCATGGTGCCGGAGGCCGCGTCCCACACCTGCACCGTGCCGGCGGCGTTGCAGGCCACGTAGAGCCGGCTGTCATCGGGGGAGATCGCGACGTAGGTGGCGGAACAGGGCCGGTCGAGCGACGGGCCGCGCAGAGCGTCACCGCCGGTCGGTGCAGTGGCGTGACCGGCGTGGCCACCCGCCTTGGCATGGCCTGCACCCAGTCGGATCCGCTTGGTGATGGCGAGCGTGCCAACATCAATCGCCACCAACTCGTCGGAGTGCATGCACGACACCCAGACGGTGCTGCCCGCGTGGTTGGATACCACTCCGTGCGGCATGTCGCAGGTCGTCAGCTGGGTGATGGTGGTCATCGTGGGGGTGTGGACGATGGTCACCGGGTTGACCCGGGGACGATCACCGAAGAAATCGGCGTTGGCGACGAAGGCGAATTCGCCGTCAGGAGTGAGCGCGATGGTGGTGGGATACGCCTCGGCCGGCGCGGTGCCGATCACCTTGTGGGTGGCTGCGTCCAGGCGCCAGAGGGCGCCCCACGGCGTTCCGTGGGCCACCGAGACGTAGTAGGAGCGGTGATCGGGAGCGACGGTGATGTTGTGCGGTCCATCGGTCTCGGAGGGCTGCGGATTGATGGCAACCACGCGTTCACTGGTGAGCGTGCCATCGGGTCCCGGGCGGAGCCAGGTGACGAAGTCGCCGCTCTCGCTGGTGACCCCAATCCGGTAGCCCGGCTCGGCCGCCGTCTGGGCATCAACCATCGCCGGGCTCAACAGCGACAGCCACAGCACTCCACGAAGGTTCATCACGGCTCCTCAGCTCACCTCGTCCGCCTCGACCACCGCCCGGAAGAGGGGTGGAGCGGAGCGGAACAGGTCCGTCAGGCGCGGCGGCTGTCGCAGCACCACAATCAGATCGCCGTCAGGCGGCTCCCCGACGCCGGTCACCTCAAGATAGGCGGGAAGGGTGGCTTCGCGCGGCACCACGATCCGGTAGCGTCGCCCGTGCCAGCTCACCTCCACCTCGTCGGGCCGTTTGCGAAGCCGCTGATCGACAAACCAGTCATGATCAACCTGGTAGACTCCGGGCGATGGTTGGTCGCCGTCGAGAAAGAACAGCGGATCAAAGTCGGCGCCCTCGTGGCGGGCAAAGTTCTGCTCGGCTGCCCGATCGAACGCCTCCAGATCCTCCCGCCTCGCTCGCCACTCCACATGATGGCGGAGTTCGTGAACCAGGGTATCCCAGGCCTCGTCGGTCCAGGAGAATTCCGGGTCCATTTCCGCCAGCGCCCGAAACGAGCCGTGGTATAGCACCACGCGACTCTGGACCGCATCGGGGCCCTCTCCGTCGAGCGGCAGCGGAATGCACTCACCGAGGGTGTAGACATCGGCCCGCACCGGATGCGGCACTGCCCGCGGCGAGACGACCACTTCGGTAATGCCGTCGAAGTACTCCGCCGGAACTTCGGCGGAGATCTGCCGCACCAGCGATTCGAACTCGACCCGCGTCATCCGCCGCTCAGACGGCGTCGAGCGCCTGGCCGAGGTCGGCCAGCAGGTCGCCGACTTCCTCGATTCCGATCGAGAGCCGCACCAGCGCCGGGGTCATTCCGAAACGCGCCTGCTCGGCCGGAGAGACGTCGGCGTGGGTCATCGTTCCCGGATGCTCCGCCAGCGACTCGGTGCCGCCGAGACTCACCGCCAGCCGGATCAGCTGGAGCGCATTGAGGAACCGGAACGCCTCGGCCTCCCCCCCCCTGACATCGAACGCCACCAGCGAGCCGGGGCCGCTGCACTGGCGGTCGTAAACCGGACGCATCGGATCGTCCCCGGGCATCAGCCCGAGCCAGTACACCCGCGCCACCTTGGGGTGCGCCGCGAGGAAGCGGGCCACCTCGCCGGCGTTGATGGCGGCGGCGGTCATCCGCAACTTGAGGGTCTCGAGCGAGCGCATCAACAGCCAGCCGCTCCACGGACTCGCCATCGTGCCGAGAAAGGTGCGCAGGCCGCGAATCGGCGCCATCGCCTCGCGCGAGCCGAGGGCAGCCCCGGCGATCACGTCGGAGTGGCCACCGATGAACTTGGTGGCGGAGTAGAGCACGATGTCGGCGCCGTGCTGCAGCGGGTGCTGGAAGACCGGGCCGAGGAAGGTGTTGTCCACCATCACCAGCGGACGATGCCCGTCCACCTCAAGTTCGCGGGCCAGCGCCGCCACGTCGGCGATGTCCACCAGCGCGTTGGTCGGGTTGGCTGGCGTCTCCACCAGGATCGCTCCGACCCGCCGTCCCCGCACCGCCGAGTGGATGCCGTCCCGCGCGGTGCCCACCAGCGGAATCCCTGCGGCAAAAGCGATCCCCTCGACACCGAAGGTCGGCAGCACATGCCGGACGAAGTGATCGGAGCCACCGTAGATCGGGGCGCTGTAGAGCACCACGTCGCCGGGTCTGACGCTCGCCAGCAGCGAGGTGGTCACCGCCGCCATCCCGCTCGCGAAGGTGGCGCAGCTCTCGGCGCCATCCCACAGACAGAGACGATCCTCGAGAATCTCGAGATCGGGATTGTTGAGCCGCGAGTAGATCAGTCCGGGGACTTCCCCCTCGTTCGGCTCGCGGAGCCCGTAGGCCAGCTCGAAGAACGACTTCCCCGCCTCCGCCGACTCGAACACGAAGGTCGAGGTCTGGAAGATCGGCGACTTGATCGCCCCTTCCGACCGCGCCGGATCGTAGCCGTAACCCATCATCAGCGATTCGGGATGGAGTGCGCGCCCGGCGATGCTGCGTCCGTGGGCGGTCATGCCCCCCCCTCGCTCAGTTGTGCCGTGGTCCAGGCGGGCACCTGGTCGAGCGAGATCCGCTCCTGTGCCATCGAGTCACGGTGCCGCACCGTCACCGTCCGGTCTGTGAGCGTGTCGTGGTCGATGGTGAAGCACCACGGCGTGCCGATCTCGTCCTGGCGCCGGTAGCGCCGACCGATCGCCCCGCCGTCATCGTAGAAGGCCGGAATCCGCCGCCGCAGCTCCCGGTAGAGCTGTTCGGCCACCTCCGGCAGGCCATCCTTCTTCGTGAGCGGCATCACCGCCGCCTTGATCGGGGCGATCGCGGGATGCAGTCCCAGCACCACCCGCAACTCGCCCTCGACCTCCTCCTCGCGATAGGCATCCGCCAGCACCGTGAGGGTGACCCGGTCGGCACCTGCCGAAGTCTCGACGATGTAGGGGAGATAACGCGCCCCGGTGGCCTGCTCGAAATACTCGAGCTTCTTTCCGGATGCTGCCTGATGACGTCCGAGATCGAAGTCGGTGCGGTTGTGGATCCCCTCGATCTCCTGCCAACCGAAGGGAAACTGGTATTCGATGTCGTAGGCCGCCTTGGCGTAGTGCGCCAGTTCACCGTCGCGGTGCTGGTGCCAGCGCAGCTTGTCGGGCGAGAGCCCCAGTGCGTGATGCCAGCTCATGCGGAGTTCACGCCAGCGCTCGAACCACTCCTCGTCATTCCCAGGCGCCACGAAGAACTGCATCTCCATCTGCTCGAACTCGCGGGTCCGGAAGATGAAATTGCCCGGGGTGATCTCGTTGCGGAACGCCTTCCCGATCTGGGCTATGCCGAACGGGATCTTCTGCCTGGTGGAGTTGAGGACGTTGAGGTAATTGACGTAGATCCCCTGCGCCGTCTCGGGCCGCAGATAGACCACCGCGGCGGTCTCCTCCATCGGTCCCATGAAGGTCTTGAACATCAGATTGAACAGCCGCGGCTCGGTGAGCTCGCAGGCCGAATGCTCCCCCGGAACCTTGCTCGGCTTCTGCGGGCAGCGGGCATCCGCCAGCTTGTCGGCGCGGAAGCGTCCCTTGCACACCTTGCAGTCGACCAGCGGATCGGTGAAGCCGGCCACGTGGCCCGATGCCTCCCACACCTTGGGGTGCATCAGGATGGCGGCGTCGAGTCCCTCAATGTCATCGCGGGAGTGCACCATCGCCTGCCACCACCGCTCCTTGATGTTGCGCTTCAGCTCCACGCCGAGGGGGCCATAGTCCCAGACCGACCCCAGGCCACCGTAAACCTCGGAGGACTGGAAGACAAAACCGCGGCGTTTGGCAAGAGAAACCAGCTTGTCCATCAAGTCAGGGCTAGGCATGGCCGATACTGGGCTTTCAATAAGGTGGCGGTGCTCGGTACTCAAACAAGGGCGAAAAGTAACCGCGGCCCGATCAACGCCGGTCCCTCGCGGTGTGGCGATTGCGCTACATGGCCGGATCTGGCGATGGTGACTGGTTGCGCCATGATTGCCAGCTTGCCGCGACGCCCAAGCCACGCGCCAAAGAGTTTCTGGCAAGCTCCTTGCACAGGGAACTCGTTATCATGACTATCACACCGCGTGCCAGATGCTGCTTCGGATCGCCAGACAGGCGCCGCGGAGTCACCCTGATTGAAATGCTCATGGTGGTGGTGGTGATCGGGATTCTTTCGGGAATGGCCGCCTCCCGGCTTGACTGGGTGCGCTATCGTGCCGACAGCATCTCCCGCGGGGTAATGGCGGAATTGAGCCAGGCACATCGACTCTCGGTTTCGCTGCAGATCAATGTCCGGGTGACGGCGGTAGGGGGGACCCGGTTGACGATCCATGAGGACGCCAACAACGACGGCACAGTCAACAACGGCGAGCGGGTGATGACCCACGTACTCGACCATGGCTTCCGGCTGTTGCAGGGGACCGCGCCGGCAGTACCGGTGCCGGAAGACCCGACCGAGCTGACCGCATTGGTTTTCCATCGTGACGGCTCCGCCTCGCGCGGCGGCACCTTCTACCTCGCCAGCCCGGTAACCGATCCGACTTGCCGCTACTGCCGCGCGGTGTCGGTGTCCCGCGGAACCGGACGCGTGGTGTGGTATACCCTGGCTACCGGCACATGGCGGAGAGGCAACTGATGAGAAAGCGGACTGGCTTCACTCTGACGGAGATGTTGTTGGCGATCGTGATTCTCACCATCGTGGCGACCTCGGTGGCCCGGTTTGCCGGCTCCTTTTCGCGAGCCATGGGCGATGCATCGGTGAGAGTGATCGCGACCAGCGTAGCGACCGACCGTCTCGAACTGGTGCGGGCTGATCCGCGCTACACCCGGTTGACCTCGCTTTACAGCGGAGGAGCCACGGGAGCAGATACTACCGGCTTCCCGGGCTACCCGACAATGCGCCGGATCACCACCGTGGTGCGCGACACGACCGGTACCGCCTCAAGTCGGCGGGACCGCACCACCGTTACCGTGCGGGTTTTCGCTCCTCCCGCGTTGCGGGACACAGTAACCGTCACCGCCATAATTGCGAGGCCCTGATGTTGCCCTCCTTCCCACCACGGTCACGATCCACCGCCGGTTTCTCGCTGATCGAACTGCTGATCGCGATGACGATGTTGCTGGCGATCACCGGGGCGACCTACTCGCTCTTCCGTTCGCAGAGCCAGGCATTCAGGGGCAACACCGACCGCTATGACCTGGTCCAGAATGTCCGCAACGCGCTGGAGAGCAGCGAGCGGGTGATCCGTACCATGGGAGCCGGCGTTGCAGCAGACCAGCCGATGCTGGTATACGGTTCCAACAACGTCCTGGCGTTCAACGCCGACTTCGTCGAGCGCGACACCACCGACATGCGCTGGGCCACCTACTGGAACCCGGATGCGCCGCTGGCCGCGACCCTGGTATGGCCGGTGGCGGCAGCCGGAGCAATCCCCAACTCGACGCCGAGCTACACCTACCCTGCCGTCACCTACCAACTGGCCGGTGGCGCGCCCTCTCCGGCCGAAACCTACATTTTCTGGTTCGATCCGGACACCGACACTCCCCGGGCCGATGATTTCGTGCTGCGTCAGCGCGTCAATGACGGCACTCCGGAGATCATCGCGCGGGGATTGCTGGCGCACCCCAACGGGCGGCCGTTTTTCGAGTATCTGCTGCATCGCACGCTGAACACTGGCGATACCCTTCTGATCGCGTCCGGTGGATTGCTGCCGCTGATCCGGCAGCCGCTGATCGCCGGCATTTCGGCTGCCGACAGTTCCACCCGTGTCCGGCCCGATTCGGTGCGCGCAGTCAGGATGCATTTCCGGGTCACCAACGGCCTCAGTGGCAGCGAAGAGCGCTTCCGCGACGTCTCCACCACGGTAGAGACGCCCAATAACGGCGTCCCCATGCCGATCATCTGCGGCCGCCCGCCGCTGCCGGTGCAGAGCTTCATGGCCGTCGACACTGCCCTGGGAAGTGGTCGCGTCTGGCTCGACTGGACCAGTTCGATCGACCAGGATGGCGCCGAGATCGATGTCAGGCAATACGTGATCTGGCGCCGCCTGGCGACTCAGCCGAACTGGGCCGAGCCGCTGCTGATCGTCAAGGCGGAGCCCGGACAGGTTGGTTACACAACCGAGATCTCCGACAACACCCCCGGGACGGCCTATGTATTCGGCATCGCCGCCCAGGATTGCACCCCAGCATTCTCCACCATCTCGTCGCTGGCACTCACGACCAGCGTAGCACCCTAGCCGGAGCAGACCGCCATGACAGTTTCCCTCACCGCCGGGAATCGCCGAGGCGCGGCGCTTCTTTTCACCCTGGTGGTCTCGATCGCGGTCGCTGCAATGGCCTTGGGCGCCGTATTGCTCTCCTCGAGCGCCCGCCTCACCACCCGGTTCGGCGCCCGCGAGGCGAGCATGCAGGCGGCTGCCAACGGCGGGCTCGAGCTGATCCGCGACTCGCTCAACCACGGAGTATTCGACTCGCTGCTCCCCGACAATGGCTTCACCACCTTTGCATTGAACGAGCCGATCCCCGATGTCTTCGGCAACCCGATTGCCGGAATCACCCGTTCATTGTATGTCGGCCGCACCGGCGGGCGCACCGGTGGTGCGGCAACGGCAGGGCAGTACGGCAACAACTTCGCCAGCGGCGTCTCGGTGATCCGGGACCAGCGCGGCGCAGTTGCGGCTCGACGGCTGCTGATGACCCAGGAATCGTGGGCCAAGTTCGCAGTGGCGATCAACAACTGGGGCGGAACCGGTGTATACGGCTGCAGCGAGTCAATTCAGGGCCCCTTTCACTCCAACGACAAACTCAGGTTGCAGAGCGGCTGCAATCCCAAGATCCTCTTCGCCGGCGCTGCTTCGGTGGTGGGAGCGATCACCAACCAGAACTCGGGCAACTACCAGGGTGGCTTGACGACCAACGCCGCGCCGATCGTCTGGCCCACGCCGGCCCGCATTTCACTGATGCAGCAGTTCGCGGCTGATGCCGATGCGGTCGGCGGCGACTACGACCTGACTTCGCTCACGTCGGGTCAGACTGTGCCGGGATTGCGGATCGAGTTCCTGACCATCGACGTCAATGGCAACGGCACCATTGAATGGGACGAGGGCTACATGCGCGTCTGGAAGCCAACCACCACCGCCGACACGGTGCTCGCCTTCACGAACGCCCGGCTGTGGACCAAGTTCCCGTCGGGCTCCGGCCTGACCGTCCCGGTGGACCCCAACGCCCTGTCGCGCAATTGCGGGGCAATTACCAAGGTCAACGGGACAGTCCGTTTTTATACTGCCAGCGAGGTGTACAATGCGGTGGCGGCGGCGGGCGGCAATTCCACAGCGCGTCGCAATGCGGTGCGCTGGCTGCTGAGCGGTGGCAACACCGGCTCCGCCCACTCCAGCATGACCTCGGGCGGGGCGGTAACACCTTCCCAGCGGCGCTGCTTCCTCGGCGGCGACCCGGCGCTCTATCCCAGCACCAACGGCACCGACCTCACCCCCGATCCGTCGCTCACCAATGTCCCGGGCACTGCTGCCTTCGGCGAATGGATGGCGCGGCGCACCGGGCCTCACGCATCCGTCTCCGGATTCCGGAGCGATGCCGCCTATCTGATCCCGCTGGGCCGCAACCCCAACTTCAAGGGTGCCATCTTCGTCAACGGCGACGTCGCCATCAGCGGCCGCCTGCGCGGCCGGGTGTCGGTCTTCGCCACCGGCAACATCGTGCTGGCCGACGATCTCCTCTACACCGTCCCTCCGGGGACCAACTGCGGCGTGGATGGCGACATTTTCGGAGCGATCGCCACGCGCGACATCGTGATCGCCGACAACAGCGTGCAGACGCCGTTCAACATCGGTGGCACCCTCTACGGAGGGTTCGACGACACTCCGCGCGACGAGCAGTACAACATGTTCTTCCTGGCAGCCGGCACCGGCAGCGGATCGACAGGAAATTTCTATACCTCGGGCCTCCCGGGCGGTGTCCCGGGCCCGGTACCGCCGTACTTCCTCAACGGCACCAAGAACAGTTCCGCCACCGCGGAAAACTGTGCCGGCGGGCCGGCCGGCTGCATCCGGATCACCGGCGGTCTGGCGATGGGCCGGGTGGACTACTACACTTTCCGCAACGACGCCCAGGCCTACGGCTATGCCGAGGCGCACGCCTATGACAAGTGCGGCGCGATCAACCCGCCGCCCTACTTCCCGACCACCGGCGAATTCAGCGAGTCCCGTTACTATGAGATCGATCCGGTGTGGCTCAGCCAGAAGGGGATCGGCAACTACTTCGCCTCGTTGCGGGCGCAGTAGGGGGGGGGACGGTCGCAAATCAAGGGAAGCTGGCAAAGGGTGAAACGTAAAAGGTGAAAGGGAGAACCAGGCAGTCCCTTTCACCTTTCACGTTTCACCTTCTACCGCCCTCCTCAGCACTCGATGATCTGATCCCGTCGCGTTCCCACGCTGACATACCGGATCGGCGCCCCGGAGAGATCCTGCAACCGGTCCAGATAGGCCCGCGCCTCGGGCGGCAGGTCGGCAAGTTTCCTCGCAGATGACGTTTCCCGGCGCCAACCGGGCAGGGTCTCGTAGGTCGGCTCCACCCGTTCCAGGCGGCCGACATCGCTCGGCATCTCGTCGCAGCGCTCGCCATCGAGCATATAACCGATCCCCACCGGAATCTCCGCGAAGCTGTCCAGCACGTCGAGCTTGGTGACGGCGAGACCGGTGAGGCCGTTGACGCGCACGGCGTAGCGCACCACGGTGGCGTCGAACCAGCCGCAGCGCCGGGCTCGACCGGTGGTGGCGCCGAATTCGCCGCCCAGGGTGCGGAGACGTTCCTCGTCATCGCCGCCAGCAGCGGTGGGCAGCGGGCCGTTGCCAACCCGGGTGGTGTATGCCTTGACCACTCCCAGGACACCGTCGATCTCGGTAGGACCGATTCCCGCGCCGACCGTTGCCCCCCCCGCCGTGGTGTTGGAGGAAGTCACGAAGGGATAGGTGCCGTGATCGACATCGAGCATCGCCCCCTGGGCCCCTTCCAGCAACACCCGGCGACCGCCACGGAGCGCCTTGTGTACCAGCAGTCCGGTGTCGGTGGCCAGCGGACGGAGCCGCTCGGCCAGCCTACGGGCCAACGAGAGATGTTCCTCGAGGTCGGCGCGGGCGCTCGCTCCCAGCATCTGCAGCACTGCGTTGGCGCGAGCAATCCGGTCCTCGAACAGTGGCCGCAAGTCGCCGGGGGCGAGCAGGTCGGCTACCCGGACGCCTCGGCGACCGATCTTGTCCTCGTAGGTCGGACCAATTCCCCGCCCCGTGGTGCCGATCTGCTGATGCTTCTCGCTGGCCTGATCGAGCAGCTTGTGGTAGGGGAGGACGAGGTGGGCGCGATCGGAGATCCACAACCTGCCGCCAACGTCGATCCCCTGCTCGCCGAGCTGATCGAGTTCCGCGAAGAATGTTTCGGGATCGAGCACCACGCCGTTGCCGACGACGCACGCCGCCCCACCGTGGAGGATGCCGGAAGGAATCTGGTGCAGCACGAACTGGCGCTCGCCCACGACCACCGTGTGCCCGGCGTTGGCGCCGCCCTGGTAACGCACCACGACGTCGGCCTGCTCGGCCAGGACGTCGACCAGTTTTCCCTTCCCCTCATCGCCCCATTGGGCACCGACCACCACTATGCAGGTGTGCTTGCGGTCAAACACTTGTACCCTCGCCTCTGTGCAAGAAAAACGGCCCCTGACGGGGCCGCGGACTGACTCCCTCGGAAGCTAGTCCCGGGAGACGGGGGGGTCAATCAGGAGCCTTTTTGGGGAAGACTTCGGCCATCCCGTCCTTGACTGCCCGCTCCACCAACTTGCGGAGCGGCAGCGCCTCGGCGCCCGCTCCGATCGCGGTCGCCAGCCCGGCGGTCACTTCGACCCACTCAACCTGCGGTCGCCTGCCGTCCTCATCCGGCACCTCGACGAGTCGCTGCGCGACGACCCCGCGGAGCACCCCGCCAAGGCGCATGCGGACCACCTCGCGCTCCTCCGGTGGAGTCACCATAGTCAACTGGAGGAGGGCCTGGACCACGTCGGGCACCCTGAGCGCCCCGATCACGAGCAGCCCCGCCTCCGCTGCCCTGATGGCCCGGTCGACCGTCTCCGCCTGGTGGAGATCGCTCAACACCAGGACATCTGGATCCTGTCGCATTGCAGCCTGCAGGGCGCTGGTCACGTCGGTGGTGTCGCTGCCCACTTCCCGCTGGGTGATCGAGCTGCCGAGATCGCGGTGGAGATACTCGATCGGATCCTCGATGGTGATGATGTGGCGTGCCATCCCCTGGTTGATGTGATGGACCATCGCCGCGATGGTCGAGGTGACACCACTCCCCGCCAGACCGGTGACGATCACCAGGCCGCGCGGTAGTTCGGCCAACCGGGATACCGCCTCGGGGAGGTTGAGACCCTCGATGGTGGGAATCGAGAATGGAATCACCCGCATCACCACCATGAAGCTGGAGCGCTGACGCAGAACATTGACGCGAAACCGCCCCACCCCCGGGACTCCCCACGAGCCGTCGAAATCGCGCATGGTGTCGAGGCGGGGATCGTCCATCTCCAGGCCAGCGAAGGTTGCCGCGATGGCGCGGGTCTGAGCCGGCGTCAACCGCTGCTTGGTGAGCCCGATCAGCTTGCCGTTGATCCGCGCCCGGAAGACGTCACCGGCCTTGGCATGAACATCCGACGCACCCTTCTGCACCGCGGCCTTGAGGACCTTCGCAAGCATCGTGGTCTCGCTCATCATCCCTCCGGGAGGAATCCCATTCGGTCACTCACCATCCGCATCGTCTCTCCTGCCTGCTTGCGGGCCGTCGCCGCTCCATCTCCCAGCACCTCGCGCACCCGATCCGGTGCGGCCCGCAACTCGAGTGAACGTTCACGAATCGGAGCCAGGACTCCGGCCATGCCGGTCGCCAGCACCTTCTTGCAGTCGATGCAACCCCAGCCGGCCGAGCGGCAGTTGCTCGCCACTTCGGCGACCGTCTCCTCGGGGGAGAAGTGTCGGTGCAGCGCGTAGATGTTGCAAATTTCCGGGGTCCCCGGATCGGCCTTGGTAACCCGGGCCGGGTCGGTCATCGCCGGACGCAATTTCTGCCAGATCTGCTCCGGCGACTCGGTCACGCCGATGGTGTTGCCAAGCGACTTCGACATCTTGGCCTGGCCGTCCAGTCCGACGATCCGCCGGGCCCCGGTCAGGATCGGCTGCGGTTCCGGAAAGAACTGCTCCCCTGTCGGCGCGAACTCGGCATTCCAGCGGCGCGCCAGTTCCCGGGTGAGTTCGAGGTGCTGGGTCTGGTCCTCCCCTACCGGCACCGCGTCGGCTCGATAGAGAAGGATGTCGGCAGCCATCAGTATCGGATAGGAGAGCAGCCCCGCCGGCACCGATTCCACGCGCTGGGACTTATCCTTGTACTGCGTCATCCGCTCGAGCTCGCCGAGCGGGGCGATCGTGGTGAGGAGCCATGCCAGGGTGGTGTGCTCGGGAACGTGGCTTTGCACGAACAGCACCGAACGATCCGGATCGACTCCGGCGGCGAGCAGCGAGATCGCCATCTCGCGGGTTCGCTCGGCCAGCGTCGCCACGTCGTACCGGCCGGTAATCGCGTGCTGATCGACCACGCAGTAGAGGGCGTCGTGCGTGTCCTGGAGGGCGACCCAATTCCGGATCGCGCCGAGCCAGTTGCCAATGTGCATTTCACCGGAGGGCTGGATGCCCGAGAAGACCCGTGTCATGGCGTCAAGCTATCCCCGTGGCGGGAAGGCGGCAACATGACTACCGCCGAGGGACTGGCGCGACTGGCCGAACGGGCCGCCGCAAGGGCCGCCGCCTACCTGCTCGATGCATCCCCCCCCGCCCCGGCCGACTGGGACGCCAAGGGGCACCACGACTTCGTGACCGAGATGGATCGCGAGTCCGAGCGCCGGATCACCGAGACGCTGCTCCGGGCCGAGCCCTCGTCGCGCATCCTGGGCGAGGAGCTCTCCCCCGACGATGCCGGCCTGGATGGGCTGGTGTGGGTGGTGGACCCGATCGACGGCACCGCCAACTTCCTTCACCGGCATCCGGCGTGGGCGGTGTCGATCGGCGCGGCAATCGACGGCGAGCTGATCGCCGGTACCATCTTCCATGTCCCGGCGGGGCGGCGCTACACCGCCTGGCGTGGGGGGGGGGCATGGTCGGGCAGCGAACGGCTCCGGGTCTCGCCGGTTTCAAACCCGGCGCAGGCGCTGATCGGGACCGGTTTTCCCTTCAAGAATCCCGAACTGCTGCCGACCTACCTGCCGATGCTGGCGCAGGTGCTGCCCCAGTGCAGCGGGGTTCGCCGCGGCGGCTCCGCAGCGCTTGACCTGGTCGATGTAGCCAGCGGCAGGTTCGCAGGATTCTGGGAGATGATGCTGGCGCCCTGGGACATGGCCGCCGGAATTGTGCTGGTGCGCGAGGCGGGCGGTGTGGTCACCGATTTCAGCGGCCGCAATATGGGAGTCGAACATTCGCCGGTGATCGCGGGGAACGAGGCAATGGCGGAGTGGTTGGGGGGAGTGGTTGGGCGGAGTGGTGAAAGGTGAAAGGTGAAAGGGGTGAACGGTGAACGGTGGGCTCGGGAGGACTGATAACCACCCGTTTCACCTTTCACGTTTCACGCTTCCACGACCTCCGACCCCTACGACCTGCCCGTCAAAATCCTCGGCCCGTCCGCCAGCACTGCCACCGTATGCTCGAAGTGCGCCGACAACGAGCCATCCTTGGTCACCACGGTCCACTTGTCGGCGAGGGTGCGCGTGGCATGATGTCCCATGGTGATCATCGGTTCGATCGCGATGGTCATTCCCTCCCGCAACAGCGGTCCTCGCCCGGGTTTGCCGAAGTTGGGCACCTGCGGTTCCTCGTGAAACCGGGCCCCGATGCCGTGGCCCACCAGCTCGCGCACCACACCGTAGCCGGCGGCTTCGGCCACGGTCTGCACGGCGTGACCGATGTCACCGACATGATTGCCCACCCTGGCGGCCGCGATTCCCGCGGCGAGCGATTGTTCGGTCACGTCGAGCAGCCGCTGGACTTCGGCGGGAATCTCGCCGACCGGAATGGTGGTGGCGGCATCGGCGTGCAGGCCATCGAGATGGACGCCGACATCGACCGAGACTATCGAGCCCTCGCGCAAGACCACCTTGCGTGACGGGATGCCGTGCACGATCTCGGTGTCGACCGAGGTGCAGAGAGTCTTGGGGAAGTCGTAGAGTCCCTTGAACGACGGCGTCGCCCCCGGATGGCTCCGGATGAAGCGCTCGGCCTCGGCATCGAGGTCTTCGGTACTGAGGCCCGGACGGACGATCTCCCGCATCAGGGCGTGCACGCCGGCCACGATGGCCCCGGCCCTCGCCATGACGGCAACCTCGCGAGCCGACTTGAGGGTGATCACGACCCCGTCACCGCCTCCTGAACCCGGGCAGCAACCTCCTCAACCGGCCCCACTGCATCGATGGAGATCACCCCGCCACGGGCGTTGTACCACGCGATCAGCGGGGCAGTCTGCTCCCGGTACGCCGCCAGGCGCCGGAGCACCGCCTCGGGGTCGTCGTCGGCCCGTCCCTCGATCGTGCGGCGGCTTTCGAGCCGCTGACGAATCTCGGCGTCGGACACTTCAAAGGAGAGAACGTGGTCGATCTGCCGACCGCGCTCGCCGAGAATCGTCGCCATCCCCTCCGCCTGGGGGATAGTCCGTACCACGCCGTCGAAAATCACTCCGCGAGCGGCCTCCGGCTTGGCAAGTTCGTCCCGGATCAGGCCGAGAATGATCTCGTCGCTCACCAGATGACCGGCCTCCATCAGCGCCTTCGCCTCGCGGCCGAGCGGCGTGCCCTGCCTCACGGCATCGCGCAGCAGGTCACCGGTGGCGAACTTGGGAATACCCAGAGCAGTAGCCAACAGGGCGCCCTGCGTGCCCTTGCCGGCACCGGGAGGACCCAGGAGGAGGATGTCCATGAACGGAAGCTCCAGTTGCGAGAGGGGGAGAGGAAGGGGTGAACAGGGCGCCGCTACGCGGCGCGGGTGAACGGTGAACGGTGAACGGTGGGGTGAACGGTAAAAGGTAAAAGGTGAAACGGGATGCAGTGGCAGCGTCCCTTTCACCTTTCACCTTTCACCTTTCACCTTTCACGCTTCACCGTTCACCTTCCCTCTTAGATCCCGAACTTGCTCTGGCGGCCGCGGAACTTGACGCGGCCCGACTTCATGAAGCCGTCGTACTTCCGGAGCGTCCGGTGCTGTTCGATCTGTGAGATCGTGTCGAGCAGCACGCCGACGACGATCAGGATCGAGGTGCCGCCGAACTGGAACTGCGGCATGCCGAGGCCGTTGCTGACCATGATCGGCGCGATCGCCACGAGGGCCAGGAAGATCGAGCCCGGCAGGGTGATGCGGCCGAGCACTCCGTCGATGTAGTCGGCCGTGGCCGCGCCGGGCTTGACGCCGGGGATGAAGGCGCCCTGCTTCTTCAGGTTCTCCGACAGATCGACCGCGTTGAAGATGATCGAGGTGTAGAAGTAGCTGAAGAGGATGATCAGCAGGCCGAACAGGATGTTGTACGGTGCGCTTCCCAGTGCCAGGAAGTTGGAGATTTCCGTCATGATCGGCGAGCGGGTGAAGTTCGCCAGCGTCGACGGCACGATGATGACGGTCTGGGCGAAGATGATCGGCATCACGCCGGCGGTGATCAACCGGATCGGGATGAAGGTCTTCTGCCCCTCGCGGATGCGGCCGCGTCCCATCACCTTGCGCGGAATCTGGATCGGGATCTTGCGCGAGGCGAGCGTCATCCCGACCACGGCGGCCACCATCGCCACCAGGGTGGCGACGAAGAAGACGGCGCCCGGGAATGAAATCACCCGCGAAGTGACGAAGCCGATCAGTCCCAGCGACCCGCGCAGGAACGACTCGAGAATCGAGACCGTGATCATCAGCGACATGCCGTTGCCGACGCCGCTCTCGGTGATCCGCTCGCCGAGCCACATCACGAAGATCGCGCCGGTGGTTAGGATGGCCACCATGATCAACCGGTTGATGAAGCCGGGAGTTGCCACAGCCCCGGGAATCCCCTCGACGAAGAGGGTGAAGGTGTAGGCCTGCGAGAAGGCGATCGCCACGGTGAGATAGCGGGTCCACTGGGTGATCTTCTTCCGGCCGTCCTCGTCCTTCTGCATCTTGCTGACCGAGGGCACCACTCCCGCGGCGAGCTGGAAGACGATGCTCGCCGAGATGTAGGGCATGATGCCGAGCGCGAAGATGGTGGCCCGGGAGAGGCCGCCGCCGAGCGCGTCATAGAGCTGGAAGAGCCCCGACGCCGCCGAGTTCTGGATGAACTGCACCAGGGCGTTGACGTTCACCGTCGGCGCCGCGATGTGGGCGCCGACGCGATAGATGAAGATGCAGAGGAGCGTGAAGAGGATCTTGTTCTTCAGCTCCTCGTCGATGTTCAGTCCGGGCACCTTGGGCGCGGTCATCAGGCCTCGACCCGTCCGCCGGCCGCCTCGATCTTGGCCTTGGCCGAGGCCGAGACCGGGATGTCGCGCACCACGAGGGCGCGGGCGACATCGCCGTGACCGAGCAGCTTGACCGGTTCAGCGACGTTCTTGAGGATCCCTGCGGCGAAGAGGGTCGCCGGAGTGATCTCGTCTCCGCTGACCTTTTCGAGGGCGCTCAAGTTGACCGCGAGGTAGGTGATCTTGAACGGATTGGTGAAGCCGCGCTTGGGCAGGCGACGATAGAGCGGCATCTGGCCGCCCTCGAAGCCGGGATTGGTGGCGCCGCCGGAGCGGGCCTTCGATCCCTTGTGACCCTTGCCGGAGGTCTTGCCTGTGCCGGAGCCGGGGCCGCGGCCAATGCGCTTGCGGTTCCTGGTCGAGCCCGGGGCCGGACGCAGGTTTGACAAAGTGATCCGCTCGACGGGATCGGTCTGGTCGGACATCTTCAAATCTCCTGGACCGGTGATACCTCGATGAGGTGCCGGACCTTGGTCAGCATGCCGCGCATGGTGGCGTTGTTGTCCACCTCGACGGTGGCCTGGTGGTGGCGCAGGCCGATGGACTTGAGAGTACGGTTCATCGTCTCCGCGTGGCCGATTCCGGAACGGATCTGCTTGACACGCAGGCGCTTCGCCTCGGACTCGGCGGGGATGATTGCGGCATGGTGCGCCGGGCCCTGACGGCCGACTACCGGATTGCGTCCCATTGCTCAGCCCTCCTGTTGACGAGCACGATAGCCGACCTGGTCGACTTCGATGCCGCGCTCGCGCGCGATCTGGGCCACCGACACGAGGTCCTGCAGCCCCGCCAGAGTGGCGCGAACCATGTTGTGCGGGTTGTTGGACCCGAGACTCTTGGTCAGGATGTCGGTGATGCCGGCGCACTCGAGCACCGAGCGCACCGGACCACCGGCGATCACGCCGGTACCGGAAGCGGCAGGCTTCAGCAACACGCGCCCCGCTCCGTGCTGGCCGATGACCATGTGCGGAATGGTGGTGCCGGTGCGCGGAATGCTCACCATCGCCCGCTTGGCCGCCTCGACGCCCTTGCGGACCGCCTCGGCTACTTCGTTGGCCTTGCCGGTGGCGATGCCCAGACGTCCCTTGCCATCACCGATGGCTACCAGGGCGTTGAACGAGAAGCGCCGACCGCCCTTGACCACCTTGGCCACGCGATTGATGGAGATGACGTTCTCGATGAATTCCTTTTCGCCCTGGTCACGGTCGTCACGGCGATTGCCGCCGCGACCGCCGCCGGGACCGCCACGCTGGCCGCCGGGCCCACCGCGCTGGCCACCGCCACGCTGGCCACCGCGACCACCGCCGCTGCCGCCACCACGATTGGGTGCGTGAGTGGCCGGAGCGCTGCCCTCGGCTGCAGCAGTCGGATTAGTCTCGTCGCTCATCAGAACTCCAGTCCGGCCTCGCGGGCCCCGTCAGCGACCGCCTTGACGCGGCCATGGTACTGATATCCGGCGCGGTCAAAGACGACCGCGCTGATGCCCGCCGCCTTGGCACGTTCGGCCAGCAGCTTGCCGACGGCAAGCGCCTTGCCGATCTTGCCGGCGCCCTCGATCGCGATCCCCTCGGAGTTGTCGCTCACCCCGAGGATGGCAACTCCGCGATCATCGTCGACCAGTTGGGCATAGATGTGCTTCAGCGAGCGGAAAATCGCCAGGCGCGGACGCTCGGCGGTTCCGGCGACGCGCTGCCGGACGCGAACCTTGCGGCGGTAGCGCCGCTGCTCGCGGCTCTTTGGTGCGTGAATCGTGCGCATTACTTCGCTCCCGTCTTGCCGGCCTTGCGGCGGACCTGCTCACCCTGGTACCGGATGCCCTTGCCCTTGTAGGGCTCCGGCGGCCGGACATTGCGAATTTCGGCGGCGACCTGGCCAACCAGTTCCTTGTCGATCCCCTCGACCTTGAGCAGCGTCGGGGTCTCGAGCTTGAACTGGATTCCGGCCGGTGCGTTGACCTGGACCTGGTGCGACAATCCCACCACCAGATTGACACCAGCGCCCTTCGGCTCCGCCTTGTACCCGACGCCCTGCAACTCGAGCGCCTTGACGTAGCCGTTGGTGACACCCTCGACCATGTTGGCCACGAGGGTTCGCGCCAGGCCGTGCATCGCCTTGTGCTTCGGCTCGTCCGAGGGCCGGGAGAGGGTGACGACAGCCCCCTCGACGGCGATCATGACGTCCGGCGGCAGTGTCCGGCCGAGGGAACCCTTGGGCCCCTTGACCGTGACGTGTCGTCCGTCGATGGTGACCGTCACTCCCGTGGGGAGATCGATCGGCTTCTTGCCAATGCGTGACATGGCGGCCTCCTACCAGACGACGGCGAGCAACTCGCCGCCCAGGTTGGCCGAGCGTGCCTGACGATCCGACATCAACCCCTTGGGGGTCGAGACTATCGCCATGCCCAGCCCGTTCTTCACGCGCGGCAGGTCGCGGCACTTCACGTACCGGCGCAGGCCGGGCGAAGAGACGCGCTGCAGCTCACGGATGACCGGAAGCTCGTTGTGGTACTTCAGGTACAGGCGGAGCGTCCCCGCGGGGCCGTCCTCCAGCACCTTGAAGTCCGCGATGTAGTGGTTGTCGCGCAACAGCGCCGCCAACTGGGCCTTGAGCTTCGACGCGGGGATGTCCACGCGCTTGTGCCCGGCCGAGCAGGCGTTGCGGATGCGGGTCAGCATATCCGCGACAGGATCAGTCATGCTCATGCGTCTCTCCTCACGCCACCCGGACGGTGAGTGGTGTCTCACCCCGGAAAGGCCAGCCGAACTCGCGAAGCAGCGCCATCGCGAGATCATCGCGGCCTGCCGTGGTCACCAACGTGATGTCCATCCCGTGCACCTGCTCCACCTTGTCGAAGTCGATTTCGGCGAAGATCATCTGTTCCTTCACGCCGAAGGTGTAATTGCCCCGTCCATCGAAGGACCGGCTCGGCAGCCCGCGGAAGTCACGCATCCGCGGGATCGACACCGTGATGAAGCGGTCGAGAAATTCGTACATCCGGGCGCCGCGCAGGGTGACCGCGCAGCCGACCGGCATCCCGGCGCGCAGGCCGAAGTTGGCGATCGCCTTCTTGGCCTTGGTGATCACGGCCTTCTGGCCGGTGACCTGCGCCAGCTCCTCGACGGCAACCTCGACCAGTCGCGGCGTCTTCGACGCCTCGCCCAGCCCGACGTTGAGGACGATCTTGACCAGCTGCGGCACCTGGTTGGGGTTCTTCAACCCGAATTCCTTGGCCAGCCGGGGACGAACGGTGTCCTCGAAATACCGTTGCAGACGCGGCTTGCCGATCGACGCCTTCGGTTCGGCGTCAACCGGCAGCGTCGAGACGCTGCTGCGGCTGCCGGCGGCCTTGGTCGCCTTGCCCTGTGCGGCGGGGGTGCCGCCCTTGGCACCACCCTTTGCAGTCTTGGTCGCCATCTTCAGCGGCTCCTCGGGATGGCCACGCCCGAACGGACTGCGATCCGCTCCACGGTGCCGTCGGCGTCGCGCTGCCTACGGACGCGCGTGGGCGCATCGGTCTGTGGGTCGATCAGCATCACCTTCGAATGGTGGAACGGAGCCGGGAACGTGATGATCCCGGATTCCGTGGTCTGCGTTGCCCGGCGATGGCGCTTGGCGAGGTTGAGCCCCTCGACCGTGATCCTGCCGGTCTTGGGATAAACCCGCAGCACCACGCCGCGCTTGCCCTTTTCGTCACCCGAGATCACCTGGACGGTGTCTCCCTTGGTGACGTGGAGCTTGATCCTGGGCGCCGCCGTCGCGGTCCGCTTGCGGGACGCCTTCTTGTACACGAGCGGCTTCATGTCAGAGCACCTCCGGTGCCAGCGACACGATCTTCATGTACCGCTTCTCGCGCAGCTCGCGCGCCACCGGACCGAAGATGCGGGTCGCCTTGGGCTCACCCTTGTCGTCAATCAGCACGGCCGCGTTCTCGTCGAACCGGATGTAGGAACCGTCCTTGCGACGGACTTCCTTGGCGGTGCGAACGATCACGGCCTTGGCCACGTCGCCCTTCTTGACCTGTCCGGTGGGGATGGCGTCCTTGATGGCCACCACGACCTTGTCGCCGAGCGACGCATAGCGCCGCCGGGACCCGCCCAGGACACGGATCACCAGGGCCTTTCGGGCCCCGGAATTGTCCGCGATTTTCAGGATCGTCTCCTGTTGAACCATGTCAGTCTCTCCCGGGCCTCAGCGTGCCCGCTCAACGATCGCGACCGTCCGCCATGAGACGGTCTTCGCGAGGGGTCGCGTTTCCATGATGCGCACCGTGTCGCCTGCCTTGGCGTCATGTTCGTTGCGCGCCTTCACCTTCTTCGAACGCGTCACCTGCTTCCCGTACTTCGGGTGGGCCAGGCGCCGCTCCAGCAGGACCGTGATGGTCTTCTGCATCTTGTCGCTCACCACCACGCCGGTCCGCGTCTTGCGCGCAGCCCGTTCGGCGGAGGTGGTCGTCGGGGTCGTCTCGTCAGTCATCGTCACTTCCTCAGGCCTCGCGGCGCTTCTCGCCAAGGATGGTCAGCACCCGGGCGATATCCCGGCGCACGGTCCGGAACCGCATCGGATTTTCGATCGCTTCCGTGGCCGAGCGGAAGCGGAGCTTGGAGCGCTCGTCGCGCAACTCCGCCAGCTTGGCCTCGAGCTGTTCCAGGGACAGGTCCCTGAGATCGGTCGACAGCAACATCAGATCTCCTCGCGCTTGACGAGCCGCGTCTTCACGGGGAGCTTCGACTCGGCGAGCGCCATTGCCCGCTTCGCCAGCTCCGGTGGCACGCCATCAACCTCGAACAACATCCTGCCCGGCTTGACCACCGCGACCCACCCCTCGGGGTTGCCCTTGCCCTTGCCCATGCGGGTTTCGGCCGGCTTCTTGGTGATCGGCTTGTCCGGAAAGATCCGGATCCAGACCTTGCCGCCGCGCTTCATCTCGCGGGTCATCGCGATCCGGGCCGCCTCGATCTGGCGGTTGGTGATCCAGCCCGGCTCGAGGGACATCAGTCCCCACTCGCCGAACGAGACCTCGTTGCCCCGGGTGGCCACACCCTTGGTGCGGCCCTTGAACGTCTTGCGGAACTTGATCCGCTTGGGTGCGAGCATGGTCCTCAGGCTCCCGTGCTGTAGGTACGGCCGGCCACGTCGTCGACGATCTCGCCCTTGAAGATCCAGACCTTGATGCCGATGGCACCGTAGGTGGTCTTCGCCGTGCCGGTGGCGTAGTCGATGTCGGCCCGCAGAGTGTGGAGCGGAACGCGGCCCTCGCGGTAGCCCTCGGTGCGGGCGATTTCAGCCCCGCCCAGACGACCGCCGGCCCGCACCCGGATTCCCAGCGCGCCCATCCGCATCGCGCTCTGCACCGCGCGCTTCATGGCGCGGCGGAACGAGATGCGCTGCACCAGCTGGGCGGCGATGTTGTCGGCCACCAGCTTGGCGGAGGTCTCGGGGCGCTTGATCTCCTCGACGTTGACCGCGACTTCCTTCTTGCTGCCGAGCCGGCGCTCGAGCACCAGGGCCAGCTCCTCGCGCAGCTTGTCCACCTCGGCGCCTCGCTTGCCGATCACCACGCCCGGTCGCCCGGTGTGAATCGTGACGGTGACCTTGCCCGGCCGCCGCTCGATGTGCACTTCGGCGATCGCCGCGTGCCCGAGCCGCTTCTGGATGTAGTCCCGGATCAGGCGGTCCTCGGCCAGCAGTGCGGGCATGTCGCGACCGGCGTACCAGCGCGACAGCGGCTGCTTGCTGACTCCAAGCCGGAAGCCGACCGGATGCGTCTTCTGACCCATTACTTCGCCCCCTTCTTGGCCGACGCAGCGACCGTGATGCGCACGTGGCTGGTCCGCTTGCGGATCGGCGTGGCGCGACCCTGCGCCGCTGCCGTGAAACGCTTCAATGGCGAGCCCATGTCCACCTGGGCATCGGCCACGATCAACTGGTCGACGTCGAACCGCTCGCTGTCCCGGAGCGCGTGCTGTTCGGCGTTGGCCACCGCCGACTTGAGCGTCTTGGCGATCTGCTTCGCCGCCAGTTTCTTGTTGAACTGGAGGATCGCGTACGCCTCATTGACGTTCTTGCCGCGGATCAGGTCCATCACCAGGCGCATCTTGCGCGGTGACTGGCGGATCGACCGCTGGATTGCATAACCGTGCATCTCAGGCCTTCGCCTTCTTGTCCGCGACCAGCTTGCCGCTGTGTCCGCGGAACAGTCGCGTCGGGGCAAACTCCCCGAGCTTGTGACCGACCATGTTCTCCGACACGTACACGGGGATGAACTTGTTCCCGTTGTGCACGGCGAAGGTGTGGCCGACGAATTCCGGGATGATGGTGCTCGCCCGGCTCCAGGTCTTGATGACCTTCTTCTCGTTCTTGTCGTTCATGACGGCCACCTTGTCCAGCAGTGCCTGCTGAATGAACGGGCCTTTCCGGATGCTCCGCGCCATTACTTGGTCGCCTTCCCGCGCTTGCGGCCGCGCACGATGAGTCGGTTCGAGTTCTTCTTGCGCTTGCGCGTCTTGGTCCCCTCGGGCTTGCCCCACGGCGAGACCGGCGGACGTCCGCCCGAGGTCTTGCCTTCACCGCCGCCAAGCGGGTGGTCAACCGGGTTCATCGCGACGCCGCGCACATGCGGACGCTTGCCCAGCCAACGGCTCTTGCCGGCCTTGCCGACCGACAGCAGCTCGTGTTCCGAATTGCCGACCTCGCCGACCGTTGCCAGGCAGCGGCCGTGGACCATCCGCATCTCGCTGGACTTGAGCCGCAGCGTGACGTAGTCGCCCTCGCGTGCCACCACCTGCGCCCCGGTACCGGCCGAGCGGGCCATGGCGCCACCCTTGCCGATCTTGAGCTCGATGTTGTGCACCGTGGTGCCCAGCGGCATCTCGGCCAGCGGCAGTGCGTTGCCCACCCGCACGTCGCTCCCCGGTCCGCTCTGGATCACGTCGCCCTGCTTGAGCCCCTTGGGGTGCAGGATGTAGCGCTTCTCGCCGTCGGCGTAGACCAGCAGCGCGATCCGCGCGGTCCGGTTCGGATCGTACTCGATCTCGGCCACCCGCGCCGGGATGCCGTACTTCTCCCGCTTGAAGTCGATGCGCCGGTACTGCCGCTTGTGACCACCGCCGCGGTGCCGCGAGGTGATGTGCCCCTGATTGTTGCGGCCGCCCGTCCTGGGCAGCGGCTCGACCAGCGACTTCTCCGGAGTGCCCCGGGTGATCTCGTCGAAACCCGAGACCGACTTGAAGCGCGTGCCCGCGGTGATCGGGCGAAATTGACGAATGCTCATCTCAACCCTCGAACACGGCGAGCGAGTCGCCGTCCTGGAGCGTGACGATCGCCTTCTTCCAGCGCGGCGTAACCCCGCGGGTGCGACCCTTGGCTACCGCATTGCGGCGCATCTGCATCGTGCGCACATCCTTGGCCGTGACCCCGAACAGCGACTTGAGCGCCGCGCGGATCTGGCCCTTGGAGGCGTCCGGATGCACTTCGAAGACATATTCCTTGCGATCCTGCCAGGCAGCGGAAGACTTCTCCGTCAGCATGGGCCGGATCACGATTCCGTGCAGGTCAGCCATCAGGCACCTTCCTTGGCGGCCAGCGCGGCGGCTTCGACCACAACCGCCTCGGCCAGCAACAGGTCATACGCAGTCGCCTCGACGAACGGCAAGACTTCGAGCCGCGGCACGTTGCGCGCGCTGAGGTGGACCGCCGGCTTGTTGCCGTCGGTCAGGATCAGCACCCGCTTGCCCGAGAGCCCGAGCCGCTCGACCAGCGCCAGCACGCGGCTGGTCTTGGGCGCCTCATAGCTGAGCGCCTCGATCACGTGCAGGTTGCCCTCGCGCGCCTTGGCGTTGAAGCCGGAGCGGCGGGCGAGCTGACGCACCTTCTTGGGGATGTCGGTGCGATAGTCACGCGGCGACGGCCCGAAGACGATGCCGCCTCCCCGCCAGTGCGGGGCGCGGGTGGTGCCCTGCCGGGCCCGTCCGGTGCCCTTTTGCTTCCAGGGCTTCTGGTTGCCACCCGACACCTCGGCGCGGGTCTTGACCTTGTGGGTCCCCTGCCGCTGGTTGCCGAGATAGGTCTTCACCGCCTGGTGGAGAACCGCCTCATTGACCGTGCCGTCGAAGAGATCAGCCGGCAGCGCGAACGCTCCCTGCTGCGGCTCACCGAGCGCGGTATACCGTGGTGCCTCAATCATGGCGGCTCTTTCCTCCCTGCTTGACTACAGTCACAATCCCGTTCTTCGAGCCCGGCACCGCGCCGCGCACGAAGAGCAGGTTGCGCTCGTGGTCGACCCGGATGACCGTGAGGCCCATCTCGGTGTGGCGCTCGGCACCATGGTGGCCGGGCATCTTCTTCCCCTTGATGACCCGTGACGGGTCGGTACCGGGCCCGATCGAGCCGGGCTTGCGGTGACGCGTGTTGCCGTGCGATCCGGGACCGCCATGGAAGCCGTGCCGGTGAACCACGCCCTGGAAGCCGCGTCCCTTGGTGGTGCCGGTCACCTTGACCAGCATCCCCTCGGCGAACTGCTCCACTGTGGCCATCGCGCCGGGCGTCCAGTCGCTGCCCTCGATCGAGAAGGTCCGCACCACCTGCGGCGCGTAAGCGAGGCCGGCCTTGGCGGCATGGCCCTGCTCGGCGCGCGTGGTCCGGAGCGCCTTCTTCTGTCCCCAACCAAGCTGCGCCTGGGAGGGTGACACCTGGAGCACCGGGCACGGCCCGGCCTCGATCACCGTCACCGGCACCGCGGTGCCGTCCTCGGCGAAGACGCGCGTCATGCCGAGCTTTCGTCCAATGAGGGCCATGGCTATTCGACCTTGATCTCGACGTCCACGCCGGCCGGAAGATCCAGCTTCGTCAGCGCGTCCATCGTCTGGGGTCGCGAGTCGTGGATGTCGAGCAGCCGCTTGTGCGTCCGCAGCTCGAACTGTTCACGGCTCTTCTTGTCCACGTGCGGAGACCGCAGCACGGTCCACTTCTCCATCTTCACCGGAAGAGGGATCGGCCCCGAAATCTGCGCCCCGGTCTTTTCCGCCGTGCGTACGATGTCCGCCGCGGCCTGGTCCAGCACCACGTGGTCGAACGCCTTGAGGCGAATGCGAATCTTGCCTGCCATCAGTGTCCTCGGTCTTCGCGCATCATGAGTCGGCGGAAGTGCCGGCCCCACTGTCGCTTGTTGGGTCGTAGGTCGTAGGTCGTAGGCTGAAGGTCTGTACGACCTATGACCTACGACCTATGACTTCCTGCCTACTTCAAGATCTTCGTAACCACTCCAGCGCCCACCGTCCGCCCGCCCTCGCGGATCGCGAACCGCAGCCCCTCGTCCATCGCCACCGGGATGATCAACTCGATCGTCATCTGGATGTTGTCGCCAGGCATCACCATCTCCACGCCTTCAGGCAACTCAACC
>JANRJE010000004.1:0-79717 GCA_033764135.1 Gemmatimonadales bacterium
AAAGATGCCGCAGTAAAGTACTGCTCCCGTATTTCCGCTGATTCGGCAATACTCCCGCTCATAGCTGTAGGGCTCCCAGGAGCCACCAACCGGTGCCGTTTGCGCCCGGATTACCCCGGGGACCCGGCGCGCCAGGGAACGGTAGCTTCTCGCCAGGGTGAACATAGAGTCTCGACCGATCGCGGTGCAATCATACCGCCTGGCACTCCCACCCGGGGCTGCGAGCACCATGGTCAACGCCCCATCCGAGCCGCTGGCGTCGCGGCAGCCACCGTTGATCATGAGGGCATTGAGAAGTTGCGGGTCGGCCGCTGGGGCGCCGGAAAGTACGGGGTCAGCGGTGCTGTCGGTTGGCAGTGCCGACTCTTCAGTGCAGGCCACCACCGTGAGCGTGGCACCGAACAGAAGCGCGATTAGCTTTTTGCGGACTGCGGACTGCGGACTGCGGACTGCGGGGACGGGCGGGAGACATCGGAGACTCCTCGATCCAGGGGAATGGGCTCAAGCCAAAGACGCCGCAGTGCGGACGGTCTCGGAAGGTGGCTGCGCCTGATTCAAGACTGCCGGGGAGACAAGGAGTTGTCAAGAGCCATCGCCTGTCAGGCCCGGATGCCGGCCTCGCGCCAGTGTCGGGCGCGTTGAGTGGCCCTACTTCTTGAAGCCGCTGCCGATCAGGGAACCGATCAAGAAGCCGAGGCCGGCAACGACGACTGAGCCACCGATCACCTTTGCCTGGGATTGGGGATACTCGGAGTGGTTGTTTATGGAATTCCCCAAAGCGTAGGCGGCACTGCCCAGAATCACCGCCCCGATTATGCCGCCTTTGACCCACTGGGTCTCCGGCACTGCGACTAGTTGCCGAACCGTTCTGTTGTCTTCACCGGCCAGCGGGACCGATGGTGGCGACGACAGCCCGGCCCGCACCAAGGAGCTTGAAGCGGCGGACCGTTGTTGGGCCATCAGCGGCACCAGCGGCACCAGCATGATCACCAGAGCCAGGTAAAATCGACGCATAATGTTCCTCTCCGGATGGATCACTGAGCAAAACCAGCCTGAATGAGACGGGTGCGATACGCTGTTGTCCTGTGTCCCTGCACCGGGCCAAGCCAGCCATAGAACGTGGTTCCTGTCCAATAGCATTCCTGATGGCCGAGCTGCGAAAACACCGGATGCGCCGACGAGACACAATTGATCAGGCGCACCGCGTCGCTGCCGATATTGTTGTTCCCGCCCGTCACCACGACCTCGAAGCGGCCGACCATGCAATTGTCAAACCCCCAGAACCCACCTGCATCACACTCGAATGACGTCGCATAATTGGCGTGCTTCCCGTTCGCCACGTATGCTCTGGGACGTCCCCCAACCTGACCGGGGTATTCCAATTTCTTGGGATGACCACCGCCCGTTTCATAAACATTGAATCCTTCGTGGGCCGAATATTCCGCCCTGATGAGGAGCCAATGTTCGGTGTCGTAATCATACTCGACATCGAGAGTGATAATTTCGGAGTCACCGTTGTGGCCATCGCATGGATGACTGAACTCGTACGGCCATGGGAGCGATCCCGGAAGCGAAGCACAAAGCGAGTGACTGGTGCCCAAATCGCGATGGTATGAGAGGAGATAGGAGATGCGCACCCGGCTTGCGTACGCGTCAAGCGGGCGTGCAGCCCAACGGGGTTCACGCGTCGTAGGATCGTTGAAGGGCGGAGACAGCACGAGTTCCGGCGCGAAGGCTGCCGCCAGATTGTTCTCGCAGATGGTCGCGAGCCCATCCCCATCGTTGTCGGAACCTTCCGAGCAGATATCCGGAACCACCGTGTTGCTGATCCAGACGCCGGGGCTGTTCGGATTCGGATCGGTGTCGCCGACGCAGAAGCCCTCCATGCAGTCGGTTTGCGGTGGCGCCTCGATGTCACCCGTCAGACTGAACGCCGGCACCGTCGGCTCGGTAATGCCGGGGGGACCTCCGCAACCACTCACGCCAACGAGAACCGCGCCCAGTACGATCGCTAGCCCGGATGGTGAAAGGAAGGAAGGAAGGAAGGAAGGAGCGTGCCACGGGGAACTCCACGTCAAGGGAAAACAGCGGGTGCCTGAAAACGGCCGACGCCCGAAAGGACCGTCTACGACAAAAACGTACCTCCTCATCCTTTAATCCGCAAGGCCCCCCGCCCCGCGAGAATTCCCTATTTCGTGCTGGTGCTCCCCGCCAGAGCGCCTACCACGAAGCCGATCGCGGCCATCGTCGCCGTGGCCCGGACCCAGGTATAGGTGGAGATGTTGCTGTCGAGTGCGGTGGCGAAGCCGAGGGTGGCCAGAGTGCCCGCTCCCCCGATGATGGCGCCGATGATCCCGCCTTGGACCCACTTCGTTTCGCGTTCCGATTCGCGCATCCCCCAATCCTGTGAGGTGGCGCGCGGCATCGCGGGCGACGAGAGCCCGGCGCGAACCGGAACGGGACCCGCCTGGGCTTGCCCCTGCGCCAGCAGTGGGGTCACCGGACCGACCATGAGTACACCGAGCAACAGGACGCGCATCGACAAATCTCCCGTGAAACGTTTGGCCTTCTCCGCGCTGGTACGCAATCGAGGGCGTTGGGGTTGGGTGGCTCCCCCCCGGGTAGCATCTCCCTCCCGACGGAGACAGATTCAATGAAGACTACCGGGTCCCCCCGCCCGCCACCTACTCCGACGGAACGAGCTGGCCACCAATGGCACTCACCGACGCCGAACGCACCATGGGCCGCAAAGTCGAGGTTCTCCGGGACCTCGAGCCGCTGGTGCACGAACTGATGGCCGAGCACGAGGCCAAGCGCGAACTCTGGTTCCCGGTCGAACTCCTCGCCCCGGCCGAGGGAGCCGACGCCGAGGAACACCGCCAGACCCTGATCGAGAGAGTCCGGGGGATTCCCGACGCCTGCCGGGCCGCACTGGCCCTCAACACCCTCACCGAGGAGGGGTTGCCGCACTTCCACCGGCTGCTCGCCACCCATCTCGGCGATGACTCCCACTGGCGACGCTGGAACAACCTCTGGACCGCAGAGGAAGATCGCCACGGCGCAGTGCTCTCCGACTACATGCGCGACACAGGGGCGGTCGACCAGCGCCGGATGGAAGAGCTCAAGTTCGAATACATCAAGGCGGGCTTCCACCCCGAGTGGGACCTCGATCCCTACCGGGTCTTTGTCTACACCACGCTGCAGGAACGGGCCACCCAGCAGAGCCACGGCAACACCGGCAAGGTGATCGAGGAGTACGAACCGCTACTGGGCGGCATCCTCCGGCGAATCGCGATGGAGGAGGCCCGCCACTTCTCGTTCTACCGGCGGATCTTCACCGAGATCCTCGCCCGCGACCCCAGCGAGGCGCTCCGCTCGGCGCTGTTCGTGATGCCGGCCATCGACATGCCGGGAATTACCATCCCGGGCTTCAAGGAGTTTGCCGAAGTGATCCGCCGCGCCGGAATCTACGGCCCGCGGGATTATCTCCGGATCGTCCAGGACGCGCTCGCGCACTGGAAAATCGACACCATCACCGGCCTCGACGAACTCGGCCAGAAGGCGCAGGAAAAGCTGCTGGAGATCCCATCCCGGCTCGGCCGGATCGCCGACCTGGTGGAGGCGCGATCGCGGAGCAAGACCTTCGCGTTCGACGTCGCCTTTTCCCGTGAATTCGTGATGGAGTGACCGGGTGAACCTGCTGGAAATTTTTGTCATCATCGAAGCCGCCGGACGCTACCTTGTGGGGGGGGGATTCCTGGTCGCCGCCGTGGTGGCCCTGACCCACTGGGCCGTGCGTGGCGGGAAGCTGTCGCCGTTCGGCGGCTGGGCCCGGTTCGTCCGGAGCTGGAGCGACCCGCTGCTCCGGCCGATCGAACAACGCCTGCACCGCTCCGGCGGCAATCCGCAACAGGCCCCCTGGTGGCTGCTCGGCCTCACCGTGCTCGGCGGTCTGGCGCTGTTGGCGCTGCTGCGCTGGTTGCTGGGGTTCAGCTACACCATTGCCACCATCGGCGACTCCGGCTCGCGCGTTGCGCTGGCGATGGTGGTGAGCACCATGTTCAGCGTACTGATCGCCGCGCTGATGATCCGGGTGATCGCCTCGTGGTTCGGGATCGGCCCGTATGGCCGCATCATGCGGATCATGCACGCGATGACCGACTGGCTGCTGGAACCGATCCAGCGGGCCCTCCCCAACTTCGGCCCTTTGGACCTGAGCCCGCTGGTGGCATATTTCGTGTTGGTGTTGACGAGGTCGCTGGTGATGCAGGCGTTTTTCTGAGGGTGTGAGGACCGTCCTCGTCCCGACCGTAGGGAGGGACCTCGGTACTCATCACCACGTCGGATTCGCCGGTTACCAGTTGGTGGACGGTGCCGAGGTCCCTCACTGCGTTCGGGACGAGGGCTATCCGTACAGTACCGTGGCGATTTGCAGCGACTTGCGGCCACGTTAAAGATTCCGCTAAGCCGCCCTTCGGGGCGACGATGAACTGGAGCCCTGATGTCCGATCCGAATGCCGCCCGCCGGGCGCGACTTGCCCGACTGCCCGACCTCCTAGCCCGGCGGATTCTCGTGCTCGACGGCGCAATGGGGACGATGCTGCAACGCGAGCAACTGGTCGAGGCCGATTATCGCGGCTCGCGCTTCCTCGACCACCCCACCGATCTGCGCGGCAATCACGACCTGCTCTCGCTGACCCGTCCCGAGGTGATCGGCCGGATTCATGGCGCCTATCTGGCCGCGGGCGCCGACATCATCGAGACCAACTCCTTCAACGCCACCGCGATCTCCCAGGCCGAGTACGGCATGACGGCGGTGGTCCCCGAGCTCAATCGTGCCGCGGCGCGGGTGGCCCGGGCCGCCGCCGATGCGGTCGAGACGGTCGATCACCCCCGCTACGTTGCCGGGGTGATCGGGCCGACGTCGCGCACGGCGTCGCTGTCGCCCTCGGTTGACGACCCCGCCTTCCGCAACGTGAGCTTCGAGGCGCTCGCCGGGACCTACGGCGAGGCCGCAGCGGGACTGCTCGAAGGCGGTGCCGATCTGCTGATGGTCGAGACGGTGTTCGACACCCTCAACGCCAAGGCGGCGCTGTTCGCGATCGAGGCGTTGTTCGACGAGGTCGGCTTTCGCGTGCCGGTGATGGTATCGGGGACGATCACCGATCGGAGCGGCCGGACGCTCTCGGGGCAGACGGCCGAGGCGTTCTGGATCTCGCTGAGCCATGCGGCGCCGCTTTCGATCGGCCTCAACTGCGCCCTCGGCCCCGACCTGCTGCGCGAGCATGTGCAATCGATCTCGCGCACCGCCAGCAGCTTCGTGAGTGCCCACCCCAACGCCGGCCTTCCCAACGCGATGGGCGGCTACGATCTCGATGCCGCCACGATGGCCACTGAAATCGGCGAGTGGGCCCGTGACGGCCTGGTCAATATCGTGGGCGGTTGTTGTGGCACCACGCCGGAACATATCCGCGCCATCGCCGACGCCGTGGCCGGGCTGGCGCCAAGGGTGCCACCGCCCCCCCCCAGCGAGACGCGACTGAGCGGGCTCGAGCCGTTCGCCATCGGGACGCACACCAACTTCGTCAACATCGGCGAGCGCACCAACGTGACCGGCTCCAGGCGTTTCGCACGGCTGATCGCCGAACAGCGGCACGAGGATGCCCTCGCCGTGGCGCTGCAGCAGGTCGAGGCGGGTGCCCAGATGATCGACGTCAACTTCGACGACGCCCTCCTCGATGGCGAAGCAGCGATGACCACCTTCCTGCGGCTGGTGGCGTCGGAACCGGCAATCGCCAGGGTGCCGGTGATGGTCGATTCATCCAAGTGGAGCGTGATCGAAGCGGGACTCCGCTGCCTGCAGGGCAAGGGAGTGGTCAACTCGCTGTCGCTCAAGGAGGGGGAGGGGTCTTTCATCCGGCAGGCCCGCCTGGTGCGCCGCTACGGTGCGGCGGTGGTGGTGATGGCCTTCGACGAAGAAGGTCAGGCGGAGACCGCCGAGCGCAAGGCGGCGATCCTCGAGCGCGCCTTCCGGATTCTGGTGGACCAGGTCGGCTTCGCTCCCCACGACGTGGTGCTCGACCCCAACGTATTCGCGGTCGGCACCGGCATCGAGGAGCATGCCGATTACGGCAACGCCTTCGTGGCGGCGATACCGCTGATCCGCGAACGGTGCCCGGGCGCCCTGGTGAGCGGCGGGATCAGCAACGTCTCGTTCGCCTTCCGCGGCAATGACGGCATCCGCGAGGCGATCCACGCGGTCTTCCTGGAGCGGGCGATTGCGGCCGGGCTCACGATGGGAATCGTCAATGCCGGTCAGCTCACTCTGGTCGACGACCTCGACGCCGAGCTCCGCGAACGAGTTGCCGACCTGCTCTGGAATCGTCGCGCCGATGCCACCGAGCGACTGCTCGCGATTGCCGATCGAGTCAGCGGGGCGGCGGCGACCACGGTGGTTGATCTGGCATGGCGCGACCTGCCGGTGTCGGAGCGGCTGACTCACGCGCTGGTGCACGGCATCGTCGAATGGATCGACGCCGACACCGAGGCCGCCCGGCTCGAACTCAACTCTCCGCTCGAGGTCATCGAGGGGCCGCTGATGGCCGGGATGAACGTGGTCGGCGATCTCTTCGCAGCGGGCAAGCTCTTCCTGCCGCAGGTGGTCAAGAGTGCCCGGGTGATGAAGCGCGCGGTCGCCCACCTCACGCCATACCTGGAGGCGGGTCGCGCCGTGGGAAGCAGTCGCGGCAAGATCCTGCTCGCCACCGTCAAGGGCGATGTCCACGACATCGGCAAAAACATTGTCGGCGTGGTGCTCCAGTGCAACAGTTGGGACGTGATCGATCTCGGCGTGATGGTCTCGGCGGCACGCATCATCGAGACAGCCCAGCGGGAAAAGGTGGATCTGGTCGGTCTTTCCGGCTTGATCACCCCCTCGCTCGACGAAATGGCGTTCGTCGCGGCGGAGTTCGAGCGGCTGGAACTCGACATCCCGCTGCTGATCGGCGGTGCCACTACTTCGCGCACCCACACGGCGCTCCGGATCGCACCGGCCTATTCGGCGCCCGTGGTCCATGTTCACGATGCCTCGCGGGCGGTGCCGGTAGCCGGAGCGCTCCACGATCCGGCCCGCCGTGAAAGTTTTGCAGCCGGCATCGCGCAGGAATACGAAGTGCTCCGCCTGGAACGTGAAGGCGAGCAGGATGGCGCACTCACGCCGCTCGATGCCGCGCGGGCACGCCGCCTCCCGTTGGCACTCGACCTCACGGTCCCCACGCCGAGCTTCCTGGGGACCCGCGTCTTCACCGACTGGTCGATAGCCGACCTTAGGCGACAGATTGACTGGACGCCGTTCTTCCGGACCTGGGAGCTCTCGGGCGCCTTCCCCGCCATCCTTGAGCATCCGGAACAGGGCGCGGTGGCACGCGACCTCCACCGCGACGCCGAACTGCTGCTCGATGAACTCGAGCAGAGCGGCGGGCTTCGCGCTCACGGCGTGGTGGGCTTCTGGCCGGCGCAATCGCGGGGCGACGACATCGTGCTCTACACCGACGTCACCCGCGCCGAGACACTCACCACGCTCCACACCCTGCGACAGCAGGGAGTGCGGAAGGACGACCGCGCACTACTGGCGATGGCGGATTTCGTCGCCCCGGACGATGGCGACGTCATCGACTACGTCGGCGCCTTCGCCGTTACCACCGGGCACGGGCTGGAGGTGCTGGTGCGCGCTGCCGAGGCGGCCCATGACGACTATCGCGCCATCATGCTGGCGGCACTCGCCGATCGACTCGCCGAGGCGTTTGCCGAACGACTGCACGAGGAAGTCCGCCGGAGCTACTGGGGTTATGCCGGACAGGAATCACTCAGTCAGGACGACCTGCTGCACGAGCGCTATCAGGGCATTCGTCCGGCACCGGGCTATCCGGCCTGTCCCGATCACACCGAAAAGGCAACCCTGTCCGCTCTGCTGGACCTCGAGCACACAGTGGGGATCACTCTCACCGAGAGCTTCGCCATGCATCCCGGTGCGGCGGTGAGCGGCTGGTATTTCTGGCGGCCGGAAGCACGCTACTTCGGCGTCGGCAAGATCGGCCGCGACCAGGTGGCGGACTACGCGCGCCGCAAGGGATGGGACATCGCAACCGCGGAGCGCTGGCTATCGCCAGTTCTCGGCTACCGGAGGAAGTGAGATGCCCACGCTGCGTGATCTGCTGCAGGATGGTCGGGTCCACCTGATCGACGGAGCCATGGGAACGGCGCTCTACGAGAAGGGGGCCTTCCTCAATGTCTGCTACGATGAACTGGTGGTCCGTCAACCGGCGCTGGTGCGGGAGGTCCATGAGGCCTACGTCAAGGCGGGGGCCGAACTGATCGAGACCAACACCTTCGGGGCCAACCCGATCAAACTCGCGGGATACGGCCTCGCCTCAGAAACCGAAGCGCTCAACGCCGCGGCCGCACGCCTGGCCCGTTCCGCCGGGGGCGAACACACGGTGATTCTCGGCGCCATCGGACCACTCGGTGTCCGGCTGGAACCGTTCGGTGAGCTCGCCACGAGCGAAGCGGAGGCGGCGTTCGGGCGTCAGGTTGACGGGCTGCTGGCGGGTGGAGTCGATGGATTCTGCCTTGAGACGTTCGCGGACCTGGAAGAGCTCTCAGCCGCGATTCGCGCCGTCAAGTCCCGTTCCGACCTCGCCATCATGGCGCAGGTGACGGTGGGAATCGACTGCACCACCGCGTATGGAGCCGCACCGGAGCAGTTCGGTCCGATCCTCCAGGCCGCCGGAGCCGATGTCGTCGGCGTCAACTGTTCGATCGGTCCGCAGGTGGTGCTGGAGACGATCGAGCGATTGGCCTCAGTGGTCTCGGTACCGATCAGCGGGCAGCCCAACGCCGGCCTGCCGCGCGAGGTGGGCGATCGCAAGATCTACATGGCGAGTCCGGAGTATGTCGCCGAATACGCACGGCGAATGGTCGAGGCCGGGGCCCGTCTGGTCGGCGGATGCTGCGGCAGCACCCCCGCGCACATCAAGGCGATGCGCGGTTTTTTGCGTGCCGGTGCCGCATTGACCGCCGCACCTCTGCACCAGGGCAATCGTGGGGGGGGGGGAGTGCTCGCCACCGCCGAGCTGTCGGCGGCGACACCGCTGGTCCCGCTGGCCGAGCGTTCCAGGCTGGGAGCCAAACTCGCGGCCGGGCAATTTGTCCGCACCGTGGAGATCGTGCCGCCACGGGGAGTGGACCCGGCCCCGATGCTCGCCGCTGCCCGCGCCCTGCAAGCGGCCGGAGTCGATGCCATCAACATCCCCGACGGTCCGCGGGCGCAGAGCCGGATGGGGGCGCTGCTGGGAGGTTTGCTGATCGAGCGCGAGATCGGCATCGAAACGGTGATTCACTACGCCTGCCGCGATCGCAATCTGCTCGGCATGCTCTCCGACCTGCTCGGTGCGGCTGCGAGCGGGCTCCGCAATCTGCTCATCGTCACCGGCGATCCGCCCAAGATGGGGCCGTACCCCGATGCCACTGCGGTATTCGACATCGACGCCATCGGGCTCACCAACCTGGTGACGCGGCTCAACCACGGCCTCGATCCGGCCGGCACTTCGATCGGGATACCAACGCGATTCGTCAACGGCGTCGGCGTCAATCCCGCCGCACCAGACCTGGAGCGCGAGCTCAAGCGCTTTGCCTGGAAGGCGGAGGCCGGTGCGACCTTCGCGATGACTCAGCCGGTATTCGACCTGGCGCAACTCGACGCATTTCTGCCGCGCGTGGCGCATCACGGCGTACCCATCATCGCCGGGATCTGGCCGCTGGTCTCACTCCGGAACGCCGAATTTCTCGCCAACGAAGTTCCCGGCGTGACCGTCCCTGATGCGGTCCTGGCCCGGATGCGGCGTGCCAGTGACTCCGGCAAGGAGGCCGCCCTCGCCGAGGGTGTGGCGATTGCGCGCGAGATGGCAGCCGCCGTCCGCGACCGGGTGGCGGGAGTGCAGGTAGCTGCACCGTTGGGCAAAGTGGAGGTGGCGGTGGCGGTGTTGGCGGAGTAGAGGGGAAAAGGTGAAAGGTGAAACGTGAAAGGGCACAAGGGACCTGACCCCCTTTCACGTTTCACCTTTCACCTTTCACCTTTTCCGTCCCACCCCCTTTCACCCCGCAACGCGCCGCGGCGTCGGACACCATCTTATATTCCCCCCTCAACACCAACACTGGAACCAACTCCATGTCCGTCGAAACCACGTCCGCACCGCTCTCCGTCCTCTCCGAGGAGGAAGACCTCTTTCGCCAGACGGTCCGTGAGTTTGCCGAATCAGAGGTGAAGCCCCATGTGGGCGAGATGGACGAGGCCTCGCTCATGCGCCCGGAACTCATCACCAAGTTCTTCGAGTTGGGGCTGATGGGGATCGAGGTTCCCGAGCAATACGGGGGAGCCGGCGGGAGCATCTTCCTCGCAACGCTCGCCATCGAGGAGCTGGCCCGGGTCGATGCCTCCGCCGCGATCTACGTCGACGTCCACAACACCCTCGTCAACAACGCAATTCTCAAGTGGGGCTCGGCCGAGCAGCACGCGCGCTGGTTCCCGCGGATGACGGTCGATCTCCTCGGGGCCTTCGCTCTCTCCGAGCCGGCCTCCGGCTCCGATGCATTCGCCCTTGAGACGCGCGCCGTTCAGGATGGCGACGACTGGCTCCTCACCGGCCGCAAGTTCTGGATCACCAGCGGCGCCGAGGCCGGCCTGTTCATCATCTTCGCAAACGTCGACCCCAGCAAGGGCTACAAGGGAATCACCGCATTCGTTGTCGAGAAGGATTTCCCCGGTTTCAGCATTGGCAAGCGCGAGAAGAAGCTCGGCATCCGCGCCTCGAGCACGGTGGAACTGATTCTCGAGAACTGCCGGGTGCCCGCGGCCAACGTGCTCGGTCCGGTGGGTCAGGGCTACAAGATCTCGATCGAGACCCTCAACGAGGGACGCATCGGCATCGGTGCCCAGATGATCGGCGTCGCCCAGGGCGCTCTCGATGCGACCATCACCTACGTGCAGGAACGCAAGCAGTTCGGTCGGGCCATCAGCGAGTTCCAGGGGGTGCAGTTCCAGCTCGCCGAGATGGCGCTGCAGCTCGAAGCCGCCAGGTTGCTGGTGTACAACGCTGCCCGCCTCAAGGACGCCGGGATCCCCTTTGTCCGCGAGGCGGCGATGGCCAAGCTGTTCGCCTCCGAGGCCGCCAACATGATCACCGGACAGGCGGTCGAGTTGTTCGGCGGCTACGGCTATTCCCGTGAATACCCGGTGGAGAAGTTCTATCGCGATGCCAAGATCGGGGTGATCTACGAGGGAACCAGCAACATGCAGCGGCAGACGATCGCGAAGATGATGCTGAAGGGGTGAACGGGGCGCGGCGAGGCCGCGCTGGTGAACGGTGGACCGGGGATGGTGACAGGGTGAAACGTGAAAGGTTAAACGGTGAGCAATCCCTTTCACCTTTCACCTTTCACCTTTCACGTCCCACCCCCGGAACCCCCTCGCCCGATCCTCCGTACCTATCTGTGAGCATTGGGCCCCGTGGGTATGGCCAACCTGGCCAGCGCCCGGGACGTAAACCTTTGACTTCGGGACCTCCTTCCGGTTCCCGCACGCATCTTGCAACTTGGGTCCGCAATGACCAGACCGCTCCTTTCGATCGCGCTCGTCGCGATTTTTTGTCAGAACGTCCCGCTGGCCGCCCAGTCCGCGGCGAACGGCGACGTCACGGCAGCGATGGAGCGCTGGTTGACCGGCGCCCAGCGCCGTGCTCCGGGTACCTGGGGTGTGGTGGTTGCCGACGATCGTGGCGAAGTGCTCTGGTCGACCAACGCCGACCGCCCGATGACCCCCGCCTCCACTGTCAAGATTCTGACCACCGGCTTTGCCCGGACAGTGGTTGGTGGTCGAGCCCGCCGGGCCACCCGGGTCCTCGGAACTGGCGGCGTCGATCCGGCCACCGGGACCTGGGAAGGGCGCTGGGCGCTGGAGCTCAACGGCGACCCGACCCTGGAACGCGGCGACCGGGCCGGCCCGACCCTCCGCTCGCTGGCGGAGCAGCTCCGGGAAATCGGAGTACGGAAACTGGTCGGACCACTCGCCCTGACCACCATGGCAGGTGAACCGACGGCAACCTATCCGGCTGTCTGGTCCAAGCGGCACCGGGGGCGCTCCTTCGCCCCGCTGGTCGGACCGGTCACCCTCAATGAGAATCTGATTGCATTTACCGTCGTCCCCGGAGCCACGGCAGGAGCCCGGCCCACCATCAGCGCCGATGCGCCCGATGGCGCCCATCGACTGGTAACGATCACCGCCAAGACCGTTGCGGGGAGGGCCAACCGACTGGTCGTCCGGCAGCGGAACGGCGGCTGGACCATCTCGGGCACCATCGGCACCCGGGCCGCCGCTCGGCGTTACGCATATGTCGCCCCCGATCCGGTAGCAGTGGTCGAGGCGGTCTGGGCCGAGGCGTTGGCCAATGCCGGGATCGAATGGTCCCGCGTTCCCTCGGTCGGTACCACCGACCCGATCGAGCGGCGAATACTGGCCGAAGTGATCTCCGCCCCGTTCGACTCGATTGCGCATGAAGTCAACTCGCGCTCGCTCAACATTGGCGCCGAGTTGATGCTGCTCTGGGGTGGCGGTGCCGATCGGGCAGCCCAGCGCCTGGAGGCACATGTGCGCGCCGTCACCGGGCTCAATGAGGGACTCCATCTGGTCGATGGCAGCGGACTCTCGGACGACGACCGGGTCTCGCCCAACACCTTCGCCCGGTACCTCGCCCGATTCCCCCAGACCGCGGCCGGTCGCGACTTTCCGCTGCTCTTCCCCGCCAACGGCTCGGGCACCCTCCGCCGCCTGACCAAGGGGATTTCCGAGCCGGGGGTGATTCGCGCCAAGACCGGCACTTTGGCCAACGCCTCGGCGCTGGTGGGTTATCTCGGACGGACCGAGGGGATGCTGATCGTGGCCGCGATCTACAACGGATCGCGCACCGGCGACGCCCGCCTGGCGCAATGGGATCTCTTCCGGGCCCTTGGCGCCGACGGCGTGGTGATCCCGGCCGAGCCGGGCGTGGCAGATGAGGTGACATTCGGGGGGCCGTAGTAGCGCCCGAGTTTAGAGGAGGAATTGCCCTTCTCTCACGACTCACGACTCACGACTCACGACTCACGACTCACGACTCACGACTCGTTCGATGCCCACCGCTCCACCATCCCATACAACACCGGCAGTATCAGCAGCGTCAACGCAGTGGAAGACAACACTCCCCCGACAACGACCGTCGCCAGCGGACGCTGGACTTCCGCACCGCGGCCGGAGGCGAGCATCATCGGCAGGAAACCGAGCGACGCCACCAGCGCAGTCATCAGGACCGGGCGCAGTCGGCCGATCGCCCCCTCGACGACTGCCTCGTCGATGGAACGCCCCTCCTGCCGCAGCCGCCGGATGAAGGTGATCATCACCAGTCCGTTGAGCACGGCCACCCCCGACAGCGCGATGAAACCCACGGCCGCCGAGATGGAGAAGGGAATCCCCCCGACCCAGAGGAAGAGCACACCTCCCGTCAATGCGAGTGGCACGCCGCTGAAGACGAGGATCGCGTCGCGCAGGCTGCCGAACGTCAGGAAGAGCAGCGCGAGAATGAGCAGGAGGGCCACCGGAACCACCAACTGCAGGCGGGCCCGGGCCGAGAGCAACTGTTCGAATTGCCCCCCCCACGCGATCCAGTATCCGGCCGGAATCTCGACCGATGCGCCGATTAGCTCCTCCGCTTCGGCGACGAACGAACCGATATCCCGGCCGCGCACGTTGGCGGTCACGATCACGTGCCGTTTGCCGTTCTCGCGGCTCACCTGATTGGGACCGGGGGCGATCTCGATGTCGGCCACCGCGGCGAGCGGCACGAACGCCAAGTCACCACTCCCTCTGGGCAGCGGAATCGGCAACCGTCCCATTGCGTCAATGTCGCGGCGCAGCGACTCCGGCAAGCGCACGATGATTTCGAACCGGCGATCACCCTCGAACACCTCGCCTGCCACCACGCCTCCGTAGGCGATCTCCACCACCGATTGAACATCGGCCACGTTGAGCCCCAGCCGGGACATCTCGTCCCGCCGCAGCCGGACCGTCAGCATCGGCAGGCCGGTGGTCTGCTCCACCTTGGTGTCCGCCGCACCCGGCACCGTCGTGAGCGCGGCTTCCAGCTTCTCGCCCACGTCGGCCAGCACCTCGACATCATCGCCGAACACCTTGACCGCCACGTCGCTCCGCACGCCCGCGATCAGCTCGTTGAAGCGCATCTGGATCGGCTGGATGAATTCGTAGTTGTTGCCGGGAATCTGCGGCAACTCCTGCTGCATCTGCTGCACCAGGTCGGCCTTGGGACGCGACGGATCGGGCCACTCGGACCGCTCCTTGAGCATCACGTAGGTGTCCGCCACGCTCGGCGGCATCGGGTCGTTGGCGATCTCGGCGGTCCCGATCTTGGAAAAGACGTAGGCCACTTCGGGATACTCGTTCAGCTTGCGCTCGAGAGCATGCTGCATCTCGACCGCCGTGGACAGCGAGGTACCCGGAATGCGGAGCGCATGAATGAGCATGTCGCCCTCGTCCAGACTGGGCAGGAACTCGCTGCCGAGCCGGGTGGCCATCGCACCGGTCACCAGCATCAGGGCCGCCGCACCAGTCAGCACGATCGCCCGGTGACGCAGGGCAGCCGCCAGCGTCGGACGGTAGGCACGAGTGGCGGCGCTCATCGCCCGGCTCTCGCCCTCGGTGACCCTGCCGGTAACGAAGATCGCGATGGCGGCTGGGATGAACGTCAGCGACAGCAGCATCGCGCCCAGCAGCGCTGCCAGCACGGTGAATGCCATCGGGAAGAACATCTTCCCCTCGATCCCCGTCAGCGTCAGGATCGGGAGATAGACCACCATGATGATGAGCTGACCGAACAGCGTCGGGCGCCAGACTTCTCGCGCCGCTCCATGCACGACTTCCAGCCGCTGGTCCCGGGTGAGCGTCTCGCCTGCTGCGTGCTGCCGCTCCGAGAGGCGCCGCAGACAGTTCTCGACCATGACCACCGCACCGTCGACGATGATCCCGAAGTCGAGTGCGCCGAGACTCAGCAGGTTGCCGCTCACGCCCGCCTCCACCATTCCGGTGACGGCGAACAGCATCGACAGCGGAATGGCGGCTGCGGTGATGACGGCTGCGCGCACATTGCCCAGAAAGAGGAACAGGACGAAGATGACCAGCAGCGCGCCGAGCAGGAGATTGTGACGGACCGTCGTGATGGTGGCGTTGACAAGCGTGGTGCGGTCGTAGACGGTCTTGGCGATGACTCCCTCGGGGAGCGTCTTGTTGATCTCCACCATCCGGTCGGCAACACGTTCCGAGACGAGCCGGCTGTTCTCCCCTTGCAGCATGAATACGGTACCGAGGACGATCTCGCGACCGTCCTCCGTGGCCGCCCCGCTCCGCAGCTCCTCACCCAGGAGCACCTCGGCGACATCGCTGATCCGGATCGGCGTGCCACCCACCGTGCCGACAACTATGCGGCGAAGGTCATCCAGCCCCGCGACCTGTCCCGGTGCACGGATGAGGTACTGCTCCCCGCGACGCTCGATGTAGCCGGCGCCGATGTTGCTGTTGTTGGCTTCGAGCGCCTCAACCACGTCGCCGAAGGAGAGGCCGTAGGCATACAACTTCTCGGGCACCGGGGTGACGTGGAATTCCTTGGTATGGCCGCCGATGGTATTGACGTCGGCCACTCCCGGAACGGTCTTGAGTTGCGGCCGGACGATCCAGTCCTGAATGGTGCGCAGCTCCATCCCGGTGTACGGCACGCCATCGGCGTTCACGGCACCGGGTTCGGCCTCCACGGTCCACAGGAAGATCTCGCCCAGGCCGGTGGCAATCGGGCCCATGGTGGGGTTGAGACCGGGCGGCAACTGCCCCTTCACTTCCTGCACCCGTTCGCCGACCAGCTGGCGGGCCCAGTAGATGTCGGTGCCGTCCTTGAAGATGATGGTGACCTGCGACAGGCCGTAGCGCGAAATCGAGCGGGTGCCCTCGAGATTCGGCAATCCGGCCATCGCGGTCTCGACTAGCAGGGTCACCCGCTGTTCCGACTCGAACGGTGAGTATCCGGGCGTTTCGGTGTTGACTTGCACCTGCACGTTGGTGATGTCCGGAACTGCATCAACCGGCAGGCGGGTGAAGTTGAAGGCACCGAACGCCGCCATCGCGAACGTGACGATCAGCACCGCCCATCGCTGACGAATGGCGAAGCCGAGCAGGCGCTCGATCATGTTGTTGCTGGGGCTAGTGGTCATGCGTCGCTCCCAGCTTGCCGATTTCCGCCTTGACGACGAAGCTGTTCTCGCGGGCATATTCATCGCCCGCTGCGAGGCCGCTGAGGATCTCGACCCACTTGCCATCGCTCCGGCCGAGCTCCACCGGTCGCGCCTCGAACCAGTCGCCGTAGCGAACAAATACCACTTGCCAGTCACGGAAGGTCTGGATCGCCTCCGTAGCCACGACTACCGGCGCCTCCGTTGATTCGCGCTCCAGCAGCGCAGTCACGAACAACCCCGGTCGCCACTGCCCGTCTGGATTCGGCACCACGATCCGGGCGGTTGCCGTCCGGCTCGCCTCGCCGACCACCGCCGTGACGAAGGCGACCCTCCCCCGCGTCTCGCGATCGAGGTCGCTCGAGCGCACAGTCACCGCCTGGCCCTCACGAACCGCGGCAAGGTCGGTGGCGTTGACAGCGACGTCGACCCACACTGAGGAGAGGTCGGCCACGACAAAGAGCGATTGGTCGGCATTGACCGTCTCGCCCGCAGTGGCGCTGCGCTCGATCACGCGTCCGGCGAGCGGAGTACGGATCGCCAGGCGGGAGGCCTGGTCCGGTGGCTCATTGGCCAGGCCTGCCAGATCCGCCGTCGGCACTCCGAGCACAACCAGATTCTGAGCCGCCAAACGCGCTCGCAACCGGGCCTCCTCGAAGTCCTGCCGGGCCTCGAGATAATCGCGCTCCGGAGAGATCTTGCGCCGCCACAACGTCTCCTCGCGCTCCATGGTCACCCGCCTGAACTCGACCTGTCGTTCCGCAATCAGGTAATTGCTCTTGGCATCAGCGAGTTCGCGGCTGTCGATGATCGCCAGGATCTCACCGGCGGCCACGCGATCGCCTTCCTGCTTCCGGACGGCGGTCACCGTGCCCCGCACTCGCGGCGCAATACTCGCCCGCCGGGTTTCGTCTGGGCGCACCACGCCGGGAAGCGTCAGGGTAGTGAGGATGGCCCGTGGGCCTGCGGTGTCGATGGTGATGCCGGCGGTCGCCCGCTGCCCGGCACCCAGTTCCACCTTCCCCTCGATCTGGCCGTATTCCCACTGATATTCGCGACCAGCATGAGTCGCGAACACCTTGACGTCGAAGGAATGGGGTTCCTCCACCACGCGCAGTCCTTGCAGGTAGCTGGCTTCAGGCCGGAAGGCGATGCTGTCAATGCGGCCTCCCAGCCGGTGCAGTTCGATCCGCAGTTCCACCTCGGCGGGTGGCAGCGGGCGGAGGCGATCGTCGAACGGGAAGACCCGGAACTGAGGTGGCGTACCGGGCTCGAAGATGGTGACTTCGACCTGCAGCCCGTCGTCAGAGAGCAGGCGCCCCCCTTGAGGACCACGCGGGTAGCTGGCCTCCGCGCCCTCACTCGATTCGGCCGTGGTGCCGCGCGGACCGGCCCTCACAATCAGAATCGCGAGCAGGATACCTACAGCCGCCACAGCGACCACGATCTTTGTTGTCATCTTGGGCATGAGAACGATTACTCCTGACTCGTGGACGGATCGAGTGTCGGCGACTGGTGGAGCGGCGCGCCCAACAGGCGCTCGAGCTCCGCAACCGAGATGTGGTAGTCGGCCAGGGCCCGCAGGTAGCCGGCCCTCGCTTCGTTGAGGGTGCGCTGGACGTCGAGCACGTCGAGATAGCTGAACTTGCCGAGCCGGTATCCTTCCCCGACTGCCTCGAGCGCTTCTTCGGCACCCGGCACCAGAGTGTCACGGCTCATCAGGATGACGCGATAGGCATTGTCGAGCGTGCGGTGACCTTCGCGCAGCCCTCGCGTCACTGCGGTCGCGGCGGCACGCTGCCGCTCCAGGCTTTCAGCCACCCGGGCCTCCGCCTCCTCGATGGCGCCGCCGTTGCGATCGAACAGCGGCAAGGCGAGCGAGGCGCCAAAGATGAAGGTGTTGCCGTCGAGGTCGGAGAACCGGCGGATCCCACCCATCAGCGTCACGTCGGGAATTCGTCGCGCCTGTTCGAGTCGCACCGCCTGCCAACGCTGGGCGGCGATGGTGGTCCAGCGTGCCAGCGCAGGTGAGGCCGCGAGGCGGGCCGTGATGGAGTCGAGCGGCGGCGGCGGACTCACCGAGAGGAGGTCGCCCTCGGCGCGCTCGAACGTCGCCTCGCCACTGCCCCAGAAGCCCGACAACCGGTCCCGACGGGCAGCAACATTCTGCAGGGCGATCCGATGCGCGTTCTCGGCACTGGTTCGTGCCAGAGTGGCGCGCGTCCGCTCGATGGGGGAGACATCCCCCGCCGCGATTCGATCGTCGACCTTCTCGGCCAGTGTGGCGGCCATCGCTGCGATTTCGGCGGCCAGCTGGGCCTCCTCCTGCGCCGCGAGCAGCTCGACGAACGCCCGCGTGGTACCGACCAGGACGTCGATCCGCGCGAGTTCCTCGTCCCATGCCGCCACATCCCGGTCCATCCTCGCGATGCCGCGACGTGCTGCCCGCTCGCCGCCAAGCTCGATCAACTGGCTGAGCTGCACCGTTCGCTGCGGCTGGACAATCCCGAGGTCGTCACGATCCAGCGCACCGGTGGCGCCGACATCCTCGACCTCCAGTCCGATGGTGGGATTCGGCCAGGCGCCTGCCTGCCGCAGCCGTCCGTCCTGGGCCCGCCGTGCCCAGGCATTGGCCTGGAGCTCAGGGTTGTGCTCCATCGCCAACGCGATGGCATCCCCGAGACTGATCGGGCCGGCCGGAACGGTTGACGGTGAGAGCACTGAATCGCGGCTGATCGGCAGCACGGCGAGGTCGACCACGGATGGGTGGGGGACCGGTTGCACGGCCACCGGTGGACGAGCGGTCGCACAGGCACCGACCAGCAGTCCGCTCATCAGCAAAAATGCGGGTCGTACTGCTGCCCGGGAGCGTTGGACGCTCAGCGGCGTTCTGGTCCAGCAAACAATTCGTGTCACGAGGCCCGACCTTCGGGTTGTCCTGCAACGAGTGAAGTGACCAAGCACGGGAACGGCACCCGTGTCGGCGACGAATGTGTGTTGTGGTTCAGGCGGCGTGCAGGACTGAGGGCACGCGCGCGCGAATCCCCGGGAGGGGACTCAGCCGAGTGGTGGCGCTCGGGGAGGAGAGTTTCGCCAGAGTGGCGGACCGGTGGGCGGATGAGTGACGGGTGCGACGTGGCCGACACGAACGTTCAGACCCCACACTGCGTCCTGCAACCGCACGGTCGGGAGGAAAAGCACGGCAGCGGCGGCGGCGTCTCGAGGAGCCGCCGTCCGGGCAAGGACAGCGAGGTGCTCGTGGTCGGGAACATGTTGGACGCCGGTGTCCTTGTCGACCTCTGCCGCGGAGCCTGGCTCGTCATGGTGATGATCGTGCGACAACGCTTCGCCTGCGGTGACGGCATGCTGTTGCTGCTGGTGCTCGACCACGTGCCAGAGGTCCCATCCCGCATGCGCTCCCGCGCCTGCGACAAGCAGTGCAATCAGGATTTGGGCGGTTCGAGGAGCGCGTGGCATCGGGTCGATCATACCACCCGGAGCCGCAGCCGTCAAGCAAATCCCGGATCGACAGCATACGGGATTACCTTCTCGCCATGGAGTACCAGCCATGCCCGCTCTGCCGGACCCCTGCCATGCCAAGAGCCGAGGCACCTCATGGCCGACGTCTCTTTAATTGTGCTGCATGCGGCGCCCTGCACCTCGATCCGGCTCTGCGGTTGTCGCCCGAGCTCGAACACGCCCATTACCTCCACCACCAGAACTCACCCGCCGACGCCGGCTACCGCGACTTCCTGAACCGGCTGGCGATTCCGCTGGTGGAACGGCTTGCGCCGGGGGCCTCAGGTCTGGACTACGGTTCCGGCCCGGGACCCACCCTCTCGGTGATGCTGCGGGAGCAGGGGTTCCGGATGAAGGAGTACGACCCGTTCTTTGCACCCGATGTGGCACCACTGAATGATCGGTACGACTTCATCACCTGCACCGAGGTGGTTGAACACTTCCACGCACCGGCCGAGGAGTTCGAGCGCCTGGTGGCGATGCTCCGGCCGGGCGGCATCCTCGCGGTGATGACCGAAGTGCTGCGCGAGGAGCAACCGCTGGAACAGTGGCGCTATCTGCGCGACCCGACTCATGTGGTGTTCTACCGCCCGAAGTGCTTTTCATGGATCGCCGCACATCATCGGTTGCAGTTGGAGATGCCCCGGCCGAATGTCGCGTTGCTGCGGCGACCTCAAGGTCCGGAAGCGCCGCTCTCGCCAATGACCGTCACGCCATAGCGTTCGGCGAGCGCCGCCGCTCGATCGCGCGGCACCAGTGTCAGCGCGGTCGCCAGCGCATCGGTGATGGCGGCGCGCGGACCGACGACGGTGACCGCACGACCATCGACCGCGCCCCGCCCAGTCGCTCCGACGATCACGTGACTCTCTCTCACGCCATTCGCGCCAACAATCGACTGCGCAGACGGCCCGGAAGTGCTCACCGCCCCCGACGCGAGCACCAGCACCGAGTCGCCACCGTCACGCTCGATGGCGATCCGCCAACCCTCCGCGCCGGGCGGTGTGCCCATCACCACCAGATCACCACCCGCCTCTATCAAGGCCGCATTGATGCCGCTCCGGCGGATCCCCTGGAGCACGTCGTCAAGAATCCACCCCTTGGCCAAGGCGCCAAAGTCGAGTCGCATTCCCTCCGCCAGGAAGCGCACTCGCGACGCTGCCGAATCGAGTTCCACCAGCGCATGTCCCACCCGCTGCCGCGCCGCGTCGATCTCCGCATCGCTGGCGGCTATCCCCGTCCGTCGAGACTCGCGCCACAGCACGGTGAGTGGCCCCATGGTCGGGTCGAAGGCGCCGTCGGTGGCGCGTGCCACTTCGAGCGCCAATGCCAGCACCTCCCTGAGCGGCGCACTCACCGGTACCCAGCCGCCGACCGGATGGGCCTCCAGGCGCCTGACCTCGCTGTGGCGATCCCAGTCGGACAAGACCAGATTGAGGGAGTCGATCCGGTCGTAGGCGGTGCGTGCGGCGACCCCCGCCTCCGCAGCAGTGCCGACCAGCATCAGCCGCACCTCCATGCCGAGGTGCACTTCGCGAAATTCGTGAACAGCTGCAACCGGCACTGACTGAGCCGTGAGCACCAGAGGAGTCACGTTCAAGAGCAACGCCAGCCACCACCACGCCCGAGTGCGCATGTCGATAAATCTACGTCTGCTGGTGATCAGCACCGCGCTGGTCGTCGCTGCTCCGCTCAGTGCCCAGAAGTCAGCGCCGATCACCGACTCGATCCCCGGACTCGGCCTGCGCTGGGAGATGGTCCGCGTTCCCGCGGGCGAGGTCACGGTACCGGGAGTGAACGGCCCGGTGCGAGTGGCGGTGGAGCCGTTTCTGATCGGCGTCACCGAGGTGCCCTGGGAATTGTACGACGCCTTTTATCTCCGGCTCGACGTGCCGCGGGCGGAGCGACCCCGTGTCGACGCCGCATCGCGTCCCTCCCGACCGTATGGTGCGCCCGATTACGGCTTCGGTCATCGCGGTTGGCCGGCGATGTCACTCACCCACAACGCCGCAGTGCGCTTTGCCGAGTGGCTCTCGGTGCGCACCGGATCACGCTACGCAGTGGCCACCGATGCCCAGTGGCAACGCGCCGCCGATCTCGCCGTCGCCACGCTCGATCGTGCCGCCATCGGTGACCGGGCGTGGAGTGCCCGGAATGCCGAAGGTGCCACCCACAAGGTCGGCACTCTGGCACCCGATCGACTCGGTCTCTTCGATCTGCTCGGCAATGTCGGCGAGTGGGTGACCGGGCTCGACGGGGCGCCCGCGCTCCGCGGTGGTACCTTTCTGCAACCGCTCGACTCCCTGACTGCCACCACTCGCGCCCGACAGACGCCGAGCTGGAACCAGACCGATCCCCAGAGCCCCAAGAGTCGCTGGTGGCTCTCTGATGCACCCTTTGCCGGCTTTCGCCTCGTGAGGATTCCGTGACTCTCCGCCGCCGCACCTTCGTCGAGGCCACCGGTCTCGCCATCGCTTCGCTCGCCCTGCCGCGCCGCGCCTTCGGGATCGGTCGTCCCGATGCCGATCCAATCCGGATCGGTGTGATCGGCTGCGGCGGTCGCGGCTCCGGCGCAGTACACGACGCCATCGCGGCGAGCGACAACGTATTCATCACCGCCATCGGCGATCTCTTTCCCGACAAACTCGCCAAGGCGCGCACATCATTCGCCAAGAGCGCCGCGGAGAATCCGCGTTTCGCAGCGGCGTATCAGGTGCGCGATGATCACGCCTTCACCGGCTTCGACGCGGTCGATCAGGTGCTTGCCACCGACTGCGATCTGGTCATCCTCGCCACGCCGCCGGCCTTCCGCTCCCAGCACTTGAGCAAGGCGGTCCAGGCCGGCAAGCACATCTTCATGGAAAAGCCGGTGGCGGTGGACGTCGCCTCGGCGCTCGCCGCGCTCGACGCAGTTGACCAGGCCAAGGCCCGGGGGCTCGCGATCGTGGCCGGGACGCAGCGCCGCCACGATCCCCGCTACCGCGAAACGATCCGGCGCATCCACGACGGAGCGATGGGCGAGGTCGTCACCGGACAGGTTCACTGGAATCAGGGCGGCCTCTGGAGTTTCCCGCGGCAGGCGGAGTGGAGCGACACCGAGTATCAACTCCGCAACTGGCTCTACTACACCTGGGCCTCGGGCGATCACATCGTCGAGCAGCACGTCCACAACATCGACGTCGCCAACTGGGTCATGGGCGGCCATCCGGTGCGGGCACTGGGCATCGGCGGTCGGCAGACCCGCACCGATCCGCTCTACGGCCACGTATTCGATCACTTCACGGTAGAGTTTGAGTACGCCGACGGCCGACGACTGCTCTCGATGTGCCGACAGCAGGACGGCACCACCAGCAAAGTCGGTGAGGCGTTTCAGGGCACCAAGGGTCGCTCCAACGCCTACGACACGATCGAGGGACCGAAGGCCTGGAAGCACGAGAAGCTCACCGGAGTGAACCCGTACGTCGAGGAGCATCGCCATCTGGTCGAGAGCATCCGTGCCAGCGCACCGCTCAACGAAGGTCGGCAGATCATCGAGAGCAATCTCACCGCGATCCTCGGCCGCGAAGCCGCCTACACCGGCCAGACCCTCACCTGGGATGACTTGCTGGCGTCAAAGCTGTCGATCCTCCCCGAGGTGAACGCCTTCGGTCCGCTCGCCACGCCCGCAGTGCCCACGCCGGGCGAGACGCGACTGGAGCGGACCTTCAGCGAGGGATGGTAGATGAAGCGCCGGGATTTTGTGGGAATCGCTGGGGCAAGTCTGGCAACGGTGAGTGGGGCGGCGCCGCTTGGCGCCGTGGGCGGAGCGCGATCCGCTGGCCCGATGGGTAGCGAGGAGACCCCGCCGCACTCGCTGCGCGAGCGGGCGGGGATTCCGTTCGCGCTCGACTATGCGCCCCATTTCGGGATGTTCCGGCAGAGTGCCGGCGCCGACCTGCTCGACCAGCTCCGCTACATGCACGAGCAGGGCTTCCGCTCGCTGGAAGACAACGGGATGCGCGGTCGCGATGTGGCCGAGCAGGAGCGGATCGGCGCCGAGTTGGCGAGGCTGGGAATGCGGATGGGTGTCTTTGTGCTCAACCCCGACACCGCCTGGACCACCACCTTCGCGGAGGGGAAGGAATCGTTTCGCGACTCGTTCCTGGCCGATGTCGACGCCTCGATCGAAGTGGCCAAGCGGGTCAACGCCAAGTGGATGACAGTGGTGATGGGGACGGTGGCGCCGCGACTCGAACTCGAATATCAGACGGCGCACGCAGTGGAGATCCTTCGTCGCGCCGCCGAACGGCTCGAACGGCACGGCCTGGTGATGGTGCTCGAGCCGCTCAACCGCCGCGATCATCCCAACCTCTTCCTGACCCGGATTCCGCAGGCGTACCAGATCTGCCGCGCGGTCGATTCGCCGGCCTGCAAGATCCTCTTCGACATTTATCATCAGCAGATCACCGAGGGGAACCTGATTCCCAATTTCGATCACGCCTGGGATGAGGTCGCCTACGTGCAGGTGGGCGACAACCCCGGTCGCAAGGAACCGACCACCGGCGAGATCAACTACGCAAACGTCTTCCGCCACTTGAAGACCAAGGGATTCAACGGCATTGTCGGGATGGAACACGGCAACTCCAGACCCGGAACCGAGGGAGAGGCGGCGGTGATTGCAGCATACCGTGCAGTGGACCCTGCGTAGCCAGCCCGGTCGCGGCTGCCTGAAACGATCATGTCAGCCGACCGTAGTGATTTGAATGGCCCTTGATCCCGGAACCGCCCTCCGTTTCGCCCTGCAGGAAGCGGTGGTCGGCCGCTACTCCATCGAGCGCGAGCTGGGTCGCGGCGGAATGGGCATCGTCTACCTCGCCCGTGACGTCCGTCTGGACCGTCCGGTCGCCCTCAAGCTTTTGCCCCCCGAGCGCTCCAGCGTGGCGAGCATCCGCGAGCGCTTCCTGCACGAGGCGCGGATGGCAGCGCGGCTGTCGCACCCGAACATCGTCCCGATTCACGCGGTCGAGGAAATCGGCGAGTTCGTCTTTTTCGCCATGCAGTACGTGGCCGGCGAGACTCTGGGAGACCGGCTGCGTCGCCAGCGGAAGCTGCCGCCGTGGGATGCCGCCCGGCTGCTCCGCGACGTTGCCTGGGCCCTCGCCTACGCCCACGCGCAGGGGGTCACCCACCGCGACATCAAGCCCGACAACATCCTGATCGATCACGACGGTCGCGCGCTGGTGGCCGACTTCGGTATCGCGCACCACACCAGCGACGCGCCGATTGCCGGTCGGGTGCAGGGGACTCCCGAATACCTGAGTCCGGAGCAGGCCGCAGGCGCTCCGTGCGACGCCCGGGCAGATCTCTATTCACTTGGCGCCGTGGCATTCCACGCCCTGACCGGGCAACCACCCTTCACTGGTGACACCGCCTCGCTGCTGGCCCAGCATCTCACGGCGGAGGCACCGCGACTGGTCGATGCGGCGCCCGAGCTGCCCGCGCGCCTGGCTGCGGCGGTGGATCGCGCGCTCCGGAAGGATCCCGCCGATCGCTGGCCCGCTGCCGAGACGATGGCAGAGGCGTTCGCGCCACCGCTGCCGATGACGGCAGACCTCCCGGTGCCGGTGCGGATCTGGGCCGAGCGCGGCCGCGAGTTGAAGGGCTTCTACGTGGTCTGGTCGCTGATCTTCTACGGGTTGTCCACGCTGGTCTTCACGGCGGCGACCAACGCCGGCCAGTGGCCGCTCGGTGCCAAGGTGATCTTCGGCTTTTTCATGATGGCGATTCCCGCGCCGTGGATCGGGCACGCGCTCTGGCGATTGGTCGAGACGCGGCGCGCGTTGGAGGCTGGGGCGAGCGTGGAGGACTTCCGGCACGCGGTGGAAGTGACGCGCGCACGGCGCGAGGAGGAGATGCGCTTTGACGCCACGCGCTCCGTGCACTGGCTCCCGAAGCTGGTCCGACGCGTCACCTATGCCGGGTTCTTCGCCTCACTAAGCGTGTTGATCGCGGGACGGATGTCGGGCGCCGACTTTTTCCAGAGCGGGTGGTTTGCCGCCTTCGTCTTGCCGACGCTCATAGTGTTGGGGGGGGGACTCTTCGGGCTGATCATCCCCGGCCGACGTCTCAAGCCGACCGACCCGTGGGCGCGACTGCGTGCGAGGTTCTGGCGCAGCGCACCGGGTCGGCTCTTCGCGCGAGTCGCGGCCAGCGGCCTGCCAGCCAGCAATGCCGCGTGGGCCTCATGGCGCCCGACCGAGGTGGCGCTAGGTGGAGCTACCGAGACACTGCACGCCGCGCTCCCGGTGGCCCAGCGCGATGCGCTGGCCGACCTGCCAACGGTCGTGGCCCGGCTGGAGCACGAGGCGGTGCACGCCCGCGCCCAACTCGACGGCGGCGTCGAGGGGCCGTGGGCCGCGCGCCTGGAGGCCGCTGTCAGCGCAATCGAGACGCTGCGGTTGGGACTGCTCCGGCTCCACGCCGATCAGGCCGAGGTGGGTTCGCTCACGCTTGACTTGGAGAAGGCGCGCGAGCTGTCGGAGCAGATCGGCTACCTGGTGGAAGGGGTCCGCGAAGTGGACGAACTGCTGGGCTAAAAAGAGAGAAAGAGAGAAAGAGAGAAGGAGAGAAAGAGATGACCAAGGTCGCCTCTCTTTCTCTCTTTCTCTCATTCTCTCTTTCTCTCTTTCTCTCTTTGTGTCCACCATATCGCCCACCCCGTCCCCAATGCCAACGCGCCGAGCACGTCGCTGGGGTAATGCACTCCCAGGTATACGCGGGAGACTGCGATCAGCACCGGCAGCACCACGGCGAGTGTCACCAGAACGCCGCGCGCTGCGGGGTGACGCACTGCGCGCGCCATCAGCAGCAACCCCGCTCCCCAGATCACCGGTGCCAGCATCGCGTGCCCGCTCGGATATGAATACCACCCCGCGTTGGCGAGCTTGGTGATCAGATCCGGGCGCGGTCGCTGAAAGCTCGCCTTGGCGATCAGGAACACCACCTCGGCCGACAGCGCCGAGAAGAGGTAGCGCCGGGCCTCGAGTCGGCGACCGAGTCGCCACAACAGGACTATCAGTCCAAGGGCGAGCGGAATCTCCACTTCACCGTCGCCGAGCACGGTGAAGAACACCATCAGATCGATCATCGCGGGAGTGCGGACTGTCCCGATCCAAGTCAGCACAGCCGCGTCCCATGCGTGGGTGTGACCGGCCACGACCAGGGTGGATATGGCCACGAATGCCAGGAGCAGCAGGGCGGCAGGGAGCGAGAGTCGGCGGGCCGGAAGCATCGACGAGGAAGGTAGCCCGACCGGCCGATTCAGGGGGACCCCGAGGTGTTGATGGTACCGCCGAGTATATTCTGCCATGATTCCGACCTTTGCAGCGCTTGGCTTGACCCCGGTTCTGGTGGACGCCCTCACCGCCCTTGGCTATGAGGAGCCGACGCCGGTTCAGCAGGAATCGATTCCGTACCTGCTGGCGGGTCGAGATATTCTGGCGCAGGCCGCCACCGGCACCGGCAAGACCGCGGCCTTCGCGCTGCCGCTGCTGCAGCGCCTCCCGAGCACTCCTCCCGAGCCGTCTCGACCGGCGGTACTGGTCCTTACCCCGACCCGCGAGCTTGCGGTACAGGTGGCCGAGGCATTCCATCGCTATGGTCGCGCCATCGGGGCGCTGACGGTGCCGATCTACGGCGGTCAGGAGTTCTCCCAGCAGATCCGGATGCTCCGCCGCGGCGTCCATGTGGTGGTGGCCACCCCCGGCAGGGCGCTCGACCACATGCGCCGCAACACCCTCGACCTCGGCGGGCTGATGGCGGTGGTGCTCGACGAGGCCGACGAGATGCTCGACATGGGCTTCGCCGAGGAGATCGAGGGGATCCTCGATGCGACACCGGAGGGGCGCCAGACCGCCCTCTTCTCGGCGACGATGGCACCGCGCATCGCCAAGATCGCCAGCAAGCACCTGCGCGATCCCGCCAAGGTGCTGGTGGCCCGCGTCGCCACGGCGGCGGGGGAACTCCCCAAGGTGCGGCAGACCGCCTACGTCGTCACCCGCGCCCAGAAGGTGCAGGCGCTCGGCCGGGTGCTCGACCTGGAGTCGCCGACGCTGGCGTTGATCTTTTGTCGCACCCGTAATGAAGTCGATGCTCTGGCTGAATCACTCGGTGGCCGCGGCTATCAGGTACAGGCGCTGCACGGCGGGATGACTCAGGATCAACGCGATCGGGTGATGAAGCGGACCCGCGGCGGCACTGTCGACATCCTGGTGGCGACCGACGTTGCGGCCCGCGGTCTCGACATCGAGCAGATCTCGCACGTGGTGAACTTCAACGTGCCGGAATCGCCGGCGGCGTATGTGCACCGGATCGGTCGCACCGGACGGGCCGGGCGCGAGGGAGTGGCGATCACCTTCGCCGAGCCGCGCGAACACCGGATGCTCAAGAACATCGAGCAGCTCACCAAGCAGAAGGTCGAGGTGGCCCGGCTGCCGACGGTGCTCGATGTCCGCAACAAGCAGTTGGAGCTGACCAGCGCGGCAATCCGCGAGACGATCCTGGCCGGCGAGCTGGAGGGGTATCAGACCGTTGTCGGCTCGCTGGCGGAAGAATACGACCTCATGGACATCGCCACCGCTGCGGTGAAGCTGGCACACCTGGCCGAGGTGGGGGCGGTGGAGGAAGCGGAGCTAGAGCAACCGGAGCCAGCGAGGGGGGGGGAGCGACCGGGGGTGCGATCGCGCGCCGCGAGCAGCACGCGATCACGCGAGACGGCTGGGGCGGGGGCGACGGCAGGACCGCGCAAGCGCTCGCCCGGGATGTCGCGGATCTACATTGGCTCCGGGCGGAAGGACAACATGCGGCCGGCCGACCTGGTCGGGGCGATCGCCAACGAGGCGCAGATCGACGCCAAGCAGATCGGCTCGATCGAGATCACCGACCGCTTCTCGCTGGTGGAGTTGCCCGAGGAGCTGGTGGACAGCGTGATTGCGGCGCTCAGGGCCACCAAGATCAAGGGAAAGCGGCAGACGGTGCGACGCGACATGGCGACGAAGAGGGCGTAGAAAAGAGAGAAGGAGAGAAGGAGAGAAAGAGAGGGAGGCCCCTCATTTCTCTCTTTACACCTCCCCCGCGTCCAGCCCCTCCATCAACTCCAACAATCCCGCCGCCTCCCACGACTGGTTCCTCTTGCCGGTCGAGACCGGAATCAGGATCCCAGCCGCCTCGAGTTCCGCAATCGCGTGGTAGACCGATCCCTTCGAGCGGCCCGTTGCGGCGGTCGCCACGGGACCCGTGATGATCGGATGCGCCGGCAAGACATCAATGATCGCCCATGCCGCATCATCGGAACGAGGATCCGACGCAATGGTCAATCTGTTCCGCCATTCCGCCATCAATTCTTGGACCCGCTCAACGTGCCGACGCGCCAATGTTGCAGATCGGTGTAGCGCCCCAGCGAATTGTTCGATCCACTGAACTACGTTGTCGCCACGGAAGCTTGTCAGGCCGGCGATGTACCGGCCACGCGAAGCAGCCAGGACTACACTTACCGGCGGCACGTAGCTCGGCGCGACACCGCGTCGGCGCAGGATCACGTGAATCAGCGCCCGACCTGTCCGACCGTTGCCATCATCGAACGGGTGGATGGTCTCGAACTGCGCATGGACCAGCGCCGCCTGCACCAATGGAGGCAGCAGGTCGTCGTTGATTGCCGCGTACAAGTCGGCGAGGAGGCGCGGTACATCCTCGACTGGTGGCGGGACGAAGTCGGCGCCGCATGGGGTGTAGTCGTTGCCCCCGATCCAGTTCTGGATGGTCCGGAACCGTCCTCCGATCTGTTGACGCGGATCATGCTCCATCAGCCGCTGGTGAATGGCCAGTAGCTGCTCCTCGCCGAAACCGGTGGCCTTCGATGCCTCATCAATCGCTACCTCCATTGCCCGGATGTTCGAGATGATCTCGATAGCCGTCGTGCTTCCCTTTCCTCCCGCTTCCATTCTGGCCTCAGCACGGGCGAGCTCACGCACCCCCATCTGCAGTCCCTCGACCTTCGACGACGCGATGGACTCGGTACGCAGCAACAGACGGGCGAGCGGTGCGAGCGCCGGATAGGCCGCTGCATTTAACGCCCGCACGGCCGCATCCGCCTCGGCAACCAGTCCGGCAACCTCGACAGGGAGCTTGACGTCGAGATCTGCAAGCTCGGCGGGCAGGAACGCTCGGTACTGGCAGGCACGCCGATGCTTGGCGGGAGCGTCACCCCACGGATCGGACTGCCAGATCTTCTCGATGAATTCGCCAGGCATCCTGTATCGCTCGTTATCGTGGTCGTGAACCCGCTGATATCTCGGAATTGCGTCAACTTCATAGTACGACTTAAAACCTAAACCACACTACACATTCTTGCATAGTATGACTTAGCACATAAACCATACTACAAATCGACAAAAATCCGACTTTCGCGAAATTATAGTCGACGAGGTAGAAGTAGCACAAAAACTCAGCGCTTGACGGGAAGCGTGAGGCTGCTGTGGGGAGGGGGGCCTTAAGTGATGTGGAGCAGGAGGGTCTGAGCTGTCGTCGCCAATCCTGGAGGCGAGGCTGGGCCATACGGAAGTAGCGTTACGGCCCCCCATACCGAGCCAAGCGATTGTCGAAAGCGCCTGAGGAGCCGAAGCACCTCGGCACTTGCCATCACATCAATGTTATCGGCTACCAGATAATGGCAAGCACCGAGGTCCCTCCCTTTGGTCGGGACGAGGGCCAACTCTCTTTCTCTCTTTCTCTCTTTCTCTCTTTTTCTCTTTTTCTCTTTTTCTCTTTACACCGCCCCCACCAACGCGTCCACGTCGTCCGCGTCCGTCGCCCAACTGCACATCAACCGCACCTCGTGCCGCGCCTCGTTCCATTCGTAGAAGCGGAAATCGTGTTGCAGCCGCTCGATCAGCTCCGGCGCCATGACGGCAAACACCGCGTTCGCCTCAACCTGTTGGGTGATGGTGAGCCCCGCCGACTTGAGCCCGGCCGCCAGGCGCTGCGCCATCGCGTTGGCATGCCGCGCGTTGGCCAGCCAGAGGTCGTGCTCCGCCAACGCCACCACCTGGGCGGCGAGGTAGCGCATCTTGGAGGAGAGCTGCGTCGACTGCTTCCGGATGTACTTGAACTGCCCCACCAGCTCCGGATTGAGCAGCACCACCGCCTCGGCGCCGACCGCTCCGTTCTTGGTGAGCCCGAACGAGAGCGCATCGACGCCGGTGTCGGTGATCAACTCGCGGAGCGAGACGCCAAGCGATGCCGCAGCGTTGGCAATCCGCGCCCCGTCGACATGGACCAGCAGTCCGTCGCCATGAGCGGCCTCGACCAGCGCGCCGAGCTCGTCGACCGAATACACCGTGCCGTACTCGGTTGACTGGGTGAGCGAGAGAACCCGTGGCTGCACATGATGCTCGAACCCCACTCCCTTCCGGGCCGCCTCGCGTACCGCGGCCACCGTGAGTTTGCCGTCCGGCGAGGGGAGGGCGAGCAGCTTGCAGCCGCCCAGCAACTCGGGCGCGCCGCACTCGTCGACGTGAATGTGCGCCTGATCGCTGCAGATCACCGCTTGCCACGGCAACGTCATGGCGCGGAGCGATGCGACGTTGGCGCCAGTGCCGTTCCAGACCAGGAACGATTCCACCTCCCCGCCGAACTGGTCCTTGAACCACGCCGACGCCTGCTCGGTCCAGAAGTCATGGCCGTAGGCGCCGGCCGGCCCGTCGTTGGCCGTCACCATCGCGTCGAGCACCACCGGATGCGCCGGTGCCGCATTGTCGCTGCGGAATTCGCCGGGGAGACTCACTCTTCCTCCGGCGGCGAGACGTTGTCTTCCCAGAGTGCCAGCACGTTGCCGTCCGGATCGGCCACCATCGCCATGATCCCGAAGCTCTGCTGCGTCGGCTCGGCCTTGAAGGTCACCCCGGCCTCGCCGAGTCGCGAGCTGAAATCGAGCAGGTCACTCACCTGCAGGGTGATTCCGGTTTCGCGGCCGACCATCTGCCGCGCCGCCGGATGTTCCGCCGGATGCACGCCGATGTGCGGTGGCCGCTCGAGAAACTGGAAGCCGAACGAACCGCGCACCGCCAGCGGCAGGCCGAGCTGGTCTTCGTAGAAGAGCCGGGCGCGCTCGAGGTCGGTCACGAAAATGGCAATCGATTGCAGCGTCGGGGTCATGATGCCTCGGAGCGGGAACGGGCGCCGTGGCACCCATCAGGAGTGGGACTACGTCAGACTCTTCATGATGTATGGTACCATCGCCCGAAGGCGCTCGGCAGAGGTGCCGCCGCGTGCCATCGTCCGCATCCCGCCGAGTGAACTGCTGAGGAAGCGGCCCAGTGCGTCAGGATCGGCGGAGCGGGCGATGCTGCCGTCGAGGTGGCCACGGCGAATGGCATCGGCAAAGAGCCGCTCGAAGCGCCCCAGCGACTCCTGCACGTCCTGGCAAAAGGCCCGCTCCCGTGTTCCGAACTCGGCCGCGCTGTTCATCAGCAGGCAGCCGCGCGGCTCGTGCTCGCCCGCCTCGACCGCGGGCAGCAGCAGCACCGCCTCGATGAACGCCCGCGCCGAGGGAGCCGTCGCCAGGTCGCGCTGCAACCCGGCCAGCATCACCTCGCCGTAATGGCGGAGCGCCTCCTGAAAGAGCGACTGCTTGCTGCCAAAGGCCGCATAGAAGCTGCTGCGACCGATCCCCATTCCCAGGAGCAGGTCGTCCAGCGAAGCACCCTGGAATCCCTGACGCCAGAATACCTGCATCGCAGCATCCAATGCCGCGGTACGATCGAATTCACGAGGCCGTCCGAGTGTCACCATCGCGGGATTATGAACTATCCGGTCCAATTGTCAAGGGAGCCGGCCCCGGGCACGTGAAGCCACCGCCAGTCGCACGTTGCGACGCATTCGCTCCAGCCCCGGTCGAGCGAGCGGGGTGTCGGCAAAGCGCTCGGCGAATTCGGCCTCGGTCATCGTCTCGAAACAGTCCGGATCCCGGCGGTCCGGCTGGTGCCGAGCGGTGTACTCGGGCTCGGCAGTCGGCTCGGCAAATTTGATGTTCCAGGGACAGACGTCGTTGCAGACATCGCAGCCAAAGGCCCAGCCGTCCCAGGCCTGGTGCAGCTCCTCGGGAGGGTCGGCGCGGTGTTCGATGGTGAGATAGCTGAGGCAGCGGGTGGCGTCGAGCACCCGATCGCCCACGAACGCTTCCGTGGGACAGGCGTTGAGACAACGGGTGCAACTGCCGCAATGGTCGGTCACCACCGGGGTGTCGGGACGGAGGTCGAGATCGGTGAAAATGGTGCCGATGAAGGTGTAGGATCCGATCCGCGGGTTGATCAGCATGGTGTTCTTGCCGATCCACCCGAGGCCGGCGCGTTCGGCGAGTTCACGTTCGGGCACCGGGCTGTCGTCGACCCAGACGTTGGCCAGGGCGGCGCCCTGTGCCAGCATCCAGTGCGAGAGATGATGCAGTCGACCGTGGACCACGAGGTGATAGTCGGTGCCGCGGGCGTAGCTGGCAATCCGGAAGGCGTCTTCCGGCTGAGGCCGCTCATCCTCGGGGGGGGCATAGTTGTCGAGCACCACCACGGCACTCAGCGCCCCCGGGGTGATGGTGGCCGGTGCCTTCCGCTTCCTGGCCTGACGCGGCAGATACCCCATGGTGCCGGCATGGCCGGCCCGGAGCCAGGCGTCGAGGGCGTCAGCGCGCGCACTCGGCTCGAGTCCCGCCACCCCGCAGGCGCTGAAACCGAGTCGCAACGCCTCGGCACGGATCGCGGCGATGGTGGGACCCTGGGTCATCAGGCGCTACAATCCCATCGTCTCGCGGCGCCAGTGGGCAAAGCGCACCACATCCTCGACCGGCGGCACCGCCGCCTCGTCGCCATAGGCGGTGTACATCCGCCAGCGGAGGTAGGTCCGGTCCGGCACCGGCAGGAACGGCGCCTGTCGCCACCAGAAGCGGCGGCGGAAGGCCCAACCGGTGCGCAACAGGTCGACCGCCAGACGCGGCGAGAGCAGGGCCCGCCCGGCCAGGGCGGCGAGCAGCCCGGACCAGGAGCGGGAATAACGGGGATCGGGCATGCGGGAATATAAAGTGAGAAAGAGAGAAAGAGAGAAAGAGAGAAAGAGAGAAGGAGAGAGGAGGCCTGCCTCTCTTTCTCTCTTTCTCTCTTTCTCTCCTTCTCTCTTTATATTCCTGCATGCATGCCCCGCCCCACCCGCTCGCACACTGGCGCGACGAGTTTCCGATCTTCCGGAAGTCGGTCTATCTCAACTCCTGCTCGCTCGGTGCGCTCTCGCGCCACTCACGTGAGCGGGCGATCGGCTATCTCGACCAGTGGGAGGATCGTGGGGCCGCCAACTGGTACGACGTCTGGTGGGCGGCGCTCGACGAGTTGCGCAGCCGTTATGGCCGACTGGTGTCGGCGCGGCCCGGTGAGATCGCCCTGCACGCTTCCGTCTCGAGCATTCTTGGCGTGATCGCCAGCGCGATCGACACCAGGCGCAGGCCCAGGATCGTGACCACCCGGCTCGATTTCCCGACGGTGCCCTACCAGTGGCTGCCCCGCGATGTCGAGGTGGTGTTGCTGGAGAGCCCCGACGGCGTCACCGTTCCGGTGGAGGCATTCGAGCGGGCGGTGGACGACCGGACCGCGCTGGTCGCCACCAGTCACGTCTACTTCACCTCCGGTGCCATTCAGGATGTCGCGGCGATCGGAGCGATTGCCCGGCGGCACGGCGCCGTGAGTCTGATTGACGGCTACCAGGGAGTGGGGCAGTTGCCGGTCAATGCCCCTGAACTGGGGATCGACTGCTATTGTTCGGGCGGACTCAAGTGGCTGCTCGGCGGTACCGGCGTATGCTTCCTCTGGGCCAACGCCGAGTCGATGCATCACCTGCTCCCGACCAGCACGGGGTGGTTCGCACACCGGGATCAGTTCGCGTTCGATCCGACGACCTTTGTGCCGCACGATGACGCGCGCCGTTTCGAGATGGGCACTCCGCCGCTGCTGCCGGTGTACACCCAGCTCGGCGGACTCGATGTCCTGGAGGCGGTCGGCGCCGAGGCTATCCGCTCGGTCACGATGGCGTTGACCGAGGACTTGATCGCGGCGGCGCGGGAGCGGGGACTGGTGCCCAAGGTGGCGGCCAGCGCGGCCAACCGGAGCGCCATCGTGATGTTGCCGAGCGATGACCCCAAGGCGGCGGTGGCGCGACTGGCCGAGCGCGGATTCATTGTCGATGCCCGGCCGGGACATGTGCGGGTATCGCCCTATTTCTACAACGTTGCGGACGATCACCGCGCGTTTCTGGAGGCGTTCACGAATGACTGATACCACCAAGGGCGGCATGCGCCGCGCCACGACCCAACCGACCCAGGACGAGCAACTGCTCAACATTCCGCTCGATCCCGGCACCATGGAAAACCGGCGCAACTCCGATTCATGGCGGGTGCTGAGGATCATGGGCGAGTTCGTCTGGGGATTCGAGAACCTGCAGGAGGTCGCCGGCGGAGCGACCATCTTCGGCAGTGCGCGCACCCGGCCCGAGGACCCGATGTATCAGGCGGCGGTCACCACCGGAGAGCTCTTTGCAAAGTCCGGCGTGCCGGTGATCACCGGCGGTGGCCCCGGGATCATGGAGGCCGCCAACAAGGGAGCGTATGAGGCGGGTGGGGTCTCCATCGGTTGCAACATCGAGCTGCCGCACGAGCAGTTCAGCAATCGCTATCTCACCAAGTCGCTCGACTTCAAGTTCTTCTTTGTCCGGAAGACGATGTTCGTCAAGTATGCCCTCGGCTTCGTGGTCTTTCCGGGCGGGTTCGGCACGTTGGACGAGCTGTTCGAGTCGCTCACCCTGATCCAGACCGACAAGGTCACCGACTTTCCGGTGGTGCTCTTCGGCGACGGTTACTGGAACGGGCTGGTGGAGTGGATGCACAAGACGCTGCTCGACGGCGGGATGATCTCGCCGGGCGACGAGCGGCTGTTCACCTTGACGAACAACCCCGAAGAGGCAGTGCAGACCATCCTGGACTGCCGCCGCCGGCTCGGCATCGTGGCAGTGGACCCGTGAGGCGATGAATCCCCCAGCCCTGTTGACTCCCCCCCCCCGGCGGCAGGCGTGGACCGCTCTGGTGCTCCTCGCCGCGATCAACATCCTCAACTACCTCGACCGCAACGTCATCTTCGCGTTGTTCGAGCCGATCAAGCGCGACCTCGGGCTCTCCGACGCGCAACTCGGCTGGCTGGGATCGGCCTACATCCTGGTCTTCTCGCTGGCGGCACTGCCGCTGGGGGTGTTGAGCGACCTCAAGAGCCGCAAAGGGGTGATCGCCGGCGGAGTGGCGCTCTGGAGTGCCTTCACCGCGCTGGGAGGACTGGTCCGCAACTACTGGCAGTTGTTCGTCTGCCGGGCGGCGGTAGGCATCGGCGAGGCCGCCTACGGACCAGCCGCCGCGTCGATGACGGCGGACTACTTCCCGGGCAAGGACCGGGCTACCGCGATGGCAATCCTCGCGGCGGGGATCCCGGTTGGCGGCGTCCTCGGGCTGCTGCTCGGCGGTTGGCTGGAGGGGATCTACGGCTGGCGGGTCGCCTTCATGGCAGTCGGACTGCCGGGATTCGCCTGTGCGGTGCTGGTCTCCCGGCTCAAGGATCCCACCCGGGTCGAGGAACCGCTCACCTTCCGCAGCGTGATGGAGGAGATGGAGCTCGGCTTCCGCGGCTTCGTCAGGCAACTGCTTCCGGTGATCGTGTGGGCCGCCATCGGTCTCGGCGCTGCATGGGTCGCCAGCGTTTACTACGGTGCCGACTCCCAAGTTGACGTGGCGGTCTTCTCGATCGCCATCACCATCGGCGTGGCGCTGGTGATCTGGCGCTGGGTGCGCCTGCTGCGTGCCGACCGGCGCGACGAGACACCGTTCACCTCCGAGTTCGAGAGCGCGGTCGACGACCTGACCCACGCCGGTCGCCGGGTGCTGGCGACGCCGACTCTGGTGTACATCTTCCTCGCGGGCGCGATGATTTCGTTCGGGATGAACGGACTGGTGGGCTGGGGGCCGACCTTCATCACCCGGGAGTTCAACCTCACCGCCGGCGCGGCTGCTGCGATGCTCGGCAAGTGGGGGCTGCTGGCAGGGGTCCTCGGCGCGCTGGCCGGTGGGGCGATCGCCGACCTGCTTGGGCGCTACACCGATCGTGGCCGGGTCATCACGGTGGCGGCCGGGCTGTTGCTCGGCGGCCCGCTGGCCTTCTGGCTGCTCACCATCCGCGACATCGACCTGTTCATGCCGGTGTTCGCGCTCACCTTTTTCTGCCTGAGCTGGTACAACGGCCCGCTGGGAGCGGTGATTTTCGATGTGGTGCCGGCCCGGGTCGGTGCCACGGTAAGCGGTGCCTACCTGCTTTTCATCCATCTGGTCGGCGACGCGATCGCCTTCCCGCTGGTCGGCACATTGAGTGACCGCTTCGGCCTGCGGACCGCCGTGCTGGTGCTCCCGGCGGTGGCGATCCTCGGTGGCGTGGTGGTGCTTGGGGCGCTCCGCACCATCGGTCGCGACATGAAGCGGGTCCAGGGCGAGGGGTAGGAACCCGCCACCGTCTGCCCCGTCCCGCAGGGAACATGAGTCACAGACTGACTTCGCCCCCCGGGTTGCCGGGACCGCCAAAACCAGCCATTCTTGGGGTTCCCCTTGCTGCGGCTCCTTGGCACGACACATTGGAATCTCATGTCTGAATCACATACGGCGACCGGTCTCGACATCCTCCACAATCCCTATCTCAACAAGGGCGGTGCGTTCACCGCCGCCGAGCGGGAGGCCTACGGCCTCAGGGGGCTGCTGCCGAGCCGCATCCTGACGATCGAGCAGCAGGTGGAGCGGGCGATGCTCAACATGCGCCGCAAGCCCACGCCGCTCGAGCGGCACATGTATCTCGCCGGACTGCGCGATCGCAACGTGACCCTCTTCTACCGCGTCGTGGTGGATCACATCAGTGAAATCATGCCGATCGTCTACACCCCCACGGTGGGTGAGGTTTGTCAGCAGTTCGGCGAAATCTTCGGTCGGCCGCGCGGGCTCTACATCACCAATGCCGATCGCGGCCGCATCCGCGAGTTGCTCGAGGTGTGGCGCGACAACGCCATCGAGGTGATCGTGGTTACCGACGGTGAGCGCATCCTCGGTCTCGGCGACCTTGGCGCCCAGGGGATGGGGATTCCGATCGGCAAGCTGGCGCTCTACACCGCCTGCGCCGGCATTCACCCGGCCCGCTGCCTTCCGGTGGCACTCGACGTGGGAACCGACAACGCCGCACTCCGCGCCATGCCGTTCTATCCCGGAGTGGCCGAGCCGCGCCTCCGCGGGGAGGAGTACGACTCGCTGGTTGCGGAATTCGTCGATGCAGTGCGCGAGGTCTTCCCCGACGCGCTGTTGCAGTGGGAAGATTTTGCCACCGACAACGCCTTCCGGCTGCTCGCCGCACATCGCCACCGGGTCCGCTCCTTCAATGACGACATTCAGGGCACAGCGGCCGTCACGCTGGCCGGACTCTACTCGGCCTGCCGCGCGACCGGCAAGCCGTTGCGCGACCAGATGGTGCTCTTCTACGGCGCCGGCTCAGCCGCCACCGGCATCGGCGAGCTGATCGTCACGGCGATGCGGGAGGACGGACTCAGCGAGGCGGAGGCGCGGCAGCGGTGCTGGTTCCTCGACTCCAAGGGATTGGTGGTCGCCGACCGCACCGACCTGCAACCGCACAAGCGGCCGTTTGCCCACACACACGCCCCGATCGCCACGCTGCAGGCAGCAGTAGAGACACTTCGCCCCACCGCGCTGATCGGGGTTGCTGCCCAGCCCAAGGCCTTCACTGAGGGCGTCCTTCGCGCCATGGCAAAAGCAAGCGAGCGGCCGATCATCTTCGCGCTCTCGAACCCGACCAGCAAGGCGGAGTGCACCTCCGAAGAGGCGTACCGCTGGACCGATGGACAGGCACTGTTCGCCAGTGGAAGCCCCGCCGAGGCGGTCACCATCGGTACCACGACCTTCGTGCCGCGACAGGCCAACAACGTCTACATTTTCCCCGGCCTGGGGCTCGGCGTGGTTGCGGCGCAGGCGCGTGAGGTCACCGATGCGATGTTCCTCGCCGCAGCCAAGACGCTCGCGACACGCATCACGCCGGAAGATCTGGCCCAGGGCTCGCTCTTCCCGCCGCTTGAGTCGATTCGCGACGTTTCTGCAAGCATCGCCGCGGCGGTGGTGCGGGTAGCGATGGAGGAAGGTGAGGCGGGGATCACCGTCCCGGCCGACATCGACAGCTGGATCCGGGAGCGGATGTGGCAGCCGGACTACGTCTGATCGCGCCGGCTCACTTGCCCCACAGCTCCACCAGCTCGCCAACCACCCGCTGGGCCTCGGCGGGATCGCCGCTCCGGATGGCGTCGGTGGTGCAATGCGTCAGGTGGTTGTGCAGCATGATCCGGCCGACGCCGCGGAGCGCCTCGTGCACGGAAGCGATCTGGGTGAGGACATCGGGACAATAGCGTCCCTCATCCACCATCCGCTGCAAACCGCGAACCTGCCCCTCGATCCGGCGCAACCGCTTGGCGAGTGCCTCCTTCACCTCATCGTCCATGCACCAACCTCCCTTTCGGCAGAACCGGGCACCGCCATCCCTCCCCGATCTTCACTATTTTTCCGTTTCACCTTTCACCTTTCACCTTTCACCTTTCACCGTTCACCCGCGCCGCAGGGGCGCCCCGGTTCATCTCACCTTCCACCGCTTGAGCCGCAAACTGTTCCCCACCACGCTGACGCTGCTGAACGCCATCGCCGCGCTCGCGATGATCGGTGACAGCAGGATGCCGAAGGCGGGATAGAGCACGCCGGCCGCGATCGGGATGCCGATCACGTTGTAGCCGAACGCCCAGCCGAGGTTCTGCCGCATGGTGGTCATGGTGGCACGCGACAGGGCGATGGCATCGGCCACCCCGGTGAGGTCGCCGCGCATCAGGGCGACGTCGGCCGCTTCCACCGCCACATCCGTCCCCCCCCCCATCGCGATGCCGATGTCGGCGCGCGCCAGTGCCGGAGCGTCATTGACGCCGTCGCCCACCATCGCCACCACCTGGCCGGTCGCCTGCAGTCGCTCGATCTCGCGCACCTTGCCGTCGGGAAGGACGCCCGCCACCACCTTGTCTATCCCCACGTCGCGGGCGATTGCCGCCGCCGTCAGAGCGGTGTCGCCCGTCAGCAGGACGACATCTAGTCCCATCTTTCTGAGCCGGGCGATTGCGGCCACCGAGGTGGCGCGTACCGGATCGGCCACGCCGATCACCCCGGCGAGCACACCATCGACCGCGACCAGCACGGGGGTGCGCCCGCGTCCGGACAGCGCCGCCACCGCTTCGGCAAGCGGCGCGGTGTCGATCGACCAATCGGCGAGCATGGCAGCGTTGCCGACCAGCACGGCACGACCGCCCACCACTCCACGGGCCCCCATCCCGGTGACCGAGGCGAAGCTCTCCGCCTCTTCCAGCTCCACGCCGCGCTCGACTGCTGCCCGCACGATCGCGTCGGCGAGCGGATGTTGCGAGGCGCGTTCCACCGCTCCGGCCAACCGGAGCAGTTCCTGTTCCGTCAGCGGCTCTCCCGGAGCGAGCAGCAGATCGGTGACGCCCGGTTTCCCCTCGGTGACAGTGCCGGTCTTGTCGAGCACCACGGTGGTGAGATCGCCCGCGCGCTGCAGTGCCTCCCCCCCCTTGATCAGCACTCCCAGCTCGGCACCTTTTCCGGTGGCCACCATCACCGCGGTCGGCACGGCCAGCCCCATGGCACAGGGACAGGCAATGATCAACACCGCCACGCTGGCCGCGAAGGCCCGCATTGCCGGTGCCTGGGGAGCGAGCACGAACCAGACCGCGAAGGTGGCGATTGCCAGCGACAGCACCACCGGCACAAAGATGCCGCTGATCCGGTCTGCCAGCCGCTGAATCGGGGCGCGGGACGATTGTGCCTCGCGCATCAGGGTCACGATCCGGGCGAGCACCGAATCGGCGCCCAGCGTGGTGGCGCGCACGTAGAGTACGCCGGTGCCGTTTATCGTCGCGCCAATCACCCGGTCGCCCGCGTGTTTGGCCACCGGCAACGACTCGCCGGTCAGGATCGCCTCGTCGACGGCACTCTCACCGCGGATCACCTCGCCATCGACCGGCACCCGCTCGCCCGGGCGGATCACGACCTCGTCGCCGCGACGAACAGCCTCCACCGGCAGGTCCGCCTCCTCGCCATCACGGCGGACTCGCGCGGTGGCGGGCTGCAAGGTGGCCAGCGATCGCAGTGCCGAGGCGGTCTGGCGCTTGGCTCGCGCTTCGAAGGCATTGCCCGCCAGGATGAAGGCGATGATCAGGATCACCGCCTCGTAGTAGACATCCGGCGCGACACCGCGAGCAATGAACGCATCCGGTGCAATTGTGGCCATGACGCTGTAGACAAAAGCCGCTCCGGTGCCCACCGCCACCAGCGTGTTCATGTCGGCCGAATGGTGTCGGAAGGCGGCCCAGGCCCGCACGTAGAAGTGACGGCCAGCCCAGATCATCACCACCATGGTGAGCAGCAGCAATCCCCATGACAGCACCGCCGCCGGCACCTCGTAGAGCCATGGCAGCGTCGCGCGAAGGGGGGGGGTGAGCCCGGTCATGACCCAGGCCATGAACGGATCGACTGACACTCCATGCGAGTGGTCGGTCGCCGCCATCAGCGGCATAGACGCCAGCATGGCGATCGCACCGGCAACGCCGCTGAAGATCGCCTTCCGCCTGAGTGCGTGGAATTCCGCGATCGTCGCCGCGTCGTGGTCGACTTGCGCCTCGCTCGCCGACTGACCGGCAGTCGGCAACTCGGCTCCGTAGCCGGTGTCGCGAATGGCGGCCAGCAGAGTCTCGGTCGAGAGCTTGCCGGGATCGAACACTATCGCGGCGTTGCCGAGCATCAGGTTTACCGACGCGCTCGCCACCCCGGGGGTAGACTCCAGCGCGCGCTGCACCCGGCTCTGACAGGCGGCACAGGTCATCCCCTCAACCGTCAGGGTGACCTGTGCTGACTCTCCCGGTTCAGTGGTGACGGGTGCCATCACTCCGCCTCTCGTGCGTGCCGAAAAACCACCAGTTCACCAACCCGATCAGAACCATGGCTCCACCAACTACCAACCACTCGGAACCGGTCACTGATCGGCCGTCCCCGCCACCGCCGTGGCGTGGTACCCGGCTCGCTCCAGTGCTTGAACGAGTTGGTCCGCACCCGCCTCGCTGGCGACCTCGGCCCGACCGATCTGGACGCTCCCGATGCTGGTACCCTCGACCTCCTCCAGAGCCCGACGAACAGCGTTGAGGCAGTGGTTGCAGCTCATCCCCTCGATGTGCAGCGTGAAGTCCGGCATTTACCCCCCCAGGGTATAAGTGTTGTTGGATTATTGCATAGGGGGTGGGGGTATGTCAAGGCCCCCATCTGGTGGCACGCCCCCTGCTCTTCCCCCTGCGTGACTACCGACCGCGACGCAGCCGAGCCGCATGACTTTGTCCCCGTCCTTTGCTGGCGCGGGCACCGCCCGAGCGTGGCGGAACTGCGGACCTGGTTCGAGGCGCTGACCGGGGCGATCGCCGCCATCCTGCCTCACGATCTGTTGGCCGGCTGGATCCTCCCCCACGGCGGCAGTCCGGTTTTGTTGGGTCCGGCGGAGCTGTCGGCCGACCACTTGCAGTTGCCCCATGCCGACCCGCTCGTCCATCAGGAATCGCTGTTCGGTCTCGAGGACCGGGTCCGGCGAGCGGGGTTCCGGTCGGTCATGGCAGTGCCGGTGCGCGATGGCGCCAGAGACGCGGGAATCCTTGTGATTGCCAGCTTTGCCGACGACCGCTACGACCGCCTGACGCTGCGAACGCTGCACCGCCTGGCCGCCGCGGTCGCCCCGACCTGCGGCCGACTGGCCCGACGGCCATGGCTCGCCCCGATGCCCGTCACCGAAGACCCCGAGCGGATTGCCTGCGCCGTGGTCACGGCAATGCTCGAGGCGATTGATCAGGGCCGAACCATTGCCGATCTGGTGCAACTGACCTCCGACGTCCTCGGCAACCAGCTCGGCCACGACCGGATCGAGGTGATCGCCGCCCGGCCATCCACCGGCGGCTGGACTCTGCTGAGCCGCACCGAAGGGCTGGAGGTGACGGAACCCGGTGTGGTGGCAACGCGACGGATCGAGGCGCTGACACAGCACCTCGGTGGCAGGGTTGCCACACGCATCGGGGCGCTGGCCCATGAGGGACTCGCCTGGCCCGCCCCCCCCGAGGTGCTGCGGGGGGGGGCAGTCAACAGTCTGTTGGCCGCCCGGATGGAGGTGGCCGGAGAGTTTCTCGGCTGGCTCTGTTTCGGCGGCGAACGCCAGGACTGGTTCCGCGCCGAGGATGAGGAAGTGGCCATCCTGACGGCCCGGCTGATGGCGCCGAGGGTTGCGGCTTGGCTGGCGCGGGCGCAGGCGGAAGGACAAAGGTGAAAGGTGAAAGGTGAAAGGGGGCATTGGTGTCCCAGTTCACCCAGCGCCGCGCAGCGGCGCCCCGTTCACCGTTCACCCCCTTTCACCTTTCACCTTTCACCTTTCACCTTTCACCTTTCACCTTTCACCTTTCACCTTTCACCTTTCACCTTTCACGTCCCCACCCTCAGAACGTCGTCGACATCCTCACCACCACGTTGCGGCCGGGATCGTCGGCAAACAGCTTGTAGCGGCTGAGGAACGAGCGATACCGTTCATCGAACAGGTTGCGCACCTGCAAGTCCAACCTGATCACGTTGGCACCCGCCATCATGGCGACTCCGGCACCGGCGTGAACGAGTGTATAGGCGTCAGGGGCAAAGTCATCGGGGTCCAGTCGGCCCTGCTTGGCATTGTATTCGGCCTTGAGCGACAGCGTTGGTGCCATTACGGTACGGCCTGACCGACCCTCCCAGCGCACGCCGCCATTGACGCGGACTGGCGCGATGAAGGCGAGCGGTTGATCGGTCGTGGTGTTCTGCCCGCGGGTGAAGTCGACCCCTCCCTGAAGATGCAACTGCCTGCTCGCGTGGTACTCCAGAGCGGCCTCGACTCCCACCAGCGAGGCATCGCCCTGGACGATGTCGAATATCTGCAGCCCGGATTCGGCATCGAACTGTCCGGTCGGCCTGGGATTGATGTAGTTGTCGATCAGGTTGGCGAAGACACCCACCTCGGCCTGCAGCGCCCGGCTTTGAATTCTGAGCGCCAGGTCGGTGTTGAATGAGGTCTCTTCCTTCAGATCGGGGTTGCCGATCTCGAAGCGGGCCGTCCCCTCGTGGACACCGTTGGAGAAGAGCTCGAACGATGACGGTGCCCTGAAGCCGCGACCGAGGTTGGCGACCAGCGCGACCGGCTCGGCGACCCGATAGAGAACGCCGAAGTTGCCGGTGACCGCGGTCCAGCTCTGCTCCCCGGCGAGGAGCCCCAGATCGTTGTCGTCGTCATTCCGGAGTTCGCGATAATCGAGACGCGCTCCCGCCGAAAACTGCCAGCGTCCCCGGTCGATCTGTTCAAAGGCATAGACGCCGAGGTTGTCGGTCTGGCTGCCGGGGATCAGCGTTTCCTCGCCGAATTTCTCGAAGTCGGTGCGCATGACCTGAACACCGATCACGCCGGAGGCGGCACCGATCGCGCCATGATGCAGGTGAACATTGGCGATGTAGTTTTCCGACAACAAACCGAGGGCGATCTCACCTGCCGATTGGGCACCGCGCTCCTCGAACTCCCGCCGCCGATTGCGCTCGTAGCTCAGATCGACTTCCAATCGTGAGCGCCCCACCGACAGGGCGCCGTTGACGGTGGCGCGATTCGCCCGTACCCGCTGAAACGGCGTTGCGCCGAACTCTTCTTCAGGATCCTCGTGGATCTCGAGACGCTCATCGCGCTGGGTATAGGATGCCACCAGTGAGCCCCAGCCGCCACGCGTTCCGACTGCGGCCGACCCGCCGGTCATGTCCAGTCCGGAGTTGAAGAGGTCGCCTCGGGGAGTCGAGACATCGCCAGCCGTCCGGCCGGAGAGGGTGCCGCGGAATCCGATCGCCGCGGTGGCGCCTTCCAGCAAGAGGCCACCCTCAGGCATCTCGCCGTTGGTGCTGTATCCGCCGCTGAGGTTGCCGCGAACGAAGCCTCGCCCCCCCCCAGCATCGGGAAGTTCACGTTGCACGACGTTGATGACGCCACCCAGAGCGTCGGAACCGTACAGCACCGAAGCCGGGCCGCGAATCACCTCGATCCGCTCGGCGGTGGCGGTCTCGACATTGGGGCCGTGTTCATCGCCGAACTGCTGTGTTTCCATGCGCTGGCCGTTGTCGAGAATCAGCACCCGGTTGCCGGTGAGGCCCCGGATCACCGGCTTGGCGATTCCGTTGCCGGTCGAAAAGCTCCTCATTCCGGGCAATCCTTCCAGGACGGCGCCGAGCGAGGGCGCCTGGGCGGACTGGAGCGCCGCGCCCTGCAACACGGAGAGCGGCTGCGGTGACTCCAGCGCGCTGGTGGCAAGCGGCGTGGCGGTGACCTGGATGGGCGCCAACTCGAGCAGCGATGGCGCCAGCACCACGTTGCGCACCTGATCCGCACCGCGCACAGTCACCCGCAGCACCGTGGGCCGGTAGCCGATCGCTGCGTACGAGACTCCCCAGGTCCCCTCCGGTACGTCGCGCAGCAGATAGTGGCCGCGTTCATCGGTCTGGGTTGACCGATGTGCTTCCTGAATGACCACATTGGCATTCGCGATCGGGGCACCGGTCGAATCGGTAACCCGGCCGCTGAGGTTGAACGCGGGGGGGGGGGCATCCACGGGTACTGCTGCCCCGGCATTGGCGATTGCAACCGCCGAAAAGACGGCAGCCATAAAAAATGATTTCATCACATGCGCTCCAGCAAGAGGTTCCACCGGGTCGTCGAGCTCGTGGCCCGAACAGACCCGGATGGCGAGGATGCCGGATGTCCCGCTTGCGGCGGGACTCCGTCCCCGGATCACGATCAGGATTGTCGGGAGATCAGATCAGCGCTGGAGGAGCCCGCGACCCCAGCACTGAGCTGGATAGCCGGAGCCGGACGACTTGCCGGGGTGCGACTGGCGGTGAAGTGAAGTGAGCCGGGATGAACCGGCCGGTGGCCACGGGCTGCGTCGCCGGAGCCGCCGGTGTTGCGGGCGCACCAAGGACGCAACGTTCGGCGTGGCAGTCGTTTTCGAGTGACTCGACATGGGCGATGTTCGCCAGCGGGATGTCGTGCAGAACCCAGGCGTCGAAGGCCGGCACCCCGATCGTGCCGAGCACGAACAGAAGCAACCCCAGCAGGGCCCTGGTACGCCGCGACTTCACGCGCTGGCCTCGCGCCGCTGGGGTGGACCATCAACCGGGAGCATGAACCAAAACGTGCTCCCCTTGCCGATGATCGATTCCACACCGATCTGTCCGCCGTGCATCTCCACGAACCGCTTGGATAGCGCCAAGCCGAGACCCGTCCCCTGCGCAGCGCGCGAGGCCGTGGCATCCACCTGTGAAAACTCCCGGAACAGTTTCGGCATATCCTCGGTCTTGATTCCCACTCCGGTGTCGGAGACCGACACCCAGACGACATCTCGACTGCCCATGCGGGTGGGCGCATTGCCCTGTGGATCCACTGGAGTCAACGGCATGGGTGCCACTGTCCGCACCGCAGCAATGGTAATGATACCACCTTCTCCTGTAAACTTCGAGGCGTTGGAGAGCAGGTTGAAGAGAATCTGGCGAAGCCGGATGCCATCGGCCAGCACCTCGAGGGGCACCCCCTCGGGCAGGTCGACCTTGCATTCCTGCTGCTTGGCGCTCCTGAGCGGCGCCGTGTCGGTGACTGCCGCAGTGACCGCCTCGCGCACTTCACAGGCGGAGAGGGAGAGGGTCATCCGCCCGGCTTCGATCTTGGAGAGGTCGAGCACCGAGTTGATCAGGCCGAGCAGATGGCGGCCATTCCGCAGGATCGCCTCCAAAAACTCCTTCTGCTGTTCCTCCAGCGGTCCGAGCCCCTCGCTGAGGATGAGGTCGGAAAAGCCGATGATGGCGTTGAGCGGGGTGCGCAGCTCGTGCGACATGTTGGCGAGAAACTCGCTCTTGAGCTGGGTTGCCCGCTGCAGTTCCTTGTTCTTGGTGGCCAGCATCCGCTCATTGCGGCGGAGTTCCTCGAGCACGGCGGTGCGGTCCAGCCCCAGCACCACCTGGTCGCCGAGCGCCTGGAGGAGTTGGCGGTCGTGATCGGCGAATGGCCTGCCATCCTTGGGATTGTAGGCGCAGACCGCCCCGACCACGAGTCCGGCCGACCGGAGCGGCACCATCGCCGCGCTCTGCAGTCGCCCGGTCAACTGCTCGTGGGGATGATTGCGCGGATCCAGTTCCATATGGTCAACGAGCACGGCCTCGTCATTGATGACCACATGACCCACCAGCGAACGATCGACGGGAACAAGCGAGCCCACGGCCGGGAGTAGTGGGCCGGAACCGGCCACCACCTTCACGAATCGCCCTTCCTCCACCACCAGCATGATCGCCCCGCCTTCGGCTTCGAGAAGGTCGGCAGCGGCCTGGGCGATCTGGCGATTGAGGGTGCCGAGATCGGTGCCACTGAGGAGATTCGCGGCGAGCTCCCGTAGCCGCTCGAGTTCCCGATTCCGCCGGGAGGACGCAGCCAGCGCGCGGGATAGCGAACCCCGTTGCAAATCTGCGAGCTGACGGCCACGTCGCAGCGCCACCAATGCCAAGGCGCTCGCCAGCGCCGCAGCCCCGAGGCCGACGTCATATTGTCCCGCCGCGAGTAGCGCAACCGCCAGCCACCCCGCAATCAGACAATAGAGCACCAGCGGTCCGGTACCCGTGAGGGCGCGCCAGACCTGACGCTCACCGGTCGGGAGCTCCGGTACGGTGAATGTTCCGGTCAACCGGTCCGGCGGATTCGTCAGGATGGTTCTCCTTCGCTGTCGGCGCTCAGAATGGTCCTGAAGATGGTGGTCCCGTCGCGCAACATCGCTGCCAGGTACGGACGGCACATCCCGCACTGGTCTCCGCACCCCGTGGCCGCGATCAAGGCCGGGAGATCCCATCCCTCCTGGCGGGCCACCGGCAGCAGTCGTTCAAACGGCACCCGGACACAGACACAACGATCGATGCACAACTCGGCAATCTGGAATCCGGGCGAGGGGGTCATGCTCAAATCTAGCGCTGGCGCTCAGACCTTGTGATGACGAACTCGTCCCGCCAACGCCCCGTCCTCGGCCTGATAAAGCTCGAAGTCGCCGAACAGCGCGGGCGCCTCGATCTGGAGCAGACCGAGAGCCGCTACGGCGAGTTGCCTGATCTCCCGCTCGGCCCCCTCGCCCAGCCGCAGCTCCAGCATGGTGCGCCATGCTCTGACGTTGGCGCTGACGACGATCTTGGTCTCAGTCGCGTTGGGGAGCACCGACCGCGCCGCCTCGCGGGCCATCTTGCGGCGATGAATCTTGTCCTCGACCCAGGCGTACTGGAGCATCAACCCTTCCACGGCAGCCACGTAGGCCGCATGGGCCGAGGCCATCTGCTCCTCCCATGCCTGTTCGAGCACCGCGTTGCCCTGCACGGCCGGCGGCATCACGAAGGCGGCGCGCGATTCGTCGACGTAGCGCTGCGACAGTTGCGAGTAGCCGAAGCCGGCGCGATGCCGCACCAGTTCGTGGGTCAGCGACCGCGAGACACCCTCGAACAGCAATACGTAGCTGGCATGCTCGAACACCGAGCCATGACCCTGCGTGAGGATGTTGCCGAGATACTCGGCTGTCGTCCGGCCGGCGGGATTGTGCTGGCTCATGTAGCAGAGTCGACCGGCAAACTCAGCCAGGCGTTCGCCATCGGTGCTCGGCCCCTGCCGCTGGACCGCGAGGTGCGCCGGTTCCACGAACTGGGGCCGGGCGAGCAGGGTGACGACGGGAGCGCGGTAGATGGTCAGCATCGGCATCGGCATGGCTGAATGGTGAAAGCGGGAATCCGGTCGACGGCACCCCGGCACGACTCGAGTGAGGTCAAGATAGTCACCCGAGCGGAGGAGAGTCTCCCACCATCCCCCAACGGGCCTCCGCCTCGATCCGTCGCCATTCCTCATCCCAGCCCGCAGGCAGTGGGACAGCATCACTGCCGACCTTGAGCCGGGTGAAGGGATCGTCGCGGTCCGGCAGGATCACCCCCGGGTTGTAGCGACCGGCCGGGTCGAACGCCGAACGGACTGCGCGGAAACAGGCCAGCGCTTCCGGTCCGAGAAATTGCTCGACCAGACCGGCCCGCAGTCGGCCTGCCCCGTGTTCCCCCGCGGGAGTGCCACCCAGCCGGAGCAGTGCGGCGTTGACCTCATCGTAGATGTTGCGGACCCGGTCGAGCCAATCGGCCGCGTTGAGGTTCGGCAGCAAGTTGACATGGACATGGCCATCACCGGCATGCCCGAACAGCACCACGTCCACCGTTTGCCGTCGACACGCCTGCTCCACCGCGTCGAGATATTCCGGGAGACGATCAGGCGGGACGCAGCCGTCTTCGATCACCTGCAGTGAGCGCCGACCATCCGTCAATGCGGCGAGTCGCGGAGATGCCCCGTGCCGCACCGCCCAGAGCGCGTGTGCCTCGGCGGTGTCGACCGCCTGCTCCACCGTGAGGATCCCGTCGCTGATGCCGAGCAGATCGGCAGTGACATCGACCAACCGGGCCGCCAGACGATCGGGGTCGTCGTCTTCGAGATCGACCAGCAGCAGCGCCGCAGCATCGGGCATCCGGGCCTCGACCAACGCGAGAAAGGAGGCATCGAGAAATTCCAGTCGCACCGGGACGTGCCGGTGGAGACAGGCGATCACCATCGAGAGCGCGCTCCGTTCGCTGAGAGCGATTCTGAGGGTGGCGTGATGCCGGATGATCGGCATCAACCTCACCGTGACCTCGGTCATCACGCCGAGGGTGCCTTCGGCGCCGATCACCAGGTCGAGCAGATCACCGGTGGCGAACCAGGCGTCGAGCGCGTAACCGAGGGTGTTCTTCCGGGTCCTGGGCCAACGGGCGAGGATCGCTTCGCGGTGGCGCGCCAGGAGGGGCACCACATCGGCCTGCCACCGCCGCACCACCGGATGACTCGGGTCAGGCGCCACGCCCCGGGTCAGGGTGAGCGGACCGTCGTCGGTTTCGAGCACCAGCGAGTCGACCCAGCGGCGCATCGGCCCGTCGTGCACCGTTCTGGCACCAGCGGCATTGGTCCCCACCAGCCCGCCGATGGTGGCCCAGCGGGCACTCGAAGGATCGAGCGGACAATGCAGGCCGAATGGATGTGCAGCGGCCTGGAGTTCCGCCAGGGGGAGGCCAGGCGAGACGGTCGCCCGCAGTCCGGCCGGGTCGAGGATGCAGCGGCCGGCATCGAAGGCTGTCATGTCGAGCACCAATCCGGCGCCGACGTTCCCCCCCCCCATCGCGCTGCCTGCGCCGCGCGGCGTCACCGGAAGCCGCTGAGCCGCGGCCTCTGCCAGCATGGTGCGGAGCTCGCTGCGGTCCTTCGGACGTCCCACCGCGGCCGGCATGATCCGGTAGATCCCGGCGCCCTGGGCATGGCGGGCGCGAAGCGAGGATGCGGTGGAGAGGGAGTCGTTCATGACCACCAAATGTAGGCATCCGGCATCGATTTTGGCGTCAACGGCGCGGCAGGACGGCGAAAACCGGAAATCCGGGGTACCTCGCCCTTGACTCCACCTGATTCCGCCTGAGATTTCCAGATAATGACCAGCCCACGCGCAGAACTGATTCATATCGACGTCGATCGCCGCCTCGGCCATGAGTGGGACGAGTGGAACGGTGAGCCGTTGCCCAATGGCGGCAACTACGATTCGCCGCCGTCGCTGTTCTTCCGCTGGGCGATGACGGCGCTGCTGGTCGGCTTCGGGATCGTGGCTGCGGGGTTGTATCTGCTCGACCCGCGGCTGGCCACCCTGCATCCGCGTCTGCCGTTGCTGGCCTGGATCGCGCTCGGCGGCATCGGCGGCGCGGCGCTGCTCTGGTGGACGGCGCTGCTGCTCTCCTATCTGACGCACCGGATCATGCTCCCGGCATCGCTCGGGGAGCGCGGACTCTTCCTCCGGGTGATGCGGCTCACCTCACGGGTGTCGTCGTGGTTCGGCAGGCGCGATTGGGTCGAGAATGCAGCGGTCAAGGTCTACAACACGCTGGCCCTGCTGCGCACCCGGAAGGTCGGCACCGGCGAGCTGCTGTTGCTGATCCCCCGCTGCCTCTCCCGGGCCACCCTCGACACGGTGTTGGGGCTGGCCGGCAAGTACGAGGTGCCGGTGTTCGTCGCCACCCGCGGTCAGTTGGCCCGGCGGGTGATTCGCGAGCGCCGCCCGCGGGCAGTGGTGGCCGTGGCCTGCGAACGTGACATGGTCACCGGCCTCCATGATGTCGCGGGGAAGGTGCCGGTACTCGGCCTCACGATGACGCTCCCCGCCGGCCCCTGCAAGGATGCGGCACTCGACTACGCAACGCTGGAGCGGTACCTCAAGGCGTTTGTGGGGTAGTGGGTGGCTCGTCGCTCAGGCGACGCGCAAGCGTGAAAGATCTCACAATTTGATCGGCGGTTAGGCCCTTCGTCTGCCCGATGGCCCGCGAACGACCCGTTCAAAATGCCTGAGCCAGCCTCCGGGTGGCACTCCGGTCAAGGTGCCGAATCAGCGCTCCCGCCTTCTCCGAGCAGCCTGGCGACATCGGCGTAGAACTGCTCTCCCACCGCGGCCGAGGTGAGGGCTGCGTCGTGCAGATAGATGATTCTCCCGTTCCGGACGATCACCGAGAACGGCGTGTGGCTCACGTTCAGCGAGTCCCAGAGCACCCCCTTGCGGTCGATGCACACGGAGGGGAAGGTGAGTCCGAGAGTGTCGCTCACGCCGGATTCCAGTTGGGCCAGCCTCTTGGGGGAAGGACCCCACGCCACGATGAAGGGTTCGAGCTCGGGGAGCTCGTTCCAGCGAACGCCGCCGAGCGACTTGAGATGAAGATTGCAGATGGTGCAGCCGTCGTACGTTGTGGCGAAGGTTATCATCTGGATGGCGTTGGGGTCGCCGACCCGTCGCGTGGTGCTGTCGGAGCAACTGAGCGGGGTCAGTGGCACGGCCTGTCCGAGCGCCACGCCGTGCTCCATGTACGCTCGCGAGATGGTGGGGGTATCGGGGGTGCGCTCCGCCGCAGACACCGTACATCCTGCGGTGATCAACACGACAACTGCCAGTCGACTGTTCCTCATGGCGCATCCCCTTCCACACTCAGGTGATAGATCCCCACGACGGGTGGGGCATCGGCGTCGCCGTTCTCTTCCAGGAACACCTCACCATCGGGGGTGATCATGATGGGCCGCTTGGGTGACTCCGTCATGGCGCAATCGCGGACTCCCCAATCAGCATCCAGAGTGCAGCGAAAGAGCCAGTATCGAGGTCCGCCGGCGTCCAGGTCCCACGAACTGTAGACGGATACGAATCCCGGTCCGTCCCGAAGGGGATAGAAGGCACTGTGGGATGTGAATCCGGCGTCGAACTCGAATATCTTCTTCTGGTTCAGCGTTATTGGGCGGTCGACCGGAGTTCGGTAGAACGGCGGCGCCACTGCGATCTCTCCCAGCTCCCGCCCGTCCGCGTCCATGACCTGCACGATCGGTGAAATCCTCTGCGGGCAGTACACGCGACCGTCGAGCACTGCCACATCAGGGTTCACATAGATTCTCAGCAGACCACCCGACCTCATGCTTTCCACGATCCTCGCGTCGATCCGGCAGCCGCGACCGACGACTTCAGAGTTCGAGTCGAGGACGGTGAGCAAATCCCACCCTCCCCCCGCCGAATCGACGTCCCCCGCAGTGATCAGGTACTGACGGCCTTCGACCACCTCAATCGACCAGGGTGAGCGTGGCAGGGGAAAGTGCTTGAGGGCGTGAAAGGTTCCGTCGTCACCAAAGGCGGTCGTGAAGTTGTCGATGATGATGACTTCGTCTCGATCGAAGGCCAACCCCTGGGGAGAGTTAAAGTCTCCCGGCCACGATCCGTCGCCACCGAAACTCAGGAGATGGCTGCCCGCGGCGTCGAACACGTGGACCTTCCTGTCATCGCCGTCCAGCAGGTAATAGCGGCCATCGTGGCGGCGGAAGTCGGTGATTCCGTTTGCGACGCCGCTCGGTATCGTCAGGACCAGCGAGTCGACGCGGACGAGTTCCAGACGGCTTACTTCGTCGCTCGACAGCGTGCGGTAGGAATCGGCCTCCGGGGGTGCCGCCGTGCATGCCAGCGTCAGGATGCTGGAGACCAGCACCACCATAGCGCGTCGGCGTCCGCGGAGCATCCTCGCGATATCCTCCGGCATACCACCCACCTTGTGATCTCTAAATCTGTGAGGAACACCCGACGAACAGCCGATGAGGAGAGAGATTCGGCCAATCTGATGGTACCAACATCGCTCAATTCCCGCAATTCCCCTCTCCCGGTTACCGGCGCGCGGTAACCGCCGCTGTCAATCAGCTACGGTCGACCGTTCCACCATGCAACACACCGCATCACCAGAGTCTGGAAGCTCGTCGCTAAAGCGACGGCTCGGCTGGTGTCGCTGAAGCGACGACCCGGTTCACCCAGTTTTCCCTTTCATCTTTCACCCCGCCGCCGCGACGCGGCGGCCCCGTTCACCCCGCCGCCGCTTCGCGGGGCGGGGCAGGCCATTCACCTCACCATCCCCCTATCCCCCGTACTCCACCTGCAACCGCTCCATCGTCGCCTTGACCCTGAGCGCCACCGGATGCTCGGCGGGCAGGTGCCGTTCCAGCTCACGGCCGTCGCGCGAGGGATCGAGCAGCGGCCGGTATACCGCCTCGATGGTGATGATCGAGTGGTTGGCGCGTCCGGGTTCCACGAAGGCGCGGATCTTGACGACATCCGTTCCCACCACGCGGGCGGTGGTCGGTTGCAGGGTCGCGGAGTCGAACCACGGCGTCTCCAGCCAGCCGTCACCGGGCTCGGTGCGGCTCACCGGCAGCGAGTCGGTGTCGAGCGCCACCGCGAGCGCGCGGGTGGCCGCGGGCACGAACAACTCGATCTCCGCGGTGAGCGCCTCGGGGACCAGGGTGAGGTGCGGTCGGGTGGTGGTCGGAAAGCAGGCCGCGGCCAGGCACACCACCGCCACAACCATCGTTCGTCTCACAGCCCCAGTTCCATTGGTACCGGCTGCTCACCGGTCCAGTCGTAGAAACCGCGACCGCTCTTTTTGCCGAGATAGCCTGCGGCCACCATGCGGCGGAGCAGCGGCGGCGGGGCATAGCGGGATTCGCGGTGCTGGTCGAACATGATCTCGCCGATCAGCACCACGGTGTCGAGCCCCACCACGTCGAGCAGGGTGAACGGCCCCATCGGGTAACCGGCGCCGAGCCGCATGCCGGCGTCGATATCCGCGATGCTCGCCACCCCGCGCTCCAGCGCGCGCACCGCGTCGATCAGGTAGGGCACCAGCAGCAGGTTGACGATGAACCCCGATTCGTCCCGCGTGGTCACCGGCGTCTTGCCGATGGCGCGCACGAACTCCACCCCGCGCGCGATCACATGCTCGGAGGTGCGCACCGAACGGACCACCTCCACCAGTCCCATCATCGGAACGGGATTGAAGAAGTGCAATCCGAGCATCCGTTCGGGGTGGCTCTGCCCGACGGTCTGATCGACGATCGAGAGCGACGAGGTATTGCTGGCGAAGAGGACCTCCGGACCGCAGTGATTCTCCAGCGCCTGCCACAGCGTCCGCTTGGCGTCGAGATCCTCGATGATCGCCTCGATGACGAGATCGACACCAGTCAGATCACTCATGTCGGCAACGAACCGGATCCGCATCAGCGCCGCATCCCGTTCGGCGCTGGTCATCTTCTCCTTCTGGACGAAGCGGGCGAGCGACCCCTCGATCACGCCACGCGCCCGGTTGACCTGCGCGCCATTGCTGTCGTAAACACGGACGTCGAGTCCCGCAGTCGCGATCACCTGCGCGATCCCGCTCCCCATCTGACCGGCACCGACAACACCGACTGTCCTGATTGTCATCACTTCTCCTCGAGGGCCTTGCGCACCTCGGTTGTGATTCCCCGTACCACCGAACCGACTTCACGCGCGATTGCGTGCGACTTCGGTTCCGGCAGCGGCTTGCTTTCGCCAACACCCGGCCGTCGTTCCAGCGCATCGAGTGCCCGCTCGAGTCCCAGTTGAGTGCGCTCGGCAACCTTGCGGTAACCGCGGGCGACGGCCCAGCCCAATCCCGCACCAGGTACCGCTGCCACCAGGAGCATCACCTCCGGTGCGCCCAGCAGGACCGTGACGGCTCCTGCCGTGGTAGCCGCCGTTGCCAACCCCGCACCGCCGACCAACCATCCGGTGCGGGAGCTCCTGAGCGATGCGGCCAGCGTGACATGACAAAACCCCGGCTCCAGCGGATTGATCAGCGCAGTCAGCAACTCGGCTTTTTCGAGATACGGCTTGCCGCGGCCGGAGTCGAACATTGCTCCGATCTTCCGCATCGCGCCGGCCAGGGAATTGATCGGCTCAAAGGTGATGCGTCCTGGAATCGCCCGTTGAACATGCAGATGCTCGTGACGGTCCAGCCATCGGGTCAGCGCTTCGGCGACCTCTGTCTCGCTCCCCTGCACCACCCGCTGGGCAGCCAGTTCGGCCGGCGCCAGCCACCGGTCCATCATCCCTTCGGGTGCTGGTGCCACATGACGGGTCCGTTCCTCCAGCAGCGCCTGACGCAACTCGGTCTGCGGAATCCCCACCTCGGCACCGAGCGCCAGCACCTCATCCTCGGTCAGTCCCTCGCCGATGTCGCGCGTGGCGGCCTGCAATTCGGCTGCACGCTGCAACACCCGCTCGAAGGTGGCGCGATCAATCCGGGCGGGAAGTCTTGGCGAAGTCACGGCGCCGGCTCAGTTCCCGAATCCTTCGACGATCACGGCAATCCCCTGACCGCCACCGATGCAGGCGGAACCCAGGCCAATCCCCCCCCCACGGGCGCGCAGCGCGTGCAGCAGGTGGGTCGTGATGCGGGCGCCGCTGGCGGCGAGCGGATGACCAATCGCGATCGCCCCGCCGTGCACGTTGGTGCGGCTCCGGTCGAGGCCGAGTTCCTGCTCCACGGCGAGATACTGGGCGGCGAATGCCTCGTTGACTTCCACGAGCTGCATCTGCTCCAGCGTCATTCCGGCATGGGCCAGCGCCTTACGCGCGGCGGGCGCGGGGCCGATCCCCATTTCGGTGGGCGGCACTCCGGCCACACCCCAGCCCACCAGTCGGCCCAGCGGCTTGACGCCCGCCGCCTCGGCCCGTTCCGCCGTGGTCATCACCAGCATCGATGCGCCATCGTTGATCCCCGACGCGGTGCCCGCGGTGACCGTACCAGCAGGGTGAGTGATCGGCGACAACCGCGCCAGCGCCTCGAGGGTGGTGCCGGGACGGATGTGCTCGTCGGCGGCCCAGGGAATCTCCTGGCGACTCTTGCGATCGCGCACCGGGACGGGGATCACTTCGTCGGCAAAGACGCCATCGGCCCACGCAGCGGCGGCGGTCTGCTGCGACCGGACCGCGTACGCTTCGCAATCGGCGCGGGTGATGCCGTACTTCCGGGCCAGGTTCTCCGCGGTGTCGCTCATCGAACAGCCGCCATGCGAATCGAGGAGCCCTTCATAGAGCACGTCTTCGAGCTGTGGCGAGGGACCGTACTTGATCCCCCAGCGCGCGCCGCGCACCGCATGGGGTGCCTGACTCATCGACTCGGTGCCGCCTGCCAGCACGGCCGTCGCCTCGCCGAGGAGCAGGCGATGAGCGCCTTGGACCACCGCCTCGAACCCCGAGCCGCAGAGCCGGTTGACGGTGACGGCCGGGGTGGTGATTGCCAGTCCGGCCCGGAGGGCGACATGGCGGGCGCAGTAGATGGCGTCGCGCGAGGTCTGCATCGCGTTGCCGACGATGACGTGATCGATCAGAGCGCGGTCGAGCCCGCTCCGGTCAAGTGCGGCGTTGGCGGTGAGGACGCCGAGATCGGTCGCCGAGAAATCCTTGAGGGTGCCGCCGAAGGTGCCGAACCCCGTCCGGACGGCGGCGCAGAAGACGATGGTTGTCATGCATGGGAATCTAGCGCCGGTGCGCCCCTCCTGTTTCACCAAAGCCAGCTCGTCGCTGAATCGACGGCTCGGCTGGTGTCGCTAAAGCGACGGCCCAGTCCCCCTTTCACCTTTCACCTTTCACCTTTCACCTTTCACCTTTCACCCTTCACCTTTCACCCTTCACCCTTCACCCCCCACACCTCACCCCAACCCCCCACCACACTCCGGACAGAAGCTCCAATCCCGTTCCACCGTGCTGCCGCAGCCATCGCACACCGGTTGCCGCTGGTCGACGCCGCAGCCGACGCAGAACTTGACCACCCGATCGGTGGGCAACGGGGTGCCGCAGCTCCAACAGCTCTGATCGGGCGCGGTAAAGGCGACCCCGGTGAGGAAGGCCGGTGGCGGATCGTCCTGACGCGGCGTGGTCACCGGCTTGGCAGTGGCGGTGACGTCGGCGATTTCCGGTGATCTGATCGGGAAGACGGTGCGGGGAGCAGGCGGAGTATCGTCGGCTGTTTTGCCGGACGGGGTCGCGGGGTTGTTCACCGGCGGGGTGGCGGTCGGCATCGGTCGCACTCCTTCGAGACGATCGACGGCGTCGTCGCTGAGGGTGATCATGGCGGATCGCAACCGTTGCAGCAGGTCGAGATCGGGCACCTTGGCGGCGACGGTCTCCCGCGCCACTTCGGCGGCCTCGACTGGGTCGGTCCGCACCAGCCCACCCTCTTCGGCCACCAGCCGGAGGACCAGCATTTCGTAGTCCTCGCTGACGTCGACCCCCAGCAATCGGCGCGCAGTCCGATACGGCAGAGTTCGGTCGAGCAGTGACCCCACCGCGATCGGCTCGCCGCGATGGTGACCCTCCTGTTGCCACTCGGCCAGCAGCACCGCTGCGAATCGTTCCAGATCAGTCATCAGACGGCCCCCGCCAGGGAAAAGCGCTCGCCCGCCAGCAGTCGCGTGGCGAGTGCAGTGAATGACGCATCAGGATCATACGACTTGAACTGCCCGTTTGCCTGCCGGGCGGCCAGCCAGTCATGGTATCCGGAGGAGACGATCCCCTCGGAGGTCACCTGCTCCTTGGCGGCGCGAATGGCGAGATCGTTGGCGTATTCGTTCTTGGGGTGCCCAGCATGACCGCGCACCCAGGTGAACTGCACCTCGTGGCGATCCCGCGACTGCCACAGCGCCTGCCAGAGCGGCAAATTCTCGATCGGACCGGCCTTCCGGGTCCAGCCGCGCGACTGCCACCCCGGTGCCCACTCGCGAATCCCCTTGACGAGATATTCGGAATCGCTCACGATCAGGAGACGCAGCCGCTGACCGCCCTGCCCCAGCAACTGCAGCGCGGCGATCGCCCCGGCCAGCGCCATCCGGTTGTTGGTCGTGGCAGCAGCATGGAGAAAGAAGTCGTGCCGGGTGATACTGTCGGCCAGCAGGATCTCCACCAGCCCGCCGGCCCCGCCGGGGTTGTCGCCCGGACGGCCGTTGCCCAGGCAGGATTCGTCGAGATGGACCACGGCGGCAGGGATGGACTTGGGCATCAGAGGTCGAGTACCTGGAAAAAGTCGATGTCGTCGAGCACGAAAACCAGCTCTTCACCCGTCATCGCCAGATACGCGGACAATGCCTCGCGCCCCCGCGAAGTGGTGAGCGAGCTGGCCACCACGACGTATTCGTTGCCGCGCCTGCGCAGGATGACGCGTCGGCGCTTCTGCACCGCATGCTCGAGCTGCTCCATGCGTATTGGCGTCCAGCGGAATGACATGGTGGCATCGTCGGTGGTGAGGCGTGACGTGAATCGCGAACGGACCGGGGCTAATCTAGGGATGCTGGCCGGAAACAGCCACCGGGCACGGAACCTTCCGGGATCAGTCGTTCCAGAAATGCGACCCGATCACCACAAGTGGAGCATCTTCCCGGTTCCGATCCACGGGGGACTCATACCCTGGAGGCCTACCCGTGACTCAAGCCGTGCCCGCCGCCGCGATCCCCGGCAGCTCTGCGGATCAACCCGCACCCACTCAACAGCTGCGACGACGCTGCTCGGCAAACACCAACCAGCAGAGTCTCACAGCAATTGGCAGATTTCGGCTATCGGAACAACACCTCAGATCGCTGCAGATAACCACGCAGAAAATCGCCGAAGGATGGTGCAATCCTGATCGGATCGTCTCCTCCGACGATTGCCACTTCGTTGCCTCCTGCCGCCATCCGAACAGCGTATCCGTGAGCCCAAGCCGAATAGTCAGCGAATACGAAGTACCCGTCGTAGGCGGTTCGGTTCAACTCGGGGAGCACAGCGACCACGGGCCGCATCATCGCGAGTGGCCAGAACCGGATGAGATGTTCATCCCACTCTCCGTCATCCATCCCATCTACAGTTCGAAAATACTCCTTGAGATCGTCCGGAAAGCGGACCCGATGCCGCTCCTCGAAATCACGAAACTGCTCCTCCGACACGCCCGGACGCGGCGCAAGGCCCGATGCCCTCCATCGCTTGGTTATCTCTGCGACCAGCGAAACCACACCCATCACTCCCTCCCTGTAGGCACAAGCCTCTGCGCCTCCCCCTCTGCGTCCTCCGCGCCTCTGCGTGAACCCCCTCCGCGCCTCCCCCTCCGCGCCTCCCCCTCTGCGCCTTCCCTACTGCCGCGCCATCCACGCCCCGCCCAGCATCACCCGGACTATCTGCCGCGTGTTGCGGATGTCGGCCAGCGGATCGCCGCCGAGCACGACCAGATCGGCCACGGCATTCGGCCTGATCCGGCCCAGCGAATCGGCGCGCAACAACTCCGCTCCCCGCAGGGTGGCCGCCCGCAGCGCTTCCAGCGGCGAGAGTCCGGCACGCACCAGCAACTCCATTTCGCGATGCACTCCCGCGCCCGGCACCAGCAGTTGGTTGGACGCGTCGGTACCAGTGGCGACCCGGCCACCGGCCGCAACGAACTCGCGCACGAAGCGGTCCTGCACCGGTCGCGCCGCGCGGAAGAACGGGTAATCGTCCGCAGTCCATCCGGCCCGGGCGATCATTCCCGGGAGATTCCAGTTGGCGCGGGCGCTGTCCGGTACGCCGGCCAGTTCCGGGCGCTGATGGACCAGGGAATCATCCAGTCGCGCGAAGGTGTCGTGCAGGCCGAGGGTCGGCACCAGCACGACTCCGCTGCCGGCAAGCTGACGTGCCACCCGGTCCAGCGCGACGGTGTCCAACGTGGCCCAACTCTGTTCGAACGCGGTCCAGCCCTCGAAAAAGCCGAGCCGATGTTCGGCGAACAACCCGGTCGAGTCGCCGGTGGCCTCGGGGATTCCGCTCAGGTGTTCGATCGAGGTCACCCCGAGTTGTGCTGCGGTGAGGGCATCGGTCAACCCGAGATGGACGGCGATCGGCAATCGGTTCGCCCTGGTCGCAGCGATCACCTGTTCCATCAGATCGGGGGTGATCCTGGTATACAGCTTGATCCACCCGGCACCGAGGCGAATGGCGGAGTCAACCGCAACACGGCCCTCTCCCGAATCAACCACGATCGCGTCGGGGTAGGTGGGCGGATTGGCATCGAGCATTGCCACGGCCTGAAAGAGTCGCGGGACGCCGGTCACTCGCCCAGCAAGGGACGCGGCGAGGGGAGCGCCTGCGTGCAGATCGCGCACGGTGGTGACTCCCCACTGGAGCGAGAGGTCCTGACCCCATGGTTGGAGATGGGTATGAGCGTCGATCAAACCGGGTACCAGCCAGCGACCGGTCAAGTCAGTCTGCTTGGCACCACGAGGAATCGGCACATCGCCGCGAGGTCCGACCGCCAGAATGCGTGAGTGGCGGATCAGCACGATGCCATCGGGAATGACTCTGCCGGAGACCACATCGACGATGTTGCCGCCGACCAACGCCTCGACACCCTCGCCTGGGGGCGGACCGATGCGACAGCCCAGCAGCAACGCCACCGCGAGGGCAAAACCCAGGCGGCGGCGTGCCGTTTTCACTTCCGCTTCTTGGCGACCCGCTTGGGCATCGCCTTGGCCTTCGTCACCGTCCGCTTGGCGCTCTTCTTGGCCGAGCGGCCGAGGTCGCGAGCCACCTTCTTGGCGCTCTTCTTGACACTCTTGGCGTTCTTCCTGGTGCTCTTCTTGATGTTCTTGACACTCTTCTTGACACTCTTCTTGACAGCGGTCGCGCTCTTCTTCGCGCTCTTGGTGACCTTTTTGGTGACATTCTTGGCGACCTTCTTGGCGCTCTTGACGCTCTGCTTCACGTTCTTCCTGGCGCCCTTCTTCATTTCCTCGACTGCCTTGCTGGCGCTCTTGCTCGCGTTTCGGGCCGTCGTCTTGGCCTTCTTGACCACCGGCTTGGCCGCCTTGGCCACCGCTTTGGCGACTTGGGCCGACTTGGTTTCGGCAGCCTTGATCACCTTGGCGGCCTTGGCCTCGACCGCCTTGGCACGCTCGGCCACCACTTTCGAGGGCCGCGGCGGGGGGGGCGGGGTGGGCTTGGCGCGCCGCTTGGGCTTTGGCGCCGGCACAGTTCCCGCCGCTGGCTCGGGGATCTCCGGGAGCGGCGCCGGGGCGGCAACCGGCTCCTCCCCATCTTCCAGCGTTCCACGAAAATCGAGCAACGATCCTTCGGACATCGGAAGCTCCTGATACGAGGGCGTTGGTGGAATGAAGTTGATGACCGCGCCCCGTGGGTGGCGACGCGCTATAATATGTCGCGTACTTTCCCCACTTCTGCAAGGTGTCCGTACCCGATGCGCGCGCTCTGCCTCACCGCCCCTGGCGGTCGCCACCACCTCGCGCTGCTGGAATTGCCCTCACCGGCTCTTCCCGGGGAGGGCGCCGTGCGCGTCGGCATCCGCTCGATCGCCCTCAACCACCTCGATCTCTGGGTTGCCGACGGCCTCCCTGGCGTCCCCCTGCCCTCGGTCCCGCACATCGTGGGATGCGATGGAGCGGGGGTCGTACTGGAGTGCTCGCGGGACGTGACCAATGTCCGGGTGGGCGATCGGGTGGTGATCAACCCCGGCTGGGGCTGCGGGACATGCGACGCCTGCCAGGCAGGTGAGGACGTCTTTTGCCGGGAGTTCGGCGTGATGGGTGAGCATCGCCCGGGTACCGCAGCCGAGGAGGTGGTGGTGCCGGCCCGATCGGTTGCCCGGATCGAGGGTGATTGGAGCTGGGCCGAGGCGGCCGCCTTTCCGCTCGCCACCCTCACCGCCTGGCGGATGCTGACCAGCCGCGCCGCGGTCCGGCCCGGCGAGGCGGTCCTGATCTGGGGCATTGGCGGCGGGGTGGCCCTGCAGGCGCTGCAGGTGGCAATCCATTTGGGCGCTCGGGTGCTGGTGACCTCGTCGTCCGATTCCAAGCTCGAACGGGCCCGGACCCTCGGCGCCGAGCTGACGATCAACCACGCCAAGACCGACAACATTGGCTCTGAGGTCAAGCGCCATCTCGGTCATGGGGCCGACGTGATCGTCGATTCCGTGGGCCAGGCCACCTGGTCGCGCTCACTCAAGGCGCTCCGCCCCGGCGGGCGACTGGTGACCTGCGGCGCCACCACCGGCCACGCCGTGGAGCTTGATCTGAGGCGGCTGTTCTGGTTCCAGTGGACGTTGCTGGGCTCCACGATGGGAACCCCGCGAGAGTTCGCGGAAATTATCAATGCTGGCAATGCCGGACACCTTCGTCCGGTCGTGGACCGTATTCTGCCCCTGACCGAGGGGGCCAGTGCCTATCAGCAACTCGCTGATGGACAACAATTCGGCAAAATCGTGCTTGAGGTGACATCGTGAACGCCCTGCTGGATCGACTGGTGGCCGGATTCGCCGAAATCTGGACCATCCTTCCCGCCCTCTTCGGCTCCGTCGTGATCCTGATTACCGGCTACTTCGTTGCCCGGACGCTGGAGCGATTCGTCGACCGGCTGCTGGTCCGGATGGACTTCAACCGGGTCGCGGAGGAGGGCGGGCTGCGTGACGCGGTCGACCGCACTGGCGCCCGGCTCGACCCCGCGCACGCCATCGGCAAACTGCTCTTCTGGCTGGTGATGCTGATCGTGATCCTGCTCTCCTCGGCAGCGCTCGGACTGGAGAGCATCAACGAGATGTTCTCGATCATGATCTCGTTCATTCCCACCATCGTGAGCGCGATCGTGATCGTGATTCTCGGGATGGTAATCGGCGAATTTCTGCGCGGGCTGATCCTCGCCTCGGCCGGCACAGTCGACGGGGTGCCGACGCTCGCCACCGTCACCAAGGGTGCCGTGGTGGTGATCGCGATTTTCATGGCGCTGCAACAGGTGGGAGTGGCCGAGGAACTGGTGATCTCTGGCTTCACGCTGGTCTTCGGTGCCATAGCTCTGGCGGTCGGCCTGGCGTTCGGGCTGGGCAACAGGGAACTGGCGGGAGAGATCACCCGCCGGTGGTATCAGCAGGTGCGCGGCAGCAAGGCCGCAGAGGCAGCGGAAGACCCCGATGAGGGTGCTCCGCTCCTCGATTAGCTCACTGCAATCAAGCTACAACCCTGGTGGCATCGGATAGCGCAACAACCTGATGCCACCGGGGAATTCCTCTCCCATCAGGATGTGGGTGGCGGTTACGCCCAACGCGGAGCCCCGGCTCGGGACCCTGACCACCGCGGTAACTCCAGTGGAATCCACGACCTGAAAGGTCCGCACCGAATCGAGTGCGGGAGCGCTCTTGAAGAGCCAGAGCCGGCCGTCAGCCCCTTCGTATGCCTGCTCTACCGGCGGCTTGATGACCGCGAACCGTGACCCGCTCAATTGGGCGCGATACTCCTCCTCGTAGCGGCGCAACCAGATCTGCCGGTCCATCTCGGTTACTGTAAGGACGGGATCGGGCAGCTTGCGGGAGTCAACCGGCTTCCCCCCCCCGGGCGGATACCACTGCACGAAGTTCCAGTTGCGGCGCACCACCCAGACTGTGCCATCTGTTCTGACGCCCCACAGGTCGCGTCCGGCCAGCGCCAGTGCCTCGTAGCGCGGACCGCCATCACGCACCACCTCCGCGTGCTCGATCGGCGCCAGCCAGGCCACAGTGTCGAACCGCTCCAGCAGCGCATCGGCGCGCACGATTGCCAGCGAATCGAGGTTGCCGATCCCGCTCGGCCCAGGCACCGGCTTGAGCTCGAAGTACCAATTGCCGGCTGCATCGCGGGCACTCGGGAAGGCGCCGCGCATGGCATCGACTGTCGGGATGGCATCGACGCGCTGACCATCCGGCAACCAGACGGTGAAGCGACGCAGACCCCAGTCGCCCACCACCAGCGAATCACCAAGGCCGAAGGCCGCCGTCGCGCCGGGCACCTCCTCCTTGCTGATCCCCGGATGCGGTGACACTGTCGCGGCGGTGAAGTCGGCCACAAGCAGCTCACCCTCGATCGGTGCCAGCAACACCCAGGTGCTGTCGGAGCGCGGGATAGCTGTTCCGACGTTCACCACCGGTGCCACGAGGGTGTCCACCTCGGGACCGGCGCTGAAAACTGGGGGGGGGAGCTCGGGTGGTCCGCCACAGGCAGTCAACGCCAGAGTGCCCAGCAGGATTCGATTGATGGTAGGCATGACCGGAAGATACCGCTCCGGCCGGGTCGCGAAAGTCATAACCATCGCCGGGCCAGCCAATCCACCACCAGCGCGGTCAATCCGGGCGCCAGGCGTCGGTCGGGAATGGTCAGGTAGAGCCCGGGATCTCCCACCTGGTCGGCAAGCAGCAGGTGATTGACCGCGGGCGGCTGCTCCAGGGTGACCGACGCCCCGCGACGCCCGAGCGCTTCCGCCAAACGGGCTCCGTCGCCCGGTGGCAGTTGACGGTCCGTGCCACCCTGGATCACCAGTGCACCGACCCGCAGTCGCCGAGCGTCGGCCGACGGGTCGTGCCGCACCAAGCTCCGGAACGCCTCCGATCTCTTGGATAGCTGGTCGGTCAAGCGACTCGCCTCCCGAACCAGCGAATCGACCAAGATCGGGCGTCGGTCTTCGGCCGAATCGCGCACCAGTCGCTCGGCCCCGTAGCGCTGCTGCCATGCCACCACCTGTTGGCCCTTGCTGGCCGGAGCCCCCAGCAACACCAGGGCATCCGGTGCCATCTGGCGAGCAGCGCGCATGGCGACCACGGCTCCCTCACTGTGGCCGACCATGCCCACCCGATCGGGATCCACCTCCGAACGCGACCGCAACCACCTGAGCGCCAGCACGGCATCGCCTGCGAGCGCGTCCAGCATGAAGCCGTCATACTGACCGCTCGACTCGCCCACCCCGCGGTCGTCCAGCCGCAGCGAGGCGATGCCACTGCGAGCCAGCGCATCGGCCAATTCGCGGAACGGTCGATAGCCACTCATGATCCGGCCGTCACGATCCTGCGCACCTGAACCCGAGAGGAAGAGCACGGCTGGAACCGACCGATCGTGAAGGGGCGGAACGGTGAACGTGCCGCCCAACCAGGAGCCGTCCCGGAGCGTCAGGCGGACTTCCTCGGCGGTATAGGGAGCCCCCGGTGGCGGCGAATAATCGGTGACCTCGCTGGGCCAGGGTGCGTCCGCCTCCGCATCCGGGAGCCGGACGTAGCGCAGTCCCAGCCATGCCGACGAGGGCGAGGCGCCGCTGATCAGTCCGGCATCATCGAGCGCGACATCCACCTGCTGTCGCGCCACGTAGGTCCGCAAGGAATCGACGCCGCGCGCGTAGAACGCCAGGGTATCCAGCACCGGGCCTTCCGCGCCGATGACCAGCACCGGGGTGGTGAACTGGCCGTTGTACCAGATGTCCCCCTCCCGTTCAGCGCGGCGCACCATCCGCTGCAGCAGCGCCAGCGAGGGAGGGAAAATGGCCGAGGTGCCACGGGCCACTTCGAACTGACGCAGCACCTCGCCACTGGTGGCATCACGCACGATCGCCGAGTCGCGGGCGATCACGATCTCGCGAGAGGTAACGGGGGCCGATCCCGCGGGTCGGGCCGGACTGTAGGCGGTGGCAACCAGACGCTCGGCCCCGCTCTCGGGGTCCTGGTCGGCCAGGAAGCGATACCACGGGCGGCCGTGCATCGTCAGGAGGGCCTCGGAGCGGTCGCCGCTGCGGACCCAGCGCTCAACCATCACCGTGTCGCCGCTGCCGGTCAGCAACGCGAACGCGCGACGCTCGGGGAGTTGGCTCTCCTGAGCTCCCAGCAGCGCCGGAAGAAGGAACACCACCAGCAATCGCGGCATCCCTCAAGTCTAGTGCCCTGTGCCGGTCCTGGGGGGCGAGGCATCAAGATCGGCCAACTTCGGCCGATACCTCCAAGGACCCAAACGGGAGCACCCAGTCATGCGCACCATTCTGTTGTCGGTTGTTTTTGCTGCAGCTCCGCTGGCAGCCCAGGCGGATCTGTCGGTTGCGGTCCGCGCCAGCACCCTTGGCTTCGGGGCCGAGCTCTCCAAGCTCATCCTTCCCAATGTCGGGGTACGGGCCGGGGTCAACACTCTGACGCGCGACATCAATCGCACTCAGCAGGACATTCGTTACGATGTCGAACTGGATTTCCAGAGCGTCTCGGGGTTGGTCGACTTCTTCCCCTCGAGCCGGGGATCGTTCCACTTCACGGGCGGCGTCATCAGCGCCCCAGCCGACATCGACGGCATCGGTCAACCGGTGGGCGGTACCTTCACCATCAACGGGCAGAACTACACCGCGGCGGAGGTGGGAACCGTCACCGGCACGGTGCGCTGGCCATCGGCGTTGCCGTATGCCGGAATCGGCTGGGGCACTCCGGCGTCGCGTCGTGGCGGGCTGGCGTTCCTGTTTGATCTGGGTGTCGGGATCGGGACGCCGACTCTCAACCTGAACGCCACGTCGGCGGTCCCAGGCTCTACTCTCGAGGCCGACGTCGCCGCCGAACGCGACCGCGTCCAGGACGACGTGGACCGCTACTTCCGCGTCTATCCGGTGGTTTCGCTCGGGTTGGCGTTGCGGTTCTGACGAGCGGGCGTGGTCGAGCGCTGACGAAACTGGGAGGAGTGCTGGCGTCGCGGTAACTTTGACGCCTCACTCCATCCGAGGTCGCGATGCACCGGATCGCCATTGCCACGCTCTGCATGTTGACATCCGCCAGCGCCGCCGGTGCTCATTCAGCTGAACATGCGGCAATGATGGTTGCCAGCTACAACATTCGCCATGGTCGCGGCATCGATGATCGCGTTGACCTGCCCCGTACCGCTGCCGTCCTGAAGGCACTCTCGACCGACATCATCGCCTTGCAGGAAGTCGATCATCGCGTGATGCGGAGTGACTCCGTGCCGCAGGCCGACTCGCTCGGCAAGCTGCTCGGCATGCACGCCACCTTCGGCAGCTTCTTCGACTATCAGGGCGGTGAGTACGGGATGGCGATCCTGTCCCGCTGGCCCATTCTGGCAACCACACCGATCCGGCTCCCCGATGGCAACGAGCCACGCATCGCTCTGCGTGCCGACATCGCGCTGCCCGACGGCGACACGATCGCCGTGATCAACGTCCATTTTGACTGGGTCGACAACGACACCCTGCGGGTGGCCCAGGCGCGAGCCCTCGCCGCAGTGCTCGACACGGTGTCAATACCATGGCTGCTGCTCGGCGATTTCAACGACACGCCGGAGTCCCGCACGCTGGCGCTCTTCACCGCGCGAGCCGTTGCAGCGGAGAAGCCCGGCAACAATCGCTTCACCTTCAGTGCCACCGAGCCCATCAAGGAGATCGACTTCATCTTCGCCGCGCCGCGCGATGAGTGGCAGGTCGGCGCCGCGCGCGTGGTGGATGAGCAGGTGGCTTCGGACCACAGGCCGGTGGTGGCGGAGATTGTCTTGAGGAGGAAGCTCAAGGGGGGAACGTGAAAGGTGAAAGGTGAAAGGTGAAACGGGGGCAGGAGGGTGAACGGTGACCAGGGCGCCCCGCTGGGGCGCTGGTGAACGGGGGGGTAAACGTGAAAGGTGAAAGGTGAAACGGGAGTAGAATTGTGACTCCTTTCACATTTTCCCGTTCACCGTTCACCCGTCGCCGCGGAGCGGCGACCCCCTTTTACGTTTCACGTTTCACGTTTCACGTTTCACGTTTCACCCGTTCACCCTCACCGTTCACCCCGGAGATCCCATGCCTCCTCGCCTCCCGATCCTCCTCCTGCTGCTCGCCGCCTGTGGTGGCGCGGATGCCGGGACCGCGCTCAGCACCCCGGTGATCGACACTTTGCCGGGCGGGATCGTCAGGGTGACCAATCCGGGACCGACCGCCTGGGCCGACACCAATGGCTGGCGGATCGTGCTGGAGCGCGAGATCGTCCCCGAGGAGGGAAGCGAGGGAGAGGTCGGCAACCCCGGTACCCTCGTCGCAGGCGAGGACGGTACCATCTACTGGCTGATGCGGAGTCCGTCCGTCATCAAGGCGTACGCCCCCGACGGCACCTGGCTCCGCAACATCGGTCGGGAGGGCGACGGCCCCGGCGAATTTCGCGACGGGATGTTCGCCATCGTCGGCGACAAGCTGGTGCTTCAGGACCCCAACAACACCCGGATGACGGTCTTCGAGACCTCCGGCCGCTTCGTGGCGTCGACGCCGAGCCAGTGCTGCTATTGGACCGGCCACCTCCCCGTATTCGACGACGGCACCATCGGGATCACTGGTCCTCCACCGGCCGACCAGAGCGATGCGGGTGGCGCGTTGTACCTCACCATGCCCGACGGCCGCGTGATCGACACGGTGGTTTCCCGCCGCAGCATTCAGGAACCCAAGGGCCTCTGGACCGTGACGATGACATCGAATGGCGGCAAGAATGTCTCGCGCATGATGATGGGAATTCCGCTGCAGCCGTATGAAACCACCGAGTATCGAGGCGATCGTACCGTGCTGCGGGGGCATAGCGCTGCTTATGCCTTCGCCATCACCGGGCTCGATGGCATGGACACCGTTCGCGTCTTTACCGCTTCGGCACCCACGGTCCCGATCACCAGCGCGCAGCGCGACTCGATCTACGAGGCCACCATCAACGAGATGGACGAACAGTGGCGCGACGCGGTGCGCGCCGCGAGCTCGGCGGGTGACATCCCGATGACCTGGCCCTTGTGGGGCGGCATCGCAATTGATCCCACCGGCCACATCTGGATCTCACGCCCCAATCCCGCCGGCGGCATCGGCCTCCTCGATGTCTTCACCGCCGAAGGGGTGCTGCTAGGCACCATCCTCCCACCGGTCGCGGGACTGACAGGCGGTTACTGGACTCGCGACCGGATCTACCTGAACGGCGAGACGGAGGAAGGGTTGCCGAAGATTTCGGTGTACCGGATTGAAAGGGGAGAACGTGGGAAGGAGGGTGAACGGTGAACGGTGAACGGGAAAAGTGAAAGGTGAAACGGGATGCAGGATCGCTACCCCTTTCACCTTAACCTTTCACCCGGTCGCCGCGGAGCGGCGACCCCCTTTCACGTTTCACCTTTCATCCATACCATTCACCCAACCAACGCCATGACCACATCCCCCCCCCTCCAGACCGACCGCGCCGTCCGCCGCTGGCTGATCATCTCCGCCCTGGCGGTGGTGGTGGCGGTGGTGGTGGGCGGCATCACGCGGCTGACCGACAGCGGCCTCTCGATCACCGAGTGGCGGCCGATTTCCGGCATCTTCCCGCCGCTCAACAGTGCCGACTGGGACACCGCCTACCAGCAATTCCAGCAGATCCCGCAGGCGCAGACCACCCACCGCGGCATCACCATGGAGTCGTTCCAGTGGATCTACTGGTGGGAGTGGTTCCACCGGATGCTGGCCCGTCTTGTCGGGGTGATCCTGGCTCTCCCGTATCTGGTGCTCCGGTGGCGCGGCGCCATTCGCCCTGCCCACCGACGACGCCTCCTCCTGCTGCCGATCCTGGCGGCCACCCAGGGAGCCCTCGGCTGGTGGATGGTCAGCAGCGGGTTGGTCGACCGCATCAGCGTGAGCCCGCTGCGCCTGACGATTCACCTCGGCGTGGCACTGGTGATCCTCTGCATCTGCATCTGGACCATGCTGGAACTCACACCCAGTGACGACTCGTCCCCCCCCCGCACCACCTCGCCGGCGCTGCAGCGCGGCCTCATCGCGGGATTCGTGCTGACGTTCGTCACCCTGCTGTCTGGCGGGCTGGTCGCGGGACTCGACGCCGGCCTGATCTACAACAGCTTCCCCCGCATGGGACCGGGCATCGTCCCCGAGGAATACTCCCGGATCACCAACTGGTGGCAGGCGGTCCATCAGCACCCGGTGATCGTCCAGTTCCACCATAGAGTGCTGGCGGTCCTCACGGCAGGCCTGCTGGTGGCGCTGGCATGGGCTGCCCGGCATGCCGCCCCCTCGCTCAGACGCGCCACGGCCGTGATGGCTGGGATCGTTCTCATCCAGGTATCGCTGGGAATCGCGACCTTGCTGCTTCAGGTTCCGGTAATCCTGGGGGTCCTCCACCAATTGACCGGGCTGGGCGTCCTCTCCGCCGCCCTCTGGGGCGTTCAGCGGCGGTAGGAGGGTGAACGGAGGGTGAACGGTGAACGGGGCGCCCCTCCGGGGCGCGGGTGAACGGGGTGACGATTCAAACCCGTTTCACCTTTCACCTTTCACCCAACGCGCCCCGTTCACCGTTCACCGTTCACCGTTCACCGTTCACCCTACTTCCCCCTTCCCCCTTCCCCCGCCCGTCAGCATATTCCCCGGACCTCCTCCCAGCGAGTCCAGATGCGCATGCCCCTGGCGCCCAGCGGTCCCGATTGCAACCCTGCCCACCTCTACGGCGTACCGGGTAATGCGTCCTTTCACCGGCCCGATGCATCCATTCCGCGACGACCGACTCAAACATCTTCCTTCCCGAGGTCTCTGATGCGTCCATCCGCCGTACTCGCCCTCGTTGCCTTCCTGGCGGCCTGTGACACCAGCGAGGGAGCCGAGTCTGGCGTGATTTCCCGCGATTCGACGGACGTGCCGGCCGGGGCACCGCTCGCCCTGCCGGTGGTTGGTCAGGCCGTCACCCGGGGAGATCTGATCCTCACGGTGACCACGCGTGGCGAGATCAAGTCCGACGCCTCGGCGGTGCTCAAGTCCGAGGCCACCGGCACGGTGATGGAGGTGCTGGTCCGAGCCGGCGACCGGGTCACCCGCGGTCAACCACTGGTCAAGCTCGATCCGGAGCCGCTGGAACTCGCCCTCCAGAAGGCAGAGGCTGCCTTGAGCGCGGCGAAGATCAACTATCGCGTCGAAGTCGAGGTCGACTCCGTCATTACCGGCCGGCCGCCCAGCCCCGCTCGCCGGGACTTTGCGCTGGCCAAGGCGGGTGTGCCGACGGCAGAGGTCGGCGTGAAGGAGGCCCAGCTGGCGCTGGAGCGTTCGGTGATCAGGGCCCCGTTCGACGGAGTGCTCGAGAACGTCAAGGTGGCGGTCGGTGAGCGGATCTCCTCCGGGCAGGAAATAGCCCAGGTGGTTGACCTCACCAATCTGCGGATCGAGGCCCGGGTGTACGAGCAGGACCTGCCGCTCCTGCGTCCCAACGGCGTGGCGCGCATCTCGGTGTCAGCGCTCCCGGGCGCACCAGTGCTCGGCCGGATCATGGCGCTGCTCCCGCTGGTCGATTCCGCTTCGCGAGCCGGCACCGCCGTGGTGCGAGTCCGCGGCAACGGCGTGCTGCGGCCCGGGATGTATGCCGACGTGGAACTGGAGGCGACCCGCCTGCCGGACCGGATCATCGTCCCCGACCGCGCGGTCATCGAGCGCGACGGCCGACCGATGGTCTTCGTGGTGCGCGATGGCCGGGCCAAGTGGGAATACGTCAACGCCGGCCGCTCCAACGGTCGCGAACGGGAAATCCTCCCCGACAGCGCCACGGGGGTGCAACCGCTCACCCCCGGCGATACGGTGCTGATCGACGGACACCTCACGCTCACGCACGACGCACTCGTGCGTCTGGTGGCGACGCGCGAGAACGAGCAGTAGGGGCGGCGCGTGTCCTTCGCCTCCGCGGCGCTTCGGCGTCCCGTCGCCACCATGGCGGCCACAATGGGGCTGGTTCTCCTCGGCGCGGTGTCGCTGGGACGGATGCCGGTCTCCCTGCTCCCCGATGTCGCCCTGCCGGTGCTCACCATTCGCACCATCTACCCCGGTGCCGCGCCGGAAGAGGTGTCACGCTTCATCTCCGAGCCGATCGAGAATCAGGTCGGCAACACTCCCGGCCTGCTCGAGATGCGTTCCGTTGCCCGCAGCGGCGAGGCGACCACCACGCTGCGCTTCAATTGGGGCACCGACATGTCGCGCACCGTGCTGGCGGTGCGTGAGCGACTCGACAACGCCCGCAACCAGTTGCCTGAGGCGGCTCAGCGACCGACCCTGCTGACCGCCGACCCCGGCGAGCGACCGATCGCCGTGATCTCGCTCACCGGCCCGGGCGACCTGCGCGCCATCGCACGCACCGCCAAGGACGTTCACAAACGCCGCCTGGAGCAACTCTCCGGGGTGGCCAGCGTCGCCGTGGTCGGCGATCCGCAGGATGAGATCCGCGTAGATGTCGACCCCGAACGGGCCCGTGCCCTGGGGCTCACCCCGGATGACGTCAAGACCGCCATCGACAACGCCAACGCGACCGCCCAGGGCGGCACCATCAAGCGGGGCCAGTTCCGCTTCTCGGTGCGCGCCATGACGGAACTGCGCGACCCGATGGAAATCCGCGACATCCCCGTCGGTCCGACTGGGCGGCAGATGCGCCTGGCGGATATCGCCACCGTCACCCCCGCCAGCGCCGACCCCCGCACCATCGTGCACCTCGACGGCAATCCGGCTGTGGGTTTGGTGGTTTACAAGGACGGCGGCTCCAACACCGTCACCGTCACCCGCGAGCTCGAGCGGACTCTCACCGACCTGCGGAACGAGTTTCCCGATGTCACCGTCCGGCTGGTGGCGGCGCAGGCCAAGTTCGTCGAGGACGCGCTTTCCAACCTCTCACAGGAAATCGTGATCGGCGGCGCGCTCGCGATTTTGCTGATCCTTCTCTTCCTGCGCGATTGGCGCACCGCCCTCGCCATCGGCCTGGTGATCCCGCTGTCGGTGCTGATCGCGCTGACGCTGCTGCAGATGCTCGACGTCACCATCAACATTCTCTCGCTGGGCGGACTGGCACTTGCGGTCGGTCTGCTGGTCGACAACGCCATCGTGGTGGCCGAGGCCTCGGGACGGCTCCGGGAACAGGGGCTCAGTCCGCTCGACGCTGCGCGCCAGGCCGCCGAGGAAGTGACCGGCCCGCTCACCGCCGGCACGCTGACCACGCTGCTGGTCTTCGGGCCGATCGTCTTCGTGCAGGGATTGGCTGCCGCCCTCTTCCGTGACCTCTCCTACTCGGTGGTGCTCTCGGTCGGCGCCTCGTTGATCGTGGCCCTCACCGTCATGCCGGTGATGCTCACCTGGGGCCGCCAGCGCGGTCAGCGGTCAGGCGCGGTGCTGCCTGCTCCGGGCACTGCGTCGCCATCTCGAATCGAGGGGATCTACACCTTCGGTCGCCGCATGGCCGATCGCTACGAGCGGATCGTTTCCTGGTGTCTCGCCCAACCCAGGACGGTGTTCGCACTGGCACTCGCGGGTGCGGCGGTCACGGTGGTGATCACCATGCAACTGCCGCGTGAGATTCTGCCGCAAGTAGACGAAGGAACCGCGGTCGCCGAGCTGCGTCTGCCGGCCGGTACCTCGATCGAGGAAACGGTGCGACAGGCGGCTCGCATCGAGGAGGCGGCCCAGCAGCTCGGCAGCGAGGGCGTCTATGTGCGGATCGGCATGGCAACCGACGAAGAGGTCCTCTCGGGAAGCGAGCCGGGATCGTCAGGGACGGCGGTGTTCGTAATTCCGGTGCCGGAACAGATGGACGCGCCGCGCTTTGCCGACGAGTTGCGCGCCGCCGTCCCCGATCTGGCACAGGGAGCGCTGGCGCTGGACCTGGCCGGACAATCGGAATTCGGTTCGTTGATCGGACGCGAGGGACGCACTGTGCGCGTTGAGGTGTCCGCACCCCAGCGCGGTGACGCTGCGCGGGCGGCCGACCAGGTCCGCGTGGCACTGCAGGATCTGTCCGGGCTCGCCGACGTGCGCGACGCCTTCGCCGGCACGCAACCGCTGGTGGAATTGACCCTGCAGCGCGACCGCATTGCCCAGCGCGGGCTCACACCGCAGGCCATCATCAACGGACTCAAGGGGTCGCTCGGCGGGGTGGCCGCAACCGAATTGCGCGAGACCGATCGTCGCACCCCGATCCAGGTGCGCTACGCCGGCATCGCCAACGAGGACCTGGCCACCGCACTCGCCACGCCGGTGCAGGGGATGCCGCTCGGCGAGTTCGTCAATGTCACCGAGACCCGGGCACCGATCGAGGTGGTGCGGGTCAATCAGCGACCAGTCAGCGTGGTCGAGGGCGTGGTCGAGGAAGGCGGTACCGCCAAGGCATCGGCGACCATTCAACAGACGGTCGAACGCCTCGATTTCGGGGTTCCCGGAATTCAATGGGAAGTGACCGGTGCCGACCAGGAGCAACAGCGGACCACTTCGCAACTGCTCCTGGTCGGACTACTCGCGATCGCCCTGGTCTTCCTGGTTTTGGCCGGCGAGTTCGCCTCGTTCACCACGCCATTGCTGGTGATGACCACGGTCCCGCTCGCCGCTGCCGGCGGGATCGTGGCGCTCTGGCTCACCGGGCAGTCGCTGAACGCGGTCTCGCTGATCGGCCTGGTGGTGATGATCGGCATGGCCGACAACGAGGCGGTCGTCAAGCTCGACGCGATCCGTCGTTTCCGCGCCGACGGACACTCGGTCGATGAGTCAGTCCGCCTCGGCGGCCGCCAGCGACTGCGCGCCATCACGATGACGGTGACCACCACCATCGCCGGCGTGCTGCCGCTGGTGTTCGGCTGGGGGCGGGGCGGCGAGCTCTATCGTCCGCTGGCGGCAGCGATCATCGGCGGGTCGGTGACGGCAATAATGGTCACCTTCTTCCTGCTGCCGACCGCCTATGCCGTGGTGGAGCGCCGCAAGGCGCGTCGCGCCGGGGTGTCCGCGTGATTCGCTGGGCCGCCGGCCGTCCCGCAGTCATCTGGTCGATGGCGATCGGCATCGTCATTGCCGGCGGGGTGGCGTTCACCAAGCTCCCGCTCGCCACCAAGACCACGGTCGAGTTGCCCAAGATCAGCGTCAGCGGGAGCTGGCGCGGCGCCTCGCCCGAGCTGATCGAGACCTACATCACCTCGCCGCTCGAGAGTGCCATCCAGGGAGTGCGCGGCGTGAGGAAGGTCTCTTCCACATCGCGCGAGCACCAGTCCACCATCACCGTCGAACTCGACCCTCGCGCCGACGTCACCTTGGCGCGATTGGCGATCCTGGAGCGGGTCGAGACCCTCCGGCCGGACCTGCCGCCCGCCGCCCGCAACGGCGTGCGGGTCAGCAATTGGGTCCCGGAGGAGCTGACCGAGCAGAACCTGATGGAGATCAACGTCACCGGGCCGTACACCCCGGGTGCCCTGGCAAAAATTGCCGAGGACCGGGTGGTCCCGCGTCTCTCCGCTCTGCCCGGAATCGCCGGGGTGAGCGTGAGGGGGGGGGCACGTCTGGGAGTGGCGGTGGCCTACAATCCGGCCAATCTCCGCCAGTTGGGCATCGATCCCACCGCGATCCAGTCCGCCATCGGCACGGCGCGACTGGTCGACGCCATCGGCACCGAGCAACTCGGTGCCAACGAGCGGAATGTCGTTCTGCGCGACGTGCCATCCACCATCGACGAACTCGCGCGCCTCCCCGTGCGGGCGTCGAATGGCAGAGTCTTCGCGCTCGGCGAACTGACCACCATCCGTCCCGACGAAGACGCCGAGGGCAATTTCTATCGCCTCAACGGAGTCACCGCAGTCTCGCTCTCGCTGGCCCGGCAACCGACCGCTGACGCCATCAAGACCGCGGCAGCAGCCCGTGAGGCGCTGGAGATCGCGCAAACCGCCCTGCCACCGGGAGTGGTCCTCAAGATTGCCAGCGACCAGAGCGAAGACCTCGCCAAGCAATTGCGCGACCTACTCTTGCGCGGCGCGATCGCCTTCGGGAGCGTGGCGATCATCCTCATGCTCACCCTGCGCTCGCTGCGCAGCACCATGCTGGTGCTCGGCAGCGCCACGGTGGCCATCGCCGGCACCGCACTCGGCCTCTACCTGCTCAAGATCCCCGCCAACCTGCTCACTCTGGCCGGACTCGCGATGGGAATCGGGATCCTGGTGCAGAACGGGCTGGTGGTGGTAGAACGGCTGCGGAGCGTCCCCGACACCCCCGATCATCGCGCCCGGGCCGGCAGCCGCATCGCTCCCGCGGTGGTGGGCGCGACGCTCACCACCGCCGTGGTGCTGTTTCCGTTCCTCTTCCTGCAGGGCAACGCTCGCGCCGCCTTTGCTCCGTTCGCCGCGGCGTTTGCGCTGGCCCTCTTCTGGTCGGTGGCCACCGCACTGGTGCTCATTCCGGCGGTCGGCCGCGGCACCGGGACCGACGCCGGCTGGCCGCGACTCCACCGCGCCTATCACCTGATTGCCCGCACCATCCTCCGCTGGCGGCTGATCACCCTCACGCTGACGGTCGCCAGCATCGCTGTCCTGTCGTGGGGATTCGTGAAGAAGGTGCCTCGCTCCTCCTGGGGTGGCTGGGGGGGGGAACGCCGGGCCACCGTATCGGCCAATGTCACCTTCCCCAAGGGATCAGATCCGGCCGAAGTGGAGCGGCTGATCCGTGAACTCGAGCGCGTCGCGGTCGGTCGCCCCGGAGTGGCGCTGGTGCGGGCCCAGGGCAGCCAGCTTGGCGGCAACTTGGTGGTCGAGTTCACCGCCGAGGGGAGTCTCACCGAAGTGCCGTGGGTGATCGCCGATGAACTGACGCAGCGTGCCGTGATGATCGGCGGCACCGATCGCGTCAGCGTGACCCCACCGGAGGGACAGGGATTCTACGGCGGTTCCAGCAGCGGCGGCTCGGTCACCCGGCGCATCAAGGTTCTCGGCTACTCGTTCGAGGGAGTGCTCAACCTCGCCGAGGACCTGCAGCGCCGCCTGGAGCAGATCACCCGGGTCCGCGACGTCAACATCAATGCCGGTTCGTACTGGGGGCGGGAGCGTCAGGTCAGCATCTCGCTTGATCCCGACCGGCTGGCCCTCGGCCGCGTGGGAGCGACCACGCGCGACTTCGCCACCTCGCTGAGTCTGGCCGTTCAGGGGGGGGGAGGAGGCACCATGCTGGAGATGGGCGACGAGGAAGTCGAGGTCACCCTCCGTGCCGAGGGAGTGCGCGACCGTCAACTGCGCGACCTCGAGGGCTCGGAGGTACTCAACCCGAACCGCTCGCCGATCAGGATCAGCGATGTCGCTGTGGTGCGCGAGGTTGAAGGACTGGCCACTATCGAGCGCGAGGACCAGCAGTACGTCCGCATCCTGAGCTACGACTTCCGTGGCCCGCAGAAACTGGCGGACAACACCCACAAGGCGTTCATGGCCGCCATCAGCGTGCCGACCGGATACACCGTCAGCGACGATCGTTTCGAGTGGGGCGTCGACGACTCGACCAAGGGGCTCTGGCTGGTCTTTGCCATCGGGGTGGTGCTGGTGCTGCTCTCGGTGGCGCTGGTATTCGACTCCTGGTGGGCCTCGGGGATGGTCTTCCTTTCCCTGCCGTTGGCGCTGGGCGGGGTAGTGGCGGCGTTCTGGAGCACCGGCACCGCCTTCACCCGCGAGGCCGCCGTGGGGGTGATCCTGGTGGTCGGCTTGGCGGTCAATCAGGCCATCCTGCTGATTGACGGGGTGCTGGCGGCCAAGCGCCGCCACGGCGGGACTGCCACCGGCGCCGATGTCCTGCGCGCCACCCGGGATCGCGCCGGGATGATCGTCCTGGTGACGCTGACCACCATCGGCTCGCTGGTCCCGATGGCCTGGGGGGCCGCCACCACCAGCATCTTCGGAGCGATCGCCCTCGCCACCGCCGGCGGCACCGTCGCCGGGACCCTGGGGGCGCTCTTCCTGCTGCCGGCGATTCTGGTGGGGGGCTGGCGCTGGCGGCGGGGCGAATGGAGGCGCCGGAGGCGGGGTGCGGCAACTCAGGGGTGAAACGTGAAAGGTGAAAGGGAATCACCGTTTCACCTTTTACCTTTCACCCCAATCCGCATCCTCATTCACCCTACCCCGCCCCCCTCCTCCAACCCCTTCCCCCACAATCAGTTGCGGCACCTCCACCCGGTTTGTTTCCGGGGCCGTTCGGGGCTATATTACGGGGTTATCTCCGCGCCGTGCCGCGGGCCGACTGATCGCCCTGACCCTGGACCCAGATGACCGCGCCAAACTCCCGCGAACGGATCGTCCCCCGCCTCATCGAGGACGAGCTTCAGCAGTCCTTCATCAACTACTCGATGAGCGTGATCGTCTCGCGTGCGCTCCCCGACGTGCGCGACGGCCTCAAGCCGGTGCACCGGCGCATTCTCTACGCGATGAACGAGCTGGGACTGCTTCCCAACCGCGCCTTCAAGAAGTCGGCGACGGTGGTCGGCGACGTTCTCGGCAAGTACCACCCGCACGGCGACCAGTCGGTCTACGACGCCCTCGTCCGTATGGTACAGGAGTTCTCGCTGCGCTACCCGATGGTGGCGGGACAGGGCAACTTCGGCTCGGTCGACGGCGACCCCGCCGCGGCCTATCGCTACACCGAGGCGCGACTCACCCGGATCGCGCTCGAGATGCTGGAGGACATCGACAAGAACACGGTCGACTTCCAGCCCAACTTCGACGACCAGCGCGAGGAGCCGACGGTTCTGCCGTCGAAGCTGCCCAGCCTCCTCATCAACGGCTCCAGCGGCATCGCCGTCGGCATGGCGACCAACATCCCGCCGCACAACCTCCGCGAGGTGGTGGCGGCGGTCAAGGTGGTGGCGACCAATCCCGACTGCACCATCGAGGATCTGGTGGCCCACATCAAGGGTCCCGACTTCCCGACCGGCGGCTACATCTACGGCGAGCAGGGGATCCGCGAGGCGTACGAGACCGGTCGCGGCAAGGTGATCATGCGCGCCCGGGTGCAGATCGAGGAGAACGAGCGCACCGGGCGCGAGGCGATCATCATCAGCGAGCTGCCGTACCAGGTGAACAAGGCCAATCTCCACATGGCGATCGCCGAGCTTGCCGTCGAGAAGAAGATCGAGGGGATCAGCGGCGTTCGCGACGAATCCGACCGCGAGGGAATGCGCCTCGTGGTCGAACTGAAGCGCGACGCCATGGCGCAGGTGGTGCTCAACCAGCTCTACAAGCACACCGCCATGCAGAGCACCTTCGGCGTGATCAACCTCGCGCTCGTCAACGGGGCGCCGCGGGTGATGCCGCTGAAGGAGATGCTCGAGCACTTCATCGCCCACCGTCACGAGATCATCGTCCGGCGGACCGAGTTCGACCTCGCCGAGGCGAAGAAGCGCGAGCACATCCTCGAGGGGCTCAAGATCGCCGTCGACAACATCGACGAGGTGATCGCGATCATCCGCTCCTCCGCCGACACCACCGAGGCAGACGAGCGCCTGCGGACGCGCTTCGGCCTCTCCGAGGCGCAGGCC
>JANRJE010000006.1:0-149091 GCA_033764135.1 Gemmatimonadales bacterium
AAGCGCGAGCACATCCTCGAGGGGCTCAAGATCGCCGTCGACAACATCGACGAGGTGATCGCGATCATCCGCTCCTCCGCCGACACCACCGAGGCAGACGAGCGCCTGCGGACGCGCTTCGGCCTCTCCGAGGCGCAGGCCGACGCCATCCTCAACATGCGGTTGGCCAAGCTTACCGGACTCGAAATCGAGAAGCTCGAGGCCGAACTCGCCGAAGTGCGGGCCACCATCACCGAGCTGGAGAGCATCCTCGCCTCGCGCGAGAAGCGGACCGGCATCCTGGTGGCCGAAGTCGACCAGCTCGCCGCCACCTACGGCGATCCGCGCCGCACCGAGATCCTCCGCGACCAGGGCGAGTTCTCGGTCGAGGACCTGATCGCCGAAGAGGACATGGTCATCACCATCTCCCACACCGGCTATATCAAGCGGCTCCCGGTAACGACCTACCGCAAGCAGCGTCGCGGCGGCCGCGGTCTCAACGGGATGGAGACCAAGGACACCGACTGGGTCGAGCATCTCTTCATCGCCTCGACGCACGATTACCTGATGTTCTTCTCCGACCGCGGCACCGTCTACTGGCTCAAGGTGCACGAGATTCCTCAGGGCGGCCGTGCCGCACGCGGCAAGCCGGTGGTCAACTGCATCAACATCCGCGACGGAGAGCGGATCGCGGCCCTGGTGCCGGTGCGCTCCTTCGGTGACGATGAATGGCTGATGTTCGCCACCCGCAAGGGAACCATCAAGAAGACCGCCCTCTCGGCCTACGGCAACGTACGCAGTGCGGGAATCAACGCCATCAACATCGACGATGACGACGAGTTGATCGACGTCCAGAAGACCCGCGGCAACGACGACATCGTCCTCGCCACCCGCCACGGGATGAGCATCCGCTTCCATGAATCGGATGCCCGCGCCATGGGCCGCGCCACCGGCGGCGTCAAGGGAATCGAGCTTACCGGCGACGATCGGCTGATCGGCATGGTGGTCGTCCGCGAGCGGGCCGAGCTGCTGGTGGTCAGTGAGAAGGGGATCGGCAAGCGCTCGGCGCTGGCCGACTACCGGATCCAGAAGCGCGGCGGCAAGGGGATCATCACCATGCAGCAGACCGGCAAGACCGGCCAGCTCGTCGCCCTCAAGGACGTCCTCCCGGAAGACGAGTTGATGATGATCACCAAGGGCGGCGTGATCATCCGCTGCCCGGTGCAGGGAATCCGGGTCAGCGGGCGCAATACCCAGGGCGTCAAGCTGATGAATCTCGACGCCGACGACCGGATCGTAGACGTCGCCCGGGTCCAGAAGGAAGAGGACGACGCTGAGGCCGACGGGGAGGAGACGCCGGAGGCGACCGACAGCGTCGCCGGGGAATGATCCCCCTCTCAATCGAGGACATCCGTGACGCCCACACCGGCCTGGCCGGGGTGGGCGTTCGGACTCCCCTGATCCCGCTCGACCTCGGACTCCCCTTCCCCGTCCGCATCAAGGCCGAATATCAGCAGCCGATCGGCGCCTTCAAGATCCGCGGCGCCTGGACCGCACTGTCGCGCCTGCCCGCCGCCGCCCGCCAGCGCGGCGTGATCACCTCGTCCAGCGGCAACCATGGCCTGGGCCTCGCCTGGGCGGCCCAACGACTCGGCATCCGGGCGGTGGTGGTGATGCCGGAATCTGCCCCAGCGGTCAAGCAGGATGGCATCCGGGCGGCTGGCGGAGAGATCCGACTGATCGGCACCGTCCGTGGTCCCGAGCAGGGAATCGAGGCGGAACGCCTCGCCGCCAGAGAGGGACTCACTTTCGTCCACCCCTATGATCACCTCGACGTGATCGCGGGTCAGGCCACCTGCGCCCTCGAAATCCTGGAGCAGTGGCCCGAGGTGGATACTGTTGTTGTTCCGGTCGGCGGTGGCGGGTTGCTGGCCGGCAGTTGCGCCGCGGTGACGGCGCTCGGTCGCCAGACCCGCATCGTTGCCGTCGAGCCGGCCGCCATCCCCAAGCTCAGTGGGGCGTTCGCCGCCGGTGGACCGGTCGATATCCTCGATGGCACGAGCCTCGCAGATGGTCTGCTCACCCGTTCCGTCGGTCTGCTGACTTGGCCGGTGATCAAGGACGGGGTTCGGGAAATCATCGGGGTGACCGATGCCGAGATTCAAGCGGCGCTTTGCTGGCTGGACCGGCGGGATGTCAGAGTCGAGCCATCAGGTGCCGTAACGGTGGCAGCGCTCCTTGGTGGGCGCCTCACCCTGTCTGGCCCCACTGTTGCCATTTGCAGTGGGGGGAACGTCGACCCTACTCGCTATCGGGAACTCGTGGCCTGACCATGTCGCTCAACCCTCGCCTCCTGCTCGCCACCGAGGACATTGCCCTGTCCCGGACCCTCTCGTGGGTCCTCAAGGGCAATGGCTACGATGTGGTCACTGCCATCAGCGGCCCCCAGTTGGTCGAGCGACTGGAGCAGGAAGAGTACGACCTGCTGATCCTCGATGTCGGCACCGACCACGTGGGTCCGATGGAGCGACTGGGGATTGTGCGTGATGGTGGCGGTCACCGCGATCTCCCCATCCTGCTCCTTGCCGATGCCGACTTCGACGAGGCGCGTGTTGCGCCGAACGGCCTGGGCGCCGCCGACATCATCAATCGTCCCTATCGCGTCCGCGAGTTGCTGTCGCGGATCAAGGCCCATCTGCGGGTGGGACGCGAGCTCAATCGCGCCCGCGCCGAGCTTCGTTCCCGCAACGAACTGGTCGAGGTGCTCAAGGAGGTCAGCGCCGCGCTGGATGCCGACCAGATTTATCAGGTGCTCGTCAGACGCGTGGCGCAGGCGCTCCGCATCAACCGCTGCTCGGTGGTCCTCGCCCGCTCCGGTGACGAGGAAGGCACCGTCGTTGCCGCCTTCGAGAATCCCACCCTGCGCGAATTGCGGGTGGCAATGGCGAAGTACCCGGAGATCCAGAGGGCGCTGGCCAGCGGTGAGACTGTGCTGGTCGATGACGTCGAGCAATCTCCCCTCTACGAAGAGGTGCGCTCCACCTGGGCCCCCGAACAGCATGCCACCCGGACCCGCTCGGTCATCGCGTTGCCGTTCGCCCTCGGTGGCGCACCGGCCGGCGTGTTCTTCCTGCGCACCACGGCCGATGACCCGCCGCTCAATCCGATTGACCTCAACTTCGCCGAGCAGGTGATCGCCGCGGCCGTCACGGCACTGGAAAAAGCACACACCGCCACTCACGTCAGCGCAGGTGACCTGCGTGAACTTGCCGACACCGATCCGCTTACCGGCCTGCCCAACCGGCGGGTGTTCGACCAGCGTCTCCAGGACGAACTCGACCGCGCCCGGCGCTACGACCAGGTCATCACCGTGGTCATGCTCGACCTCGACGATTTCAAGCGCGTCAACGACAGCCACGGCCACGCCGCGGGTGACCGCGTCCTCCGCCAGTTGGGCAGCATGCTGCGCCGGGAACTGCGCACCATGGACTCGATCGCGCGAATCGGCGGCGAGGAATTCGCCATCACCCTGCCCGAGACCGGGGGAACCGGCGCGAGGATCTTCGTCGACCGCGTGCTGCGCCGGATCGCCCTGCACAATTTCGGCGATGCCGCGATCCCGATCTGGGTCACGGCCAGCGCCGGTCTGGCCACCTTCCCGGACGACCGGGCAGCCGATGGCGAGGCAATCCTCAAGATTGCCGACGAGAATCTCTACCGCGCCAAGCACGCGGGCCGGAACCGGTATCGGGACTGAATCCCGTCCGGAGCGGTGGCAGTTGTAGATTCAGGTGATACTTTCGCATCACCCCGGATCATCCACCGAGGACACCCAAATGACCCGAACCACCATCGCCCTCGCGTTCCTCCTGGTTGGAGCAGGCACCGGCTATCTCCTCGCCACCAACCGCAGCGTCGACACCACCCCGCCCTGGCAGCAGGACCCGGCACTCCGGACCACCCACGGCGAGTACGTCGCCATTCCCAACGCCAACGGCGACACAGTGCATGCCTATGTCGCATACCCGGAACGGCAGGGGAAGGCACCGGCCATCATCGTCATTCACGAGATTTTCGGGTTGACCGACTGGGAACCGACGGTGGCCGACGATTTCGCCGCCAAGGGCTACGTCGCGATCGTTCCCGACCTGCTCTCCTCCCGCTACGGCAGCACTGCCGCCCTCGGCGATTCGGCCCGGCGGATGGTGGGTACCCTTCGCGGTGATGATCTGGTTGCCGACCTCGATGCCGTCGACGCCTGGGTCCGCGCGCAACCGGCCACCGATTCCGCAAGCGTCGGCGTGATCGGCTTCTGTTGGGGGGGGGGGACTGTCTGGCGCTACGCCTCGGCAAATCCGCGCCTCAAGGCGGCAGTGGTCTGCTACGGTCCGCTGGCCGACACCGCCATGCTCAACACCGTGGCTGCCCCGGTCCTCGGCGTCTACGGCGTCAACGATGGCCGCGTCAACAACCAGCTCCCCGGAATCGCAAGCCGGATGCAGTCCCTCGGCAAGTCGTTCGTCGCCGACTCGTACCCGGGCACCGGACATGGATTCCTCAAGCCGGGCCGCAACGGGTACGGCACCCCCGCTGCCCAGCAGGCCTGGGCCGACATCGATGCCTTCTTCACCCGGCACCTCGAGGGACAGTGAGTCTGCACAGGCGCGCGCGCCACATTGCGACACTCGCCCCGCTACTCATCATTGGCTGCGCCTTCTCTCCGCTATCGAACCGGATCGATGTCGGGGAGGAGGCGTTCGTCGTCTTCGTGGCGACCGGGCCGGACGGCAACACCGATCTCTATGCCACCCCAGCTGGGGGGGGGACGACGGCACGGATCACCTTCACACCGCTGACAGAATCACGCCCTGCCCTGAGCGGGCGTGGCGATCTGCTCATCTTCATGCGTTCCGCAGACGGCGATTCGGCCACAACGGGTGATCTCGTGGTGATGAACCTGTTGAACGGCGCGGAGCGGACCCTCCCCCTCCCTGCGGAAATCGGGTCGGTCGAGCGCCTTGCGTGGGGCAGGGGCGACACCATGATCGTTGTCGGCACCGCAGCTGGTATCTGGCAGGTCACGCCACCTCCCGCCGAACCGACTGCCGGGCGGCTCACCGGCCCGGCCCTGACTGAGGCCGACTCACTGCTCGGTACCTGGCTCGGCGAACCGCGATTCGCCCGCGCCTTCAACTGCCCGGCGGCGAGCGGCGTCTGCCTGATCGGCCCGAGCGGCGACACCACCAGCCTGACATCCAGGGGACGCGATCCCTTCCGCTGGGGCAGCGACTCAGTGGCCTGGTTCGAGGGGGAGGAGATGATGGTGCGCGGCCTGGGGCCGGGGATCGCCCGCACCGTGCGACTGGGGCCGGGCGCGCCGAGCGGGATTCGCGAGGGAAGCTACACCTCGCCATGAGGATGGTGCACGGTGAACGGGGCGCCCCTGCTGGGTGCGGGTGAACGGGGAGATCCGTACCCGCCGTTCACCGTTCACCCGCGCGGCTCCGCCGCGCCCCGTTCACCGTTACTGTCTGACGTAAAACACGAAACTCTCCAGCTGCTCAATCACCGATTTCTGCTCCTTCAGCTCCCATGCCAGCAGGTCGCCGGTGGTGATCACCCCCAGGACATGGTCGGCCTGCACGACTGGGAGATGGCGGATCCGGCGCTCGCTCATCAGCGCACCACAATCGCTGATCGTGGCCTCCGGACTGGCAGTGACCAGTGCCGTGGTCATGACCTGACGGACCGTGGTCGCCGCAGGATCGAGCCGTACCGCGACAACCCGTCGCATCAGATCCCGTTCGGTGAAAATCCCGACCAGCTTTCCCTCCTCGATCACCAGCACGCTGCCGGTACCCTTGGAGTTCATCTGCTCGGCCGCCGCGATCACGGTCGTGTCCGGCGTTACGGTGAGCAGGTCGACGACCCGCTGGGCAAGGATTTCAGTTACGCGCGCCATGGCCGGATCCTGGATGAAGTTGATGGGAGCTTGATTCTACCACCTCGACCCGCCCGGGGCCACCCGGAGACGGGGAACGGCAAACAGGGGAACAGCGGGTGAAACGTGAAAGGGTGAACACGGCTCTGCCGCACCCGGTTCACCGTTCACCCCGTCGCCGCAGAGCGGCGACCCCGTTCATCCCCCTCGTTCACCCTTACTACCTTTCACCCTGCCTGACGCCGACTCACTCTGTCGATCTCGCTAGCCTGGATGACTCGATGCCTCGATTGCTCGAATGTGTTCCCAATTTCTCCGAAGGCCGTGACCCGGCCATCATTGCCCGCATTACCGACGCGATAGCCGCAGTCGAGGGCGCGACTCTCCTGAACGTTGACCCCGGCAAGGCAACGCACCGGACGGTGGTGACTTTCGTGGGCGAGCCGGAGGCGGTAATCGAGGCGGCCTTCCGGGCCATCAAGGTGGCTGGAGAATTGATAGACATGCGGCGCCACCACGGTGAACATCCCCGCATGGGCGCAACCGACGTCTGTCCTTTGATTCCGGTGAGCGGCATCACCATGGACGAGGCGGCGGAGTTTGCCCGTCGGCTCGGCGAACGGGTCGGCCGTGAACTCGACCTCCCGGTCTATCTCTACGAAGCGGCTCAACCGGACACTGCAAGGAAGAACCTGGCGGTGATCCGCGCCGGCGGATACGAGGCACTCCCCGACCGGATCGTCACCCCCCAGTGGCGTCCCGACTTCGGCCCGGCAAAGTTCGATGCCAAGCGGGGCGCCACGGTCATCGGTGCGCGCGACTTTCTGATCGCCTACAACGTCAACCTCAACACCACCTCGACCCGGCGCGCCAACGCCATCGCCTTCGACGTGCGCGAGGCCGGCCGCAAGGTGAGCAACGCCGCCGGCGAGGAAGTGGTCCAGCCGGGCACCCTCAAGGGCGTCAAGGGGATCGGCTGGTACATCGAGGAGTACGGCATCGCCCAGGTGTCGATGAATCTGGTTGACCTCGCGGCCACGCCGCTGCACGCCGCCTTCGACGAGGTGTGCCGTGCCGCTGCCGCGCGCGGCATCAGGGTCACCGGTTCGGAATTGGTCGGCTTGGTCCCGCTTCAGTCACTACTCGACGCCGGCCGCTACTTCCTCGAGAAACAGCAGCGCTCGACCGGTGTCTCTGAGCGGGAATTGGTCAAGATTGCAGTACGCACCATGGGGCTCGACGAACTCGCCTCCTTCAACCCGGACGAGCGGGTGATTGAATACCTGCTTCGCCGTCCGGCCGACACCCGCCTCGTGGATCTTTCGCTCGCCGCCTTCACCGCCGAAACCGCCAGCGAGAGCGTTGCGCCAGGGGGGGGATCAATCGCCGCAGCGCTCGGTGCACTCGGCGCGGCACTTGGTACCATGGTGGCCAATCTCTCCAGCCACAAGCGCGGCTGGGACGAGCGCTGGGCCAAGTTTTCCGCTCACGCCGAAACGGGACAGCGACAGGTGCGCGAGCTGCTCCGGCTGGTCGATGAGGACACCCGCGCCTTCGATGGCGTCATGGCTGCCATGCGGCTCCCCAAGGGCACTGATGCGGAGCGCGCCGAGCGCTCATCGGCGATTCATGACGCCACGCTGACCGCGACCAAGGTTCCCTTCCAGGTCATGACCGCCGCGCTGGCGTCGATGGCTCTGCTAAGGGAGATGGTGGCCATTGGTCAGCCGAGCAGTGCCTCTGACGGTGGAGTTGGTGCCATCTGCGCCCGTGGCGCCGTGATGGGTGCCTATCTAAACGTCCAGACCAATGCAGCCCAGTTGGGTGACGACCCCGCGGCGCTCGACCTGGTCCGGCGTGGCGCCGAAATGGTGGCACAGGCCCAGGCACTCGAGGCCGAGATCCTGGCGATGGCTGAGGAGAAGATCCACCCCTGCCCCACCCCCGCCCTCGCGTAGCGAGCGGCGGGGACTCCTCGCTATCCCCCACACCGACCCCTGCTACCCGAACGCGAATCCAACGGCTTCCTCCAACCCCAGACCACACTCAGGTCCTGAAGCATCGGATTGCATTTCCGGATTGCTGCCCACTTTCGCGCCCGCGTGCGACGCTTCAGCGACCGCTCGTGCGCGAGAGCGGACGCTCGGTCCGGAAAGACGCGCAGGTAGAGCATCGAATTGAGATGATAGCGCCTTGTAAATTTGGCGCCCTCACCAGCAATGTGCTGCCACCACCGGCGCGATGGAGAACACGTCATTCCCACGTAGAAGCAGCCGGAACAATTGCTGAGGATGTAGACATAGTACTCATTAACCATCCACCAAAGTGACGGCTTCCGGCTTATGCGTATGCTGCAATTGCATGCGGAAGTGAGCGCATTCACGCGTTCGGTCCATCCACCAAGCGAGGAGACCCCGCCGCTCGCTGACGCGAGGGCGGGGATAAGGACCCACCCCCGCCCTCGCGTAGCGAGCGGCGGGGACTCCTCGCCAGCCCCTGCGCAGACCCCCCGACAACCGTCGTGTAGATTTGGACATGCCTTCATCCATCAGGGCCCCACGGGGCAACCAGCGCACCGCCCAGGGCTGGATCCAGGAAGCCGCCAAGCGGATGCTGATGAACAACCTCGATCCGGACGTCGCCGAGCGGCCGGAGGAGTTGATCGTCTATGGCGGCCGCGGCAAGGCGGCCCGCAACTGGGAGAGCTACCATCGCATCATCGCCACCCTCGACCGGCTCACCAACGACCAGACGCTGTTGGTGCAGAGCGGCAAGCCGGTGGCAGTGCTCAAGACCCATGACCTCGCCCCGCGGGTCCTGATTGCCAACTCCAATCTGGTGCCGCATTGGGCCACTTGGGATGAATTCGACCGCCTGGACCGTCTCGGGCTGATGATGTACGGCCAGATGACGGCCGGTTCCTGGATCTACATCGGCACCCAGGGAATTCTGCAGGGCACCTACGAGACTTTCGCCAGCGCCGCCACAAAACACTTCAACGGGACCCTCGCCGGCACCATCACCGTTACTGCTGGACTCGGCGGCATGGGGGGGGCACAACCGCTGGCCGTCACCCTGGCCGGTGGCGTGGCGATCTGCGTGGAGATCGACCAGAGCCGGATCGCACGCCGCCTGGAGACCCGCTATCTCGACACCGTGGCCCCCTCGCTCGACGTGGCGCTCGACGAGGCACGCGCCGCGGCGCGTGAACGCCGACCGCTCTCCATCGGAGTGCTCGGCAATGCAGCGGAACTGTTGCCCAGAATGGTCGCCCTCGGCTTCACCCCCGACCTGGTGACCGACCAGACCTCGGCCCACGACCCGATGTGGGGCTACATCCCCATCCTCCGCGACGGTGAGGATGCCGACACACTGCGCACCGCGCAACCCGATGCCTACCTGACGCGGACCCGGGAAAGCATGGTCGCCCACGTGGAGGCGATCCTCACCATGCAGGAACGCGGTGCGGTCGCCTTCGACTACGGCAACAACCTCCGGACTCAAGCGCAGATCGGTGGCCTCACCACTGCCTTCGGCTACCCGGGCTTTGTCCCGGCGTTCATCCGTGATTCGTTCTGCGAAGGACGCGGTCCGTTCCGCTGGGTGGCGCTCTCGGGCGATCCCGCCGACATCGCCGCCACCGATCAGGCCCTCCTCGAGCTCTTTCCCGACGACCAGCGGCTGCAACAATGGCTCGGCTGGGCTGGCGATAAGATCGCCTTTCAAGGGCTCCCGGCCCGGATCTGCTGGCTCGGCTATCGCGAGCGTGATCGTGCCGGACTGCTCTTCAACGAGATGGTTCGCGACGGCAGACTCTCCGCCCCGATCGTGATCGGGCGCGACCACCTCGATGCCGGTTCCGTGGCCTCGCCATACCGGGAAACCGAGGCGATGATCGACGGCTCCGACGCCGTGAGCGACTGGCCGCTGCTCAACTTCGGAGTCGGCATCGCCAGTGGTGCTGCCTGGATGTCATTTCATCACGGTGGCGGCGTCGGCATGGGCTATTCGCAGCACGCCGGGCTGGTCGCAGTGGCCGATGGATCGGCCGAAGCTGAGCAGCGACTGGGGATGTGCCTCGTCAATGACCCGGCAATGGGAGTGATCCGCCACGCCGACGCCGGATATGAGCGGGCCATATCGGTGGCATCACAGCGGGGAGTGGACCTGCCGTCGGTCTAGGGCTGGGGAGGCGCAGAGGCGCAGAGGGGGTTCACGCAGAGGCGCGGAGGACGCAGAGGGGAGGCGCAGAGGGGGTTCACGCAGAGGCGCGGAGGACGCAGAGGGGAGGCGCAGAGGGGAGGCGCGGGGAACCACCAGGTGGTGTCCGGTGTTATCATGACGGGTGCCCGGAGTTGAGGCGCCGCTTCCTGTCATTCGACAATCTGTGTGTGCTAACGCGCGGCATTCACCTGCCTGTGGTGGATGTGCCACCATATACTTTGGCGTCGTCCATTCAGTAGATGATGACTACCTCCTTCTCTGAAGTTCATCTCGGTCCGAATCGTGAATCGGGCCTGTCATGGTCGCTCACCGACCGGTTTCGTCGGGTTCGTGCCTGGACTGAGGCACTCGCGGCACCGTTGGAGGTGGAGGACTGTGTGGTGAGCTCGATGCCCGATGTCAGTCCCACCAAGTGGCATCTGGCCCACACGAGCTGGTTCTTCGAGACCTTTGTTCTGGCCGACCACACCCCTTCTTACCGGTCGCCTCACCCGCGTTACGCCTACCTTTTCAATTCCTACTATGTGCAGGCGGGAGAGCGGCATTGCCGTGCCCAGCGCGGACTGGCCACCAGGCCGACCCTGTCGGAGGTGTTCGCGTATCGTGCCCATGTTGATGCGGCTGTGCTCGAGTTGCTCGAGCGGATCGGTGGCGATGATTCCCATCCGGCCCTTGCCCTGATCGAGTTGGGTCTGCAACACGAGCAGCAGCACCAGGAACTGCTCCTCACCGACATCAAGCATGTGTTGTGGACCAATCCCCTGCGGCCTGCCTACCGTGTGGCCCACCATCCGGAGCCGACCACGGCGGCGGCGCTCCGCTGGCATGACATCGCCGGGGGCGTTCACGAGATTGGCCACTCGGGGGGGGGATTTGCATACGACAACGAGAGCCCCCGTCACAAGGTATACCTCCAGCCCGCGCGTCTGGCATCGCGTTTGGTGACCAACGCCGAATTTGCCGAGTTCATTGCGGACGGCGGCTACGCTAGACCGGAGTTGTGGCTGTCGGCCGGCTGGGCCACGGTTGAGGCCGAGGGGTGGGAAGCGCCACTGTACTGGGAACGACTCGACCACGGCTGGAATGAATTCACCCTCGGCGGCGAGCTCCCGCTGCAGGCCGCCGCACCGGTCTGTCACCTCAGCTACTACGAAGCCGATGCCTACGCGCGCTGGGCCGGCAAGTCGCTTCCCACGGAGGCCGAGTGGGAAGTCGCCGCGGTGGGGTCACCGATCGAGGGGAGCTTTGCCGAGTCGGAGCACGGGCACCCTGTTGCCGCCAACGGACTCGGCACCCTTGAGCAGCTCTATGGCGAGGCCTGGCAGTGGACCGCCAGCGCCTATCTCGGCTATCCGGGATATCGGCCCGCTGGTGGCGCCATTGGAGAATACAACGGCAAGTGGATGGCGGACCAGTGGGTGCTGCGCGGGGCATCGGTGGCGACACCGGCGAGTCATGCCAGGCACACCTATCGCAATTTTTTCCCGTCTCAGGCGCGCTGGCAATTTACCGGCCTGCGCCTCGCGGAGCGCGCATGACCGCACCGAGCAAGCAGCCGACCGCGTGGCGCCGAGACCGGAATCGCTCCGCAATTCGCCGGGTGTCCACTCTGCGTGATGACGTTCTGGACGGACTGCGCGCCCAACCCAGAATGCTGCCGCCGAAGTGGCTGTACGATGTGGAGGGTGCGCGGTTGTTCGAGGAGATTACCGCGCTGCCGGAGTACTATCCGACCCGCACCGAACTGGGGATTATCGCCTCGCACGCCGACGAGATCGCCGCGATGGTCGGCCCGGATGCGGTGCTGGTGGAATACGGCAGCGGTGCCGGGCGCAAGATCCGGTTGCTGCTCGATGCCCTGGAGTGTCCGGCAGCCTATGTGCCGATCGACATCTCCGGGGAGCAACTCCAGGAGGTAACCGACGCACTCCGCACCGACTATCCGGATGTCGACATCCACCCTGTCCGCGCCGATTACACCCAGCCGCTCGACCTCCCTCGACTTTCCGGCGAGAGCCGTCGCGTGGCGTTCTTCCCTGGATCGACCATCGGCAACTTCGACCCGGTCGACGCCCGCCGCTTTCTCCGGGAAGTGCGCCGCACAGTTGGCGACGACGGCGCGATGATCCTGGGACTCGACCGAGCCAAGAATCCCGAGACACTCATCGCCGCCTATGACGATTCCCGGGGCGTCACCGCCGCCTTCAACCGCAACCTGCTGGTCCGCCTCAATCGCGAGCTCGATGCCGACTTCGATCTCACGCAGTTCACCCACTTGGCACGCTGGGACGCGGCCGCATCGCGCATCGAGATGCACCTGCGGTCCGCATCCGACCAGACCGTCACCGTGGCCGGAGTCCCGATTTCCTTCCGGGAGGGCGAGACGATCTGGACCGAATCGTCCTACAAGTACGATCGCCCCATGCTCGACCGCTTGATCGCAGACACTGGCTTCTCGCTCCGGCAACTCTGGACCGACGGCGCCGACCGCTTCTGGGTGGCCCTGCTGGCGTGACGCCGCCAGTGCACTCGAAGCCACCACGCCGCACTGACATCCAGAATTCCCCCCCCGTGGCCGACCTTGGGTACCGGAAGTCACGGCACCCAGGATCGGATCTGTATCGCCGGCGGACCACAGGCCTGACCGGCACCGATCACGATCAGATCATACGATTCGATTGACATCGTCCCTCCAATGACTTGATACGGCGTACTCACGGAGTTATCGCCGTTTCGTCCGTGACCAGAAAAGCGATTTCACTGGGGTGACGCGCACTCCCTGCCGGAGGACACCTCGCTGGTGGTCGGGCTCCCCCGCTTGCCGGACGGCAGTCCCGGGATGATCTTCCCCTGTCATGATTCCCGATACCACTTACCTCAATATCTCCCAGCTCGTATCACCGGGCGGAACCGGTGCATCGCGGGGCTCGGCGATGCGCGATCTCGACATCATTGCCAATGCCGCAATTGCGGTCGACAATGGGCGGATAATATGGGTTGGCCCAGAGCGGGATCTCCCCTTCAAGGGATTCCATGAGGTCGACTGCGACGGGAGCGCCGTGATTCCGGCGCTGATCGACCCCCACACTCACGCAGCCTGGGGCGGTGACCGCTACGACGACTTCGAGGCGCGGGTGGCTGGTGTATCGTATGAGACAATCCTGGCCCGTGGGGGGGGGATCCGCCGCACCATCGCCATGACGACGGCGACCCCGGCCGAGGAACTCTACCGGCTCACCCGCAATCGCGTGGAACGCCTGCAGTTGGGCGGCGCTGCCACGGTCGAAGTCAAGAGCGGCTATGGCTTCACCCGCGAAGGCGAGTTGACCTCGCTCGAGGCGATCGCCCGGGTTGCAGCGGAGTCAGCAGCACGGGTGGTGGCAACCCTGTTGATTCATGTCCCGCCTGTCGTGCCGGGCGAACGGACGGCCTATCTCGACATGGTCTGCCGCGAACTGATCCCGGAGGTTACCGAACGCGGCCTGGCCACTGCCGTCGATGTCTTCATCGAAAGGGAAGCATTCACCGTGGCGGAAGCAGAGCGCATCTTTGCCGCGGCACAAGGTCACGGGCTCGCGGTCAAGGCGCACGTCGACCAATTCGCTGCCATCGGCGGAGTAGCCCTCGCCATCGAGCACCAGGCGTTGTCGGTCGACCACCTGGAGGCATCCGGGCCCGGCGAGATCGCGGCGCTGGCCGGCTCCGATACCGTTGCCACCATCCTTCCCGGCGTCAGTCTGCATCTTGGACTTCCCGCCGCACCGGGCCGTGCCCTGATCGACGCCGGGGCAATCGTTGCCTTGGGCACTGACTGCAACCCCGGATCGTCGCCGCTCTACTCGCCGCAACTGGCGCTGGCGCTGGCCGTCCGTCTGAACGGCCTCACCCTGGCCGAGGCGCTGACCGCGGCTACCGCCAACGCTGCTGCCGCTCTGGGCCGCTTCGACATCGGTCGACTGGCAGCGGGAATGCACGCCGATATGATCGTCCTCGACGGACCCGACTGGCGTGAAATAGTCGACACCCTCGGTGGCAATGTTCCCGGCAGTCTGTACATCGCGGGCGAGGAGGTCTGGTGATGACGGATTCCATTCTGGTCGGTCGCCACCTCACTCTCGCCGATGTCGTGGCGGTGGCTCGGCGAGACGCAACTGTGGCGCTGTGCGAGGAGGCACGATCACGCATCGCGACCGCCCGCGACTGCATCGAACGGATCGTGGCCGAGGGGCGTACCGTGTACGGTGTGACCACCGGCTTCGGCAAGCTTGCCAACGTGCGCATCGCTCCGGATGACGTGCAGCAGTTGCAGCGCAACCTCGTCGTCTCCCATGCGATGGGCGTTGGCGAGCCCTATCCGCGCGAGGTCGGGCGGGCGATGCTGCTGTTGCGTGCACAGTCGCTCTCCCACGGTCACAGCGGAGTGCGTGTTGCGGTAGTGGAACTGCTGCTCGCCATGCTCAATGCCGGGGTTCATCCGGTGATCCCGTCGCAGGGTTCGGTCGGGGCCAGCGGCGACCTCGCCCCGCTGGCGCACATGGCGCTAACCCTCATCGGGGAGGGAGATGCTGAATTCCGCGGCGCTTCCCTGCCATCCGCTGAAGCGCTCGCCGGTGCCGGACTGGCGCCCCTGGTGCTCGAAGCGAAGGAGGGCCTGGCGCTGATCAACGGCACCCAGGCGATGACCGCCCTCGGTGTGCTGGCAGTCGAGGACGCCCGCGAACTTTCGGTGGTGGCGGACATTGCCGGGGCGATGTCGCTCGAGGCGCTCAAGGGAACCCGCGCCCCGTTCGATGCCAGGGTGACCAGTGTGCGGGCGCATCCCGGGGCGGTCGTGACCGCAGCCAACCTGATCCGCCTCACCGCCGACTCGCCGATTCACGCCAGCCACGCCGAGTGCGACAAGATCCAGGACGCCTATTCGCTCCGATGCATGCCCCAGGTTCACGGCGCGTCGCGGGACGTCATCACCCACGTGGCCGGGGTCCTGCAGCGCGAAGTCAACGCCGTCACCGACAACCCGCTGGTGTTTCCGGACGACGACACGGTGATCTCCGCCGGCAACTTTCACGGCCAGCCGGTGGCGGTGGCGATGGACTATCTCAAGATCGGGGTGGCGGAGCTGGCCAACATCGCCGAGCGCCGGGTGGAGCACATGCTCGATCCCGCGGTGAGCGGGCTGCCTGCCTTCCTGGCCCGGCAGGGCGGCCTCCATTCCGGGTTGATGATCTCGCAGTACACCGCGGCCTCTCTGGTCAGCGAGAACAAGGTGCTGGCCCACCCCGCCAGCGTCGATTCGATCCCGACCAGCGCCAACCAGGAGGATCACGTCTCGATGGGCACCACCGCCGCCCGGCACGCCGCCATGGTGATCGCCAACGCGCAGTGGGTGCTCGCCATCGAGGTCCTCAATGCCACCGAGGCGATCGGCTTCCACGCCCCGATCAACCCCGGACCCGGCACGGGAGCGGCGGTGCAGGCGGTCCGCAGCGTGGTGCCGCCGCTCGACGCCGACCGGATCATGACCGGTGATCTCGCCGCAGTCCGGGCTCTGATCATGAACGGAATGTTGCGTGATGCAGTGGAAGCGGTCGTGGGGACACTCGACTGACGATTGCCCGGTTCTACTCACCTCAACTGGCAGCATCCCATGCCCATCCGTACCGCATTGCTCACCTTGCTGCTGCTCCACGGTTCAGCGACGACAATTGACAGCGTCGCACTCCCGTCGCCGCAAGCAGAACCAGCCCGCCGGATCCTGATCATCGGCAACTCGCTCACATACACATGGAATGTCCCGGAACTGGTGGCGGAGATGGCCGCCCGGGCCGGGGAGCCACGGCCGGTGATCCGCGCCGTGACTTACGCCGATTTCAGTCTCGAGGATCACTGGAACCGCGGGGAAGCACTGGATCTGCTGCGCACCGGAAGGTTCGACGTGATGGTGATGCAGCAGGGACCATCCACCATGGCTGCCAGCCAGGCCAACCTGCTTGAATGGTCCCGTCGCTGGGTGGACGAGGCACGAAAAATCGGCACTCGATCGGCTCTCTATGCAGTCTGGCCCCCGAAAGGCGGCGATCTCGATGCCGGCATCGCGAGCTACCTGAACGCAGCCGTCGCCACGGGATCGGCACTGCTGCCGGTTTCACACGCGTGGCGTCTGGCCTGGCAGGACACCCCGAGGCCAGCGCTGTACGGTCCCGACGATTTCCATCCGGGGCCGGATGGTGCTTGGCTGGCGGCGCTTGTCATCGCGGCGATGCTCTTCGATCGTCCAGTTGCGGACTTTGCCAACATCCTGCCGGAGCGAATCGGGGCGGATCTCGAAGTGGTGCTCCGCTCGGCCGCGACCGAGGCCATCCTGACCCACGGTCGCGCCCCCTGACAGACCCGGACTCGGGCCAGTCCCTGCCGGTCATGACTCAACCGCTCGAATGGTTCGCCGAGCTCAATCACCTCCACTGAGCGGACGCCGCAGGTAGCCATTCACCAACGCCACGAATCCGGCACGGTAACCGTGCGGATCTTCGCCCATTCCGGCACGCGCGAGCTCGAGCGCCATCACCGCCGTGGCGGAACCCTTGTGCTCGCTGTCGCGCAACACCATTCCGAACGCGGCCACGGCGCTGGCAAAGGTCAGGTCAGTGGATGCCCTTCCCGCACGGCTGAACACTGCCCGCGAGAACTCGGTGCTGGTGCGGCCCGTGGGTGTCTTGTATCGCACCTTCACGTACAGCAGTTCATCGCTTGAGGCACCGCGACCAGCAGCCCGTGGCGTCTGGTAGCGCAATGAATCCGCTCCTCCGACCGGCACCGTCAGCGGTACGCCCACCGGAACGATCTCGTACAGAGCGGTCACCGAGTGCCCCGCGCCCAGTTCGCCGGCATCCTTGCTGTCGTCGGTGAAATCCTCGCGTGCCAGCAACCGGTTTTCGTAACCTATCAGTCGATACGCCTGCACGGCACCCGGATTGAACTCCACCTGGAGTTTGACATCCTTGGCCACGGTGAGCAGAGTGGCACCGATCTCCTGCACAAGCATCTTCTTCGCCTCCATCAGATTGTCGATGTAGGCAAAACTGCCGTTGCCCCGATTGGCGATCGCCTCAAGTTTGTCGTCCTTGTAGTTCCCCATCCCGAATCCGAGCACGGTCAGAAAGATTCCGTGCTCGCGCTCGCTCTCGATCAGCCGTTCCATCTCGGCATTGCTCGATTCGCCAACGTTGAAATCGCCGTCGGTGGCCAGGATCACGCGATTGTTGCCGTCGGGACGGAACTGTTCCCGCGCCACGCGATAGGCCAACCGCAGACCGGCACCGCCCGCGGTGGACCCACCGGCTCCCAGTCGCTCCAGTGCACCGAGGATCGTCTCCTGCTCGGCGCCACTCGTCGACGGGAGCACCAGTCCGCTGCTGCCGGCATATACGACCACCGCCACGCGGTCCTCCGCCCGCAACTGCTCCACCAGGAGCGCCATCGCCCGCTTCACGAGGGGCAGCTTGTTGGGAGACCCCATCGAACCCGAGACGTCGAGCAGGAAGACCAGATTGCTCGGCGGCAGATCAGCCGTGGCGATCGGAGCTGACTGCAACCCGATGCGTACCAGCCGGTGCGCCGGCCGCCACGGCGCCGTGCCGACTTCGGTCGTGAGCGTGAACGGATGGTCATCACCCGCCGTCGGCATGGGATACTCATAGGGGAAGTAGTTGAGCATCTCCTCGATCCGTACCGCGTCCTTCGGCGGCGCTTGTCCCTGGGCGATGAATCTCCGGATGTTGCTGTAGGAGGCCCGGTCGACGTCGATCGAGAAGGTCGAGACCGGATTGAGATCAACTCCGTGGAAACTGTTGTCGGTGATCCGCTGGTACCCTTCCGTGTTGCCGGGAGGAGGGCTGCCGCCATACACCGGACCGGTGCCACCGATCACCCCGACCATCTTGCCGGCAGGCACCGGACGCCCGGTGATGTAACCATCGGCCGCATCCGTAGTGACCGCCATCTCCTGCAACTCGACACTCACGCCCGTCATCGACACGTCGAGTCGTGCAATCCGGCCGGCGGCAACCCGCACCGGCCCCATCATGGTCGACTGAAAGCCCAAAGCGCTGACCCGGATGGAGTAGTCACCGGGAGCAAGCGTGGCGAAGCGGTAGCTGCCCAGGGAATCGGTCCGCGACTGTCGCGGGGTCCCGACCAGAGAGACGATCGCCCTGGTGATCACCGTGCCGTTGCGGTCCCGGACGGTGCCCTCGAGGCTACCGGTCGAGGTCTGCGCCGACAGATCCAACCCGAGGAGCAGGACGGTGATGCCCGCCAACAGGGCGGTCGGGCGGGGCCCGAAGTGAAGAAACCTCATGGCAAGGTCCTCCGAACAGGGGGTGGCTGGGACGAAATCATGCTCTCGCGAGTGACATCCCGGCCGAGCCCCCCAGACCACGGGCCGGTTCATCACCCTGGTCAATATGACGCAACCGACGTGGCTCCGTCGTGGCGGCGAGATTACGATTCCGGATCAGACGAGTGAGAATTCCGGTCAGCGAGTAGTCGACATGAATCGGGTGACAATAGAGCAAGTTGGCGCGGCAGAGGAATGCCTGCACTCTCCCATGGTCAGTTCTCTCTCCCCTCCCATTGGCGCATCCACGCCCGCGCCTCCCGCTCGATCAGCTCTCCAAGTCGACGCATTTCCCGATCAGCCGTCCGCTCGGCCAATCGCTCCAGCCGTTCCATCGCGCGATCGTTCCAATCGTCGTCGTTCCACTCGGCGACCTGGAAATCGATGCAGCCGGCTGTTTCAGGTTCGGTTCCCTCGATGAACAGCTCGCGCTCTCCACACACCGAAAACCATCCCCCCCCCGAGGTGGTGTAGCCCTCGACAATCCCGTCAGGCACGTCGAATCGCTCGCGCCCTGCCTGCGGCGCGCCCTCTGCCAGAAAGCGGGAGACGATCGGCAGCGCCGCCGTGGCCCCCGTACGCCTGAGCGAAGTTCCATCGTCATGACCCACCCAGACGCCGACCACCAGTGACGGCGTGTAGGCAATGAACCACGCATCGCGCCAGTCGTTGGTGGTGCCGGTCTTGCCGGCGATCGCCCCGCGCGACGCGATCGCCCGACCAGTGCCCTCGGCCACCGCACCCTGAAGCGCCGAGGTCACCAGGTAGGCCACCCGCGGATCGAGAACCCGCTCGGCTGTCGAAGTTGTCAGCTGACCATGCTGATCGGCCTCGAGGACCGTTCGCGTGCTCGCAAGCAGGCCACCGGAAGCCAGCACCCCGTAGGCCCGCACCAGCTCCAGCAGAGTGACCTCGGAACTGCCCAGCGCGAGACTCGGCACCGCCCGGAGCGGGCTGGTGATCCCCAGGCGTCGACCCATCGCCACCACCTCTTCCGGCCCCACCGTCATTCCGATTCGCGCGAACGGCACGTTGAGCGACTGCTGCAATGCCTCGCGCACCGTGACGTCGCCGCGGAAGGTGCGGTCGTAATTGACCGGCTCCCATGTGCCGTTGGCCGAGCGGACCCGGAACGGCTCGTCCTGCACCACCGACGCCAGGGTGTAGGCGGGTGGCTCATCTCCGCGCGGAGCCAGCGCCGCGGCAGCCACGACCGGCTTGAAGGCACTCCCCGGTTGCCGTCGAGCCGCAGTCGCCCGGTTGAATTGCGAGGCGCCATAATCGCGTCCGCCCACCAGGGCGAGCACATCACCGGTACGCGGATCGATCGCGACCAGCGCTGCCTCTGCCCCCCCCAATCCGTCACGTGCCAGTCCGGTCTGTACTGCACGTTCGGCGGCACGCTGCAATCCGGCATCGAGGGTCGTGTGCACCACCTCGCCGCGGAGGGGCACTCTCTTGCGGTGATCTGACGCCACCAAGTCCCGGAAATAGCGGCCGTCGATGGTACGCTCGGAATGATTGCGGGTCGGCATGCGGGCCCGCTTGGCGCGGCCAACCTCGGCAGGGGTGGCGCGGCCCTGAGCCACCATCAGGTCGAGTACCAGGTCGCGCCGGGCGCGAGCATCGTCCGGATGGCGGAGCGGAGCCAGACGATTGGGCGCACGGATCATCGCTGCCAGCAGCGCCGATTCGGCCAGCGACATCTTGCGGGCGTCCTTCCCGAAATGAAAGCGGGCCGCCGCACCGATGCCGTGGATCGCCCGGCCGCCGTCCTGGCCGAAATAGATCTCGTTCAAATACGCTTCGAGGATCTGCTCCTTCTCGTATCGTGCCTCGAGTGTGAGCGCCATTGCCAATTCGCGCAGCTTGCGCAGCGGCGTCCGCCCGGAATGCAGATAGAGATTCTTGGCAAGTTGCTGGGTGATCGTGCTGCCACCCTGGGTGATCCCGCCGGCCTTGACGTTGGCGGCCATCGCGCCGCCAATCCGCCGCAAATCCAGGCCGTGATGCTCTCTGAATCGCTGATCCTCGACCGCCAGTACCGCGTCAATCAGGTGGTCGGGAAATTCGCCAATGGCTACCGGCTCCCGCCGTTCCGAGGGAGCCCCGGCCACCGGGGCCACCACGATCGCCCGGGCTGGTGAACCGTCCCATCCCACCGGACGGGTCACCAGCGCACTCGGCACCCGGCCATCAATCGAGCCGAGGCGGGCCCGCACCAACGCCTCCGCAGCCACCACGACCGTACCCACAGCCGTTCCGGCCGCGAGTGCGAGCACGACAGTCCTGGGGCGAACCCGCTGCCGGAGCCGTCCCGCCATCGCCACCAGGCGGGTCTTCAGTGTGGGCACGTCCATCATCTGATACTCCCTGTGACGTCAGAGCAACCAGACGATGGACAGGAGGGGATGGTTTCAAGATGGAACGGGATGGAGGGTGAAAGGTGAAAGGTGACAGGTGACAGGTGACAGGTGACAGGTGAAAGGTTAAAGGTGAAAGGGGAAAGGGGAGCCGCATCCGCCCACCGTTTCACCTTTCACGTTTCACGTCTTTCATCCCCATTCACCCCTCCTCCGCCCCGCCGTTTCGCAGCAGTTGCTTCGCCGCCTCGACGGCCGCCTTGGCTCCTACCAGCAGCAGGACGTCATCGGCTTGCAGCATCTCTACCTTGCTTGGCGCGGGAATCCCGGCCTCGCCACGGGTGATCGCCAGCACTGTGGCACCGGTGCGCCCGCGGATGCCTAGTTCACCGATGGTGCGCCCCACGGCGGCACAGCCGGGAGTGATCACGAAGCGCTCCGGAGTACCCATTCCCGGCAGCATGTGGGTGGCTGTCATCAGCCGGTCGGGCACCGGAAATTCCGTGGTCATCTGCTCAGGAGGAAGCGAGCGCCTGATGGCGGACAGCAGCACCTCCGCTCCTGCACTGACATGACCCTCCAGATTGGTGGCGCTGCGCCAACCGGAAATCGCCAGGCCGGTGAGGATGATCAGCAGTACCGCGGCTCCGTAGAACGGTGGCAGGAACGGCTGCGTCACCACCAGCAGCGGCAGCCCGACCAGGAAGACGATCGTCACCTCGAGAGTGATCACGAGTGCTCGCCTCGGTGCGGCGGCATTGTCCATCCGCCCCTCCTTCGGCAGGGCGAGTCGCGCCAGGAGTTCGGCCAGTCCTGCCGCCACGCGGGAGATGCCGAAGGCGAACGGCGCCGCCAGCAATGCTCCGGTGAGCCACATGCCGGTGGTGGCCAGATTGTCACTCACTCCGGTGTTGGCCGTGATCACTTCCCGGATGCGTGGCCCGGCAATCGCCATGCCGATGATCACCGCAGCCAACGATGCGCTGTCGATCACCAGCCAGCGCGCAAAGCGCCGCACCCGCGCACCAAAGCTGGTGTGCTTGGAGGCCTGACCGAGTTGCTCCACCCAGGTACCGTAGAGCATCGCGTAGGTCTGCAGCGGCTTGGGGAGTTTGCGATCGATCCATGCCGCCGCCTGCTCCGACCGGCCGACCAGGAACGGCGTTGTCAGGGTTGTGATCGCGGAGACCGCCACGGCCACCGGATAGAGGAAGTCCCCCACCGCCCCGATTGCCAGTCCCAGACCGGCAATGATGAAGGAGAACTCGCCGATCTGGGCCATCGACATCCCGGCACGCACCGCAGTGCGCGTGCCGTGGCCGGCCAGGAAGGCGCCCATAGATACCGCGAAGAACTTGCCGATCATTACCACCGCGGTGAGCACCACGACGGCACCCCAATTGGCGATGATCATCGCCGGGTCGATCAGCATCCCGACAGCCACGAAGAAGATCGCGGCAAAGAGGTCGCGCACCGGTCGCACCAGGCGGGCCACCTGACCGCCCTTGCCCGATTCGCTGATGAGCGATCCCGCGATGAAGGCGCCCAGCGCGACCGAATAGCCGAGCCAGTCGGCGAGGAGTGCGAAGCCGATGCAGAGTCCCAGACTCGCAACCAGAGTGGTTTCGTCACGCCCCAGTCCCACCACGAATCGCATGACGCGCGGCACCACCAGCAACCCGCCGATCACCCACACGGAGAGCAGTGCCACCAGTCGGCCGGTGGTGGCCAGCATTGAGGCACCTTCCCCCCCCCCGGAGCCGAGGGTGGCGAGGCCGGCCAGGAAGAGAACCGCGGCGAGATCCTCCACGATCAGCACGCCGAACACCAGATCACGCAAGCTGCGCCCGACCTTCCGGTCTTCGAACGTCTTGGCGATGATCGTGGTGCTGCTGATCGCGGTGATCGCCCCCGTGAAGAGCGCCTCCCGCGGGCTCCATCCCAGCAGAGTGGCAGCCCCGATCCCGAGCCAGGCCATCAGCGAGATGTCGATCACCGCAGTCAGCGTGACGCTGCCGCCGACCCGGATCAGTCGCCTGATCGAGAACTCAAGCCCGATCGCGAACAGCAGCAGGATGACGCCCAGTTCGGCCAGCGTCTCGGTGGTGGAGCGATCGGCCACGAACGGCATGAAGGTGAGATGCGGACCGACCAGCAACCCGGCCAGCAAGTAGCCAAGGACCACCGGCTGGCGCAGCCGTTCGAACAAAACCGTGGTTACCGCCGCAGTGCCGAGCACCAGGGCGAAGGTCACCAGAAAGCTGTGCTCGACCGCCATCGGCTACCCCGAGATCCCGACTGCTGTCGACGACGGATCACGCACAGATTCCGTTGGAGGAGAGAGCACTTCCCATGCAGCATCGACCACCGCGAGAGCGTGCGGGTGGCTGCTGCTCCACTCCCGCGAGGCAACCCGCTCCACCGCCGAGGTCACCAGGGTGAGCCAGACAGTGGCCCACAGCTCCACCACTCCCGGCCGGATCTGGCCCTCCTGCTTGCCGATGGCCACCAGGCGTTCGACCGCCTGACGCACCTCCAGACCGGCGTGCCGGGAGTTCTCATCGAGCTCCTGGGTCAGCCGCCAGGCCAGCAGCAGCCGCATCCGGGCCGGATCCGACTCGGCCGCCGCCAGCCACTGGCGACCGAGCGTAGCCAGGCGATCGGTGATCCGACCGGACCCCACCGCCTGGATCGAGGCGACTCCCCAGGCCTGCGCTTCCTGATAGGCGGCATTGAGCAGCGCCCGCTTGCTCTTGAAATGCCGATAAATCGTCCCCTCGGCCACTCCGGCCCGCTCAGCCAGTACCGGTGTGGTCGTGGCATGGTAGCCGATGGTCGTGAACAGCTCGCGCGCGGCTGCCAGCAGTCGATCTCGCGTGGTTTCAGTGGCTTCCATCGTGGCCTTTGGACTGAATGAATTGGACTCTGCGGGCGATTATCTTCGATGCTTGGCTCCGAAGACATCACACCCGAGAGGTCTGGATAATATGAAGATGCTCGTTCTGGGCGCCGGCCTGCAGGGCTGCGCCTGTGCCTTTGATCTGCTGCGCGACCCGGAAGTTACCCAAGTCACCATCGCCGACCTGCAGCCGGAGCGGATGGCGCGCTTCCTGGCCAAGCTAGACGACCCCCGCCTCCACCGGCTGACCCTGGACGTCACCAATCATCCGGCCGTGCTCGAGGCGATGCAAGGGCACGATGCCGTACTCAGCGCCATTCCCTACTATTTCAACGACGAGATGGCCCGGCTCGCGGTCGAGGCCGGCTGCCATTTTGCCGATCTGGGCGGCAACACCGAGATCGTCATGGAGCAGAAGAAGCTCGATGAGGCCGCCCGCGCCAAGGGGCTGTCGATCATGCCCGACTGCGGCCTGGCCCCGGGGATGGTCAACATCCTCGCAGCCGAGGGGATTCGGCGCCTCGATACCACCGACCGGGTCCGGATCTTCGTCGGGGGGCTGCCACAGCACCCGGAACCGCCGCTAAACTACCAGATCGTCTATTCCCTCGAAGGCGCCCTCGACTATTACACCACCCCGTCCTGGATCCTGCGGGGCGGCAAGCCGGTTACGGTCGACGCGCTGAGCGAACTCGAATCGGTGGCCTTCCCGGCTCCAGTGGGCTCCCTGGAGGCGTTCCACACGGCTGGCGGTATCAGCACCATGCCGTTCAGCTACCAGGGCACCATCCGCGAGATGGAATACAAGACGCTCCGTTATCCGGGTCACGCCGACCTGATGCGCGCCGTGCGCGAGATGGGATTGCTGGACCTCGCACCGATCTCGGTCAAGGGGAAGCAGGTGGTACCCCGAGACGCCTTCATCGCGGCGGTATCACCCAAGCTCACCAAGCCCGAGGGACGCGATCTGGTGGCGCTTCGCGTGATCGTCAGCGGCACCAAGGACGGCCAACCGCTGACCACCACCTTCGATCTCGTGGATTATCACGACGAGGTCAACGGCATTTCGGCGATGATGCGCTGCACCGGCTACTCACTCTCGGTCACCGGCCTGGTCCAGGCGCGCCGTCAGGTGATCCGGCCCGGCGTGACCACGCCCGACGAGGGGATGCCGTACGATCGATATGTGAAGATGCTGGCCGCACGCGGTGTGGTGATCCGCGAAGGCTGACTCAAAAGAGAGAAAGAGAGAAGGAGAAAAAGAGAGAAAGAGAGGAATCAATCTCTTTCTCTCTTTTTCTCCTTCTCTCTTTCTCTCTTTTGATTCCTACCAGCTCCAGCCAGTCCCGGTGTACCACCTGGTCTCGCCGTTGCCGCGCGCCGCGGTGATGGTGACTGTGGCTGAGCGGAGCACCCGGATGGCGATGCCCCCCCCTCCACCGATCTCCCAGCCGTCGGTCGTCAACCTGAGCTTCCCGGGTGAGCGCGGTGGTGCGCTCGTGAAGGAGGGGGGGACCTCCGCGAAGACCCGTCCGCCGTCGGCAAATGCGAGCGCGGTGATCGCACCGAAGTCGCCGAGATTGATGATGTCGTGGCGCACTTCCAGTCCGCCGAGCAGCAGGCCGCGGCCCACCAGTTGCCCCTCACCGAAGCCGCGGTGGGAGCCATGCCCGCCGAGAGTGGTGACGGCCGATTCCCACTGCGGCAGCTCGTGGAGCGCCGCCACGGCGTCGGTGCCGGAGAGGGCCCGGAAGGCGCCGCGCGCCGTCACGCGGGTGCCCGGACGCGGCGAGAGGTAGCCGCGCAGGTGGCCGTAGACCCCTTCGTAACCCTCGCCTGCCGAACCGGCCATTACCCCGACCTCGGCGAGCACTCCCTTGTTCACGTCGAACTCGCGGTCACGCAGGTCGAGCACCAGCGCGGTCCGCACAGTGGCATCGGTCTGGGTGATGTTGCCGCGGGTGAACGAAGAATTGAGATCGAATGAGGTCCTGGGATAGCGGTCGATCAGCGTCCCGACATCGCCATCGAATTCGTCCCGACGCACTCCGCCACGCAATGCGAAATGCAGTGGCCCGACGATCCGCCGCGTCACCTCGACCTGGGACAGCTGCCGCTCGCGCTCGATGGGATCGTGTTCGTTGCCGAAGCGCGGTTGCCGTCCCGCCTCCGCCACGACGTGCAATCGCCAGCCGTCGGCGATGGTGGGATCGGCGTAAGTGGCCCGCGCCAGCCACGACTCGTGGGTGGAGATGCCGGCATCGATCGCCAGCGAGCGACGCAGCGTGGTGCGCTCGCCGTAATCGGCCTGCTGGAACCAGATCGCGCGGGCCATCCCCATCACGCCGTCATTCGGTGACGAGTTGAGGTAGGGGAAGTAGGAGAGCCGCCACGGCTCCTGCCCCTCCACAAGGGACGGCGCCGCCGCGATCGCGACGGCGATCAGGGCACGGCAGCAGAAGTTGCGCATCATCGTTCGTAGAGGACGGCGGCGTCCTCGATCCGTGCACCAGCCTCGTCGGCGACGGCAAAGCGTGAGCGGGTAATCGCCGCCCCGCCATATTCGCCGCCCTTGTTGACCGCATAGAAGTTGAGCTGGAACTTCGGTCGCCCGCGCTCGTCCAGCAGACGCGGCGGCGTCATCGCGACCACGCGCTTGAGGGTGGCCAGCGCGGCATCCTTGGGGTGCATTCCCTGGCGCATGTGTTCCACCGTCAGGAAGCCACCGCAGACCATGATGTTGCTCTCGCCGCGTCCGGTGGATCCCGCTGCGCCAATGGCGTTGTCCGTGTACTGACCCGCACCGATGATCGGTGAATCGCCAACCCGGCCGGGAATCTTCCAGGCGAGTCCACTGGTGGTGGTGACCGAGGAGATGTCGCCGCTGGCCGACACCACGTTCATGTTGATCGTCCCTGTCGGGCGGACTCCCATCGGTTCCCTGCCATCGGGCGACAGCCAGTCATCGTCCGGACCGCGATTGGCGCGCCAGCGCAACCAGGTCTCCCGCGATTCGGGGGTCAGCAAATCCTCGAGCTGCATGCCGTAGGAGAGTGCGAAGCGTTGGGCATCCTTCCCCACCAACATGATGTGATTGGTGTACTTGAGGATCAGGCGGGCCACCTCGCTCGGCGTCTTGATTCCCTCCAGCGCGCCGACCGCGCCGGCCCGCTTGGTGGGACCGTGCATGCAGGAGGCGTCGAGCTGCACCACCCCCTCCTCGTTCGGCAATCCGCCGTAGCCGACGGAGGTGTCATTGGGATCGAGTTCCTGGATCTTGACCCCCTCCACCGCCGCATCGAGGGTGTCGCCGCCGCGGAGCACCAGCTCGACTGCCCGGGCGACTCCCCGGACCCCGTTGGCACTGGCGATGGCAACCGGTCGACTGGCCCTGCTCCGGCGAACGAAGGGCGCTGCGATCACCGTGGCAGGGGCCATCGACGCCGCTGCCATGGCGGTGCCGGTTGCGCCGAGGAAGGTGCGTCGAGACAACGATTGATCGGACATGCGAATGCTCCTGGAAGGCTGGAAGTACCAATGATAAGGGTATTCGCCGACGAGAGGGACCGCTACTCCGGGAGGCTGGCAGCCGGCAGCCCGGTGCGCCTCACCTTTCACCATTCCCCCCCTGATGCCAGATTTCCAGCCATGACCGCTCCCCGCCGACCGAGACTCGACCCCGAGATATTCAACCTTCCCGTCGAGAAGATGCGGGCTGGCTACTACTCGGACAAATATTTCGTGCGCGCCCGTGACGTACTACGGGCCGACGGCGCATCGCCGATCGTGACCGTCCAGGTCTTCAACAAGCACGACGCGCTGCTGGGCGGCATCGACGAGGCCATCGCGATCCTCCGCCTCTGCGCCGATGACTGGGACGCCCTTGAGGTCCGCGCCCTCCACGATGGCGACGCCATCACCCCGTGGGAGGTGGTACTCGAGATCACCGGGCCGTATGACCATTTTGCCCACCTCGAAACCCTCTACCTCGGCGTCCTCGCCCGGCGCACCCGGGTCGGCACCAACACCCGGCGGGTGGTCGAAGCGGCCAAGCCGCGCGAGGTAATGTTCTTCCCCGCGCGTCACGATCACTGGATGGTGCAGACCGGTGACGGCTACGCGGCCCATGTCGCCGGCGCGATCGGGGTCAGCACCGATGCCCAGGCGAGCTGGTGGGGCAGCGAGGGGGTCGGCACCGTACCCCACGGTCTGATCGCTGCCTACGGCGGCGACACCGTGCTCGCCTCGCGCAAATTCCTCGAGCACATGCCCGAGGAGATCCGTCTGGTCACTCTGGTCGACTTCGACAACGATTGCGTCCGCACCTCGGTGGCGCTCGCTGATGCCCTCGGCGATCGGCTCTACGGCGTCCGCATCGACACCAGCGAGATGCTGGTCGACGCCTCGGTCGTGCCCCAGATGGGCTCCTTCCGGCCCACCGGCGTCAATCCCCAACTAGTCCACAACGTCCGCGACGCCCTTGATCGCGCCGGACACCCCGCCGTGCGAATCGTTGTCTCCGGCGGCTTCACGGTCGAAAAGATCCGCGAGTTCGAGGCACTCGGCGTCCCGGTCGACGCCTACGGGGTGGGATCGTCACTCTTTCAGGGCCGCTTCGACTTCACGGCCGACGTGGTGCGGAACGCCGGTCGAGATTGCGTCAAGGTGGGACGGGCGTATCGGGAGAATGCACGGTTGGAAGCGGTGCGGTGAGAATTGTTGCGGGTCCAAGATTGTCGCCACCATGTGAAACGTGAAAGGTGAAACGGCGGGGAGCAACACCCCTTTCACCTTTCACCTTTTACGACTCAAGACACACGACCTGCGACCTACGACCTAGGACCTATGACCTCCAACCCCGAAAGGAGCCCTGCCCGCAATGCCAACCATCTTCTGGGACGTCGACACTCAAGCCGACTTCATCCATGCCAACGGCTTGCTGGCGGTGCCGGGAGCCGAGGCGGTCATGCCGCAATTGCAGCGACTCACCACTCACGCCCACAAGGCCGGGATCCGGATTGTCGCCACTGCCGACGATCACGACCTCGGCCACGCCGAAATCAGCGCCAATCCGGACTGGTCCACCACCTTTCCGCCCCACTGCATGCGGGGCACCGACGGGCAGGCCAAGGTGGCCGCCACGACATTGCGGCAACCGCTGGTGATCCACGCCGTACCGTGGGACCGGACCGCACTGGAGCAGGAAATCAATCAACACGACGGTGACATCCTGCTCAACAAGCCCGGCACCGACGTCTTCCGGTGGAATCCCAACGCCACAATTGTCCTTGAGACGATCGCACCAGACAGAATCGTGCTTTATGGCGTGGCCACCGATGTTTGCGTGCTCGCTGCGGTGATCGGATTGCGTCGGCACTCTCCGGCGGCGGAAGTGGTCATCGTGACGGACGCCATCGCCGCCCTCAACCCCGACCGGGGCGACGCACTGGTGCGCGACTGGGCCGAATCCGGTTGCATGCTGGCCACCACCGATTCCCTGCTGCGATGACATCCCCCCCCCAGAGATTCTGGCTGCCGGGGCCGGTTGCCGTCCATCCCGACGTGATGGCTGCCATGCAGCAGCCGATGATCGGCCACCGGACTCCCGCCGCCGAGGCACTGCGGGCCCGGATCGACTTGGGGATGCGGCAAATCTTCCAGACCCGGCGTCCGGTGGCCGTCGCGACGTGCAGCGCCACCGGACTGATGGAGGCGGCAATCCGGTCGGGAGTGCGCGAGTGCGTGTTGTGCGTGGTTTCCGGCGCCTTCGGAGAGCGCTTCGCCCGAATCGCGGAGCAGTGCGACAAGGAAGTCATCCGGCTGCACGTCCCCAGAGGCGAGGCACTGGAGCCAGGACTGCTGGCCACCATGCTCGACGGTCCTCCGGTCGATGCGGTCACTCTGGTCCACGGCGAGACTTCTACCGGAGTACAGCATCCCGTCTCCGAGCTGCTGCACCTGCTCAGGCCACTCCCCGATGTGGTGACGATCGTCGATGCCGTCACCACCCTCGCCGCCGCACCGGTCGACCCCGATGGCTGGGGCGCCGACGTGGTCTTCTCCGGCTCCCAGAAGGCACTCGGCCTGCCACCAGGACTCGCCTTCGCGACGGTGACCGACCGATTCCTGGAACGGGCTGCCGAACAGCGGGACCGCGGCCTCTACCTCGATCTGGCCGCGTTGCACCACGATGCGGCAGCCGGACGATGGTCACAGACCCCCGCACTGCCCCAGCTCTTTGCCCTTGACCGGCAACTGGAGCGGATTGCCATCGAGGGACTCAAGGCCAGATGGAACCGTCATCGAGCCATGCGCGAGATGGTGGAGAATTGGGTGGCGAGCCATGGCCGCTGCACCCTCTTCGCCACCGCCGGCCGCCGCGCCGATGCCGTGACCGCACTGCGGCTGGCACCGGGTAAATCCGCCGCCGAGCTGGTGCGAACACTCGGCGCTGAAGGCTGGCAGATCGCCACGACCCGCGACGACAACGAAGATCGCATCATCCGGATAGGCCACATGGGCGACGCGCAACCCGAAGACCTTGCCCAACTACTGTCGACCATCGAACCAAGGCTCTAGCAATGTCAGACCAACCAACAGGGCAGATCTGGCGGCGCGCGCCGACCTATTTCCTCCGCGGCGCAGCGATTACCCTGCCCGTCGTCCTCACTTTGTGGGTGGCCTGGCAGGCAATCAACTGGATCGATTCATGGCTCGGTCTCCCCTACTGGGGAGTCGGCCTGCTCATCGTGATCACCACCATCACGCTCATCGGTGCACTCGCCACCAATGTCGTCACCCGAGCTGCAATCGGAACATTCGACAGTATCCTGGCACGACTCCCCCTCGTCCGGCTCCTCTACACCGCCGCGAAAGACCTGATGGGAGCATTCGTGGGAGAACGCCGACGCTTCAGCCGCGCCGTCCGGGTGCAACCCGACCCGACCATCGAGCTCTGGTTCCTCGGCTTCGTTACTGCCGACGACCTGAGCCGGCTCGGCCTCGACGGCTGGGTGGCAGTCTACCTGCCCCAGTCCTACAACATCGCCGGCAACCTGGTCCTCGTCCCCGCCGACCGCATCGTCCCCGTCGCAGTCGACAGCGGGGAATTGATGGCCTTCATTGTCAGCGGCGGCGTCGCCCACAGCGCCACAGACTCCTCCCCCAACCCCTGACTGCGTCCTCCGCGCCTCCCCCTCTGCGCCCTCCGCGCCTCTGCGTGAACCCCCTCTGCGCCTCCCCCTCTGCGCCTCCCCCTCTGCGCCTCCCCCTCTGCGCCTCCCCCTCTGCGCCTCCCCCTCTGCGCCTCCCCCTCTGCGCCCTCCGCGCCTCTGCGTGAGCCCCCTCCGCGCCTCCCCAAGTGAAACTCCCCCCATCTCATTCGTCTCCGGTATCATGCCCGAACAGCCGACACTACCTGGCCGATACTTCGGGTTAACAAATACCCGGCTTCCGGGTCATCCAGGTTGTCCTTCGGGATGTTGCGTCCCGTGATTGTGTCTTATCACCAACCGCCAGGACCTGAACCATGCGCACGCCATTCGTCTTTCTGATCGCTGCTGCCGCCGCCTGTTCCAGTGATTCAACCGGGAGCAGCACCACCACGACCACCCTCAATGCCGACGTCGCTGCCGTGGCCGCCGACGCCGCTGCCGAGGATGTCGATGTCATGGCCGGGATGAACGGCCTCACCGGCACGATTGCCTTCGGCGCCGCCGTCCTCGACCCCGATGACCTGCCCCCGGGCCCGGGCAACACTGCCGGTTGCGGCTTCGGTGGCGGCCGCTTCACCTGCCCGCCCAACACCGCCAACGGGCTGACGATCACCCGGACGCTGACCTTTTTCGACGAGCTGGACGCTACCCAGACGGCCTACGATGCCGATCTGACTGCCCGAGTCGACCTCGAGGCGACTCTCGCAGGCGACGTCACCCGCGGCCCGTGGACGGCGACCATCTCCCGCTCGCGTGACTTCAGCTTCACCGGATTGCTCGGCGCCGAGACCACCCGCACAATCAACGGCACTGCGGCTAGCGAGAACAGCCGGGCCCGGTTCACCGATCGTGGGCCCAATCGCAACTACACCATGACCAGCACTGCCACAGTGGAAGATGTCGTGGTCCCGGTTGCCGCTGACACCCCGCCCTGGCCGCTCTCCGGCACCGTCACCCGGGAGTTTGTTGTCACCATCGGAGACCAGTCGCCCGTCATGCGCACCGTGGTGATCACCTTCGACGGCACCGCGACCCCGCCGGCCACGGTCAATGGCGAGCCCTTCACGATCAATCTGGCCGAGCGCCGCGCCTTCCGGCGGTAGGGAAGAGAGAAAGAGAGAAAGAGAGAAAGAGAGAAAGAGAAGGCCCCCCCTCGTGCCGAGGTCCCTCCCTACGGTCGGGACGAGGGCGCTTTCTCCCCCCCTCTCCTTCTCTCCTTCTCTCTTTCTCTCTTTTTCTCTTTCTCTCTTTATATTCGTTCATGATCGAGTCCCCGACATACAGTCCCTCCGAAGTCGAAGCCAAGTGGCGTGCCCGCTGGCAGGAGCAGGGTACCAACCAGCCCGACCTGGACCGGGCCGAGCGCCCTTTCTACAATCTGATGATGTTCCCGTATCCCTCGGCCGAAGGGCTGCATGTGGGGAACCTTTTCGCCTTCACGGGGGCGGATTGCTACGGGCGCTACAAGCGGATGACGGGGTACCAGGTCTTCGAGCCGATCGGCTTTGACGCCTTCGGGATCCACTCCGAGAACTACGCCATCAAGGTCGGCAAGCACCCGGCCGACTTGATTCCGCAGAACATCGCCAACTTCACCCGGCAGCTCACCCGGATGGGCGGGATGTTCCCGTGGCGGAACGTGCTGTCCACCACCGATCCGTCGTACTACAAGTGGACCCAGTGGGTCTTCCTGCAGCTATACAAGCGCGGACTGGCGTACAAGAAGCACGGCGCGGTCAACTGGTGCCCGAGCTGCAAGACGGTGCTCTCCAACGAGCAGGTGATTGCCGGCGCGTGTGAGCGTTGCGGGACTGCGGTCGAGCAGCGGGCGTTGGAACAGTGGTATTTCCGGATCACGGACTATGCCGGTCGTTTGTTGGCCAACCTGGACGATCGCGCCAAGATGGACTGGTCCGACACCACGGTGATGGCCCAGAAGAACTGGATCGGACGCTCCGAAGGCGCCGAGGTGGCGTTCAAGGTTGCCGGGGGGGGGGGGCGCGATCCGTGTTTACACCACCCGGCCCGACACCCTCTTCGGTGCCACCTTCATGGTGCTGGCTCCTGAGCATCCGCTGGTCGAGCAGCTAACCACTGCCGAGCAGCGTGAGGCAGTCGAGGCCTACCGCGCCCAGGCTGCCGCTCAGGATCTGGTCTCCCGCAAGGTGGGCGACAAGGAAAAGACCGGCGTCTTCACCGGCAGCTTTGCCGTCAATCCTGCCACCGGAGCGGAGATTCCGGTCTGGATTGCCGACTATGTGCTGATGGAGTACGGCACCGGCGCGATCATGGCGGTGCCGGGTCACGACGAGCGTGACTTCGCCTTCGCGACCAAGTACGATCTGCCGATCGTGCGCGTCGTTGCCGGACCGGACGAATCCGCCGACACCCCCCTCCAGGAGGCGTACAGTGAAGTCGATGCCGGGGGCCGGATGGTCAACTCGGCCCAGTTCGACGGCACCACCCCGCTGGAGACCAAGGCCGCCATCACCCGCTGGCTGGAATCCGGGGAGCACGGCAAGGGCACCGTACAGTACCGGCTCTACGACTGGTGCATCTCGCGGCAGCGCTACTGGGGTCCGCCGATTCCGATCATCTACTGCGACAGTTGCGGCGCGGTCCCCGTCCCGGAGGAGCAATTGCCGGTGGAGTTGCCACCGCTGGAGAACTTCCGCCCCGACGACTCCGGCATCTCGCCCTTGGCGCGGGACGAGAAGTGGTACCACGTCCCCTGCCCCGAGTGCGGCGGCCCAGGGCGCCGGGAAACCGATGTCTCCGACACCTTCCTCGACTCGGCGTGGTATTTCCTGCGCTATCCGAGCACCGACTTCAGCGACCGCGCCTTCGATCCGGAGCGCACCCGGCGTTGGCTCCCGGTGGCCAGCTATATCGGCGGCAACGAGCACGCCGTGCTCCATCTGCTCTATTCGCGCTTCATCACCATGGTGCTGCACGACGCCGGCCTGCTCGACTTCGAGGAGCCGTTCCTCAAGTTCCGCGCTCACGGCCTGATCGTGAAGGACGGCGCCAAGATGTCCAAGTCGCGCGGCAACGTGGTGATTCCCGATCAGTACATCGATCAGTGGGGAGCAGACACCTTCCGGATGTATTTGATGTTCCTGGGCCCGTTCCAGGAGGGAGGCGACTTCCGCGACGCCGGCATCAGCGGGCCGCGCCGCTTCCTCGACAAGGTCTGGGATCTCGTCACCCTGGCAGGGCATCCCGACGCGCGCGACGGCGAGATCCGTCACGACGTCCTGGTGAAGTGGCACCAGACCCGCAAGAAGGTCGCCGAGGAACTCGAGGGGTTGCGCTACAACACCGCCATTGCCGCGCTGATGGAGCTGGTCAATACCCTCAGGGAGTGCAACTGTGCCGAACCCGGAGTGATCCGCACTCTGGTGCAGATGACAGCTCCATTCGCGCCGCACTTCGCCGAGGAATGCTGGGAGCGACTCGGCGGCAGCGGATCAATCTTCGACTCCGCCTGGCCCGGCTACGACCCCGCACTCACCATCGAGGATACCGTCGTCATAGCGGTCCAGGTCAACGGCAAGACCCGCGGCACGGTTACGGTGCCTCGCGAGGCCGAAGAGTCGGTGGTTCGGAAGGCCGCCGAGGCCGATCCAGCCATCGCGAGACATCTGGCAGGAGAGATTCGCAAGGTGATCTGGGTCAAGGGGCGGATGATGTCGTTTGTGGTTGGAGGTCGTTAGTCGTTAGTCGTTAGTCGTGAGAGGGATTCGCGGCATCCCCCCCCTCTCACGTCGCCACCACAAGAGGAACCCTTCGTGACCCAGACCCCGTCCAACGACCAACGACTCACGACTCACGACTTTTTGTCGATCCACGACTTCGACAAAATCAACATCCGCACCGGCCGCATCCTCACTGCTGCCCCCAACCCCAAGGCGCACAATCCTGCCTACGTCCTCACCATCGACTTCGGTCCCGAGTTCGGCGTCAAGACCTCCAGCGCCCAACTCACCATCCACTACACCCCCGAGCAGCTCGTCGGGAAGCTGGTCATCGCGGTGATGAACTTCGAACCGAAGCGAGTCGCTGGGGTCAAGAGCGAGGTGCTGGTCCTCGGCGTCCCCGACGAGCACGGCGCCGTGGTGCTGCTCGAGCCGACCGGAGAAGTGCCGCTGGGCGGGCGGATGTTCTAAAGGAGAGAAAGAGAGAAAGAGAGAAAGAGAGAAGGAGAGAAGGATGTCTCTCTTTCTCTCCTTTTCTCCTTTTCTCTTTCTCTCTTTTATGGCTGGTCGAGGTACTTCTTCAGCCGCTCCAATCGCTGCTGTTCCGCGATCCGCATTGCTGCTGTCATGATCTTGCCCGTCGCCTCCAGCATCCGCTCGGCGCCGAGTGCGGCGGAGTCGGTCACGTTGGCGGTGAAGTCGGGCAGGATCACTCGTGAGGTGATCGCGATCGAATCGCCCGGCGCCGGTATGATTGCGTCCTCGCGCCGCAGGATTGGCGTGGTGCTGTCACCGAGCGTGGCGTAGGTTATCCGCTGCGGTGCATCCACGGATTGGACCAGCCATGCGGTCTCCTGCGTGGTCCCCGGCGTCGAGCCGGAGCTGCGGATCCTGAGCGTGTCGCCCGGCGCGAGCGGACCAGTGCCACGAGGCGTGATCGTCTCGGTGCTGCCGTACCAGATCGCCATCGAATCGGGATCGCTGATGTACGCCCAAGCCTGCTCTGCCGCCACGGCGACATGCACGGTGGCGGTGTCGCCACCACCGGTGATCTTGTTGTAGCCGTACCAGCACGTCCCGATGACCAGCAGCACCAGGCCGAGCGCAATGCCAGCGATCCACTTGAGCATCAGCCCTCGCCGCCTTCCGGTTCCGGCGTCCGGTTGCCGTACATCTGGTCCAGCATCAGGATTGCCGACGGGTTGCCGCCGGCCATCTTGAGCTGGTCGATCGCGGTCATCGCGTTCTTCTCTTCCTCCACCTGCTCGTTGATGAACCACTGCAGCATCACCTGGCTCGGATAGTCAGACTCCTGCTGCGCCAGTGCGTAGAGCGAGTTGATCGCCCTGGTCACCGTCTGCTCGTGGTGGAGTGCCGCCTCGAACACCGACAGCGGGGTGTCGAACTCGTGTTCGGGCTGCGCGATCGGCTGCAGGACCACCTTGCCGCCACGGTCGCACATATGGTCGAACAGCTTCATGGCGTGGGTGTGCTCTTCGGCCGCCTGGATCCGCATCCAGTTGGACATCCCGGGAAGGGCCACCGACTCGAAATGGGCTGCCATGGCGAGATAGGCATACGATGAGGCCATCTCGAGGTTGATCTGGGCATTGAGGGCGTTCTGGAGCTTGTCTGAGAGCATATCTGGTTTCCGGTTAATGGGTTGGGGGAAAGTTAATGACGGGCGGGACCTGAAGGTGAAACGTGAAACGTGAAACGTGAAAGGTGAAAGGGATCTGGGGCACCGGGTTCGAGCCCACGGGGGTCCGGGGGACGCACCCCAGCTATCGAGCCCCGTTTCACCTTTCACCTTTCACCTTTCACCTTTCACGTTTCACCTTCCTCCCCTCCCCCTGCAACCTTCCCGGCCCTGTCGGCATCTTTACCGGCATGACGACGAAAGTGCTGACCATGGACGCCATGACCATCCCCGACGCCGATGCGGTGATCGCCCGCGCCAAGCGGGGTGACCCGGTGGCGCTCGAGCAACTCTACCGCGCCTACAGCCCGCCGGTCTACAACCTGGCCCGGAGAATCTGCCGCACCACCGAAGACGCCGAGGATGTCCTCCAGGAGACCTTCTTCGAGGTGTGTCGTAGTATTCGCAACTACCGTGGCGACGGCTCGCTCTGGGGCTGGATTCGTACCGTCGCCTCCTCCAAGGCGTTGATGCGGCTGCGGCGCAACAAATACCGGGATACCGACGAGCTGGTGGACGACATCGCCCCGGCCAGACCCGCTTCCCACCTGCTCCGGATGGACCTGGAGTCTGCCCTGGAACGCCTCGGCGACACCGCCCGGGCCGTGGTCTGGCTCCACGATGTGGAGGGATTCACCCACGAGGAAATTGGCACCCAGATGGGCAAGACCGCCTCATTTTCCAAGTCGCAGCTCGCCCGGGCTCACTCCCGGTTGCGCGTCTGGCTGGGCGAGGGGGCCCTCTCATGACCGACCCCAAACTCCACCTGACGATGGCCGAGCTGCTGGCTCTCCGGGATGGTGACCGGAGCGAACCGGCCTTCGCGGCCGCGGCCCATCACCTCGACCGCTGTACCGCCTGCCGCGACGAACTCGATGCCCTGCATCAGCGCACCGCCCGGCTCCGGGCTCTCGGCGGCGTGGCACCAGGCAGTGACCAACTGGTGCGCTTTCAGGACCACCTCAATCTCCGGCAAATTCGGCGGCGGCGGATCATCTCGCTGGTCGGTATGGCCGCCGCGGCCATGCTGGTGCTGGGTGTCGTCGGGCGCAATCTGATGGTGCCATCCTCGCTCGACGCCGAGCAGCGGATCGCCAGCGCGATTTCCGACTCCCAGCAACTCGAGCAGACCCTGCGCAGTTGGGCCCCGGATTCCCGCGTGATGGATGGGCGGACCGCCCTCGTGGTCATCGAAATCGAGGATCGGATCGCGGCAGTCGATGCCCAGCTGCAAGCCGCCGCCCGGTTGCGGCGCCAGCAAAGAATCGAACGAGAGGTCTCGCTCTGGCAGGAGCGGGTCGGCTTGATGAACGCCCTGGTGGATGTCCACCTCACCAAGGCCAACAACGTGGACCTCTAGGTCCGGCAACAACACCGAGGAGTGATGAAGATGCGACGCCCCATGATGGTGCTGGCCATGGCTGCACTTACGGCCCCGCTGGCCGCCCAGGACACCAGTATCACGATTCAGCGCAACAACACCGCCAGCGAGTGCCGGGTGGTGATCAACGGTCGGACCCTCTCCGAGTTGGAGGCGAAGCCAATCTGCCAGCGAGCCGAGGGAAGCACGATGCTGCTCCGGTTCAAGGCCGACACCCTGCGGATGAATGCCGAGGGGCTCCGCTCTCACTTGCTGGAGCTGGAGATTGACTCGATGGTGCCATTCAGTTCCCGCCTCCTCGTGGATCGGTTGACTGGTACCGCGAAGCGGCTGGAGGAGCTCCAGTCCCGGGATGCCGACAGACGGGGCCAGTTGTTCAACTTTTTCCCCACCTTGGCGGCCCGCCCGATCATCGGCGTTTCCGTCGATCCCACTCCGCGGGACAGCGATCGCCATGGCGCCTACGTCCAGGCGGTCACCCCCAACGGCCCGGCCGACAAGGCCGGACTCCGGAGTGGTGACATCATCACCAAGCTGGCCGGCAAGGAAATCGGCAGCTCGGAGCGGGTCACCGACCCGTCGGCTCAGTCGATCCCCTCAATCAAGCTCATCGAAGTGGCCGGATCACTCGAGGTCGGCAAGGCGGTCCGGATCGAGTTCCGCCGCGACAGCAAGAATCTCAACGCCCAGATCACACCGGTCGAAGACCGGACGGCTCTCGTCTTCGACACCCCTGTACTGGCCAGTGAGCTCCGCAACCGTGCTTGGGTGCCGGTGCCACGCCCACCCAACACCCCGCCGGTCGCCGGCCGCCCGGGCGCTATTTGGCAGGCGACGCCATCGGTCTCCAGCTTCAGTTTTGAATTCGGTGGCCCTCTCACCCAACTTGAACTGGCTCCCGTCAACGAGGAGCTCGGCAGCTACTTCGGGGTCAAGGAAGGGGTCCTGGTCGTCAATGCTCCGGCCGACAGTGAGCTCAAGCTGCGCGCCGGTGACGTCGTCTCGGCGGTCGATGGTCGCCGCATCGAAACCCCGAACGAGTTCCTCAGGGTGCTCCGCAGCTACGACCGCGACCGCACCTTCATGATCCAGATCACCCGGCAGAAGCGCCAGGAAACGATCACCGCCAATCTGCCCTGACTGCCCCTGCCCTCTGCCCCCTGCTGCCCCCCGCAGCCGCACCACGACATGGTCCCGGAAGCTCGGGGCCATGTCGCGTTTGTGGGCTGCTCATCTCCCCCTCGTGTGAACCGACTGAGCGGCGATATTGTTTGGCGAGATCCCCCGATTCACTCACCTCCCGAGGCCTGTCCCGATGAGTAGCGCTCCTGCCACACAGCCCGATGCCCCTCGCCCGCCGTTGCCGCCCTTTACCAGGGAGGCGGCTGCCCAGAAGGTGCGCCTAGCCGAGGATGCCTGGAACGGCCGCGACCCGGTCAAGGTTTCCATGGCCTATACCGCCGACAGCAAGTGGCGGAACCGTGCCGAGTTCCTCACGGGCCGCGCCGCCATCGTGGCGTTTCTGGAACGGAAGTGGGCTCGGGAACTCGACTATCGCCTGATCAAGGAGCTGTGGGCCTGTGACGGCAACCGGATCGCGGTCCGTTTTGCCTACGAGTACCACGACGACAGCGGTCAGTGGTACCGGGCCTACGGCAATGAGAACTGGGAGTTTGACGCCAACGGATTGATGCAGCGGCGGATCGCCAGCATCAACGATCTGCCGATCGCCGCCAGCGAGCGCAAGTTCCACTGGCCCGCCGGACGACGCCCCGACGACCACCCCGGACTCAGCGAGCTGGGGCTGTAGGGGGAGGAAGTCGGGAAAGGGTGCACGGGAAAGGGTACAAGGTGAAAGGTGAAAGGTGAAAGGGAAGTACAGGACGACTCCCCCTTTCACCTTTTACGTTTCACCTTTCACGTCTCGCCGGGCGCCTCACTCCGTCGGCTTGCTCCACGCAAACTTGGCGAACTGCGGATCCACCGGCGTGTCGGCGATGTGGTTGGTGTAGTTGCTGAGCGTCTTCATAGCCACGATCGAGACCACATCGAGGAGGTGGCGACGAGTATAGCCGGCGTCGAGGAACGCCTGCTGTTCCGCCTCCGGTACCCAGCCACGATGCTCCAGGATCGCCTTCGCAAAGGCAACCAGTGCCGCCTGCTTGGCATCGGCCGGCGCCTTGCCATCGCGCATCGCCGTCACCGTCTCGGCCGGGACCTCGGACATCGTCGCCACCATCGAATGGGCCGCGACGCAGTAACCGCAACCGTTCTCGCGGCTGACGGCCAGCATCACCAACTGCTGCTCCTGTGGAGTCAGCGCGGCGTGATCCTTGAGCGCGCCGAGGATGTGAATGTAGGTCGAGAGCGCAACCGGTGACTCGGCGAAGACGGCGTAGAGGTTCGGCATGAAGCCGTACATCTTGGCAACATCGTTGAGGATCGACTTGGAGCCGTTCGGGGCGGTTTCGGGGGTGTGAATGGTGAAGGCCATGATGGGTAATTCCTTTGGTCAGAGTCACGTGAAAAACGGATTCCTGCAAGCTGCCAGCGATGGGCGGCTCACAACCTTTAAATATGTACCAAATGGTACAAAAAGCAAGCCCTCGCTTCAGTTCAATGTCCTGGAAGGCACCGATGAATGTTGGCGTGATTGTGACATTGCTTGACGGCATGAGTGATAAGCGACGGTTAGTTTCTTTGGATGACCAAGTTCAATCGTCGCGCAGCGGCCCGTCCCGAGGAACTCCTCGATGCAGCCGAGCAGCGCTTTCTGGCCGAAGGGTTCTCCCGAGCGAAGGTCGAGCAGATCGCCCAGGACGCCGGGGTCACCGTCGGTACCGTATATCGCTATTTCCCGAGCAAGGAAGCCCTTTTCACCGCTGCGGTGGCCCGCCACGGTGATTCCTCCTGGAGCCGCGGCAAGGAGATCGCCGACGCTTACGGGTCGCTGACCGCGCGAGCGATTGTGGCCCTGTTGCTCGAGCGGTGGTCCGAGCGCCTCAAGCAGGGCGGTGAGGGTCGGGTGCTGTTGCTGCTGGTCCGGGAGGCGACCCTCTTTCCCGAAGCGGTTCGCTCCTGGGTGGCGGAAACCATCCATCGCGGCTGCCTGGCGGTGGAACGCGCCCTCCGGCACGGCATCGATCGCGGCGAATTTCCGCTGCTCGACGTCGAGGCCACCGCTCGTGCACTGGTTTCCACGGTCGTCAATCGTCACGTCTGGGATGTCACTTTCCGGCCTGACCTCCCTCAGCTCGGCAAGCGCAGCGACCCGACCCGGATAGCGATCGAGCTGGCAGTGCGCGGGATTCCCCGGGCTGCGGCTGTCAACACCATTGAGGGGGAGGAGACGGTTGAGCCGTCGCCCGAATTGGCCCGGGCAATGGAACACCCGGTGGCCAGCGAACGCTCGACCGACCTCGACGGCAACGGCCGGCTCCGGATCGTGACACTCAAGCCCCGCATCCGCTAGTTTGCGATGATGGACCGACGACTCACCCTGATCAGCCGAGCCCTTCGGCTCCGTTGCCCGAATTGTGGTGGCGGCGGGATCTTCCGGCGTTGGTTCGAGATGGCACAGGATTGCCCCACCTGCGGCTTCGCCCTCGCTTCCGGCAACCGGGTGGGGGCCAATCTCCTCAACCTGGTGGCAGCCGAACTGATCCTGATGATCACCATCGCCACCATCGTGATCCGGAGCTGGCCCAACCCGCCCTGGACTTTCCTGCAGTACGCCGCGCCGTTGCTGATGCTGATCACCCCGCTGGCGCTCTATCCCTTTTCGAAAGCCGTCTTCGTCGCCCTTGACCTGGCGATGTACCCCGCCGGTCGGGCCGATCCGCTAGTCCACGGCACCCGCGACACCCAAGCCGACTGACGCATTCGCCCACAAGCCCCCGTTCACCCTTCACCCTTCCGCCGCTTCGCGTGGCGGGGCAGGCCGTTCCCTTTCACCTTTCACCTTTCACCTTTCACCTTTCACCTTTCACCTTTCACCTTTCACCTTTCACCTTTCACCTTTCACCTGCCCACTTCACCTTTCACCTCCCCCATTTCCGCCAACACCACCCCACCACCAACCACCCTCCGACTGCCGCCACCGTCACGTCGCTGAGGAAGTGGGCCTGGGCCTGTACCCGAGTGAGCGCGGTCCCCGAGGCCAGGGCGATCCAGACTGGCCAGGCGCGCGGGAAGAGCTTGCAGAGCATGAACGCCCCGGTGAACGCCACCATGCTGTGACCGCTCGGCAACCCCAGATCGGAGGTGGACCAGGTCCGCTCCGACAAAGTCCGGAAGTGATAGTTCCCGTCATGGAGGCCGGGGCGCTCACGCTGCAGCAGCAGCTTCAACAACTCGGACACCATCCCGCCCAGCGCGGGGACGAACGCCAGCAACAGGGCGCGCCTCCGGTCCCGGGTCACCAGCCAGAGCGCAGTACCCAGCCAGAACCAGACCGGCAGGTAGCCGATCACCCGGAAGAGCCGACCGGCATCGTGGTCGTACACCCCCGCTTTGCCGAGGTGGCTCCAGGCCCACCCGTCGAGGAGGTGGGCGACGACTATCGCGGTGGTCGCGATCAATGGGGTTCGGGCGGCAAGGCGCATTCGGCAAAGGTAGCGTGGTATCCTTCATGGATGCGACGACTCCTCCCTGCCCTTGTCATCCTGCTGCCGACGACCCTTCCGGCTCAGGAAATCCCACCCTACGTACCCGCCAATCCGATGCTTACTTCCCGAAGCCCGCTCTATTCCCAACCGACCATCTCTACCGATGACGGCTGGCAGGTGCGGATGTTGATGGATTACAGCAATGCCATCGAGAAGGATCGGGTTCCTCAACCTTGCGGCATCTTCCTCTGCTCCCGTGAGTACCTGCTCGATGCCGAGTTGCTGGACTTGGGATTTTGGGTGACCCGGAACCTCTCCTCCCGGGCGTTCGTGCTCGCCAACGTCTCAGTGCGGGGCGGCTATGACGGCGTCTTCGACGGCTTCCTCGACTGGTTTCACGATGTGACTGGAACGGCTGTCACGGCCCGGGGCGAGCGCCCCAGCGACACCTTCGGCTTCGAGCTGGACCTGCCCGACGGCACGCTGATCAGTGAGCGTCCCGGCACCTTTATTGGCGATGTGCGATTGGGGGGGGGATACCGTCTCGGCAGAGTGCAGCTCCTCGCCACCGTCACCCTGCCGACCACCACCACCGATGAGGACGGCTGGGGTCGCGAGGTCCTGAGCGGCTCCCTTCATGCCACCGCCAATCTGGTGCGGAGCGACCGCGTCATGCTCGATGCCGGCCTGGCCGTGGGAGCGACGCCGACTACCGGCCCCCTCTCGCAGTATCAGCACAGCACCTTTGTGGGCGGGATGGCAGCGGCGCGTTGGCGTTTTTCGGGCAGGCAGGCGGTCTTCGCCACCGTGTGGTCTCAGTCGCCCAATTGGCACGACACCGGTTTTGACGGGCTCGATCGTGCCGAGCTTACGATCGACTTCGGAGGACAGTTCCGGTTTGGCCGCAATTGGCCCGAGATTCAACTCGGGCTCACCGAAGACCTGAGTCCCTCAGGGCCGGCGATTGACGTCGGGGCCAAGATCGGCGTCAAGTGGTAAGCATCATTCCACCTGCATCTCTGGTGCGCCAAGCGGAGTCCGCCCCATGGCGCGGCGGAGCTTGGGATGATGCCGCCAGATCCAGGTGCCCATGACAAGTGCCGCCACCGTGTTGGCGGTGAGCACGCTCCAGAGCGGAAAGAGCCCACGTGTGGTCTCCGAGGCGATCGCCAGCAACCCGAAGAAGAACAACTCGAACACGATGAAAAGCTGCAGCACCGCATAGCGAGCCACGCTGCTCGTTTCGGCCCGGGTGGCCAACGCGGTAAGCACCAACCCGAAGGCCAGGAACAACAGCAGGTGGACTCCGGTGTAGACGGCAACCGCGGCGCTGTTGACGGTGTCCAGCGGCACCTCGGGCCGGTGGAAGACCAACACCTCGCCGAGCACGCTTGGCGTCAGGAACGGGAGGCCGCGGGCGAGGTCAACTCCGAAATAGAATATCGCCACGACGGCCGCGCCCAGAAGGCCGGCCACAACTCCTTCGCGCGTCGATGGGATCGCGTCGGTCGAACCAGGGTGGGGAACTGACATCGCGCCTCCGTCGAGAGAGAGGACTGGTCGGGCGAAGTCGAGCCGGCGGGGGCGGCCAGGTCGATCAGGGGATCCGGTCTGGCGCCCCTTCACCGAACAGAAACTGCTCGAGGTTTTTGAGCAGGAACGCCTTGGCCTGCGGCTGATGCGGGACCAATCCATAGTGGTTGATCAACTGCTGCTGGGTCTTGAGCCATTCGGCCCAACAACTCCCACATATGGAATCGAAAATGCGCTGCCCAAGTTCCGTCGAGAACGGCTTGAAGGCCTGGCGGTTGCCCTCCAAGCCACAGCGCGTGCAGGTGAGAGTACTCATTCCGATCAATCTAATCGGGATTCAATCGCCCCGCTTCAAGGCCTTTACCCCGCTGGCGGTCCCCAAGCCCGCAGCCACGCCGGCCACGGCGGCCGTCGTCGCGGTCACCAACGGCAGCAGCCAGGCGATCGGCTGGGCCACCAGCAGCACCCCCAAACCAGCAATCCAGGGGGCCAGCGGATGCCGCACCACATCGACAAAACGAAGCCGCTGCCGCACAAACTCACGGGCCACGCCAAAGGCGACCACGCCGACCACGGCGGTGACCGCGAAATAGAGCAAACCAAAGAATCCCTCGAACATCTCGCCCTCCAGGACGGGGTACATGTTTCAATACGGAACTGGGCGGGGATGGTTTCGGAAGGGGTGAACGGTGAACGGGGGGTGAGGTGAAACGTGAAACGTTAAAGGTGAAAGGGGGCCTGAAACCTCCTACCCTTTCACCTTTCACCCCGCGCCCCAGAGGGGCGCCCGTTCACCGTTCACCGTTCACCCTCCGTTTACCACCGAATCACCGCGCTCCCCCACAGGAAGCCGCTCCCGAACGCCGTGATGACCAGGAGGTCGCCGCGGCTGAGTTTGCCGGCCCTGACGCACTCGTCGAGTGCTATCGGGATCGTGGCTGCGGTGGTATTGCCGAAGCGGTCGATGTTGTTGTAGACCTGGTCGTCACGAAGGCCAAGCCGTCGCTGCACCATCTCGGAGATGCGCAGGTTGGCCTGGTGAGGAATCAACAGCTTGATCTGCTCTGACGTGACGCCGGCCTGGGCCATGGCGGCCTCGACTGATTCGGGCATTCGGGTGGTGGCGTGGCGAAAAACCTCCTTGCCGTCCATCGCGAGCAAACATTTTGAATCCAGAAACCCGGCCTGATTGCGCGGGTGGTAAATGCTCCCCGGAGCGTCGACCCAGAGTTGTTCGGCATGGGCACCATCGCCATGGAGATCCCATCCCAGAATCGCCGATCCGCCGGGGGTGTCATCGGCTCGGACCACGGCCGCTCCGGCGCCATCAGCGAAGATCACTGCGGTGTTGCGACCCCGATCGCTGACATCCATTCCGGTGCTCTGCACCTCGGCTCCCACCACCAACAGGGTGCGGTAGAGACCGGAGCGGATGTAGGCGTCGGCGATGCTCAGCGCATAGACGAATCCGGAGCATTGGGTGCGGATGTCGATCGCGGGGATGTGGCCGAGTCCCATGGCATGCTGCATGAAGACGCCGTTGCCGGGAGCGAAGTGATCGGGCGACGAGGTGGCGTAGACAATCGCCTCGATCTCATCGGCACCGACACCGGCCATCGCGATGGCGCGCTCGGCTGCCAACTTGGAGAGCCCGGTTCCTGATTCTCCCTCGACCACCCAATGGCGCTGGCGGATCCCGGTGCGCTGGGTGATCCACTCGTCGGAGGTGTCCATGCTCGCTGCGAGGTCATCGTTGCTGACGATGCGGTCCGGCACGGCCAAGCCGGTGCCGATGATCTGGGTGTTGGGCATGCCTCAAATAAAGGCAGAAGGCCGGACAGAGTGAAGGCGGCTCCCGAACAAGCCCTCAGGGCACGCGGGTGTACACGACGGTAGTGGTGGCCCCGTTGATCGTGCCGGTCCAGGTCATCGTGGCATCCACGATGGTGTAGTTGAGGGTGAACGCGTCGATCCGCCCGGCATCGATGGTGATGGTGGTGGCGGTCGAAGTGAACGGTCCGGTCACGGTACAGGCAGTCTGTCCCTGGTCGCAGATGACGCCATCGAGATCGCTCTTGACGACAAAGTTGTAGCTGTTGTCAGAGGCCAGAATCAGCCGGATACTGAGGCCGGCTGCCACGTAATTTGTGCCGCCGACAGTGTACCCTGTCGCATCCCAGGAGGCGACGAGAGGATTGACCGGAACCCCCGGCCCCCCTCCGAGAACGATCTCATCAGTACAGCCGAGGGCCGTGGCGAGCGCGCCGAACAGAGTGACCATGGCGGCTGCGCGGTTGGTACGAAGGAACCTCATGAGCGACCTCGCGTGGGTGGTCTCGGCTGAGCGCCGAGCATTGCTTTGTCGGGTGACACGACCATCTGGATGACGCGCCAGCCCGGAACTCATTCACTTCCCGAATCGGTGACGATTACAATGAAGAATACCGGATCACAAAGAATCGCACGCCTTGGGGCGAGACCAAACCGGCAAACCGTCCGATCCCGGGAATCTCCTCCGGCGGGAGCGGAACACTGCCGCCCAGCGCCACCGCCCGCTCCGCGGACGCGTCGACGTCGTCAACTGTAACATAGGTGGCCCAGTGGGGCGGCACCGCGCCCATCTCCGGTGTAATCACCATCATTCCGGCGGCCGGTTCACCCTGATTGCTGAAGACGAGGTACTCCATCCCGGGCATCGGCATCACTTCGCTGGTCCAGCCGAAGAGTCCCCTATAGAAGGCCCCAGCGCGACTGACGTCAGTGGTATACCCCTCGATCCAGCTCGGAACACCATGGCGAGTCGGGTCGGCGGTGCTGCCGGGCGAGGAGCCTGCCTGCCAGATGTCGATGTTGGCGCCGAGCGGATCATGGAGCTCACCCATCGTCCCGCTCGGGCCGATCTCCTTGGCGGGCTCTCCCCGCCCACCGAGTGCGATGGCGCGCTCGACCATCGCGGCGGCGCTTTCCACCCGAACCATCACGCCGATCCCGGGAACGAGATCTACCGGCATGTTGGCATGATGCAAATCCCAGAAACCACCGACATCATGACCATCGACCTGAATGAGGTGTCCCATCCCCGGTATCTCGTTGAAGGTCCAGCCGAGCAGCGAACCGAAGAAGGCACGAGCGTCGTCGCTCGCGGGCGTGAGAACGTTGATCCAGCAGAAGGATCCGATCGGCCGCGGGCCAGTGGACATGCGAGACTCCGACAATGGGTGGATTGCCCGCATGCGGCGCTCGGCGATGCGGCATCCAATTCTACGACTGGTGATCGGCTGGCGGAAGGGGCCGCCCCGGCCGTGAACCGATTCTCGGCGCCGGTTGTTCACTCGTCCGACCGGTGGTAGTCTTGGAATGTTCGCCCCGCGGCGCTGCCCTCCTCGTGAAGGTGGATCGACATGAAAGCAACCGACATCTTCGTCAAGGCCCTCGAGAGCGAGAGTGTCGAGTACATCTTCGGCGTGCCCGGCGAAGAGAATCTCGATTTCCTCAACTCGCTCAAGGACTCCTCGATCCGGCTGGTCCTCACCCGGCACGAGCAGGCCGCCGGCTTCATGGCTGCCACCTACGGCCGCCTCACCGGCAAGGCCGGCGTCTGCCTGGCAACGCTGGGGCCCGGCGCGACCAATCTGGTCACGGCTGCGGGCTACGCCCAGCTAGGCGGCATGCCGATGTTGATGATCACCGGCCAGAAGCCGATCAAGGCGAGCAAGCAGGGGGAGTTCCAGATCATCGACGTGGTCCGCATGATGGAGCCGATCACCAAGTACGCCCGGCAAATCACCAGTGGCCACAACATTCCGGCCCGGGTGCGCGAGGCATTTCGGCGGGCCCAGGACGAGCGCCCCGGTGCCGTCCATCTGGAATTGCCGGAAGACATCGCCCGCGAAGAGACCGACTCCCACGTCATCCCGCCGAGCACCTTCAACATCGCAGAAGCGACCAACGAGGCGATCGAGGCGGCTGCCGAACTGATCCGGCAGGCCCGCCGCCCGCTGCTGCTGATCGGCGCGGGCGCCAACCGGCAGAACACCTGCCGCGCCCTGACTGAGTTTGTTGACCGCACCGGGATTCCCTTTTTCAGCACCCAGATGGGCAAGGGCGTCATCGACGAGCGGCATCCGCTCTTCCTCGGCAATGCGGCACTCTCCAGCGGTGACTTCCTGCATCGCGCCATCGAGGCGGCCGACCTGATCATCAACGTCGGCCACGACGTGGTCGAGAAACCGCCGTTCCTGATGGACCAGCCGAACAAACGGCACGAGGGCGTCACCGGCGATGTCACCGCGGCCGGCGACGTCACGGTGATCCACATCAACTACCTGACCGCCGCCGTCGATCCGGTCTACCACCCGCAGCACGGCGTGATCGGCGACATCGCCCGGAGCGTATCGCGCCTGACTACCGCGATCACCCCTGCTGCCCATTGGAATTTTTCCTGGTTCATGACCGTCAAGGCCCGACTCGACGAACACCTGCTCGAGGGCTCCACTGATGACCGCTTCCCGCTCTACCCGCAGCGCGTGGTCGCCGACCTCCGGCAGGCGATCCCCGACAACGGGATGATCGCGCTCGACAACGGCGTCTACAAGATCTGGTTTGCCCGGAACTACCGCGCCTATTTCCCCAACTCGGTGCTGCTAGACAACGCGCTGGCCAGCATGGGGGCGGGTCTCCCGTCCGCCATGGCAGCGAAGATGGTCCATCCCTCCCGGCCGGTGGTGGCGATCTGCGGCGACGGCGGCTTCATGATGAACTCGCAGGAAATGGAGACAGCGGTGCGGTTGGGATTGCACCTGGTGGTGGTGATCCTTCGCGACGATGCCTACGGGATGATCAAGTGGAAGCAAGCCAACATGGGATTCGCCTCGTTCGGACTCGACTACGGCAACCCCGATTTCGTGCGCTACGCCGAGAGCTACGGCGCCCACGGTCACCGGATCGGAGCGGCGGCCGAGCTGATCCCGACTCTGTCGGCGTGTCTCGCCGAGCCGGGAGTGCACCTGATCGACATCCCGGTGGACTACAGCGACAACGACCGCATCCTCAACCACGAAATTCAGGCGGCGAGCCGGGCATTGGGGGGGGGATCATGACTGCACATCACGCTTCCATGCTGGCCACCGGCCACGCTCCAGCCGGACAGCTCGACGTGGTTTCTCCCTGGGACCGGAGCACCATCGCCACCATCGACACCGACGGCCCGGCCGCGGTCGATGCGGCGCTGGCGGCGGCCCACGCCGCGTTCCGCGACCGGCAGGGCTGGCTCCCGGTGCCGCAACGGATCGAGATCCTGCAGCGCACCGCGGCGCTGATGGAGGAGCATGTGGAGGAGCTCGCTCTGGAGGCGGCGCGCGAGGGCGGCAAGCCGCTGATCGATTCCCGGGCCGAAGTGGTGCGCGCGATCGACAGCGTGCGGATCGCGGTGGAGTGTCTCCGCACCAATGCAGGCGAGGTGATCCCGATGGACCGGAACGCCGCCTCGGCCGGCAAGTACGCCTTCACGATCGACGAGCCGATCGGCGTGGTGGTGGCGGTGAGCGCCTTCAATCATCCGCTCAATCTGATCGTACATCAGGTGGCACCAGCGATCGCGGCCGGCTGCCCGGTGATCGTCAAGCCCGCCGAAGCCACCCCGCTGTCGTGTTTCCGTTTCGTGTCGCTGCTCAGGGAGGCCGGTCTGCCGGCGGTCTGGTGTCAGGCGCTGGTGACCGACACCCTCGAGACCGCCTCCGCGCTGGTGACCGACCACCGGGTCGGCTTCTTCACCTTCATCGGCAGCGCCAAGGTGGGGTGGATGTTGCGCTCCCGACTCGCGCCAGGCACCCGCTGCGCCCTGGAGCATGGCGGTGCCGCTCCGGTGATCGTCGCTGCCGACGCCGACCTCGACCTCCTCATCCCCCGGCTGCTCAAGGGCGGCTTCTACCATGCCGGACAGGTCTGCGTCTCGGTGCAGCGGGTGTTTGCGCACCAGAGCATTGCCAGGCAACTAGCCGAACGGTTGGCGAAGGGCGCTGCGGAACTGGTGGTGGGAGATCCGACCGAGGCGGCGACTGAGGTGGGGCCGCTGATCCGGCCCGCCGAGGTGGAGCGGGTGGGCCGGTGGGTGGACGAGGCGGTGGCCGAGGGGGCCGAGTTGCTCACCGGTGGCCGTGCGACATCGGCCACCACCTACGCCTGCACCGTGCTCTGGAACCCTGCAGTGGGAAGCCAGGTCAGTACGGCCGAGATCTTCGGTCCGGTGGTCTGTGTCTATCCGTATGACGACGTCGACGAGGCGATCGCCCGGGCCAACGCTCTCCCATGGTCGTTCCAGGCGTCGGTGTTCACCAACGATCGCACCCTGGCCACCCATGCCGCACGCTCGCTCGATGCCTCGGCTGTGTTCGTCAACGAGCACACCGCCTTCCGGGTCGACTGGATGCCGTTCGCTGGTTTGCGGCAATCAGGGCTCGGCACGGGCGGGATTCCCTACACGCTCCAGGACATGACGGCACGCAAGATGGTGGTGGTGCCGACGGAGGGGTGAAAAAGAGAGAAAGAGAGAAAGAGAGAAGGAGAGAAGGAGAGAATAAGGGGACGGGTGAGGCGCAAGCGGAAGGGGATGGTCACCAAGGCGTCTCGGGCTGGCAGGCATCGCCCGTGGTTGCAGTAGTGGCTGCCAGGCAGCCGTGGTCGGCGGCGTGATCAGTCGAGTGTCCTTTCCGGAATCAACATCGTTCAGGGGAAACCCCATGACTCAGCTACGATCGATTGCCCTCCCCGCCCTGTTGGTGCTGCTGGCATGCACTCGAGCCGACCCTGAATCAGATGTCATGACGGTCGACGAGCGTGGAGCCCGCGTGATTTCAGTCGCCGCACTCGGTAACCAGGCGGTGCCTCTGTGGGAGACGGAGCTGGTATTCTCCACCGCAGGGCACGACTCGCTCGGCATCGGCGATGCGGTCACCGTCACGGCGACCTTTCTCCCCGACACCTCGCTCTGGATCGGCTTCGGCTCAACCATCCTGATCCTTGATCGTGACGGCCACCAGATCGGCACCGCGGGACGACAAGGTTCCGGCCCCGGTGAGTTCACGATGCTCACCGCCATTGGCATCTCGGGAGGGGGGAGGATCCATGCCGGCGAGGCGCATACCCGGCGAGTGGCCAGTTTCGATCCCCAGGGTCGGCACATCGGCACCCTCTCCGGCCTCCAGCTCATCGACCCCAGAGGTGATCTCGAGATCCTGACCGTACTCGATGGCGACGAAGTCGTCGGCATCCCTTGGCAGGCCCGCCCCGCGCTCGACATGGCGCGGAGCATCGCGGCTCAACCCTTCCCGCGTGACCGGCTCACGCTGGTGCGCTACGATAACACCGGCGCGATTCGCGACACCCTCGGTGAGTGGCCGGGACTGCAACGCTTCGGCGGGATGTCGGTCCGGTTTGCCCGGGCTGGAGTACACGACGGTCGCGGCAACCGGATGGCCATCGGGATTTCCGATTCCATCGACGTCACCCTGTTCGACGGACCTCGGCCCGTCACCCGCCTGCTGGGACCACCGACCACACGAGCGGTGACCGCCGCCGACATCGCGGCGTGGGAGGCCGGGGTGCGTCACGAACTGGATCAGTTCGGCGAGACGGTGCTCAAGCGGCTCGCAGAGACGGAGCATCCGGAGCTGCTTCCCACCGTGGGCGGCCTCGTTCTCGATGCCGATGACAACCTCTGGCTCGGCGGGTACGCCACCCCGGCCGATGCATCGAGAGAGTGGCAGAAGATCTCACCCCAAGGCGATGCCCTGGGCAAGATTTCGCTCCCAGTGTACACCACCGCCCTCTTCCCGGCACGCACCGAATTGCTGGATGCTGCTGGAGATCGCCTGGCGGTGCTCCGCGAGTTGCCGAGCGGCGAGGTTGCCGTTGAGGTGAGGACGCTCAAACGCGTGGATTGACACCACAGGGACGGGTGCCGTACCGGTGCGGAACTCACCATGACGGGAGCGCAGCCTTGCGGCGGAGCTCAGGTATTGTGTACATTGAAATGTACACTTTCGCGAAAAGGATCCACCATGCCCCGCCTCCGGCCCACGACCGACATCCGCCCGCTCGCCGATTTTCGAGCCAACCTCGCCGCCGTTGTCGACCAGGTCCAGCGCACCAAACGGCCGGTCATTCTGACTCAGCACGGTCGCAGCGCGGCGGTTCTGGTCGACGCGGAAGCATTTGAGGCGATGCAGGATCGCCTCGAGCTGTTGGAGGATGTCCGAGTGGCCGAGGATCAACTGGCACGCGGGGAAGGGATCTCGCACACCAAAGCCAAGGCCGCGATCCTCGGCCGCTTGCCCCGGTGAGGGTGCGTTGGTCGCCGCTGGCGCTGGAGCGAGTAACCGAAATTGCGCTCCACATTTCCGGCGATCGCCCCGATGCGGCACGTCGCTGGGTTGAGGGGTTGTTCACTGCCGCCAAGTCCCTCTCGACATTCCCCAGACGCGGTCGCCGGGTACCCGAACTCGACCGGCCGGAGTACCGTGAGTTGATCTACGGCAGGTATCGAGTGATTTACCGCGTGCGGGATCAGCGGGTCGACATCGTGACGGTGCGACACGGGCGGCAGCTCCTCGACACGAGTGAAATCGAGGATTCCGAGTAGCAGCGGCGCGACCGGCACGCGGTGCCCGGTTGGGTGTTGCACCGGCAACTGCATGAAGGATGTCTTGCCATGCGCGTTCTCCTGGTCCACGGCCTCGGCCGAACCCCGCTGTCGATGCTGTGGCTCGCTCACCGACTTCGTCGAGCGGGGCACGCACCGGAGACGTTCGGGTATGCCGCGTGGGCCGAGTCGTACCGGGCGATTCGCGAGCGACTCATCACCCGGATCGAGCGGGCCGATGCCTGGGCAGCGCCGTGGGTTGCCATCGGCCACTCGCTTGGCGGCCTGCTGCTGCGCGACGCCATTGCCGCGACAGAGCCCGCGCCCCCAGCCCATCTCGCTCACCTGATCATGCTGGCGACGCCCAACCAGCCGCCTAGACTCGCCCCACGAGCCGCCCGGGTGCCGCCGTTCCGCTGGTTCACCGGCGAATGCGGCCGACGGCTGGCGTCACCGGATTATTTCCGCAGTCTGCCGGAACCAGCCGTTCCCTGCACCGTGATCGCCGGCACACGCGGCCCCACCGGGAAGTGGAGCCCGTTCGGTAGTGAGCCCAACGACGGCGTCGTGGCGGTGAGCGAAACGGTCCTCAGCCCCAGCGCGGCACCACAGACCGTGCGGGCGGCGCACACCTTCATCATGAACAACTCATTGGTGCAGGCGGCGGTGCTGGAGATTCTGGCAGGCTGCGATCAGCATCGGGAATGATGACTCGACCAACTGCACCAGCATCCAGGCCGCCAGACCTGCGACATCCCTGCGGGCTGGTGAGTATTATCAGGGCAATCATCACCGAGCAATTGGCATTCGACCGCGCTGGCACGATCTGGGCACTGACTTCTGAACCTGCAATCCCGCCAGGAATAGCATGACCATTTCTCCTGACTCGACGCGCTATCAGTCCCGGACGACGCCGCTGTTGCGGCAGCGCTCGAGGTACGGCCAACGCTTCCTGTTCCTGACAGTGCTGCTTGGTGTGCTGTTCGCTGCGGCGCCCATCGCCGCGCAGGCCAGCTACTCCGATTCCTACCCCAAGAATTTTGCCGTCGACATCCAGGGGTACGTGTTTGAGATCACTCTCACTGACAAGTCGGAGGCGATCAAGGGCCGTACCACCGTTCATGCCCTGTTCGTGGAGGGTGGCCAGTCGGCGCTCCGCCTCGACCTGTTGGACATGACCGTTACGGGAGTTCATGCTATCGAAGCGACCCCCGACGGGCCGGCCACAGGTGCGGCCCTGCCTTACGAGCACAAAGCTGGCGTCCTGCAGATCGACCTGGGCGGCCCCATGCCGGCCGGCAGCCACAAAAAAGTCGTTGTGGAGTATGCTGGTGTGCCGACCAAGGGACTCAAGATCGGACCCAACAAGTATGGTGACTGGACCTGGTTCAGCGACAACTGGTCGTCCTGGGTCAGGCACTGGCTACCGGTCGTGGACCATCCATACGACAAGGCTACGACTGAAATGATCATCATCGCCCCCGACAGCTATCAAGCCGCCTCGAACGGCAATCTGAAAGAGGAGACTGACCTCGCCAACGGCATGCGGTTGGCGCACTGGGTGAACCCGGTGCCGACCGCTCCGTGGCTCTATTTCATTGGCGTGGCGGACTTTGCCGTTGACTATGTATCGACCTGGAACGGCATCAGCATCGAGACCTGGGTGTACCGCCAGGACCGCGACAAGGGGTTTTATGACTTCGCCGAGCCGACGAAGGAAGTCCTCACCTTTTTCACCGACCTGGTCGGGCCGTACGTGAACCGGCGCCTCGCGAATGTGGTCTCGAACGCGACGCCCGGCGGCGGTATGGAGGCCGCCTCGATGCCAGCGTACTCGGACCAGTCGGTCACCGGCGATCGCTCGCGCCGCTGGCAGCACGTGATCGTCCACGAGGTCGCCCACCAGTGGTTCGGGAATGCCGTCACCGAGGCCGACTGGAACGACGTCTGGCTGAGCGAGGGCTTCGCAACCTACTATACGCTCCTCTTCCGCAAGCACGCCTGGGGGCACGACGATTTCGTCGCGGGGCTGAAGGATCACCGCCAGCGGACCATCGACTTCTACCGGAAGACGCCCGACTTCCAGATCGTTCGGCCGTACATCGAGGACCTCAACGACGTCTCGGGATCCATGATGTACATGAAGGGCGCCTGGACGCTCCACATGCTGCGCGAAATGCTGGGCCATGATGCCTTCGACCGCGGCATCCGCTCATACTACGCCGAGCACATGAACCGCAACGCGCAGACGGCGGACCTCCGGCGTCATCTGGAAGCAGCCAGCGGTCGCGATCTCGACTGGTATTTCAATCAGTGGCACTTCCAGGGCGGCATTCCCGTGCTGGCAGGCGCCTGGAAACCGGTCGATGGCGGCATCGAGATCGCCATCAGGCAGGTGCAGGACAGCAGGTATCGGTTCCAACTCGCCATCGAGGCAGACCTCGTCCACTCCGACGGAACGACCCGGCGCGTCACACTCGACATGCCCGCATCCGGCACAGTGAAGCAGGTCATTGCCGTGGATGCGTCGGTCACCAATGTCGTTCTGGACCCTGAGACCCGGTTGCTCGCCGACTGGAAGTTCGAGCGGCAGCTGTAGGGAGGTTGCGATGGGAGGTTGCTTGTGTCAGTTCAGCTCATGTCCAGATCAGCTGGCTTCCTTGTCGAGAACGCAGTTCGTAATCAGGATCTCCAGCACCGTTGGTGCTTGGCCAGAAGGTGCAGGGCGGCACATCGCGAAGACGGTCAGGTGGTCGCAACGCGTGCCCCCATGAAAGCGGGCGCCCAGTAGCCGCGATGATCGTCAGTCTGGATGAGGAGAATCACCTCCGCTTCCCATTCCCCATGGAGCGTGAATCCGGTCAGGGAGAGCGACGCTGAAACAGCGGCCAGGTGCGGTGCAGCCCGACGCTCAGCGCCGAGCGATGATCAAGCAGACCGCGACCCACATCGATGCGCAGAACCCCCAGATCTCCATCGGCGATGCCGATACGGATCCCCCCCCCACCATCCAGATATAGCCGGTCGTCCCGCAATCCATCCGCCGCCCTGCTCACCCGGGCAGCATCGAGGAAGAGGCCCACGGCCACCCGGAACGGTCCGACGCGATGGACGGGGTGGTCGCCCGCGAGTCCCGCGTGGAGGATGGTCCGACCTGCCGTCCGACCCCTGAGTTCACCGTTGCCGATCCCCGGTTCCGCCCGCAGCGGAATGGCCCAGGCGATGTCGTTGCCGGTCACCGGCCAGATGCCGAGCGGCGTCCGCCCGCTCACCCAGTCGGCTCCGAGCCGGGTCGACCAGGTTGCCCGGCTCAAGCCGGGCGAAGAGGCCCACATCGCCAGAATGCGGCCTCGCGTGTACGAGGAGGGAGCGGAGAGCGGTGCCGCCTGCTCCGCCAAGGCCGTCATCATGAATCGCTCGCGCCAGCCGTGCAACTCGGCCCCCGTTGATACCACCAGGAAATCCCGATCGCCGGACCATCGTTCAACCCGGACTCCCAGCGATGGCCGTACCGCGGGGCTGATCCACCCGCCGAATTCCACCGCGGCCACTCGCCGCGAGTCCACGACCACCCCGGTTGCCGTGTCGAGGGCAAAGCGAACCCGCTCCCAGGCGCTCTCCATCCCAATCACCCCCGGAACCAACAGTCCGATTGGCAGGTCGGCCCGGAGCGCGACTCGTGGTCGGGCAGTCTCCCAGCGATAAAGCGCGCTCCAGAGCTCCCCATTGCCGGTGGGACTGGCCACCTTGAGGTCCACTCTGCTGCGGGCCAATGCTCCGATCAGGCTGGCACCGGCCAAACGCCACGCCGGAGCCAGCAGCGGGCGTTCCACCACGGCGGCCCGAAGTTCCACCAGACCGCCACCCACCGGCTGATAGTGCACCGACGACGACAGCAGCGCCGGGATCTCGGCGACCCGGCGGCGAGCCAACGCCAGGTCTGATGGAGTGAGGATTGAAGCGTGGGGCACCGCCACAGCATCGGCGATCTTGCGATGCCGGATATCGCGGGTCCCGTCTATCCGGAGCAGATCGACGATCGGTCGCCCGACCTGGTTCCAGGCGGAGAGGGCGCCATCTTGATCGTTGGTGAGGTACCGGCTGGTGGCCAGGATCTGCCACGCCAGTTCATCGTCGGGAACGATCGCCAGGTACCGCATGATGAGCGGGATGGCATCGGCGTGGCGTCCCTCCGTGAATCGGAGAGCGGCCATCTCCCGGAGGATCACCGGTTCCGCTGGGCAGGCCAGTCGGGCCTGCGCAAACAGGCTGTCGGCGGCATCCGGTCGGCCGGCAGCCACGGCGTCGAGCGCCGCATCGATCCAGGGGGCGCATGGCATCGGCTGAGGGGGGGGCACTGAGTCAACTTGCCCGGCTGCTGCATCATGCGACGGAGTCGGCAGCGGCATCGGCCGTATTGCCATGGTCCACCGCCGGGTCACGTCCCATCGCTTCAGGAAGGTGGCCTCATCGATCGTCATGAAGGGCGCGATGGCGGGATCATGAACCACCACGTTACCACCGCCCCAGGCAAGCACGACGACATAGTGGTACTCGTCGCGTCCGGATTCGATCAGCGCCACAACCGGAGTGCTGTCGCGCAAGGACTGCCGGATCAGGTCGGGGGTGCCCTGGAACACCTCGGTGGCCCAGCCTCTGGCCCGGGTGGCCGAGTCGAGTTCCGTGGTGAGAATGCCACCCCGGTCATGCCGCACCAGCGCAGTGAAGTCCTCGGCGTAAACGCCCCGGCGACCCCACCATCGCTCGATCATCGCGACCGCAGCCCCGCCACAGAGCAGCACGGACTGCGGCAGGTACGGAACATCCAGGACCACAGGCAGAGCGGTGGACAACGGCGGAGAGGGTGATTGAGCCACCCCCACGCCGTTGCCCACCGCGATCATGACTCCAGTTGCCGCCGCCGTGACCAGGCGCGCCAGAGGCATCATCACTGCGTCAGCGCAGCAGGCCTACACTGACAGCAGAATGATGATCAGCAGGCCGATGATGATGGCGGTGGTGCTGATCACCACCTTGTCGGAACCACCAGCCAGGATCTGGTCATCGACCCCGGCCTGCTGGGCCAAACGATCCAATGACGCTCCGTCCAGGGCCGCCACCCGCGCGGACAGATCGGCCGAGCTCACTCCCATCCGGCCGGCCAACTGCCGGGCATCGTCGCTGGAAAGAAGCGACCGGACGGCCTCGCGATGGGCAGCCGGACGGGCGGCAACAGCGGCATCCAGATCGGCACCACGAACGGCGCTGCGGCTCTGAGCCACCACGGGAGAGGCAACGCCGAGCATGGCGAGTGCGGTGAGCAGGGAGAGCGAGCGACATGTGAACATACTGACTCCTCAAGGAAATGGCGGGTTGATACCCACCCGGTATCGAACACTGAACACTACCAGAGTGGGCCGCACCCGCCAATCGCTCTTTGGGTCTGGTCAGGACTACCTCGAAGGGATGAGTCGATCACAGCGGAGCCGGTGTGGCTGTAGCAGCTCGGGATCCGGCAAGAGCAGCTAGGCTCCTGTCTTGCCCGCCGACTGGAAGTTCGAGCGGCAGCAGTAGGGAGGTTGTGCCGGGCGGCGCACAGCTTCATCATCAACAACTCATTGGTGCGGGCGGCGGCACTGGAAGTTCTGTCGTGGTGCGGCCAGCCCCTCAGTTCAGAAGGCAGTGCTTCCGAGCAATCCGGTGACAGCCGTGGCAGCCGGATACATCCATATTCTTTATCATGTCACGACCCGAACCGTTCCCCACCTTGTTCACCCGCCCCCGGCATCACCACCGCGGACGGAGTGAATCCGAACTGCTTCCGGAAGGCGGCGGTAAAGTGGCTGTGACTCGAGAAGCCGCACTCGTGCGCAAGTCGCGACACCTGTCCCGCCGCGCCTTCGAGTCTCTCGAGCGCCACCCGAAGGCGCAGGTCACGACGGTAGCCATGGATCGTCGTACCGGTCTCCTCGCGGAACAGCCGGCAGAGATGCCATGGCGACACCTCAAGCTCGGCGGCCAGGGTCGAGAGGTCAGGCGACTCGAAGAGCCGCCGGGCAATTGCCGCACGTGCCTGCATTGCCAGATCACGTCGGGCCAACGCCCCCCGCCGCCCGACCGGATGTCCAGACGCTGGCCGCTCGGGGGTGCGGATCGCCGCGGCAACAACGGCGAGCGCGCGCTCCTCTATTTCAAGCGAATCTGCGCGGTATTGAACCAGACCGAAGACCTCGCGCTGTGCGGCATAGAGGCGTGGGGACACCGGCCGGAACTCGGCTTGAAACGGCCGATCCGGATCCTCCCTCATGGAACCGCCAACCTCCCGCGCCATCGCCATGGCTATGGCCGGACTGATGCCGAACCAGTCGCTACGGTCACCATCCTGACTCAAATGCGCCCGCTTGTATGGTTGACCTCGGTTGTAGATGGTGGCCACATGCGGATCGGCCACGAATGGTCGCGACCCTTCATGACAAATCCACACGCTGGTGCGGGGAAAGACCACGAGGTGATTATCGGCTGGGCCGCTGTCAGCGAAGCGGTGATCATCACGGGAACACCGGAAGATGCCGACCTTCAACAACGGGGATGAAAAAATGACGCGATCAACAAATGACACGGTGACGCCCCGGTGCGAGACATGCTGCGCTGGACTCCGTCCTCAACTACGATGGAGCCTACTGCACTATACCCGGGAGATGATCCGGAGGGAAAGCGGGTCGCTGAAGTTCAGCGCACTCGGTCTCGCCGCGCTGGCCATCATCGGCTGCGGCAATTCACCGACTCTGGCAACCTATGAGGGAGATGATCGGGTCGAGAGCTTCATGCAGGCGGATTTCACGCGCCTCTACCGGGTCCACGTCCCGACCCGGGCCGAAGCGGGGCCCGTGGCACCGCTGGTCCTGGCATTCCACGGCAGTGGCCAGACCGGCGAACAACTGCGGGCGCAGTCCGGACTCGACCAGGCCGCCGATGCCGCCGGATTCATCGTGGTATATCTCCAGGCCGCCATGGGCGGCTGGGATGTCTTCGGCAGCTTCCAGTTCCTCGGCCTCGACGAGGTCGCCTACGTGCGCGAGGTGATCAGGCGCGTGGATCAGGCGCACGTCATCGATCAGGGCAGGATCATCGCCGTGGGACTCTCCAACGGAGGGGTGCTGGCTCAGCAACTCGGCTGCACCATGACCGATCGACTCGCCGGTTTCGTGGCCGTGGCTGCATCGATGCCCCGGCTGCTGGCCGAGAATTGCCGACCCAGCCGCCCGATCAGCGCACACTACATCCTCGGCACAGCCGACCCATTTTTTCCAATCGCGGGCAACGGTGCCCTGCTCCCCGTCGACAGCGTGATGCAGTTCTGGAGGAGGTCAAACGGTTGCTCCAGACAACGATTCCGCTGGACGCTGCCTGATCTCGACGGCGACAGCACGACGGTGTACCGGATCTGGGGCCTCCCATGCAGCGATGGCACGCGCACTGAACTGGACAGCATCATCGGGGGCGGTCACGCCTGGCCCGGTGGTGTCGTCCCCGCACCGGCATCGTTCGGACCCACCAGCCGCGACATCTCGGTCAACGAGGAGATTGCCAACTTCCTTGAACGGATCCCGCGCCGGTAAACGCCGTCGCCATCCCCTCGATCAGCAACTGCGCGGCCATGTGCTGCGTCAGCTCGGCGTGGTCGAGATAGGGATTGACCTCGACGAGGTCGAGTCCGACCATCCTGCCCCGGGAGGCCAGCCCCTGCATGATGCGCTTGATGTGGGTATAGCTGAGTCCCTCCGCCTCCGGACTCTCCGTGCCCGGCGCAATGGAGGGATCCAGCGCGTCGATGTCGATGCTCACGTAGTAATTCCCGAGTTCCGCGGGAAGCCGGTCGAGGATCCCCTGATGACCCAGGTCGAACACCTCGTAGTTGCTGAAGACCAGGTTGCCGCGCTCCAGTGTCTCCCGAAGCTCCCGGTCGGTCGACTTCACGCCGCGCACGCCGATGGTGATGATCCGCTCGACGAACGGCAGTTCCTGCGCTCTCCGGAACGGGCTGTTGTTGGTGAGCTTGAGCCCGAGCACTTCGTCGCGGTAGTCAAGGTGCGCGTCGAAGAGCACGATGGTGAGCGGATTGAAGCGGTCGAACGCCCGGATTGACGGATAGGAAATCGAATGATCCCCACCGATTACCACCGGCAGCGCTCCCCTGTTCAGGATCGCCCTCACGCTGCTCTCGATGGCCGCCACATTCCGCTCGACATCATAGAATATCACGTCGGCGTCACCACAGTCGGCGATCCGGACTCCCTCGAGCAGCCGTCGATCCTGGTTGATGTCGAAATACCCCCGGGCCCCGCCACGCCCGATGAAGCCGAACCGCGTCGAGGCATCGCGAATCGAGCGCGGTGCCTGCCGGCAGCCGGGGCGCATGCCGGCAGCAGAGTCGGTGGGAACACCAAGAATGCCGACATCGGCGTCGAGTGTGTCGAGATCCTCGACAAAGGGCGCCTTGGCAAAGGTGGCGATCCCGGTGTGGGGCATTGATGACTGTCGTTCGCTGCTCATGGCGCTTCCTTCAGAGATCCAGGGTGAGGTGACCGGAACGGGCACGCGATACGCACGTGCAGAGGTAAGATGACCGCATTTCCTGCGACAGACAGACGTCGCGATGATCGGGCTCGCCGTCGATCAGACGCGTCATGCACGAGCCGCATTCACCGCGGCCGCACTCCGATGGCGCCCACACTCCGGCCTTGAGGAGCGCCTCGAGTATCGTTTCACCCGGAGCAACCCGGACGGTGATGCCTGTGAGTGCCAGGTGGACATCAATGGCGCGATCGTCCGGCAGCTGTTTCGCTCCGAAGCTCTCGAAGTGCAGTTGACCCCTCGGCCACCCGAATTCCCCGGAGAGCTCGAGCACGCTCCGTATCATCCCCCGCGGCCCGCAGACGTAGAGGTGTACTCCGGGTTTCGGGTTCGCGAGCAGCGAGCGCAGATCCAGCGTCTTATGACCGGCGACTCGACTGTAGTAGAGATGGCCCGCCCCGCCATCGAGGGACCCGATGGTTTCGCGGAAAGCCATCTCCATTGGCGTCCGGGCCGTGTAATGCACCTCGAAGCTCTGTCCCTGCCGTTCAAGTGTCCTGATCATGCTCAGGATAGGCGTGATGCCGATACCTCCGGCGAGCATGACGCTGTGCTCCGCCCCCGGCGCCATGGCGAAGGCGTTTTCCGGTGGAACGGCGCGCAGGACCGTGCCCTGCCCCACCTGCTGGTGCAGGTAGCGTGATCCACCTCGACCATCCGCCTCCAGGAGGACGGCGATCCTGTAACGATGCCTGTCCACCGGGTCACCGATGAGTGAATACGGCCGGAGCGCTCGCTGACCGTCGGGCAGCTCGACCTCTACTTCAAGGTGAGCACCGGCCTCGTATGCCGGGAGCATGCCGCTGTCGGCGGGGCGAAACTCGAAGGATCGAATCGAGCCGGTCTCGTCGTGAATGTCGGTGACGCGGAGGGCCAGCGTGGCACCATCGGCCGATGCTTCATGACTGTTCATGGGTTGAATGGCGAGGCGTCCAGAAACTCCCACGCTGCCTCGATCGGCAACGGCAGCTCAAGCGTCTCGACAATGTTGAAGTCCCAAAAGCGCCTGGTCCCTCCGGTGACCTGATCGGGATCATCGAGATCCCAGCGCAACTCCACCTCTCCTGCGAGCTGCAGTGTCCGCTGTCCTGCAAAGTCCGGAATCAGTATCCCGCCGCTTGGATGCACGGCGAAATTGCCGAGCGTATTGAACATGCTGTTGCCGGCGTAGTCGGGAATCCTGATGGTCGTGGGACTGGTCACCTGCACAAATCCTGGTCGCCCGCCACGATGTGATGCATCCGCGCCGTGTTCCGGGTGCAGACTAGCCACGAACAGCGTGTCCGCCATTTCGATCATCATCTGTTGCTCGGGCGCAAGGGCCTTGCCATGAATCGGTTCAGCCAGCGGTTCGATTCGCGCCTTCGACCGTTTGGTGAGGTGACGGCGCTGGATGTACTTCGGGCAATTGGGATACGCCCGTTCCACCGCCAGACTCAATGACTCGGCGCCGATCGACACTCTGCCGCTGATCCGCAACCGACGGCGGGTGGCGAGTTCGATCAGCAACAAACCGATCCGGTCGTCCGCGGCGATATTCTGCCAGAACGGATCGTCTTTGTGACGGGATGCCTCAACCAGATCGATGTCGATCTGTTGCGTGGTCTTCGCTGCGATGAACCCGGGATCGCCGAAGCTCAACGAGGCCCACGGCCGCGAATCGCGGTCGATGCTGGTCATCACCGCCATCTGCTGCTGGCCGATGAAACCAAGCGCCGGAACGGGAATGGCCGACCCGATCACCCGGCCGTTGATGTCCGCCCTGCCGCGTTCACCGGCTCGCTCCTGGACCAGCCGCTCTCCCTCATGATATGGACTCTCGATTCGCATGGCTCCGTCCGTTGGGAATGGACCGGCAGCGGTGGATTGCTCACCAGGCTGCCGACCCTTCCCGTGGCGACCGGCCCCGGCACTCGTCGAGGCGCGGTCAGGTCAGAACGTCAGGATGGCATAACCCTGATCTACCAGATTCCTGAGACTCGGCAACCCTGGTGTACCGGGAATCGGGTTGTCGGTGATCAAGTCGAAGCCGTTTTTCTCCGCCGCTTCGGTGGCACCAAACACCTCCGCGCAGCCACACGACACCCCTGCGACCTTGTCAGCGACGGCGTTGAAGAGGACGTGGCAGGGGTGCTCGGGACTCGTCAAGTACCCGGTCCAGCGAGTGCCGGCGCCCTGGAAGAGCACGGTCACTTCGTCGCCCCGCGCCTTGAAGTCGTAGGCCGCAGCGAGGCCGTTGAAGAGTCGACCGAGCGCCTCTTCAGTCTGTTGGGCCGGATCGGCCATGATGATGATTGCAGCTTTGTGCATCCTGATCCTCGTTGGTTGATGAAACAATCGTTCGCTATACCGAACGTTCGGTAACAGCCGCGCCCAAGAAAAAGTTCCCGGCGCTTATCCCCCGAGCAACTGCTCGGGCAGCTCCGCCAGCACCCGCCGAAATGGTGCTGGGTCCCCCTTGATTCGCGACACGATCAGCGCCCCCTGGATCAAGGTGATCGCCCGCTCCGCCCGCCTGGCCGCGACCTCCTCGTCGTACCCTGCCGCGGCGACCGCGGCAGCCAGCTCCCCCGCCCACAGATCGAGAGCGTCTCTAGTCATCCGCCTGAGCGCGCTCCCGGCCTCCCCGATCGACAACGCGTCGAGCAAACACGACTTCTCACCAGATTGGTAGAAGGCATCCAACTGCCTGGTCATCGCCAGCACCCGATCGCGTATCGGCAGCGATTGGTCCCTCAAAGGAACCAGCGCCACTGTGTCCAGCCAGACCCGGGCCCGGTCCATCACCGCCTCGGCCATCTGGGCCTTCCCACCCGGAAAACGGTGATAAAGACTGGCCTTGGCAAGCCCTGTCGCCTCAGCGATAGCAGCCAGACTCGCCCCCTCGTACCCGTATTGCCGGAATACATCGGTGAGTGTCACCAGGATCTGCTCTTCGGAGAGCACCATGCTTGGGCCTGCCGCCTTTCGTGGGTCAGTTAGGATCACAAATCAAACTATACCGATCGTTCGGTAATGTCAAGTGGGTGGTCGCCAAAACCCTCAGACCCTGAGATCACCGCGCCCCTGAGCCCGGCGAGCCGGGGGTTATTATCCGCCAAACGCTTGCGGAGACTCACCCGCCGAGCCGACCGAGCCTGATTCTACAGGAGAGCACCATGGCAATCATCACCGACCGCGTGGCAGCCGCCCGCGCGGGCAGCAGCAACACCGTCATCGCCAGAGTCACCTCGGGTTGGGCGGTGATGGGCGATCCCCAGATCATGCCGGGCTATTGCCTGCTCTTGCCCGACCCGGTGGTGCCGAGTCTCAATCACCTTGGGGCCGAGGCGCGGGCGGCGTTCTTGTCGGACATGGCGAGAATCGGTGACGCGATCCTGGCCACGACCGGCGCGGCGCGCATCAACTACGAGATTCTCGGCAACGCCGATCCCGAGCTGCACGCCCACATAGTGCCGCGCTACAGCGACGAGCCCGCGGACCTTCGCACCAAGCCAGTCTGGTTTTACGATTGGCAGAACGGCCCGAAATTCTCCGTCGAACAACACGGCGACCTTCAGGCGCGCATTCGCGATGCCCTCGCCAATGTGAGCTGATCGTCAATGCCGGGTGGCCAACTTGCTGTCGCCTGCGAGTTGCTGCTATCCGGACCGCGAGGCACCAATTCCCGGGGTGCGTGACAATCGATCCCGGAGTTTGCTGAGATCAAAGAACACCACATAGAGCAGCGGGGTGAGGTAGAAGTTCACCCCCAGCAGCACGCCGTTGGCTATGTGGAAGCCGGCCATCGCCATCAGGTAGAGAGCGCGCGGCACAGTCCCCAGGAACAGCAACGCGGGAAAGGCCAACTCGGCCACGATCGTGAAGATCACCAGCCCCCACGCCACCGTTGGGAATTGGGCCAGGTCATAGCCGATGGTCAGGGTCTCGAAGCCCCAGCGGGCGCTCTTGTCGAGCAGGATTTTCTGCACGGCGGTGCCGTCGAAAAGCCATGATCCGCCGGCCACCCGCAACTTGGCCAGAGCGCTGCCGCAGTAGAAGATGACGACATAGGCCTGCATCGCCCGGATCGGCCAGGATGTCTCCCACCCTTCGATCGGCCGCAGTCGCCCGGTCCGCGCCAGTCGCCGCCGGTCGAGCGAGAGGACATCGCCGGCCCGGGATGCCATCAGGAACGCCAGCGCGTGCACCCACATCAGGTAGCGGTGGTGGACATCGCCGGCGGCACTGTCGCGCACGCCCTTGAGGTAGAAGATGCAGAGGATGGTGATCGCGATTGCGGTGCGGGTCCGGTAACCGAAGATGATTGCGACTGTCGCCACCATCAGCAACGTGAACGTGACCAGCGACAGGAGCGGGTGCACCTGCTCGATTCCCAACAGGCGGAAATACCAGATCGGTTCGAGGTAGTGAAAGGCGGGTCCCGCCCGATCAATCGACAGCAGGGTGAAGAAATTGCTGACGTGCAGCGCGAGCAGGCCGCTGCCGATCGCCATACGGATCAGTCCGAGGTTTTCGGGCGAGGTGGTCCGCTCGAACCAGAAGCGATGCCATGCGGCGACGATTCCGCCCTTCACTGTTGCGGTGCTCCCGACCGGTCCACGGGCAGCATCCGGCGCTCGGCCCTGACACCTGACGGTGTCCAGCTCAGAATCACCGAGTCGAGCGTTTCAGCCACAATCCTGGGGCCGGTATGCACATCGGCAATTTCGAGACGACGCCGGGCAGCGCGCAATTCGACGATGAACCGGGGGTCGTCGGGAGTGAGCCCCAGCGTCCGGTTCACGGTCTCAAAGAGCCGGGCGTGCCAATCCACCTCGACAGTGTTGTAGGCTCCGCTGTCGGTCACGGCGCGGCGATGCTTGGGAGGCCCCTCCCCGAAGGCACGCTCGGCGAACAGCGGCCAAAAGTTGCGGAACGGCGTGTTGAGGTCGGCAGCCGTGAGCTCCCCCCGGCTGCCGTCGCGCCTGGTCACCCCGAATCCGTGGTCCCGCACTGTGGCCCGATCCAGCGTCGTCACCGTATAACTGTCGGAGCTGTAGTGGGCGGTGTACATCGGTGCCCATGTCAGCGGGAAGTCGTCGCATTGCAAAGCGAACCCGCTCAGCACGACAGCGAAGTAGATGGCCAGGCCGCGACTCACGCCGCGGCGGCCGACTGTTGGGGTTGGGGAGGCGGGCACGCTCAAGATTGAACTCGATGACCGGAGCAGGTGCAGTTGCCGGGGGATCCCCGGAGTATGGCAGGGATCATAATCGGCCTCAACTCGGGCACAAGCGGCGCCCCGGCATGAAATGAGGATAGCTCTGCGCAGGGCAGTCTACTCGCTACTCGTCGGAATCCGGTCTCCCGGAGCCGTCGCACTCCCATCAGGGCGGTACTGCGGGGTTGTGTTGCCGATCCGGGCTGGAGCGTCTATTGTCGGACCACCGCACAACCAACCGGGACCATGACGATGAGCTTCACGCCAGTTCTCAAGCATTTGGATCCCTCTTTCCAGATCGTCCTGGCGGACATCGGATCAGCCGGAGGTGTTCACAAGCGCTGGCGCAAACTCCGCAATCATGTGTCCGCCGTACTCTTCGATCCCCTTGACCAGTCGGTCGGTGGGCCGCGCGACCACTATTTCCCGGTAGCGGTGGCCGAGGGACCCGGTCGAACCACCATCCACGTCACCAGGCGTGTCAGCATGACGTCAGCGCTGCAGCCAAATTCGGCCCTGCTGGAGCGCTTCTGGGACAAGCCGAAGCACACCGAAATCGTCTCGAGCTTCGAGGTCCCGACCGACAGTCTTGACAACGTTGTCAGCGATAACGGTATCACGCTGGATGCCATCAAGATCGACATCCAGGGCGGTGAACACGCGGTGTTGTCAGGAGCGAGCAGGGCGCTCGGCGAGCAGGCCTTTCTCGCGGAGATCGAAGTCTCGTTTCTGGATCGCTACTCCGGCCTGCGGCCCTTCGACGAGGTCATCGCGAAGATGCGCGAACATGATTTCGAGTTGATCGACATCGGCCGCATCAAGCGCTACCGCCACCACAACAGCTTCGGCGTCGTCAACCCGGGACTCGGACTCGGCGACCGGGCCGGACGACTCGCCTTCTGTGATGCCCTCTTCCTGAAAAAGGACGAGCCTTTGTTCGACCGGATCTCGTCCGGTGGCGGCGCCAACGGAGCCGACCTGACACTGAAGGTTGTGCTCACCCTGCTGGCGCACGGCAAGGCAGACCTCGCCGCCTGGATCTTCGACCGGCAGGGCGACCGGATCGAGCAACCCGCGCGGGATGCCCTCAGTCGCTGCTTCAAGCGGCTCTCCGGCCGCCGCTTCGGAATCAGCGGCCTCCACCTGGTGCTCGACTATTGCGCGTCGAAGTGTTGACGGCTCTCCCGGCGCCGACACCTCTTCGGGCTGGTCTGCTGCCGCAGCGCCAGAGCCGGACTGCGCCCCCTTCTGCGGTCCGTTCCCACTAGATTTCGAACGGTACCCGCCCTCCCCGATACCGCGCTCAAGTGGCAGATGCACGTCGGTTTCGCGCTGATCGTCATGTTGGGGATGACAGTCCCCTCGATTCCCCGGCGGGGGTCAACACCGACACCGGGAAAGATTCCATGCCAGTGACTGAAGCCATCTCACCCGCACGAATCGCTGCCTCGCTCACCGAACTCTGGTCGCCGCGAGTGATCGCCGAGCTGGATGACTCCTACCTCAAGGTTGCCAAGGTGCAGGGCTCGCTCGCGTGGCACAGTCACGACAACGAGGACGAGCTCTTCTACATCCTCAAGGGATCGCTCACCATCGAGATGGAGGACCGCACCGTGGTTTTGCATGAGGGCGAGGCGTTCGTCGTTCCCCGGGGGGTGCGTCACAACCCGCGCGCCGAGGCGGAGTGCCATCTGATGCTGGTCGAGCGGAAGACCACGCAGCACACCGGGAGCGAGGTCACCGGGCAGACCCGCTCCTTGGCGGAGCAGTTGCGGCCGGTGTGAGCCAGACGGCACAGGCGTGCACGGACGGATCGAGGGATGCAGATTTCAAGAGACCCACACCCGGGCACAACCATCCCCGGCGGGGAGGATTCCCTGCCGTCCCACCAACTCCCCGCGAGCCGTCACATGCTGAACGGATCCTGGTACTCCCGATTCGCCAAGACCACCGCGCACTTCTGTGGTCGGCCCCGGGTCTTCACGCTGGCCGTCCTTGTGATCATTGTCTGGATCGTCACCGGGCCGGCGTTCCACTTCAGCGACACCTGGCAACTGGTCATCAACACCGGCACGACCATCATCACCTTCCTGATGGTGTTCCTCATCCAGAACACCCAGAACCGAGACACCCAGGCGATCCAGATCAAGCTCGACGAGCTGATCCGGGCGACTCAGGGCGCCCACAACGCTCTGCTAGATCTGGAGGAAATCGAGGAAAAGACACTGGCCACCTTCCGGGCGCGCTATCAGGCCCTCGCGGTGGCGGCACGGCACGAACTCGCCATCGGCAATCAGGATACCGGAACCCCGGAAGCATGATGCGTCCTTCCGCCGCGGCAGCCGATCCGGAAATCGCATCTCAAGGGAGTGCCCCATGTCGATTTTCCTGAAAACCAGCGGGTTGTTGATCATCTCGAACATCTTCATGACCTTCGCCTGGTACGCCCATCTCCGGACCCTCAACGCCAAGCCATGGTACATCGCAGCTCTGGCAAGCTGGGGCGTTGCCCTCTTCGAGTACCTGTTCCAGGTGCCTGCCAACCGCCTGGGACATACGGTCTTCACGGTACCGCAATTGAAGATCATGCAGGAAGTGATCACCCTGTCGGTATTCGTGCCGTTTTCGCTGCTTTATCTGCGGGAGCCGCTCAAGCTTGACTATCTATGGGCAGGACTATGCCTCTGTGGCGCGGCATATTTCCTCTTTCGCGGCTGGACCGTGGCCACCTGACTCCGAAGCCGCCCATGCCCCACCACGATCCGGTTGACGGTTCTCCCACCGAGCGAGGCCTCATGCAGCGCCACCCGACTACCACGTTGATGATCGCCGCAGCTCTGCTGATGTCCGTCACCGCATCGGCAAGCGCCCAATCCCGGCCCAGCGACTATCTCTACCTCTGGGCCTCGTCAGCCGACAGCTCCGGGCCGGACTTTCTGGCTGTCTATGACGTTCGCGATCGGCCCTCCGCCGCCGTCTACGGCTCTCTGGTGACCACGCTTCCGGTGCCGGGGCGCGGCAACCGCACCCACCACACCGAACACACGATGCCGGCCGACGGACAGCTCTTTGCCAATGGCTTCGGATCAGGACAGTCATTCATCTTCGATCTCCGGGTACCCACTGCTCCGCGTCTGGCCGGGCAGTTCGGTGCGGCGGGGGCGCTGATGCATCCGCATTCCTTCTGGCGGCTGCCTGGTGGCAACATCCTGGCGACCTTCCAGATGCAGCACGATTCGCTGGGGCTCGCACCTGGTGGTCTGGTTGAGCTTGACCTCAACGGCGGCATCGTTCGTTCGGCCACAGCCAATCTGCCCGGGGTGGACCGCCGCATTCGTCCCTACTCCGCCGCGATTCTGGCTGACCATGACCGGATCGTGGTGACCACCACCGACATGGACAACCGTGACACCACCAGTGCGCTCCAGTTCTGGCGCCTGTCGGATTTCTCTCTGCTGCAGACCATCTCGCTTCCGGCCGGACCACGCGGTGATGAGGGCTACCGCCCTGCAGAGCCGCGGCTGCTGGCCGACGGCAGGACATTGCTCATTTCCACCTTCAATTGCGGTCTGTACCTGGTCGACGGGATCACCGAGGCCACCCCTAATGCGCGACTGGTCGCCTCGTTCCCGCGCAAGGCGGGGACCTCCTGCGCCGTCCCAGAAGTGGTCGGCAATTACTACCTGATCACCGTCCCCGCCTGGAGCGCCGTGGTCAGTCTGGACATATCCGATCCGGCCAACCCGCGCGAAGTGTCGCGGATCACGCTTGGCCCCGATGACGTGCCGCACTGGATCGGCATCGAGCCCGGCCACACCCGGCTGGTTGTGACCGGCTATCGGGCGATGAGAACCCGAGTGCTGTTGGCGCACTTCAATGAACAAGACGGCACGCTTGAGTGGGATGCCAGATTCCGCGCCGCGGACAGCAGTGAATTGGGACTCCGGATGGACGGCATCGACTGGCCGCATGGCGGTCACGGCCCTGCCGTTCCGCACGGGGCAGTCTTCAGCCGCCCGTAGCTGAACAACCAACCACCAGAAGGGAGTCCGTGATGCTCGACCTACGGCTGTCACTCCTGCTCGCCGCCCTCACCATCGGCTGCCAGTCACCCGCGCCTGCACCAACCTCGTCATTTCCGGCTGGACGATTGGTCGACATGTCGTATCCCTACAACGACCAGACCATCTACTGGCCCACCGCTCCGGGATTCGCCAAGAGCACCGATTTCGAGGGGATCACGCCGGCCGGCTTCTACTACACTGCCAATTCCGTCAGCACCGCCGAGCACGGTGGCACCCACCTCGACGCGCCGGTGCACTTCGCGGCGGGAGCGCACTCCGTGGAGCAGATCCCGCTGGAGCAGTTGATGGGAATCGTGGTTGTCATCGGGGTCGAGCAGCAGGCAGCGGTCGATCGCGACTACTTGATCACCACCGCTGACATCCTCGCCTGGGAGGCCGAACATGGCGCCATTCCCGACGGCGCGATTGTCCTCTTCCGGACCGGTTTCGGAAAGTTCTGGCCCGACCGCGAGGCCTACATGGGCACCGCCGAGCGGGGCGCCGACGCAGTGGCGCTGCTCCACTTCCCGGGGATCGATCCGGCCACAGCGGAGTGGCTTGTCGGCGAACGCACCATCAAGGCGGTCGGTATCGACACGCCGAGCATCGACTTCGGCCAGTCGACACTGTTCGAAACTCACCGCCGACTGTTCGAGGCCAACATTCCGGCATTCGAGAATGTCGCCAACCTCGATCAACTGCCGCCGACCGGTGCACACGTGATTGCGCTGCCGATGAAGATCGAGGGCGGCAGCGGTGGCCCGCTCCGCATGGTGGGGATCGTGCCGGAGTGACCCAGCCGGGGAGTCGGCCGCCCGGCTACGGCTCCCCGGCGACCCCGCGCCGTGCCGCACTCACCAGCGCCTCGGCGCGTTCATCGGCCTCACGCTCGATCTGGGTTGCTCGCGTGTCCGCCTCCCGCCGCAACCGCTTCGCGGCGACCTCGGCACCGGCTTTGGCGATCGGACCAGAGGCCTTCGCCACCAACGAGTCGGCGGCCTGAGCCCCCTCGGCCCTCACCCGCTCCGCCACTTGCCGTGCCTCCGCCCGAATTGCTTCGGCTCGCCGTTCGGCATCAGCCACCAGACTGTCGGCCTCGGCCCGGGCACGCTGCCGCGCCGCCTCGGCTCCCGCGTCGGCCTGCCGTTCCAGTGATTGGACTTGCCCCGCCGCCGCCTGACCGATCGCGTCGCGTGCCCCCCCCACCGGCCCACCAGTGCCGATTCCGATCGTCGGCTTGGCGACGGTACCGCCGAGCGCCAGTCCCACCTGCATGAGGTCGGCAGCACCGAGGTTGAGACCGACCTTGCCGGCCTGGGTCAACATCCCCGAAATCGCCTGCCCGGCCTCCGCACCGATCAGCCCGGACGGTGCCTGCAATCGCAACGCGTATTCCAGCGACTGGTCGATGCCGTTGGAGCCCGAGACGTTGAGTTTGAACTCGCCAAGCTCCACGTCGAACGGCTGCAGATGCAGGCGGCCATCGCGGATCGCGAAGGTGGACTGGATGGCCCGGAAGGTCGGATTGGTGAACTGCGGCAGCTTGAGCTTGCCCGCCAATGCGTCGAGTGCCGGAAAGCCCTCGACCGCCACCTGCGAGGTCTGCAGGGCGCCCTGTCCGCTTAGTGCGCTCAGAATCGGCATCATCTGCTCGCCGAGAGCGCCCTGAATTCCGAGTTGCGCGGAGAAGGTTCCGCGGGCGAATTCGGCAATCGGGGCGAAGCGCTGGATGGTGGTCAGTGCCTGGAATGCCGCCGGTATCTGCAACTCCGTCAACTGCATGGTGGCGTCAAAGGTCGGTCGCGCCGGATTGACGGTTTCGTAATAGCCGGTCATGGCGAGCGTGCCGCCGAGCCCCTTCATCCGCAAGCCGTCCATGGTGACCCGCTGATCCTTGACCCGGATCGTTCCGGCAACGTCGGTCAGGTTGAGGCGTTCCCATACCAGAGTGGCGATCTCGGCATCGAGCACCAAGTCGAGATTCGCCGGCACCGGAATGATGCTGAGCGTGTCGTCGGACGATTGCCACTCGTTCAGATCGAACTTGACGCTCTGGAAGGTGGCCCGGCCGTGCAACGGTTCACCGCGCATCACGAAGCGCAGCAGGTTGTCGAGCGTGCCGGTCATCGCCATGTCGCTGCCGCCGATCCGGCCGCGGAAGGTGGCCAGTTCCGTCAATCGCGGAGTGAGGCGGAGCAGGGTCTCGTCGATCACGATGGCGTGGGGAAAATCGGCCGACGCCAGGGTGAAGTTGCGGATATCGATCGTGCCCCGCGCGTTGACCTGATCGAACTGGCCCCGATCGAGTGACGACAACCTGGTCGCGATGGCAGCATCGGCGCTGATCACTCCGGCGAGGTCTTCGACACCATCAAGCTTCATGGTGCGGCGTACCTCCGCCAGGTCCACCTTGCCGGCGAGGGTGAGGGCAACATCCGGGTCCGACACCGGAGTGCTCAACCGCAGTGTGGCGTCGATCGGGTTGCTGCCGATCAGGGCATGGAACCGGCTCAGATCCAGAACAGTCCGGTCGAGCGAACCGCCAGCGTTGTCGAGTGACAGGTCGAGACCGATGTCGCGGGCCGCCAGCGGCAGGTCGGGATACTTGAACGAGCCGTCGCTGACCGTGGCCCGGAGCGCAAAGGCCGGAAACTCGGTCTCGCTGTATACCCCGTTGAGCCGACCGCCCAGCGCCATCGTGCCGCTGGTCTCGATCGCCGCGAAGTCCTGGGCGTAGATCGCCGGAATCAACGAGATGATGTGACGGAAATCGGTGCTGGGCGCCTCGAAGGTCAGGTCGAGCATGGTACGGCTGGTGTCGAGCCCGATCGACCCCGCGAAGGCCACCTCCAGATCGTTGAGGCGCAGCTTGTTGTCGCGAAAGGTGAAGCGTCGCTCGGCCATGTCGGCATCGAGATCGGCCTCGATGGCCATACCGACTCGGGACAGATACGGGATTCCCGCAAAACGGACCGATACCGCCTCGGCACTCGCCGAGGTCTTGAGCAGGAAGCGCTCGGAGCCGAAATCGCCGCTCAACGTCTGGTCATACCCCGTCACCGATGACGTCAGCCCGGCTGCCCGATCGTCGATCGTGACCGATCCGTTCTCGATCCTGAACTGACGCAGACTCACCGCGAGCGCACTCGCCGTGTCGGTCGCGGCGGCCGGTTCGCTCGCGCGCATGATATCCCAGTTGGCCACCCCGTCCTCCTGCACCAGCAGCCGGAGTGCGGGCTCCCGAAGCACCAGCTCCCGGACCAGCAGCGGCGCCCCGCGGCGCCAGTTCGCCACCACGCTGGGCAGATCGAGGACCAACCGCAGCTGATCGATCGAGGCGAGGGTGTCACCGGCAAACGTACCGGTACCGACAACGGTCAACTCGTCGATGCTGAGCGTGAGATTGGGGAAGTTCCGGAACACCGTGAGTCCGATGTCCTGCCAAGCCACCTCGGCATTGACTGCATCGTTGATCGCGCCGCGGGCGGCGGTTTCGATCCGGCCCTTGAACAGCAGCGGGACCAGCGCCAGGACGAGCAGCAGGACAACAACCGTACCGCCGAGGCCGATGGCGATTTTGCGAAGGCGTGGTGTGGTCATGTTGGCATCCTTGCGGGAGTCGTTGTGGATCCGTACGGGTGGAAGTCCGTGGCGTCCCGGTGACGCCGGGACGGCACATTTCACCACGTCGTGAGTCAAACTGCAAGCTAACTCGTCTGGAGAAAGACGCTCATACCCACACGTGACCGGCGCCGCGACTCGAGAATTCGAGCCGCGGCGCCGATCGATGGACTACCTGGGAACTGCCCGGGTGCTAGCGCCCGGTCGGATTGGGGCAGATCCGCCCATCCACATCCTCGAGGGCCGCGAACTCGTTGCTGAGCGCCCCGTAATCACCACCCGGGAACGCGGCGTTGAACTTGGCGACGACCTCCGCCGGCGTCAGTTCATAGTCGCTGCCCAAGGCTACCGCGTTGAAATAGGCCGAAACGGTGTGGCGACCGAGCGCCGTCAACCCGCCACCCCTCCCCGACAACACCTCCTGGAACGACTTCCCGGGGAAGGCGTTCTCGAAGTCGTTACCCGGAATGTCGGAGTTGAACAATTGGCCCTTGCTGAAGCCGGCCGGGAAATTGTGGTTCTTCCAGTACCCCGGCGAGCATCCTTGGCCACCGACGGGCGGCGGGGGAGGCGGCGGCGGCTCGACGAAGTTCTCGAAGGTGATCGTGAAGCCGTGGAAGATGTTCAGCGGCCGGTTGTCGCCATTGGTGAACGGCGAGGCGCTGATGATGTCCGGGCCCCCCTGGAGATCGGCGTCGATCCGCTGCCCGGCGATGCTGACCAGCCCGGACGAGGTCTCCGTGATGGTGACGGTCGACCCCTCGTTGGCGCCGCTGTTGTCCTCGGCAACCACGATGCAGTTACCGGGATCGATGGTCGGGTTGGCCAGTACGGTGCCCACGTTGGCGGCCCCGATCGGCACCCGCGACACGGTGAACGTGCCGGAGACGTTGCTCCCTGCAGACTTGCAAACCTTGATTTTGCCGAACTCCGGGGTGGCGTCGGTGGCGTCGCCGACGGCGAGGCTGGGGGTCGGGGCGAACGGCGAGTCGCCGGTCGGGGAGGTCTCACCAGCGCAGGCCGCCAAAGCGACCACGCCGACAATCGCGACCACAGACCCGACACTCCGAGGAAGGTGATGGTGCATACGTCTGCTCCTGTGAGGGTGGAGATGTACCAGTGACGCAGCGCGTGGGTGGTGTCTACCCAAGTTCCCAACCTCCCGAAGGAGCAAGAAAAGGGGCTCCACGTAATGCGAGTGGCTGGGCATTTGGGCAATTCCCAGGCCAGCAATCGGAAATGCCAACTCGTTGCAAGACAAATGTTTACGCGACCCAGCAACAGGAATATCTGTGGCAACAAATCATCGCACGTTGCGTTGATGCAACACTTTTTCATTGGGGATCCTCCTGCCCTTGTGTCGAGTGAGAACCACATATCACTCGCCACTGCTTCGGCATCCTACGGCGCCTCAGCATCGACTCGCCAGCGGGACCGCCGATCGATCGGCCTGTGATGCCGACGATCCCGCGACGACTGGCGCGAGCCGCCGGACCTGATCAACTTGTCCGGCTATCAGTCTACTTCCCCGGAGATCCGATGAGCGAGCATGTATCCTGGCTACTGGAACTCGATGTCCACCCCGGCAAGGCCGGCGAACTGCGCACCCTGATGACCGAAATGGTCGCCGCCACGGAGGCCAACGAACCGGGCACTCTCGATTACGAGTGGAGCGTGAGCGGCGACGATTCCAGTTGCCACATCTTCGAGCGCTATGTCGATTCGGCAGCTGCGATGATCCACGCCACGACGTTCGGGGCGCGCTTCGCCGAACGCTTCCTCCAAGTTGTTTCGCCGACCCGGTTGGTGCTCTACGGTTCGCCGAGCCCCGAACTGGCGGCCGCTCTGGAAGGATTCTCGCCGGTCCGGATGAAATCAATCGGTGGCTTCAGCCGATAGCAGGAATGCAGGGGCGGTGGCTTACCTTCCCGGAATGGCCATCGCCCCTCAACCACCATCCCACGACAACTTGCCCGCCGACCGGATCTCCGATCAGGAGATGAGGGCGCGGGTAGCTGCGCTCTGTCGCGAGGGTTGGGATATCTGGGAGCGATTCGCCGAACGCAGCATGGAGCGGCCGTTTCACCCGTTCGTCGCGGCCGACTACGATGCGGTGGGTCGAGCGCTCTGGCCATATCGAGGCACCGGCCTGCGCTTCCTGGAGTGGGGGTCGGCCACCGGCGTGATCACCGTGATGGCCGATTTGCTCGGCATGGAGGCCTCGGGCATCGAGCTCGACTCAGGGCTGATGGCCACTGCCCACTCCCTGGCCGAGCAGTTTGATTCGGGAGCGAAGTTCGCGCTGGGCAGCTTCCTGCCGACCGGCTACCAATGGCGAGGGAGCGATGGCGACCAGCGCACCGGCACCCTCGGCAGCGGTCCGTCGGGCTACCTGCAACTCGGCCGAGCCCTCGACGAGTTCGACATCATCTTCGGCTTTCCCTGGGACGGCGAAATCTCCACCATGCTCGATGTGATGCAGAGTTACGGTCGCCCGGATGCCCTGCTGGTCATCTACAGCGCCAGCGACGGCATCAGCAGCTACCGCGGGGGCCGGATGGTTGCCAACGGCAGTTGAATTGAACGGCAGCCAAGACCAATCGACAGTTGCGGCGCCATGAACTCAAGCCGGACCAGTTCAGCTGCGACTACCATTCGGTGTGAGGCACAGCAGCCACCCTCGCAACAGCTCCGCCACGCTCCACGCCTGGGCAATCGCGCCCCGGGGATGATGCGGCGGCTCGGCGTCGAATATTTCAGAGATTGACCCGACACCGGCCTCGGCAAGCTGCGTCATCATCTGCTCGATCAACGCCCGTCCCTGGCTTCGGCCGCGCACACCACGTTCCCGCACCAACGCCGTCACGAACGGCCCCAGCAGCCAAGGCCACACCGTTCCCTGATGGTAGGCACCATCGCGCGCCACCACATCGCCCTGATAGCGCGGCTGGTACCGCGGATCACTCGGCGCGAGAGTGCGCAATCCTGCCGGCGTCAACAACGCCTCCTCCACCACCCGGAGGATGCTCCGCCGCCGCACCGCCGACAGCAGCGGGAACGGCAGCGAGAGCGCCAGCAACTGGTTGGGCCTCAGTGTACTGTCCCGCAAGTCGCCGTCGACGACATCATGGAGATAGCCACCCTCTTCATACCAGAAGACTCTGGCGAACTGACGCCGGGCACGCACCATCGCGGTATTGAAGTGGTCCGCCGCATCCGCGTCTCCGAGAGCGCACTCGGCTTCTGCCAGAATGCCCAAGGCGTTGACCCACAGCGCGTTGATCTCGACCGGCTTGCCGATGCGCGGGGTGACGACCCAGTCACCGACCTTGGCGTCCATCCAGGTGAGTTGCACCCCCGGTTCACCAGCCCGGAGCAGGCCGTCCGCGTCAACCCTGATGCCATGACGGGTGCCGTCGCGATGCCACTGCACAGCGCGACGCATGGTCGGCAGCAGCTCGCGAACCAGTTCATCGTCACCGGTGGCGCGCCAGTACGCGTGGAGCGCCACAAAGAACCAGAGCGCCGCATCCACCGAGTTGTACTCGGGCTCGTCGCCGCTGTCGGGAAAGCGGTTGGGCAGCATTCCCTGATCGAAATGACGGGCGAAGGTCGCCAGGATTTCACGCGCCAACTCCGGGCGACCGGTGACCAGAGTCAGGCCGGGCAGCGCGATCAGGGTGTCGCGCCCCCAGTCACCGAACCAGTGATAGCCGGCGATGACGGTGCGCTGATCGTCCTCGCGCCGGACCAGAAATTGATCGGCTGCCAACGCCAGCGGCACCGTCACCTGATCGCGATGCGGCAGCCGCCCGAGCAAGTCCGTGCGCCGAGTCCGTTCGGTGGCGATCAGTACGGCGGGATCGCGACCGGTCGGGTCATTGGTGCTTGCTGTCAGATGCACCGACTCTCCCGGCGCCAGCGGCACCCGGAGCACACCCGGCGTCCAGAGATCCTCGTGAAAATCGAAGCCGCGCTCGCGCTCCCTCGGATATTCAAAGCGATGCCACCACTGCGGCATCGACACCAGATCGGCGCCACGCACCGAAAGGAAGAGCTGCGCCCCTGCTGCCAGCGGCCCGGTGACGAACGCGCCATTGCCAAAGCGCCAGACTGGTCCCGGACCATCTTCGTGAAGCAATCCGTGATGATCGCGACCGGCAATGAAGGGGCGCAATCCGAGGATCACCGGCGCCGAACCGCCGATCAGCCGATACTCGACTACCGTGCTGTTCTCACCGTGGATTGCCACTACGGTCTTCTCCAGGATGGCATCACCGATACTGAACCGCCACACAGGGAAGAGGTCGCGCGCAAAGGCCGTCAACCGCTCATGACCGGCAGGATTGAGCGCGTCCGGGAAGATGTTGCAGCCGAGTTCGATCTGCTCGCCACCGAGCTGAATCGTCTCGTCAACCTTGGAGAGCAGCACCACTCGCCCGAGGGGAGGCCGGGTCGCTGCCACCAGCAATCCGTGATAGCGGCGGGTGTTGGCGCCCGAGACGCTGGAACTGGCCCAGCCGCCCAGGCCGTTGGTCTCCAGCCATTCGCGCCCGGACAACTCGGCAAAGGTGCCGACTGATGTTGTCGACTGGTTCACGCTGTTTCCCCGTATTGTCACCCCTGCACCTGCTCCACCAAGGAGGTGGCTATCGTCCTCCATCGAACCGATCGGACCGGGCATTTGTTCCAGCGGCAGGACCGGCCCCGGGCCCTCGCCTTCCGTTCCGGGCTTGCCACCTCGAGCCGGGTGCGCTGCCCGGGGTATCTTCGAATGGATCGCTGCCCGGATGAGGATCGACCCTCATCCTGCCGCCACTCCGTGAGCTGTCACTCCGCAGGAGACACAATTGCCCGAAGGAAACAACGCCGCCCGGACAGCCGAAGCCAACCGGATCGCCGAAAACGACGACGGCCGCTGGTGGCGATGGGGTCCCTATCTGAGCGAACGGCAATGGGGCACCGTGCGGGAAGATTACAGCGCCGACGGCTCCGCGTGGGACTATTTCCCCCACGACCATGCCCGCAGCCGGGCCTATCGCTGGGGCGAGGACGGTCTGGCCGGCTTCAGCGACGTGAATCAGGAGGTTTGCCTCTCGCTGGCGCTCTGGAACGGGCAGGACCCGATCCTCAAGGAGCGGCTCTTCGGCTTGACCAACGGCGAGGGCAATCACGGCGAGGACGTCAAGGAACTCTACTACTACCTCGATGCCACGCCGTCGCATTCCTATCTCCGGATGCTCTACAAATATCCGCACGCCGCTTTTCCATACAATGCCATCATCGAGGCCAACGCCAATCGCGGCGTTGCAGACCGCGAGTTCGAGCTGCTCGACACCGGTGTGTTCGACGGGCAGCGCTATTTCGACGTCGAAGTGGAATACGCCAAGGCCGCCCCCGACGACATCCTGATGCGGGTTACCGTCCACAACCGCGGACCGGAGACCGCCACCTGCCATGTCATGCCGCAGGTGGTGTTCCGCAACACCTGGTCGTGGGATCACGAGGCCCCGCGCCCGGCGCTGATGCGCACCGGCCCGGCATCGGTCACCCTGATCCACACCGATCACTCCAGGCAGCGACTGCACTCCGACGGCACCCCGACGCTGATCTTCACCGAGAACGAATCCAACGCCGAACGACTCTGGGGCGTCACTGCCGAGCAGTCACAGTACGTCAAGGACGCCTTTCACGCCTGGGTCATCGACGGCAATCACGCGGCTGTGAATCCGGCCCAGGAAGGAACCAAGGCGGGCTTCCTGCGCGAGCTGACGATTCCACCCGGCGAGTCGCGGCAACTGCGCCTGCGCCTGACGGAGCTGGACCATCAGGAAGCGTTGGCAGATTTCGACACCGTGCTCGCGACCCGTCGCGCCGAGGCCGACGCCTTTTATGATCAAATGCACGGCACCCTGAACGCCGATGCCCGCAACGTGCAGCGACAGGCCTATGCCGGCCTGATCTGGAGCAAGCAGGTCTTCCGGTTCGACGTGCGCCGCTGGCTGGCTGGCGACCCGACCCAACCTCCCCCCCCCGCCGTTCGTCGCCGCGGCCGCAACAGCGGCTGGCAGCACCTCGACGCCTTCGAGGTGCTCTCGATGCCCGACGCCTGGGAGTATCCGTGGTTCGCGGCCTGGGACCTGGCCTTTCACACCATCCCGCTGGCGCGGCTCGACCCAGCCTTCGCCAAGCAGCAACTCGACGTCCTCACCCGCGAGTGGTATCTGCACCCCAACGGGCAGTTGCCCGCCTATGAATGGGCGTTCGGCGACGTCAACCCGCCGGTTCATGCCTGGGCCACCTGGCGGGTGTTCCAGATCGACCGCGAGCAGCGCGGCGACGCTGGCGACCTGGTCTTCCTGGAGCGGGTCTTCCACAAGCTGCTGCTCAACTTCACCTGGTGGGTCAACCGCAAGGACTCCGACGGCCGCAACATCTTTCAGGGCGGCTTCCTCGGCCTCGACAACATCGGCCTCTTCGACCGCAGTGCGCCGCTGCCGACCGGCGGCCACATGCACCAGTCCGACGGCACCAGCTGGATGGCGATGTATTCGCTCAATCTGCTGCAGATCTCGCTCGAGCTGGCACTCCACAACCCGGTCTACCAGGACATCGCCACCAAGTTCTTCGAGCACTTCCTGGCAATTGCCCACGCCATGACCGACATGGGTGGCGACGGCGTGGGGCTCTGGGACGAGGAGGACGAGTTCTTCTACGATGAGCTCCACCTCCCCGACGGCAAGCACGTGCCGCTCAAGGTTCGCTCGATGGTGGGGTTGATTCCGCTCTTCGCGGTCGAGGTGATGGAGCACTCCTGCCTCGATGAGTTGCCGGAATTTGCCAGGCGGCTCAACTGGTTCCTCGAGCAGCGTCCCGATCTCGCCACTCTGGTCTCGCGCTGGTACGAACCCGGCACCGGGGAGCGTCACCTGCTGTCACTGCTCCGGGGCCACCGCATGAAGCGGCTGCTGACCCGGCTGCTGGATGAGACCGAGTTTCTCGCTCCGCACGGTGTACGCGCCCTGTCGCGCTATCACCTCGACCACCCCTATTCGCTGACGATCAACGGAGGAGCCACTCATACCGTGCAGTATGAACCGGGTGAGTCGAGTTCCCGTCTCTTCGGTGGCAACTCCAACTGGCGCGGACCGATCTGGTTTCCGGTCAACTACCTGCTGATCGAGTCGTTGCTGAAATTTCACCGCTATTACGGCGACGATTTCCGGATCGAGTGCCCGACCGGTTCGGGCGAGTACACCACCATTCGCGGCGTGGCGGAGGAGTTGACCCGGCGGCTGACCTCGCTCTTCATGCCCGACGCAGCCGGCCGCAGGCCGATATTCGGCAACGACGAACTGTTCCGGTCCGACCCGCATTTCCACGATCACCTGCTGTTCCACGAGTATTTCCACGGTGACGACGGTCACGGACTCGGCGCTTCGCATCAGACCGGCTGGACCGCACTCGTCGCCGAACTGCTGCACATCTCCTCGACGGCGGAGCAGCGGTCATGATGCTGCCGCCGGGGATGGTGGCGCTGACCACGGCACAGATGATCGAGGTCGACCGGGCGATGGTCGATGACTTTCACATCGAGCTGATCCAGATGATGGAGAATGCCGGCCGTCATCTGGCCGACCTGGCACGATCACGCTTTCTCGATGGCGACCCGCGCGGCAGGGAGGTTGTGGTCCTGGCCGGGACCGGTGGCAATGGCGGTGGCGCTCTCGTCGCCGCGCGGCGACTGCATTGCTGGGGTGCCAATGTCCGCGTGGTGGTCACCGCCAGTGACCAGAAGTTCACGCCGGTCCCCGCCCAACAGCTCGATATCGTCAACCGGATGGGGATCCCGGTGGCTCGCCACCACTCGCTCGCCGGGATGACTGCCGACCTGATCCTCGATGGAGTGATCGGCTACAGCATCAACGGCGCTCCCCGCGGCGAGGCGGCGGAGTTGATCCGCTGGAGCCGCGAACAGTCGGCGCCGGTCTTGTCGCTCGATGTCCCCTCCGGCTTCGAGCCGGACAGCGGAGTGAGCCATGATCCTGCTGTTCGTGCGACGGCCACCCTGACGCTGGCCCTCCCCAAGGTCGGACTGCTGGCGCCGGAGGCAGCCGATCATGTCGGCGAGCTGTATCTGGCGGATATCGGCGTACCGGCGTCGCTGTATGCGGGACCCGGACTCAACCTTGCGATTGAGCCGATCTTCGCCCGGTCGGAGATCATCCGGATTGCCTGAGATGGTGGCCCCTTGTTGGCCGGGAACTTCCCGTCATCCGCGGGAGTTTGGTGAGCGTGTGGTCGGTCGTCCCAGGACAAGATGTGTCAGCAACAGGTGGGAACCACCGCAGCACCGGCAGTAGCGGCCGAGCCGTCGCGAGCGATTCGCGATTGCCCGACCGGTTCATTACTCAAATGGAGCACTCGATGTCACGTCTGCACGAATTGTCCCGCCTTGGCCAGAGCGTCTGGTTCGACAACATCCGCCGCGCCCTGCTCACCTCGGGCGAGCTGGAGGAGTTGCTCGATGCCGGTGTCATGGGCGTCACCTCCAACCCGTCGATTTTCGAGAAGGCAATCGCCGGCAGCGCCGACTACGACTCCTCCATCAAATCGCTGAGTGCTCGCGGACTCACGGCCCCGGCCATAGCGGAGGCGCTCGCGGTCGAGGACATCCAGCGGGCGGCCGACCTGCTGAGACCGATCTTCGACCGGACCGGTGGCGTCGATGGCCATGTCAGTCTCGAGGTCGACCCGACCCTGGCGCACGATGCCGACGGCACCATCGCCGCGGCACTCCGCCTCCGCGAGGCCGTGGCGCGCGCAAACGTCATGATCAAGGTGCCGGGCACTCCGGCAGGGATCACCGCCATCGAGGCGCTGACGGCCAAAGGGGTGAGCATCAACGTCACCCTGATCTTCGACCTCGCCTGCTACGAGGCGGTGGGAGGCGCCTATCTCCGTGGCCTGGAACAGTTCGTTGTCGGGGGGGGGGATCCCTCCACCGTCGCCTCGGTGGCATCGTACTTCATCAGCCGGATCGACACCGCTGTCGATGCCGCGCTTGCCGACCGCGGCGACACCACCCTGCAGGGCACCATCGCGGTCGCCAGTGCCAAGCTGGCCTACCGCCGCTATCGGCAACTCTTTGCCGGCGAGCGCTGGACCGCCCTCGCGGCCAAGGGCGCCCGGCCGCAGCGGCTGTTGTGGGCGAGCACCGGCACCAAGAACCCCGCCTACGCCGACACCAAGTACGTCGACGAGCTGATCGGCCCGGACACCGTCAACACCGTCCCGCCCGCCACCCTGACTGCTGTCCTCGATCACGCCAAGCCGGCCATTACCCTGACAGAGGGAGTGGCAGACGCCGACACTGCCGTCGACCGGCTGGCCGACCTGGGAATTGATTTCGGTGCAATCACCAGGCAGTTGCAGGTCGACGCGGTGGCCGGTTTCACCGCATCGTTCGAGGCGCTCAACGCCAGCATTGCCGACAAGCTGAAGCGACTCGCCTCCACCAACGCCCGGGCCACCTTCATTCTGGGCAGTCACGCTGCCCCGGTGGAAGCCGCCGTCCACGAGCTCCGCAGTCAGCAGATCATGAAGCGGATATGGCGCCATGACTATACCGTATGGCGCTCCACTCCGACCGAGATCGTCAACCGGCTTGGCTGGCTTCACTCATCCGAAGCGATGATCGGCCAGGTCAACGCCATCCAGTCTCTCGTGACCGATGTCTGGGAGGCCGGCTATCGGCAGGTGGTGCTCTTCGGGATGGGTGGCTCCAGCATGGCAGCGGAGGTGTTCGAGAAGAGCTTCGGACCGCTGGCCGATCCTGGCAGGCCAAGGTTGCCGCTCACCATCATCGACACCACCGACCCCGACGCGATGCGCGAGCGCACTCAGGACCTCGATCTCGCCGCCACCCTGGTGATCGTGGCGACCAAATCGGGCAACACCGTCGAGACGCTGTCGGGCTTCAAGTACCTCCATGCCCGCATTGCCGCGGCGGTCGGAGCCGACGCCGCTGGCCAGCACTTCATCGCCATCACCGATCCGGGCAGCAGCCTGGCGGCACTGGCGACAACGCATCGCTTCCGGCGCACCTTCCTCAACGACCCCAACATCGGCGGGCGCTACGCCGCGCTGTCGTACTTCGGTCTGGTGCCGGCGGCACTCGCCGGCGTCGATATCTCCCGGCTGCTGCATCAATCACTCACCGTTTCCTGCAACTCCGAGAGCGCCAACTGTCCCGCCGAGGGCGACAATCTCGCCGCGCGACTCGGGGTGACCATCGGCGAGCTCGCCAAGACCGGTCGCGACAAGCTGACCTTCGTGATCTCTCCGGCAATCGCGAGCTTCGGCGACTGGGTCGAGCAGCTCATCGCCGAGAGCACCGGCAAGGAAGGTCACGGCATCGTCCCCGTTGTGGGCGAGCAACTCGGTGCACCGACGGTGTACGGCAAGGATCGCGTCTTTGTCCACCTGGCCCTCCGCGATGATCACGCCGACGTGGCGGCGCTCGATCAGCTGCGCGATGCCGGTCACCCGGTCATCACCATCCGGGTCAATGACGCCTATGACCTCGGCGGCCAGTTCTTCCTCTGGGAGATGGCCACCGCGGTGGCCGCGTCCCGCATGCAGATCCACCCGTTCGATCAACCCGACGTCGAGGCCGCCAAGACGCTGGCGCGCACCATGGTCTCGGCCTATTTCCTGACCGGCTCGCTCCCCAGCGGTACCACGGCGCAGCCGTCGGCGGCGGCGCTCGATCAATTCCTGAGCAAGGCGGGGCCCGGTTCCTATATTGCCATCCAGGCCTACATCAATCCGACCGCGGAGAGTGACCGGGTGCTGGACCGGTTGCGGCTCCACATCCGGAACGCCACCGGCTGTGCGACCACCCTCGGCTACGGCCCGCGCTACCTTCACTCTACCGGGCAGTTGCACAAGGGTGACGGTGGCCGCGGATTGTTCATCCAGTTGCTCTCCGAGCCTGAGGCCGATTTGGCGATTCCCGACGAGGCCTCCGGCAGCAGCTCGACCATGACCTTCGGCATCCTCAAGGCGGCCCAGGCGCTGGGCGACGCGCAGGCACTTGAGGCAGTCGGTCGCAAGGTGGTGCGCTTTGACCTGGGTCGCGACGCGATTGCCGGAATAACGGCGCTGACCGGCCAAGGTTGATGGCCGGAAGCGGCAACGATGACGATATTTCAAATTGCGGCCTGAATGGTCGCCTGATGCAGCAACTCAAAGGAGCGGCACGATGAAGCTGGGAATGATCGGCTTGGGAAAGATGGGCGGCAACATGGTCACCCGATTGATTCGCGGTGGACACGAAGTGGTGGTCCATGACTTGAGCAAGGAAGCGATCGCCAAGGCGGCGAACGACGGCGCGATCGGGGCGCACTCCCTGGCGGAGTTGATCGCCGCCCTGCCGACGCCGCGGGTGGTGTGGATCATGGTGCCGTCCGGCAAGCCGACTGAAGCCACCGTCACTGCGGTGGCCGACGCGATGCAGCAGGGCGACATCGTCATCGACGGCGGCAACAGCAACTACCAGGATTCCCAGCGGCGCGCCGCCACCCTCGCCGAGCGTGGCGTTCACTTTGTCGATGTCGGGACCAGCGGCGGGGTCTGGGGATTGGCCGAAGGGTACAGCATGATGATCGGCGGCAACACCGTCGCCGTGGAGCATCTGCGGCCGATCTTCAGCACCCTCGCTCCAGCTGCCGACGCCGGTTGGGGACATGTCGGGCCGAGTGGTGCGGGCCATTTCGTGAAGATGGTGCACAACGGCATCGAGTACGGGATGATGCAGGCGTATGCCGAGGGATTCGCCCTCATGCAGAAGAAGGAAGAGCTGGCGCTCGACCTCCATCAGGTTGCGGCAATCTGGCAGCGCGGCAGCGTGGTCCGCTCATGGCTGCTTGACCTCACGGCCGACGCCCTGGCCGAAAACCCCACCCTCGAGGGCATAGCTCCGTTCGTTCCCGATTCAGGCGAGGGGCGCTGGACGGTGATGGAGGCGATCGACCTCGCGGTGCCGCTCCCGGTGATCACTCTGGCGTTGATGCAGCGTTTCCGCTCGCGCGAGGAATCACCCTTCGGCGACAAGCTGCTCTCCGCGATGCGCAACCAGTTCGGCGGCCACGCCATCAAGCGCGACGACGGGGGAGCGAGATCCTGATGACTGCCGCGTCCACCGCCACGACCCTGGTGATCTTCGGCGCGTCCGGAGATCTCACCAAGCGCAAGCTGGGTCCGTCGCTGTACCGGTTGCACGTCAAGGGACTGCTGCCGCCGGACACCCGCATCATGGGGTTCGCCCGCACCGAATGGGACGATGCCGCCTTCCGGCGCCAAGTCCGCGAGGGGGTCGAGCAATTCGGCCATGACTTCCAGGAGGAGGCATGGGACGGCTTCGCGGCGCGGCTCTTCTACCGTGCTGGTGATCTGACCTCCGCCGACGATTTCGTGGCGTTGCGATCCGCCCTCGATGCTCTCGATGGCGGCACCACCAACCGGCTGCACTACCTGGCGATCTCCCCGGCCTTTTTCAGCACCACCATCGCCAACCTCGGCAGCTCCGGAATGGCCGACACTGCTGGAGAGGCGACCGGCCGGCGTGACGTGGTGATCGAGAAGCCGTTCGGGCGCGACGCCGCCTCGGCCGAGGCGCTCAATGCCGTGGTGCACTCGGTCTTCGCGGAGCATCAGGTGTTCCGCATCGACCACTACCTCGGCAAGGAGACGGCGCAGAACATTCTCTATTTCCGTTTCGCCAACGCCATCTTCGATCCGCTGCTCAACCGCAATTTCGTCGACAATGTCCAGATTTCGGTGGCCGAGAATGTCGACGTGGGCCATCGGGGGGACTACTACGATCAGGCCGGTGTCTGGCGCGACATGTTCCAGAACCACCTGATGCAGTTGATGACGCTGATCGCCATGGAGGCACCGGCGCCGTTCGATGCCACCCAGTTGCGCAACGAGAAGGTCAAGGTCCTCGCGGCCGCCAAGCCGATCGCCATCGAGGATACCGCCTGCGGACAGTACGATGGCTTCTGTTCCGCCCCCGGCGTAGCCAAGGGATCGCGCACCCCGACCTACGCGGCGATGCGCGTCTTCATCGACAACTGGCGCTGGGCGGGTGTGCCGTTCTATCTCCGCTCGGGGAAGGCGCTCGCCGCCAAGTCCTCCGAGATCAGCATCGAGTTCAAGCGGCCGCCGTTCCAGATGTTCGGCGCCTTTCAGACGCCGACTCCCAACGTGCTGTCGATCTGCGTCCAGCCCGACGAGGGGATGCACCTGAGCTTCGACGCCAAGGTCCCAGACCAGCTCGCCGAGGTTGCCTCGGTGGATCTGGAGTTCCACTACCGCACCTCATTTCCCGGTGTGGTCGTGGGCGATGCTTATGAGCGGCTGTTGCTCGACGCGATGAACGGCGATGCCTCCCTCTTTGCCCGGAGCGACGAAATTGCCGGTGCCTGGAAGTTGCTCGATCCGGTCATCGATGCCTGGGAAGGGAAGGCCGGCCCGCGCCTGGGGCACTACGCGCCGGGATCGTGGGGACCGGCCGAGGGAACGGAACTGTTGTCACGTGATGGCCGGGCGTGGCGGATCGGATGTGGCAAGCATGAATGACAGCTCCGGAACCCCGGCCGCCGAGTCGGTACTGGTGGTCGATATCGGTGGCACCCGGCTCAAGATGCTGGTGACCGGCGAGACCGAACGCCGAGTGGTGGAATCCGGCCCCGAGATGACCGCTACCCAGGCGGTGCAGGCGATTCGCGACCTCGCCGAGGGGTGGCACTACGACTCGATGGTGATCGGCTATCCCGGACCGGTGGCCGACAACATACCGACCGGCAACCCCCGCAATCTCGGCCCGGGGTGGCAGGGATTCGACTTTGCGGCCGCCTTTCCCTGTCCGGTTACCGTGGTCAACGATGCCTTGCTTCAGGCCATCGGCAGCTACGACGGCGGCCGGATGCTCTTCATGGGGCTCGGCACCGGTCTCGGCACGGCGCTGGTGATCGACGATCTGGCGCATCCGCTCGAACTGGCCCACCTCCCCTACCGCAAGGGACGCACCTTCGAGGAATACCTCGGCGTTGAGGGACTCGAAAGAATGGGCGAGGAAAAGTGGCGCCGCCGGGTGGACGACGTGGTGCAGCGATTCCGCGCCGCTCTGCTGGTGGATTATGTCGTGATTGGGGGGGGGAACGTCAAGAAGCTCGAAGAGCTCCCCGAGGGCGCCCGGCGAGGCGGCAACGATCGGGCCTTCCTGGGCGGCTTCCGCCTGGCTGCCCCCGGCGGGATTCATCTCTGTTCGTCGCGCGACACCGGCTGCGCGTAACCCGCTGTCAGCCGTTGGTCGCGCCGCCGGCCGCAGCTGCATCGAGAAACCACACCACGCTCCCCGTTGGTCGCACCCGACCGGCGGGGAGTTCGTGTTTTGGCGACGGCGAGGTCAGCGCACTCCTTACCGTTGCACGCTTCCCTGCCCCGGTCACCAGAAAGAATACAGTCCGGGCCAACGCAATCACTGGCAGAGTGAGGGTGATCCGCTCGGACGGATCGTATCCGGCCGGTGCCGTGACCGGCACCACCCAGCGGGTCGCTTCATCGAGCGCGCCCGACCCCGCGAAGAGCGACGCTGTATGGCCATCGCTGCCCATCCCCAGCAGCACCAAATCAAAGGTGGCCTCGGCGCTCCCGAACTGCTGACGCAGGCGCGCCTCATACGCCTCGGCCGCGGCAGCGATCGGGCGGCGCTCTCCCTCCATCCGGTCGACTGCCGTGCTGGCAATGCCGAGTGGCTCGAGCAACTCGCGATGGGCGATCAGAAAGTTGCTGTGCGGCGAGTCGGGGGCGACGCACCGTTCGTCGCCGAAAAAAAAATGGACCCGGTCCCAGGGCGCTGCGGTCGCTCCCAGGGCTGCGAGTCGCTGATACAACAGCGCCGGCGTGGTGCCACCAGACAGCGCGATGGTGGCGTGACCTCGCTCCGCCACCGCGTCACGGATGGTCGCCAGCACCGCGTCGGCCGCTATCTGTGCGACTGCCTCGGGATTCTCCGCGACGCGCACTGCCGGTGCCGCACCTCTCATGGCCAAGTTGTCCGCGTCGCGGTGCTCAGAATCTGACCAACCTGCATGCTCCACCTCATCGTCGTCGAACTCCCCGATTCCTTCACGACTCCAGTGGAGTGTACCATCCAGGACCGCGCCTGAACAGTCCGGGCATCAATGTGCTACCCGGCGCAACACGACAACTTGCTGACATCCTTGGTGAAGGTCTGCGCCGCCAACTTGATTCCTTCCACCATGGTGAGGTATGGAAAGAGGTGATCGGCCAGTTCGGTGACCGTCATCCGGGCGTGCATCGCCATCGCCGCAGTCTGGATCACCTCGCCGGCCTGGTCGGCGATGATCTGCGCTCCCACCAGCCGACGGGTCCCCGCCTCCGCCACCAGCTTTATGGTACCGCGGGTCTCCATGTTGGCCAGCGCGCGCGGGACATGCTCCAGCGCCAGCGTCCGGCTCTCCACCGTGATCCCATGCCGCTTCGCCTCGGCTTCCGTCCATCCCACGGTGGCGATCTGCGGGTCGGTGAAGATCACTGCCGGCATCACCGCCAGATCCAGACGGCGATCGCCGCCCAGCATGTTGGCCGCGGCACGCGTGCCGGCCGCCGCAGCGACATAGACGTATTGCGGCTGGGTGGTGCAATCACCGGCGGCATAGATGTGCGGAGTGCTGGTGCGCATGGCATCATCAACCACGATCGCGCCGTCGGCCTCGACCGTCACCCCGACCTCCTCCAGACCGAGCTCATCGGTGTTGGGAGTGCGACCGGTTGCCACCAGCAGGGCATCCGCGACCACGTTGTCATCTCCCGTGGTGATGGTGAACTGTTGGCCATCGTGTGCCACCCGGGTCACGGCGACATTCTCACGCACCTCGATTCCTTCGGCGCGGAAGATCGCCGTCAACCCTTGGCCCAACAGCGGCTCCTCCCGGCGCAGCAGGGTGTGGCGGGCCAGGATCGTCACCGTGCTGCCGAGCCGAGCGTAGGCCTGCGCCAGTTCAACCGCGATCACCGAGGATCCGATCACCGCCAACCGCTCCGGAATCCGGTCGCTCGCCAGCGCATCGGTCGAAGTCCAGAAGGGTGTCTCCGTCAATCCTTCAATCTCGGGCACTGCCGGTCGCGCTCCGGTGGCAATCAGGCAGCGATCAAAGTTCACCCGCTGCTCGCCGCCATCGGTGAGTTTCACCAGCAGCGTCCCGGCGTCCTGGAATCGCGCCGAGCCATGCAGGGTGGTCACGGTGGCGGAGTCGTCGAGGATTTTCTGATACTTCGCCTGGCGGAGTCCGAGCACCAGCTCGTCCTGTTGCGCCAGCAGGGCTCGGCGATCGACGGTTGGCGGCGCCGACGAGATGCCGACGTCGAACGGACTCTGGCGCCGCACGTGGGCGGTGTGGGCCGCACGGATCATCACCTTGGACGGGACGCAGCCGATGTTGACGCAGGTGCCTCCGATCACCCCGCGTTCGACTACGGTGACCCGGGCACCCTGCTCGGCGGCGCGCACCATCGCTGCCATCGCCGCGCCTCCGCTGCCGATTACCGCGATGCGGAGCCCGTTGGGGGGGGGAGTGGCGGTCATTGCTCCTCCGTCTGGTTTGCTGCACTGCCGCTACCGCAGGCCGCGTCTCGACGCATCCGCTGCCAGGCGACCACCGCTACCACCACGAACACGACGAGCAGCGGCAACACCACCAGGTCGATGTAGCCAACCCAGGCCGCCAGCCCGAGCGCCGTTAGCGTGATCACCAGCACGGGGGTGAAGCAGCAGAGCGCGGCGATGATCGCGCCGGCGAGTCCGGTCTTGAAGAGGGTCGAGTTTTTCACTGCGGAGAGCTCCGGTCAGAGTGAGTGGTCGGGACACCGCCAGCGCCATCGGGTCAGGCGTTCACTTTCCCGAGGCGTGGCGCACGACTAACCTTAGTCCTGTACCTTGGTACGGAGTCAAGAGATGAGTTCAGCATCACCGGACGGCCTCACCATCGGGGCATTGGCCTCGACTGCCGGGGTGGGGGTCGAGACGGTCCGCTTTTATCAGCGGCGCGGCTTGTTGCGCCAACCTGACCGGGCTTGGGGGCGGGTTCGGCGGTACAGCGGGGCCGACGCGGCGCGGATCCGCTTCATCAAGTCGGCGCAGCGGATGGGGTTCAGTCTGGTCGAGGTGGCGGGACTGCTGGAGCTGGACAATGGCCGGCATTGTGATGAGGCGCGGGTGGCTGCCGAGCGGAAGCTGTCGTTGGTGCGGGCCAAGCTGGCCGATCTGGAGCGGGTCGAGGCCGCCCTGGTCACCCTGGTGGAAGCCTGCGACGCCGCGTCGGGCGAGGTCCGCTGTCCTTTGATCGATGCCTTGCAGCACGACGACGTAGTCCAATGAGTACCGCATCTGACACCAATCATGCCGAGGAGGCCTACGATGTCCGCCAGTGAAACCGAGCCGTGGTTGCGCGGACCGATTGAGGGGATTCCCGCTCTGCTCCTTCCGGCCGCGCACGCCTTCCAGATGGCGTGGGAGGATGTCGAGCGGGCGGTGATCGGGCTCACCCACAAACAGGTATGGCACCGCGTCGAGGGTATCCCACCGCTCGGCTTCCACTTGGCGCACCTCTCCGGCAGCACCGACCGGTTGCTGAGTTATGCGCGGGGCGAGGCGCTCACCCCGGCGCAGCGCGAGGTGCTGCTCAGCGAGCGCACGTTGATGGACACTCGACCGGCGTTGAGCGTGATGCTTGAGCGGTGGCGGTCGACGGTTCAAGTGGCCCAGGTACAGCTCGCCGCGACTGATGAGGCGACGCTGTTGGAGCCGCGTCTGGTTGGTCGGCGCGAGCTGCCATCGACGGTTTTGGGGTTGATCTTCCACGCGGCCGAACACGCAGCCCGGCACACGGGCCAGGTGGTGACGACGGCGGCGGTGGTGAGGGGGGTGGGGGGGAGGTAGGGGTGGGGGGGTAGAGTCGTGGGGATGGTTCGGGGGGGGTCCGGGTTTGCCGTGCTCCGGGATTAGGTTGCGGGTGGATGGTTTTGGTGCAGTATAATTGAAACGAAAAGTAGTTAGGTAGCGAGCACCGAAGCCTGAAAGGACCCGAGCGAGATGCAAATTTTGGACGAGACAGTAAAGACCGCCGTCACAGACCGTCTTCAAAAGGTCGAGGAACACTTCGAAGGAGATGTGGCGTTTTTCTATGGGTCGATCGATATCTCAGTCATGCGCGTCTTTCGAGACTTCGTTGAACGAATGGCGGCTTCCAAGTCCCCGGATCGAAACAGACTCATCTTCTTTCTCAACACCCCTGGTGGTAGCGCTGAGATCGCCGAGAAGATGGTCGAAATCGTGCGGCATCACTACGCCGAGATATACTTCGTCATCCCGGATGTCGCGTTCTCTGCTGGCACGATCCTTTGCATGGCTGGGGACCGGATCTACATGGACTATTCCTCGGCTTTGGGGCCGATCGACCCTCAGGTCTGGAACGGGAAGGAGTGGGTTCCGGCACTCGGCTACCTTGACAAAGTAGAAGGACTGCTGAAGAAGGCTTCCGACGGGACCCTCACGAATGCAGAGTTTCTGATCCTTCAGAATCAGGATCTCGCTCTGCTCGCGCGCTATGAGCAGGCACGCGATCTAACGGTTACGCTGCTGAAGAAATGGCTGGTAGAATTCAAGTTCAGAAACTGGGAGACGCACCGGAGCGATCCTGTGAAGATGGGGCACACTGTGACCGATGACGAGAAGCAGGAGCGCGCGGAACAGATCGCACGCATGCTTGGGGACAACAAGCTATGGCACTCGCACGGCAGGATGATCGGTCCTAGAACGCTGACCCAAATTCTCCGACTGGAGATCAACGACTACTCTACCGATCAGGCGCTACGGCCGTTGATTCGGTCCTACAACGATCTCTTAACCGATTACATCGCGCGCGGCGGTTTCAACTTATTCATGCATAATCGCGACTTTTTCTGAGAAGGAGGAGTGATGCCAGTTGTTGAGGATCTGAAGAAAGCGTTCGGCACGTTTCCTGCGGTTACGCCAGATCCAGCAGAGTTGGCGCGCCTGCAGCAGTTTTTCGCCGCGATGAAGACGGCAGGCATCGCGAAGACGCGCGAGTACGATCTTCCCCAGCCGGATACCATCGGGCGCGCTGCGGTGAACCTGCCCCTCCGCGGCCACCTAACTCGCCGATGATGCTGGCGGTATCCTTTCACGGCCGCAGCTCATCGGCGCGCCGTTGGGTGGCGATAGACCGGGAGAGCCTATATGGTCCAGATAAACGCAGAGTGGACGTTGAGGAGTGCAAAGTTTTTGAGTCCGCCTTGTTGGTCCGGCCAGGGCGGTGGACTTATCCAAACGCCAACCCATTCGTACAACCCAGCGAGCAATCAACTTCGCAACCGGAGGACGGGGGTCGTGGCCGTAGTGGTTGTGGCTCCCACCACCATGAATGCCACTTCCCTCCAAACCGGAGCAGACGTCGATGCCCTGGTTGCGGCGGTAAATGCTACCGGTCTAAGTATTTGACGAGCAATGGCATCGATTTGGTTGCTCGGAGCTGATCAAAGGAGATTCTATGACTGTGTCAACTGGTTCGTGCGCACCTACTGGAATACCCCGCAAGAAGCATGGGGAGTCGTTCTCGGACTATTGGCGTCGGCTGACTGACGATGAAATCGCGGGTATTATTCGCGTATCGAGATTCATCAACATCACGCCACAGTCACTGTTCAAGGACTTTGCGAGGTTTGTAGACGAAACATAAGAACCACTTCCATTGGCGGAAGAATGACAGTCACGCGGCGCATTGACTAGAGCCATTTCAGCTACCGGGTAGAGTAGATACAAAGCACATTAGACCGCGTGCATAGGTCACACTTGCTCGGGTTTCCCCGTCAGTTCCGAAGAACGTACTCGCATCATCGAATCTGGCCATCATGACGTTACGGAGGTAGTTCGACCAGATGCGGTCCTCCGCTTCGTAGAGTCCCACGTCGTAGCCCTCGAGCTGGGTGGCAGACGTCCCTCACAATTGTAGGAGCAGTCCAGATCGGCTCGTTGTTCTCACCACCCAATGAGGGGCGATACATGAATCGTTCACATTGTACCAGGAGACTCCCACAACGGCATGGCCACCCACGGTTCGTAAACCAGGGTAGTCGTGTCCCCCATTTCCCCCGTATATTCTGTTACCTGTATACCCGGCTTATACCGAAAGTCCTCTGACAGGGGGTTGCCATGCGGGGCATCTGCTCTCTTATACTTGCGTGTGCTGGCGGACTCACCGCGTGCGCCGCGTCAGTGCAATATGTTGTCTCTGTCAGTACGCTGACTGACCCTGACTCGTCACCGCGCGAAACCTTCGTGATCCTGCCCAGCGCCCAGGCGTCCGACACCAACGATTTACAGTTCCGAGAGGTCCGCAACTATCTAAAGCGAGCGCTCATCTCCAGGGGGCTAGTACCTACCGATGGCCGAGCGACGCCTCAACTTGCCATATTTGTCGCCTATGGAATCGGTGAGCCAAGAACGCAAACGTATTCCTATTCGTTCCCAGTCTGGGGCAGGCTTCCTGGATCAACCACAATTGTTACTGCGACGACAACGGGGAATTCAGGTTCTTCGACAACCACCGGCACCGCGACGACTCAGCCCACCTCTGGCATCGTTGGTAACGCATCTGGTACGTCTTCGGTTACCACCTACACTCGTTACATGCTGATCCAGGCCGTGGACATCGGTTTGTACCAGCAGACACAGGTCTTTCGAGAGGCATGGCGCACCAATATCATCAGTACGGGAACTTCCGGCGACCTTCGGGTTATTCTGCCAGTTCTTGTCGCGGCCGCTGTGCCGTACCTCGGGACCCAGACTACTCATGCCATCGAGGTTAAGTTGAAGGATTCCGATTCACGGTTAACCGCGATTCGCGGACACAAGTAATGGTAAGCGCGCTAATGCCCATCAATATGTTTGATGTTGGCCAACGGCACCGGACAATCATGCATGACCCAACGTGATCCTCGTGACGAAGGTCGCCCAGGCGAGAAAGAGTGGCAGGAGTTCCGCACTAGCTTTGCCGGGGCTTTGCTCCACTCTTGGCTCATCCGCGACCTGGAGGAGATGCGGCCAGACTATCACTCTGAACTTAAGCAGCGGATTGGGGATGCCATTTGCACGATCTACGTCATGCGAGAGGAAGATCCTGACGCAATTGAAGGACCAATCCAGGGACCCGAGGGGAGTGGCGCCGACTTCTGGGACCTGCCGAGCTTGGAACTCCTCGAGAACCAACTTTTCCCACGTGGAACGAGCACCGAAGACATTTTGTTCGCTGCAAGAGGGCTCATAGTTGTTGGACTTCACGCCGCCCTAGAGTCCTATTTCTTGTCACGGTTTCAAGCGTCTGGTCGCAAGCCATTGTATCGTTTTGTTGAGGATGTCATCACTCGCAGTGGCGTCACGTTTCCCGCCGCACTCTTCCGCGATCTTGTTGACTGCGATGAGACCCGTCACCTTTTCGCTCATTCGCGGGGCGTAGTCACGAATCGGTATATCCACAACGTCGCCGGCACTCAATTATCCGAGGGACAGTTTCGGCCCCTGCATACGACTGATCTTCATCGATTCGCTTCGGCTATCTGGCAAACTGCCGTCATGCTTCGCCATGTAGCTTGAGGCTCGGTCTATGTGGTTGAAAGGAGGTGTGGAGCCGTCGGCCGCGAAGCTCCGTGCAGCAGGCGGCGTCTTTAACACGACTGCGAATGATACGCAACGCGTTAGGTGGCACTCTGGTCCTTCCATTTGGACGGAGTCTTGATGACTCAGTCGCGTTTCTACTTCGTGCCTACGTCCGTCGCCATAGAATGCCCGGCGTGCGGTGAGGTCGTCGCTGCTACCGTGGTCAGCCACTACGCCTATTTCGCAGAAGAACCAGGAATCCCGATCAGGTACCTATTCGCGCGGTGCCCCTCCTGCAACGACCCGATGGTAGCGCGTCAGGACAACGATGGCAATTGGGAAGACGATCGTGACTTCAGCCAGCCAGTTCGAGTCCTACCTGCCCCATTTCAAGCTGGTCACGCAGTTCCCTCATCCGTTGCGTCCGCATATGAAGAGGCAGCAAGGTGTCTCACGGTTCGCGCATACGCAGCCACCGCATTGTTGTGCAGGAAGGCTCTCGAGGCTCTAGTCGCCGAGCATGAGATCACTAGCCGCAACCTTGCTGACGCTCTCAAAATCATGCGCGACCAGGGACTTATCGACCCACGAATCTTCGAGTGGGGAGATGCGCTTCGGCTCACAGGCAATCAGGCCGCTCACGACGTGGCTGACAATATTTCACGCGAAGACGCTCGTGATGTTCTCGACTTTACGAGCGCATTGATTGCCTATATGTATACTTTTCGCGATCGCTTTGAGACTTTCAAAGCACGACGCACCGGACACAAGCGCGCTGCCACCGAACCAGACCCATGAAATCGGGCGACGGCGCAGTGGTCCTTGTGGCGTCTCGTCCCGGGCAACACCTTACGACCGGTCTTCTCAACGATGCCAACGGAATGGCTCCAGAGCACCGGCGGCTGCCGACCGACGCCACTTCGCTGGTGAGCTGCTGGCTGTCAGACCCGGGAGGGTGACGGTGGCCATTGGAGGCGACGTGGTACTGGGCGCGGCTGCAAGGCCCGTTGGGCACAACATGGATTCCGGCCGGGACGGCCCATCCCTACCGGGTCAAGTTGATCTGCCCGACCCGGGCCAGCATCGACGCGCGCTGTCATGGACGGTCCCTGGATTGATTATCCAGGCCGCTGGACTCGCACAAGGGCAGATGGTGACCTCGGGGGTGCCCAACTCCACCACGCTCCGGGATTAGCTTGCATCGCGGATGGTTAGGGCGCGGTGTACTTGAAAGTATGGAGTTAGGAAGCCAGACCGAATTACAACGGAGGCCGACCCGTGGAAAGTGGTATGCTGCTCATCATTATTGGGGCTAGCCTACTTGTCGCAGCCCTAGTTGGGTCCTTTGTTGCAGGTGCCAAAGGTCGCAGCGGTACCGAGGGATTCTTCCTCGGCTTGATCCTAGGCCCATTCGGCCTCCTCATCGAAGCCCTTCTCCCCACCCTTCGATCACAAGGTTCGCCCTCACTAACGCCAAGTTGCTCAACGTTCGAAGACGAGCCCTTCGACCCCGGGCAGCTATCGAAGAAGTGCCCGGATTGCGCTGAGACCATCAAGCTTGAAGCCCGCGTCTGCCGCTTCTGTCAAGCGCGGTTCGATGACCAGGCCGTCGCGCTTGCGGTCGAGGCTGCCAGAGGTACGCACGGAGCCACTACAGCCCGGTCACCAACTGCTGGTCCGATTGTAGCCAAATGCGCAGTTTGCGGCGTTCCGTTGACAGAAGAGGAGGTACACTCACTGATAGGCAAGTCCTATTGCGACCGCCACTTCACGGAGAAGATCAATTAGGGCTTCCTAACCAGCGCTTGGACGCTGCCGGGGCCGCCAGGGATCTTCGATCGGCTTGGCGTCGCAGGTCAAGCGCAGGTCGTTAGGCCGCCAATTCATTCGGGATAGACCTGAGTGCCGTGTTCAGTTACGAACTTGACCGGGATTTTGGGGTTATTGATGTCGCCATCGACCTCCCACTTCGCCTCCCACTTCGCGAAATAGTGCTCCAGCGCACCAGGGGTCACTCTATAGATCGCTTCGATTTCGATCCCTGCGTAGACCGCGAACACCCACTCCACCTTGCGGTATTTTTCAATGATCCCGGGGTTCAGATGGTGGTGTGTCGAGAAGCTCTTGGTCAGCAACCGATTTACACTCTTCAACTCAAATTCGTTCCCGGCCGCATCAACGGCATCGTTGCCCTCTCGACCAGGAATGATCACGAGCCCTGTGATCAAGAGGACCTGAAGCAGTTTGCCGCCGTTATCTTGAAAGATGTCTGCGATCCCATGCTTCGTGGCGAGATCTTGGTACAGGCGCACGGCGGGAAGCAGCTTCCACAGCTCTGGCAGATCTTCGTGTGGCTTCACAGTCCCAGACCGCCGAGAAGTTCAGTCACTCGGATTCCCAGGGCGCCGGCTAGCCGTTCTATGTTGTCGATCGATATATTTCGTTCACCACGCTCGACTGAGCCCACATAGGTACGGTGGAGTCCCGCTCTCGCTGCCAACTCCTCCTGTGAAATCCGCGCAGCTTGCCTCGTAGCTCGAAGATTTTGAGCCAAGACCAGCCGGGCATTCTGCGTTTTTTTCGTCATGGTTTAAATTTGGTGGGGCGATTACTATACGTCTACAGCTTTTAAGTAGCATTTGTTATGGGAGGAACCATGCTGAGCGCTGAACCGGCTTACTCGACAAGACTAGGGAAATGCATCTGCGGCGATTCCCTCGACCTCATCCCTCAGCTGACTGACGAGTCGGTAGATTTGGCACTGACCAGCCCCCCATTCGCTCTGCAGCGAAAAAAGGAGTACGGAAACCCGGATCAAGGCGACTACGTCGAATGGCTCGCCACTTTTGCACTGGCCCTGCTTCCGAAACTCAAGGAAACTGGAAGCTTCGTAATCGACATTGGTGGTGCCTATCAAAAGGGCATTCCCTCTCGCAGCCTCTACCCCTTCAAGACTCTGATCAAGTTCTGCGACGAGCTTGGGTATCATCTTGCCGAGGACTTCTACTGGTTCAATCCCTCAAAGCTCCCAAGCCCGATCGAATGGGTAAACAAGCGCAAGCTTCGCGCGAAGGATTCGGTCAATACAGTCTGGTGGCTGAGTAAGACTCCTTGGCCAAAAGCTGATATTTCGACTGTACTGACAGAATACAGTCCGCGCATGAAGCAGCTTTTGCAGGACCCGACTGGGTTTTATTCGCCAAAGCTTCGACCCTCCGGTCACGACATCGGGGCTGCCTTCGCGCAGAACAACGGCGGCGCAATTCCGTCGAATTTGTTGAGCATTCCCAACTCCGAATCGAACGGCGCGTATTTGGGAACGTGCAAAGCCCTAGGGTTGGTAGGTCATCCTGCGAGGTTTCCTGGGAAGCTACCAGAATTTTTCATTCGTATGCTGACTTCCCCGGGAGATCTTGTCCTCGATTTCTTTTCCGGATCGAACACGACGGGCATGGTTGCCGAGGCCGAAGGCCGCCGTTGGCTCAGCTTCGAACTTGATCGCGAATACACTGCAACTTCTGTTTTTCGCTTTCTCGGCGACAAGCCTGTCTCAGAGATCGCGAAGGAAATGCACGCTCGCGTTCTGGCCGGCGAACATCTTGACCTCAGCGCATTTCGACCACAGTCAGAATTGTTTGAAGGCGAAGCGACTGGCCCACGCGCAGTGAATGCATAAAGGAAGTCCAAGCGTCACCACATAGCCCTTCACTGCCTGATTCTGCAATTGCGCAGTTGCGGCATCACATGCGTTTGCTGCTGACGGCTGCGCTACCCACGAGGCGCCTGCGGCGCGAGCGCGCTCGCGGCTGATTGCCACCTCGCGATGTCTTTCTCGAACCGTCAGTCCGCAACCCTCGCTGGAGAAAACAGGTACCTGATATGACGCCGAAGATTTCTGGAGGGCTGGTTCACGACTTGCCCGGCGACTTGGCCAAGGCCATGACGGACGATGGCCTGATCGGTACTTGGGAAGCCTTGTCGGCGATCGGCCGCAACGAGTATATCTGTTGGGTTGAAGACGCCAAACAGGAGAAGACCAGAGCAAAACGGATCGCGCGAGCTGTCGAGGAGCTTCTGGAAGGGAAAAAGCGACCTTGCTGCTGGGTCGGGTGCATACACCGCACCGACAAGAAGCCCAGCAAGTGGCAACAGGATGTCCTGATAGACAAGAAACCGAAAAAGGCCGCGACGCAATGAGATGGCACCAACGCATGACAATCGGCTCCGCACGGAGCCAGGCGTTGGGACGACCTGCCACAGGAGGATTGCCATGAGTGTGATGAAGAAACTTCGTGCGGCCCTGGTCGTCGGCGCAACCCGGGCGGTCGCGTGGGGTGTGCTGGCCATGGTCGGCCTCTACGCCATGGTTCTCGCCACCCGCTCCCCGGCAGAGCTGGCCGACTTGGCAACTCGAATGAGTATCGCGCACAGTATCCCCGCCACCGCATTCGTCCTCGGTGCGTTGCTTGGCTTCATCGCAGGGCTGCTGTTCTCGCTTCTTCTCGCGGTCGGCGAAGCGCAGGCCGCCTCGCGGCGATTCACCATCTCGCGTGCATTGATGTGGGGCACGGTCGCCGGCGTGGGCATGGGAGCGACAATCTCGCTCGTCACCGGCTGGGCGGTCTCCAGTGAACTTGCGGCTGTGTTCCTTCTCTCGGGCGGGACGGCAGCTGCAGCCACCTTGGTCACAGCGCGGCGCGCACCGCGCCTTGATTCCTCGCTGCACAGAGACCGACTGGCGCCCTGACATGGCGCCATCTCTCCCAACGGGGCCGATCTGATCCGATAAACCTTCCTCGCGCTGGACACGCACGGATCGATCCGGCGAAGATCCAGCAGTATCTGCTGTCGTCGTCGCATCCTATCGGCCGTTCGAAAGCAAGGTTCTTTCGTCGGCTTGGCTTCGCCGCTTCACGCTGGCAGGAACTCCGCGACGCATTACTCCTTCACGCGCGACACGGTGCAGCGACCACCGCCCAAGCCGGTCCGTTTGGACAAAAGTACTTGGTCCGGTATGCTTCAGGGATCGGGCGACCGCGCCGCAGTCGTGAGCGTCTGGATTGTGCGGACCGGCACTGCCGATCCGGTATTCGTCACCGCTTATCCCGAGGACGGCCCATGACCTTCCGTGAACTCGACACCGTCGTACTTACCCGCGACCGGCCCGAAGCTGGCCTCAAGGCCGGCGACTTGGGAGCGGTCGTGCATGTCCACGCGCCTGCCGATGTTGAAGTCGAGTTCGTCGCTGCATCAGGACGGACGCAGGCCCTCATCACGTTGCACGCCGACGAGCTCCGCGCCGTGGACGACAATGACCTGCTTGCGGTCCGTGCCGTTCCTGCGACAGGGGCAGCCTGACGAAGTGGTGGAACGGCCGAACCCGGATCCGTCGGTAATGCGCGATTGGCGAGCACGATTCATTGGCGCCTTCGCTGCTTGACACTCCCGCGTCACCCCGTGAACCTCCCGATATGGCCGCACCTCCAGACTGTGAGCTCTGGTTCTTGAAGAGATATTGTTCACGTACGGCTTCGCGAATCGCATTATGCCCACGCCTTGCTGCCAGGTAACTCCTCATGATCCGGTCCGCCCGGCGACTCATGCTGATCACGCCGAGATCGTGCGGGTGGTGAACCTCGCGTATCGGGTGGAGGACTTCTTTGTGCGGGGAGACCGGCTCACGCCGACGTTGTTGACGACGTATGCATCGCGCCCGGCCGGTGCCTTTCTGGTTGTCGACGGTGAGACGCCTGGCACGCTTGCCGCATCGGTCTACTTCGAACAGCGCGCCTATCGCGGTTGGTTCGGGATGCTGGCGGTGGATCCGGCCGCACAGGGTCGCGGCCTTGCGCACGCGCTCATCGTGGCCGTCGAAGAGCGGTGTCGTCGGTCCGGATTGGAGTCGCTCGAGCTCGAAATGGTTGACCTGCGCACGGAATTGCCGGCGTTCTATGAGCGGTTCGGTTTTGAGATCACCGGGCGGCGACCGTTCCCGGATCCGGAAAAGCTCAAGCGTCCTGCGGAGATGATCGTGATGGGAAAGCATGTGAGGTAGGGGGCGCGTTGCTGCAGCGCGCGTGGTCAACCGGAAACGGTTAACGGGCGAGCCAGTTTACCCAGGGTCAGGTACTGGCGGCGTTGCTGTTTCTCTGTTGTCACGGCTTGTTGCGCGGTCAAGCGCCGACGCGAGTTGTCACACACTGCGGCATTTGTTCGCCACGCACCTGCTGGGTGCTGGCCATGACATCCGGACAGCGCAATAGCTGTGTCGCCCATGATCCTCGCTTCGCAATTGATGTGCAGATCTATGCCCCCGGTGTGTTGCATCCTCCCGGGCGGCAGACACCAACCGCGTTGCCGATCCAACTAGGCGGGGTTTGCGGACCTGCCCTGGTATGTTGATTCGTCATGCAACGGAGAAACCATGACCAAGGTCAAGACCGCCGTCACGCTCGCCCCCCCCGTCCTGAAGCACCGTGAGGCTCTCCAGAAAAGGCTCGCGCGCGTTGCCGTTCTGGCTGTCGTGCTCGCAGTCTCGTCACTCACTGCGGGCGCACAGTCAATTCCATCCTCAACGAAACTCATCGCCATGACTGAAATCGCCAGAGGCGACTTTGTCGTCACGTTGCAACCACTGCCGTTTGAAGGCCAGCCGGAAGGGTCCAGGCTGGGGCGAATGTCCATCGACAAGACGATCACCGGAGATCTCGTCGCAACAACCAGGGGGCAGATGCTCAGTGCCATGACGGAAGTCAAGGGTTCCGCCGGGTATGTCGCGATCGAGAAGGTCGAAGGTGTGCTCAATGGCAAAACCGGAACCTTTGTTCTCCAGCACACCGGCACCATGAACCGGGGCAGCGGGAGCCTGGTCGTGACTGTGGTCCCGAACTCCGGAACCGGTGCGCTCACCGGGCTGACCGGGGAGTTCAACATCATCATCGAGGGTGGCAGGCACAGCTATGAGTTCAAGTACACGCTGCCGTGATCCGGTGCAAAGGTGCAGCGGAATCGGGGGCACCATCGCCAAGTCAGCCAGGAGAGCATGATGCACGTGTCGAAACTGTTCCCGGTCTTTGCGGTCCAGAATCTGGATGACGCGCTTGCGTACTACCGGGACAAACTCGGCTTCACCATCGCGTGGACCTGGGGCGATCCGGTCTCGCGAGCGGGCGTCGTGCTCGATGACATCGAGATTCAACTTGAGGGAGCGGGCCTCGGCGCCCCAGCTGCCCCGTCGGTGATTTACTGCCACATGGACGGGGTCAACGAATACTACGAGGCCTGCCTGGCTCGCGGTGCGGCGATCGCCATGGAGCTCGGCGACCGCCCCTGGGGGATGCGGGACTTCAGGGTGTCCGACCCGAACGGCAACAGGATCGGCTTCGCATCGTTGTTGTAGCGGTTGGCCAAAGCGGCGGCGCAGCGAACCGACTGCCGGTTTGAGGCGGGAGCAGGTTGGAAAACGTCAATTGGGGTGCACAGACAGGAAGGGGGCTCGCTCTGGTGCGAAGGTCGATTGCGGAAGCACGCAGGTTCGGCCGGTGAACCCCTCGCAGCGCTGAAGGGCCGCAAGCTCTTCGTGGTGACCGAACTCGACGCCAATGCCGCCGGGCCCAGACTTCCCCGGATTCGCCGGCAGTTCGAGGCCGTAGGTAACCCGAAGGAGTTGGTGGTGCTCGAAGGCTACCCCAGGGAAACTTGGCGCAGCTCGATTCAAGCGATTGAACGTCTCCCTTTCCCTCCCGTTGCACCCGAGTACTTGCCCGGCACGATGATATCACCTATGATATCATCATGATCCGGCGGGTCGTGCTCGACACGAATGTGCTCGTGGCCGCCCTGCGGTCGCAGCAGGGCGCCTCCCACGCCGTGCTGCGCCGAGTGGGGTTGGGGCAGTTCGAGTTCTGCCTGTCCGTTGCCCTGATGTTGGAGTACGAAGGGGTCTTGAAACGCCCGAGTAGCGGGATCGCGCTGTCGTCGGCCGCCATGGATGACATCCTGGACTACCTCGCGAAGGTCGGGCGTGCCTAGGAGATTTATTTCCTCTGGCGCCCCACCCTGCCGGATCCTGCCGACGATCATGTGATGGAGTTGGCTGTCGCGGGCGGCTGTGACACGATCATCACGTTCCACCGACGCCATTTTCAGGGTGCCGAGCGATTCGGCCTCGGAATCGCGTCCCCGGCGGAGTTTCTCCGGGATCTACCGAGTGAGGAATCATGAGTGCCATGAGCTTGCGGCTCCCCCTGTCGCTGCACGAAGCCGCCAAGGAGCTTGCTGAGCGTGAGGGGGTCTCCGTGAACCAACTGGTGGCGACTGCCTTGGCCGAAAAGCTCTCCGCACTGATGACGGTGGAGCACCTGCTCGCCCGCGGCGAGCGGGGCACGCGGCGGAAGTTTCTTGCTGCCATGGCTCGGGTGCCTGACATTGAGCCCCCTCCCGAGGACCGCCGGTCCGAGCGCAAGGGGGCGTTCAAGCGGTCCCAGCCGGCCAAGCCGCGGCCCAAAGCGCGTGGCCGGGCCCAGACCAAGTAGCGGCTGTGCCTCGCGGTTGAGGCGCTGAGTCAGACACTCCCCACTCTCCAATCGGAGGCCAGCATGAAGCGAATCGGCAATGGCTTGGTGATGAGTCTCATCGGGATCGGGCTCGCCGCCAGTTCCGCCCGGTGGCTGATCACCCCGATCGATCATCCCGATGCATCGGATCAGCGGACAACAGCCGTCATGATCCAGTTTGTCGTCGGTGTGGCGATTCTCGCCTGGGGCTGGCGCCAGGACCGTGAGGAGCGCCGCAGCCGCGGACCCGAGTACCAGATCTTTGCCTCCGGTGTGGTCAACCTGGTGATCGGCGCCGTGTTGGCGGGAACCGCTATCCGCTGGCTCGTCACCCCGATATTGCACCCCGATGCTTCGGATCTCCGCACCACCATGGTGGGAGTGCAGGCCCTGGCCGGCATCGGGCTGATGATGCTGAGTCGCCGGCAGTTGCGGGTGCCGGAAGTAGTGGCCGCCTGACTGGCGGCCGGAGCGGGGAAGATGGCTTATGTGTGACACAGGCGGACCTTCCAGTCCCGGGATTCGACACTCCATCTGTCTGAGGATTCCAGAGTGATCGCCATCCACCCACGAACACTGTTCGCCCTTCTTCTCGCCGCGACAACACCGGGCGTCGCGCAATCGTCCGCCGGGCACCGATTGGGCCAACGGGCCGCGCTGCCTGATTCGGTGCGCGAGGTTCTTGGAGGAGGGCGCTTCCAGGTCACCATCGAACGGCAGGTGACCGATTCTTTCCAGCGCCAGCTGATCGAGCTGGCCGAGCGGATCCTTCCGGACACGGTCGCAATAAACGTCGCTGCTCTGAAGGAATCGTTGCCGCGCGTCAAGGAAAGACTCGCGGCAGCAGAACGGATGGTCGGTGAGCGCTGGTGGTGGGACGAGGCTGATGGGATCCTCACACCCTATGCGCTCACGGGGGCGGCAGTGAGGTACTTTCTTGAACGCATCCATGAGCGGGCAGCAGGTGACAACACGTTGGCACGAGATCGGTGGGCGACGCATCGGGGCGAGCTGACGTATGCCGCCGCAGTCGATCGTATAGCACCGGGAGACGCTGATGGAGCAACATTCGTTGTGCGGATGCGACTGACGTGGAGCTATTCCTGTGGCATGCTCTGCGGGATGTCCTTCCACGCCACCCGGGCCGTATTCTTTGATGCCGACGGCGCGCTGATCCGGATCGAGGGTGACGGGAAGCCGCTGGTCATCATGTCCTGATCCCAGCGGATAGCATGGCGTTGGTATCATGCAGGGGAATGCCTCCCTATCGGAAACCTATCCAGAACCAACGGCCTCCCCCGCCCCTCTCCTCGCCACATCGTGAAATCGAAATCCTGCTCGTCGCTGAAGCGACGGTCGTTTCCCGACGAGGCGAGCTGTGCGGCGGACCTGCTCCACCACACGGCCGCGATCCCGGCGCCGTTGGAGGCGCGAGGAACAACGCCTGTATTGACTGGGGAGCCGTTCTCCCGATCTCACCGGCAGGTCGCATTGAGCCCCTGTTGACAATAATAATTGTCAAAGGTATTGTTTCCCCATGCTCGACATCCAAGTCATCGACGACCCGGCCGCTGCGACCGTCGCCCTGGAGCCGGTCCGGAGCCGCCTCCTCTCCGAACTGGCGACCCCAGCCTCCGCCGCCACCCTGGCCACCCGGGTCGGCCTGGCTCGGCAAAAGGTCAGCTACCACCTGAACACCCTCGAGGCCCACGGCTTGGTGCGCCTGGCCGAGGAACGCAAGTGGGGCGGGCTCACGGAACGGCTGCTGGTGGCGACGGCTGCAGCGTATGTCGTGAGTCCCAGCGCCATGGGCCCCGCGGCGATTGATCCAGACGGACAGGTTGATCGGCTCTCCGCCAGCTACCTCATCGCGCTCGGCGCTCGGGTGGTCCGCGAAGTGGCCGATCTGGTGCGTCGGGCGACGGCATCCGGCAAGCGGCTGGCGACCCTGAGCGTGGATGCGGAGGTCCGCTTCCGGTCGTCGACCGATCGCGCCGCTTTCAGTCGGGAACTCACCGCAGCCGTCATGACCCTCGTTGCGAAGTATCACGATGCATCCTGCCCCGGCGGCCGAGCCCATCGCTTGGTGATCGTGGCGCACCCACTACCCCAGCAGTCCGAACTCCAGGAGAGATCATGAGCGTGACAAGGGAAGCCGATGGCCGCCGTTCCGTCGAGGTCGAGTTCCACGTCCCCGGCACCCCCGAGGAAGTCTGGCAGGCGCTCGCTACCGGTCCGGGGATATCGTCCTGGTTCGTGCCGACCGAAGTCGAGGAACACGACGGGAAAGCTGTCGCCGTGAACTACCACTTCGGCCCGGGGATGGAGATCCGCTCCGTGGTGACTGCCTCCGACCAGCCGCGGCGCTTCGTCCAGGAGGGCGACGGCATGACCCCGTGCTCGCCGCCGATGGCCACCGAGTGGACCATCGCAGCACGCGACGGCGGGAGCTGCATCGTCCGCGTGGTTCATTCCATGTTCGCCAGCACCGACGAGTGGGACGATCAGCTCGAATCCGCCAAGGGCGGCTGGGCCGGTTTCCTGAGCATCCTGCGCCTCTATCTCACCCACTTCCGCGGACAACACTCGGCGATCATGCAGGTCTCGATGCCCGTCGCGACAACGGAGGCGGCGACCTGGGAAACGCTCACCACTGCGCTCGGAGTGAAAGGACTCCTGGTCGGGCAACGCTGGACGACACCCGCAGGTGTCTCGCCGCTCGGCGGTGTGGTGGAACTGCTCACCGAAGATCCCTGGGATGCCCTGCTCCGCCTCGACACTCCGGGGCCGGGAATCGCAGCACTCGGCGCCGTTACCTACCCCGGCGGCCAGGGGATGGTGGCGATGAACCTCTACCTGTACGGCGATCAGGCAGACGCAGCAGTTGCGAGAGAGACACCGCTCTGGCAGGCATGGTTCGAGCAACGATTCGCCGCTCCACCTGAATCCCCATGAATACCTGAATCCCCATGAATACAGTCGGAATCAGCAATTGCATCATGATGCTCTGAGCGATGCCGCATGCCGCACCACGCTAAATTGCTCTCTATCCTGGCGATCACGGTCGGCCGGGTGGGTCACTCACAACATCCATGTCCGCGTGGCCGTTTCACCCCGTTGTGGCATCCATGGGCACCGCATGAGGAGCTGGAGATGAACACCAAGGACAAGAACACGAGCACGGGCAAATGCCCGTTCAACCATACCGCCGGCCTCGGCCAGACCAATCGCGACTGGTGGCCGAATCAACTGCGCCTGGAGTTGCTTCACCAGCATTCCAACAAGTCGGACCCGATGGGCGAGGAATTCGACTACGGCAACGCCTTTCAGCAGCTCGACTATGCAGCGCTCAAGAAGGATCTGGTCAAGCTGATGACCGATTCACAGGACTGGTGGCCGGCCGACTTCGGACACTACGGACCGCAGTTCATCCGCATGGCCTGGCACGCAGCCGGCACCTACCGCATCACCGACGGTCGGGGCGGCGGCGGCCGCGGTCAGCAGCGCTTTGCCCCGCTCAACAGTTGGCCCGACAACGTCAACATCGACAAGTCGCGTCGGCTGCTGTGGCCCATCAAGCAGAAGTATGGCGAACAGATTTCCTGGGCCGACCTGCTCATACTCGCCGGCAACGTCGCCCTGGAGTCGATGGGCTTCCGCACCTTCGGCTTCGCTGGCGGTCGTGCGGACGTCTGGGAACCTGATCAGGATGTCAACTGGGGCGCGGAGATCGAGTGGCTCGGCGTCGATCAGCGCTTCAGCGGCGATCGCGAGCTGGCTGCTCCGTTCGGCGCCACCCACATGGGGCTGATCTACGTCAACCCGGAAGGCCCCAACGCCAGCGGCGACTATCTGGCAGCCGCCAAGGACATTCGCGTCACCTTCAGCCGCATGGCGATGGATGACGAGGAAACCGTCGCCCTTATTGCCGGTGGTCACACCTTCGGCAAGGCCCACGGCGCCGCCCCCGAGTCGCACAAGGGACCCGACCCGGAAGCCGCACCGCTCGAGGCGCAGGGACTGGGCTGGATCAGCAATTACGGCACCGGCCACGGCGCCGACACCATCTCGAGCGGCATCGAGGTGACCTGGACCCGGACTCCGGCTCTGTGGAGCAACGACTTTTTCTCGCTCCTTTTCAAGTATGAATGGGAGCCGACCACGTCGCCTGCCGGTGCCAAGATGTGGGTCGCCAAGGACGCGCCGGAAATCATCCCCGACGCGCACATCCCGGGCAAGTTCCACAAGCCGACGATGCTGACCACCGACCTGACTCTGCGATTTGACCCGGAGTTCGGCAAGATCTCGCGCCGATTCCATGAAGACCCGCAGTCCTTCGCCAACGCCTTCGCGCGCGCCTGGTTCAAGCTGACCCACCGCGACATGGGTCCCCGCACCCGTTACCTCGGCCCGGAAGTTCCCGCCGAGGAGTTGATCTGGCAGGATCCCATCCCGGCAGTCGATCATCCGCTGATTGACGCGGCCGACATCGCAACACTCAAGGGCAAGGTGCTGGCGAGCGGGCTGTCCGTTTCCGAACTCGTCTCGACCGCCTGGGCGTCGGCGTCCACCTTCCGCGGCTCCGACAAGCGGGGCGGCGCCAACGGTGCCCGCATCCGCCTCGCACCGCAGCGGCAGTGGGAGGTCAACCGGCCAGCGCAACTCGAGCAGGTCCTGGCCTCGCTGGAAAAGATCCAGCAGGAATTCAACGCCGGGGCCGCCTCAAGCCAGAAAAAGGTGTCGCTCGCCGACCTGATCGTCCTGGCCGGTTGCGCCGGTATCGAGCAGGCCGCCAAGGCGGCTGGTGTCGAGGTGACGGTGCCGTTCACTCCCGGACGGATGGACGCCAGCCAGAACCAGACCGATGTGGAGTCGTTCGCGGTGCTCGAGCCGGTCGCCGACGGCTTCCGCAACTACTCCAAGGCAGCGTATGCGGTCAACGCCGAGCAAATGCTGATCGACCGGGCACAGCTCCTCACGCTCACCGCGCCCGAGATGACGGTGTTGATCGGCGGTCTCCGCGTGCTGGGAACCAACGCGGACGGCTCCCGTCACGGAGTCTTCACCACCACTACCGGCGTGCTCACCAACGACTTTTTCGTGAATCTGCTCGACATGAGTACCGCTTGGCAGCCGCTCTCGGATTCCAGGACGGTATTCGAGGGGAGCGATCGCACGAGCGGCGAGGTCAAGTGGACCGGCACGCGGGTCGATCTCGTATTCGGATCCAACTCACAGCTCCGGGCGCTGGCCGAGGTTTACGGCAGTGCTACCGTCCGCACCAAGTTCGTTCACGACTTCGTGGCGGCCTGGAACAAGGTGATGAATCTCGACCGGTTCGACATCGCCTGAGTTTGGCAGTACATCCCGCCACCGGATGACGCGGTGACGGTACCGCGCGGGCTGGGAGGAGGCGCCGACCTCTTCTCAGCCCAGCGGCGGCAGGGCGATCACGGTGACGATGGCGATCCCCTGGCCGGTGACTACATCCCCCGGATAGTGCACGCCGAGCACCACCCTGCTCCACCCCACTACCAGAGCGGAACCGACCAGTGGCAACGCCAGTGACGGGAACGCCGACCCGTAACTCATCGCCACCGCGAGTGCCGCGGTGGCATGTCCGGACGGAAACGAGAAGCGGTCGGGACAGGCGAGATGGGAGGTGAGGGATGGTCGTTCGCGGCTGACACCGCGCTTGATGATCTGCACCACGGCGTGCGAGAGCGCCAGCGCCAGCGCCGCATGCACGCTCGCGGCCCGCGACCAGATACCGGTAAGCATCGGCACCACCACCACGGCGACCGTGACAATCCCCCCCCCAGCATGCGTCACGACGGTCCAGGCGACTCGTCGCCAGCGGGGGCGGGAGGCAGGCAGCACGGCGCGGGCCAGCAGCCCGCGATCGTGTCCGTCAATCGCCCGCACGATCCGGACGGCGGAGATCATGCCGCGACCTCGACCTGCCGGATCTCACGCCGACCTGCCGGATGAAACGCCGATCGGAGCGGACTCCCCTGCCAGTCGGGCGGCGGAACGATGCCGAACAGCCAGGGAATGGTGGCACAAACATCGAGCGGCGAACTCCCGGTCGGCAGCAGGTTGGGCTCGACCTGCCCACCACCGATCACGATCGGAATGGTGACGTCATCGGGATGATCGCTTTCGTGGTCATCGGCGACTGTCCCGCCACCACCATGATCGGCCATGAACATGATCACCGTCTCGGGATCGTGAAGGACACCGGTGGCGTCGAGCACTCGGCCCACCGACTCATCGAGACGGCGAACCGCCTGGGCATATCCCTCCGACATCCATCCGTGGGCATGACCGGCGTCATCGGCGTCGGGCCAGTGCAGGTAGATCACGCCGCGGCGTGTCCGGTCCAGGCCCGGTCGCGCGGCCGCCAGAATGCTCTCGGCATCGTGTCCCTCGAACCGGGCCCGAACTCCGAGCCGGGCAGCGAGGGTGGTGCCGATGGTGCGGAAGCCGAACGGCAGGGCGCGCATGTAGCCGAACATCGGTTGTCGATACCGGCCGAGCAGTCGAGGCAGCGGCGTCAGGCGCTTGACCAGACTCGGCAGCATGCCATGCTCGTTCCGGATGCCGTGGACCGCTGGCCGGACCCCGGTGAACAGCGACGCGAGCACCGACGCGGTGGTGCTCGGCTCCACTGTCCGCCCCGTCAGAGTGTGCGCCGTGGTGTCGAGCAGGGCGCCCAATCGCGGCAACCCGAAGCGAACGATGGCGTCGGGTCGCAAGCCGTCCAGGACGACCACAATGACGCGGGAGATTCCGGATGGTGAAGGCACTTCAGCCCTCCGAGGCGTGCGGGTGTCTTTTCACGTTTGCAAGATCACAACGCCATGCCACAGCCGGGCGACGATCCGGTCGGAAATCTGTCGCAATCCCCCCCCCGCCACGATACATCTCGTGACATGCGCGTCACTCAATTGTGATCATGACCGGCGTTTCTCTTCCGGCATGATGACACCACTGCGAGTGCTCTACTGCACCGACACCTATCCTCCCCAGATCAACGGCGTGTCAGTTGTGACCGCCCTCTCCGTGGCGGGACTGCTTGCCCGGGGGTGGCAGGTGACGGTGATCTCACCGCGCTATCCAGCGAGTGAGGTCAACCTCTTCGAAAACGGGGGGGGTATGCCGTCGGCTCTCCATCACGCAGTGGTACCGAGTGTCTCTTTGCCGGGCTACTCCGACATCCGCCTGGCGGCACCCTGCACGAGCAAGGTGCGTCGGCTCATCCAGAACTTTCAGCCACACCTGGTTCACTCGGCCACCGAGTTCATGATCGGCTGGACCGGTCAACGAGAGGCGATCCGGCAGGGCATCCCGGTCGTCTCGTCATATCACACCGACTTCTCGCGCTATACCGAGGCGTACGGAATGCCCTGGCTGCGTGGGACGGTACAGCGATACCTCGCGCGCTTTCACCGCCGCAGCAACCGGGTCTACACGCCGGGCCTGCTGGCCGGGAACGACCTCGCCACCCTGGGCGTGTCGAATGTCGAGATCTGGGGCCGTGGGGTGGACACCAACCTGTTCCATCCGCTGCACCGTGATCGCCGCAGCATTCCGGACATGACGGCCGGTGATGATCCCTTCGTCTTCCTTCATGTGGGACGACTGGCAGCGGAGAAGAACGTCGCCCTGATCGTGCAGGCCTACGCACTGGCACGCGAGCGTCTGTCGACCACCCATGCCACCCGGCTGATCATTGCCGGAGACGGTCCGGAACGCTCGGCGCTCCGACGGATCGCCGGACCGGGAGTCACCCTGCTCGGCAACCTCGACCGGCAGACCGACCTGCCGCGACTCTACGCCAGCGCCGACGCCTTTCTGTTCGCCTCCTGCACGGAGACCCTCGGTCTGGTGATCCTGGAGGCGATGGCCAGCGGACTCCCGGTGATCGCGGCGCCCGTCGGCGGTGTGGCCGATCATCTCCGCCATGGCGAGAATGGGCTCGCCTTCATGCCGGACGATATCGAGGGAATGGCGGCCGCAATGGTCGAGATGGTGAACAATTCAGACGAACGACGGAGATTGGCGACCGGAGCGCGCCGCACGGCCGAGCAGCTTGGCTGGGACGCAGAGCTTGATCGACTCGACGAGAGCTACCGCGAGCGTGTCATCGGTTCGGCAGTGGAGGGGTCCCGACTCGAACATGCCGAGCCGGTTGTGGTGGAGTCATGATCCTGCCCGGGCAGCGACCACGCTCCACCCTCACCGCCCCAACACCCGCACCACCACGTCCGGGAAGTCGGAAAAAATCCCGTCCACTCCTGCTGCCAGGAACCCCCGCAACTCGGCCTCGAAGTCTCCGGCAAAGCGCTCGCCAATGAACTCCGGTTCGGCCCGGAGCGTCCAGACATGCACCTTGAGCGACGCCGCGTGCGCGTCCCTCACCAGCGAAGTCTCCCCCCCCCCAGGAGGAAGCACCAGCCCCTTCTCCACCCCGATGCCGTACGCGTACTCCGCCACCTGCCGCAATCCGGCAGGCGAGAGCATTTCGGCATAGGTGGGAACGGCACCGCCCGGCTCGTGATCGGCCGGCGCCCCGCTGGCGGCGAGCTGAATCAGCCGCACCGACGTCCGGGTCGCGAGTTCCCGCAAATTGCCAACCTCGAACGACTGGATCAGTACCGGTGCCTCACGACTGTCCAGGCCAGCAGCGCCGAGTGCGGCGAGCAACGGCTCTTCCAGCGGCAGACCGATGCTCCGGAAATAGCCGGGATGCTTGGTTTCGGGGTAGACGCCGACCGCACGCCCCCGCGCCCTCCCCAGCGAATCGGCGAGCGCGAGCACTTCGGCAAAACTGGGAATCAGATAATGGCCGTCATGTGCATGCGAGCGGATCTCCAATCGCTCCCGGGCACGCAGCGTCCGCAACTCATCGAAGGTGAAGTCCTCCGTGAACCATCCTGTGATGGTGTCGCCGTCGATGATCCTGGTCGCCCGGCGATCGGGAAAGCGCTCGGCCACATCGGTGGTCCCTCCGATCTCGTTCTCGTGCCGAGCGACCAGAACGCCGTCGCTGGTGCTCACCAGGTCGGGCTCGATGTAGTCCGCTCCCATCTCGACCGCGAGGGTGTAGCTCTCCAGGGTGTGTTCCGGGCGATACCCCGAGGCACCGCGGTGGGCGATGATCAGGGGCTCCAGGTCGGCAGTGGTGGTCATCACAATCGGTTCCGGGGTGCGGGAATCGGACGGAGCACAGGCAAAGAGTGCCGGGACAAGCAGCATGAAAATGGGACGTGACTTGGCGATCTGACAACCAGAACTCAAGAGATACCCCACGACTGATCGGTGAAGGTGGATCGGCATCAAAGCAAGGTCAATCGCTGCCCACGTTGCCGACGCGGTACGTTTAATGGTGCAAAGGTGGCCCGGTCATTCGTTCCCATCAATGCGCCGCCGATACTCTTGCGGCACTACACTCACCAAGGATCACCACCATGCCGCGCAGCTTGCCATCGTTCATCGGATGCAGTGCCCTACTCGCGCTCGCGCTGCCCCTTTCTGCGCAGAGCACGGCCCCGGTCGAGGCCTCAGGAATCGCGACTGTCGCCCCGGCTCCGGCAGCCGCAAACCGGTTCGCCGTGACTCCCACTGCGGCCCTGCTCTCCGCCCCGATCGAGGTGGCGCCGGAGCAATCGGCCTCCCGTTCGATCGAGTCGATCGGCAAGGCGATGATGGTCCGCCGGTCACGGACGGAAAGTACCACCCTGATGATCGTCGGTGGCGCCGGGATACTGACCGGCATCCTGATCGATGAGGGGCTGATCTCCTTCGCCGGTGCGGCGGTCGGCCTCTACGGATTGTACCTCCACCTGCGCTGACTCCCGGCAGCGACCCTCGACCGGGGGCTGGTGCTGGCATCCGGCGGGGATCTTGGATACCCTTGAGGGCGGCGTGCTCCCACGTCGCCTTCAAGGAGTCGGACGATGCTGACAGAGAAGTTGCGCAGTGCAGGGTGGGTCCCGCTGGCCATTGCCGGATTGGGGGTGTTCCTCCTCCTGATTTCCGGCACCGGCAGCAAGCTCGGGGTGTGGAGTTTCTCGACCGGATTCACCCTGCTGCGATACGCCGCATACGTAGGCGTCGCGGCACTGACCACCGCCATCCTGTTCTATCTGATCCTGCGTCCCGCGGGCAACACCCGCTGGATGCTGCTGGCGGCCCTCGTGCTCGGCGTGATGACCTTCACGATGCCATGGCAGCAGCGGCGCCTGGCTCGGAGCGTCCCGCCCATTCACGACATCACCACCGACCTCGGCGATCCGCCGGCCTTCGAGGCGATACTCCCGCTCAGGGCCGATGCTCCCAACCCGGCCGAGTATGGCGGCGAGGAGATCGCGGCGCAGCAGCGTGCGGCGTATCCTGACATTGTCCCGCTCCGTCTCGAGGGTCCGACTGCCGCCGCCTTCACGCGCGCCTTGGAAGCCGCTCGCGAGATGGGTTGGGAGATCATCGCTGCCGATTCCGCTCGGGGCCGCATCGAGGCGGTGGCCACCACCCGCTGGTTCGGTTTCATCGATGACGTGGTGGTGCGAATCAGCGAGGACGGTTCCCGCTCCCGCATCGACGTGCGCTCGGTCTCGCGCGTTGGACGCAGCGATGTCGGTGCCAATGCCCGGCGGATCCGCGCCTACCTCGACCGGCTCGAGCCGTAACCGCTGTGCCGTCTCTGCCTCAGGGTGAACAGCCTCGGGTTGGCGTCGGCGTGTTGGTGATTCGTGACGGCCGGGTGCTGCTGGGCGAGCGGCGCGGCGCGCACGGTGCCGGGAGTTGGGCGCTGCCTGGCGGGCACTTGGAGTTCGGCGAAACGGTTGAGGGGTGTGCCGCGCGTGAGCTGCGGGAGGAAACCGGCATGACGTTGGGGGGGTGGCACCGGGGACCGTGGACCAGCGACATCTTTCCGGACGAGGGGCGTCACTACGTGACGCTGTTCGTGATTGCCCGCGGGACCAGCGGCGAGCCGGTGGTGCTGGAGCCGGAGAAGTGTACGGAGTGGCGCTGGTGCGACTGGGAAGATTTACCGGTGCCGCTCTTTCCGCCACTGGCATCGCTCAAGCGTTCGGGGTTCGTGCCGGAAGGGTGAATGGGCACTTGGGGCGGCCAGAATACCGAGCTGGATCTCTGCTTCGTTATCGGCTGATTGCGCCGGGAAGGCATGCAAGTGCCGCAGCCAAGCGAATTGAGTCGTGCCTTCCCCAAACCGGAGTCCTGCCGTGATCGAATCGCTGCCCAGATCGCTTCCCGATGCGCACCGGAGGTTCCTGACATCGTCGGTCGCCACCCTCGAGCGTGATGCCCGTATTGTCGGGGTTGCCGCTGGAGGGTCCTTTCTCACCGATTCGATGGACGAGTTCAGCGACCTCGATCTCGTGATTGCGACCGAACCGCTCGAACACTCCCGGATCATGGCCGATCGTCCCGGGATAGCCGCATCGCTCGGTGTCCTGCTCGCGGCGTTCACCGGGGAGCATGTCGGTGAACCGCGCCTGCTCATCTGCCTGTATGAGGGTACCCCACCGCTGCATGTCGACCTCAAGTTCGTGGCGCTTCCTGACCTGATATCGCGAGTTGAGGACCCTGCCGTGCTGTGGGAGCGCGACGGACGCCTGACGGAAGCGCTCAGTGGCTCGAGCGCTTTATATCCGATTCCCTGCCGCCAGTGGATCGAGGATCGGTTCTGGGTGTGGGTGCACTACGCGGCAAGCAAACTCGGGCGTGGTGAGAACTTCGAGGTGCTCGACTTTCTCTCTTTTCTGCGGACCACGGTTCTCGGACCGCTCGCCCTTGTGGGTGCGGGTGTCCGGCCGGCGGGCGTTCGCAGACTGGAACGATTGGCGCCGGCGCATCTTTCTCGCCTGCAAGCCACCGTGGCGATACACGACGCCGGTGACTGCCGACGAGCTCTGCTCGCCTGCATCGACCTGTACCGCGTGCTGCGCTCCGAGGGTGCCCCGATCAACCGTCGCGAAGCCGCGGAGGCAGCGGCCATGAACTACCTGCTGACCTCCCACCAGGCCAGCGGCCGGAAGCAGGACGCCCCGGGACCGGCGAGGTAACCGGATCCGGGGCGTCTTGTTTGCACGGCGGGTCATCCCGTGCGGTGAGCCGCCAACCCTAGAAGATGTACCGCAGCCCTACCTGCGCCTGGCGGGGCTCGCCCAACCCGCTCCGCACGGTGCCGTCAAAGTTGAGGAACAGACCCTGGGATGACGGATCCTTGAAGTTGTCGGCATTGGTGATGTTGAACACCTCGAACACCGCCTCGACCATGCCGCCGGCTGTGCGGAACGGGCGTGACACGCGGATGTCCCACGCAAACTGCGCGTTGTCCTTGCGCAGTGTGTTGCGCTTCAGGATGCTCCCGTCGGTGCAGATGCGATCCTGGGGCACGGTGGCCCGCTCGCCGCTGGGCTGGTTGTTCAGGCACTTCTCGGATGTTGGCTGGGCGGACGACAGCGACATCCGGTTGTTCAGGAAGATGTCGCCGGGGACCCGGGCCAGCAGCCAGGCATTGAGCCGGTGCCGTTGGTCGCGGTCGCTCCAGTTGTATTCCGGCTTCAGGTTGTCGGCCCGGGCGTACCGGAAGCTGAAGGGATCCCGTTCGTTGTCATCGTCCGACTTGTCGAAGGACACGGTGTAATTCACCTGGAACTGGAAGTCGCGGTTGCGCATCTGCTTCACTCCCGCGGTGATTCCGTTGTAGCGTGACCGGGCACTGCTCTCGACCACGGTGAGCACCCCGACACCGTTGCCGCCCGGCAGGCCTGTGGCCCATGGCGAACCGAACACCGGATCGTTGCGATCGATGAATCGGGTCAGATTGTCGGTCCGGGCATGGGTGTAGCTCAGACTCGCAGCCACGCCACCCCCCACCTCCTTCTCGTACGCCACGGTCGCACTGAATGTGCGGGGATTCTCGAAGTCCTCGTCGAACACGAAGACCCCCGGTTGAAACGGTGCCCCGGTCGGCGTTGGCAGCAGCTCTCCGAAGTTGGGCGGCGCGCCGAGGATCCCGGTCAAGGCACTGTTCCGGAAGATCGTCTGCCCGATCGATCCATTGGTGCTTCTGGTGCTGGCCAGGTTGAGCCCGGGCGTCCGCGCGTAGTAGAGTCCTGCGCTGGCCCGGAGCACCTGACGGGAATCGCCGTTGATGTCCCAGGCAACGCCCAACCGGGGCTGAAGCATCGAGTAGTCCGACGGAATGTCGCCATCGGAGGGGAAGGCAAAGGTGCCCTGCTGATTGGTGACCGACTGGCCGATGAAGGGCGCAAAGAAGACGTCCTCCGCCGGGGTGATCGGATCGGGCTGGATCTGGGCCTCCCAGCGCACTCCATAGTCGATGGTCAGATTCGGGCGCGGATTCCAGCTGTCCTGCAGGAAGAAGGCAAGTTCGTTCTGGGTGATCGACTGGGTGCCGGCTTGCTCAACCGTCAGGCCCCCGACCCCCGCCTGCTGCAGATAGAGCACCACCGGTCCGGTAATCTCCGTCCCGACCGGGCACGATCCCGTCGTCGACGAGGATCCATCGGAGCACTCGACATATCCGTTGCCCTGGCGCACGAAGTTCAGGAACCCGTCCACCGAACTGAAGGCCATCCGTCCGTTGCCGAAGCCGACGAATGTCTGCTTGACATTGGTCCGGTTCCATTCCGCGCCGAACTTGAAAAGGTGGTTCCCCTCGACCACGGAAATATTGTTCAGGACTTGAAACCGGGTGTCATGGGCCTGTACCGGAAGGAAGAACGGCATCCCGATCCGGAATCCGGTGAAGGAAATATCGGTGTCGGGAAAGGGCCGACCGGTGTTCGGATTCACCGGGCCATCATATGGACGAGGACGCTCCTCCCGGGCCCACTGGAAACGGAACTCGTTGAAGACAGTCGAGGAGAGCATCGAATTGAGGCTGCCGTTGACGGCGTGAGAAAAATCCCGCTCGAGTCCGTTGGCGCTGCGACCCCAGATATCGACGTCGAACGTGCCGTTTTCCTGGCGGGAGTTGGTGTAGTTGTATTTCAGACTCGCGGTGTTCCTGTCGTTGAGCCGGACGTCCACCTTGGTCATCAGCGCGTTCGCATCGTTGGTGCGCTTGATCGGTCCGAAGTCTCCCTGCAGGGCTCCGCCAAAGGCCGTGTCGGTGAAGGCCCGGAGCGCGGGATCGATCAGGGAGAGGCGGTCCTGCTGCTTGGTGGAGTTGAATTCCTGCTGGTCGTAGGCGACGAAGAAGAAGGCCCGGTCCCGCACGATCGGACCGCCAAGCGTCAGCCCGAACTGGTGCTGGGTGAAGTCAGGTTCGAATCCGCGAAAGTTCGGGTTCCCGGTACTGAAGTTCTTTGACAGCGCGTCGTCCTTCCCGAAATAATGGGCGGTGCCGTGGAATTCGTTGGTGCCGGACTTGGTGAGCACGTTGACGAATCCACCTCCCGACCGGCCGAACTCGGCATTTGCTCCCTGCGAGACAACCACGATTTCCTGGATTGCGTCGAGGTTGAAGGTGAACGCCGGTCGCTGTCCCCCGCGCTGTTCACCGAAGAAGGGGTTGTTGAAATCGGCGCCGTCCACGCTCACGTTGTTGTGGATGCCGCGCTGGCCGCCAATCGTGAGCTCGTCACCATCCGGACCTTGGACGACCCCGACATTCGGCGTGAGGAGAGTGAGGTTCAGGAAATTCCGGCCGTTGTTGGGGAGCCCCGCCACCACCTGGGCTTCCAGGCGAGTGGCCGAGGCGACCCTGGTGGGATCAATCACCGGCTCCGAGCCGGCGACGGTGAGATCCGCCAGTTGCACGGTTGCCGGAACCAGCCGGAAATCCACCTGCACGACATCACCCAGTCGCAAGGTCAGCCCTTCCCGACGGGCAGCATGGTAACCCACCAGTCGGCCAACGACCGTGTAGCTCCCGACCCTGAGCAGAGACCCGACGAACACTCCCCGGGAATTCGTGGTGACCGTCTGTTCCGAATTGGTCTCAAGGTTCCGGAGCACCACCTGGGCACCGGGCAGCGGATTCCCCGCCGAGTCCGACACGGTCCCCCGGATGACGCCGGTGGTTGCCTGGGACTGCGCCATCAATCGGGGGGGGGCAACACTCATGAGGAGGATCAGACAGTACCAGTACCCTGCACGAACCGACGGCCACTGCGAGAACGCGCGCATGTGTCGCTCCTGGAACGGGTGATGGGATCCTGCGTTGCTTGCTGGGAGTGGACAATAGAGTACCGCACCGGCGTCGCCACCGCAATGCGTCCGGGCAAGGCGTGATCCCGGTGGCCTACCCTCTCCCGGGTGGAGACTGTAACTATCTGATAGAATCCGATCATATATGGTAACAGGTCATCCGCTGGGGCCTGGTTGATTGCGGGGAGCCCGGGTTGATGCACCGCCGGTTCGGTTCCGGCCATGGGGTGCTCGCGGGTAGGTTTGTCCGATGCTGCCGGGAGAACTCGAGTGACTGTCCCGCGACGCCACCTGACCGACAAGGAGCGCTTCGTGCTCAGCGAGGTGCGCGCCTGGTGGGGCGACCAGAATACCGAGCAGGATCTCTTCTTCACTGACCGTGATGAGGCCGCGCTTTTCGTCAAGGATCGCGACGGCGAGCTGCCGGTTCTCGTCAACCTTGCCAACATCGGCGACTGGCACCGGGACGGCACGCTGTCACCAGACTTGAAGGGGATGTCCCGATGACCGTTTCCGAAGCACTCGCCTTGCTCGACTCCGAACGCGATGAACGGGGCATGAAAAACTGGGAGAAGCTTGGTTCCGGCACTGCCGGAATGAAGAGTTACGGCATCGGGCTCACCAGGTTGCGCAAGTTGGCCAAGCGGATCGGGCGCGACCGGGAGCTCGCGCAACAGCTCTGGAAGACCGACGTCTACGAGGCCAGAGTGATTGCCCTCCTGGTCGACGACCCCTCGTTGATCACCCGTGAACAGGCCGAGCGGCAGGTTGAGGAATTGGCAGGCGGGATGCTGGCGCACGTGTTCGCTTCCTGCGACGCCACACTCGCGAAGACGTCATTCGTGGTCGAGCTTGCTGACGATTGGGTCAGGAGCGACGATCCGGTGCGTCGCGATTGCGGTTACGGTCTGCTCTACGAGGCATCGAAGTTCTCCGGCAAGAAGGCGCCGAGCGAGGAGTTTTTTCTTCAACATATCGGGCGCATCGCGGACACGATCGCGACGGAGCCGGAACGGGTCCGTCTCTCCATGGGTGCAGCTCTGATGGGAATCGGCAAGCGGAGCGCGGTGTTGAACGAGGCAGCACTGAAAGTGGCGCTGGCCGTGGGGCCGATCGAGTTCACCTCCATCAGCGGCAAATGCGAACCGTTCGATGTCGCCAAGCATCTTACCACCGACCGGCTGAAGGAGAAGCTGGGTGGGTAGCAGCTGACGGCTCTCCGTTCGGCAGCGGATGGCTCATCCATCGTCCGCCTGTTCGGGAGAACGCCGGGTCCAGTACAATTCAGACCGGCAAGTAGGGAAAATCACTGCCAAGGGACCGGAATCACAACCACCAAATCGAGGAAACGGCACATCAATGGATACGGTTTTCTACACGTTGGGCTACTTCGCCATCGCCCTGTCCGGTTTCCTGGTCTTCCGCCCGTTCGACAAACAACTGGCATATCGTTTCGGGCTGTTGTTCGTCTGCTACCTGGTCGTGGACGACTTCATCACCGGTCTGCCCTATGCGATCGACCTGTTTGATCTGAATCCGGCACGCTGGAACTGGGCCGGCAAGGTCTACTCGCTCTTGTTCTCCGCCGGCGTGATAGTCGCGTTCGGAATGAACACCAAAGCGACCGGCTTGATACTTCCGCAGAGGAACGTCAAGACAGGCGCGATCGCCTTGATCCCGCTGATCCTGATGGGCGTCGTTTTGGCACTGATGGTCCAGCCATCCCCTCCATCCGGTGAAACCATCGCATTTCAGCTGCTGATGCCCGGCCTGGCGGAGGAACTGACCTTCCGCGGCATTGCGCCGGCCTTGTTGCTGGGACTGGTCCGCAACCAGAACCCTCCCGACAGAACGCCTTGGATCGTGATCTGTATCGCGGCGATCCCGTTCGGCGCAGTGCATGGCCTGTCATATTCCGATGGCGCGTTCTCGTTCGCCCTGGGCCAGAGCCTGTGGACCGCCAGTGGAGGAATCATTTACGGGTGGCTCCGATTCAGCACCGGCAGCCTGCTCTATCCGTTGTTGGCGCACAGCTTCACGAATTTGGCATTTCACCTCACCCCACTGATCCATCCCTGACCCTTCGGTCACGCCGGGCCCAAAACCGGCTCGGCGTGACCCGGCCATCCGGCCAGTCCGGAACTGGCCGGTGTCGCGATCCCGCGCATGACTCCTCACCATGCCGGGTTCAGTCGGCAACCAGGCACTTCCGCCTGCCGCCCCTCCCTCAACCGGCAAAGGACGCACTACTTCGCCAGCGACTCTCCGCTTGTCACCCTCGTCACCCCCGGCAATGGCACCCGGCTCATCGTTGCCAAGCTGATCTGGAGAGCCGACGAGATTCCGTTTGTTGTCGATGGTCGTCCCGATCCCGGAAGCAGCGCGCGGCGCCCACACCGGCCCTTCCGCGCGGGGTGACTGGAGGTAGCACAATCCGATGACGACCGCGTCGTAATTGAGGGGGGGGAGAACCACTCGGCGACAAGACGACGGCGTAAGATCGTCCAGATCGGCGTTTTCAGGAGACCAGTGCAGGAGAGCGACGCCTCAAGGTTGAGAGGAGTTCACCTACCCTCTACCCTGAAGGTTGCGGATGCCGCTGTCGCTCTCCAGTCCCGCCTTGCCCTCGCAGCCGAAAACGAAACTGCTGCACGCCCTGCGGTCCAACATGCAACTGCGGCAGTTCAGTCCGCGCACCATTTCAGCGTATACCGGTTGGGTGGTGCGCTTCGTCCGCCATCACCGAATGCGTCATCCGGCGACCATGGGAGTGGTCGAGGTGCGTCAGTTCCTGACTTGGCTGGTGGAGGAGCGTCGGGTTGCGGCGGCCACCCAGGCCCAGGCTCTGGCGGCGCTCCTCTTCTTGTACCGGGACGTGCTCGACCAGCCGCTGGAGCAATTGGGGCGGCTGCCGCGGGGTCGTGCTCCGGTGCGGCTGCCGGAGGTGCTCTCTGCGGCGGAGGTGAGCCGCCTGTTGGCGCGGCTGCCGGGGGTCTACCGGCTGATCGGCATGTTGCTTTACGGCAGCGGGTTGCGGCTGATGGAGGGGTTGACGCTCCGGATCAAGGATCTCGATCTGGAGCGGGGCGAGCTCCGGGTGCGGCGTGGCAAGGGGGCCAAGGACCGGGTCACGGTACTCCCGGCGGTGCTGCGGGGGCCGCTGGCCCGCCACCTCGAGGCGCTCAGACGGCAGCATTCGGAGGAAATCGCCGACGGGGCGGGGTGGGTCGAGTTGCCTGGGGCATTGGGTCGCATGTACCCGGTGGCCGGGCGGAGCTGGCCTTGGCAGTGGCTGTTCCCGGCCACCCGGCGATACCGCGATCCGGAGTCTGGAGAGTGGCGGCGTCATCACTTGCACCCGAGTGCGATGCAGCGGGCCATGACGCGGGCGGTGCGGGAGGCGGGGTTGTCGAAGCGTGCCAGTTGCCACACGCTGCGGCACTCCTTCGCGACCCATCTGCTGGAAGGCGGCTATGACATCCGGACGGTGCAGGAGCTGCTGGGGCACCGTGACGTCTCGACGACGATGATTTATACGCATGTCCTCAACCGCGGTGGGTTGGGGGTGCGGAGTCCAGCGGACAGCCTGGGTCCGGTCCTGGATGCAGGGTTACCGGATTAGGCCGCAGGCAGTATGCTTGTTGGGGATTTCGTTGCGGGCAGAGTGGGTGGCTCGCAGGTCCGATTTTTGTCAGGTGGATTCAATGACTCTCGGATATCGTGACCTCGGATTGTTGTCGGGCCTGTTGCTCGTTTCCTTCGGTTGCATACCGGCAACAGGGCAGGCCACCATCAGGACTACACAACCTCAGGTGAACGTGGTTGGGCGAGTCGTAGATAGTGCGGGAAACCCCATCGCTGGAGTAACGGCCACACTGGGCGGGGACTCTGTCCCGATGAGATCCATTCGGACGGATCGGTCGGGATGGGTTCGGTACGCGGCTGTCACCCCTGGTCTGTACTTACTCACTCTTCACTCCCCGGACTATGCGAAAGCCGTGGTAACGCTCGACGTCCACGCGGGAGACCAGGTGTCGCACACATGGACATTGGCCGCGGGAGGCAGGGGCGCATGGGCATGCCAGGCATATGTCGGTCAAGCCTTTTACGTCACGGTTCGCGATTCCGTCTCGGGGAAGGATCTGACTCCGACAGCCAACGCGTATGCGCTCCACAATTCCGACTCCATGCCATTGCGTCCGATACCATCCCACCCGGACCGTCAAACAGAAAGGTTGGACGGGCCGAACGAGCAGGCCGGGCACTACACAGTTGTAATCACCCATCCGGGATATGTACCGTGGCGGCATACGTTACTGGTGGTGAGTGGCCAATGTCACGTCCAGACGCGTTCCATTCAGGCGCTATTGGTGCCGTCACGTCCCGAGTGACCACCCAATCCGCTTTTTTGAAAGCGCGGAGCTTCCGGGCAGCGGGGCTGGGGAGCTGCACCGCCATCATCTGCACCCGAGTGCCATACAGCCGGCGATGTCGCGGGCGGTCCGTGAGGCGGAGTTCTCCAAGCGCGCCAGTTGCCACACGCTGCGGCATTCGTTTGCGACCCACCTGCTATGGGGGGATATGACATCCGGACCGTGCAGGAGTTGCTGGGGCACCGTGACGTCTCGACGACGATGATTTACACCAACGTCCCCAACCGCGGTGGGTTGGGGGTGCGGAGTCCAGCGGACAGCCTGGGCCCGGTTCTGGATGCAGGGTTACCGGATTAGGCCGCAGGCAGTATGCTTGTTGGGATTTCGTTGCGGGCAGGGTGGGGGGCTCGCAGGTCCAATACTTGTTAGGCAAACTGGCACCAGCACTGGCGCGGCCCGGGACCGTGTGGTATTGTACCACTGTACATGTCACCGGAGTCGCCCGTGCAGATCGTGGTGGACGCGTCGGCCTTGCTCGCCGTCCTGCTGAATGAGCCCCACCGAGACGAAGTCGTGGCGGTGACCGCCGGGGCCACCCTCTGTGCGCCGGCCTCCCTGCCCTGGGAGATGGGCAACGCGCTGAGTGCCAGCCTGAAGCGGCGGCGGTTCTCCCTCGACATCGCACAAGCCGCCGCGGCATCCTTTGAGAAGATTCCCATTCGGCTCGTTCCGGTGGGCTTGGCGACGGCCTTGGAGTTGGCACACCGGCATCGGCTCTACGCGTACGATGCGTATCTCCTCGCCACCTGTCTGGCGTTACGTGCGCCCTTGCTCACGCTTGACCAGAGATTGCACAAGGCCGCCGTGGCAAACCGCATTTCCGTCCTTGAGGTGTGAGATGAAGACCTACACGTATACCGAAGCGCGGCAACAGCTCGCGGGCCTCCTCGATGAGGCGTCGCGCAAGGGGGAAGTGCGCATCCGGCGGCGCGACGGCCGACTCTTCGCGCTCCAGCCGGTGCGCTCGGTGGCGTCGCCGCTTGACATCCCCCCGGTGACGACGAACGTGACCCTGCCGGAGATCCTCGCGTTCATTCGCGAAGGCCGCGAAGCCGGGTTGCCTAACAAGCGTTTGCAGCCGACGGGCCCGAAGCCCTCGCCCAAGCGGGCGACACCGAAGCGCAAGGCCCGCGGCTGAAACGCAGATCGTTGGGCAGACTAGACATGACGAGCGAGAGAGACAAGATCCAAGCAGATCGAGAAGCGCTCCGCAGGGAATATGGCGCGCTCTACGAGCGTCTGGCTGCGCTCCTCTTCAAGGACGATCCCGTCGGTATCAACTTTGAAGACAATGCCGACGAGTATGAGCCCGAGGTCGGATCGATCCTGCCCCGGCTTCGCACTTGCGCAAGCGCTGCTGACGTGCAAAGGGTCGTTCACGAAGAATTCTGTCGATGGTTTGATGCCGACACAGCAGGCCCGTTCGAGCGGTACCAGACAATCAGCAACGATATCTGGACCGAAATCCGCGGTACCCGATGGGCCGCAGAGTTGAAGAGCTCATGATCGGCGAGCTGCCCAACAAGCCGTTGCAGCGGATCTGGTCGCCGCCCTCTCGCCGAGGGTAACTTTCTGGATGGATCTTGAGTTCGAGTGGGACCCCCGCTAGGCGGCGGCGAACCTGCGGAAACACGGTGTCACCTTCGAGGAGGCGGTGTCGGCATTCGCTGACCCGCACTCGATCACGATCCCGGACCCTGACCATTCGATCGACGAGGATCGCTTCATCCTGATCGGACGCTCGGCAATGGAACGCATGCTGGTCGTGGTACACCTCGAACGGGGCGACCGGATTCGCCTCATCAGCGCCCGCCTGGCGGCGCGGCGCGAGCGACGGACCTATGAAGAAGACTTCTAAGCCCAGCCCTGCGCCCCGCAGTCGAGTGGCGGAGATGCGCACCGAGTACGATTTCAGTGGCGGCGAGCGTGGCAAGTACGCCAAGCGATTCGGCAAGGGTGCCACCATGGTGGTGCTGGATCCGGACGTCGCAGATGCATTTCCCACGGGGGTGGACGTCAACCGCGCTCTGCGGGCTATTCTGGAAGCCGCCCCTAAGCGCGAGTCGAAGCGCCCGTCTGCCAAGAGGACGACCTAACACGCCAATGCAGCCGACGAGCGCGCCGATGATGCGTCTGCGGCGCGAGCGCGCTCGCGGCTAATTGGCAGCACGTTATACCGACGGCGTCAGTCGTAGTGGTAGCGTGCCTGCAAGAACTCGACGCGGTCAGCGAACACTTCATACACCAAGCGATCGGCGTCGTTGATCCGCCGTGACCAGACATTGCCGCCCAAGTGCTTGAGATGCTCCGGCTTGCCGATGCCGGCAAAGGGATCGCGAAGGACTGCTTCGATGAGGTCGAGTGTTCTCAGGGCAGTCTTGCGGTTGGTATCCACCCAGTAGCGGAGATCCTCCAGGCATTCGTCCTGAAGGACTGCCCGACGGGTGGGCCGAGCTCGCGGACTCAGGGAGCGACCCCGAGTTCCCGGCGAAGTGCCGTGAGATCGATCGGCTTGGTCCGGCCACGGCGGGCGCGGGTCAATGCAGCGAGCAGCCGGGCGGCATTGGCCGGAGACCGCAGCAAGTAGGCGGTTTCCCGAAGGCTGGCGAGCTCGTCGGCCGGAATCAACGCCATGTCGTCATGGCCACGCCGCTGGATGATGGCCGCTTCGCGTGAGTCCTCGACTTCATCCCAGAGGGTGGCGAGGTTCTCGCGGGCGTTACTGTATGTGGTCTTGACCGCCATGGCGTGCTCCAGTGTATTGTACAGGAAGTCTGTACATATCATGTCGAGCTGTCAAGGGGCGGTATAACACGCCGATGATGCGCCTCCGGCGCGAGCGCCGATGATGCACCTCCGGCGCGAGCGCGCTCGCGGCTGATTGGCAAATCGTTAGGCCGCCACCCACTTGACGCCCTGAGAATACTCGGTAGGTTCCATGGCGGTACCATTATGGAGCCAGACAATGCCTACTCTGACGATTAAGGGTCTTCCCGACCCGATCTATGAACGCCTCAAGGCTCAGGCCGACGCCCACCGGCGGAGTCTCAATGGCGAGATCATCATGTGCCTCGAGCGTGCGGTCAGTGCTGCACGGTTCGACTCGGAGGCGTGGTTGGCGGAAGTGCGCACCTTCCGCGAAGGCCTCTCTCTCGAGCCGTTGACCGACCGGGAGCTGCGCGACGCACGCCAGGCGGGCCGGGCGTGATTGTCGCGGATGTGAACCTGATTGCCTATCTGCTCCTCGGCGGGCCGGAACAGGTGCTCGCCCAGCAGGTAATGGAGCGCGACTCCGTCTGGGCGGCACCGCTGCTCTGGCGCAGTGAATTCCGTAACGTGCTTGCAGCATACATGCGTCAACGGGGCCTCAGTGTCGGCGACGCATGGAGGGCGCATGGGTTGGCGGACCAACTGCTCGCCCGACAAGAGTTCGCAGTCCCCGGTGACCGTGTGCTACACCTCGTCGCATCCTCGTCCTGCTCCGCGTACGATTGCGAGTATGTGGCGCTCGCCGACGAACTCGACGTCCCCTTGGTGACTGCGGACCGGCAACTGCTCCGTGCGTTTGGACTCCGGGCGGTCAGTCCGAAGGATTTCGTTGCGGGTGCGGCGTAACACGCGATTGCTGCGGGCGGCCGCACAGGAACGATCGGCTTCGCCGCGAGTGCGGCCACCGCAGAAACGCAGGACGTCAGAGAGCCCCGGGCTTCTTGGTCTGGTGGGGAATCCGTCTATTCCACTGCCAGCGCGATCCGCAAGGCGTCGCGGAGAGCGGCCAGCTTCTTGGGCGAGAGCGCGCCAACATAGTTCGTCAACACACTCTTGGGGACCAAGATGAGCTGGTCGCAGTTGATAACGGAGTCGTGCTTCAACCCATCGGCGACACTCACGGCGACTTCCGTCGATCGCCCATCAGCGTTGGAGTTGATCGGCGCGCAGATCACCTTGTCGGCCTTGGAGTCGCACAGCGTCTGCCGACTGACGACGACCACTGCCCGCGCCCGCTTGGGATCGTTGCCCGGCGGGGGCGACACCAAGTAGACCTCGCCACGAGACAGGCTCATTCGGGCCACGCCTGGATCTCCAGCACCTGGTCCGATTCGCGGTTCGTCAGCGCCGCCCCCGCCGCGATCGCCGCCAGGTCACGCTGATGGCGCGCACGTCGGAGGATGGACTTGAGGTAGCGGCGCAGCGCGCGTTCCACCAGAGCGGAGCGTTGCGCCTTGCCGGCGACGACGTCCGTGGCGCGCAGCAGTTCCCCCGAAAGGCTAATGGAGGTCTTCGCCTTCTTCCCGTGCTGGCTCAGCAGGCGCTGCAGCTCGGCGGCGCGCTTGGCGGAGAGGTGTTCAAGGTCAGTGGTCATACTACCAATGGTAGTACAATTATTCCTACTTGTCAAGAACCGGCTCTCTGACAGCGCCTTGCAGCCGCCGGGCGGGCCGCGCAACTTCTTGGCACTGGCATCCCCAAGGCCCGTCCGCGGCTGAACGCGGAGACGTTTGATGGGCGCGCTTGAGCAGGAACCACACGCGTACTACATTGTCTTACATGAAAACGAGTACCGTTACCATCCGTCTCGACTCCAAGCTCCAGCGCGACCTGGATCGGCTCAGTCGTCAACTGGGCCGAAGCCGGAGTGAGTTGGTCCGCGACGCTGTTCGCCGCCAGGTGGCCCTGCTCCGTTTCGAGGAGATTCGGCGCACGTTGCTTCCCTTGGCAGAAGCTCAGGGGATCCTCACCGATGAGGATGTGTTCAAGATCGTCTCGTGAGGGCATTTCTTGGCACCAACGTCCTGGTCAGCGCCTTTACAGCGCGCGGCTTATGTGCGGAGCTGTATCGCATGTTGCTGGCGGAGCACGAAGTCATGACCGGCGAGGTCAACCTCGCGGAATTGCGACGGGTCCTCGCAGAGCATTTCCGGGCATCGGAATCACAATCGGCAATCGTTGAAGGTCAGCTGCGCGATCAACTCATCATCCCTCGCCCGTCGGCACCGAGTTCGTTACCCATCCGCAACAGTGATGACGGCTGGGTCCTGGCTTCCGCGATCGCTGGTGCTGCTGAAGTGTTGATCACCGGCGACAAGGACCTGCTCGCAGTTGCGACGATTGCACCGCTTCCAATTCTGACTCCGCGTGAGGCTTGGGAGCGACTTCGCGCGGCTGAATAGGGCGCCATCTAACAAGTATGTGCTGCTGACCGCGCGCGCCATGTCGCGGCTCCGCCGCCAGCGCGCGGCAGCAGAAATACAAGCCGTTGTGCCGTCAAGAATAGGTGCTCTTGCAACAGCATGATGACCGTGCTATCATGCTAGCATGATTCGCTCGTTTGGCGACCCGGGCACCGAGGACATCTTCAACGCCAACGACTCCAAGCGGGCACGTCGAACGTGCCCATCGGCCCTCTGGACGGTGGCCCGGCGAAAACTCGAACTGCTGGACTCAGCCGGCGCGCTACAAGACCTCAGGGTTCCTCCGGCCAATCGATTGGAAGCCCTCAAGAAGGATCGCAAGGGCCAGTACAGCATTCGGATCAACGGCCAGTACCGAATCTGTTTCGTTTGGACTGAGGTTGGGCCATCCCAGGTCGAAATCGTTGACTACCATGACTGAAGAGTGGGAGGGCTAGATGGTTCGCATCCCGACACACGCTGCACCATCGCATCCCGGCGAGATGCTGCTCGAGGAGTTCCTGATTCCGATGGGGCTGTCACAGCGAGATCTGGCTGATGGCATCCGGGTCCCGTATCAGCGAATCAACGAACTCGTCAACGCTCGTCGCGGCATCACGCCCGCGACGGCACTCCGACTCGCCAAGTATTTCGGCACCACCCCGGATCTCTGGATGAACCTCCAGCTCCGCTGGGATCTTTACCACGCACGCGTCGCCGAGGCTCGTGACCTGGATCGGATCAAGCAGGTGCGAGTGGCGAGCGCCGTAGCGGTATAACCAGCGTTTCCTGCGGACGAGGCCTCACGCCTCGGCCCGTGCGCTATAGATTCCTTGAGGCACGCGCGGGCCTCGGCGGGCCCCGCCGCAGAAACGCAAGACGTCATACGGTTTCCCGCCGCCCTCAATCAACCAATCTCCCGAGAGGTAACGTCATGACTCGCTTCAACCTGATACTCCCACTCACCCTGACGATGCTCATTCTAGTGCCCGCCGCCAGTGCACAACGCCAAGACGCGCAACCCCTGCCCTACCAGACAGGCGACCCTGCCGACTGGCCACCCGAACTGGACGCAGTCATCGCCGCGCCGGTCAACCACAAGGTGCTCATGGAGAACGACCAAGTGCGCGTGCTCGAAGTCACCATCGCCCCGGGCGAGCTGGAGAACTTGCACCATCACCGTTGGCCCAGCGTGCTCTACATCACAGAGGCGGGTCACTTTATTGACCGCAACGCGGACGGTGAAGTCATCCTCGACACCCGCGAGATGGATGGGCCTCTCCCGTTGCCGCTGACGATGTGGAAGGATCCAGAGGCCCCTCATTCCGTCGAGAACCTGAGCAGTACGCAGAGGATTAGACTCCTCCGGATCGAACTGAAGCAGGAAGGGCGCTGATTTTGCGCGCCGAGGTTCCGGCAGCGCTTTCTCACGGTGTCGCCACCAGGCCGTATAACCATGGTTGCAGCCGACGTTGCTCCGCGGCGCACCGCAACATGGCTTGACCGGACCGGTCAGGTGGCATACTCCAACGAGGTGCAAGATGTCAGATATGCGTGATCGCGTCGCCCTGATCACCGGCGCCAGCAGTGGGATCGGGCGGGCTACCGCCCATGCCTTTGCGGCGAAGGGCGCTGGGGTCGTGGTGGCCGCCCGCCGCGAACTCGAGCTCGCGTCGCTGGTGGCCGAGATCGAGGCAGCCGGCGGCAAGGCCACAGCCGTCGTGACAGACGTCTCCAACGCCCGCGATGTGGAGCGGATGGTCGCCCACGCGGTGGACGTGTACGGCCGTCTCGACTTTGCGGTCAACAACGCCGGCATCGAGGGGACGTTCGCGAGCATCACCGCATTGGCCGAGGAGGAGTGGGATCGGGTACTCGGAATCAACTTGAAGGGCACCTTTCTGTGCCTGCAGCATGAGGTGCGGGCGATGCTCGCCGGCGGGCATGGCGGGGCGATCGTCAACATCGGTTCCGTCAACTCGTTCCTGGGGTTCGCAACCGGGGCGGCATACGTCACCTCCAAACACGGACTGATCGGGTTGACCACGAGTGTTTCCGCAGAAGTGGCCTCGCAGGGCATCCGGGTCAATCTCGTCTGTCCGGGCATCATCGACACGCCGATGCATCAGCGATTGCGGGGCCTGATTGGGGATGACATTTACGACAAGGGTGCGCTACCGCAGGTACATCTCCAACGAGCGGGTCAACCGGAAGAGATTGCGCAGACCGTCGTTTTTCTTTGTTCGCAGGAGAGCAGCTACATCACCGGCACCACGTTGACCCCAGATGGCGGGTTTACGTTGACGGTGTAACGCCAAGATGTTATCTAACAATCGGTTGTTGCGGGTGGCTGAAATTGGCCGCAGCAGAACCACGATCTGTCATGGCAACACCGTGGCACCACCTCCTTCCAACCCCCGCGTGCCGCGCGTGCAGTCGACGACGTTGCTCAGGTTCGTGTCTCACTCACACGGGAGTTGCGTATGTCACGACAAATAATCCTGGTGGCCTTGGGGTTGATCCTGGTGGTTGTTTTGCCGCGGACAGTGACGGCTCAGGACGCGCAGGGGGAATGGTCGCGGATCATCCGGAGCCGGTGGTGCCCGGCCGACAATCCGTGCCCAGCCCGGGCCGGGCTCCTCTGGGACTCGACCAATACGGCGCCCACCTATCCCACCGTCCTCGCAGCCGTTGGCGTTGGCGGTGAGGTCGTGCTCACGTTCATGGTCAATGCAAACGGGGCCGTGGACGAGGGCTCGGTGGCCGTAGTTCACGCGAGCAACCGTGCGTTCAGCCAACCCTCGATCGACGCGGTCCGCACCTGGCGCTTTGGGGCCGAGGCAGAGGGCCGTCCGTCAGAGGCGGTTCCCATGAGAGTGCAGTTGCTGTTTGCCCATGAGGGCGCCTGCAAGGGGATTCCTCCATCGCAACGGATCGGGTGGGCTGGAGCAAATCAGCTCGTCATCAGTACTTGCGCAGCCTCGATTCCCCGGAGCAAGCTACGACCGCAAGGGTAGTTCTGGTTGAAGCCGCTCGGTTGCGCGACTGGGCGCTCCAACCCGTGCTGCTGCGGTCAGAGCCATCTGCCTCGGCCCGCGCGCGGTATATTCTTTGAGGCATGCGAGCGCCTCGGCGGGCCCCGCGGCGGCAGCGCGGCAGGTTGAACGGTACGGATCAGAGTCAGTCACCCCGTCGGTCGAGGTATCATGATCTCCCTCCGCACGATTGTTCGCGGCGTACTTACCCGGTTCCTGCCCGCCTTCCTTCTGGGCACTGCGATCATGTATGGCATTGCCAGCCGGGCTGACCGTCTCGTTGTCGGCATGCTGGGCCTTGCGACCGTGTTCGTCCTTGTCACGCTCGGCTACGCCGCAGCCTTGATCGCCATGCGCTTCCGCCTTCGTGCGGATGCGAACGTGGCAGGGCGCCGGAGTGTGGTCGCAGGACTGCTGGCACCGGCTGCGTACCTGGGCGGTCTGATGCTGCTCGCCCCACGCGACACTCTCACATTCTTTGGCGCGTGCGTGGTCATTGGGGCAGCTCTGGCAACAGGAATGTTCTTTCCGTGGCTGAAAGGGCCGGGGATCCAGACGCTGACCGACCAGGAGGCGCAGCACCTGCTGGAGGAGAGCCGGTCCGACCTCGCCGGACTTGGGGAATCGCGCCAGTCGGCGTATGCCGAAATACGCAATGACAAGTAGCAGAGTCCGCGGCGCGTCCGCAGTCCAGCGTTTTCTATCGAATAATCTGCCAACTTGACGAGGAGGGAAGCGGTGTCGACTCCAAACAGCGAAGGGCGCATCCCGGTCCCCGGCGGCGACGTCTGGTTCAAGTCCGTCGGTGCCGGTGTCGCGACTCCCCTCCTCACCCTACACGGAGGGCCGGGCGTGGGGCACGATTACCTGGAGCCCTTGGCGGCCCTCGGAACTGATCGCCCCGTCGTCTTTTACGACCAGCTCGGCTGCGGGAGGTCCGACAAGCCGAATGACCCGTCGCTGTGGCGGATCGACAGGTTTGTGCAGGAGCTCGCTGCAGTGCGGGAGGCGCTTAGCCTCGACCGCGTCCACCTCTTGGGTCACTCCTGGGGCGGCTGGCTCGCCATCGAGTACATGATGGGCAATCCATCCGGTGTAGCCAGCCTCACTCTCGCAAGCACCTCTGCCAGCCTGCCCCAGTGGGCCGGCGAAACCGCGTGCCTCGTCGCATCCCTGCCAGAAGGGGAACGGGAAACCATCCGCCGCTGTGAAGAGGTCGGCGACCTCCAGAACCCGGCGTACGAGGCCGCCATGATGGAGTTCTACCGGCGCTATGTCTGCCGCTCGGAGCCTTGGCCGGAACCGCTGTTGCGCAGCCTGAACAACCTGATGGGCGATCCCGTTGCTCACTCAGCCTACGTCACAATGCAGGGGCCGACGGAGTTCACCATTACCGGCAACCTGAAGGATTGGGACCGGACGGCCCACCTGGGCGAGATCGGTATCCCCACCCTGCTGACGTTCGGCCGCTACGACGAGTTCACTCCCGCCTGCGCCGAGACACTGTCCAAAGGAATACGCAAGGCCGAGCTGCATGTGTTCGAGGAAAGCTCCCATATGGCTCATCTGGAAGAGCCCGAAGAGTACGCACGTGTTCTACGGAGCTTTTTGGAACGGGTTGAAGGAACTCGGCAGCCTGATTGATCGGCAAGGCCGCCCAACCACGGCAAGCACCCGACACCCCTTCGGCGTGCCTCTCATGAACGTTCCATTGGGGCGCGGGTGATTAGGTGTTGGGCACATTCGACCAAGGCACGGGGAGTCAATCACACGATGCATCCCGACCCTGACGAGTACTTTTTGTATCGATTCGATTGCCTTGACGAATATCTGGCACTGCAGTGGTGCTGGGTGTCTACGACGTAGCCGGATGGATGCGGCAGCTGCTACTTGATGCCACGCCCCTATCTGATGTGGTGAGTCGCAAATCTAGGTTGCGCGTCAAGTTTGTGGTGAACACCATGCCATTGGATGTTCTGGCGGCCATCCGCGATGGCCATGGGGTGCTGCATCCGGGCGCGGGCCTCTCAACGCTGATCGCCGCCTACGATGCAGGGCATTTCGTCTTTCGTGATTCTCCCGGACTGGCCATTGAGGCCGTGCGGACAGTTCTGGACGTACGCGGTACCAGGAAGACATTGTTCCTCATGGCCGCACCCGAATCCGCGCCGTATGACAAACGGTTGCAGCAGACAACTGGTCAACCGTGTGCGCTCTTCGCGCGCTCCATTCCATACGGCTGCGACTGAACCGCAGCGTTGGGCCGTCATCATTAACCGAAATGGAGAGCGAAATGCCACAAGCCCAGGCCACCACGGCACACCCGAACGCAGTCATCGTCACGAGAACACGATCGTGGATTTACGTCGGCCTTGCGCTCAGCATGAGCGCCACGGCGTTCTGGGGGTTCTCGTACACCTACTTCATGCCGCTCATGGCCGGCGCCTACCCACAGGTCTCACCTGTGGTTTACCTCCACGGCTGGTCCTTCTTCCTCTGGTTTTTGCTCCTGCCGGCGCAGGCGTTCCTGATGGCGAAGGGACACCGGCGCGCGCACATGACGCTCGGCGCCGGGAGCGTGGCCTGGCCGCTGTCATGGTGTTCACGGGAATCCTGGTTGCGTCGGTACGCATAGACCAGGGGTTGTCCGCCACCGAACCCGACGAGTTCACCGCATTCTGGAAGGTGTTCGGGCAGCTCATCATGTACAACATGGTCTTGTTCGCGGGATTCTATGGAACCGCCGTGTTGCGGCGGAGTCAGCCGGACTTTCACAAGCGGATGATGGTCCTGGCAAGCGCCAGCGTGCTCCCGGCGGCTATTTTCCGGATTATCGTTGCGCTCGGCGACCATTACTGGCTCGCGACCCCCGGATGGGTCATGCCGGCGTGCATGCTCCTTCCATCGATGTTCATCGTCGCTGCCATGATGTACGATCGCATCGTCACGGGAGTCATCCATGGCGCGTACAAGATCGGCCTTGCCGCGCTGCTGCTTGTTTATGCCTTCGGTCTCGTCACTGCCGGAACGCCGGTGGGCGACGCTGTGTCGCGAGTAATGGCCCAGTTCGCCCATGTTTTCGGGGGCCTTTACTGAATGCGATGACGTCTGGACTCATGTTGAAGGCACGCGCGGACCTCGGCAGGTCCCGCCAAATAAACGCACCACGTTGGCCGACCAAGAGTATCTTATGACAAAGATCCGAAGAGCCGAGGCAGGCGATGTCCCGTCGCTTCTTCCACTGATTGAGGAATACTGGTGCTTCGAAGCCATATCCGGGTTCGAGTCAGGGCGCGTCGCCGCACAGCTTGCTCGTCTTCTTTCCGATCCACGGCTTGGAGCGGGGTGGATCTCAAGCGGGGATGGTGTGGCGACAGGCTACTTGATTGCGGTGTACGTGTTCAGTCTTGAGCACATGGGCGTCACGGCGGAGATTGACGAGTTCTTCGTACTGCCCTCACAGCGCGGTCGAGGGATTGGCGCTGAGCTTCTCGGGGTTGCCGAGTCCGAGTTCCGGCGGGTTGGTTGCACGAACGTCTCGCTTCAACTATCCCGGCACAACGACCCTGCGCGAGCTTTTTACCGCCGTCATCAGTATGGCGAGAGGTCAGGATATGACCTTCTCGACAAGATGCTGCATGATGGCTGACATCCGGTTGCAGCGGCCCGTTCACTTCGCGTCCGCCGCTGATCGCCGGTATCGTTGGCAGGCGCGGCCTACATGGATACTCACGACGCGTCGAGGAAGCTGTCCCGTCGGTCGGGTAGCCCCGGGCCTCAGCCAGTGGCATGATCCGCTGGCGCAGGTCGTCGAACTGGGCGAGGGCAAGCTGGCGGCGCAGGGCGTCCCGGACCAGTTCACTCCGGCTCCGGCCGGTACGGCGGGCGGCCCGGGCTCCCCAACCCGCTGAACCAGACAGCGCGCTCCGTGCGCCGCAGGTTGGCGCGCACACCTCAGGCCGCACAGGAGGAGTTCAATGCCCAGTATCTGCCAGTCCCTATCCCTCGTCGGGCTGATCGCACTCGCCCCGACACCGGTGGCGGCCCAGGTATCCGGTGCGGGATCGGAGCTTCCGTTCGCCCGACTGCAGCCGTTCTGGATTCAGATGCGCTCACCGGGCGCGGCCAAGCTGTCCGACTCGAGTTGGAAGCTTTTGTGGACCCGGTACCAACGCCCTCACAGCAGCGATTCTGGCTGGGTCGGCGAGCCCCGCACTCGTCTGAATTTTGCTGATAGTACTTATCTGGCGGTGTCCCTGGGCCCGGCCAACGCCTGCCTGGAGACCAGCTATGTGAAGCGAATCATGTTGTCCCGTGACACTGTGGTGGTGTACTACGGTAGCAATACGCCAACGGCTCGGGCCCTTTGCGCCGCCGTCGACTACTGGCTTGAGATTGCCGCTATCGGCCGCACCGATCGCCCCGTCGTGTTTCGACCAATCGACCCCAGGGTCACGGTGCCGACTCCCCCTGATTGGTGGCTCAATCGCGGCATCGGGGAGGTCGACACATCGAATCCCCATGGGGTTCGCTACGTTCTCGAAGCCCACGCTCGAGATCCTCGTACAACGTCGGTGCAGCTTCTTGCACTTGCTGAGTATGCCGGGCGGAGTCGGGACTGGCTGCTCGGATCGGCTCTTGTCATGCAGCCCCGGATCCGCGCCTCGCCAGACGCGCTCGCGGCGCTTGTCCCACTGGGCAATGCTATCCACCCGTCAGCCGCGACGCTCGTCTTGACCATGCATGCGGATGTCCTTGCGCGCGATCCTGCAGCTCCACGGGCTCTCCTCGAAGTGCTGGTCTTGCACCTGCCGCCCCCGCCGGCGGACAGTCTCCGGGCTCACCTGCTGGGACACCATCCCGGCGTCGTAGCTGACAGCATGCTCCTTCATCGCCTGCTGGTTCAAGTTCGTCGCTATCCGGATCTATGCAACTGGGTCATTGGACGCCTGCGGCGGTTTGCCTCGGCACCCAGCCCGTCGTCTGCGGATCCGTTTGATTGGTATTGCACGCGTCGGTGAGCGGCCCTACGAACCAGACCACGCTAGACCTCATCGAGCAGTTGCCGCCATGGGCCACACTCGATGAGGTCAAGAATGGTCTCCGCACTCTCAGCAGTCGTGCGTGGTTCGTGCCAGCTCGCGAGGGGACGGCGTATCATTGACGACAAGGCATGGCGCCGGCTCCAGAAGCGAGACCGGTGCGGTCAGGCTCTTCACAGTTCCCCATGGTGCACGCCAGCTCCGGCCTCCCAAAATATGGTATAGTTACACGCCTCGGGCGGACCAGACTCCGTCCTCTCTCTTTCGAAATGAGCATGCATGCGGTGGATAGCGCTGGGCGTCGTGGGGTTGGCAGGATGCTACCTGCTGGCATTGGGCGTGACTGCCGCAGTGCGGCCGTTGCGAGCGCGGAAGTTCCTGGAAGCGCACGCGAGCACCTTCCGGGCACATCTTCTCGAGCTGACGCTGCGCGCCTTGGCGGGTACCGCCTTCGTGCTCGCGGCGCCCGGCATGCTGGGTGCGAATGTGGTGCTTGCCGGCGGCTGGATTCTGCTCGGGACGACGCTCGTGCTGGCGGTCACACCCTGGCGCTACCATCAGCGCTTTGCCGCGTGGTCGGTCCCGATGGCCACCCGTTCCATGCCGCTGGTCGCCGGTGGCGCGCTCGCGGCCGGCATGGCGGTGCTGGTCGCTCTGATCCTCGGCCCGCCATTGCCGTAACGCCAGCCGGACGTGTCTGCCATTTTGCATGCCGAACCAGCCACCCAGTTGCCGAGAGGTACCAATCCGCGATGACCAGATGAACCAATCACCAATCGACCCGAAAGTGATGATCGGCCATGTGCACCTCAAGGTCGCCGATCTTGAGCGTGCACTTGATTTCTATTGCGGCGTGCTGGGATTCGAGTTGACTCAGCGCTACGGTCCAGGTGCGGCGTTCATTTCGGCCGGTGGCTACCACCATCACATCGGCCTCAACACCTGGGAGAGTTCGGGTGGCTCGCCACCTCCCGCCGGAACCACAGGTCTGTTTCATCTGGCCATTCTCTATCCGACTCGCGCCACTCTCGCGGATGCGCTGCGACGTGTTCAGGAGGCGGGCGTCGCGCTCGACGGCGCCAGTGATCACGGCGTGAGCGAGGCTCTCTACCTCCGTGATCCTGACCAGAATGGAGTCGAGCTGTATTGGGACCGCCCACAATCAGAATGGCCGCGCACGCCCGACGGCAGGGTGGCGATGTTCACCAGAGCGCTGAACCTCGAATCGCTGCTTGACGAACAGTCATGAAAGGGCGATGACCCGGACCCGCATGACTGGACTGAAAGTAGCCAGCTACCGCGGGCCGGATCCCTGCTGTTTCCCTGCCTCGCCTAGGCCTCCTTCGCGACCTGCCTCAACCTTGTAATCTGGCAATTGAACCGTGATTGAGACAGGAGGCGAAGAGATGATTCTCAGTCTGCTTACTGCTTCGGCGGCATGACCACCGCATCGATCACGTGGATCACTCCGTTGGATGCCGTGACGTCGGCGGCCGTCACCGTCGCCCCGTTGACATACACCTTGCCGTCCTTGACCTGAATATCCAGCGCAGCGCCGTTCAGGGTGGCCGGCTTGACCGCGCCCGCCTTGATGACATCGGCAGCCTCCACCTTGCCCGGAATCACATGGTAGGTCAGGATCGCTCCCAGCGCCTTGGGATCCTTCAAGAGCGCCTCGACCGTGCCGGCGGGCAGCTTGGCAAAGGCGGCATCCGACGGAGCGAACACCGTGAACGGCCCCTCACCCTGCAGGGCGGTGACCAGGTCGGCTGCCTGCAGGGCGGCGACCAGGGTCTTGAAAGTGCCTGCCGCAACGGCCACATCCACAATGGTGGTGTCGTGCTTGGCCGCTCCATGATGATTGGCCATCTGGGCTGCGGCTGGCGTGGCCGCGCCAAGGAGGAGCGCGGTAGCAAGAGCGGCCTGCTTCAGCGAGCCGGCGAGAAAGTTCTTGGTGAGATTGGTCATGGTAGCCCCCGTCTGTTGGTTGTCGAACTGCTGTCAAACTACAAGAGGGAAACTAGGCACCACACCGAGCCATGTCAAGTCATTGTCTAGGTGTATCTCTTGACAATACTTGGACACCTACTACCTTTATCTCGTGACCAATCCGACCAACCACCCCAACAGCCCTGCCGCTCCCAGGCACCCCATTGCGCTCGTCGCCGAGCGGACTGGCCTCTCCCGGGATGTCCTGCGCGCCTGGGAACGGCGCTATGGCGCGGTGGCCCCGGCCCGGAGCGATGGCGGCCAACGCCTCTACAGTGATGACGACATCGAACGCTTCCGCCTCCTGGCCGCGGCAACCCAGCATGGCCGCACCATCAGCCTGGTCGCCGACTGTTCCCTGGAGGAGTTGGCCCGCCTGGTGGCGGAGGACGCGGCCGCCGCTCCAGCGCCTGCTGCCACGCCGCTCGAGGCCGACCCGTGGGTCGAGCAGGCACTCGACTCAATCCGGGCGCTCGACGGCGCGGCCCTCGAGAAGCTGATCCGGAGCGCCTTCGCCCGGCTGGGGATGGCGCCGAGTCTGGAGGAATTGATCCCCACCCTGATGCAGCAGGTGGGCGAGCGATGGGTCGCAGGAACGTTGACCATTGCCCAGGAGCATCTCGCCTCCGCCACTGTCATCGGTGTGGTCCTCGACGCCGTACGAACGCTGCGACCCTCACCCGGTGCACCGCGGCTGCTGGTGGCGACCCCGTCCACCGAACCCCACGCCGTGGGTGCGGCGCTGGTCGCCGGCATCGCCACTCTGGATGGTTGGTGCGTGACCTATCTCGGCCCTGATGTCCCCGCCCCCGATCTGGTGGAAGCAGCGCATCGGGTGGGAGCGCGCGCGGTCGCGGTGAGCGTGGTAGCACCGGGTGACTCAGCTCGCGTGGCCGCAGACCTGACCGAGCTCCGCGCGGCACTCCCCGCGTCCGTCACTCTGATTCTCGGAGGCGGCGGCGCCAGAGAGATTACCGGAGCAACACCGCGGACCGGCATTTCCGTCTGCGATTCGTTGCCTGAACTCAGGCGCGTACTGGCTCAGGCGGAGCGCCGGTGAGCCATGAACTCCGCCGCACTACCTTCCTCCGGAACGACCTCCCGGAGGTGTTCGCGTTCTTCAAGGACCCGGGCAACCTGGCCAGACTCACCCCTCCATGGCTGGGCTTCACGATCATCAGCACTACCGACCGGGAAGTTCGGGAAGGCACCGAGATCGAGTATCGCATCGTGCTTCACCGCATCCCGATACGCTGGCGGTCGCGAATTACTGAGTATCGCGACAATTCCCACTTTGCCGACGAGCAACTCACCGGCCCCTACGCCGAGTGGCATCACACTCACGCCTTCCGGAGCGTCGATGGCGGAGTGGAGATGACCGACACTGTCCGTTATCGCCTCCCCTTCGGTCCGCTGGGCCGGTTGGTTCACTGGCTGGTCATCCGCCACCAGTTGCGTGCTATTTTTGACTATCGCACTCAGGCGATCACCGAGTACTTCGGAGCGACTCAGCGGAGGTAGCCCGCCGCTCCCCTCTCGAACCGCAAGGGACGCCCAGCATGACCAGCCAAGCTCCGCTCGTCACCGTCTTTGCCGAGGGCAACAGCACCCAAGTAATCATTGCCAAGCTGATGCTGGAGGCCAACGAGATTCCGTTCGTGGTCGAGGGCGAGGGCGTGCAGGATCTCTTCGGCATCGGACGACTCACTGGCGGCAACAACTTCATCACTGGTCCGGTACAGATCAGGGTTCGCGCCGAGGATGCCGAGCGAGCACGCGAGGTGCTGGAAGAAATGCTCGACGCCGAGGAGGGCGAGTGATGAACACCATCCCTCCCCTGCTGCTCACCATCGCGCTGGCTACCGGCTGCCTGGGTGCCCAGAGCGGAGTCCCGTCTGCGGCAGATTCACTCATCGTGGGGAGCGTGCTCGCAGCGGAAAATCGGCGTGACGCCAGCGACCCGGTATTCACCACCGCCGCCACTCACCCCAACGCAACCATCAGGGCGCTGGCCAGTCGTGCCACTGACCGCATCACCGACGCGCTCCATGCCGCTCGCACGCAAGCTCCACCGCTGGCACCTCCGCCACAGTACGCCGATCCCGCCTGGCGACTCCGCTATCGCGCACTCGGCGGCCGCGATGTCGCCTGCAACACAGTGCATGCGGCACTGGCCGACAGCGTCTGGCCGGTCCGCTTCCGGGCCATGGCAGTGCTCACTCCGCAGTGTACCGACTCGGCGATACTCACCAAGCTGCGTGGCTGGGCCGATGCACTCCCTGCCACCGACGTCGCTCGTCCTGCCGACGGTGTTTCATGGCACGCCGCCGCTCACGCCGTGGTGGCGCTGGCTCGGCTCTCACCGACGGACGCCGCACGCCGGTTGCCTCGCTTCGCAGTGCATCCGGTCTGGCAGGTCAGACAGTACGGCGTTCGCGCCGCGACGGTGCTCGGTGACAGTGCCTGGATCCGTTCCCGTTGGTCCGATCGTCATCCCAATGTCCGCGCCGCCGCAATCACTGCCCTCGCCAGCTCCACCAATCCCGGCGACCGTGGCCGGTTGATCGACTTTCTCGACGGCGATGACGTCACCGTGGTACTGGCTGCGGCAGGGGCACTCAAGGACGCCCCCGAACCGGCGGCACGCAGCTCGGCCGACGCCGCCTTCGCGCGCTGGGTCGGCAGAGCCAACGCCTCGGAGCGCGATGTGCGGGTGGCACTGCTCGCCGTAAGTGGCAAGCCGGCCACCGACGATCAGCCGCCGACCTCAGTCGCTCCGCTCCCCGACCTGGCAATTGTCCTGGCACTCGGCGCCGAGGTGCGGCTCCGGGTAGTGATGTCGACGGCCAGCGGCGGCGGTGAGTTCACGGTCCGGATGCGCGGCGATGTGGCACCGATCACCGCGGCCCGCATCGTGGCACTGGCGGAGTCGGGATATTACGACGGCCTCTCCTGGCACCGGGTGGAGCATGATTTTGTGATCCAGGGCGGCAGTCCCGGCGAGGATGAGTACGTCGGCAGCAGTGAATACTTCCGGGACGAACTCGGCACCGTCTCCCACCTCCGCGGCACCGTGGGGATGAGCACTCGCGGCCACGACACCGGGGATGCGCAGTGGTTCATCAACTTGCGCGACAATCAGCGGCTCGACCGCGACTACACTCTCTTCGCCGAGGTGATTGACGGCATCGAGGTAGTCGACCGGATACTGGAAGGCGACCTGATCGAGTCGGTGGTGCGAGTGAGTCCCTGATGTCGAGTGTCGACTCTGGCGGTTGGTTCGTCATCGATCCGGAGGATCCCACCAGATCAATCACGAAGCGAGGACAAGATGCACGACGATCAGGACGATGATTTCGATGCCACCGAAGCCGACCTCTCCTTCGACGGCTCGGCAGTAATTACCTGCCCCTATTGCGGGGAGCAGGTGGAGATCACCCTCGACGCCGGCGGAGGTGCCGTTCAGGAGTACGTCGAGGATTGTGAGGTCTGTTGCAGGCCCTGGCAACTCCACGTGACCTTCGACCTCGACGGGGCGGCAGAGGTGGTGGTGGAAGCGGCTGCCTGAGGTCGGCTTCCCGATCGCTGATGGACAGTCGGTTATCAATTCACGCGACAACCAATAGCCGAGATCACATGGCCGCTGCCGGCAGCAGGAACACGGTCCTCCAGGCCGCCACCGCTGATCAGCACTGTTGCCCGCGCGCCACCCTGATGTGACGATCCCGCACTGGATGCAACATTCGCGCAACACCGCTTGTGCGCCGGTCCGGACGACGTAGCTTCATGCAGTACCATGACGGTGTTGTCCGCCCGACCTCCCCCATTCCATCCACCCAGGATTCTGCGATGCTGCCTCGCCTTGCCTCCCTGACCTCACGCCTCGGCGTGCTGGTGCTGTCCACTGCCATGATCGCGGCCTGTGCCGAAGATCCGCTGCCGACGGACGCCTCGCCTCTCTCACCCGGGCGGATCGCCGGGATGGTTGTCGCATCCCCTTCGGGAGTGGTGATAAGTCAGGTTTACGGTGGGGGGGGGAACAGCGGTGCCACGCTGACCAACGACTTCATCGAGCTCCACAACGCCGGCACGGCTGCGGTATCGCTGGACGGATGGTCGGTGCAGTACGCTTCGTCGTCCGGCAGCAGCTGGAGCCGCACCAATCTCACCGGCAGCATCGCTCCGGGCGGTTACTATCTGGTGCAGCAGGCCCAGGGCGCCGGCGGGACCACTCCACTGCCGACCCCCGAGGCCACCGGCACCATCGCGATGTCGGGAACCAACGGCAAAGTGGCGCTGGTCAACAACCAGACCGCGCTCACCGGGACATGTCCGCTCGGCGGTGCGGTGCAGGATTTCGTCGGCTACGGCTCGGCCAGCTGTTTCGAGGGCGCCGCGGCCACCCCAGTGCTCTCCAACACCACTGCGGCAATCAGGAAGAGTGCCGGTGGTCAGGACACCGACAACAACAGCGCCGACTTCGAGACGGGTGCTCCCGCGCCGCGAAATGGCGGCACACCAACCGGCGGCGGTGGCGGCGGTGGCGGAGGGGGGGGGACCACCGACGATCCGATCGCCTGCGACGCTACGTTCACCCCGATTCCGGCCATCCAGGGCAACGGTGACGCCTCGCCGCTCGCGGGCCAGCTCGTGGTTACCCAGGGCGTGGTGGTCGGCGACCATGAAGGTCCCTCGCCGACGCTCCGCGGCTTCTACATCCAGGCACTGGTTGGCGACGGCGACCCCGCGACATCGGATGGCATTTTTGTCTTCAACAGCAGCGCCAACAGCGTTGCGCTGGGCGACGTGGTTCGCGTGGCCGGTACTGCCCAGGAGTTCCAGGATCAGACCCAGATCAGTCTGGTCACAGCCGTGACGGTATGCAGCACCGGAGCCGTGGTCACGCCGGTGGATGTAACCCTGCCGGTGGCGTCCGCGACCGCGCTGGAGCGTTTCGAGGGGATGCTGGTGCGGCTGCCGCAGACCCTTACCGTCACCGAGCACTTCCAGTTGGGTCGCTTCGGTCAGGTGGTGATGTCTTCCGGCGGGCGGCTCGCGCAGCCGACCAACGTCGCGATGCCGGGTGCTTCGGCGCTGGCGTTGCAGGCCGCCAACGATCTCAACCGGATCATCGTCGATGACGCGCTCCAGTCACAGAACCCCGATCCGATCGTGTTCGGACGCGGGGGCGCGGAGCTCAGCGCCGGCAACACTCTCCGGGGCGGCGATCAGGCCACCGGCATCGTCGGAGTGATGACCTACACCTGGGCCGGCAACGCCGCCAGCGGCAACGCCTTCCGGGTAAGGCCCCAGAATGCCCTCGGCGGCGGCATCCCTAACTTCATTGCCGCCAACCCGCGCCCGATGACGGCACCAGCGGTGGGTGGCTCCCTGGTGGTCGGGTCGGCCAACGTCCTCAACTACTTCAACACCTTCAATGGCTGCACCAACGGCGTGGGCGGCAACAGCACCGACTGCCGGGGCGCCGACAACGCCAATGAGTTCCAGCGGCAGCGCGCCAAGACCATCGCCGCCCTGACCGAGCTCGACGCCGCCGTGGTCGGGTTGATGGAGATGGAAAACGATGGCTACGGCGCCAACAGCGCGATCCAGGATCTGGTCGATGGCCTGAACGCCGCCACTCAGCCCGGCCGGTGGGCCTTCATCGATGCCGACGCCGCCACCGGTGAGATCAATGCCCTCGGCACCGACGCGATCAAGGTGGCGCTGATCTACCAGCCTGCCATGGCAACACCGGTCGGCCGCACGGCGGCACTCAACTCGGTGGACTTCGTCAACGGCGGCGACACCGGCCCGCGGAACCGGCCTGCTCTGGCCCAGGCCTTCCGTCAGGCCGACGGCGGGCGCTTCATCGCAGTCATCAACCACCTCAAGAGCAAGGGTAGCGGCTGCAGCATCCCCGACGCCGGCGACGGGCAGGGTGAATGCAACGCGGTGCGCACCTTCGCAGCCGGTGTGTTGCGTGACTGGCTCGCCACCGACCCGACCGACACCGGCGAGGAGGATGTGCTGATTCTCGGCGACCTCAACGCCTATGCGATGGAAGACCCCATCACAGTGCTGCGGAACGGCGGCTACACCAATCTGATTGCCACCCGCATTGGAGCCGGCGCCTACTCGTTCGCCTTCGACGGGCAGTGGGGCTATCTCGACCATGCCATCGCTTCAACATCGCTGTCAAGCCAGGTGGCCGGCGTGGCTGAGTGGCACATCAACGCCGATGAACCGGGCGTGCTCGACTACAATGTCGAGTTCAAGAGCGCCGGACAGCAGGCCTCGCTCTACAGCCCCGACATTTTCCGGGTAGCCGACCATGATCCGGTGGTGGTGGGGCTTACCCTGCAACCGCCGCCGGTGTCGTTCAACTTTGACGGCTTCCTTGCTCCGCTGGGCGGTGGCGACGGACCGCACGCAGCCCAGGCGGGGAGAGTGATTCCGCTCCGCTTCTCGCTCGGTGGCAATCAGGGCACCGACATCTTCATGCCGGGCTTCCCAGCTTCGCGGCCGGTCTCCTGCACCACTGGCGAGCTGCTCGGCGGACTGATGTCGATGGTGGGCCCGGGCGCCAGCGGACTGAGCTACGCCGGTGGTGTCGATGCCTACAGCTATCAGTGGAAGACGGCGAAGGAATGGAACGGTACCTGTCGCGAGGTGGTCTTCCGTCTCCGCGACGAGACCCAGCACACCGTGGTGTTCGACTTCCGGTAGTCTGACTTGCTGAGCAGAGACAGAGCGGCCCCCATCGCGACGATCGCGGTGGGGGCCGTGTCACATGTTGACATGAACCTTTCCGACGGGTCAGCCAATTCCCTTGCTGATGGCCGACTCCATGGTGGCTGCGAACCGGTCAACCTCGTCGATCGTGGTATAGACGTTGGGCGTCACCCGGATGCCGGAGAACTCCGCGTGCTTGATCGCCACCGTCACGATGCGATGCTTCTCCAGCAGCCAGTCGGTGAGCGCCGCGGGGTCAATACCCTCCACGCTCACCAGGGCGATGGCACCCGCATCGGTGGAATCGAGCGGAGTCGGCACCCTGACTCGTGGTGAGTAGGCCAACAGCCGCTTGGCCCAGCGGTTCCTGAGGTAGCGCAGTCGCTCGATCTTCCGCTCGGCGCCGATGCTGCGATGAAAGGCGAGTGCCGCCGCAATGGCGTTGTGGTTGGCGGCCGGGTGAGTACCGATCTCCTCGTACTTCCGGATGTTGGCGTCCATCGCCTTGGGGGCCGCCATCAGCGGCCAGAGCGCGGCAATCCGCTCCTTCCGCACGTAGAGGAAGCCGGTCCCGATCGGGGCGAGCAGCCACTTGTGCAGCGAGGTACCGTAGAAATCGACGCCCAGCTCGTCGCGGGTGAACGGGAAATGGGCGTAGGCATGGGCGCCGTCGACGAACACCTCGACATTCCGCTCCGCCGCCATCGTCATGATTTCCCGCACCGGAAAGATCTGGCCGGTAAGGTTGGTGATGTGGGTCACCTCGATGACGCGGGTGCGTGGCGTGATCGCGCGTCGAAAGATCTCCACCAGATGATCCGCCGAGGGAGGCGGGACGGGGAATGACACCGTCTTGATCACGATCCCGTCGCGGCGGACGCGCTGGTCCCAGGTGGTGATCATGCGGCCGTAGTTCTGGTTGGTGACGATTACCTCGTCACCGGGCTTCATGTCGCGGCCGAGGATCAGCGTCTCCAGTGCCTCGGAGGCGTTGCGGGTAATCGCCATCTCCTCGGGGTCACAGCCAAAGTCATGGGCTAGCTCGCGCCTGACGCTCTCGATCCTCGGCTCCAGCACCTTCCACATGTGGTGCACCGGCAACTCGTTGCTGAAGCGCAGATCCCGGATCATCTGGTCGAGAACATGGGTGGGAGTGGGACAGACGCCGCCGTTGTTGAGATTGATCATCGTCCGGTCGGCATCGAAGGCGCGCTGGATTTCGCCCCAATAGCGCTCGTCATCCGGCGCACCGTGGAGACGGCCGGTTGCCCGCACCGCACGCCTGATGGCATCGGGGCGGAACATCGGCAAAGCGGCCCCGGCACCTGCGAGGGACTGGACGAACTGGCGTCGTGAAGTCATCTGCTGCTCCCGGTCAGTTGCTGGTCCTCCGTGGCATCAATTCATCAGTCATCGCGGCGTGGTAGGCATAGGACGCCATGATCACGGCGTTCTTCATCAGGTCTTCGGCCTGGATCGTGTCGAGGAAATCGAGATTGGTATGCCCGCCGGTTCCCGGAATCCGGTCCTGCAGGAACTGGAACCCCGGCAGGCCTGCCTCGTCGAAGGCGACGTGGTCGGTGCTGCCGAGACTCTGGTTCGAGACCATCGTCATCCCGAGGTCGCGGAACGGCTGCATCCAGCCGGTGAGCATCGTGCGCGCGGCCTCGTTGCCCTGGAGATAGATGCCGCGATACTGCCCCGCGCCGTAGTCCTGGTTGAAGTAGGCCGAGAGCTTCGCGTGGGCCGGGGTCGGCGGCGCGAGCGAATCGCCGACGCGGCCGAAGTGCTGCCGGACGTACGCGCGCGACCCGAAGAGTCCCTGCTCCTCGCCGGCCCAGAGTGCCACGCGGATCGTGCGACGCGGCTTGGCACCCACCGCCTTGAGGATCCGCATCGCCTCGAGCGCCACGGCCACGCCTGAGGTGTTGTCGCTGGCGTTCGGCGAGCCGTGCCAGGTGTCGAAGTGCGCGCCAAGCATCACGACCTCGTCGCGCAGGTCGCTGCCAGGGATCTCGCCGACCAGGTTCATCGCCTGTTCCGGCGCCGCGCCGAACCTGTTGCGCACCGTCACCTCGACCCGCACCGGGATGCCGCGACGGAGGATCCGGTACATCCGGTTGTAGTGCTCCGGCGTGATCGCGACGATGGGCGGCATCGCCTCGGCCCCGGCACGCGACCAGGTGTCCGCGCGCGAGCCGGGACGCGAGAAGCCCCGCACCGCCCCGAGCCAGCCGCTCTCCGACTGGAGCACGACCGCGACCCCTTCAACCTGGTAGAAGCGCAGCTTTTGCTCGTTCGACACCAGCAGCGGGTTGCGCACCGTGCGCGCCGGCGCGGGACGCGGCGGGGTGATGACGACGCGCTCCAGCGCAGCGAGCTCGGCCTCGGTGCGACGCGGCGCGCCGTTCACCAGCGAGGTCAGGTCCACCGTCGCGGGCGGCGTGATCAGCACCGCCTTGCCGCGCAGGGTCCCGCGCAGCGCGTCGAGGTCCGCCTGGGTCTGCGGCTCGACGATCACCGCATCGGCGGTCACCGTTCCGTCGGTGCCGCGGGTGTGCGCGATCGGGTAGCCGACCATCGGGGTGTAGTCGGGCGCGAGCATGTGCACCGAGACGTACTCGTTGTCCCAGCGCTGGCCGAAGTCCATGAACGGCTCGGCCGCGACGTTCGCGAGGCCGAGGCGGCGCATCTCGTCGAGCGCCCACGTCTGGGCACGGGCCATGTCATCAGAGAGAGTGAGCCGTGCCCCGAGCACGTCGGCGATGTAGCTCTCGTACTCCATCACGCGCGATCGCTGGAGTCCCTCGGTGCGGATCTTCGCGACCATCACCGGGTCGGTGTCGCCCGGGTCGAGCGAGGCGGCCCCGAGGATAAGAAGGAGGGACGCGGCGGCGAGCGATCGAACGACAGGAAGCATGGCACCCTCTCCCGCGGTCACGCGGGTCGGGAGGCGATCGGGGGTGGGGCGGCTACTGCGCGACGAGCGCCTTGAATCGGGGCTCGTTGCGGAGCGAGGCGAAGGCAGGGTCCAGCGCGATCCACGCCTTGGAGGTGTGCCA
>JANRJE010000012.1:0-131289 GCA_033764135.1 Gemmatimonadales bacterium
CATTCGCAACGTGACATGCCGCTGGCAGAAATCAGCCACGGACTGGAAAGACGCCATGACCCAATTCGCCATTCTCTACCCAGACCGCTTCACCCTCGAGGGGTGACCACACGACCATTACACAAAATTCTGGACACCCTCCAACCCGTTTCACCTTTCACCTTTCACCTTTCACCTTTCACCTTTCACCTTTCACCTTTCACCTTTCACCTTTCACGTCCAATCCCCTCCATTCACCCTCCTGCCACCCGCTCCACCTCCGCCATCACCCGCAGCAGATTGCCGCTCCACAGCTTGCCGATCTGCTCCTCGGTGTAGCCGCGCGCCACCAGTTCCCGGGTCACGTTGAAGGTCTCGGCAGCTGTGCGCCATCCCTCCACTCCGCCGCCGCCGTCGAAGTCCGACGAGATTCCGACGTGGTCAATCCCGATGAGCTTGACGGCGTAGTCGATGTGATCCACGAAATCGGCCACGGTGGCGGCGGGATCGGCAGGATAGCGCCGCGAGACGATATCCTCCTGCGCGGCGAGGTAGGCGTTGCGCCGAGCGTCGGGCAGCGCCTCCAGAGCCGCGGTCACACCCTGCGGGTTGGTGGCGGTGATGCCGTACTCCGCACGCAGAGCAGCGATCGCATCCTGGCGCGCAGCGGCGCGCTGGTTCCCCTCGGCACTGCACTTGACGTAGCCGTTGAAGGCCACCAGTTGTGCCACTCCACCGTTGGCTGCCAGAGCGCGCAGCTGCTCGTCGTCGAGATTCCGGGAGTGATCACAGATCGCGCGCACACCGGAGTGACTGGCAATGATCGGCGCCCTGGTCAGCGCGATGGTCTGCATCATCGACTGCTTGGAGGGGTGCGAGATGTCGATCATCATGCCGACCCGGTTCATTTCGCGGATCACCTTCCGGCCAAGCTCCGACAGTCCGTTGTGAAGCCAGACGCCATCGCGCTCACCGGTGTTGGAGTCGGAGAGCTGCGAATGCCCATTGTGGGCCAGCGACATGTAGCGGCCGCCGAGTTGGTGGAAGCGGGCAACGTTGGTCACGTCGGCCCCGATCGGAAAGCCGTTCTCGATGCCGATGAGGATGACCCGCTTCCCCTCGGCATGGATGGCACGGACATCCGCTGCAGTGCGCGCCAGTGCGGCGCGGTCCGGGGCGATCGAATCAACCAGCCGGTGAATGGCGTCGAATTTTTCCATCGCCTGCGCGTTGGCTCTGGCGAAACCCTCCGGCGTCAGCTCGGGAGACTGCCCCACATAGACAATCAGGAAGGCGGCATCCAGTCCGCCACGCTCCATCTTGACGAGGTCGACCTGCTGCCGGCCGGGGAGGTCGATGGCGTAGTTGGGCTGGCCGAGCTGGAAGTTGCGGGTATTGATGTCGACGTGGGTATCGAGGGTGAGGACGCGATCGTGGATGGCTCTGGCACGGGCGTCGAGTGCCGCGTCAGAGTCCTGCGCAGCGAGAGATGAGGCGACGAGAGGCAACGTCATGAGGATTCTTCGCATCGGATGACCGTGGTTGAGTGGGAAACACGACCAGGTACGGCCGCTCTGCTTGGGACTGTCAGGAAAGTTACACTCCAGACGCAGCGAGCATCGGTCAGGCGTTGGGTGGCGAGCCCGCGAGCGCTTCGAGGAACTCGCGACTCCAGGCGTCTACGTCATGCCCCTCGACCACCTCTGTCAGTCTGCGCATTCGCTGACGGCGCTCTTCTTCCGGCAGGGTCAGCGCCTGATGCAGCGTCGCCGTCATCCCCTCGACATCATAGGGATTCGTCAGCAGCGCCCCATGCAGCTCCACCGCCGCGCCTGCAAATTCGGAGACCACCAGCACTCCGGCGCCGTCGGTTGCCGCCTGGGCCGCCACGTATTCCTTGGCGACCAGATTGAGCCCGTCGCGCAGCGGCGTCACCCAGGCGACATCCGCTGCTGCTGCGAAGCCGACCACCTCGTCGAATGGCAGCGAGCGGAAGAGGTAATGGATCGGAGTCCACGACAGCGTGGCGAAGCGTCCGTTGATTCTGCCGACGGCCTGGTCCACCGCCACGCGTACCTCCTCGTAGATCTCCATTCCGGGCGCAGGCGGAGTCGTCACGAACACCAACGACACGCTGCCGCGATGTTCGGGATGAAGTTCGAGAAGCCGTTCAAACCCCTCAAGTTTCTGCAGCGGCCCCTTCACATAGTCGAGCCGCTCGACCGACAGCACCAGGCGGGTACCCCGGAACCGTTCGCGCACCGCCTCCACCGTCTCGCGCCGCACCGGATCGGCCAGAATCTGCTGCACCGCCCGGACGTTGACCCCGACCGGGAACGCCCCGAGGCGGACCTTGCGATCGCCCACCTGCAACAGCGTCGGCATCACCGGAATAGCCAGGGCCACGCCGTGGACCCGGAAGCGCGGGGCGCATGGAGCTGTCTCGATCACTTCGGTCGGCACGTGGGAGCGCAACACATCCAGAAAATTCGCGGCATAGCGCGGCACGTGGAATCCGACCAGGTCGCATTGAGCCAGTGAGCCGACGATCTGCCCGGCCCAGGGAATCACGTTGAAGATGTCCGCCGGTGGAAACGAAGTATGGTGGAAGAATCCGATCCGCAAATCGGGGCGCAACCGGCGGAGATGACCGGGCACCATCCAGAGGTTGTAGTCGTGAATCCAGACCATGGCACCTTCGTCGGCTTCGGCCGCCGTGGCCTCGGCAAAGCGCTGGTTGATCTGGACGTAGTGCTCCCACTCGTCAGCTCTGAACCGGGCTTTGTCGACGAAGGAGAAGATCACCGGCCAGAACGCCTCTTTCGAGAATTCCTTGTAGAAGCGCCGGACATCGTCCTCCGAGAGAGGCAACTTGGTGGCCAGCAGATTGGGATACCGCTCCTCATCGACCAGTTCGTGGACCACCTCGCGGGCACCGGGAGCATGCTGGGTGCTCCAGGCCACCCACGACCCCGGTCGGCCACCCTCGAAGCAGCCGAGCAGGGTCGGAATGATCCCGTTCGGTGAGGTCGGCCGACGCCGGGTGAGCTGGTTGTCGACCATCCGTTCGTCAAAGGGGAGGCGATGGTATACCACCACCAACTGGGCGTCGCCGGAAGTCACCGGACTGGGAGCCGCCTCCGCGAATCGCTTGCGGGCATCGAAGGCCCGTAACGCCTCGAGGATGCCGCCGGCTCCTGGCGTTGCGGCACGCAGCACTCTCTTCGAACCGGCGGTCGCGTTCACCAGGGCGGCCTCGGACTGCCCCACGACCACGCCGTGATAACCGGTCTCGAAAAGGGAAAGATCGTTGATGGTGTCGCCGGCTACCAGGACCCGTTCTCCGGGTATCCGCAATTGTTCCACCAGCCGCATCAGCGTTGAACCCTTGTTGACGCCCCGGGGCAGGACATCGAGATAGCGATCCGCCGAGTGAAGCAAGTCAACCGGCAGATCCTGCAACCGGCGCCGCACTTCGTCGATAACCTCTACCCGGCTGGCATGGAACGATACGCGTCGTTCCTGGGGAACCGGTTGCCGTTCAAGCCCTTCGATCTCGCCGATGGCCTCGAGGACAATCTCCGTACCGACCCAGGTGGAATCAATTTCCCATTGAATCGGATCGACCGGACGCAAGCCATCGGTGGCGACGATGGTGGCGCCAACATCGGCGATGATGAACTCGGGATCGGGAACGAGGGCATCGCCCAGCAGGGGAATGACGCTCTCCACCCCTCGCCCGGTGACGAATACGAGGCGCATGTCACTGGCGGCGCGGATGGCACGGTACAGGGCGAGCCGGTCGGCCTGGCGGCCACCGAGGAAGGTACCATCGAGATCAGTCGCGAGGAGGAGAATGGTGGCACCTCTCTGTCGGGGGAATGGGAGCAAGGGCAGCGGCATGCGCGCCACGAGCGACGAAGGCCGATGCGCGAAATGCTCAGCGCTGGCCGATACAGGGAACCTGACACTTCGGCCCGGCGATCGCAACCGTACCACGCAGACCACCCCCGCCCGACAGCTTCGGACGGGGGTGGCCTGACCCCTGGCGCGCCTGCAGCGGCGTGATCAGGGAGTCGCTGGTGCCGCCGACTTGGGCCTGAAATCACCGGCCTTGACGATCGCCAGTCCCTCGGGATCGAGGTAGCGCGCCACCACCGCCTGCAATTGCGCTGGAGTGAGTGCCGCCACCGCCGATTCCAGTTCGGTGTCGCGTGCGAAGGTCCGGCCGAGGAAGATGTTGCTCCCCAGGCGGGAGGCCACCGCCGCATCGTTGGCCCGTCCCTGCTTGCGGGACTCGATCCACCCCTGCTTGGCCTTGGCAACTTCGTCGGCAGTGAACCCGTCCTTGGCCGCGCGCAACAGCTCTTCCTTGAGCGCCGCCTCCAGCTTGTCGCGGTTTTCGGGGGCGTAGATGGCGTAGCTGGTCCAGGTCGCCATCGAATCAAGCGCCGAGGCCTGGAACGAAGAGCCCACCCCGTAGGACAATCCCTCCTGCTGGCGGATCCGCGTTGCCAACCGGGAGTTCAGGAATCCGCCGCCCAGAATGAAGTCGGCCAGGACCATTGCCGGATAATCCGCGGCACGATCGTTGAGCGGCATCACCCGGCCTGCGAGGAACATCGCATTGGCCTTGTCCGGCGTTTCCAGGCTGATGTTGAGCGGTTGGCTGGTCCGCGTCGGCTCGGCGATACGCTGATAGGCAACCGGGCTGGTCCACCCGCCGAGCCCCGACTCGACCAGTCGTGCCATCTCGTCGGGATCGACGTCTCCGACGATGCCGACTTCACCGCGCGCCGCGCCGTAGAACCGGGCATGGAACCGCCGCAGATCGTCGAGCCGGGCGGCGTTGAGGTCAGCGAGTGTTTCGTCGAGCGTGCCGACGTAGTTGGGATGGCCCTTGGGAAATGGCGAGAGATGGCGCTGGATGGCCATCACTGCCTGCATCTGCGGCTCCGAGCGCTGGCCCTCGAGGGCGGTGACCTGCTCGGTGCGCAACAGATCGAACTCCGCAGCGTCGAACCGCGGCTCACGCAGCAGCTCGAAGGCGAGCGCCATCGCCTCGGCGAGTTGCGCCTTCTTGACCGTGATCGAGGCGGTCGCCGAAGTGGCTCCCCCCCCCACGAAAACCTGCGCCTTGAGCCGGTTCAATTCGTCCTGGATTTCCTGCCGCGTGCGGCGCGTGGTGCCGCGCATAAGCATCCCGCCGGTCAGCCCGGGGACCGCACCAAGATTCATCAACTCCCGTTCGTTCCCCATCCGGAGCGTGATGCGCGCGGTCACCACCTCGCCGCGGGTGGTCTTGGGGAGGACCGCCAGCTCCAATCCCGGGGAAATCGACCGGCGCACCGTACGGGCATCGAGCACCTCGGGCGTCGGCTCAAACGCCTCGCCGGCAACCATCGCAGTGTCGCCACGATAATCCTTCACCATCGCCAGGACGTCGGGTGCCGGGGGGAGAGTGACCCGGTCGGGGGCCGGCGTCGGAATGAAGGTGCCGACGGTCCGGTTGTCGGGCTTGAAGTAGGTGGCTGCGACCCGCGTCACGTCGTCGGTGGTGACTGACCGAATCCGGTCGCGGTGGAGGTACATCAGGCGCCAGTCGCCCATCGAGGCCCATTCCGACAGCGACAGGCCGATCGACGCCGAGTTGGTCATCTGCAGCTCGATCCCGCGGAGCAGAGCCGCCTTGCCGCGCTCCACTTCCTCGTCGGTTGGCGGCTGGTCACTGGCCACCGCCTGCAGGGCCGAGAGGATGGCGTCGCGCGCGGCCGCCGGATCGCCTTCCTTGGGGATCTCGCTCATCACCAGCATTACTCCGGGCTCCCGGAGCTGGAAGGGAAATGCCGCGACGTTGCTGGCCAGCTTGGGCTCGACGGCGGCCTTGTACAGCCGACCCGAGGATGGCGTGGTCAACACGTCGGCGAACACCGCCAAGGCGGCATGGTCCGGGTGGGCACCGTGCGGGATGTGCCACGACATCGTCAGCGACGGGGTGTCGCCCACCCGACGCAAGGTTACGGTGCGTTCGCCGTCCTGCACCGGGTCGAGGGTGTAGGTCGGCCACAGCGTCATGCCGCCCTCGCGCACGGGACGCGGGACGGCACCGAAATGCTGCTGGACAAGTTCCAATGCCCGGGCCGGCTCGAACTTGCCGGCCACCACCAGCATGGCGTTGTCGGGCTGGTAGTATTTGCGATAGAATGCCTGCAACCGCTCAATCGGCACGTTCTCCAGATCGGCCCGGGCGCCGATGGTGCTCTTGCCGTAATTGTGCCACAGGAACGCCGTGGAGAGCACCCGCTCCATCAGCACGCCACTGGGCGAGTTCTCGCCGGATTCAAACTCGTTCCGGACCACAGTCATTTCGCTGTCGAGATCCTTCTTGGCAATGAAGGAGTTGACCATCCGGTCGGCTTCCAGGCCGATAGCCCATGCCAAGTTCTCGTCGCTGGCCGGAAAGGTCTCGAAGTAGTTGGTGCGATCATACCATGTGGTGCCGTTGGGCGAGGCACCGCGCTCGGTGAGTTCCTGCATGATGTTGGGGTGAGTGGGCGTGCCCTTGAAGACGAGGTGCTCCAGCAGGTGCGCCATTCCGGTCTCACCATACCCCTCGTGCCGTGACCCCACGAAGTAGGTGATGTTGACCGTCGTGGTCGGCTTGGAGGCATCCGGAAAGAGCAGCACCTTGAGCCCGTTGCCCAAGGTGTATTCGGTGATTCCCTCGACGGTGGCACCGCGCACCGGAGGGGTGGGTGCCTGTGCCGGAAGGACCCCGGCCAGTCCCACCATCAAAACGAGTCCCGACAGTCGATTGCGCATCATCACATCAGCTTCCTTCCAGAGGGTTATCGTTTCATCCAGTCCGACCACACCGCTCGGCCATTCGATCAACGGCCCGAACCCCGCCAAGCATTGCGTCCGCCACCGACAGACCATCGCGCCAACTCCCCGCAAATGCAACCATCGGGTTGGCGCGCTCCACCGCGTCGGCCGCTGCAATCCGGCCGGAATGACCCGCCACCGCCTGCGGCAAGGCGCCGATCCACCGTCCCTCGGCCCGGAAGCGTGGTTCACCGCGCACCCCCAACAAGGCGGCCAAATCCTCGCGAACCAGACGCTCCAGCTCTCCGGAAGTCTCGGCCAGCAGCTCGGGTTGGCGCATTCCTCCGACCAGGGCCGTCAGCAGCACGTGCCCGGCCGGGGCGCGGCTCGGAAAGAGACTGCTCGCAAAGAGCACCCCGAGCAGGCTACGGCGTTCCCGGGACGGGGCCAACAATCCGAAGCCATCCAGGGGATGCTCAACCTGATCCCGCCGGAATCCGAGCGAGATCGTCGCCATGGAGGCAATCGGGATTGACGCCGTTGCAGCCAGCGATCCGCCCCCAGGGAGCGCCCCTGCCACCTGGGTCAGTCCTGCCGATGGCACCGCCACGATAGCGGCGTCGATCGGTCGCCGCTCACTGCCCCAGCGCACCTCCAAACCGGTTCCAATGCGGGTGATGGTGGCGCCATGACCAAGATGCAGCCCGGCCCCGAGCCGCCCCCCGACCGCAGCAGGGATCTCACTGAGGCCATCGGGACAGGACCAGAGTCCTGTCGGCGCCTTGCCCTGCGTGCTGGCGGTTCGGGTTGATCGGGCCGCGCTGGCCGCCCTGCGGGCGCCCTTGAGCACCGAGCCGCCGAGCTGCTCGTACTCAAACAGCTTCGGAAGGACGTAGCGGACCAGCACCTTGGCCGGGTCGGCTCCACTCGATCCGGCCAGCAATGGGTCAAGAAACCGCTCGGCCACCTCACCGCCGAAACGGCGACGGGCAAAGGAGTCGACCGATTCCTCTCCGTTGGCTGGCCCAGCTGCCACGAACGGCTCTTTGAGCAGCCGCAATCGACCCGGTACCGACAACAGAGTGCTGGCCAGCAGCGCGCTGGCCGAGCCGGGGACCGGCACCGGCACACCCTCGTGGACGATGTAGCGACGACGGGCCGCCGCAGAGGGACGAATCACCCGATCGGCCAATCCGGCACGGTCCAGAAGCCCACGAACCACCGGATCCGGCTCCATGACGGTGTTGGCACCCAATTCCGCCAGCCATCCACCCTCACGGAAGGAACGGAGCGAGCCGCCGAGGACCGCCGCGCTGTCGTGCAGGGTCACCTCGGCACCGAGCTCGATCGCCCGCAGCGCCGCCAGCATGCCGGCGGCACCGCCACCAATGACGGCCAGGCGCAAACCGTTCATCTGCAACTGGCCGGACAGCGGTCGTCGTGCAAGATCACGGACACCTTCCGGGAGGAGGCCAGCGTTGCGCATCAGCGGGTCGGAGAGGAGCTGTAAGAATTCCGCCGCACCACTCAACCATAGAGGGGATCAGCGACCGGGGTCAAATCGGTCGTGATCACCGCTTCCAAGTCCGCCAGACGTTCGCGGCGCCGGCAACCTATCTTTTGCCGGACGGCTACGGCTGTTCCGGACACCGCCATTGCGCCGTACAACCATCAGAGGCCCGTTCGTGCGATTGATCAGAATTTGCTCCACCCTGCCCCTTGTTCTCGGCATCCTACTGATGCCCGCCAGCCAACTCGCGGCCCAATCTGCCTCGGCACAATTGCGGGGCATGGTGCGCAGCGAGCAAGGTTACCCGATTGCGGGGGCTACGGTCACCTTCACGCCCGGAGCGCTCTCCACCGCCACCGGCGATGACGGTCGCTTTGCCCTGACCGTTCCAGCGGCGACCGCTGGCACGGTGACCTTTGAGCGGAGCGGGTTCATTGCCGTGGAGCGCGCTGTCCGGTCGCTGGCCGAGTCCGAGGTGTTCAATCTGGCGATCACGATGCCGTCCCTGGTGGCACTCGATGCGCTCACCGTGGTGGCCCGGCGGGAACGGCCGCTCCTCAACACTGAAGACGCGGTGACCGGCGGGACCATCGAGCGAGCCGAACTGGAGCGCTTGCCGACCGACTCCCGGAATCCGCTCACCCTGGCCTTCAACATTCCCGGTGTGGCGCAAAGTACCGGATTCTTTGGCGATGCTCCGCCGCTCACCATCAATGGTGCCAACTCGATCTATACCCCCTACCTGGTGGACGGGCTCGACAACACCGAGGGGTTCCTGGGCGGGCCGCGCGTGGAGATGCCGCTCTCGGCGATCTCGCGCCTCTCGGTCGCCGCCAACGGCTACGGAGCGGCGCTGGGTCGCTCCTCGAATGGCGTGGTGGACGTGCAGACGATCGCCGGCAGCAACACCACTCGCGGCGAGTTGTTCAGCTACTGGCGCCCGGGCCGGCCGATCGACGCGCGCAACAAGCTCCCCGACGGCGCCGATCCCGACATTCTCGAGCGGCAACAGGACGGCTTCAGGCGCTACCAACTGGGGGGGGCACTCTCCGGAGCGCTGGCCGAGAACCGAACGTTCTACGCTCTGGCAGCCGAATACAGCAACGAGACCGAGGACCGGGTGGCATCGACCGCACTGACCAGCTTCACCGGCAGCGAGCTCAGGGAGACGGTCAAGTTGTTCGGTCGCCTGGACCACGGCTGGTCGCCCAACCAGTCGACCACGCTCCGGGTCGCCTTCAGCGACGTCAACCGGGCCGGCGAGGGCAGCGGCATAGTGGTGCCCGAGGCCGACATCACCACCAAGCGGATCGGCTCGATCACCGGACTCACCCACCGCTCGGCGCTCCGCGACGGCCTTGCCAGCAACGTGGTGTCGGTCCAGTTCGGCACCTTCCGGTGGGACTTCCCGCCCACCCGCAGCGATTTCTCCCAGCCGCAGGTGACCATCATCTCGCCGGATGGAACGCCGCTGGCGGTGGTGGGTTCGAGCAACTTCATCTTTGACGAGACCGAGCGGCAACTCCAGTTCCGCAACGTCTTCATGACCCAGCTCTCCTCGCGCCACACCCTGACTGCCGGTGTCGACGTGGTCCGCGGGTCGTTCGAGCTGACCGGCTCGAGCACCAATCCCAACGGCGCCTACACCGTCTACGACGACGGCAACATCACCGCGTCGGGGGAGTTCCTGTCGATCGCCGACATCCCTGCCGACGTGCGGGTGCGTGACTTCACGATCGACGCCAATCCCCAGCAGGTGGACCTGACCCAGACTCGCTACGGCGCCTTCGTGGAGGATCGCTGGCGGGTGCGGGACAACCTGATCGTAACGGCCGGGCTGCGCTGGGACTACGACGACATCACCAAGCGCGGCCAGTCGTCGGCCGACCTCAACAACTTCCAGCCCCGGCTCTCGTTCAACTGGCTCGCCTCACCCACCACGGTGATTCGCGGCAGCGCTGGGCTCTACTCGGGAACGCTTCCCTACGCGGTCTTCTCGGACGCAGTGCAGTTCGGTCCCAACGGCAACGCGGTGGTCACCTTTGCGGATGGCAGCGGCTTCCCCCCCCCTGCTTTCGGGGCCGGCCCCAGGGCAGAGGATCTCTCCGCTCTCCAGGGTCAGCTCCCGCCCAGGGAAGCGCGGGAGATGTTCGCGCTCGGGCTCGATCAGCCGCTCGGCTACCAGGCCACGCTCGGCTGGCAGCGCACGGTCGGACGGCGCTGGTCGATCGGCCTCGATGTCGTCTACACCGAGACCACCAACCTGCCCCGCTCGTACGACCTCAACGCGATCACCCGGCCGCTGACCGAGGCCGACTCGATCAACCGCACCACCGATTTCGGCGACCCGTTCCGGCCGATCACCCCGGTGGCCGGCGGCGTGCGGCGCCTGACCACCACCGAGTCGGGCGGACACGCGCGCTTCATCGGCCTCTACACCTCGGTCCGCCGTGCCTTCAGCCCGGCCTGGACGATGGACGCCAACTGGGTCTGGTCGGGCAGCAAGAACAACACCGAGGACATCAACTTCAACGCCACCCAGGGCAACGACTTCGACGCCGAGTGGGCCTGGGCCACCAACGACCGGCGCCACAAGGTGACTCTGCGCTCGCTGCACCGGCTCACCCCCAACGTGAGCGCGGCACTGATCGGTGACTGGCAGACCGGACTCCCCATCAACCGGATCGCCTTCTTCCGCGACCTCGACGGCTCGGGATCGATCTTCGGCAACGGCTTCGTCGGCAATCACGACCGCTTCGCCGGGGTTGAGCGGAACGGCGAGCGGCTGCCGAACGCCTTCGAGCTCTCCGGCTCTCTGACCGCCCACCTGCCGATCGGTGGTCGGCTGTTCGAAGTACGCGTGGACGGATTCAACCTGCTCAACAACACCCAGTGGGGCAATTTCGCCAACGGCTTCCCCGGCGGCGGTTCGCGCACCCAGGTGGGGCGGCCTGGCGATCCGGTCCTGCTCAAGAATCCCGGGCGTCCGCGCCAGTTCCAGTTCTCGGCGCGCCATGCGTTCTAGCCGGGTATTCGGCTGGCTCCTCCTCCTCGCCGGATGTGGGGGGGGGGGAGCCTCCGTTCCCGATGCCGCGGCAGTCGCGGCGCAGCCATGGGACAGCGTGCTCGCCAGCGCCCGCGGCAGCACGGTCACCTGGCGGATGTGGCGGGGCGATCCGTCGATCAACCGCTACATCGATGACTGGGTCACGCCCCGGCTGCTCGAATGCTGCGGCATCACGCTTTTTCCGGTGGAGGGCCAGGGACCCGACATCGTGCAGCAGCTCCGCCTGGAAGCCGCCGCTGGTGCCGCTGGCGGTGCCGACCTGCTCTGGATCAACGGGGAGACCTTCGCCGCCCTGCGCCGCGACTCCCTGCTCGGCGGGCCGTGGGCCGACCGCCTCCCCAACGCACGCTACCTCGATTCAACCTCCACCATCGTGATGCAGGACTTCGAGCAACCATTGGCGGGATACGAATCGCCGTGGGGCCGGGTGCAGTTTGCACTCATCTACGATACCCTGCGGACGCCATCCCCCCCCCGGACAGTGGCCGCGCTGGCGAGTTGGATCGAGTCTCACCCGGGGCGCTTCACACACGACCAGGGATTCACCGGCGCCACCTTCCTCAAGATCGCCCTCTACTCGCTCAACGGCGGAGTGGCGAACTTCCTGGGCGGCTTCGACGAATCGCGCTGGGAAGCGGCCAGCTCCCGACTCTTTCCGTGGCTGGAGAATCTGACTCCGCACTTCTGGCGGCAGGGCGAGGCGTACCCGCTCGGCGTGGCCGAGTTGCATCGCCTCTTCGCCAACGGCGAGGTCGACTTCTCGATGTCCAACAACCAGAACGAGGTCAGCGCCAAGGTGCGCCAGGGGATACTTCCCGCCTCATCGCGTCCGCTGTTGCTGGAGGACGGCACCATCGCCAATGCCCACTACCTGGGCATTCCCGCCAATTCCTCCAACCCGACGGGTGCGATGGTGGTGGCGAATTTTCTGCTCTCACCCGAGGCGCAATACCAGAAGCAGCGCCCCGAGGTCTGGGCCGACGGAACCGTGCTGGACATCGATCGCCTCCCGGCAGAGTGGCAGGAACGCTTCGGATCGTTGGAGAGTGATCCCGCCGCCCTGGCTGACACGATGCTCTCGCGGCTGGCGGTGCCGGAGATCGCGCCCGCCTGGCACGACCGACTGGTGAGCGAGTGGCGTCGCCGGATTCGGGGACAGAACTCGCCGTGATCCGCCGCAATGCTGGTTGGCTCACCCCGGCGGTGCTGGCCGCGGCGCCGTTGCTGGGAATGGGCTGGGCGGTCTGGGCTGGAGGGGGGGGGGGCCGACGGCGACTTTCAGATTGCCACCCTGCTCGCCCGCCTTGCCCGACCGGCACCTTGGCTCTCGCTGGCATGGTCGCTGTTCGCCGCGGTCAGTGCGACGGCGCTCGCCACGGTCGGAGCGATCGTAGTGGCAATTCAATTCCGGGGCACCAGCTTTGGACACCGGGCGGCCCGCACTCTGGCAACGATTCCCCTGCCGATTCCGCCGATCGTGGTGGCGGCCGCTGCGGTTCTGGTGCTCTCGCAGAGTGGCCTGCTGGCCCGATGGCTGGCCGCCTTTGGTTGGGTGAGCGTTCCGGCCGATTTCCCGGCCCTCCTCAACACTCCAGAGGGGACCGGACTCATTCTGGCGCTCGCTTGGAAAGAGCTCGGCTTTCTCTCACTGCTGGCATGCAGCATCGTGGCCCAGCTCGACCCGGAACTGGAAGCCACCGCGCGCACCCTGGGGGCGAGCGCCAACGCTGCCCGGCGCCGGATTCTGGTGCCGTTGGTCTGGCGCGGACTGATGCCCGGCGTGGTGGCTGCCTTTGCCTTCGTGCTGGGCAGTTGGGAACTCCCTGCCCTGCTGGGACCGAGTCACCCGCAGCCGCTCGCGGTAGCGGTCCTCGAGCGGGCTCGCGATGCCGACCCGCTGGCGCGGGGTGACGCCTGGGCCGCGGTGTTGCTCCTCTTCGGAGCGGCGATGACCGCAGTCGCCTGGCACGAATGGGCCAGGTGCCGCCAATGACCGCGACCTTCCGGACCTTCCTTGTTGCTGCGCTGGGCCTCTCGGTCGTCCTGCCGCTGGTGGCGCTGATTCTGGCGGCCTTCGGGCTCCGCTGGTTTTTCCCGGCGTTGCTCCCCGAAGCGTGGACCACGGAAAGCTGGCAGGCGTTGAGTGGCGGCAGACTGCTCGGAGCGCTGTTGGAGTCGATTGGCCTGGGAGTGATCGTAGGAGTGGTGGCCACTCTGCTTGCCCTGCCGACTGGGCGCACTATCGCGAGGGCTCGCGGTACACTCCAGCACTTGGGTGCCGCGGCCGCCTTCCTGCCGGTGGCGGTGCCGCCGATCGCGCTGGCCGCCGGGCTGCAGCTGGCGCTGCTCCGGGCCGGACTCGGTGGCACCCGGAGCGGGGTGTTGATCGGGCACCTGATCCCGGCCACCGGATACCTGTCGCTCTACTTCTTCGGCATATTCCGCTTGCTTGACCCGGAAATCGAGGCCTCGGCCCGAACTCTGGGAGCGTCCCGCTGGCAGGTGATCCGGCGCGTTCTGGCTCCGATTCTGGCGCGACCGGTTCGCGAGGCGATCGCCCTCGGCTTCCTGGTCTCATGGGCTCAAGTGCCGCTCACCCTGGTGTTGGGGGGGGGACAAATCCGGACACTCGCCACCGAAGTGGTGGCATACGTTCAGTCGGGCCAGGATCGCTATGCCGCAACCGCGGGCCTCCTGTTGGCGATCCCCGCCGTGCTGGCCCTGGCAATCGCCCGGCGTTCGGCCGACCGCACCGGGATGGTGCCAGGATGACCGGGCTCACCCTCACCGACTTTCGCACCGAGCTGCCCGGCGCCCCGGTCATCGGCCCGATCTCGCTTGACGTTGCGCCTGGTGAGGTGGTCGCACTGCTCGGTCCGAGTGGTGCCGGCAAGACCACACTGCTCCGCGGGATCGCCGGCCTGGTCCCGGGCCAAGGGAGCGTCCGCGCTCAGGGAGTGGAGGTGGGAGGCCGTCCTCCCGAAGCGCGCGGGATTGTCTACCTGCACCAGACGCCGCGGCTTTTCCCACACCTCGACGTGACCGGCAATGTGGCCTTCCCGATGCGACTCCGGGGAATCTCGCGGTCAGCGGCTCGGCGCCGTGCGGGCGAGTTGCTGGAGCGGGTTCACCTCGCTCAGCTCGCCGATCGGTCGGTGGCCGGGTTGAGTGGTGGCGAGCGGCAGCGGGTCGCCCTGGCCCGCGCCATGGCGGCGGATCCCCGAGTACTGCTCCTGGATGAGCCGTTCTCGGCCCTGGACCCTTCGCTCCGCAGCGAGCTTCGCACCACTCTTGAGTCGCTCCTGCTGGAGCCGGGCGGCCCCGCCACCCTGTTGGTGACCCACGATTTTGGTGACGCCGCCCTGCTTGGCAACCGGCTCGGGATCCTGATTGACGGCCGCCTGAGACAACTCGATCGGCCCCAGGCGGTCTTTGAGTCGCCAGCGACCATAGGGATCGCCGCATTTCTGGAGGTCGCCAATCGCTGGACTCCAGGCGAGGCGGTGGTGGTCCTCGGCGGAGTCCCCGCCGGTGCTGCCACCGTGGCAGCCCCTGCCCACGCCGTCAGGATGGCCCGATCGGCCGCTGGTGCGGGGCTGGTCGAGCGGCTGATTCCCGGTCGGGAGCGCACGGCGGCACTGGTCAGAGTCGGCACCGTAGCGGTGCTCGCTGCGGTGGAGGACGAGGGATTGGCGCCCGGTGATCGGGTCTCACTCCAGATCGATCGCGAACGCCTACTCGTCTTCGGGGAAAGTGGCGAGCGACTGGAGATCGCCGGACGTACCGGATCGTAACGATTCCGCTTGTGTCCGGGGGGACAAGCTCCTAGCTTTATCCCTTGATGTCCGGTGTGCCGGACCACCGGCCTCCACCCCAAGGAAGCCATTCCTTAAACCGCGCGAGGTCTCGTGCCGACCGAAACGTTGCAGACACCGGTGGCGCTGTTCGACAAGTGCCGACAGTTCACCCGTGCACGGGAGATCCAGGCAGCCGGGCTCTACCCCTATTTCAAGCCGATTTCCGAGTCCGAGGACACGGTGGTCGTCATCGAGGGGCAGAAGCGGATCATGCTCGGCTCGAACAACTACCTCGGGCTGACGCATCACCCCAGGGTGTTGGAGGCCGCCACGGCCGCCCTGCATCGCTACGGTTCCGGCTGCACCGGTTCCCGCTTTCTCAACGGATCGCTCGACCTCCACGAACAACTGGAAACAGCGCTGGCCGAATTCCTCGGCAAGGAATCCTGCCTGGTCTTCTCGACCGGCTACGGCGCCAACCTCGGCCTGATCGCCGGACTGGTCGGCCGGGGCGAGACCGTCTACCTCGACAAGCTCGACCATGCCTGCATCGTCGACGGCGCCAAACTCTCTTTCGGCGAGACCGTCCGCTTCAATCATGGCGACATCGCGGGGCTGGCCCGCAAGCTTGAGCAGAATCATTCCGGCAAGGGAATGATGGTCATCGTCGACGGCGTCTACTCGATGGAAGGCGATATCGCCGACATCCCCGAACTTGTCAAGGTTGCGCGCCGCTTCGGCGCCGCTCTGGCGGTCGATGACGCCCACGCGCTCGGCGTGCTGGGACCGAACGGCGAGGGGACCGGCGCGCATTTCGGGATGCAGGCCGAGGTCGACATCATCGCCGGGACGTTCTCGAAGTCACTCGCCTCGGTGGGCGGCTTCGTGGCCGGCGACGAGTCGGTGATCCATTTCCTCAAGCACCATTCGCGGCCATTCATCTTCACGGCATCGCTCCCTCCGGCCAACACCGCCGGCGTGCTCGCAGCCCTCGAAGTGATGCAGCAGGAGCCGGAGCGTCGCGACGCATTGTGGGCCAATGCCCGCCGACTGCAGCAGGGCTTCACCTCCCTCGGCTTCGAGATCGGCCCCACCGAGACCCCGATCGTACCGGTGCTGATCGGCCCGCTCGACACCACCTTCATCTTCTGGCGCAAGCTCTACGACGCCGGGGTCTTCACCAATCCGGTAGTCCCGCCGGCAGTGCCGCCCTCGCAGTGCCGCCTTCGCACCAGCGTCATGGCAACGCACTCCGCCGACCAGATTGACCGCGCAGTCGAGGCATTCGGCAAAATCGGCAAGGAGTTGGGGGTCATCTGAGCGGCACAGTCGTCCGACGGGTCGAGTCCCCTGCCGACCTGTCCCGCTTCATCGATCTGCCCTACCGTCTGCACCGGCTCGACCTCAACTGGGTCCCGCCGTTCCGGGCAGAAGTGCGCACCCTGCTCGATCGCGCCAAGAATCCGTTTTTCCAGCATGCCGACGCCGAGTACTTCATCGCCGACCGCGACGGCGAGGTGGTCGGACGCATCGCCGCGATTCACAATCGCCTCCACAACGAACTGCACGATGACCGGGTCGGCTTCTTCGGTTTTTTCGAGTGCATCAATGACTTCCCTGTGGCCCGGGCGCTCCTCGATGCCGCGGCCGACTGGGTGCGGTCACGCGGACTCGACACCGTGCGCGGCCCGATGTCGTTCTCGGTCAACGACGAATGCGGCTTGCTGATCCAGGGGTTCGAGACCCCCAACACCCTGATGATGCCGCACAATCCGCCCTATTATCTCCCGCTGCTCGAGGCCGCCGGATTCACCAAGGCCAAGGACCTGATCTGCCTCGAAGGGGGATCGCTGGCCGCACCGGTCACAGCGCCGGAACGGACCGAGCGGGCCGTCAAGCTGATCCTCGACCGCTACGGCCTCACCATCAGACCGCTCGACCTCAAGGACTTCAAGGGTGAAGTCGAGCGGATCAAGCAGCTCTACAACGTTGGGTGGGAGAAGAACTGGGGCTTCGTCCCGATGACCGACGCCGAGATCGACCACCTGGCGGCGACCTTCCGTCCGGTAGTCATCCCCGAGCTGGTGCCGTTCGTCATGAAGGATGGGGTGCCAGTAGGATTTTGCCTGGCGCTGCCCGACCTCAACGAGGCGTTGCGCACCAACCGCAATGGCCGACTCTTTCCTGCCGCATTGACGATGCTCTGGAAGCTCAAGACTCGGCGGCTCACCCGCGCCCGCAACCTCCTGCTCGGCATCCTCCCGGAGTGGCGCGGCAAGGGGATCGATTCCGCTCTCTATCACTGGATCTGGACCAAGGCGGCGGCCCGCGGAATCGGCTGGGGTGAGGCGGGATGGCTCCTCGAGGACAACGCGGGAATCATCCAGGGGCTCACCAAGGCCAACTTCACACCGTACAAGACCTATCGCGTCTTCGACCGCCCAGCATGAAGGCGTTCGTAACCGGCGCCACCGGATTCGTCGGTGGCCACCTACTCGATCGTCTGTTGGCGCGTGGCGATTCGGTGACCGCCCTGGTGCGAACCCCGGCCAAGGCGACTGGCCTCGCTGAGCGCGGCGTCCGTTTGGTTCCCGGTGATCTGGAAAATGTCGAGGCCCTCACCACGGCGGCGGAAGGTGCCGAGGTGATCTACCATGTCGCTGCGCTGACCGGCGCGGTCGACGAGGCAGAGTTCCTCGCTGCCAACAGGGACGGCACCGCCAATGTGGTGGCCGCGGCACGTGCCGCCGGAGGCGACCCGCGAATCGTGCTGATCTCCTCGATGGCCGCCGGCGGCCCGGCGACCAGAGATCAACCCCGGCGAGACGCCGGTGACGACCGACCGGTGACGATGTACGGCCGCAGCAAGTTGGCCAGCGAACAGGTGGTCCGCGAGCAACCGCTGCCGTGGACCATCTTGAGGCCGCCGACGATTTACGGCCCGCGCGATCGCGACAACCTGATCACCATCTTCAAGGCCGCCCGCCTGGGACTGGCACCAGTCTTCGGCGATGGTTCCCAGCAATTGTCGCTGGTACATGTCGACGATCTGGCTGACGCGATCATCCGTGCTGGCGAGGCGCCGGGAGTGCTGGGTGGCACCTTCTACACCAACCACCCTGAAGTGATCACGTCGGCCGAACTGGTGCAGGCCGTCGGCCGCACCATGGGCAGATCGATCCGCCTCGTCCCGCTCCCCGAGTGGCTGGCCCGCAGTGTCCTCTCTCTGACCGGTGCCTGGGCGGCAACCTTCCGGCAGCGCACCATCCTGCGCGCCGACAAGGCCAACGAGTTCTATCAACCAGCATGGACCGGCGACCCGGCACCGTTCATCGCCGCGACCGGCTGGGCGCCGCGCTTTGACGCTGCCACCGGACTCGAGCACACGGCCGAGTGGTACCGCAACCACGGATGGCTGTGACGCAGATGGGGGGGGGATGGCGCCTGGTCGACCGGTTGATCGCCGGCTACGGCGTGGTCATCTCCATCATCGCCATCACCCGGCTCGACCGCCCGGGAATGTTCTGGATTCTCGCCGCCCATCTGGCCCTGCCGCTGCTCGGCTGGCTGGCCTCTCGCGCACCGGCATCCGGTGGGGGGGGGATTCTCCGGGCCGGTTATCCGGTCTTCATCCTGACCGGATTGTACAGCGCACTCGATGTGCTGATCGGCTTCGGCGCCCCGACCTGGGACGCTCCGTTGCTCGCCATGGAGGCCGCGATCTTCGGCGGCCAGCCCGCCCGCGACTGGTGGCAGAGCGCACCGTCGCCGATGTGGTCAACCATCCTTCACGCGATCTACTTCAGCTACTACATCGTCGTGCCGCTGCCGGTGGTGATATTCCTCGTCATCCGGCGCCACCGTCAAGCAGTGGAGCCGTACCTCGACGCCGTGGTGGCGACCTTCCTGTTCTGCTACATCAGCTATGCCCTCTTCCCGGTGTCGGGGCCGTACTACCAGTGGCCGCACCCCACCGGGGCTTTCGTGGACAATCTGCCGGCTCGCTGGGTTTACGCGGCGCTGGCCCAGGGCAGCAGCTACGGAGCGGCGTTCCCGTCGTCGCACGTCGCCGCCACTGTCGCCGCGTCGATCGCCGCTTGGGGAGTGTCACGCCGACTGGGCATCGCTCTGGCGATACCCACGGCATTTCTTGTGGTGGGCGTGGTTTACTGCCAGATGCACTACGTGGTCGACAGTGTCGCGGGGCTGATCGTCGGATTGGTGGTGCCGTTGGCGGTGATGCGGCATGCCAAAAGGGCGACCATTGCTGGCCGCCCTCCGGTTTCCGTCACCTGAGCTGCTATGCTCACTGGGTGATGGTGAGAACCCCGTGCATCCCCATCATCTGGTGCGGGAGACAGAAGAAACGATACTCCCCCGTCGGCAACGCGGCAGGGAAAGTGATCGTTACATTGTCGCCCTCAGCCACCAACGCGCTCGCCAGCGGCCCCTGCTTGTTGGTGATCGCGGCGTCGAGCGCCTCGGCCGAGCCGGCCGGGATGCTGTCGGCGTAGAACTGCACGTTGTGCAACCCGCCCGAGATCGACTTGAAGATCACCGTGTCGCCGGCCTTGATCGTCAACGCCGCGGGAACGTACTTGTAGTCCGCGCCCTCGAGAACCATCTGCACCTCGTGGGTCGTACCACCAGCCGCCGGAGCCTCGGCCACCGGCGCCGTCTCAGTCGTCTCGGCCGCCTCGGGCGCCTTCTCACCACATGCCATCACCAGCATTGCCAGTCCTGCAACCATCGCCGTCACACGCATTGTCTGTCAGCCTCTCGGAAATGTTGACCTGCTCGCGCCCTGCCCCCCGGCAGTGCAGCCTGATGCCTGAGCATCAGGGCAACAAGATAACCACACTCCCGCAAGAGATGGAGTGGCACGACTGGCACGGTGGCTCGATTGTGGTACTTTCCACCCTGTTCTTCCCCCCGTCCCGTCAACCGTGAAATGTTCGGATCCCCATGGCAGCTCCCCCTTGCAACTCCGTAGGCGCCCACTGTCGCTCTCTTCAGCTCACCGTCAGGGTCAGTGCGATGGAGGGATCGGAGGACCACGATGCCACCTGGCTGATGGGCCACACCCAACGGATCGATTTCGGCCGGACATTTGTGGAGGACGACGAACTCTGGTGCGAGATCCGGGTTCATGTCCCTTGCCGGCATCTTGACGCCGGGAATGGAGGAGTCGCGGTCCGCTGCAAGGCGCACGGCTTTCGGGGAGAGGTCGCCCGTCCTCGCCGCAAGAGTCAGCCGCGGCGGCTCGGCCCGGACGAGTTCCGCTTGGTGGAAGGCGGGGAACTCGTGGATCGGCGGATTCCTCACCCAACGGCCAAGCGACGATCCTTGCCAGTAGCCCCGGACTCCAATCCGTGTGCCACTGCCAACTGTCGGACCTCGGACCATACCCGCGGGGCGGCCTGCTGCCGCGACATCCAGGTCGACATCCGCTGCCAGGAAGAAGACACCCTGCTCGAATCGCTGCTCAGGAACCGAAAGGCGCCCTACCTTTGCAAGGTGGAGCGCGAGGAGGACGCGGGACTCCTCAACGCCGAGATCATTTCGGCCTGCGCCTACCTTCAGGACGATGGTCGGCACTGCGACCTGCATGGCCGGTTCCGGTCCGATCGCCGACCTGCCAAGCCGGAAATGTGTTCACACTGGCCCAAAAACAGGACAGGTCTCCACCCGGGCTGTGCCTTCAGGAGCCGACGAGTACCGTTGTAAGTCATTGTTATACAACACCTTGCATCTCGTGTGCAAGTTCGGCCCACGCTATGCGTCCTATGGTGGTCGTACCCGTGCCGTGGAGACAGGAATGGCGTTCGACCTCGAAGGGCTGTATCGCTCCAGCTACGATGCCGTGGTTCGCTTCCTTTACCGCAAGGTATGGGATGCCGATCGCGCTGAAGACCTGGCGCAGGAAGTGTTCATGCGGGCAATGCGCCACCAACCGGAAAAGCCCCGCTCCTGGGTGTTCGCGGTGGCTGCCAACATCGCCCGCGACGAGGCCCGGTCGGCGATCCGTCGTCGCAAGCACCTGACGCTGCTGACCCACGAGCCGATCGCCTCGCCTGCGCCTTTGAGCGACGTGGTGGAGGATTTGGAACACGAGGAGCAGCAGAACGAAGTGAGACTGGCCTTGGCCTCTCTCTCGCCTCGTGACCGCGAAGTGCTGCTGCTCTGGGATGCCGGACTGGCCTATCCCGAAATTGCCGCCCAGAGCGGGCTGGCTGTCGGGGCCGTGGGGACTACCCTTGCCCGGGCACGCAAACGGCTGGTCATGGCGCATGACCGAATGGAGTCTGAACGTGAGTCTCGAGGTGACGAGCAGCGTGCGGCCGCATCTTCCTGAGGAGGAATGCCACGCCTATGCCGACGGGGCCCTCTCGTCGGCACAGCGTGCGGAGGTCGCCGAGCATCTGCTGGCGTGCCTGATTTGCCGAGCGGCTTTGGCCGAGGTGGAGGCGCTGCGTGCCCGCACCTCCGAGCTGTTGGCCATCGCAACCCCACCCCAGCGGCGCCGTCAAGGAATCGCCCACCAAGGAGCGGCGGCGGATTCCGCCCGGCGTCGGGCGTTGCGGGTGACCTTCCGTCGGGTCGGGCGGCGCGCCCCGATCGCGGCGGCCGCTGCCCTGCTGGTCTTCAGCGCCGCCAGCCAGCTCGCTTGGCAGGATCGGGGAGCCGAAGGCATTCAGTCCACCGGAACGCCTCGCCTTGCCACCGCATTTGTCGCCTCACCGGCGATGGTTGGCATGGGGCTCTTCGGTCTCCGTACTGACAGCGTACCTGCGGTCGCCGATTCGATCAGCGCTCGTACTCTCACCCTGGCATCCCGGGCGGCGATGTCCCCCCGGGTGATCACCACCTCGGTGCCTGCAGGCGGAGGCAACCGCCGGACGCTCGCTGCCATGGATCCGATGATCACCATCGACCCCACCGCCGGCTGGCAGACCGCCTCCTGGCAGGAAGCCCGTCGGCAGTCCCGCAATGCCGTCGCTCACCTGGAGGGGCTGACTGTGAGTGATGTGCGCCTCCGCTCAAATCAGGCAGGCGGGCGCCCCACGGCGATGGTTCGGCAACAGCTCCGGGACGGCCGTGCGGTCTGGGTGATTGAGGGCACCGAAGCCGAGCTCGACGGCGTCGCCCGAATGCTCGACGCCAGCGGCATCACGATGAGCACCCCGCGCCGGGGACGGCCCGATTACATCGGCCCGGACCATGCCCCGGTGCGGACCATCCGCCTGGTCGCGCTGGCGGCCTATCTGCCGATCGATTCTTTGAATGCCCTGATGGCGGAGAGACTGACGCTGGAATGACCGGTGAACGGGGCTGCGGGTGAACGGGGAACGGGGAATGGGAGAAGGTGAAACGTGAAAGGTGAAACGGTGGTCGCCTGACCCTCCGTTTCACCTTTCACCTTTCACGGTCCCACTACTCCCCGTTCACCGTTCACACCTCACCGTTCACCCCCCACCGCTCACCCCCTAATGATGCCCCTGCTCCCGCTCCAGCGTGATCAACGCCAGGCGAGGTGACACCATCGGGTAGGTCTTGGCGAACCAGCCATAGCTCACCAGGAAGAGCCCCAGGAAGGCGAGGGTCGGCCCCAATTCCGGCAGTCCGAAGGTTGGTGTGTTGGTGGCACTGACGGACGGGATCACCAGCAGATACCGCTCCAGCCAGAGGGCGCAGAACGAGATCGCGGTGAACAGCCCCAGGGTTGCCGGGGTCTTCTTCGGTCCCACCGCCAGCAGGCCGGTGAACGGGATCACGAACATCCCTACAAAGACCATGGCACCGATATTCCGCCATTCGCCCCAGAGGCGCGAGAAGACAAAGCCGGTCTCTTCCGGAAGATTGCCGTACCAGATCACCAGGAACTGGGCCCACATCAGGTAGGCCCAGAACACCGTGAAGCCGAAACAGAGCATGCCGAGATCGTGGCGCTGCTTGGCACTGATGTACTCGCGGAGCCCGACCGCCTTGACCCCGAACAGCATCAGCAGAGCGAGCAGGGTGTGGGCTCCAAGGAACGATCCCATGAAGTACCAGCCGCCGAGCAGGTTGCTGAACCAGTGCGGCTGCAGCGCCATGATGCCGTCGAAGGCGACGATGCTGAACACCATCGCGTAGACCACCGCGTAGACTGCGGCGAGCCGGTAGGTGCGCTCGTGAGTGCGCTCCGGGTCGTACCCCTGCAGCATCTTGTCGTAGCGGGCCTGGCGGCTGTCGCTGACCTTGTTTCTGGCCAATTTGAGGTCGGGCAGCAGGTCGCACTTGATGAGCTGGGCTCCGATCCAGTACAACAGGGCGAGCCCCACCACCAGCCTGGTTGCCATCCACGGTTTGGAGAGCCACATCGCCTTGCCGGCCGACAACCCGTGAAGCTCCTCGGCCATGTGGCCATAGACATCGTGGTAACCGAGGGTGAGAATCAGCACCAGACCAATCAGTGAGACCGGGATCATCGCGCTGGCCGCCTGCGAGAAGCGGATGATGACACCCGACCACTTGGCGTTGGTGATCTTGTGCACCGCCGTCAGCGCCAGCGAGCCACCGGTGATGCCGGTCCAGAACAGCCAGTTGACGTGGAAGGTCTGCCATGCGCGGTGACTTCCCTCACCCATGACCGCCATCCCGAAGAGCACCACCCCGATCACTGCCAGCAGCAGTCCCGCACGGGTGAAGATGCCATACTCGCCCGCCACGCTCTTCTCGGCGAGGCGATCCTCGACTGCGGCGAAATCCGTGGCGGCCATCAGTTGGCTCCCCCAGCGTTGGCAGTTGCCGGCAGCGGAGCCGCGGCCTGCAATGACCTGACATATTCGACCACAGCCCAGCGCTCATCCTGCCGGGTGATCTTGTCGCCGTACTGACCCATCAGACCTCGGCCGTAACGCAGGATCGAGTAGAGGTAGCCGTCGGTGTAGCTCCGGGCCAGCGGCGTCAGCAATGACGGCGGCGCCAGATAGCTCTTCATGGCACTGTTTCCATCGCCCTGATAGCCATGACATACCGCGCAATAAGTCCCATACAGCTCGGCACCGCGCTCGGCCGGGAGGGCGGGCATCTCGACTGGACGGGTGACGGTGTTGGCCACGGCGACATCGAAGCCGTACTGCAACTGCCGCACGTTGCCCACTCGCCAGTCCGCTTCACCACCGGTAATCGGCACGCTGCCGGCCGGAGTCTCGCGCGGGATGTCGGTCCGCTGGTAGGGGTGGACCGCCTTGGAAAGGATCATGTGATCGAACCACGGCACGGCGTGCATCAGGTTGTCCGGAGACGGCACCTCGTTGTACCAGGTGTTGCAGCCGGCAGCCCCCGTGACCAGCACGGCGACCAGGAGGAGCTTACGCGTCACGAGAGACCTCCACCGAGCCGTGGCGCTCGAAGAGCTGCTGGACATCCTGAGCCTCCGACGGGCCGCAGGGCACGAAGATGCCGATCCGGTCGTCGCTGTAGCGGGGATGGTAGGGGCGCCCCTTCAGCGACTTCATCGCCGAGAGGATGATGATCGCGGCGATGGTCGAGAGAGCGCCGATGAGAATCGTCAATTCGAAACCGATCACCACAAAGGCCGGAATCGCCGCGATCGGCTTGCCGCCGACCAGCAGCGGCCAATCCCGCGCCATCCAGATGGCGAGCGAGAAACCGGCGGTTACCCCGGTGAAGCCGCCGACCAGGGTGAAGAGGCGCACCTTGGAAATCGGATCACCGATTGCCGCCTCCAGTTCGTGATTGGGCGCGGCGGAGTAGACGGTGATGTCCGCCCGGCCGTCGGCCTTGAGCTCGCGAATGGCATCGCAGGCTGCGTCGATGTGCTCGAACGAGCCGAGAACGCCGGGAACCTGGGTGGCCATCAGTGCGCCCCTCCATGAGATTTCCGGCGCGGCATCGGGATCATTTCCTTGATCTCCTGAATGGCCACGATCGGGAAGTTCTTGTAGAACAGCGTGAACCAGAGCCCGAACCAGCCGAATGAGCCGAGCAGGATCAGCCAGTCGGCCCAGGTCGGATTGATCTGGCCCCAGGCGTTGGGCAGATAGTCATTGGCCAGCGACGAGACGACGATCACGTAGCGCTCGAACCACATCCCGATGTTGATGAAGATCGAGATCACGAACAGCGCGGTGAGGTTGACGCGGATCTTCCGGAACCAGAGCAGCTGGCTGACGAAGGCGTTGCAGATGATCATCGACCATCCGGCCCACCAGTTCGGTCCGAAGGCGCGGCGCCAGAAGGTGGTCTGCTCGAAGGTGCTGCCCGAGTACCAGGCGACGAAGTACTCCATCGCGTAGGCGTAGAAGAGGATCGTCCCGGTAAACAGCGTCAGCTTCGAGAGGTTGTCGAAGTGGTAGTCGGTGATCATGTGCTCAAGCCGCAGCATCTTGCGCAGCGGAATCAGCAGCGTGAAGGTCATCCCGATGCCCGAGTAGATCGCCCCCGCCACGAAGTACGGCGCGAAGATCGTCCCGTGCCATCCCGGCACGATCGACACGGCGAAGTCCCAGGAAACCACCGAGTGCACCGAGAGCACCAGCGGCGCGGCCAGCGCGGCGAGATAGAGATAGGCCCTGGTGTAGTGACGCCACTGCGAATCGGCACCGGTCCAGCCCAGGGAGAGCATCGAATAGAGCTTCTTGCGCCAGCCGCTGACATGGTCACGCACCGCAGCGATGTCGGGGACCAGACCGACCATCAGGAAGGTGCTCGAGACCGTCAGGTAGGTCGAGATCGCGAAGACGTCCCACAACAGCGGCGACTTGAAGTTGGGCCACAGGTAGCGCGCGTTGGGGTACGGCAGCAACCAGTAGAAGATCCACTGCCGCCCGATGTGGATGATCGGGAAGAGCGCGGCAGTCATGACGGCGAACACCGTCATCGCCTCGGTGGCGCGGTAGACTGCGGTCCGCCAGGGCGAGCGGAACAGGAAGAGGATCGCCGAAATCAGCGTCCCCGCGTGACCGATGCCGACCCAGAAGACGAAGGTCGTGATGTACACCGACCACATGATCGGTGGTGCGTAGCCGGCCAGACCGAGTCCGTGCTTGAGCAGCATGGTGACGGTGCCGAGCAGGACCGCGGTGAGGAACGCCAGCACGCCGACCAGGATGTAGTAGCCGCGGGTCGGCGCCTCGGTGATGGTGCGGACCACATCCCGGGTGACCTCGGCATGGGTCTGGGTGGGGCGGCTCGGGTCGTGCGCGATGACGGCCATCTCAGTGCCCCCCATGTTCGTCAGCGGCGTGGACCACCGGCTCCTGGGCGACCACCTTCGCGAGGTAGGTCACCGCGGGCCGCACATTGGTCAGCTCGAGCATCGTGTAGCCGCGCGGGTCGCGAGACCACTGGACCACCTTGGCCTCCGGATCCTTGATGTTGCCGAACGTCATTGCCTTCGAGGGGCAGGCCTGGGCGCACGCCGGCACGATCTCGCCGTCCCTGAGCGGCCGATCCTCGAGGCGCGCCTTGTGCTGCGCGCCGCGAATCCGCTGGACGCAGAAGGTGCACTTCTCCATCACGCCGCGCGCCCGCACCGTGACCTCGGGATTGAGCTGAAGATTGAGCGGCTCGGGCCAGGCGGATTCGTTGTACTTGAGCCAGTTGTAGTAGCGAACCTTGAACGGGCAGTTGTTGCTGCAATAACGGGTGCCGACGCAGCGGTTGTAGACCTGGCCGTTGAGCCCGTCGGGGGTGTGGTATGCCGCATAGACGGGACAGACCGGCTCGCACGGCGCGTTGTCGCAGTGCTGGCACATGACCGGCGCGAAGCGGGCCTCGATCGGGACACCATCCTCGCCGCCCTCCCAGTACCGCTCGATCCGCATCCAGCTCATCTCGCGGCCCTTGAAGATCTGCTCCTCGCCAACGGTGGGGATGTTGTTCTCGGCGTAGCAGGCCGTCACACAGGCGGAGCAACCGGTGCAGCGGGAGAGATCGACCGCCATCGCCCACTTGGGGGTGGCGTCGTCGGCGTAGTTGCCGAGCTTCCATCCTTCCTTCTGCGCCTCATACCAACCGTCGATCGCCTCGCGCTCGCGCGGCGGGTTGATCTCGTGGGTCTCGCCGCCTGCAGCCTTGTAGGCCTGCTCCGGGGTCATCCCCTGGGCGGCATAGACCAGCGGCATCTGCTCGATGATGCCGCGTCCGAGCTGCCGCGGATTCCCCTCGGTCTTGGCGACCTTGCGATAGCCGGGGGTCTTGGTGACCGAGACCTTGGTGGCGACATAGGGGAGATATCCCTGCCCGTCGGCGGCGCCGAGGAGGTCGAGCGCGTTGACGCCGCGATCCTTGGCATAGCGGCCGTACTCGGTGTGACCGAGACCGAGCGGCATCCCGATGGTGTCCTCGCGGATCCCGTGGAAGACATACACCTGGGCCTTGATCGCGCCGTGCGGCGAGGTGAGCTCGATGATCTCGCCCTCGCGCACATCGAGTCGCCGGGCAGTCTCCGGATGCAGCTCGGCCCACGATTGCCAGGTGATCTTGGTCATCGGATCGGGATTCTCGAGCAGCCAGGGCTTGTTCGCTCCGCGGCCGTCGTGATACATCAGCGACGGATACGGCAGGAAAGTGAACTCGGCGTCGCCATCGAAGGAGGGCGCGGCCGGATCGAGCGCGGCGGCACCGTCCACCAACGTCGGATTGGAGGAGACTGCCGGGAGGAAGACTCCGCCCAGGGCGAGCGAGGCCCGCCAGAAGGTCGGGAAATCGCCCGTTGCTCCCACCGTCCAGGCCGCCTGCAGTCGGGCCTCGAAGCTCGGCTCCGCGAAGTTCGCCGCCGCGCTGCCACCGAGCGCCTGGGCCACCTTGAGGAGGACGTCGCCGGTGTGCATCCCCGGCCGCACCGGCGTCATCACCGGTTGCATCAGCGAACGCACCCCCGGCCGCGAGAAGCTGTCGTCCCAGCGCTCGAGCGCGTGGAGATTGGGCAGGATCAGGTCGGAGGCCGCCGCGGTCTCGTCCATCACGTTGGCAGTGCTGACCTTGAAGCCAACCTTGGCAAAGCTCGCCTGAAAGTTGCCGCTCTTCGGCATGGCATACAGCGGATTGGCCTCGTGCACGATGGCCACCGCCACCTCGCCACGATCCATCCGGGCGAAGAGACCCTGCACGGCGCCGTACCCGGCCGTCGGGGTCGAGCCCAGGCCGAAGTTGACGGTCTGGCCGAGATTGCCGGCCGCGACGTTGGCGAGGTTGACCGCGTGGCAGAGGTCGATCGCGCCGCGATGCTGGGCGGCGATCCCGCCGGCCACCGCAAGCGAAGGAGTCGCGGCGGCGAATTCGTTGGCGATCCGCGTCAGGCGTGCCGCATCGATTCCGGTGCGGGCGCTTACTTCGGCGGCGGTCCAGCGTGCCAAGTCACCGGCGAGCGGCGATCCCTTTGCTTCTGCCGCAGCGCGTGCCAGCAGCAGGGCCACGAACACTTCGGAGCCGGCTGCGACGTCGAGCCACTCGTCGGCGTTGGCTCCGGTCAGGTTCATGCGCGGCCCGACATACACGTGCCGGGCCATGGTGCCGTCGTTGAAGCCGTGGCTCGCGGCGAAGCCGCGGCTCTGCTCCATCGTGGGGCCCCAGGTCTCCAGGAAATCGGCGCCGAAGGAAACGATGTAGCGGGCCGCCCCGAAGTCGTAGGCGGGGAGGTCATCGCGACCGAAGGTCCGCTGGTTGGCGCGGGACTCCGCCTCGCGTGCGAACGGTTGCCAGGACACCGTGGTGCCACCGAGTTGGCCGACCATTCCTTCGAGCAGTTGGCTGAAGGTGCTCGGCCCGTAACCGTTGATGGCGGCCACGCGATTGCCGGCCTGCCCGAGCCGGGCTGCCAGCCGGGCGATGGCGTCTTCCCAGGTGATCTCGTCGAAGCCGCCCGCGGCGTTCTTCGCCAGCGGAGCGCCGATCCGGTCGGGGTTGTAGAGCGCCTGCAAGCCGGCCTGACCGCGACTGCAGAGAGTGCCGGCGTTGACCGGGTGCTCGGGGTTGCCCTCGAGCTTGATGGCCCGCCCCTCGCGCGTGATCACATGCACGCCGCAGCCGGTGGCGCACTCGGTACAGGTCGAGGCGTAGACGGTGGGAATCCCCGGCACCTGGTTCTCGTCCTGCACCATGTAGGGGACCAGCTTGGCGACCCGGTCGGTCGAGCAGCCCGTGAGGGCAGCCGTTCCGACACCTGTCACCCCGAGCACTTTGAGGAATTGCCGACGATCGACGTCGTCCGCTGCCTGCTGGTCGGCCATCGCCGCTCCGGAATCATTGGGTCGCATGGTCATGTCAGTAATGGCACGCTGTGCAGTCGCGGGTCACGTTGCGCTCGATGTGACAGTTGATGCAGAACCCCATGTTGTTGACGTTCTGGACCTGATAGACCTGGGACATCCGTGCCACGTTGCCGTGACAGGAGGCGCAGGCATTCGGGCCGAGGGCCTTGATGTGCTGCGAATGGGGAAAGCGGACGTGGCGAGCCACGCTGTGAATCCGGACCCACTCGACGGGAGTCCCCTCGTTCCAGGCCGTCTTGAGCTTCTGGATCTCGGCCCGGTTGGTGGAGTCCTTGCCGGCCACCGCGAGATGACACCCCATGCAGGTCTGCATGCTGGGTATCCCGGGTTCGGTCGACACTGCCGCGGTGTAGTGGCAGTATTGGCATTCCATCTTGAGCTGACCGGCGTGGATGTCGTGCCGGAAGAAGATGGGCTGCTTGGGACCCTTGAGCGCAGCCGAATCGGCTGCAGTGAGGGCCGCCGGCAGGGTGGCTGCGGGCTGCTGCGCGTCGGTGTCGCGCGAGGTGAGGGCAAGCGCCCCCAGCGCAACCGACGTGACCATCCCGAGTCCGATGAGGAACCGCTTGTGCATATCTATCGACCGCCGAAGAGGATCCGTGCGTGTGAACAGTTGTGGAACCAGGCCCAGATGGCATGTCTGGAACGTACCGCGAGGCGCCCCCTCGGGGTTCCCCTGCCGGCCGCAAAACTAGCGGAGAAGGTCACTCCGTTCAACTACTGGGCGACCGACGGATCGGTGGCGTCTCCCGGCCCCTGATCCGGCCGACCGCCGGCACCACGTTTGGGAGGGAGCGGAGGGAGTACTCCCTTGCGGCGGAGAAAGTGACCCACTTCAAGCCCGATCGCCCGAAACAGCCCGGCTTCGCGGGCATCGAGGCCGGCGCGAAAGAGCACCTCGCGGAAGCCCCGCATCACCAGATCGGGCTCGCGTTTCTTGAAAAACTCGATCTGCACCAGCGCCGTCTGCCAGTCGGCGAACAGCGCTTCGAGGGCGGCGTGGTCGGCCGGTGGAGCGGCGTGACGCGGCGGCTTGAAGGGGATATCGTCGCCCCCGCGGGCGATCCAGCTCTCGTAGGCAAAGATCCCCACCGCCTGTGCCAGATTGAGCGAGGTGTAGCCGGGATTGCCGCTGATGGTGACCAGGGCGTCGCAGCGATCGAGTTCCTCGTTCTGCAAGCCGTGATCTTCCCGACCCGCCATGATCCCCACCCGACCCGCGCCCGAGCGCTCGGCCAGCAGCAATGCTGCAGCACGAGGGCGGATCATGGTCCGCTTGGCGGTGCGCTCCCGGCCGGTCAGCCCCACCACGTAACTGAGGTCGGCAAATGCTTCGTCGAGCGTCTCGTGGATCGTCATCCGCTCGATCACGTCGGCGGTGTTGTGGGCGACCCCTTCCAGCCGATAGGGATCGACCGAGCACTCGGGCTTGACCAATCGCAACTCGGTGATCCCGAAGTTCTTGGCGACTCGAATGCAGGAGGCGAGGTTGACCATGTCCTGCACGGCCACCAGAACCAGTACCGGCGCGGTTTCGGGCAGTGGGGTCACCCGCGCAACTCCACCCCGGCAGCGGCTTCTGCCGCCCGGATCGGATCGAGGTAATCGGCCGCTTCGCCGAGCACCGCGCGGTGCATCCGGCACAGCTCGCGCGCATGGGCCAGCACCGGATCGGCGATCCCGAGTTCGGCGGCGAGCTCGTGGGCAATGCCGATGTCCTTCTCCAGCAGGGCCAGCCGGAACAACCGCGGCCAGCTTCCGGTCAGTACCCGCTCGGGCACCAGCGACTCGCTCACGAACGAACGACCGCTCGAGGCGTTGAGCACATCGACGGCAGCGCGCGGTGCGATCCCCGCCTTGGCCAGGGTGGTGAGCCCCTCGGCGAGACCCAGAATGTTGAGCGCCAGCAGAGCGTTGTTGACCGACTTCATGGCGTGACCGGCACCCACCGGGCCGAGGTGGATCACCTTGGCCGCGAAGGGGGCCACCACGTCGCGAGCCCGGGCGACGTCATCGGGGTGCCCGCCGCACATCACGGTGAGCTGGCCGGTGGCCGCCAGCGGTGGCCCGCCGCTCAACGGCGCGTCGACGAAACCGATCCCGAGTCCGGAGAGCCGGGCCGCGATGAGCCGCGAGGTGCCGGGGTCGCCGGAGGTGCAGTCGACCAGCAGCGCCCCGGAGCGAAGTCCGGCCAGCAGGCCGTCGGGGCCGTCGAGCAGGGTTGCCACCTCAGCCGAGGTCGGCAGGCAAGTAATCACGGCGTCGGCGCCACTGGCCAGATCGCGCGGGGTTGCGGCCACTCCGACCTCTACCACGCGCTCGGCGAACGCCTCCGCCCGGGAGGCGGTGCGATTCCAGACGACAAGGTCATGCTGGCTGGCCAGCCGTTCGGCCATCGGCACGCCGATCGCGCCGAGGCCGGCAAATCCGATCCGCATCGGGTCTCCGGGTAGTGAGGTGACTACAATCTAGGGTGTCCTCGCTCCGGTGGCCCTGATGTCCGTGCGCATCCTCCATGTCGACCTCGACGCCTTCTTCGTGGAGGTGTGCCGCAGGCATGATCCGGCGCTCCGCGATGTGGAGCGATTGATCGTCGGCGGCAAGCGCACCGGGCGCGGCGTGGTGCAGTCGGCGAGCTACGGTGCGCGGGCCTTCGGAGTGCTGAGCGGGATGCCGATCGCCGAGGCCGCCCGCCGTTGCCCGGACGCGACTTTCGTGCAGGGCGAGTTCGCCTGGTATCGTGAGGCATCACGAGCAGTGCGGAAGATCCTCCAGTCCCACGCACCATTGGTAGTGATGGCGGGGCTCGACGAGGGCTATCTGGATTTTTCCGGCACCGACTTGCTCCATCCCGCGTCGCTTCTGGCAGTGGCCACCGCAATCCGCAACGATGTCCACGCCCGGACCGGCCTCGATTGCTCAATCGGAATCGGTCCCAACCGGATGCTCGCCAAGATCGCCTCGGATTACGCCAAGCCACGCGGTGTCTGCGAGGTGCGCTCCGGGTGGGAACGCGGCTTCATGGCGGGACTGCCGCTCAAGGCGCTCCCCGGGATCGGCCCCAAGACCGCTGCCCGGCTCGCCGCCCGGGGACTCGAGCAGGTGGCCGAGGTGCAGGCGATGTCGATAGATGCCTTGGCGGCGCTGATCGGCCGCGAGGAGGCGCTGCTGCTGGCCCGGCGCGCGGAAGGGCGCGGGGGTGCCCCACTGCGACCGGGCGGCGCCCCGAAGTCGATCTCCCGCGAGACCACCTTCAACCGCGACCTCACCACGCTCGCTGAACTCGACCGGGTGCTGGTCCAGCTTTCGGCCCGCATGGCCGGGCAACTGCGGGACGAGGGGCTCAGTGCCGGCGCCATAGTCCTCAAGCTGCGCCACGCCGACTTCCGCACCATCACCCGGCGGGTCACCCTGCCCCGCCCCTCGGCACTAGATGGCGAGCTCCTCGAGACGGCCCGACGGCTGCTGCGCCCGGCGCTCGTCGAGGCACGCCGCGCCGGGCAGGCGGTCAGGCTGCTGGGCGTGGCGGCGACCCAGTTGGCCCCCACCGAGGCCCCCGATCTCTTCGAATCACCGGAACGAGGGCGGGCCCAGGGCGTCAGCCAGGCGGTGGACGCGGTACGAGCCAAGTTCGGCTTTGGGTCGATGCAGACCGGGAGCTTGGTGAAGAGCCCCCGGTCGGCGCCGCCAGGACCGGGGACCGTGATAGGTGAAAAGTGAAAGGGACAGGGTGCAGATCCCTCGCCCCCCTCCCTCTTGACGGATCGTGTACCGGGCCGGATCTTCGATCCTGAAGCCTCCGTTCACCCGCGCGGCAGCGCCCCGCCCCCTTTCACCTTTCACCCCCAATCCCCCCCCCTGGCTCCCCTCATCGCGAGAGTCACATGAATATGCGTCGAGTGCTCACTGGTACGGTCGTGCTTGGCATTCTGGCCAACGTGATCGATTACGTGCTCCACACCTACCTGATCGGATCGTGGTGGGCCGGGCTCTCCTTCGTCAACCCTGAACCGGCGATGATGTGGCTGGTAATCGGCGATTTCGCCGCGGCGTTCATGCTGATGCTGGCGTGGGACAAGGTGGGCTCGGCGTTCGGTACCGGGGCGAAGGCGGGGATGACCTTCGGCTGCTGGGCCGGCGCCTTCATCTCCTTCCCGGCCACGATCTTCTGGCAGCTTTTCATCACCGGCTTTCCCTACCCGCTGGCGTGGAAGATGGTGATCGTGTCGGTGATCTGGTATGGGGTCCTGGGAGCAGTCGCCGCGATGCTCGACCGCAAACCGGCATGACGAAACGACCCCGTGGGAGGACTGGCAACAGCTCCTCCCACGGGGTGCGTCACTTTTCGGTGCCTGGTCGCCGCTGCCACTGCCGACGGTTGCGGTGTGGAACAGCGACGCTGTGGCGGCTCAGAAGCTCCGGTTGACCGCCGCGATCGAGAACGGAGAGTTGAGCACGCAGGCCACGTTGCTTGACGAGAGCGCCACTTCGAACAACTGCTCGCCGCCGCCCTTGGAGAGGGCGCCCACGGCGGCACCGGCCCCGGCGCCGATCGCCGCACCCCGGGTGTTGCCACCGAAGAGTCCGCCGAGGACACCGCCGATGATCGCTCCGCGGCCGGCGCGGGCCGCGGTGCCCGGACCGTTCGATCCCGACTGGGTAACCTCGACCGGCAGATTCTGAGTGACGGCATCGATCGGGTGCGACTCGCCGTTGACGACGATGCTGTTGAAGGTGACCTCGATCCGCGCGCCGCGACCCACCGCGTCAGGCGTGCGCAACTCCGAGATCTGCCCCATCACTCGACTGCCGGCCGGAATGATCACCTGACCGTTCTCATCGGTGAGGTCGGACTCGACCCGCCCGCTCACGAGGTCGCCAACGCGACTGATTCGGGACGAGATCCGGGTGGTTACCTGCACGGTGAAGTTGGTCCCTGCCTTGGCCGTCGGCACCGCGGCGAGCTCAGCCGTGGGATTCGTCGATGCCAGAACTGGAGCCGGCTCCGGCTTGGGTTCCGGTTTTGGCTCCGGCTTGGGGTCGGGCGCCGGAGTGGGCACCGGCGGGGTCGGCTCCGGCACGGGCGGCGGCTCGACCGGCGGGGCCAGGAGTTCGTCCGGACCGGTAGTGAGTACAAGGCCACCGTCGTCGAGCGCGTAGCCGGTCTCTGACTCTACCGGCTTCGCCTCCACCGCGAGAGGGTCGTTGGCCGAGTTGCTGGAATCGGTCTGACAGGCGACGACACCCAAAACGAGGAGGGCGGCTATCAGTCGTGGCGACTGCGAAATTCGGGTCATGAGAGTGCCCTCCAGGAGGCGGTTTGTGCGAGTCAAGCCGAGCTACGTTTCAGAATGATCCAGCGTCGGGATCTGCTTCCCGTGATCACGGGACCGATATCAATAGATACGCGAACCATCACGATTCGGATCCGCCTCAGTCGAGACGAAGCTACTGCTTATGGTACGTCCGGCCAGACGGCATCGGTTCCATGTTGCAGAGTGGCGCAGAGCTCGCGTGTTCCCTACTATTGTCGCAACACGCAACCGGAGCAGACGATGGCCACCGCAGAAGGACGCACCATTCCATTTGTCGGACCCGAGGCGATCGACGTCGCGGTGCTGGAGACCTTCCCTTATCAGGGGCCGGAGCAGGAGATCGTCACCACCACCGATGAATTTTCGGCCGTCTGCCCCTTCAGCGGACTCCCCGATCAGGCGACCATGGTGCTGCGTTATGTGCCATCGAATCGCTGCATCGAGTTGAAGAGTCTCAAGTACTACGTCATGAGTTATCGCAACGTTGGCATCTTTCAGGAGCATGCCACGGCGCGACTTGCCGAGGATCTCCAGGGAGTCCTCAAAGCCCGGTCACTCACGGTGACCACCAAGTACAATGTGCGGGGCGGCTTCCTGACTGAGTGCCGGGTGACGTTGGAGGGGCATGAGGGGCATGAGGGGTAGGAGGGGTAGGAGGGGTAGGAGGGTAAAAGGTGAAAGGTGAAAGGTGAAAGGGGGTCAGCAGGTTCGAGGAGTCCCCGTCCCCCAGGCACCCTTTCACCTTTTACCTTTCACCTTTTACGTTTCGCCTTTCACCTTGTCCCCCGCCACCCTCCCGGCCGCCCGGCTTGCGCTTGCACGTCCCAGAATGCATCATTCCCGAGTCCGACGGTCCCAGATAGTCGTCGGCAGACCCCAACATCCAACTCTCGTTGCCCAAGGACCCACCATGCGTGCCCTGTACCTGCTCCCAGCCTTGCTCCTCGTCGCTGCCTGCGGCGAGAAGGTTGCTCCCGAGGAAGTAGTCCCCGAAACCACCGCTCCGGCGGCCCTCACGGCAGCCGCAGTGAGCGGCACCTGGACGGGAATGACGATGACCGAGGGAGTGGCCGATTCGACCACTTGGACCGCCACCTCGACCAGCGATTCCACCGGTACGCTGACGCTGCCCGGCATCCCCGACCCCGTCGGGTACACGGTGATGTTCGACGCCGACAGCGCGATCTTCACCACCTTTCCATTCGTCGACCCGTCGCGGGATGACGGCATGATGGTCAAGGAGCGGTCGGTCGGTCGTCTCCAAGCCGACGGCCAGATGGTCGGCAGCTATGAATTGATGCTGGTTGGCAGCGATTCGGTGATCGCCCGCGGCACTTGGCACGGTAGCCGGGCGCCGATGTAAGCTGGAATTGAGGGTGACGGTGAACGGGGCGCTCCTTCGGGGCGCGGGGTGAACGGGGGGATCCCCGTCACCCAGGGACCCCCCGTTCACCGGGCCCAGCCCCACGCCCCGTTTCACCTTTCACCTTTCACCTTTCACCTTTCACCTTTCACCTTTCACCTTTCACCTTTCACCTTTCACCCGCCGTCCCCCTTCGTGCCGGGACCGCATGATTTTTGCTGGACGATCCGGCATGCCCACCTCCCCCGAGCTGATTCAACTACAGGATGCGATCGGCGAGCGTTTCGCCCTGGAGCGCGAGCTCGGGCGTGGCGGCATGGGAAGCGTGTGGCTGGCGCGCGACCTGCGCCTCGACCGACCGGTGGCGCTGAAGGTGTTGCACACGGAGATCGCCGCCGCCCCCGCGGCACGGGAGCGTTTCCTCCACGAGGCCCGGATCGCCGCTCGTCTCGCACATCCCCACATCGTCCCCGTCTATGGCGTGGAAGTAGTCGGAGAGATGGTCTTCCTGATCATGGCGATGGTCGAAGGCGAGACCCTCGGTGCCCGGGTCCGTCAGCGGGGAGCGCTCTCGCCATCTGACGCCGAGCGGATGGTGCGAGAGGTCGGCTGGGCTCTTGGTTACGCCCACGCCCATGGCGTGGTGCACCGTGACCTGACCCCCGAGAACGTCCTGATTGAACGCGGCACGGGTCGGGCCTTGCTGGTGGACTTCGGACTGGCGGGCGCCACCGATGCCGGTGAGGACGGCCCCACCTTCGGGACGCCTGGTTACCTCAGCCCCGAGGTGATCCGCGGCGAAGCGGCCACGGCCCAAGGGGACATTTACGCCTTGGGTGCGGTCGCCTGGCTGGCACTGTCGGGCACCCCACCGTTCACCGGCGGGACCACCGGGGAGTTGCTCGCCAAGCACCTCGTCCAACCGGTGCCGGAACTGCCAACGGGGGCGAGCGGTGCCTCGCGACGACTGGTCGCGGCGGTCCGGGCCTGCCTGGCGAAGGATGCCAATGATCGGCCCGCCACTTCCGCCGAGCTCCTAGCACTGCTGGACCGCGCGCCGGAGCCGGTCGCGATCGCACCGGCGCTGCAAGAGTGGTTCACTCGTTGGGAAAGGGTACGCCCCATCTACGCGATTGTCACCCCGATCGTCGGGCTGCAGCTCTGGCTCCTGGTCGAGAAGTATTTCAATGACGGCGAAGCGGTCTTGCTGCTGGTGGCGGGAATCACCACGCTCTTTGCCACCACCATCCTTCCGGCGCTGGCTCATATCGGCTCGGAACTGGTGGCCCTGCGGCGACTCGCCACGCGCGGCTTCGGGATAGCCGACATCCGCTCCGCTTGGCACCATTGGACGGTCGCGCTCCGCGCCCAGCAGGCGCGCGACGGTTTGCCGCCATTGGCCGGTCGGGTGGTCTTTGATCTGACCGTGGTCGGCGCGGGCGTCATCGCTATTGGCCTCTTGGTCGGGCTGCTGGTCCTGCCGGCCTTTCTCGATCCCGTCAACCTCCGCTGGACACGGGTCGCCCTGATGGCGTATGGCAGCGGTGTGGTGTTGTTCACCACGGCGGGTCTGGGGATCGGGTTCGCCGCCCCGGGGGTGCGAATCGCCGCCGATGGCCGTATTCGGCGGGGAATCGCCTCTCTCTGGCACGGAAGGTTCGGCACCCTGATCTCCCGCATCGCGGCCTGGCGGCAGCCACCTCGGATGGCGGCCTCGTCCACGCTCCATCGCCACACCGAGCTGGTCCTCGGACTCGCCATCGAGGAGCTGTGGCAGACTCTGCCCCACGACACGCGCGCGACCCTTGGCGACGTCCCCGGCGTGGCCGCCACCCTGCAACGTGGCGCCGAAGAGCTGCGTACCCTCGCCGCGCGCGTCCGGGAGGCACGCGAGCGGCTGGATGAGAGGGATCGCGCCGAGATCGATTCGCTGGAGTCCACGGAACACGACCTCCTGCTGCGTCATCGCGAGACGATTGGCACGCTCGAGCGCCTCCGCGTACAACTGCTGCGGACGGCGGCCGGTCGCCCGATGTCGGTCGAGCTGGCCGACGAGGTGGCCGCGGCCCGCGCGGCAGAACGTGAAGTGCTGCATGGCATCGCCGGGGTCGAGAGCGTGCGCGGAATCCTCGGTCGGGCTCCACGTCAGTCGGCCCGGAGCAGTCCGCCAACCCCCACTCCGGTGGCGGCATGACCACATCTCTCGACGAGCGCGCCCTCGCGTTGCAGTCGGCGGTCGCTGGGCAATGGTCGATTGAGCGCGAGATTGGTAGCGGCGGGATGGGGACGGTCTACCTCGCACGGGACGTGGCCCTGGACCGCCCGGTCGCCATCAAACTGTTGCATGCGGATCTGGCCGCCGACGCCGCGGAACAGCAGCGTTTTCTGGCCGAGGCGCGCACCGCCGCACGGCTGGCGCATCCCCACATCGTGCCGATCTATGACGTCGGGACCAAGGCAGAACTGGTCTGGTTCGTGATGGGGTACATCGACGGCGAGACCGCCGGTCAACGACTTCGCCGTGAGGGTCCGCTGCCCCCGGCGGATGTGGAACGGCTCGCGCGTGAGATCGGCTGGGCACTTTCCGCGGCACATGCTCACGGTGTCCTTCATCGGGATGTGACCATCGAGAACATCCTTCTCGAACGCCAGACCGGACGAGCGCTGCTGGTCGATTTCGGCATCGCGGCCTCGCTGGAAAACACCGACGGCATCGCCTTGGTCGGCAGCCCCGAATACATCGCCCCCGAGCTGCTTCAGGGGGTGCCCCCCTCTCCGGCCAGCGACCTGTACGCCCTCGGCGTGTCGCTGTGGACACTGCTGGCAGGGCGGGTGCCATTCACCGGAGCGACGATCACGGACATCCTGTTGGCGCACGTGCGCGACCCCGCGCCGTCGATCGAGTCTGCGGCTCCCGGAACGCCACGACCGCTGCGACGCGCGGTCGAGGCCGCGCTCGCCAAGGATCCCGCCGCCCGCCCAGCCAACGGAGAGGCATGGCTGGCCGCGCTGAGTCGGGCCGACGTCGCAACCGATTGGCTTGACACACCGCTGGCCCGGTGGCTCCACCACGGCCGCAGCGTTCGCCCATTCTACGCGCTGGCGGCATCGCTGACCGGAATGGTGGTCGCTGCCGGGGTGGGCGCGAACGCGTTCAACGGCTGGCCATCGGTCGAATTGCTGGCGGTGTTTTTCGGCACTGCGGCGGTAATTCACCTCGGCTCAACCGCACGGACCATCCGCAATGTGGGCCGCGCCGGTTATCGCCCGGCCGACATGCGCGTGGCACTGGACGCCGAAATGGTCAGGCGCGACCGTCGCGGGATCGTCCCTGCATCGCTGCTCGGCCGGGTGGTTCGTGATCTCACCTGGCTCGCGGCGCTGGGGATTGTCGCGTTGACAGCGGTTCTCACCATGAAGTTCGCGAGCTTCAATTCAATCGGTCCCGGCTGGCGGGCGTTGTTCTGGATCGTGTACGATACCTTCGAGTGGCTGTGGATCGCCTTCTGGACCGGGCTGGCGTTCGGGTTCCTCATCCCGGCGCTGCGTGACCACCCCCGATCCTTGTCGTGGCGCGTCCGCCAGCGAGTCTGGGGCTCTTCGATCGGGCGCGTCGTATTCCGGATCGCCACGGTGGGCGTGTCGCGGCGTCATGCCCCCGACTCCACCCTGCACCGCCCCACCGAAATGATGCTTGGCCTGGGGATCGAGGAAATGCACGCCGCGCTGCCAACTCCCCAGCGAAAGGCACTGAGCGACCTGCCACGCGTGGCCGCGAGGCTGCAGCGCCGGATCGGAGAACTGCGAGAGGTGTTGCGCACGGTCGAAGAACACGGCCCGGTGGCCGAGCCGGAGACCATCGCCCTCCGCGATCGGCTGGCGAGTCAACAGCAGGACGCCCTCACCGCGCTCGAACGACTGCGTCGCGAACTCGCCCGACTGACCCAGCAGGGAGGCATCACCGGGCCGCTCACCGAGCGACTTCAGGCCGCCCGCCAGGCGGAGGCGACCCTGCTGACGGAGCTCGGCGCCGACCGCGGGATCCGGCGGCTGCTCGGTGGCGGGACAACCGGCGCAACACCGCCGACCCCTGCCACCGCAGGGTGAGTGTGGCCGGAGGTGGGGAGGGTGGGTGAACGGTAAACGGTGAACAGGGGATTGGGTGGCGTTAATCCCCCCGTTCACCCCGCGCCTCGCAGGGGCGCCCCGTTCACCGTTCACCTTTGCCCACCGCCGGCCTCTGGCGCAATCTCTACTCCCATGATAACTTGCTGAATGGCAAGCAAGTCCACCAGGGCGCCTCGCTCTCGCGACGCCGAACGATCGCGTACCGCCATTCTCGACGCTGCGGCGGAGCTGTTTGCCGAGCGCGGCTATGGCGCGGTCTCGCTGGCCGAGATCGGCCAGGAGGCGGGGGTCTCGCGGGCGACTCCCGCCTATTTCTTCGGCTCCAAGGCAGGGCTCTACCAGGCGGTGCTGGAGCGCTGTTTCGCCGATGCCCTGGACGCGATCCGGACTGGCCGAGTGCGCGCCATCCGGAGCGGTCGCCCGCCTGCCGAGGTGCTGGCCGGTGCGGTGAGCGACTACGTCGACTTCGTGGCGGCGCACCCGGTCTTCGTCCGGCTGATCCAGCGGGATGCACTGGGCGAGGGGCCGGGGACCGGCGACCTGCCGCTCGCCCCAGCCGTGGGAGCGGAAGCGGTTGATGCTCTGGCCCAGGAGCTGGGGTATCCACCGCGGGCGCGTTCCGCCGTGCGCCATACCCTGCTCTCCCTGATTGCCCTGACCTGGTTCCCGCAGGTGCACGGCAGCACCATCGTCCGGGCCATCGGTTTTGACCCGGCCGACCCCCAGTTCGCGAGCGACCGCAAGCGGCACATCACCGCCCTCCTGTCCGGCGCCCTGCCGGCCCGGACCCGTCACGCCACCACAACCCGCAGGAGCGCTCGATGAGCCTCGACACGCAGGCACCGCCGTCCCCCCCCCACAAACCGACCGCCGACGAGGCCCGCGCGGTCGCCGAGGCAGCCCGGGAAACGGAGTGGACCGCGCCGAGCTTCGTGCGCGAGCTGTTCGCCGGCAAGCTCCCGCTGCATCTGGTGCATCCCTTCCCCGAGCCCAGCGAGGCGGACCTCGCCAAGGCCCAGCCGTTCCTGGACCGGCTTGCCCGCTTCATGCGCGAGGAGGTCGACTCCGACGCGATCGATCGCGAGGGGAAGATTCCCGAGTCGGTGATCCAGGGACTGCGAGAGATCGGCGCGTTCGGCATCAAGATCGACGAAACGTACGGCGGGTTGGGGTTGAGTCAGTTGATGTACACCCGGGCCATCGGGATGGTGACTTCCCAGGACGGATCGCTCACAGCCCTCCTCTCGGCGAGTCAGTCGATCGGAGTGGCGGTGCCGCTCAAGCTGTTCGGCACCGAGGCACAGAAGCGTCAGTACCTCCCGCGCGTGGCTCAGGGCGCCATCTCGGCCTTCGCCCTCACCGAGGATCACGTCGGTTCCGACCCGGCCGGGCTCACCACCACGGCGACGAAGAGCGAGGACGGCAGCCATTGGATACTCAACGGCGAGAAGCTGTGGTGCACCAACGGTCCGATCGCCGAGGTGATGGTGGTGATGGCCAAGACCGGCAAGCGGATCACCGCCTTCATTGTCGAGGCCGATTGGCCCGGCGTCGAGGTGGTACACCGGCTCTCGTTCATGGGATTGAACGCCATCGAGAACGGAGTGATGCGCTTCACCAACGTGCGAGTGCCCGCAGAGAACATTCTCTGGGGCGAGGGGAAGGGACTCAAGCTCGCGCTCACCACGCTCAACACCGGTCGTCTCACTCTTCCCGCTTCCGCGGCGGCCGGTGCCAAGCTGGCGGTGCGCATCTCGCGCGAATGGGCGGCCGAACGAGTGCAGTGGGGTCAGGCGATCGGCAAGCACGATGCGGTGGCGCAGAAGCTCGGGACCATGGCCGCCGACACCTTCGCGATGGAGGCGATGAGCGAGCTGGCCTCGCTGCTGGCCGACCGAGGTGATGCCGACATTCGCCTCGAGGCGGCAATCGCCAAACTCTGGAACACCGAAATCGGCGACCGGATCGTGGATGACTGCCTGCAGATCAAGGGCGGCCGCGGCTACGAGACCGCCGACTCGCTCCGGATGCGGGGCGAGAAGCCCGACCCGGTGGAGCGGATGTACCGTGATTTCCGGATCAACCGGATCTTCGAGGGATCGAGCGAGATCATGCGGCTGTTCATCGCGCGCGAGGCGGTGGACACCCATTTGCAGGTGGCGGGCGATCTGATCGACCCGAAGAGCCCGCTATCGGCCAAACTCAAGGCGCTGGTCCGTTCGGCCGGCTTCTACGCACTCTGGTATCCGCGGCTCTGGATCGGCATGACCGCCTTCAAGCACTCGGGCTTCGGGCCACTCGCCGGACACATGCGATTCGTCGAACGCCGCTCGCGCAAGCTGGCCCGCACCCTGTTCCACGCCATGGTCCGCTTCGGCCCCAAGCTGGAACAGCGGCAGTCGGTGCTGTTCCGGCTGGTGGATGTCGGGGCGGAACTGTTCGCCATGACCGCTGCGATATCCCGGGCACATGCGATGGCCAAACAGGGGAACAAGGACGCCACCGAGTTGGCGGACGTCTTCTGCCGTCACGCCAGGCGGCGAACCGATCAGCTGTTCCGGGGCGTGTTCGGACCCGATGACGTGAAGACCTATCAGGCAGCGCAGCGGGTGCTGAAGGGGGAGCACGTCTGGCTGGAGCGGGGCACGCTGTAGGAAGAGAGAAAGAGAGAAAGAGAAAAGGAGAGAAAGAGACGAGGGCCACGCCGCTCTTTCTCTCTTTCTCTCTTTCTCTCCTTCTCTCTTTAGCTCTTTTCCACCAGCGTCGCGGCGACCATCGTCCCGGTGACGTTGGTCGTGGTACGAAACATGTCGGGGATGGTGTCCACTCCGAGCAGGATGCCCACCCCCTCGACCGGAACGCCGACTGCAATCAATACCGGCGCCATGATGAGGATCGAGCCGCCAGGTATCCCCGGTACCGAAAAGGACAACAACACCGCCATCAGCGCCAGAGTGAGCAGCTCTGAAGGTCCCAGCGCAACTCCGTAGAGAAGAGCGACGAAGCTCACCCCGACTGGAATCGCGATGGCCGCGCCCAACCGGAAGAGCGAGGAGGAGAACGGGAGGAAGAAACCCACCACCCGGTCCGACAGGCCAAGCGATGCCGCTCCCTCGATCATTGCCGGTAGGGCAGCCAACGATGAGCGGGACGACATCGCAATGCTCTGCCCCGGTCCCGCCGCCTGCAGGAAGTTGCGGACTGAAACCCCGCGCGCCAGCACCAGCGGATAGAGCGCGATGATGGTGATCAGCGACAAGCCGGCGGTGATGCCGATGTAGGCACCCACTGCGCTGAGCGCCGAGACGCCGAGCCGGACGGTGAGCGGCACCGCGAGGGCGAAGACTCCGATCGGTGCCAGGCCGAGCACCCAGCGCACCACCACCAGGGTCATCGCCGCGATGGCCGAGGCGCCCACCTCCAGCGCAGAGCGGTGCTGCTCCGGAAGATGGGAGGCCGCTGCCCCGAACAGCAGGGTGGCGACGATGATCGGCAACATCGCACCGGTCCCGCTGGCCGCCACCAGGTTGTTGGGCATGAGCCCCACCACCCAGTCGGCGAGGCTCGGCATGTCCGGAGTTGTGATCGAGGTTCCCTCGCGCAGTGCCGCCGCCGCGACAGGATCAATTGTCACCTTCGCGAAGAGCGCGGGAACCACCGCGACGGTGACCGCTGCAACGATCACCAGCAGCACCACGAACAGCACCACCCCGCGAAGTCCCAATGATCCGATCCCGCTGCCGCCGGTGAGCACCCCGGTGAACAGCAGGGTGACCACCAGTGGCAGCACCGTCATCTGCAGCGAGCGAGTCCACAGGGTGCCGACCGGCTCAAGCCAGGCGGCGAGCACGCGCCATTCGGCCGGTGCAATGGTGGTCAGCGCGATCCCGACGATCATGCCGAGGAGGAGGGCGAGCAGCACCCGTGTGGTGAGCGACATCAGTGGTCCGGGAAGCGGGAGGCGGTTGGCGAACCCGGGGAAGGTGTCCCCGTGAGGCCGCCGGGTAAAGTGGGTCCGCCCGGGTCACCCCCGGAAGGAGCGGCCCGGTCAGCGGTTGCTGGTCGGGATCGCTCGTCCGTGGCAGGCGATGCACATCTCGGGGTTGCGCTTGCGGAGCCGCTCGCCGTCGAACCCCGGACCGTGGGGCGAGAATCGCCGACCGCCCTGGGCCGAGTGGCAGACGGTGCAGTCGCGTTCGGCGTGACAGGAGACACAGCTTTCGAGCGACTGCCGCGCGGCCTGGCCGTGTCCGACGAAGAACGCCGCCTTGCCGTCGTGATAGGTGCCGCCTCCGATGGTGTTCCCCCCCCCCAGCCCGGCCTGCTGGTGGCAACTGGCGCAGAATTGCTGGGTGTTGTGGCAATCGGAGCAGGTCACCTGCCGGGAATATGCCGACGAGGGATGGCGCACCACGTAATCGGCCGGATGATAGCCGCCCGCCCCCTGCCCCGGCCCGCTGGCAGGATCGGGACGGTGGCAGTTGAGACAGTCCTGCCGCACATGGCAGGTGCTGCAGGCGCGCGGCGTTGCACTCGCCTCGCTGCCGTGCCCCTCGCGGAAGGCGATCGTGTGCGACCCCGGAGTCTGCCGCTCGACCGCAACGCTGACCGCGCGATCGGGAGCCGGAGTCGGCATGGCCCGAACCGACTTGGGAAGCGGAGTGACGTGACACGCCGCACAACTCTGCTGGTCGTGGCAGGTGGCGCACGACCGGAGATCGCGATCGGCCTCGCGGCGATGATCGAGCGCGAAACGCTGCGTGGCATGGGACGCGGGCGCCACCCGGTTGAAACCGTGGACCAGCGACCGGTCATCGAGCGCGAGCGCCTGGATCGCCGGGACCTCGGGGGCATTGACGTGACAGTTGAGGCAGAAGTTCTGCGCGTGACAGGTGGCGCAGGCGGCGTTGGCCACCTCACCGTCACCGGCGGCAGTGCCGTGCCCGGAGAGTCCGAAGTCCGGCGCCTGATGCGACGCCGGAACCGGAAACTTCGCCACGTCGCTCGCGGCGAGCAGGGTCGCCTCGGCGAGAGCTACATGGCAGGTGGCGCACTCGCGATCACCCACTTCGAGGTGGTCGAGTCCCGGCTTGTGGCAGGAGACGCATTGAGCGGCCTCGCTGACGTGCACTTCGCCCTTGAGATCGCCGGTGGTGTGGCAGGCGACACAGCCGACCGAGTCGGCAGTGGCGGTGATGTGCGCAACATGCTCGAAGCGGAGGTTCGAGGCACGCGGCTGAGTCGGTATCGCCCAGTCAACCTTGGGCTGGACATCGCCGTCGTGGCAGGCGTCACAGCTCACCGCGCTCGGCCACACCGACTGAGTGGTATCGGCTGCCCCGACGTGACAGGTGAGGCACGACCCCGGAAAGAGTTTGGTGTGCTCCTCGTGACGGAACTCCGGGGCACGGGCGCGCTGCGCCACGAGGACCAGGGTGCCCATGGCGACCAGTCCGAGACAGGCGATCAGAGCGCGACGAATCATCGGGTGCCTCCGGAGCGGATCGCGCGCGGCAGGCGCGGGCGATCGACCTCGGTGCCATGGAACAGCGTCACCCGCGCCACGAAGCGCATCTGGTTCCAGTCCAGCGCTCCCGCATCCGGGCGGTTCCGTTCCTCCTGGATCCGGGTAAGGCCGAGGCCCAGTCGCCAGCGGGGATTGGGCTGCCATTCGGCGTCGGCGCCGTATATGGTGAGCTGGGCATCACTGAAGCGCAGCTCCAGTGGCCGCCTGACCGACGCGGCGTGGACACCCAGCGTGAACGGTTCGCCGGGCCGCCAGTCGACCCGACCATCGACCCCGCGCGACTGGGCACCGGGGCCGACTTCCACCTGGTGGCCGATGCCCACGGTCCAGGCGCTGACCGGCTGCCAGGTTGCCCCCCCCTCGAAGCGCCAGCCGCTGTTCTTGACGTCGACCAGCGGCGTGCTCGTCTCGGTGGCCTCGAACTCGTAGCGCTCACCTCGCGCCCGCAGCACCAACCCGGGGAGCGGCGAGGTGGTCACCGAGCCGTGGTAGGCATGGAATGGCACCGGCGAGAAGGCCCCCCAGATGGTCCAGAGGTCAAAAAACGGCCGATAGCGGCGGCCTCCCACCGAGACGGTCGCCAGTGGCGCCATCCAGGTGACGGCGGCATCGGCAGTGCCCCACTGGCCGAAGGCGAGATCGTAGATCCCCCCCCCAGTGATCGTGACCCGGTCCAGCGGGCGGATGGCCAGCGAACCGGCCACCCGCTCGGACACGAAGAAATCGGTGGCCGGATCGACCTCACGCCGATACTCGCTGCTGAGGTCGATTCCCCGCCCGGACCAGCGCAGTTGGGCACCGGCAACGATCTGCCGGTCCCGCGGCTGGAAATCATCGAGTGGATTCAACTCCGCCGAGGTGACCGGAAGCACCGAACCGCGCGCCAGCCCCCAGCCGCCGTACGCCACCGCCTCGAAGCCGGTGACTCCCTGCCGCCAGCCCGCCCGGGCACCGTCGAGTCCATAGGCGCCGAGTCGACCGGGGAGGTACTGCCTGCCGGCCTGCACCGTGAACTGGTTGCGGGCGTACTCGAGGTATCCCTCGACCAGTTGGACTTCCGGTTCGGTGCCGGGGAACTGAGTGGCCTCGCCGAGATCGGTAGTGTAGCGGGCGTTGACCCTGAGCCGGAGGCCACTCACCCCGAAGCCCCAGGCGGTGAGGTCGGCCTGGGATACTACCGGCACGCCGCGAAGTGAGTTGCCGGTGCGGAAGAAGTGGCAGAAGCGCTCATCGCAGGTGGCCGCATGACCGTCGCTCGTCAGGAAGCCGCCGTTGGGCTGGGCGATCGCCTCACCTATCGGCACGCTGTCGCTGGTCAAGCCGCGCCAGGAGACGCCCTGCATCCGGGTATCGAGCCGCAGCCGATACCCCTGTGCCGGCAGTATCCCGACCTGACAGACCAGACCTGCCATCAGCAGCGTGACGACTCGGCTCACGGCGATGCCCCCCCCAGAAGATGGGGCCGGTATTCAGCCGGTGTGGCAAGCAGGTGACAGGTGGTGCACTCCCGTGCGGGATAGTGGTCTTCCTGCTCCGGCACGTGGCAGGTGAGGCAGAAGGTGCGATCGGGAGTCAGTCCTGCCACGGTCGAGGCGGTGTGGCAGGCATCACAGCGGCGGTGCGATGCGGAGACATCGGCCTCATGGGCACTCCGCAACTCCTGGGTGGCGTGACAATCCTTGCACTGGCGCCCGGCGGCATGATGATCGACGTGACAATCGGTGCAGCGTGAGACCGCCGCAGCTGGCGCCAGACTCACCGGCGTGGTATGGCAATCGGCGCAGCGCACTCCGGCGTGGGTGGGATGGAGGAATACCACCGGCCTTTCACGCGGCGGGTTCGACGGAGTGGTGACGCTCATGCTCATCGTCAGGGCGGCGGCGAGAGTGGCCGGAGCGTGACAGGCCGCGCAATTGTCCCGCTGCTTTGCCTGGTGATGACAGATCTGGCAACCGCGTGGTTGCTCGAATGTCAGCGGCCCTCCCTCCTGGACGTTGGGAGAGACGTGGCAGGTGATGCAGGCGATGGACGTATGACGGGGATGGGGAAAGGTGTCGGCCGCGGCCGGCTGCGGGTCAGCCGGCCGGACGGATGGGGGGAGGTCCGGCGGCCGGACATCCCCCTTTCCCTGCCCGGGCTCGTCGAGCCAGCCACCGGGAATCGTGCTCCCCTGGCGCAGCACTCGGGCAGTGTCGAAGGGAATGGGCGGCAGCCGGATCTTGCCGGGGCCGAAGGTGTCTCTCACGCGAGTGTGGCATGCCACACAATCGCTGGGGTCAACCTTGGATGCATGGTGTTCGTGACAGGTCAGACAGCTCTCGCCGACCCGCTTGTGGGAGGTCCCGGTGTGGAAGGGAGTCTCCTGCCAGTTGGCGTGACAACCGGAAGTGGTGCAGGTCTTGCCCGCATCCTGCGGAGTTTCCTGGGTGTGCGGGTTGTGACAGGTTCCGCAACTGCTGCTGTGCGGCTCCCTGACCGGGTCATACCCGGAGATTACCCGCTCCATCTCGTGGCAGGCGAGACATTCCTGCTTGCCCGGCCGCATGGTACCCGCCGCCGAGTCACGCGTGGCGAGAAGCGGCACCTCGGCGGTGAACTGGTGGCACTGGTTGCAGTGCAGTGCGGTCTGGTCGGCCATCTTGCCGAGCTTGATCTCGGTGTCCTCGTGGCAGCCCGACTGGCCGCAGGTTCTGCTGGCCGGGACAAAGGCGTGCACCTCGGCACCGTGACAAGTCACGCACTGCACATCCTTGAGCGCAGTTGAATCGGACTCCATGTGGGTGCGGTGACCGGCGGTCTCCGCGACACGCGTCCACTCCTCATCGGTTTTGGTATTGTGACACGACTCGCAGCGGGTGTTCGGCACCGGCGAGTGTTCCGGAATCTTCTCGGGCTTGTTGGCAACCCAGAGGAAGAGCTCGCGGCTGCTGGCAAAGATCGACTGCTGGTGGCAGTCATGACAGCTCAGATCACTGTGCTTGCCGGCGTCCTTGGAGAACTTGTTCCACGGCCCCTCCATCACATGGCACGACGAGCAGAAATCGTTGTCGTGCTGCATGTAGTTCCAGCTGGCGGTGCCGGTCACCCCGATGGTCACCAGAACGACGGCGACGGCGCTGACCATGGCGATCTTGAGTCCGCGGTCCTGGGCGGCGAGCCAGGCAGCTACCCTGGCCCGATTGACATATAGCCATTTGGCGAGCAAGCCGCCGCCAATCAGGCCGACGGCGATCGCGACGACCCACATCCAGCTTGGGGCATTGAAGATGGTCCGGAAGATCTGGGCCACCCCACCTGGCAGGGGGGACTCCACAGTGGGCAGTCCCCGCACGAACCGGTCGAAGGTCGTGTCGGGGAGAGCCACCTGCGGCAGCAGCGACAGCAGCGTCACGGGCGTCCTTTGCTGGGGACGTCGGGGAAGATAAGGGGGCCGCCCGAATTACTTCGGGCGGCTGCTGGTGTGCCCCGCCATGCGGAGCCCTGGCTGACGGACGTACACGGCGTTGATCGCCGAATCGATCTTGGTCTTGACCTCTGCCTGCACCGTCGGTAGCCCGGGATAGGTCGCCTGCAGTTCGGCGATATTGGCCGCCAGCAATGCCTTGGCCAGGAACGGGTTGTGAACTCCGAAGGACTTGTCGCCGTTCTCGTAGCGATCCTCGCCGAAGAGCTTGACGTTGAACTCGGCGCCGTCGGCCGGGGAGATCACGTTGTCGCTCGGGTTGATCGCGGTCGGGAAGTCCCGCTTGATGATCGCCAGCAACCCGCCATCAAGAGGTGCCGCGTCGATGATCTCGTCGTTGTCCGTGTCGATCCAGAGGATGTCGGCGAACAGGGCGAGCTGGACCCTGAGCGAAGCGAGGGCGTTGGACGCGATCGCCGGGCTGGAGTGGCAGCCGGCGGCTGTACAGCCCGCGAAGGAGCGCGCAGTGGTGTTGAACTCGCAACCGTCGTTGCCGCTGGGCACGCCCGTCGCATCGACGCACGGTAGGGCGCCAAAGGTGTGACCGACCGCCTGGAAGACGAAGCCGCCTTGCGGGTCGGTGACCGTGAAGTCGTTCATGTGGCAGGTGGCACAGAGGCGCGGATTCGCAGCGGAGCCGTGAGTCGAGACGATCTCATCCTCGGGCGATGCGAAGCCCGCCGGCCTATACCCGGCCGTCCCGATGATCGAGGCCCCCTGGGGAGCATGAGGCGCATTGCCGCGGCTGCTGCCACCCGCCGGCTCAATCCGGCGCATATGGCACTGCATGCAGAGGTTCTCTTCCGGATCGGGGTTGCTTACCGAGAGACGGAGCTGGCCCTCGTTGCGGGCCGCATGCGGATCGTGACAGACGGTGCAGGTGACCGGCCACAACTCGGTCGAAGCCCTGTCCCGGAAGGCCGGGTCCTGGCCCGAGAAGCGCAACAGGGCAGTCTTCCCCTCGTGACAGCCTGCACAAGATGGATTGCCGGCCGCGGAGGTGACGACCTGGCTGTGGCGCGACAAGCTCCACTGCTCAATGAACGGGGTATGCGTCCCGGTGTGGCACGCGGCGCAGCTGGCCTGTGCATCGGTCAGGTTGGCGTTGGCCAGCGGGACGTTGGCCTTCACCTCGGGATTGCGCACATGCTCAATCCCGGGTCCGTGGCAGGCTTCACACTGGACGTCGTTGTAGACGGTGTCCTTGGTTGCCTCGAAGCCGACCACCCCGGTGGCGATGTTGCCCCGGGCGTTGACCGAGTGGCAATTCTTGCAGGACTCCGGCGAACCGGGAGGCAAGGAGGCCATGGCGTCGGCGTGGGCGGTGCCCACCCAGTCGGTCTGGTGGCCAACGTGGCAGTTGCCGCAGGTGGTCTTCTTGGAGGCCTTGGAGAAGTAGCCGAGGAATCCAGCGGCCGCTGCTACCGGTTCGTTGAACGGCTCGCGGTCTCGAAAGACCACGGTATCGTCAGTGCAGGCCAGCGCGAATCCCAGGAGCGGGAGGGCGAACAGAAGGCGACGAAGCGAAGCAATCCTGGACATTTTCCACTGCCTTTCGGCAACGTGTTTGAGTACGAAATACGGTAGTGTTCGATCCGATCCGTACTACTACGGTAGGGAGTCAGGATTGCCACGGCAAGCCCCCCCCATCAAACGGGATACCGGTGAGCCAAAACAGCTCGACCCACAACCGGATAGCCGCTCGGCACGACGACGCCAACCTGTTGCACAACAAGACTTTGCGCCATCATCGGGAGACCACTGCCGCTGCCGAAGGTGTGGCAATCCCGGTCCACAAACATCGGGATTGCAACGCGTGAAACGCTTCACGACATCTACCGACCGGGCTATCTTCTCCCGCGCACGACCGTCCTTTTCGACAGGAGTTCGGATGTCCGGATCGACTGCCCCATCATCTCCCTGCCCTGCCTGCGGTGCCGCGGGAACGGGCGCCTTCTGCATCGGCTGTGGCGCGGCGCGTGACGCGCGCTGGTGCACCTCCTGTGGCGCAGCGATACCGGCCGGGGGCCGGTTCTGCAACGCCTGCGGCACGGCAGCGGCCTCGCGCGGCACGCCACCCGGCGGGGCCAGTACCGCGACTGCTGCCGGACGGATGCCGGGGTGGATCTTCCTCGCCATCGGCGGGACGGCCCTGGTGGCGGTGCTGGCGCTGGTCTGGCCGCGCACGCCGGCCTCCCCCCCCCAACCTGTCGGTGGTGCCGTGGGGGGGGGAGGCGCGGCCGCCATCGACCTCAGCACCATGACGCCGAAGGAGCAATTCGACCGCCTGTATGAGCGGGTCATGCGGGCTGCCGAGAATGGCGACGATGGCACGGTCACCCAGTTCGCCCCGATGGCACTGGCTGCCTACTCCCAACTGCTGCCCGGAGACGTGGACGCCGACGCCCGCTATCACGCGGCGATGATCCGGATGCACACCGGCGACCCCGACGGTGCCGCCGCTCTCGCCGACACGATCCGGGCCGAGATGCCGGACCATCTCTTCAGCTATGTGATACACGGCACCTTGGCCCGCCAGCGTGACGACCAGGACCGGCTGGCCCAGGAGCGGGCGGGCTTCCTCCAACGCTATGACGCGGAAATCGCCGCCAAACGGGTGGAGTACGGCCTCCACACCTTCATCCTGGATCAGTTCGTGGGCGAGGCACGCGGCGCCGCCGGGAATTGAGCAGCAAGCCGGGCGGCGAGTGCCGAGCGGAGCGGGACCGCTTCCCCCGCCCCGCTCGACCACTCGGCCGGCCAGCCTTCCATTCCGTCGCGGGCGCCGAGGAGTGCGCCCGCCACGGCGCCTGCCACAGGCGCAATCCCGCCGCCACGCACCATCGCCTCGAGCACTTCCGCAGAGCGGGGCCGGTGGTGAGCCAGCCAGAGCGCCCATAACGCCACGTCAACCGGCTGAGGCAGGACACCCCGGGGCACGGGAGGTACGCTTCGCGGGTCGCGGGTGATGGCCAGGAACCGGTCCAGCATGGCGGGTGGCGCCTCGTTGACCCGGAGTACACTCACCACATCGGGGATGAAGTCGCGATAGCCCTGCAACAGCCGGGATGCCGCCACCACCACCGCCACGGCAGCGAGTCCGGTGGCCTCGTCCGGGTCGAGCATCCGGGCGGTGTGGAGGGCGCCAGCCAGCATCGTGCGGGGGGCGCTGGCCGTCAGTGCCGCGGGAAGCACCGCTGCCAGCGGTGCGGGGCCGTGGGCAGTCAGCGCACCGGGCGGCGCCTCGAAATCACGCAAATGGCTCAACCCTTCGATCAACGCAGGGTCGGCCCCCAGACCATCTTCCGCGTACCATGTCACCCAGCGCCCGGCGAGTCGTCGCAGGTCTACTCCACCACTTACCAACTCCTCGAGCAGACCATCCGAAAGGGCGATGGCCGCCGGACGCCGTCCGACCGGAGGTGTCGATGGGGTCACCCCCGCGGCACCAGCCAGCGCGGCCAGGATCGACTCCGGATTTGTGAGCCCATCCGTTCGAGCGGCGAGGGCAGCGCCGATCGGCGCACCGGCCAGGAAACCGGCAATGCGGGCTTGGGGCGATGGACCGGCGGCGGCAAGGGAGTCATTCATGCGCCAATGGAAGGTCGGGACCGCCCTCAGGCGCAAGGGGGAGCAGCCGGATTATCTTCCCCGGACTGTCGTTCGCAGCAGCCTTCTTGACCTTCCCGCCATCAGGGGTAGCATCGTGGCGCAGGACACACTGACCATCATCGACAACCGTACCGGCAAGCAGTACGAAGTGCCGGTTACCGACGACACCATTCGCGCGACCGACCTCAGGCAAGTCAAGGTCCAGCCCGACGACTTCGGGATGATGACCTACGATCCGGCCTTCATGAACACCGCCGCTTGTCGCAGCGCGATCACCTACATCGACGGCGACCGCGGCATCCTCAGGTACCGCGGCTATCCGATCGAGCAGCTGGCGGAGCATTCGAGCTTCCTCGAGGTTGCCCACTTGCTCAGCGCCGGCGAGCTGCCCACCCTGGCGGCGCTCGACGAGTGGCAGCACGACATCCGCTACCACACCTACGTCCATACCAACATCATCAAGTTCCTCGAGGGGTTCCGCTACGACGCCCACCCGATGGGGATGCTGCTCGGCACCATCGGGGCGTTGTCGACCTTCTACCCCGACGCCAAGGAAGTCCACGACCCGCGGAACCGCTACGTGCAGAAGGTCCGCCTGATGGCCAAGCTGCCGACCATCGCGGCGTTCTGCTTCCGCCACTCGCGCGGCCTGCCGTACGAGTTCCCGCGGAATGACCTCGACTACATCGGCAATTTCGTCAACATGACCTTCAGCATCGGCGGGAGGCACGAACCGAACCCGGTGCTGCAGCGAGCGCTGGAGATTCTGTTGATCCTGCACGCCGACCACGAACAGAACTGCTCCACCTCATCGGTCCGCGCCGTCGGCTCCTCGGGGGTCGATCCCTTCTCGGCCGTGTCGGCCGGCATCGCGGCCCTGTACGGACCGCTGCACGGCGGCGCCAACGAGGCGGTGCTCCGGATGCTCGACGAGATCGGCACCAAGGACCGCATTCCCGCGTTCATCGCCGAGGTCAAGGGGGGGGGAGGTCGGCTGATGGGCTTCGGGCACCGCGTCTACAAGAGCTACGATCCGCGCGCCAAGCTGATCAAGCAGGTGGCCGACGACGTCTTCGCCCAGACCGGGCTCAACCCCAAGCTCGAGATCGCCCTCGAGCTGGAGCGGATCGCCCTCGAGGACGACTACTTCGTGAGCCGGAAGCTCTACCCCAACGTCGATTTCTACTCGGGACTGATCTATCAGGCGATGGGCTACCCGACCGACTTCTTCACGGTGCTGTTCGCGCTCGGTCGCCTGCCGGGCTGGCTGGCCCAGTGGGAAGAGATGATCACCGACAAGGAACAGAAGATCGCCAGGCCCAGGCAGATCTATACCGGGCCGGATGAGCGGCAGTTTGTGCCGATGGCTGAGAGGTCGTAGGTCGTAGGTCGTAGGTAGTAGGTCGTAGGTCGTAGGTCGTAGGTAGTAGGTTCTGCAATGCTGGCTCCCTGTGGGAATCGGCTTTCCATGTACCTAAGACCTACGACCTACGACCTACGACCTTAGGACCTACGACCTACGACCTTAGGACCTACGACCTACGACCTTAGGACCTACGACCTTCACCCCTCCAGATCCCCCTCCAGATACGTATACCCCTCCAGCCCCGCCACGTAGTCCGCAATGAACGCATTGGCATCCTGCCGCTTGAGGCCGGGTGCCCGGGCCACCTTGCGCCGGAAGGTTGCCAGCAGGTCGGAGGCGTGGAACTGCACGTAGGTCAGCACTTCGGTGACGGTGTCGCCGTGGACCAGGTCGGTGACCTCGTAGCCGTGGTCCTTGCGGCGCACGTGCACGGCGTTGGTGTCGCCGAAGAGGTTGTGGAGGTCGCCGAGAATCTCCTGGTACGCTCCGGTGAGGAATATGCCGAGGATGTACGGCTCGCTCTCGCGCCACGGGTGCAGCTCCAGGGAGGGCTTCCCCTTGCGGCCGCCGGTGAAGCGGTCGATCACGCCGTCGGAATCGCAGGTGACGTCCTGGATGGTGCCGCGGCGGGTGGGCATTTCGTGGAGCCGGTGGATCGGCATGATCGGGAAGAGCTGGTCGATGGCCCAGTTGTCGGGCAGCGACTGGAAGATCGAGAAGTTGCAGAAGTAGCGGTCGACCAGGGTCGCCTCGAGGTGGGCGATGATGTCGGGATAGCTGGCCCGGTCGTCGCCGATGGCGGCGGCCAGAGCATTGAGCGTGGTGAGGTAGAGCTGTTCGGCGTTGGCGCGGTCGCGCAGCGAATAGACTCCTCCCGCGAAATATTCCTGGACCCGCTCCTTGGCGAACACGGCGTCGTGGAATACCTCCTCGATCCGGTCGGCGGTGAGCGTCTCGAGGTTGTCCTGCATTTCGAGGAGGAGGGGAGGCGCCTCGTCTCCCAGGACCACGCGCGCGGGAGCGTCCTGTGACTCGCAGTCGATCACGTTGATCAGGAGCAGGGCGTGGTGCGCGGTGATGGCGCGACCCGACTCCGAGATCAGGTGGGGCATCGGCACTTCCTCGGCCCGGCAGACCGCCCCGATGGTGTAGACGACGTCGTTGGCGTACTCCCGGACGGTGTAGTTCATCGAGGCGGGCCTGATCGACCGGGTGCCGTCGTAATCGACGCCGAGTCCCCCCCCCACATCCACGAAGTCGACGGCGAAGCCCATCTTGCGGAGCTCCACGTAGTAGCGGCCGACCTCCTCTAGTCCCTTCTTGACGAAGCGGATGTCGGTGATCTGGCTGCCGAGGTGGAAGTGCACCAGCTTGAGCAGATGCGCCTTGTCGCGGCGGGAGAGCTGGTCGAGCAGGGTGACCAGTTCCACTGCGCTGAGCCCGAACTTGCTCTTCTCGCCGCCGCTCTTGGCCCAGCGTCCGCTCCCCTCGGTGGCCAGCTTGATCCGCACGCCGACCGTGGGCTCCACCCCCATCTCGTCGGCCACCTTGAGGAGGACGTCGAGTTCGCTGACCTGCTCCAGCACGATCACCACACGGTGGCCGAGCTGCTGGCCGATCAGGGCGAGACGCATGAACTCCTCGTCCTTGTAGCCGTTGCAGATGATCAGGTGATTGGTGCTCTCGTTGAGCCCGAGAACCGCCATCAGTTCGGGCTTGGAACCGCACTCCAGTCCCACGCCGTGGGCGGCGCCGAATTCGACGATTTCCTGCACCACGTGCCGCTGCTGGTTGACCTTGATCGGATAGACCGTGGTGTAGCCGGCCTGGTAGCCGAAGTCGTCGATCGCCTCCCTGAAGCGGTCGGCCAGCTCGGCGATCCGGGACTGCAGGATATCCGAGAACCGGAGCAGCAGCGGCATCCCGACGCCCTGGGCGTTGAGGTCCATGGCGATCTGGTGCAGATCGATTCCGTCACCGGGTTCGCCATCCGGGTGGACAGCCACATGCCCCTCGGCGTTGATGCGGAAATAGCCCAGACCCCAGCCCGCCATGTTGTAGAGCTTCTCGGCATCCCGGAGGGACCAGGCGGCGGGATCCCCGAGCGGCGGGAGTACGAACGGGGCGGAGCGAACGGTCATTATGCGACTCCTCGGCGAGGTCAGGGTACGAAAGGGGGCAAATTTACCTTGCCGGGCGGCGGGATGCACGCGGGTCGCTACTTTGCAGGGGAGCGGGGGCTGATTCCTGCATTGACCCGGCCCTTGGCGGGAGGGTGCCCACGCATGACTCAACAACGGGATGGCTGATGCGGTGGTCGTTCGTGATCGGGCGGGTTGGCGAGACGGTGATTCGCCTCCACATCACCATGATTCTGCTGCTGGGCTGGTACGCCTGGAGCGGCTGGCAGTCCGGCGGCTCCCGCGGGGCCATCGATCAACTGCTGTTCATCGTGCTGCTCTTCGCCTCGGTGCTGTTGCACGAGTTCGGACACATCTTTGCCGCGCGCCATTACCGGATCGGCACGCCGGATGTGCTGCTGACGCCGATCGGCGGCATCGCCCGGATCGCCAAGATGCCGGAAGAGCCGCGCCAGGAGCTGGTGATCGCCCTGGCTGGGCCGCTCGTGACCCTGCTCATCGCGCTCTCCCTGTACGGCGCCATCAGTCTCGGGGGGGGGACTGCCCTGATGCCGCCCGGCGGCTGGTTCGAGATTCCGCTGGGCGTGGCACTGTTGTGGACCAACGTATTCCTGCTGGCTTTCAACCTCCTGCCGGCCTTTCCGATGGATGGCGGCAGGGTGTTGCGAGCGCTGCTGGCAGGTCGGCTTGGAGCGGTCAGAGGCACCCGGATCGCCGGCCGCATTGGCCAAGTGGTGGCGGCAGGTTTCGCCATCATCGGACTGCAATATTCGCCGATGCTGCTGCTGATTGCCGCGTTCGTCTTTCTGGGCGCCCAGGCCGAGATGGAGGCGGTGCAGACCCGGGCGCTGGCCGGCGACCTCACCGCCGAACGGCTCACTGTAACCGACCTGAGGGTTCTCACCCCCGATGTCTCCCTCGATGACGCGATCCGGCTGCTCACCCGATCGGACCAGCGTGCCTTCCCGGTGATCGGACTGGGTGGCGTGCTGCTCGGCCTGCTCACCCGGGACGACCTGCTCCGGGGGGTCAGCGAAGCCGGCCTTGCTGCACCGGTCACGGTCGCGATGGTGACGCCCGAAGTGAGCGGCACCATCCCGCTCGGAATGTCGTTCGACGAGGCCGTGCAGCAGCTGTTCAGCGGCTCTCGCGAAGCCCTGCCGGTGGTTGACCAGACCGGTCGATTCGTGGGACTGATGACCCGCGACAATGTCACCGACGTCCTGCTGGTGCAGCGTCTGCGGCGCGAGCTGGCAACCGGGAAAGCCCAATGAGCAGCCCGCTCGCACCGGTGCGCATCGCGATCACCGGCGCTACCGGAATGGTCGGTCGGGCTCTCACCCCGTTCCTCGCCGCCCTGGGCCATACCGTGGTGCCGGTCTCCCGGCGGGCCCTGCCGGGCGGGATCCGCTGGGAACCGGGTGCCGAGGCACTCGACCCGGCACCCTGGCAGGGAGTGGAGGCGGTGATTCACCTGGCGGGCGAAAACATAGCCGAGGGCCGCTGGACTGCCGCCCGCAAGGAGCGTCTTCGAGACAGCCGCGTGGTTCCCACCCGCCGACTGGCTGAAATGCTGGCCGGCATGGCAACCCCGCCGCGGGTAATGCTGAGCGCATCGGCGATCGGCATCTACGGCGACTGCGGAGAAGACACCATCACCGAGGCGTCGCCTGCCGCAACCGGCTTTCTCGGCGAGCTTGGCGCCGCCTGGGAGGCAGCAGCCGATCCAGCCAGAGACGCCGGCATCAGGGTGGTGCATCCGCGATTCGGAGTGATCCTCGATCCAGGGGGGGGGGCACTGGCGAAGATGCTCCCGCCTGCCAGAATGGGACTGGGCGGTCCACTCGGGGGGGGGGATCAGTGGCTCAGCTGGATTGCTCTGGATGACGCACTGGGTGCGCTCCATCACCTGCTGGCTCGCGACACCCTGCAAGGTGCAGTCAATGTCGTGGCGCCGCACCCGGTCCGCAATGCCGCATTTGCAGCCACCCTCGGCGGGGTGCTGCGGCGGCCGGCCTTAATCCCGGTCCCGGCCGTGGTGCTCCGGATGCTTCTCGGCGAGATGGCCGACGCCGCGCTGCTGGCGAGCACCCGGGTGATCCCGGAACTGCTGCTGGCCGACGGCTACCAGTTTCGGCATCCCGACCTGGAGGGTGCCCTGCGACACCTGCTCGACCGGGCATAGCGGAGTTCAGAGCGGGGAGTTTGAACGTTCGAGGGGGTCGGCGCACCGCGCCGACCACCTCGAACGTTCTCCGTACCGCCAACCGGTGATCAGTTCCGGACGGTGATCAGCAACCCCTTGGTGATGTCCCGCGATGCTGCATTCTGGAAGTCGGTGACTCCGGGTGCGTAGAGAATCGAGCTGCCGCACGTCCCCCCCCCCGCCTGCTGGTTGTACCAGAGCTGCAGCGTGCGGGTTGCCGGCGCCGTCACCTCGAGCTCGAAGAGCACGAAGTTGTTGTTGCCCGACGGGGCGACATTGCTGGCGACATTCGGCGTCAGGGTGAACTGCACCGGGGCGAAGGAACCGTTGTCGCCCGCGAGCTGGATGCCGTTGGGGTTGGTCGGCACGCCGGTGGCAAGCAGATTCCCCGCCGACTTGGTGCCCCGGTAAACCCGCAGCACGGCGGGATAGTCTCCGGTTCCGCTCGACTGGCCGGTCACCGACATGAAGAGAGTCAGCTGGCGGAACCGGGCAGCCAGTTCCGGCTGCATCGAGAAGTTGCCGACATAGCCACCCTTGGCAGCGTCAAACACCCCCAGGTCGATCTTCCGCACCCGGCTGGAAGGCGCACACGAGAGCGACACTCCACCGGTTGCTGACGCCGCCAGGAAGTTCACGAAGGCATTGGTGGAGCCAAGCGTGGCGCGCAATCCGTTGTCGCCATCGCCCAACCGCCAGGAGACGGATGACAAGCCGCCAACCCCGGTGCTGGTGGTCGCCGACGAGACGGAGGCCCCGCTGGTGCTGCTGGCCAGAGACCAGTTGACCCCTGCCCCGATCACCGGGTTGCCGAACGCGTCCGTCACCTTGACGCGCGGATCGGGTGTCACCGGCCCTATCGGCAATCCGCTGCCGTAGTCGCCACCCGCCGGTTGATCGATGATGATCGCCGACGCCGATCCCGGCGTCAGAGTCAGCGCGACGGTCGCGGTGGGCAGCGCACCCGAAGCGAAGGTCAGCGTCCGGGCGGTCCCGGAGCCCTGAATCGTGAGGTCGGCGAAGCTCGCACTGCCGGCCGCATCGGTGGTGCGCGTGGTGCACCCCGGAGTCCCGCTGAAGCAAGCGAGATTGGCGGCGGTGACCGTCACCGTGGCACCGGCCACGCCGTTTCCAAAGGCGTCCCGCACCGATGCGACCATGGCAGGCACCAGACCGCCCGCTGCTGCGTTGGCCGTGGTTGGCGTGACGGTCAGCGCCGCCGCCGTCCCGGCGGCGGTAATCGTCACGGTGTCCGTCGCCGCCACGAACGCCGGAGCGCCGAAGGTCAGCTTGTAGGTGGTCCCGACGGTCCCGCCGAGCGCCAGCCCGGCGAGAGTGACCCGACCGGTGGGGCGATCGGTGGTGGCGGTAAAGCTCGACAGCGTGCCACCGGCAGTACCATCCGCGCGGGTCACTGTGACGGTCACGGGGATGTCCGCATCCAGTGCCGTGACGTCGTTGCCGCCTGCGTCCTGTACCTGCAGGATTGGCTGGGGATCCATCGCCACACCGGCTTGGGCCATGGTCGCGCCGGGCGCGTTGACCAGCGCCAGCTTGGCAGGATTGCCGGCAATGGTGGCGACCAGGAAGTTGATGCTGGTGGTCTCCGTGGCGCACACACCGGTGAATACATCGATGATGCACGCCTCGGCATCGACCCCGGTCGGATCGAAGGTGGCCTTGAGGTTCTTGAAGCCAACCGTATTCCCGAAGTTGAGACAGGCCGGCGACGCCTCGCCTTGAGCATCAGTCACGGCCGTCGTGCTGCCGCAGAACGACGCCTCGCTGGTCGGACTGACAGTCACGGGATCGAGCAACTGGAAGTTGACCGTCACCCCGGCAACCGGATTGTTGGACCCGGGGGAAACCAGCCTGACCCGCGGCAACTCGGCCGGATCGGTCACCTCGGTATCGACGCCGACCTTTCCTGTGACCGTGCTGCCGTCGCTCGATACCTGTGCCGCAGCCATTCCCTTCGCGACCGCGCCGGCCCTGACGAACTCCTCGGCCGAACCGCCGATACCGCCGAACGCCGAGATTCCCTTGTCGATGGCGCCGAACTCGCTGAATTCCTCGGCCGAGCCACCAACGCCGCCACGGGCCGCCAGCGCGACGGCCTGAAGCGGTGACGGCGCGAAGAACTGGGCCACCCGATTGCCGAGGCGACCCAGACGCGAATCGACCGGGAAGGGCTCCATACCGCTCGAGGCCAGGCCTCCAGCGCAGAAATTCTCTACCTCGGCGAGTACTGCGTCACCGTAGACATCGAAGTCAGGTGGCGGCAGCAGCCGGAACGACACCGTCCCGTCAAGCGCGGTGTGGCGATGGCCGAGCAGCAGCCGGTCGCGCAGGGTCTGGTCGGCTGGAACGACCGCCTCGTTGAAGCAGACGAAGACCAGCGGCTTGATTGGTTCGTTCCGGAAATCGGTGATCGGCTCGGTCTGGATCCGGACATACGCCGGATACTCGTCAAAGCCGAGATCCTGGAGCGAGGTGAAGCCCGCAGGGTTCTCCTCGATGGAGACGAAGGTCAGCTTGTCGAACAGTCCGGGCGGGAAGTAGACCAGTGCAGTCTGGTTGTCGCCGCTGCGGCAGAAGGTCTCGGGTGAGCCCTCCGGAATCTCGCAGACGTTGCCGCCCAGGGAGACGAAGGCGTTGATGCGCGCGATGGCGCGATCCTTCAGCTCGGTCAGCGGGATGGTGCCCACCGGCTCACCGCAGGCAATAATGGCCGACTTGTCGCGGAACTGAGAGTACTTGAGGTTGATGAAATTGATCAGCTTGGCCGCAGCGTCCTGGGCGCCAGCGAGATCGCCGGACTGGATGGCGGTCACGATCGAACGGAACTTGCCGACCGACGACGATTCGTTGGGGAGCAACCCGGCGGTCGAGTAGAGGCAGGTCAGATCGGCCTCGATCAGCGGGATCAGGTCGGCGTCACCGACCTGACTCGCTGAAACCGCGTTGCTCGCCGCGCTCGAGTCGTCGCGAGTGAGAGATTCCGGCGCGCAGGCGGTCACCAACAGGCCAAACCCGATGCCGCCGCCGAGCAACAGCGACCTCATGCATTGCATGGCGGACTTCCGTGGCAGAGAAGACATCCGGCGACTCCTTGGGGGAAATTGAAATTTTTGGGAAACGAGGTCGGTTGCAGCACGCAGGCGGCAACACCACGCGGCAAAGGTGGGACACGGAACCACGATCCGCAATGTCGGGAATACTCGGCAGATGTTGCGTAGGCGCAACACCACAACTGCCCTTTGGCTACTGAGCGGTCAACCGACGGTATCGCGGGTCAGAGCTGATACCTCGAAACCACCAGCCCCGTTGTTCGGCGTATGCCTGGCGCATCGCCGGATTGGCCGCGAAGTAGATCTTGAGCTGATCGAGCGCGGCAGTGGTGTCGGCGGCTTGCAGGAGCGCAAACGCCGCCACAAGGGAGAGATCGCGGGTGGGGCTGATCACCTCGTCACCGAGCGAGCGCATCGCCACCTTGCGTGCGCTGTCAGTCAGACCGGCGCGGCCGAGCACTGCCGCGACGAAGATGTTGCTGTTGAGCCGGTAGAATTCCTTGCGGCTGGCTGGTGCCATCTCCGCCACTGAATCGGCGAGCCGCCAGGCGCGAGCGACGTCGGGCTCCCGCTCCTGAGTGGTGAGCATGAACAATTCGCATCTCGGCGCGGGGTAGGTGCCGGGAAATCGACGCCGGGTTTCGTCGCACCACCGACGTGCCTCGACGAACTGGCCGTCGTCGTACTCCGCCAGGAACAACCGCCCGAGGATCACGTCGGCGTTTTCCAGGTAGGCGTCGGCGCGGAGGGCCTCCCGGGCGGCGAGCTTGATGTCGGTGGTCTTGCCATCGATCTGGTTGTAGAGATGCGACAGCGTGGCGTGAGCCCCGGCCTGGTTGGGGTTGATCTCGACTGCCCGTTCCAGGTCGGCGCGAGCACTGTCGAGCAGCGCTCCGGCATCCTTCGGATCGGGTCGGAGCTTCATCAGCCAGGCCCAATACCTGAGGTTGCCGCGCAATTCCAGCGCGTCCGCGCTGCCCGGATCGATGGCCAGTGCCCGGTTGACATGGACCAGCCCGGAATCGATGCGGGACTGCAACTGGAACGGGTCCCGGGTCAACCGCGACCGGGCGTAACTCACCAAACCGCGAAGTATCGGTGGCTGGGCCCACTTGCCGTCGAACCGCTCGGCCAATGCCAGCAAGGAATCGGCAGAGGCAAACTCGCGTGTCCGCGACGCGGTATCACCGGCTGCCGCAGCGGCCTCGCCGGTCTTCCGCAACCGCTCGGCCCGCTGCACCAGCATCCATGCATCACCGCTGGAGGTGCGCGAGCGCTGGTCACGCAGCCGGACCTCGTCGCCGAGGCGGGTCCGGATCAGGCGTGCGGCCTCTTGTGCCAGTGAGTCGCTGACCGCGACCAGGTCGGAGGCCGAGCCCTCGAAGGCGGTACGGCTGTCGGGAAGGTCAACCCCGCTGTTGCCGTCGAACAGCGAGAGCGAAATGCGCAGCTTGCCGCCCGCGGGACTCACCGCACCACGCACCAGCGTGCCGGCGTCGAGGGCGTGGGCGATGCTGTCTGGCGACACCTCGCTGCCGCGGTACGGTGCGACACCGTTGCGGGAGACCACATTGAGCTCGGGAACTTCGGCCAGCGCCCGGATCAGCCCCTCGGTGAGACCATCAGTGAGGTAGCCGAGCTCCTGTGCCGGTGAGGCATCTTCGAAGTAGAGCACTGCAATGCGGTTGGGACTGAGGCCGCCGGTCAACAGCGGCGGCTCCCCCCCCCCGGCCATCAGTCGCCAACCACCGAATCCGCCGCCCAGCAGAACCACGGCTGCCAGGGCAACGGCCCAGGGGCGACGCCACAGCGGCGTGACCATCTCTCCCTGCACGGGGAAGGCGTTGGTCATCCCCGACATGGTGCGACGGGCGGTGGTGTGCCGCATCGTCATCAGGCGGGTGGAGGTATGTCCCGACGGCGCCGCCACCAGCATCGCCCCGAATTCGGCGCAGCTCTGGGGACGATCGGCCGGCGATTTGCCGAGCGCCGCGAAGATGGCGAGTTCCACTTCTTCCGGCACCGACTGCCGGATGATCCGCACCGACGGCACCTGCTCCATCACGTGCTTGGCGAGAATCGCCGAGGCGTTCTTGCCTGCAAACGGCGGCTCCCCGGCCAGCATCTCGAACAGCATGCAGCCGAGCGAGTAGATGTCGGCGGTCGGGCCGACCGATTCGCCCATTCCCTGTTCGGGCGCCATGTAGGTCGGGGTGCCGATCGCCATCCCGGTCTGGGTGAGCTTCTGGGCCCCCTCCTCCACCGCGCGGGCGATGCCGAAGTCGGCCACCACCACGTGGCCACCGCTCAGCAGGACGTTCTCGGGCTTGATGTCGCGGTGGACGATCTGCTGCTCGTGGGCGTAGCCGAGTGCGTCGGCGACCTCGAGGGCGATCTGCATGGCGTCATCAACAGGGAGCTGGCCCTCGCGATCGAGCCGGTCCCGCAATGACTCGCCGGTGACGAACGGCATCACGTAGTACATCAGGCCGTCGGCCACGCCGGAGTCGTACATGCCGAGGATGTGGGGATGCTGAAGCCGACCGGCAAGGCGGATCTCGCGCTCGAAGCGATCGCCGCCGATCGATGCCGCCAGGTCGGCGTGCAGCACCTTCACGGCGACATCGCGGTCGTGCTTCAGATCCTTGGCAAGGTAAACCGTCGCCATGCCGCCACGGCCCAGCTCCCGCACGAATTCATAGCGGTCGCCCAGCACGGATTGCAGTCGGTCGAGCGGTTCGGCCATACGAGGTCCCTGCGTGGTGAATGGATTGCGTCAAGGATAAGCGACTCCCCGGGAATCCCGCCACCGTCGAGCGGATGCCCCCTTGCGCGATCCGGTACCATACCCGACCTTTTCGGTCAACTTCCCCAAAAGATGAGGTCGCACCAATGTTCCGACTCGCTCCGGCCCTGCTCGCTGGGCTTGCCCTGCTGCCATCCAACGGGGCTCCGGCCAGCCCGCCGCCACTCGCAGTTGTCGCCTTCAATGACAATGTCGTCCCGGCCGGGCGAAAGGTATCCGGCGAATGGCGACTGGAACTCGAGATCCAACGGGCTGAGTGGTTCCCACTGGGACCCGACAAGGGTAGCGGGAAATTGTTTGCATTTGCGGAACGAGGTGAGGCGCCATCAATCCCCGGTCCGATGCTGCGGGTCCCCCAGGGTACGCCGGTGCGGGTGTCGGTGACCAACACCACCGACAGCACGCTGGTGGTCCATGGCCTCAGCAGCAAGCAGCAGGCGGTCCCCGATTCACTGGTCCTCGCGCCGGGCGCCACCGGGGAGGCACGCTTCATCGCCGATGCTGCCGGGACCTTCTACTACTGGGCGGCGATCCAGGGGACGGCCTTTGCCGACCGGATGTACGAGGACAGCCAGCTCAGCGGGGCCTTCGTGGTCGATTCGCCCGGCAGCAAGAAATCAGCAGCCGATCGCGTCTTCGTGATCAGTTGGTGGGTGATGGCCAAGACTCCCGGAGGTGACCCCGACCTGGCGCAGGAGATCTTTGCGATCAACGGCCGGCCTTGGCCCAACACCGAGCGGCTCCGTTACACCATGGGTGACTCGGTCTCCTGGCGGGTGATCAACGCCAGTGCCGATCCTCATCCGATGCACCTGCATGGCTTCTACTTCCGGGTTGACTCGCGTGGCGACGCCGCCCGGGACACCGTCTACTGGCCGAACCAGCGGCGAATGGCGGTGACCGAACTTGCCCAACCCGGTACCACGATGCGGATCGCCTTCCAGCCCGATCGCCCGGGCGGCTGGGTGTTCCACTGTCACCTCAACTGGCATGTCGTGGCCAACGCCGGAATTGGCGAATTCATGCAGCCTACGCCCGAGCGCGAGGCCTCGCTGTTCAGCCCCCATGCGGCGCACGATCCCGACAATCACGTCGAGCGGGGGATGGGCGGCCTGATGATGGGGATCACGATCGTCCCCCCCCCAGGTTACGCGCCGGCCAAGGTGGCCCGCCGCACCCTGCGGCTGCATGTGAACGAGCAGCAGGGACCGCTGCCTGCCGGTCAGGCCAATCCGCGATTTGCCTATGTCCTTGAGGATGGCGGCACCCCGCCTGCCCCGGATTCGCTCCGCTCTCCCGGCTCAACCCTGTTGCTGACTCGCGACGAGCCCACCCTCATCCGGGTGTTCAATCACGGCAGTCAACCGACTCAGGTGCACTGGCACGGGCTCGAACTGGAGAGTCCATTCGACGGTGTGGTCGGAGTCGGCGGGATGCCGGGAATGCCCACACCGGCGATCATGCCTGGCGACTCGTTCGACGTGCACATCACGCCGCCGCGCTCCGGAACCTTCATGTACCACACTCACATGGATGAGGTCCTGCAGCACAGCGGCGGACTGTGGGGTGCCCTGCTGATTCTTGAACCCGGCCAGCAGTACGATGCCGAGCATGACCTGACTTTCCAGATCGGTGAGGCACCGGATCTGGGGCCGACCCTCAATGGCACATCGAACCACGCCGAGCGGACCTTGCAGGCCAGCACCGACTACCGGTTCCGGTTGATGAACATCTCGATGGGCGGGCCGAATCTGGAATACTGGCTGGTCAAGGACGGCGCACCGACCCTCTGGAAGCCACTGGCCAAGGACGGCTTTGACCTGCCCAGATTCCAGCAGCAGAAGGAATCGGCCAAGCAGCGGGTGAGCATCGGGGAAACTTTCGACGTTGAGGTCAACCTCACCGCCGGCAATTACGCCCTCGAAGTGCGCGGCGGCCGGGGCAACCTGGTAACCAAGGTGCCGATCAAGGTGGTGGCCTGGCAGCAACCGGCCGAGCAGGTGGCGTCTGCAGTACTGCCGTTGCCGGAGGAGTTGCGCTCGGGAGCCACGGTGCTTGGCTACCAAGCCCTTGACACTCCGCTGGTGACTCTCAAGCAGGGTGACAACGGGATGATCTGCCTGGCCGATGACCCGATGCTTCCGGCTTTCCACGTCGCTTGCTACCACGAGGGAATGGAACCGTTCATGGCGCGAGGCCGGGCGCTCCGCGCCAGCGGTGTCACCGGTGACGGCGTGGACAGCGTGCGCTACGCCGAAGTCGAGGCGGGGACCCTGTCGATGCCGGAGCGGGCCGCGCTCTGGCAACTCACCGGGGCCCCGGGGAGCTTTGACGCCGCGACCAACACCATCAAGGCGGCGCGGCCGCTGTACGTGGTGTATCTCCCGTTTGCGACTTCGGCGACCACTGGCTTGCCGAGCGTCCCGGCGGTGGGAGAGTCCTGGCTGATGTTCCCCGGCACGCCGAAGGCGCATATCATGTTCGTCCCCCGGATGTAGCGGCCGGGATGGCACGACGCGCCGCCGGTTCCTCCATGGAGCGGGCGGCGCGTCGTGTTTTGACACCCGGTGCAGGGAGCCCTGCCACGGGACAGGTATGGCTAACTTCCTGCCATGACACTTCCCCGCCCTGCCGTCATCCTCCTCTCTGGAGGGATGGACTCCGCCACTTGTCTCGCCGTGGCACGCGCCGAGGGATATCGCTGTCACGCCCTCTCGTTCCGCTACGGCCAGCGCCACATGGTTGAACTGGCGGCGGCGGCCCGGGTTGCCACCGCCCTGGGCGCGGCCTCGCACCGCATCGTCGATGTCGACCTGGCGAGCTTCGGTGGCTCGGCGCTTACCGCCGACCACCTCGTGCCCAAGGATCGCGACCCCGAGGCGATCGGTCACGGCGTGCCGATCACCTACGTGCCGGCCCGCAACACCATTTTTCTGAGCTTCGCCCTGGCGGCCGTCGAAGTGCTGGAGGCCGACGACATCTTCATCGGCGTCAACGCCCTCGACTACTCCGGCTATCCCGATTGCCGACCGGAGTTCATCGCCGCCTTCCAGGCAATGGCCCGGCTGGGGACCAGGCGCACCGCCCTCACCATCCACACTCCGCTGGCCGCGCTCACCAAGGCGGGCATCGTGACTCTGGGCCTTGAGTTGGGAGTGGACTTCGGCCTGACCCTGACCTGCTACGACCCGAGTGCGGATGGCGCCGCCTGCGGCCGATGCGATGCCTGCCAACTCCGCCTCAAGGGGTTCGCCGAGGCGGGGGTGAGGGACCCGGCCCCATACGAGGGACTGTAAAGAGAGAAAGAGAGAAGGAGAGAAAGAGAGAAAGGGCGGCCCTCTCTTTCTCTCTTTCTCTCCTTCTCTCTTTCTCTCTTTATGAGCTATTTTTCGGGATGCCCAGCTACGCCGTCAAGGAATGCTTTTATACCCTTCAGGGTGAGGGGAAGCACGCCGGCCGCCCGGCGGTCTTTCTGCGCTTTGCTGGTTGCAACCTGTGGAGCGGCCGGGAGGAGGATCGAGCCACGGCTGTGTGCACCTTTTGTGACACCGATTTCGTGGGTACCGACGGCCCCGGGGGGGGGAAATTCCGCTCGGCGGAGGCCCTGGCGCTGCGGGTCGCCGCCACCTGGCCTGCCGATGCCGACCCGCGCGCCAGCCGCTACGTGGTTTGCACCGGCGGCGAGCCGACCCTGCAACTGGACGAGGCGCTGGTCGAGGCACTCCATGCGGAGGGATTCGAGGTGGCGATCGAGACCAACGGCACCCTGCCGGCACCCGCAGGGGTGGACTGGATCTGTGTCAGCCCCAAGGCCGGCGCACCGCTGGTGCAGACCAGCGGTGATGAGCTCAAGCTGGTCTATCCTCAGCAGGCGGCACTGCCGGAGCGGTTTGGCGATCTCGACTTTTCACACCTGCTGCTGCAGCCAATGGACGGTCCCAACCGGGACTCAAATACCCGCGCCGCGGTTGCCTATTGTCTCGCCAATCCGCGCTGGAGCATCTCCCTGCAGACGCACAAATTGCTGGGGATAGCTTAGTGCAGGGTTACAGCGACCGGATCAACCACGCCTTCACCTTTGCGGCCAAGCACTACGCACCGCGCGCCTCGGGGGCTGGTGCGCTCCAGTACCTGGCAGCGCCTGCCAACGTCGCGGTGATCCTGGCTCGTCACGGCGCGGATGAGACGACCATAGTCGCCGGCATTCTCCACCACGTGCTGGAGGCAGCGGGTCATGACATCGACGACCTCACCCTCAAGATCGGCCAGAAGTTCGGGCCCGCCGTGCTCGGCGTGACCCTCGATGCAGTGACGCCTGCCGCCGCCACCGACTGGCGTCACCGCAAGCGGGCAATCCTGACCCAACTGGTGACGATGGAACCACGCGCCCTCGACATCCGCTGCGCCGCCGAGATTCACGAGTGCGGCGGTGCGATCGCGCTGGTTGAGCGGCTTGGCCCGGAATATCTGGAAGTCCACGAATTCGCCCCCCCCCGGGAAGTGGTGGCCTGGTACAGCGATGCTGCCCAGGCGTTCGGCCGCCGCGTGGACTGGCCGACCCGGGCAATGCGTATCGAACTGGTCGCTCTGGCGAAACGGTTGGCGGCGCTGGTCTGACAGCGGCCTGACCCGGGTATCTTTATTCCCGATGCCGAACCCCATTGCCGCCGTCATTCGCTCCCGAATCGAGGAGGCGCTGGGTCATCGTTTTCGACTCGATGCCACCGCCGCGGTATCCGCTGAGCGGGTGCTGTTTCGCGCCCACGACCGGATCCTCAACCGGCCAGTCTCGCTGCGGGTGAACCTCGAGGCCGGGGCCGCAATCCGGAGCTGGTTCCTCAAGGAATCCGAGGCGCTCGCCCGGCTCGACCACCCTGCGATCCGGCACATCTATGAGGCGGGGGTGGTGGGGGAATTCGCCTACCGCGTCGGCAACTGGATCGAGGGAGAGTCGCTGGGCGACGCCATCCAGCGGGGGCCACGTGCCGTTCCCACTGTGCATGTCCTGGCGCGCGATCTCCTCACGGCGCTGGAGCATGCCCACGCGCACGGCATCATCATCCGGCGGATCGTACCGGCCTCGCTGCTCCTCGGCACCACCGGACGGGGGACGATCACCGACCTCCGCTTCTGCAACCTGACGCTGCCCGACATCCCCGCCACGGAGCAGCCGACCGGGTTGCCGTTCCTCGCTCCCGAAGTGCGCGACGGGACCGTTGGCGATCAGACCAGCGACATCTACACCACCGGTGCCATCCTGTACTTTGCCGTTACTGCGACCACACCGCCGCTCGATCCGTCGCAACTGGTGGCACCTCGGGAGCTGCGCGCCGTCATCCCCCGTGCGCTCGACCGGGTGATCCGCCGCGCCCTTGATCCTCGACCAACCGCCCGCTATCTCACGGCGGCCGAAATGCTGGAGGATTTCACCAACGACGCCGGTGAGTTTGTATCGGCGATGGTCGCTCTCCCCACGCTCGCCACCGAGCATGCCGACGGTCCCCATTGGGAAGCCCGTCTGCGGCGCGCGCTGGGCGACGACTACGAGCTGCTGGAACCGCTCGGCGAAGGCGGGTTCGGCAGAGTCTATCGGGTGCGTGATCTGCACTTGGAGCGCGAGGTGGCACTCAAGGTGCTCCACCCCCACTTGACCGCCGACCCGGGAGTGGTGGAACGGTTCCGCCGTGAGGCGCAACTGGCGGCGCGGCTCAATCACCCCAACATCGTCGACATCTACGACATCGCCGGCCGTTCCGGTCTGCTCTGGTACACGATGGAGATAGTCGACGGCCCCAACCTCGCCCAGCGGGTCGAGGCCGAAGGGGCGCTCTCGCTCGACCAGGTGCTGCGCCTGCTGCGCGAGGCGCTCGGCGCGATTGGACACGCCCACGCCCTGGGGCTGATTCACCGTGACATCAAGCCCGAAAACCTCCTGCTGGAGCGCGACGGCTCGGTGCGGATCACCGACTTCGGCCTTGCCCTGGCGCTGCGTGGCGACAGTGCCTTCGGGGGAGCGACCTCGCAGAGCGGCACTCCGCAGTTCGCCTCGCCCGAACAGCTGCTCGGTGGCCAGGTCGATGTCCGCACCGACCTCTACTCGCTCGCCGCGGTCGCCGCCTACGCGCTGCTCGGCAGGGTCCCCTTTACCGGGGCCACCGTTCAACAGGTATTGGCCAAACAGACCACCGATGTGATTCCCGATCTCACTGCCGAACGACCGGAGGTGACGGAGGCGCTCGCCGCGGTGCTTTCCCGGGCACTCCGCAACGATGTCGAGGCGCGCTGGGCTTCGGTGGGTGAGTTTCGCGCAGCCCTCGAGAGTGCGGTCGAAAGCGGAGTTCGCCGACGCGGTGGCGAATTGGCGCGGTTGGCGGCGCGGTTGCTGGGCGGCTGAGAGGAGATTGCCTGACAGCCGAGGGGCCCGTGGCGATCTGCTCCGCTACGGGCCCGTCCAGTAGGTATCAAGTCGTGGTGCGAATTGCCTGTGGAGCTACTTGTGGCGGTAAACCACTCGGCCGCGAGTCAGGTCATACGGGGAGAGGACCACACTCACCCGGTCGCCTTCGAGCACCCGAATCTTGAACTTCGACATCTTCCCTGCGGCATACGCAAGAATGGTGTGGCCGTTCTCCAGCAGCACGCGGTAGTTGCGATCCGGGAGCACCTCCTGGACCACCCCTTCCATCTCGATACCGTCTTCCTTCGCCATCCACGCTCCCAAAACAGGTTTCCGCCCGGGACAGTCGTCCCGGAGCAGCGGCAATCTGCCGCCTTCGACCGACAGGCGCAACAGCAGCGGGTCAGGTCGCCCGGGCCAGTGCCTCGCGCAAGGTCGCCATTTCGGTCTCAACCAGCTCCACCAGCTCACCCAACAGCCCGGCGTCGAAGGACAACTCCACGCCAGCGGTCCGATAGAGATCAGGAAGCCGGGTGGTCGCCCCCAAGGCCATGAAGCGCCGGTAGGCAGCCACCGCCGCCACGGGGTCGCGGCGGGCGTTCCGCCACACCTGAAGCGCGCCGATCTGGGCCAACCCGTATTCGATGTAGTAGAACGGGTAGAGGAAGATGTGGAGCTGCCGGTACCAGCGCGCCACCCGCTCCGCCGCCAGCCCGCTCCAGTCAACACCGGGCTCGAAGCGATCCCGCAATCTCAGCCAGGCCGCATCGCGGGCCGCTGGATCGGCGCCCTGCGGATTGGTGTAGATCCATCCCTGGAAGGCATCGATCGAGGCGATATGGGCCAGCGAGAGGAGCAGGTCCTCGAGGTGTTCCAGCCGGGCGGAAAGCGCGTCGGCTTCGCCGTAAAATCCGACTGGTCGCACCAGATGGGGCGCGGCCAGCAACTCCATCGACATGCTCGCGAGTTCGGCCGATTCAGCGCCGGGATGACGCTGCCAGATGAAGGGGAGCGCGTGGCTGGCAAAGGCGTGGAAGCAGTGACCCGCCTCGTGCAGCAGGGTGGTGACATCCTCGGGGACACCGGCGGCGTTCATGAAGACGAACGGCCTGCCCCGGGCATGCAGGGTATCGCAGTAGCCGCCGGGGGCTTTGCCCGGCCGGGACTCGAGGTCGAGCAACCCTTCGGCCATCATGGTCCGGAATTGCCCGCCGAGCACCGGATCTACGGCCGTGAAGATCCGGGCCGAGGCCTCCTGGAACTCCGCCACGTCGGCGTAGGGCACCGGAGTCGTGGCGCGCCAGGGGTCAACGGCGGTGTCCCACGGCCGCAGCGACTTGAGTCCGAGGCGCTCCCGGCGATGCTGAAAGGCCCGCTCGATCGCCGGGCAGACGGTGGCCTCGATGGCGGCATGGAGTCGCTCGCAGTCGGCCGGGGTGTAGTCAAAACGGTACTTGGCCTGGAAGATGTAGTCGCGGTAATCGCCGAAGCCGGCGTTCCGGGCCATCTCCTGGCGCAACGCAATCAGGCGATCGAACAGCGGGGAGAGTTCGCCCGCACCTGCCACGTACGGCGCCACCGAGGCGCGCCAGGCCGCCTCGCGCACCGCCCGGTCACCGCTCTTGAGGTAAGGCGCCAACCGGGGCAGCGGGATCTTCTCCCCCCCCCATTCTGCCGACATCGTGCCGGTGATCTGCTGGTAGCGGGCCGCGAGCCCTTCCGCTTCGGCGACCAGCGGAACGTTGGCCTCCCGGAAGATTTCGATCGAGGTGCGGAAGCGCCTGAGCGTGGTTGCCAGGTCGGGGCGATCGGTCCCTACCGCCACGAACTTGCGCGCCAGGGCGACCTCGACTTCGCCGAGCTTGGGAAGGATGTCGGTCGAGAAGCGGAGGTGCGCCGCCTCCTTGGCCGGATCGGTGGTGTCCGACGTGTAGGCGATCATGGCGAGCGAGGCGGCCTCGGTCACCAGTTCGTCGAGCCGGGACCAATCAGCCAGCCACGACTCGAGGTTGGCCGCGCTGAGCGCCACGCTCTCCAGATCGCGATAGTAGCGGGCTACTGTGTCCCAGGAAGCATCGGCAAAACCGGCGCTGGTGTCGGGCAGGGGGTTGGTCGGCATCGGTCCATGATAACCACTCGGCGCCGTCACGCGACAGGGGTACTCGCCGCCCCCCCCAATTCCGGCCCGGGGACCTGCCTGAAGGTCACCCAGGCCATCAGCAGGACTATCGCTCCCCCGATCACGAAGGGGGCGTGCACCCCGATCCGCTGGTAGGCGACCGTCCCCAGGATCGGAGCCAACACCCGGGCGATCCCGGCAAAGGTCTGTGCCACGCCCATGGTGGTGCCGAGTTCGCTGGCGGGGGTGGCGGCCGAGAGCTGCGATGTGGTGGCCGGAAAGAGCAACGCCGTGCCGATCGGCACCAGCGGGATGATCGCCACCAGCACCCAAACGGTTGGGGCAATCGGGTAGAGCAGCAGTCCCAGGGCCAGCGAGAGGCATCCCAGCCGCATCGCCCAGACCTCACCTATCCGGTCGACTACCGGACCGAGCGCGAGCGATCTCACCACCAGGCCGAGCAGACCGAAATAGACGAAGAAGTATCCGATCGTCTTGGCGGTGATCCCGAACTGTGACTCGAGCCAGATTGCCAGGATGCTGGTGAGGAGCGAAAAGGCGAGCATGCCGACGCCGTAGATCCAGATCAGCCGCTCCGCCGGTCCACCCGGGTGCCGCAACGCCATCCACGCCCCGTGCCACACCGGCTTGCGCGGTCGCGGAGTGGCGTCAGGGGTCCGTGACTCTGGCAGGTACTTCCAGGCCGCCAGGACGTTCAGGAGGCAGAGCGCAGCGGCAATGAACCCTGGCGCCTGCCGCCCCAGCATCGTCGCCAGAGAACCGATGGCCGGGCCGATCATGACGCCGGCGGATGTCGCCGCCGAGAGCCAGCCCAGGGCGCGCGCCCGGTCGGCGGGGGTGACTGTATCGGATACGTAGGCCTGCGCCACTCCGGTCGTCCCCCCCCCTGCTCCCTGAATGATGCGGGAGAGGAAGAGCAGCCACACGGTATCGGCCAGCCCGAACACCAGAAACGCCATCGCGGAGGCGAGCAGCCCGATCATCAACGCCGGTCGCCGACCGTACCGGTCGGAGACGCGTCCCCAGAGCGGCGAGGCGATCAGCTGGGCGATGGAGAACGAGGCGATCATCCAGCCGATCGTCTCGGGGGTGGCCTCTAGTTCGAGGGCGTAGAACGGCAGGATCGGCAGCACGATCGCGAAGCCGAGCATGTCGATGAAGTTCACGGCGATCAGGACGCTGAGGCGCCGCAGGTTGTCGCGCTGGGTGGAGGTGACCGGACCACTCACGCGTGAGTGTCCCCCCCCCGAAACCTTGCTGTTTGCGGCTCTTCAGCAGTCAAGAGCCATTCCCACCGAGGGCCAGCAGGTTGGCGAACAACTTCCAGGCACCGGGCACCGCGGCGGGCAACTGCCGGAAGAACGCCAGTCCGGTATAGACCACGGTGCCCTTGCCGAAAGGAGCGATCAGCAGGCTGCCGCGCCGGGCCGGTTCACCCGGATCGGACATTTCGAGCAGCTCCTGCCATGCCGGATCCCAGCTCCGGGCAAAGTAGAGCCCGCGCTCCTGAATCCAGCCGTCAAAGTCGGCGGCCTGAATGAGGTTGGGCGTCTGCACCACCGGATGGCGCGGCATCAGTTGGGTCACTTGCGCCTGCTCATCCGTGACCCGGTCGTGCGGTCGGCCGATGGTGAGCGGCAGCGGCGGGAAGCCGCCCTCGACGTACTGATACTGCTGATACTGGGTGATGAGAGTGCCGCCGGCCCGAGCCCATTCCAGCAGTCGCGGATGGAGGCGCCGGAGCATGTTGTTGATCTCGTAGGCGCGCGGTCCGATCGCCACCACATCGAGCGAGTCGAGCAGCGCGGCCGGCAGCCGCTCGAGATCGAGCACGGTCACCGGCACCCCGGCCGCGCCCAGCGCCTCGGGAATGGCGTCGGCCGCGCCCCGCACATATCCGATGCGACGTCCGTCGGCAAAGCGTACCGGCGCCACCACGACGCTCGAGCCGGCCGGATGAAAGATCAGCCGCTCCCGAATGTGCGGATAGCGCACCCGCCGGACCCCGAGTCGCATCGTGTCTGCACCGACAAGGGCCTCGGCCACCAGCTCGACCTCTCCGGCGGTCACGTTTGGGGGGGGGACGACCATGAAGGTCAGCGTGGCGCGCTCGCCCTGGTTGGCAAAGGCGACCGGCTGCGGATCGCCGCCTCGCCAGCCTGACGGCAGCCGCAGCCGGACCGTCCCGATGGTGCTGTCGATACCGGCATGCTCGACGGTGACCACGAAGGGACGCTGCGCCAGCCCGCGGCGCCAGAGCAGTCGGCCCGGCGAAATATCTAGCATCACCCGCGGTACGATGGTGACCGGGTCGCGCATCTCCCCGCGGGCCTGATCGAGCGAGCGGGCGGTCACCTCGTGCCTGACCGAAACCGGCGGAGCGCCGGAGGCCGGTGAAATACGGAATGACACCTCGACCGGGCGATCGAACGGCTCACCCCAGGTCGCGCTCGGGCCGGACAGCGTGTAGCTCCCGGGCTCGGCGGCGTTCACCAGGAAATAGGGCTGGCCCGGCCGGGCGGCAGCGGCGACCGCCACGGGAAGAATGCAGCGATGGACAGCCCCCGGCGCCACCAGCACCCGGACGCCACAATCGTGCTCACCGGCCGTCTCCCAACCATCCCGGGGAGGCCAGGAGATCGACGCGGCGATGGTATCGGCACCCGTGTTCCAGACCAGGGTCGTGATCGAGACCGACTGGCCGGGCGTCACCTCGTCGTCGTCGGTGTAGGCATCGACGATCACCCCCAGTTCGGCCAGCCTGACCCGGCCGAGCCGCTCGGGATCTGGAATTGGCTGAGCAGGCAGTCCTGCCAGCAGCGCCGTGTCGGCGGCGAGGTCGATCCCGGAGGCGACCGCCTCCAGCACGATGCGGCGGCTGCTCGGCCCCACTTCCTCCAGTGACCCCATGTCCTGCGAACGGTGCTGCGATCGGGAGCGGGCTGCCAGTTGACGGAACGAATGGCCGGTGACTGGATCGAGCCTCCCGCCCTCGAAAGTGGCGCCGGGACCGGTCGCGCGATAGTCGCGGTAGAACTTGAGCGGCCGCCAGGGAGCCAATCCCGGCATCGGGAAGCGCGCCGGATCCTGCGCTGCGTCGAACGCCTCGCGCGCCAGCATCCCCGAGGCCTGATGGTGGCCGTGGCCATCGGCAGGCGTGCCGGACCAGACCGAGACGATCAGGTGGGGACGGTAGCGCCGGATGATTCGAACGATGTCGGCCAGGATCGAATCGCGGGGCCAGATGTCCAGCGTTTCCTCGGCAGACTTCGAAAAGCCGAAGTCGATCGCGCGAGTGAAGAACTGGCGGCCGCCATCGACGCGCCTGGCGGCCAGCAATTCCTCGCTCCGCACGATGCCGAGGGCGGCGCCGAGCTCTCCACCGATGAGGTTTTGCCCGCCTTCCCCACGGGTGAGTGAGAGATAGGCTGTCTCGACACCCATGCCGCGGGAAAGAATGGTGATGAGTTCGGTGTCCTCGTCATCGGGATGGGCACCGATCACCAGAACGCGGTGCCCATTGGCGAGCAGCAGGCGGTCCTGTTCCAGGCGGGTCAGTCCGCCTGTCCCCGGCCCGCCATCCTGAGCGGAAAGGGCAGCAGGCAGGAGGAGAGCGAGCACGATGGCAGGCCGTCCGAGGCGACGGAGCAAGAAACTGACTGGAATGATCATTTCTGGTTGGAGGTACGCCGGGATTGCCCGGGAGGTTCGCGACCGACGGCAAATGCAAGCACGAACGCAATCAGCGCGGCGAGCAGCAGCGTCTGACCTGCTCCGGAGCCGGTACCATGCAAAAGGAGGAGCATCCCGATCGAGACGGAAATGGTGCCGAGGCCCCGGAGGACCTCCTCGAGGTTGCGCCACTGGACCTGCCGCCCCCAGTGGATGGCAAAGGCCAGCCCCACCACGCCGAGGACGAGGATGCCGTACCAGATGAGGATCCACCAGCGCTTGCCTATCATGCGCGACGGTCTCGTGGGGTGAAGAGGAATCGAGCGTGCGGCCTGACTGAAACGCTAAGCGACGTGACCGCCTCCGCCAAGGGGTCAGTCATTCCCTGCCCGGACCGGCGAGTCGTGGAGCGCCTGGAAAGTATAGATGCCGGTCCCGTGGCCATCGCTCCAGTGGACCTTGATCCCGTAGGCCCCGACCAACTCCAGGGTGGCCGGGGAAACGTCCGCCGGCACAGTGCGCGGGTCGAGAATCGGCCGGTGGCTCATCTCGTCGACGCAGCCGGCGCAGGGACAGGCCAGCCGCAGGGGACGGGCCGGGTACCATGCCGGATCGCTGCAATCGGGCCAGACTATTTCGATTCCGTCGACCCGACGCCGAATTGCCTTCGGTACCACGACCTGTTGGGACACGACCACTCCCTTCGATTACGTTTGAATGGTAACCTTCACCTGAATTCTACCTCAGGAATGCCGATATCATGACCCACCCCGATCCTTTCCGCGCCCGCAGGACCATCTCCACCGGCACCGGCGACGCCGTATACCACTCGCTGGAAGCGCTGGAAGCAGCCGGTTTGACCCGGCTCGACCGCCTCCCCTTTTCCATCAGGGTCCTGCTTGAGAATGCCTTGCGTCATGTTGGCCGCGGCGTGGTCACCGAGGATCACGTCAAGATGCTCGCAGGCTGGAGTCCGGAGAGCGCAGGCGAGGGAGAATTCCCGTTCATGCCGGCCCGGGTGGTGCTGCAGGACTTCACCGGAGTCCCCTGTGTGGTGGATCTGGTGGCGATGCGCGATGCCATGGCCGCGATGGGCGGCGATCCCCAGCGGATCAACCCGGTGGTTCCCTGCGACCTGGTGATCGACCACTCGGTGCAGGTGGACCACTACGGCACCGCCGAGGCGTTCAAGGCCAACGTCGCCCTCGAGTTCGAGCGCAATGCCGAGCGGTACGAGTTGCTCAAGTTCGCGCAGCAGGCGTTCGAAAACTTCCGGGTGGTCCCGCCGGGGATGGGAATCGTCCACCAGGTCAACCTGGAATACCTCTCGCCCGCTGTCCAGTTGCGTGAGCAATACGGCGCGCTGACGGCCTACCCCGACACACTGGTCGGCACCGACTCCCATACCACGATGATCAACGGCCTGGGCGTCATGGGCTGGGGGGTGGGCGGCATCGAGGCCGAGGCAGTGATGCTGGGGCAGCCCTACTTCATGGTGGTGCCGCGAGTCGTGGGAATGAGGCTGGTGGGCGCCCTGCCGGCTGGCTGCACCGCCACCGACCTGGTGCTCACCGCCACCAACAAGCTCCGCGCCGCCGGCGTGGTCGACAAGTTCGTGGAGTTCTTCGGTCCCGGTCTCCACACGTTGCCGCTGGCCGATCGCGCCACCATCGCCAACATGGCGCCCGAGTATGGTGCCACGATGGGATTCTTCCCCGTCGACGCCGAGACGGTGCGCTATCTGGAGCGCACCGGCCGCGATGCGGAAGCGGTCGCGATGGTCGAATCATACTGCCGGGCGCAGCACCTCTGGCACACCGCCGATACCCCCGACCCCGAATTCAACCAGGTGATAGAGCTCGATCTCGGCACCGTGGTGCCGAGCGTGGCGGGCCCGAAGCGCCCGCAGGATCTGGTGGCGCTCTCCGACCTGCGCCGCAATTTTGCCGTGACCCTGCCGTCGCTGATGCAACCGACAGTCCCAAGCGCCCGCCGCGAGCGGGCCGAGGCGGCCGTGGCCGATTGGACCAACGAGGGGGGGGCACTCACCACGGAGGCACCCCCGACCATTGCTCCGGAGCATTGCGTCTCCCTCAATGGCGAAGACTTCGAACTGCACGATGGCTCGATCGTGATTGCGGCGATCACCTCGTGCACCAACACCTCCAACCCCTCCGTGATGGTCGGCGCCGGGCTGCTGGCGAAGAAGGCGGTCGAACGAGGCCTCCGCCGGAGGCCCTGGGTCAAGTCTTCTCTGGCGCCGGGATCGCGCGTGGTGACCGACTATCTCCAGCGTGCCGGGCTCGACCGCTACCTCGATCAACTCGGCTTCCAGACAGTGGGCTACGGCTGCACCACCTGCATCGGCAACAGCGGGCCGCTGCCGGAGCCGATCCAGAAGGCGATCGACGAACACTCGCTGGTGGCGGCGTCGGTGCTTTCCGGCAACCGCAACTTCGAGGCGCGCGTCCACCCGTCGGTGCGCGCCAACTATCTGATGTCACCGATGCTGGTGGTGGCGTTCGCGCTCTTCGGCCGCGTCAACGCCGATCTCACAACTGAGCCGCTGGGAATCTCCGACAGCGGCGAGCCGGTCTTCCTGAGCGACATCTGGCCCACGGCAGCGGAAATCCAGGAGGCGCTCGACGCAGCGGTAGGCCCGGACCTCTTCCGCAAGCAGTACGCCACCGTGTTCGATGGCGATGCCGAATGGCAGGCACTCGAGGTCGCCACCGGCGCCCGGTTCCAGTGGAACCGGTCGTCGACCTACGTGCAGGAACCGCCGTTCTTCCAGGACCTCCCGACCGTCCCCCCCCCGCTGACAGACATTCGCGGTGCCCGGGTACTGGCGCTGTTGGGTGATTCGGTGACCACCGACCACATCTCACCGGCCGGCGCGATCCCCAAGAACGGGCCGGCGGCTGCCTACCTGCGCGAGCACGGAGTGGAGCAGCCGGACTGGAACACCTTCGGCGCGCGCCGCGGCAATCACGAGGTGATGATGCGCGGCACCTTCGGCAACGTGCGCATCAAGAACCGGCTGGTCCCCGACAAGGAGGGGAACTGGACCCGGCACTTCCCCAGCGACGAGGTGACGAGCATTTATGACGCCGCCATGCGCTACATCGCCGCGGGCACCCCGCTGGTCCTGCTGGTTGGCAAGGAGTACGGTACCGGATCATCCCGCGATTGGGCGGCCAAGGGCACCACTCTGCTCGGGGTGAAAGCGGTGATAGCCGAGAGCTACGAGCGGATCCACCGGTCCAACCTGGTCGGGATGGGTGTCCTGCCGCTCGGCTTTGAACCGGGTCAAACCGCGGAGTCGCTGGGACTCACCGGCACCGAGGTGATCAGCATCAGCGGCATCGCGAAGGGGCTGACCCCGGGCGGCGCGGTGACAGTCACCGCGCGGGACGAGGCGACCGGGCACGAAACGGTGTTCACTGCGGTGGTGCGGTTGAATTCGCCGGTGGAGCTGGAGTATCTGGCCCACGGCGGGATTTTGAACCGGGTGTTGAGGGTGTTTAATGGGTCGTAGGTCGTAGGTCGTAGGTCGTAAGTCGTAAGTCGTAGGTCGTAGGTCGTAAAAGGCGAGAAAGGTCGCTTCCGAAAAGGAAGCCGACCTTTCAGACCTATGACCTATGACCTACGACCTATGACCCTATGACCTTCCGCTCACGCCACCAAATCCTTCAACTTCTCCCCCGTCTCGCCCTCGCGGAGCCGGATCAGTGCCCGGTCGCGAAGCTGGCGGATCCGCTCGCGGGTGACCCCCATCATCCGGCCGATCTCCTCGAGGGTGCGCGGCTGGCCGTCGTCGAGGCCAAAATAGAGGCGTAGCACCTTGGCGTCACGCGGGGGGAGCGAGTCGAGGGCATCCTCGATGTCGGAACTCTGCGAATTGGCCATGGTGTTGGCGTCGGTGCCCTCCTGCTCTGCCAGGGCGAAGCGCTCCATCCGCTCGTTGCCGTCACCCTCGCGGGTGGGGTGGTCGAGGCGGACCGCCTCGGTGTTGAGCGAGGAGAGCGAGCGCACCGCCTCTTCGGTCAGCGAGGTGGCCCGGGCGAGTTCGCTGACGGTGGGCATCCGACCCATCCGCTCCTTGAGCAGCGTGGTGGTCTTGCCCAACCGGGAGAGATCGGCAGTACGGTTCAGCGGGACGCGGACCGGCCGACCATGCCGGGCGATCGCCGCCTGTACCGCCTGACGAATCCACCAGACAGCGTAGGAGATGAACTTGACGCCCCGATCCGGGTCGAACTTGCGGGCCGCCGTCATCAGGCCGAGGTTGCCCTCCCCGATCAGGTCGACCAGCGGAACGCCGCGATTCTGGAACTTCTTGGCGACCGAGACGACAAAGCGGACGTTGTGACGCGCCAGCTTCTCCTGGGCGATCACGTCGCCCTGGAACGCCTTCCGGGCCAGATCCATCTCCTCCTGGCGATTCAACAGCGGGACGCGCGAAATCTCGTCGAGGTAGAGATCGAGACTCTCCCGCCCCTCGTCAACCGCCCGCGCGATTTGCGCCGGACGCAATGAACGCCGCTTGCCACGCACCTTGCTGGTCACACGCACTCCTCTATTCCTGCGCTCCACGCCCCGGTCCGGACGGCGTCCGGCGGGGTCGAGGCGAGAATCAAACGAAATCATGCAAAAATAACGATCCGGACCGTTTCCCGCAATTCGTGGGTGAACTCTTTGTGAAACATCACCCAACCTTACGGCCGATGCCGTGAAACAGTTCCAGCGAGTCGACCCATGCCGGGACCCAATTGATACGCTGGCCCCCTCAAGTACGTTCAACCGGCGCTCTTGGACTCACCTCGCCTCACCTTGGGAGACGCTCCCCGGCTCCCGGGAGTGACATTTGAGCCGTTTGGAGGTGGTTGGGGAAGAATTCGGCCGGTCCGGGTGTCACAGGGGATAGTGGCCGATCCGGCCCCGAGTGTCACCACTGACGGGGTGCCCACCGGCACCTGTTCACCCCTCTGAGGCCGCCAGCCGGACGGCGGCGGCCCCGGGTCTGGAGGTTCCTTCTTGCGGCGCAATACCACCATTCCTGGCATTCGCTACTCCTGGCTCTGGGTCGTCGCCACCTTCCTTCTAGCCCAAACGGCGGCGGCCCAGCGGCCCGGAGCTGGCAGCAACTGGAAAACCGACTTCACTCGCAGTTCGGTCGATTTGCGGGAAATAACCTCAGGCGGTCCCCCCAAGGACGGCATCCCGTCGATTGATCGTCCCAAGTTCATAACGGTCGACGCCGCCTCCTGGTTGGGCGACCGGGAGCCGGTGATGGTGGTCTCCCACGGCGGCGAGACCAAGATCTACCCGATCCAGATCCTGATCTGGCACGAGATCGTCAACGACGTGGTCGGTGGCCGACCCACCACGGTCACCTTCTGTCCGCTCTGCAACACGGCACTGGTCTTTGATCGCCGCCTGAACGGTCGGGTCCTCGACTTCGGCACCACCGGTCAGCTCAGGCACTCCGATCTGGTGATGTATGACCGCCAGACCGAAACCTGGTGGCAGCAGGCGAGCGGTGAGGGGATCGTGGGTGAGCTCACCGGCAAGGAGCTGGTGAGGGTGGACGCCCAGATGGTCGCCTGGGGCGAGGCCCGCCGCAACTTCCCCACCGCCAAGGTGCTCTCGCGGGAGACCGGTTATCGCCGCGAGTACGGTCGTAACCCCTATGCCCGCTATGACAACCCCGGCCAGAGCCCGATCGCGGCCTTCTTCTCGCGGAAGCCGGACCCCCGGCTGCCGGCTATGGAGCGGGTGGTCACCCTGGAATCGAAAGAGTCGCCGGTGGCGTACCCCTTCACCCGGCTAAGCAAGGAGCGGGTGGTCCACGACGACCACGACGGGGTGCCGATCGTGGTTCTCTGGAAGGAAGGAACCGCCAGCGCGCTCGACGCGAGCAACATCAATCAGGGCCGCGACGTCGGTGCGGTAGGGGTGTTCGAGAGCCGCCTGGACGGCAAGAAGCTCAGCTTCACCGCCACCAACGACGGCCGCTTCCGCGATGACGCCACCGGCTCGCTCTGGAATCTCTTCGGCGAGGCCGAGGCGGGACCGTCAAAGGGCCGCCGCCTGACCCCGATTCCCCACGGCAACCATTTCTGGTTCTCGTGGGTGACCTTCCGCCCCTCGACCCGGCTGGCCCAGCGCTGAGGACCAGCCGGTCGGGAGACGTTCCCGCTACAGCGCCTTGATCTCCGAGACCAGCGCGGAGAGCGAGGTCTTGGCATCGCCGAAGAGCATCGCCGTCTTGGGGTCGTAGAAGAGTTCGTTCTCGATCCCCGCGAACCCCGGATTCATCCCCCGCTTCATGACGATGATGCTGCGCGCCTTGTCGGCGTTGAGGATCGGCATCCCGTAGATCGGCGAGCTGGTGTCATGGCGCGCGGCCGGGTTGACGACGTCGTTGGCACCGATGATCAGCGCCACGTCGGCCTGCTCGAAGGCGTCGTTGATTTCGTCCATGTCGTAGAGCCGGTCATACGGCACGTTCGCCTCGGCCAGCAGGACGTTCATGTGCCCCGGCATCCGGCCGGCCACCGGGTGGATGGCGTACTTGACCTCGCCGCCGTTCTTCTCGATCAGCTCGGCCAGTTCCCGCACCACATGCTGCGCCTGCGCCACCGCGAGGCCGTAGCCGGGCACGATGATCACCTGCTGGGCGTAGGCGAGCTGCACGGCGGCATCGTCGGCCTTGACGCTTCTGACGGTGAGACCGGCACCGCTCTTCCCCCCCCCGGCGCCGCCAGCCGTGGCGGCACCGAAGGCACCGAAGAGAACATTGGCGAGCGAGCGGTTCATCGCCTTGCACATGATCCTGGTGAGGATGATGCCGCTGGAGCCGACCAGCGCCCCGGCGATGATCAGCACGTGGTTGTTGATCACGAAGCCGGTCATCGCCGCCGCCACGCCCGAGTACGAATTGAGCAGCGCGATCACCACCGGCATGTCGGCGCCGCCGATCGGGATCACCAGCAGGATGCCGAGCAGCAGGGCGATCCCCAGGACGCCGTAGAACGGACCGAGGGCGGCCTCCGGAGTCATCACCTGCCACGCCGCCAAGCCGAGCACGGCGAGTGCCAGCAGCGACGACACCACTTGCTGGCCGGCATAGGTGATCGGCTTGCCGGTCATCACCTCCTGGAGCTTGGCCCAGGCGATCAGCGAACCGGTGAAGGTGATCGACCCGATGATCAGCGAGAGCTGGATGGTGATCCCGGTTTCGACCGGCAGCACCACCCCGCCGAGCTCCGACTTGAGCAGCTCGGCGCCGGCAACCAGCACCGAGGCCGCGCCGCCGAAGCCGTTGAGCAGGGCGACCATCTGGGGCATCGAGGTCATCTCGACCGAGCGCGCCATCCAGAGACCGATGCCGCCGCCGATCACGATGCCGGCGGCGATCTCGATCCAGGAGAGCATTCCTCCGGCGAGCAGGGTGACGACGATGGCGAGCAGCATCCCCCAGGCCGAGAGCCGGTTGCCGGAGGCCGCGGTCGCGGGCGAGCCGAGCCGCTTGAGACCGATGATGAAGCAGGCGGATGCGACGAGGTAGCCGAGTTCGGCGAGTGCGTGCGGCATCACTTCCCCCCCCCGTCCTTCTTGAACATCCGCAGCATCCGGTCGGTGACGGCATAGCCGCCCACCACGTTCATCATCGCGAAGGCGACCGCGCCCACGCCGAAGACGCTGCTGATCCAGCCGTGACCGCCGCCGGCGATGATCAGGGCGCCCACCACAGTGATCCCGGAGATGGCGTTGGACCCCGACATCAGCGGAGTGTGCAGAGTCGGCGGCACTCGCTGGATCAGTTCTATGCCGAGAAAGGTCGCGAGCGTGAAGATCGCGACGCCAATGATGATTCCTTCGCTCATCAGGCCCCCTGGTGGCGCAGCGCGCCGTCGTGTGCGAGACACATCGCGCCGGTGATTTCGTCTTCGAGGTCGAGGTGCAGCCTGCCGTCCTTGCGCAGATGTTCCACCAGCGTCTGGACGTTGCGGGCGAACATCTGCGAAGCGTGCAGCGGCATCGTGCTCGGCAGATTGAGCGGCCCGAGAATGGTGACCGGTCCGTGGACCACCGTCTCGCCGGCCCGGGTGAGTTCGCAGTTGCCGCCTGTTTCGGCCGAGACGTCGACGATCACCGCGCCGGGCTTCATCGCCTCGACCATCTCGCGGGTGATCAGGCGTGGTGCGGGACGGCCCGGAATCGCAGCCGTCGAGATCACCAGATCGGACTGCACGATCGCGCCGGAGACCGCCTCGAGCACCTTCTGTTGTTGCTCTTCTGCCAGTTCCCTGGCATACCCGCCCGCGGTCTCGGCGTCACCCGCGACCGCTTCGGGTGCCAGGAACTTGGCACCCAGCGAGAGCACCTGCTCCGCCGCCGCAGCGCGCACGTCGAAGCCGGTCACCACGCCGCCGAGACGGCGCGCAGTTGCGATTGCCTGCAACCCGGCGACGCCGGCACCGAGCACCAGCACCTTGCCAGGCGTGATCGACCCGGCAGCGGTGGTGAGCATCGGCAGGAAGCGCGGCATCGCACCTGCGCCGAGCAGCACCGCTTGATAACCCGCGACGGTGGCCTGGGAGGAGAGAATGTCCATCGACTGCGCGCGGGTGATCCGGGGCACCCGCTCAAGCGCCAGCACGGTGATCCGGCGGCGAGCCAGCGCTTCGAGCGCGTCACGACTGTCGGGACCGAGCAGCGCGGCGAGCGCGGCACCTTCGGGCACCCGCGCGGCCTGTGCCGGATCGGGGCGACGCACGCCAAGCACCAGATCGGCCGCATCGAGTTGGGGTACGATGGTGGCACCGACGGCGAGATACTCATCGTCGGAGTGGAAGGCAGCGAGACCGGCACCCGCCTCGACGGCGATGCTGTCCCCCCCCTTGATCAGCTTGGCAGCCGCATCGGGGGTGAGAGCGACGCGTCGTTCGCGTGGAGCGGTTTCCTTCAGGACTCCAATGTGCATCAGCGTGAGACTCCTCCGAAAAGGACCGGCCGTCAGGGGTGCTGCCGCAGCGAGGGAACGGGTGGAGGGACATCCCCACCGGTGGCTCGCGTCCCGCAAGCTACCGGGCGAACGGTAGACTTTCAACGGAGGAGGCAGTAGCCTCCCCGCATGACGCCGCCCGGAAGCACCGGAACGCCGGTTGAAAATCGGCCGACCCCCTCAGCGGGAAAATCCTGATGCGGGAGGTCGCCTATGGCTTCGCGCCCGGCTCAATAGGCAATGTGGGAGCCGGACTCGACATCCTCGGACTGGCCGTCGCGGGGGCCGGCGACGAGACAACCATCCGTCTGACCGATGCTCCCGGGATCGAGGTGATCGACCCGGGACACCCCGACCTGCCGAGCGAGGCCGAGCGCAACAGCGCAGCGATCGCAGCGGCGGCAGTGTTCCGGAAAGTCGGCATCTCACCCCGGGTCACCATCGCAGTGCAGAAGGGGCTGCCCCTTTCCGGCGGTCAGGGTGGCAGCGCTGCATCGGCTGTGGCGGGTGCGGTGGCGGCGAATCAGCTGACCGAAGGCGGGCTGGACGCGGCGGCTCTGCTCGAATGCGCTCTGGCCGGGGAGACCGTCGTCTCGGGGCGACACGCCGACAACCTGGCTCCGTCACTACTCGGCGGCCTGGTCCTGATCCGGAGCCTGGATCCGATGGATTTCGTCGCCCTGCCAGTGCCGGGCAGTCTCAGCGTGGTACTGGTCCGCCCCGCAATGCAGATGCAGACCCGGACCGCACGCGCCGTGCTGCCGACGACGGTGTCGCGCGAACTGGCCATCGCCCAGGCGGCCAATGTCGCCGCGATGGTGGCCGGAGCGTGCCTCGGCGATCTGCGCCTGCTGGGTCGCGGGGTCAGCGACTGGATTGCCGAACCGGCGCGGGCACCGCTCCTGCCAGGGTTTCTCGCAGCCAAACAAGCGGCACTGGACGCCGGCGCGCTGGGCAGCTCGATCAGCGGTGCCGGTCCCACTGCATTTGCACTGGTCGACAGCGCCCAAGTCGCCGACGCGGTCGCCGCTGTGATGGTGGCCGCCTACGCCGCGGCCGGACTTGCTGCCACTGCCCGCATCGCGGCAATTGACCGTGAGGGCGCCCGGGCATGGTGAACGGATCAAGCTCGCCTCGGCAGATCTGCGACAGCTGCGGCAACGCCAGTGACGGCAGTGATGCGGCCCCGCGCTGCCGGCAATGCGGCGGCCTGCTCGCGCTGGTGCATCCCCCCCCCACACTGCGCGGCACCGCGCTCCGTGCCACCTTTGCCGACGCCTGCTGCGCCCGGCCGTCGCGCACCGCGTCGGGGGTATGGCGCTTCGGGGCGATCGTCCATCCCGACGCCGTTGATCAGGCGGTGAGCCACCCCGAGGGGAACACCCCACTGCTCCAGCGCGAAGCGCTCAGCGCGTGGACCGGGGTGACCGATCTCCTCCTCAAGCACGAAGGCCACAATCCCACCGGCTCCTTCAAGGATCGGGGGATGACGGTGGCTGTCACCCAGGCCCGGCGCATTGGCGCGAGGGCGATCGCCTGCGCCAGCACCGGGAACACCGCCGCGTCACTGGCCGCCTACGCTGCGCAGGCTGGGCTCCCGGGTGTGGTCTTCATTCCGGAGGGACAGGTCGCCCTCGGCAAACTGACCCAGTCGCTGGCCTATGGGGCACGTACCCTGATGATCGCGGGGGACTTCGACGCCTGCCTCAGGTTGCTGGAGGAGAGTGCCGATGCGCTGGGAGTCTACGTCGTCAATTCGATCAATCCCTTCCGGTTGGAGGGACAGAAGACGATTGTGCTTGAGCTGATGCAGCAACTCGACTGGGAGGTGCCCGACTGGATCGTCCTCCCCGCAGGCAACCTCGGCAACACCGCGGCGTTCGGGAAGGCGGTCGCCGAGGCGCATGACTGGGGCCTGATTTCCCGTCTCCCCCGACTGGCCTGTGTACAGGCCGCCGGCGCAGCCCCGTTCGCGGCAGCATTCGCTCGTCAATTCGACCGCTTGATCGCCGTCCGCCCCGAGACCATCGCCACCGCAATCCGGATCGGGGCGCCGGCCAGCTACGAGCGGGCGGTTCGCGCCATCCAGCAGACCGACGGCACGGTCATATCATGCAGTGATGATGAAATCATGGCGGCAAAGATGGAGATCGATCGGAGCGGTGTCGGAGCCGAACCGGCCAGCGCTGCCGCCGTCGCGGGAGTGCGTCAACTCCGCCAAGCGGGGATCATCCGCTCATCTGACCGAGTGGTGGCGGTGCTGACCGGACACATTCTGAAGGACCCCGGGATCCTCCAACAGCTTCACCAGGGTGACGGTCCCATCGCTCTGGGGGCGAACAGGCCGATCAAGGTCGCCGCCACTCTGGAGGCCATCGAGGCGGCACTCGCTGGCTGAGCCGCATGGGCTTGGGTTGGCACCGACGCCTCAGCTGTTGCCTTGGCACGACAATGGCGCTAGAAATCGTCGTGCGCACACCACAGCCAGCTCATTCAGCGGCCCTACCGAGCTGCTTCGACAACCCACAACCCGTTGCGAGTCAACGAGTTGAGAATATCGAGGCAAGCCCGGCACCCGCCTTGCCCATCAGTGGCCTGCGGGCCCATTCTCCCTGGGGCCCCTCAAGAGGAGCCGATGCCCAGACTTTCTGTGAAGGTTATTGCCGCAGGTGCTGCGATCCTGCTCACCACTACCCCGGCCCGCGCCGACGACCCGGAGAGCGGCTTCCCGACCGACTTCGGGCTCGCCACGCCGCTGGTCGCCACGGGGAACAACATGGTGGTCTCCTACTTTGGCTGGGAGGAGACCACGGTGTTCGGCCATACGCTGTGGGCATTCACCACCGAGCAGTTGGTGGCCAACCAGAGCTGCTTTGGCTGGTCGGTGACGGGGAGTTGCCTGGCCAACAACCAGATCGTGGGAGAGAACATCGCCACCAAGAGCTACGGGGCGCAGGCCAACCCGTTCCTCGGCAGTCCGACCACTTCGAACTTTGCCTGGACAGCGGGCACCGAAGTGGTGTTCGGGTTGATGGTTCAGCAGGCGATCAACAACCAGGATCTTTCGCAGGGGTTCGGCTACAACTGGTTCTTCTCGGGCGACCCGCTCCGCAATTCGGCGACCGACGGCTTCGCACATCTGGCATTCTTCGGGACCGGGGGAGTGCCGGGCGACGACGGCGTCGGCATCATCCCGGGTACCGAGGGGAAGTTCTTCTTCGGCTTCGAGGACGTCGCCTACGAGTTCAGCGACTGGGACTTCGACAACGCGATCTTCCAGGTCGATTTCAACTCGATCAATCCGCCGACCGACGTGGTGCCCGAGCCGACTACCATGACGCTGCTGGCCACCGGGCTGATCTCGCTGGCGGCTGCCGGCCGACGGCGCCGGAAGTCGCCACCTCCCGCCTGACGCTCAGGCACTCAGGGGGGGGCACGCCATGATCGACGCGCTCCGGACGAGACCGGCCCTCCAGGCTGGTCTCGTCGCACTTCTGGTCGGCGCCTTGGTGCAGTGGTGGATGCAGCGCGCCGATCTGGTGTTGGCGTTCTGGGATGCCCAGGCGCACCTCGACATCGCCCGGCGGGTATGGGATTCCACCACTCCCGGCGTCCAGATGCTCGGCACGGTGTGGCTGCCGGTGCCGCACCTGCTCTACCTCCCCTTCACGCTGGTTGATCAATGGTGGTGGAACGGGCTGGCGGGCGGGCTGGTCGGGCTGGCCGCATTCGGGGCGACGGCAATGGCGGCATTCGCCATCGTTCACCGGCACACCGGCTCAACCAGATGGGGGTGGTTGACCGCCGCCATCGTGATCGCCAATCCGAGTCTCGCCTACCTGCAGACCACGGCGATGACCGAGCCGATCCTGCTCGCCTTTCTGACCGGCTCCGTGTGGGTCCTGGACCGTTGGCTCGGCGATCGCGACCGGAGCGGTCACTTGCTGCTCTCCGGCGTGCTGGCGGCGCTGGCCGTGGGGTCTCGCTACGATGGCTGGTTCTACGCAGCCATTGCCGCCCTGCTGGTGCTGGCGCACTCCCGCCGGGCTGGTCCGACGCTCCGGTTTGCGGCGCCGGTGGCGGTGATGGTGGGGCTCTGGCTGGCGTACAACGCGATCTATTTTGGCGATCCGCTGGAGTTCCAGCGGGGGATCTGGTCGGCCGAGAGTCAGCAGGCGGCCCTGGCCGCCTCCGGGTTGCTGCCGACCAAGGGCGCCCCGCTCATCTCGCTGGGGTACTACGCCGGGGCGACGGCACTGACGGTCGGGGTGATCCTCGCCCCCCTGGGCCTGCTCGGAGCGGCCCTCGCCCTGGGCTCACCCGGCCGCTGGGCGCTCCTCCTGCTCTGGACGGCGCTGCCGTTCAACCTGCTGGCGTTGTGGGGCGGACAGAGTGTCATTGCGCTCCCCTGGACCACCCCCGAGGGGATGCTCAACGTGCGCTACGGGGTCATGCTGATTCCGGCCATCGCCGTCTCGATCGGTCTTGGTGGGGCGATGATCGGACGCTTCGGACCGCGCTGGCACCGGGGCACGTTCTTCGCGTTGCTGGCCCTGATTGGTGGACAATCCGCATGGATGATCGCCGATGCCCCGGTCAGAGTCGGGGCGCTGCGAGAGGGGCTGGCGATCCGCGATGGCGATGCGGCCCAGATGAACGCCTCACGCTGGTTGGCAGCCCACTATGATCGGGGGCGCATCCTGGTGGCGCCGGCGGTCAATCTCTCGCCGCGGAGCCGCATCTCATTGCGGGACCGGATCTATCCGTGGACCTGGGAATTGGGTCCCCGGGCGCTGGCAGCGCCAGCGGAGACGGTTGACTGGGTGTTGGTCGATCGGCGCGCCGCCACCGACGAGGTGGCCCGGGCGTTGGCGGTCGATCACGATTTCGAGAAGCAGTTCGACCGGGTGTTCGAAGAACGCGAGTTGGAAATCTGGCGCCGCCGATGACGCGGCAGACGAGGAGATCGATCGTGACATTCACCACATCTCGCACCCCTGCCGGGATCGCCCTGCTGTTGTGCATCTCGCTCCTGGCGGGATGCAACACGCCTCCGGCTGCGCCCGAGGTGGCCGGTCCGCCGGCGCCGACCCCGGCAGAGATGGATTCCCTGTTGGCAGGGTCCGGCGACAGTGCCGCCGCCGCGATGCCTGCCATCACGGCCCGCGTCGACTCGGCCTCCGCTCCGACAGCGCTCACCCTCCGCGACATCGGACTCAAGGACGGCGTGACGCTGTTCGGCGCTACCGTAAATGCGGCGTTGACCATTCCGGTGAACAGCGGCCTCCGTCCGACCCGGTTGGTGCTCGACCTCACTCCCACACCATTGATGCCGGGTGCAACGCTCTCGCTGAGTCAGGGCGGCCGCCTCCTCTCGCAGCACTTGCTGACCGACACCACAACGCAGGTGACTCTCCCGCTCACTGATCTGATTGTCGACGCGGGTCGCGCCACGGTGATGCTGGGGCTCCGCATCGGCGACATCGAGGTCTGTGCCGCCGAGGTGACATATCGCACCGCGGTCCAGCCGACCAGCCGGATCGAGTATGCCGGCACCCCGCTTCCCGTTGGCGGCATCAACGATTTCTTCGCCCCCTGGCTCAGCCGGGTGGTCTTCTACCTGCCGGACGATCCGTCGCTCGATGCCGCGCAGGCGGCGCTCGACGCGGCGGCGTTCGTCAATCGACGCTATCGCGGCATGACGACGCGCTTCGAGATTCTGCCTCTGCCTCCCGAGGGAACCGCACTGAGCGAACCGGCCGCGGACGAACGCGCCCTGTTCTGGTCACCTTCGGGGCCGACGATGGTGGTGAGACCGGGGGGGGGACGCGGCACGGTGTTGTCGATCGCCTCTCGTCGTGATGCCCGTCAGCTCTTTGCCCTGGCCGACGGCAGCCAACTCGTGCCGGTGGGCGGTTTCAGTGCCACCACGGTCCGACCCGAACTGATCGGCCCCGATGCCCGGGGGACACTGTCGTTCGGAGAGATGGGACTCGGGGCGGAGACCGTCGAGGGCAGCTCGGTCATCGTCGCCAGCTATCCGTTCTCCCTGGCCGACTTCGGTCGACAGGTCACCCCCCGCGCGGTCCGGCTGCTGGTCCACCACAGCATGCTGCCGCAGGATGGTCGGGGGACGATGCGGGTGACCCTCAACGGTCAGTTGATCGAGTCGGTGCGACTCGACCGCACCGAGGTCGACCGTACGGTATCGCTGCCGGGCCACTTGCTGGCTCGCGAGAACCGTCTCGACGTGCGCTTTCATGTGGTGCTCGGGGAGGGACGCTGTGTGCTCGGCGGACCGACATTCGCGGCCACCATCGACGATCGCTCGACCTTCGTGCTCACCGGCGAGATGCCGTTGCCACCTTCCTTCGATCGCTTCCCCGCGGCGTTCGTGCCCGCCTTCTCCGTGCTGATGGAACCGCGGGATCGCTTCCGGGTGGAACTCGCCGCGCGCGCCGTCGGCGCGATGCAGCAGACCACGACGACGGCGCTGGCTCCGTTCGTGGTCCGCGACCGGGCGGAGGTGCGCGGCTCGCTCTTGGCCATCGGCAACAGCACGCTCGCTACCGAGCTCGATGCCCCGATTGCGGGCGACGGATTCCGGTTGCGTGACCTGCAGGGCCGGGTCTGGGACGAATACGCCCCGACCGAATCGTTCGCTGCAATGCAGGCCTACTCGGCCGATGGTCGCGACATCCTGCTCCTCCATCACACCCGCGACGACGGCGCCCCGCTCGATGCCATGCTGCGCGAGTCACTGGCGGCGTACGGCTGGTTCGGAGTGCACGGCGACCTCGCCCTCCGCGGTCCCGACGGCCCGACCACGGTGATCACCGCTGCCAATTCCGGCTGGATCATCGACCGCACCGTGGCCGATCCGCCCACGATGTGGGAGCGCTGGCGCTCGGTGATCTTCATTGCGGCGGGACTGACTCTGCTGATCCTGGCCATCTGGCTCTTCCCGCGGGTGGTCCGGCGTGAGCTCGACACGACTGGGTGACCTTCTGGTTGCCGAGGGGGTAATCACCCCTCAGCAACTGGAGACCGCCCTCACGCAGCAGCAACGGACCGGCGAACGCCTCGGCCGGCTGCTGCTCATCCTGGGGTTTGTGCGTCGGCTCGACTTGGCGCGCGCCCTCGCAACCCAGTGGGGTCGGCCGTTCGTGACGATCGAGCCCGGCAGCGTGAACGTGGCGGTGGCCCATCGCTTCCCACTGGAGGCCACCATCGCGCTCCGGGCCGTGCCGCTTAGTGATGATGGCAAAACGGTCGTGGTGGCAACCGCGGAGGAACCGGGCGATGCACTGCGCGAGGCGCTGTCGGTAGTCTATCCCGGCCGCGCACTGGATCTCCGGATCACCACGGAATGGGACATCGATCGCGGCATCGGATTGGCGCACCGTCGCAAGGTGGTCGACACCTCGATCTACGGCCTCTATTTCCGCGACCAGTCGGAGAGCGCCTTCACCGTCTTCACCCTGGCCCAGTATCTGGTGCTGGTCGCCTTGGTGGGCGGGGTGCTCGCGTCGCTCTGGGCCTGGCCGCTGCAGACCCTGCTGTTGCTCAATGTGCCGATCACTCTCTTCTTTCTGGCGGTGGTGGTGTTCAGGACTGTCGTCGGCGTCTCGGGCGCCGGCGCGGAGACTGCAATCACGGTGGGAGATGAACGGATCCGGTCGATTGACCCACTCGAGTTGCCGATCTATACCATCCTGGTGCCGGTCTACAAGGAACGCCGGGTCATCGGTCGACTGCTCGAATCGCTGGCCGCGCTCGACTACCCGGCTGACAAGCTCGACATCATCATCCTCTTCGAGGAGGAGGATCTCGAGACGCTCGCCGCAGCCAAGGCGGCCGCCCCGCAGGCCAATGTCCGCTTCCTGATCGTCCCGGCCGGCGAGCCGCAGACCAAGCCCAAGGCGTGCAACGTCGGACTGCTGTTCGCACAGGGCGAGTATCTGGTGATCTACGACGCCGAGGATCGTCCCGATCCGGATCAGCTCAAGAAGGCGCTGCTGGCCTTTCAGCAGGGGCCTGCCGAACTGGCCTGCGTGCAGGCGGCGCTCAACTACTACAACTGGGACGAAAACTTCCTGACCAGGATGTTCACCCTCGAGTATTCGTTCTGGTTCGACTACCTGCTGCCCGGTCTGGACCGGCTGCGGCTGCCGATTCCGCTGGGCGGCACCAGCAATCACTTCCGCACCAGCGTGCTGCAGGAGCTGGGCGGCTGGGACCCGTTCAACGTCACCGAAGACGCCGACCTCGGCATCCGCGCCGCAATGCACGGCTATCGCGTGGGGATCGTCAACTCCACCACGTACGAGGAGGCCAACACCCATCTCGGCAACTGGATCAGGCAGCGCTCGCGCTGGATCAAGGGTTACATGCAGACGGCGCTGGTCTTTCTCAGGAATCCGGTCGATCTGGTGCGCCGCGCGGGGATCAGGCAGACCATCGGCTTCACGCTGCTGATTGGCGGCACCCCGCTGGTATTCCTCTTTCAGCCCGTCGCGGTGGTGCTGACGATCATCTGGCTGCTGACCCGCACCCAACTTTTCGCGCCGCTCTTTCCGCCATGGCTGCTCTACCTGTCGCTGTTCAACCTGCTGATCGGCAACGCGCTGGCGATCTACGTCAACATGTTCGCGGTCTTCAAGCGGCGGCTGCACGGGCTGGTGCTCTTCTCGCTGCTGAACCCGCTGTACTGGCTGCTGCATTCCATCGCGGCCTACAAGGCACTGGGTCAGCTCTTCACGCGACCGTACTACTGGGAGAAGACCGTCCATGGCCTCACCCGCCATTCCTGAGCCGCGGGCCGCTCCGTGGGTGCGGGCGACCCTGGCGCTGGCGGTAGCACTGCCGCTCATTCTGGCCGCGCTGCTGCTGGTCGGCGACGGCTGGCTGAGCGACACCCACGGCGCCTTCCTGCACCGGGTGCGCTTCGCCGTGGATCGCGGTCGCCTGGAACTGCTCGGCTTCGAGTACCCGCCGTTGCCGTTCCTGCTGCTGACGATCTGGCCGTCGGTCGTGATGCCGCTGGTGCTCGGGGCGCTGGGCCTGGTGGGGCTTGGCTGGCTGATCACCGGCGAATGCACCGACCGTCGCTCGATGCTGCCGTTGGTGCTTCTGGTGTGTGCCACGTGGACGCCTATCGGCATCCACTTGGTGGCAAGCGACTTCAACGAGACGATCGGCTTGCTGGTGCTCTTCCTGGCCTGGCGTTATTACCGGCGCTGGTGGTCCACGCGACAGACCGTGTACGGCCTGTACACCGGCATCCTCCTGGGCGTGGCGTTCTACACCTCGCCGCTGGGGCTGGCGCTGGCGTTGTTTGCCGGAGCCCTGCTGCCGCTGCTCTTTCCGCGGCTCCAGATTCCGCCGTTCTCCTCGCAACTGGTGCTGCTGGCGTTTCCCGGGATGGCGGCCACCGCCACCTGGGCTTACCTCTCGTGGGTCTTCGTGGGGCGAGTGGCCTTTCCCTTCACGCCCTGGGAACCGCAGTCCCCGACCATTCTCACCATTCTGAGCTGGACCGTGCCGTACCTGGTGGTCTCCGCGTTGGCGATGCTCCGCCGTGAGGCGCAGACGGCCGGCGTGCTCCTGCCACTGCTGCTGCTGGCGTTGGCCGACCGGATCGGCTGGCATTTTTCGCTCGCCTATGCGGTGCTGCTGGTGACGCTGGTGGCAATAGTGGCGCTGCCCCGCGACCTTCATCGGGTGACCCGGATGGCCGTCGGCAGCGTGGCCGTCGGACAGGCGCTGGTGGCGTGGTGGCTGGTACCATGGCCCACTCTGGTGCCGCGTGATCTGGCTGCGCGCGCCGTGGCCGAGGCGCTGGCGGGTGCCCCCCCCCGGAGCATTCTCATCGATGACCGGTACGCCGAGACACTGCTCAAGTGGTCATCATCGATGCGGCCCTATCTCACGACCAGGGACACCGGTTTCGAGGTGGCGCTGGCCCAACCGGGAAGCCAGGTTCGCTACGTCGTCGCCACAGCCGACGACGAGGGACTCACGCTCGATGCCGACCGGCGACCACCGCCGGGATTCCTTCTGGAGTGGAGCTGGGCGGGCTACACCTTGTGGCGCCGTCCGGATGCGCCGCCCCGACCGGTGCGCTTCGATGCGCTTCCCGATCCTTCCGTGCTGGAGAGTTCACCATGAGGCGTTGGTGTTTCCTGATCACCGTTGCTGCCGGCGCGATGCTGGCGTTGCCGTCGCCCGCGAAGGCGCAATGGACCCTGCCCAAAGGTGGCTGGTTCATGTCCCACAGCTTCAATGTCGGCTCCTTTCCCGATCGCTTCTCGGCAGGGCCGGGTGCCACGGAGAACGAGCTCGACAAGGTCGACTACGGACTCTATTTCCTGTACGGTTGGCGCGAGGGAACCAGCGTCGGACTGGGACAGGGATTCTCCCGCCTGGAGCAGACCTTCAACGGCACCACCACCACCAACACCGGCTTCGGTTCGACCGGCTTCTTCATCATGCATCGTCTGGCCCAGGGGAAGGCCGGCATCCTCTCGATCCAGCCGCGGATCGACCTGCCACTCCTGTTCGACAACGACGAGCGCCCGGCGCTGGGGCCGGTAGAGGCCGACGCCGAGATCCGCCTGCTGTACGGCAACGGCTTCGGCATCGCGGGGACGCGGGGCTTCATGAACGCGTCGGCGGGCATCAGCACGATCCGCGCTGGCAACGACGAAATCCGCTATGACGGCACGGTGGGGATCGACGCTCACCCCCGTTTGCTGTTGATGGGTCAGGCCTTCAACGTGATCGGGCTCGCCGATGGGGGGGGGATCGCCTACAGCGCCACCAAGCTCGGCGCTTCGGCGGTATTCCGGGCCTCGCCGACGGTCGGACTCCTGATAGGGTATTTTCGGGGCGTCTCGGGGAAGAACACCTCACGGGAGCGGACCTTCAGCATCGGGATCTGGCTCTCCCACACCCCGCAATCGCCCGTGGTCCCGCCGCAGCAATAGCCGCGGGCCACCTGACGGAAACGAGCAGTCATGGCCCTCCTGGGCTTGCAGGAAATCACGCTGTCGTTCGGCGGTCCGCCGTTGCTGGACCGTGCCACGCTGGCCATCGAGCGCGGCGAGCGGGTCTGCCTGATCGGTCGCAACGGTGCCGGCAAGAGCACCATCATGAAGCTGCTCGACGGCTCTCTACGCCCAGATTCCGGCGAGGTGGTCCGGCAGACCGGGGTGACGGTGGCTCGTCTGGAGCAGGAGGTCCCCGGCGAGGTTGCCGGGACGCTGTTCGACATCGTCGCCGAGGGGCTCGGCGCGTCCGGCAGACTGCTGGCGGATTACCAGCACGCCAGCCATCGGGTGGCGCTCGACCACAGCGACGCGGCGCTCAATGAGCTCGACCGGCTCCACCATGCCCTCGATGCTGCCAATGCCTGGGAGGTCAAGAGCCAGGTGGAGACGGTGCTCGAGCATCTGGGGCTCGACCCCGAGGCGCCGTTCGCTGCGGCCTCCGGCGGTCGCAAGCGACAGACTCTCCTGGCAAGGGCGCTGGTGGCCCAGCCCGACATCCTGCTGCTCGACGAGCCGACCAACCACCTCGACGTCGCCGCGATCGAATGGATGGAGAGCTATCTCATCGCTCGCGGCACGACGATGGTGTTCGTGACCCACGACCGCGCCTTCCTCAGGCGAATGGCGACCAGGATCGTCGACCTCGACCGCGGCAAGCTGGTCGACTGGGCCACCGACTACGACACTTACCTGGAGCGAAAGGCCGCCTCGCTGGAGACCCAGGCCACCGAATGGAGCGAGTTCGACAAGAAGCTGGCACGCGAGGAGGTCTGGATCCGGACCGGCATTCAAGCCCGCCGCACCCGCAACGAGGGACGGGTGCGCGCCCTCGAGGCGTTGCGGCTCGAACGGAGCGCTCGCCGGGAACGCACCGGCACCGTGCGCCTCCAGGCGCAGGAGGGTGAGCGCTCGGGGAAGCTGGTGGTCGAGGCGAAAGGAGTCAGTTTCGGCTACGGAGACGAGCCGATTGTCAGCGATCTCACCACCACCATCGCGCGCGGCGACCGGATCGGACTGGTGGGACCGAACGGGGTCGGCAAGACCACCCTGCTCCGGCTGCTGCTGGGTCAACTCACCCCCGACAGCGGCACGATCCGGCTGGGGACCAATCTCGAAGTGGCCTACTTCGACCAGTTGCGCGAACAACTCGATCCCGAGCAGACGGTCGTCAACAGCATCGGTGACGGCACCGAGTTCATCGAGATCAACGGCGCCCGGAAGCACGTCCTCGGCTACCTGCAGGATTTCCTCTTTTCGCCCGAGCGCTCACGCACTCCGGTGCGGGTGCTCTCCGGCGGCGAGCGCAACCGGCTGCTCCTCGCCCGGCTCTTCACCCGGCGCTTCAACGTCCTGGTGCTCGACGAACCGACCAACGACCTCGACATCGAGACTCTCGACTTGCTGGAGGAGCTGCTGGCCAACCTCTCCGCCACTCTGCTGATCGTTAGCCACGACCGGGCCTTCCTCGACAACGTGGTCACCAGCACGCTGGTCTTCGAGGGAGAGGGACGGGTGGGCGAGTACGTCGGCGGCTATTCCGACTGGGTGCGCCAGCGCGACGCTGCCGGGCGCGCGGCCCGGGCGGCATCCCCCCCCCGAGCGACCGGCGGCAAACCGACCGTTCAGAAGGGCTCACGTCGCCGGAAGCTGCCGCACAAGGATGCGGTTGAGCTCGCCGCGCTGCCCGACCAGATCGATGCTGCCGAGCGGCAACGCGAAGAGCTGCTCGCAGTGATGGCCGATCTGGCGGCACGCGCCGACGCCAAGTCGCTCGCCGCCACCGCAGCGGCTCTCGCCGCACTGGAGCAGGAAATTGCCCGCCGGATTGCCCGCTGGGAGGAACTGGAGCTGAAAGCCGGTGAGGGGTGAGGGGTGAGGGGTGAGGGGTGAAAGGTGAAACGGGGTGTGGAGTTGCCCTCCGTTTCACCTTTCACCATTCGCTCCTACGGCCGATCGACCGTGATTGAACTCTCTGCGTTGGCGCCGGCGTTGTACGTAAGTCCGTTCCCGGAAATGCTGGTCACGGTGAAGGTGGCCGACGCATCGTTCCTGTAGTTTGGCGAACTCAGCGTGCAGTCACCAGCGCTCGCGGTCGTGCAGGCGGCCACGCCCCCCGGATTCCAGGTGCCGGTCACCGTGGCGCCGCTCACGGGCGCGCCATCGGCATCGACCACTGCAATCGTCACGACAGCCGACCAGTTCTTCCCCTTGGTCTGGGTCGCGGCACTGATGTCGGCGACATGTACCACGACATCGGCCGGCGGTGGTGGTGGCGGCGGGGTATCCCCTCCCCCACCTCCGGTCACCACCCCGCTGAACAGCAGCAGATTCGGCGAGCCATTGCCCGCGCCGCCTACCACCCCAGTTGTGGCACCATTCACCAACGCCGTAGTGACTTGGTTCGGCGTGGCTGACTGGTTGGCCGACAGATATACTGCCGCCGCCCCGGCGACGTGCGGCGAGGCCATCGAGGTGCCACTGATGGTGTTGGTGGCGGTATTGCCGGTTGACCAGGCGGAGGTGATCCCGCTCCCCGGCGCGAAGAGATCGAGGCAGGTGCCGAAATTCGAGAAGCTTGACCGCGCATCGGTCGAGGTGGTCGAGCCGACGGTGATCGCGCTCGGTGCCCTGGCGGGTGAGGAGTTGCAGGCGTCGGCGTTCTCGTTGCCAGCCGCCACCACGAAGGTGATCCCGGCATTGACGGCTGCCAAGAGGGCGTTGTCGAGCGCGGTGCTCGCCCCGCCGCCCAGCGACATGTTGGCGACCGCAGGCTTGATGGCGTTGGCAGCCACCCAGTCGATCCCGGCAATCACCCCGGATGTGGTGCCCGACCCACGGCAATTGAGCACCCTGACCGGAACCAGCTGCACCGACTTGGCTACTCCCCACGTGGTACCGCCAACCGTCCCGCTCACATGGGTGCCGTGGCCATTGCAGTCGGTGGTACCCCGCCCATCGGTGATTGCGGTGAAACCGCTGCCGACCCGACCACCGAAGTCGACGTGCGACGAGAGGATGCCGGTGTCGATGATGTAGGCGTGCACTCCGGCACCGGAGGCGTCATAGGTGTAGGTGCTGCTCAGTGGAAGTCCGCGCTGGTCGATGCGGTCGAGTCCCCAGGTCGCATTGCTCTGGGTGATGGCGCTCATAGTCATGACGGCGTCGCTCTCCACAAACGCGACGTTTGGATTCCGCCGGATCCCCTCGAGTGCGGCACCGGGGAGGGTCGCGGCAAAGCCCTGCAGCGCGGTCCGGTAGCGAAAGTGCACCGTGCCGCCGCGCGCCATGTCGGTTGTCAGGCGATCGGCATTGGCGGTGCCGGGCCTGAACACCACGATGTAGCGATCGGCCAGCTCGTCAGCCGACTGAGTGGCGAGCGCAGGTGCAAGATCCGCGTTGCTGGATGTTGGCGTCTCGTGAGCGCACGCCATGAATGCCAAGGCGAGCACGGCCAGCGAACTGCCACGATTGAGCGACATGGAGATCTCCTCTGTCGGGGAAGGAGGCGGGGTTGATCACCTCCGTGCTTCAATTGTCGGCCCGGAACCCGCAATTGGCAAGGGAGATACGCGACACGCCCCCAGTCCTGCGATCAAGACTGAGGGCGTGTTGTTGCGAATGACGGCGCGTTGTCAGCTGGCGAGCTTGTTCGGCTTGAGCACCAGTGCCTCGATGAAGAACTCCATCATCCGCTGGCCGTTGATGCCGCTGTGTCCCGCATCCGGACCGACCTGCACCTCGAACGACTTGCCCGCCGCCTGCAGCGCCTTGATGAGCTGCATCGAGTTGTTGGGGTGGACGTTGTCGTCGGCGGTGCCGTAGTAGATCATCAGGCGACCCTTGAGATTCTTGGCGTACTCCATCGCGCTGCCCGTCTTGTATCCCTCGGCGTTGGCCTGGGGAGTGTACATGTAGCGCTCGGTGTAGATGGTATCGTAATGATCCCAACTGGTCACCGCCGAGGACGCCGAGGCGGCAGCGAAGGCATCTGGATGGCGAAGGAGCGCCAGCGCCGAGGTGTAGCCGCCGTACGAGGTGCCGAAGATGCCGACGCGATCGCCGTCGACATAGGGACGCTGGGCGAGGTATCGTGAGGCTGCCGCGAGATCGTCGACCTCAACCTGCCCCAACTTCTGGTAAATCGCGTCGAGTGCACGCTTCCCCTTGCCTGCGGCCGAGCGGGCGTCGAGGGTCACCACCAGGAAGCCGTATTCGGTGAGCGGATTGGGACTGGCAAAGGTTTCCCGGGCACCGTTGGTGGCCGGGCCGGCGTACACGGAAAAGAGCACCGGGTAACGCTTGGCGGGATCGAAGTTGTGTGGCTTGTGGAGCAGTCCGTGCAACGGCGTGACGCCATCGGCAGCCATGAAGGTGAACAGTTCCACCCGCTTGAGGCCGAGACTGTCAAAGGTGCTCATGTCGCTCTCGGCGATGGTGCCGAGCAGCTTGCCGTTGGCGTCGAGCAGCCGGGTGGTCGGCGGAGTGTTGTGGGTCTGGGCCACATCGGTGATGAACTTCCGGTCGGGTGAGAGCGTCACCGTGTGGTTGAAGGCCGGGTCAGTGAGGCGCCGGTCACCCTTGCCATCCAGCCCCACACGGTGCAACTGCATCTTCATGTAGTTGTCGCCGCTCCGGGCGTAGTACCAGAGCTGCCGGGCCTTCTCGTCGACCTTGACGATGCCGCCCACCTCGAACGGATGATTGGTAAGCGTCGCCAGCAGCTTCCCGCTGATGTCGTAGAGATAGTAATTCGAGAAGCCGGTCCGCTCCGACTCCCAGATGAAGCGCTTGCCGTCCTCCAGCCAGGTGATCGACGGCGAGTTCTCGGTCCAGCTGGCGGGCCACTCCTCGCGGACAATTACCCGGCAGGCGCCGGTGCCGGGATTGCAGGCGGTGAATTCCATGATGTTCTGGCGACGGTTGGTGCGGTTCATCAGCAACTCGCTGCCGTCCGGACTCCAGGTGATCCGGTAGACGTAGTGGCCGATGACATCGTCAGTGAACGGCCTGCCCTGCCGCACGTCGACGGTGGTGATCTTTCCAGTGGCGACATCGTACACGTAGAGATCTACCACCGGGTTGTCGGTGCCCGCCTTGGGGTACGCCTCGACCATGCTGCTTCCCTGCACCTTGGTCTGATCCATCTGGAGGACGTAGTCCTTGACCGGATTCTCGTCGAACCGGTAGAAGGCGAGCTTGGTCCCATCCGGGTTCCACCACATGGCAGTGGTCTGGTTCAGTTCCTCGCCGTATACCCAACTGGCGGTGCCGTACTTGATGCGCGCCGATTCGCTGCCATCGGTGGTGAGCTGCTTCTCCCCCGAGCCGTCGCCCTTGGAGACGAAAAGGTTCCGGTCGCGATAGACCGCCTTCATGGCGGAATCCGCGGTCCACGCCTCGGTGGCCTGACGACCACGGGCTACGCCGCCCGGGCGCCGACGACCGAAACCGCCACGATCATTCGCGTCCGGGCCCTCCAGCACGACAGCCTGGCGCGCGGCCAGATCGTAGCGCCAGCGCTTGCCGCCCCGCGAGAACTCAAACGACCGGCCGTCCTCCGCCCATTGGGGCGAGATGTTTCCGGAGACCATCGCTTGTCCCAGCTTGGACGCCATCTCCGTGTACTGGGCGTACCCGGGCATTTCCTTGAGACGATCCTGGGCCTGGAGCGGAACGGCGAGGGCCAGGAAGAGGAGCAGAGCGGGATTGATGGACCGTTGGGTCACGACGGCGACTCCGGGCAAGGGTGAATCGGAAATACCACCAGACAGCGAAACCAGATTACCTGATACGCAGCAACCGCCGTCGAGGTTACCGGCGGCGCATCCTGCAACGTGGACCAGCCGGAAAGGCACGCTGTCTCAGGGGAGGACGAGGTCGCCGGGGAGCCGGGGGGTGGACAATAGCCGCTCGAAAGCCCGCCACCGCCCTGGCGCCGTGCCACCACTTTCCCGGTCGACCCAGCGGGCCACCATGGCACTGCCCACGTTGTAGTTGATGACGTAGCTGCGGTACTGCTGGATGAAGCGCAGCGTCTTGGCCGCGGCGTCCGGGGGCTGCAACCAGTAGCGCTCCATCGCGGCCACCGCCGCCGCGCTGTCGATCACCCCGTCCAGGTACCGGCGGGCCACCTCGTTGCGGGCGAAGTTGAGTTCCGTGAGCAATGCTCCGACCGCCGCATTCTGCTCGGCGATGGTGGGATCCAGGCCGGCCAGCGGGAAGAGGGAGTCGCGTTCGAAGGCGGTGCGCTCGGCACCGGGAAACGCCATCTCGATCCCGAAGTTGGCTGATCCCTCGGCGATCAGCGACTGGGGCGAGAAGAGCGGGTAAACCGAGACTTCCACCCAACCGCGGCCCCGGACGAGCTGCTGCTCCAGCGCCGCATTGTAGACGTGATGGCCGGGGTATCCCTCATGACAGGCGAGGTCGACCGCGCGGTCGATGGTGATCGGGAAATCGAGATTGACCTGGATCAGCGAGTGTGCCCCCCCCTGATACCAGTTGTAGGCATTCCATGAGGTGCCGGTCACGTATTCCAGATCGAATCGCTCGCCAAGCGGCAAGGCCATGTGCTCCATGGTGCGCGCCCGGCAGGCGGCGATCGCGGTCTTGAAGACGGTGTCGACCCGCGCCGCCGGAATCTCCACTCGCCGCCGGAATTCCTGATATCGCCGTGCCAACGGAGCCCGCCCCGGCAGCAGCTCGTCGAGCTCGGCCAGCAGTGAATCGAAGTGCGCATCGGGGATCGTCGGTGGCGTCACCCCGTATAGTGCGAGCGCCTCCTGATCGAAGGTGAATCGCTCGCCACCAAGCATCCGTGCCCTCGCCGACATCGAGCCGAGCTGGGTCCGGAGGTAGCGGTGCCGCATCGTCACCAGCGAATCAGAGTAGACCGGTACCGAGTCACCCAGCAGCGCAATCAGAGAATCCGCCGCGGAACCGATCGCCGCCACCGACAGCGAGTCGGCATCCGCGATTGCCTTGAGCGAATCAGGGCCGTAGTAGGCGTCGACCCAGGCCGGGTCGTGATGGCCCAGCGTCAGCGCCAACACCACATAGCGCGCGCCTATGGCGTCGAGATCGAGCGGCGGCGGCCCGGCCGGGGCGCATCCAGCGAGCACCGTGGCGAGGAGGAACGAAGCAAGGCGAGGACGACGCATCATGGCGGCCTGGTGGAGGTGGTGGGGGGAGGGGATAAAGATATCAGGAAGGGGTGGACGGGGGTGAAAGGTAAAACGTGAAAGGGGGCGATATGGGATGTTGGATGTTGGATGTTGGATGTTGGGGTTGGGGGACGTCGGGGCTGTTTCCAACGTCCAACGTCCAACGTCCAACGTCCAACATCCCCCCGGCCCCTCGCCATCCCGGGCCGATGGCGCGATATTCCCTGCTGCTCTCAGATGGGGGTGCCGCGATGCTGTCTGTATACCTGCTCAGCGCGATCCTCGGGGTCGGCCTGCTGATCTTCTCCTCGCTTGGTGGCGGCGATCACGGCGCGGACCTCGGCGACGGACTGGATACGGACACCGCGGATCTCGGCGATACCGGGGACGGTGGTGCGGGACAGATCCTGCTGGGGCTCTTCTCCACCCGCAACCTGACCTTCTTCCTGGCGGCGTTCGGCGTGGGCGGGCTGATGCTCCATTACCTGGGCGTTGCCACGTCGACCACGTTGGTGGTGGCAGCCGGCCTCGGGGCAGCTGCGATGGGGCTCTCGCATGCCCTCTTCACCTGGCTCAAGCGCACCGACGCCGCGGTGGAGATTTTTGGCGACGCTGACTTTTCCGGGATGCTGGCGCGCGTGGTCCTGCCGATCAGTGCGGGCGAACGCGGCCAGATCGCCTGCACCATCGCCGGGCGCGAGATGTACCTGACCGCGCAGCTTGATGCCAGCGCACCGGCCGCGCTGCGGGTGGGCGACGAAGTCATTGTTCTCCATGCCGACGCTGGTGTCGCTACCGTCATGGCCGCGTCCCAGATTGATCAATCCCCTTTCCCTGAAAGCTGACCCATGGATACTGCCATCATCGGTACCGTCGGCGCCGTTCTGCTCGGCGTCATCCTCGGCCTCTTCATCGCGGTCAAGACCCTCATCGTCATCTGCCTGCCGAACGAGATGGTGGTGATCACCGGACGGCGACGGCTCACCGCCGACGGCCGGGAGATCGGCTACCGCATCCTGCGCGGTGGCCGCACGCTCCGCATCCCGCTGATCGAGCGGGTGTCGCGCATTGACCTCCGCACCATCCCGATCGAGGTCGCCGTCCGCAACGCCTACTCGATGGGCGGCATCCCGCTGCTGGTGCAGGGGATCGCCAACGTGAAGGTGAGCGGCCGCGACCCGACCTCGCACAACGCCGTGGAGCGGCTGCTCGACAAGCCGTTCGAGGAGGTGATGCAGATCGCCAAGGACACCCTCGAGGGCAACCTGCGCGGCGTGCTGGCGACGCTCACCCCGGAGGAGGTCAACGAGGACCGGCTCAAGTTCGCCCAGCGGCTGATCGAGGAGGCCGACGAGGATCTCCGCAAGCTCGGTCTCGAGCTCGACACGCTCAAGATCCAGAACGTCACCGACGAGGTCAACTACCTCGGCTCGATCGGTCGCCAGAAGACCGCCGAGATCCTCAAGATCTCGCGCGTTGCCGAGGCGCAGCGTGACGCCGAGGCCGAACAGACCGAGGCGGCCTCGCGGCAGGCGGCACAGGTCGCCTCGTTGCAGGCCGATCTGCGGATTGCCGAGGAGAGCAATCGTCTCCGGGTTCGGAAGGCCGAACTGGAGGGCGAGGCGGTGGCACGAGAGGCCGAGGCGGCGGTGGCTGGTGAGAAGGCGCGCGTGGTGGCCGAGCAGACGCTGCAACAGGAACGGATTTCGCTGGAGCAGCGCCGCCTGGAGGCCGACGTGCTGCTCCCCGCCCGCGCCGAGCAGGAGGCGGCGGAGGCAAGGGCGAAGGGGGTGGCCGCCACCATCGCCGAGGACGGCAAGGCCAAGCTGTTCGTGCTGGAGCAGACGATCAAGCTCTACCAGTCGGCCGGGAGCGAGGCCGAGCGGATCTTCGTGCTCAACATGCTGCCGGAGATCATCAAGCAGATCAGCCGCTCGGTGGGCGACATGGACATCGACAAGGTGACCATCTTCGACACCGGCAACGGCGCCAGCGGCGTCGCCAACGCGGCGGGACAACTCCCCACCGCGATCATCCAGCTCACCCAGCAGATCGAGGCGGCGACGGGAGTGAACATCCTGAGCCGGTTGCAGCGGGTGGAGGAGAAGCGGGCGGAGTGAGGGGGGGGGATGAACGGGGCCGCCGCGAGGCGGCGGCGGGGTGAAAGGTGAAAGGGGCCGCCGCGAGGCGGCGGCGGGGTAAGGGGGGTGTTGAATATTGGCGCTTCCCCCGGTGCCAAACATCCAACATCCGATATCCAATATCCAACATCCACCATCCCAACCTGAGCCGCCGATGTCCCTGCGCCACGCGATCCTCCTCCTGGCCCTGTCGGGCTGTGGCGCCGACAAGCGGCCCGCCTACACCATCGAGACTCTCCCGGGTGGTGTCGTCCACGTGGTCAACCACGGGCCGAGCGGCTGGGCGGACACCCTGGGATGGAAGATCGTGCTGGAAGCCGAGCGGACCATTCCCGCCGACAGCGTCGGGGCGCTCAGCCGGCCGAACTACCCACACCAACTCGCCAATGGCGAGATCGTCGTCCTTGACCAGGGCGAGATGTTCGTGCAGCGATACGATGCCGACTTCAATCCCATCGGTCAGTTCGGTCGGCGGGGAAGCGGTCCGGGAGAATTCGTCAACCCGGGTGTTCGCGGTATGGGCGACTCGATCGCGGTCGTCGAGGGGAGCCGTTCGGCTCTGGTCCTCCTGACCGGCGACGGCAGCTTCCTGTATGAAGCTCAGCTCCCCACTTTTACCGACTGGATCGGGCACCGCGACAAGAAAGGGCGCCTGCCGCTGCTGGGACGGTACGCCCCCAACAGCGAGGCCGGAGTGATGTGGTGGTCGATCGCCGAGCGGCGGGTGGTCGATTCGATCATCGGTCCTGCGGGACCCGAGATGCGGATGTGGGAGTCATGCGCGTTCGTGATCCCCTATCAACCATCCCTGGGGCTGGTCCCGACACTCGACGGCAATGCCTGGTGGGGGGTGAGCGACGCCGATCGATTCATCCTGACCCGGACCGGCTCCGATACACTGCGCATTGTTGAAACACCCGACCGCCCAAGGTATCCGGTTCCGAGCCAGCGCATCGACGAGGACCTCGACCCGGAACGGGGAATCGGCAAGTTCTGCCGCGACATGAAACGCAGCGACTTCCCCACCACGCTCCCGGCGTGGAACGGCCTGGAGATCGATGGGGATGGTAATCTCTGGGTGCGCCGCCCTTCGGGATTCGATGTGTACGACCCGGACGGTCGGTGGCTCGGGGAGGTCCCACCTGCCTACAACACCGATGACGGATGGCCCTACTGGAGCGGCGATGTGATCCTGACAGCCAAGCCGGAGGATGATGGCGGGATGACGCTGAGGCGGTATCGGATTCGGCGAGATTGATTGGTGGATGTTGGATGTTGGATTTTGGATGTTGGATTGGATGTTGGCTGCTCTAGGTGGTACGCCCCTCGTCCCGACCGGAGGGCCTGCGCTGAGCGGACGCGAAGCGAGGGACCTCGGCAGCCGCCCCCGCTCCGACCGGCCAACCTCCGATATCCAACCTCCAACATCCAACATCCAATATCCAACCTCCAACCTCCAACCTCCAACCTCCAACATCCAAAATCCACCATCCACCTCCGCCATTATCTTCCCCCCCATGGCCGGAGAATACATTTTCACGATGCGGGACCTCCGCAAGGTCGTCCCACCCCAGAAGGAGATCCTCAAGGGGATCTACCTCTCCTTTTTCCCGGGCGCCAAGATCGGCGTCATCGGGTCCAACGGTAGCGGCAAGTCCACCCTGCTCCGCATCATGGCGGGAGTCGACAAGGACTTCCTCGGCGAGGCGAAGCCGCTGGCCGGGACCCGGATCGGCTACCTGCCGCAGGAGCCCGACCTCGACCCCACCAAGGACGTCCGGGGCAATGTCGAGGAGGGGCTGGCCGACATCCGCGCGCTGTTGACGCAGTTCGAGGAGTTGTCGCTCAAGTTCGCCGACCCGATGTCCGACGACGAGATGCAGGCGCTGCTCGACAAGCAGGCCGCGCTGCAGGACCGGATCGAGGCGGCCAACGCCTGGGACATCGACCGCACCCTCGACATCGCCATGGATGCGCTCCGTCTCCCGCCCGGTGACGCCGACGTGACCACCCTCTCCGGCGGCGAGAAGCGTCGGGTGGCGCTCTGCCGCCTGCTGCTCAGCAAGCCCGACATGCTGCTCCTCGACGAACCGACCAACCACCTCGACGCCGAGTCGGTGGCGTGGCTGGAGCGCTTCCTCAAGGAGTTCACCGGGACCGTGGTCGCGATCACCCACGACCGCTACTTCCTCGACAACGCCGCCGAGTGGATTCTCGAGCTCGATCGCGGCGAGGGCGTGCCGTGGAAGGGCAACTACTCCTCCTGGCTCGACCAGAAGGAGAAGAAGCTCGCCGTGGAGGAGAAGCAGGCCTCGGCCCGGCGCCGCACCCTGGAACGCGAGCTGGAGTGGGTGCGGATGAGTCCCAAGGCGCGCCAGGCCAAGAGCAAGGCCCGTCTCAGCAAGTATGAGGCGCTGGTGGCCGAGGAGGAAAAGGCCGACAGCACAGGGCACGAAATCCTGATTCCCCCCGCGCCGCGTCTGGGCGACGAGGTGGTCGTCGCCAAGAGACTCACCAAGGGGTTCGGCGACAAGCTGCTGTTCGAGGGGCTGGACTTCTCGCTGCCGCGCTCGGGGATCGTGGGGATCATCGGACCCAACGGCGCCGGCAAGACCACACTGTTCCGGATGATCACCGGCCAGGAAGCGGTGGACGAAGGCACCCTCACCGTCGGGAAGACGGTGATTGCCAGCTACGTCGACCAGTCGCGCGAGGCGCTCGACCCTGACAAGACCGTCTATCAGGAAATCGCGGGCGACTACGACAACCTGCAGTTCGGCACCCGGACGGTCAACTCGCGCGCGTATTGCGGCTGGTTCGGCTTCCGTGGCTCCGATCAGCAGAAGAAGGTGGGCGTGATGTCGGGTGGCGAGCGGAACCGGCTCCACCTGGCCAAGTTGCTCAAGAGCGGCGGCAACCTGCTGCTGCTCGACGAGCCGACCAACGACCTCGATGTCGACACGCTGCGGGCGCTGGAAGACGCGCTGCTCACCTTCTCCGGCTGCGCCGTGGTGATCTCGCACGATCGCTGGTTTCTCGACCGGATCGCGACGCACATCCTCGCCTTCGAGGGCGATTCCGAGGTGGTCTGGTTCGAGGGGAACTACCAGGACTACGAGGCGGACCTCAAGAAGCGGAAGGGGATCTCCGCCGACCAGCCGCAGCGAATCAAGTACCGGAAGTTGACGCACTAGGTCGTAGGTCGTAGGTCGCAGGTCGTAGGACTCAGGTCACCGACACTCGATTGTGGTAGGAGGGGATCAGGTGAAGGGCTCGTTGTGGCTCGCGATTGCCATTGGCTGCGCCGCATGCGGTGGGACTGAGTCGATTCCCTCCGATGGCCCTGCGCTGCTCGAGGCCTCGCTCGCGTTGGACCTGCCGATGGGTGACGACGATTCGGTGCTGGTCGGCTCGCTCCAGGACGCGACCCGCCTGAGCGATGGTCGTCTCGCCCTCCTCGACCTCGACCGCAAGGCCGTGGTCCTCCTGACGCCAGAGGGGAAGTTGCTCGGGGTTACAGGACGCGACGGCGCGGGCCCCGGAGAATTCCAGTCGCCGCTGTGGCTCGGGCGCTGCGTTGCGGATACTCTCTATGTCTGGGATCGCGGGTTGGATCGGGTATCGATCCTTTCGCCCGAGGGCGATCTGGTGCGCGAGTTCAGACCGGCGATCACCGCCCCGTTCCGGCCGGAGTGCCTTCCGGACGGTCGCTTCGTGACTTTGGACGCTCGCGCCGGTTCCAACTACTCTCGTGCCACCAGCACCAATGCCCCGCGAATCCACGGTGCGCTGGTGGTGATGTCACGCGCCGGCGATTCGCTGGCAGCCATCCCGGGGCTCGTGCTTGGTCAGTCGAAAACGATCGGCGAACTCGCCGACATGGCGGTGTTGTCCGATCGGGTAGTCATCGGCCTGAACTCCTCACCGGAGCTCTCGACCTACAGTCTGGAGGCCGCGTTGCTGGGCCGCGACACCGTGCCAGTGGTTCCTGAGGTCTGGAGCGACCAGCGGTATGAAGCGATGGTCACGCGACAGGCAGCCAGCACCGGAGGCGACTCCACCATGCGCGCGATGATCCGCAAGATGATCATTGCAGAGGGAAAGTCGGCCGCAGCGCCGCTGTTCCAAACAATGCACGGTTCGCCCGACGGACTGGTGTGGTGGGTGACATCGCTCCCGGTGGACTCCGCGACCACGCTCGTTGGTTTCCGCGATGGAGCTCCGGTCTTTGAATTGGCGCTGCCGGCGGAGATCGAGCCGTTCGAGATCGGCACCGACTACCTGCTGGGTCGTCGTCTTGACCAGGAAGGCCTGGAGCATCTGGTGCTGTACCGATGGCAGCCATGACCGACGAGATTCATTCCCCGAGGTTGGACCGGCTTGGCCACAGCCGCTCTGGCGGCCCGGGAACCCGGCCGGGGCATTGGCGCGTATGATGTAGTGGATGTTGGATGCTGGATGCTGGATGTTGGTGCAATGTGCGGATTGGTTCCGCCGCCGCGTCCCAAAGACTGTGACTCTACCGATGAGGAACCCGATGACCACCCTGCTCCGCCGTACCATGATTGCTGCCAGTCTCGCCGCGCTGGCGCTCGCCGCCGCTCCCCGCGCCGGTCAGGGCACCATGCTCCACCTCCGGCTGACCTCCTCGATTCCCGCCAAGGACAGCGTGATCAGCGCGGCGCCGACCTCACTGACGCTGACCTACTCGCAGCAGCCCAACCTCAAGCTCTCCAAGGTGACGCTCAAGAGTGCCACCGGCGATGTCGTGGCCACCGGCCAGATCGCCCTGGGCGGCACCGACTCGACCTCGCTGCTGGTGCCGGTGACGGGAATGATGTCGGCCGGCAGCTACACCATCAGTTGGGTGACCGCGAGCGACGACGGGCACGCGATCAAGGGGACGATTCCGTTCACGCTGGCGCGGTAGAAAGAGAGAAGGAGAGAAAGAGAGAAAGAGAGAAAGGCCCTCGTCCCGACCGTAGGGAGGGACCCCGGCAAGTGCCACCACCCGGTGGTTGGACAGTCCAAGGTGGTGGGTAGTGCCGAGGTCCCTCGCGTCGCTCGGGACGAGGGAGTCCGCCCTCTCCTTCTCTCCTTCTCTCCTTTTCTCTTTCTCTCTTTACTTTACTTCAGCCGCTCCAGCAGCTCGTAACCCACCACCGGCAACAGCAGCTCCACCTCGCCGGCATTGGCGAACTTCAGCACCACCGCCACCGTGTCTCCCGCCACCACGCGCCGGCGCAACTGCTCCAGCATCAGGTGCATCCCGCCGGGCGCCATCAACAGCGAGTCGCCGGCCGGGATCACCAGCTCCGACAGCATGGTCATTCCCCCCCCCTGTCCTGAGCCGGACGAAGGGCCGTCCGCGCTACCGTGCAGCCGCACCGTGCCCGCCGCCTCGCTCCGGACACCCAGCAGGGTGTCGGCAGTGGCACCGAGGTTGACGATCCGCAAGTAGCCGGGAAGCGGCGCGTTGGTGAACGGTTGCAACCCCCAGGCGGCGCGGAGGCGGATCGAGCCGGCCACGGTTTCGCTGGCGCGGATTCCCTCCATCACCGGGTCGGGAGCCGAGCAGGCAAGCGTCACTCCCAGCATCATGGCGGGGAGCGCGATGGCGCCCAGTTTGAGAAGCTTCGGGCCGACCACCACGGAGACAGATTGGAGTTGAGGCATCCCTGAATTGTAGCAGCACCGGGCCGGGATCAGCCCCAGCGGAGCTGCATTGATCCGGTCCGATCGGCGGGGCTGGTGGCAATGGTAGATTACGGCGGAGATCACCACCAGCCCAAACATGGTCGAACGCTCTGTCGTTCGACCGGAGAACGCATAGATGACGCCGTTGCGCGCCAAGATTCCCGAACTTCCCCCTCGCATCGAGGGACTCGCAGCACTGGCAGTGAACGTCGTGTGGAGCTGGCATCGCCAGGCCCGGGCCTTGTTCCGCAGGGTCGATCGGGCCCTCTGGCAGGCCACCGCCCACAATCCGATCACCCTGCTCCAGCGGGTCGACCCCCGGCGGATAGCGGTGCTGGTGGAGGACGACGATTTCCTGGCCCACTACGACGAGGTGATGGAGTGGTTCGCCATCGAGCAGTCGAGCGGGTCGGGCTGGTTCCGCGACGCCTTCCCGGAGCTGGGCACCGACCGTCCGGTGGCTTATTTCTGTGCCGAGTTCGGTCTGCACGCCTCGGTGCCGATCTATTCCGGCGGACTCGGCGTGCTGGCGGGTGACCACTGCAAGACCGCATCGGACCTGGCAGTGCCGTTCGTCGGAGTCGGATTGTTCTACAAGAAGGGGTATTTCGATCAGCGGGTCAGGCCCGACGGCTGGCAGGAGGATACCGACGACGAGGTTCACCCCGAGCACACCCCGCTGGTGCCGGTCATCGCGGCCGACGGCAGCGAGTGGACACTGGCGCTCCCCACCGACGACCGGGTGATCCACCTCCGGGCCTGGACGATGGGGGTCGGCCGGGCGCCGCTCTACCTGCTCGACACCGACCACGAGGCCAACAGCCCCGAAGACCGGGCACTGACCAGCAAGCTGTACGCTGGCGGTCTCCCGATGCGGCTCCGGCAGGAATGGATCCTCGGCGTCGGCGGCGTGCGGCTGCTCCGCGGCCTGGGGATCACCCCCGGTGCCTGGCACGCCAACGAGGGACACGCCGCCTTCATGATGCTCGAGCGCGCCCGCGAGGAGATTCAGGGGGGGGCATCGTTCGAGGCAGCCATCTCCGGAGTGCGACTGGCCACCGTCTTCACCACCCACACTCCGGTGCCGGCCGGTCACGATTTCTTCGACGTCGATGACGTGGCACACTGCGCCGGAGCGCCGTTCCTCGACGACTTCGCCACCAATCCGGCCGCGGTCCTCAAGCTCGGAGTGCATCCCCGCCGCGAATCGAGACAGTTCCACATGACCGTGCTGGCGATCCGCCTGGCGGGGCATGTCAACGGAGTGGCACAGAGGCACGGAGCGGTCTCGCGAGAGCTGTGGGGCGATCTCTGGAGCGAGCGTCCGGTGGAGGCGGTGCCGATCGGCGCTGTCACCAACGGAGTGCACCTCGCCACCTGGATGGCCAATCCGGTGATGCGCCTGCTCGACCAGCATCTGGGACAAGGGTGGGGGACCGCGCGGGATCTTCCGGAAACCTGGGATCTGGTCCGGGAGATTGATGCGGAGGAGCTCTGGCGCGAACACGAGGTCCTCAAGACGGCGCTGATGCGCGCCATCCGCGAGGAGGCGCGTCGTCGCTGGACTACCACCTGGCGCGAGGCGGCGCAGGTGGTGGCTGCGGGAACACTGCTCGACCCGGACGCGTTTACCATCGGGTTCGCGCGCCGCTTTGCCACCTACAAGCGGGCCAACCTGCTGTTCCATGATCTGGAGCGGCTGCGGTTGCTGCTGACCAACTCGCGCCGACCGGTGCAGCTGATCATCGCCGGCAAGGCCCACCCGGAGGACACCCCGGGCAAGGAGATATTGCAGGCATTGCACCACTTCACCCGCGACCCGGTGTTCGAGGGGCGGGTGGCGTTCCTCGAGGACTACGACATGCACCTGGCCCACCTGCTGGTGCAGGGTGTCGACCTCTGGCTCAATGTTCCGCGGGTGCCACTGGAGGCATCCGGAACCAGCGGAATGAAGGCCGCCCTCAACGGCGTGCCGCAGCTTTCTACCCAGGACGGCTGGTGGGAAGAGGGATACACCGGAGGCAACGGTTGGCTGATTCCCGCTGCCACCGATCTCGAGGATACTGAACAAGTGGATGCGGCCGATGCCGCTCACCTCTATCGTCTGCTCGAGGATGAGGTGGTCCCGATGTGGTATGACCGCGATGCCCGGGGCGTGCCGCTGGGGTGGGTCGCGGTGATGAAGGAGGCGATTCGCGAGTCGGGACACCGGTTCACGTCGCGACGGATGCTGCAGGAGTATGTCACGCGCTACTACGCTCCGATTCTCCGGGGTGACTCGTTTGTTGATGATCCACCACTGAGGTGATTCCGATGCCGCCCGCCATTCCCGACCTGCCCCTGATCGACGGCCAAGCGCCGATGATCGTGCACCTGAGCGCGGAGTACTATCCCTACGCGCGTACGGGCGGGCTGGCCGAGGCATCGTGGGGGCTGCATCGATTCCAGCATCTGCGCGGCAGAGCCACCATGGCGATGCTGCCGCTCTACCGTTCGGCCCGCGCCCATCTGGGACAGCTGGAGGCGGTCGGCGAGCCGTACACGCTCGACTTCGGCGGCCGCCGGGAATCCTTCCGCTTGCTCAGGGCTATCGACCCGGCATCGGGGACACCGACCTGCTTCATCGAGCACGAGGGGTTCTTTGCGCGCGAAGGGATCTACGGCGAGGGCGGCCAGGACTATCCGGACAATCCACGACGATTCGCCGCCTTCGCTGCAGCGGCGGTGGCCGCACTGCCGAGGCTTACCAGCGGACCTGTGATCCTGCACGCACACGACTGGCATGCTGCGCTCGCAGCGGTTTACCTGCGGAAATGGTGGGGGGGGGATCGCTGGTTTGACCGGATTCCGGTCGCGCTGTCGGTCCACAATGGTGGCTATCAGGGCCATTTCCCGGCCGACACCGTGGCCGATATCGGACTGCCCGGGTGGTTGTTCAACCCCGATCACCTCGAGTGGTACGGCAAGACCAACTTTCTCAAGGGCGGCCTCACCCACGCCGACGTGGCCACCACCGTCTCGCCGAACCACGCCCGGGAGCTCTGCACCGACGCCGGTGGCTTCGGTTTGCAGGCCGTCTATCGTGCCCTTGGAGATCGCTTCACCGGGGTGCTCAACGGCATCGATCAGGTGGCGTGGGACCCGCGCACCGACCCGCAAATCGCCGAGCGCTACGCTCCCGACTCGCTCGACGGCAAACGCGCCTGCAAGGCCGCCTTGCAGCAGCGCTTTGGGCTCCCCGTCAATCAGTTCGTCCCCGTGGTAGCTCTGGCCGGACGGTTGGTGACGCAGAAGGGGCTCGACAAGATCGTCCACAATCACACCCTGTTCCACCTGGCGGCCCAGTTCGTCTTCATGGGCAGCGGCGATCGGCGTTACGAGGATGCGCTCCACCACCTGCGCCACGCGATGCCGCACCGGGTGGGCTACGAACCGCGTTTCACCGACGACGTCGAGCACCAGATCATGGCGGGAGCGGACATCTTCCTGATGCCCTCTCAATACGAGCCGTGCGGCCTCACCCAGATGCGGGCGCAGCGTTACGGCACCATCCCGGTGGCCCGGCGGGTGGGCGGCCTGGCCGACACCATCGACGACAGTCAGACCGGTTTCCTGTTCGACGCCTTCGAGGAGCGTGCCGTGACCGGGGCGCTCTGGCGTGCCCTGCTTGAGCACTCGTCCGAGGCCTCCTGGCGCGAGATGCAGCGCACGGCGATGAGCCGCGACTTCGGCTGGGACCGGGTCGCCGACCGGTACGTCGAGATCTACCATCTGGGCGCCCGGCATCGCGCCGCAATGTTGGGGGGGGGATGATGCGTTTTGTCCTGATCCTGCACTCCCACCTGCCCTGGGTGCTCCACCACGGACGCTGGCCGCACGGCAGCGACTGGCTGTCGGAAGCTGCCGTCGACACCTATCTGCCGCTGCTGGCCGCGCTGGACCACGCCGAACAGACAGGAGTGGCGACCCCGTTCACGCTCGGGATCACTCCGGTTCTGGCAGCGCAGTTGGCCGAGCCGATGTTCCGGAGCGAGCTCGAGGGATGGTTTGCTCATCGCTTCGAGGCGCTCGCCGAGGCGCCCGCCGCGCTCCGGGCCAGCGGCGACGAGGCGCTGCTGCCCCTGGTGCCGCACTGGCACGCGCATCTCACCGCCATGCACAACCTCTGGCGCCGCCACGAGGGAGACCTGATCACCACCTTCCGGCGCCACATGGAAGCGGGCCGGATCGAGCTGATCTCCTCGGCCGCAACTCACGGCTTCCTGCCGTTGCTGGCGCGCGACGAATCGATCCGCCTGCAACTCCTCACCGGACGGGCGGAGCATCTGCGCCACTTCGGCGTGCTGCCCACCGGCTGCTGGCTGCCGGAGTGTGCCTATCGGCCTCGCGGTCCATGGCAACCGTGGCCGAGCGCCCCCGGTCAGCCGGTACGCCGCGGCATCGAGGAGCACCTCAGGCATGCCGGTTTTCGCTGGTTCACGGTCGACTCGCACTTGGCCGATGCGGGTGAAGCGTGGGAAGTGTACGAGGCGGTGGCGACCCGGCCGGTGATGCCCTCCACCCGCTCGCCGTACCGGGCCTACGAGGTCGGCAGTCGGCCGGCTGGCCGCGGTCGGCCGGTGCATGTGGTGGTCCGCGATCCCCGCACCACGGCTCAGGTATGGAGCCGCTACGGCGGCTATCCGGGCGACGGCAGGTATCTGGAGTTCCACAAGATCCGCTATCCCGGCGGGCTCAAGTTCTGGGCGGTGACCTCCCCCAGTTCCGATCTCGCGGACAAGGCCCGCTACCGGCCTGAAGCAGCAGCCGCGGCCGTCGAGGAGCACGCCGACCATTTCCGGGGCCTCCTGGGCGGGATCATCGCTGCTGCCGGACCAGGTGACGGTGCCATTGTCGCCCCCTTCGACACCGAGTTGTTCGGACATTGGTGGCATGAGGGAGTGGATTTCCTGGCCGCGCTCTACGACGGATTGCATCGCGATGCTGTGATCCCCGCGAGCACCGCCGGCGAGTGGCTCAAGGAGATGCCGCCGACCACTTCGATCCGGATGCAGGAAGGATCATGGGGAGCCAACGGCGACTTCTCCAAGTGGCTCAACCACGAAACTGCGTGGACCTGGGAACGGCTCTGGCCACTGGAGGACCGCTTCTGGGAGCTGGTTCCCGCCGCGCTCGCCCGCCCGGAGCTGAGCACGGTTCTGGAGCAGGCAGCCCGGGAGCTGCTGCTGGCGCAATCCTCCGATTGGCAGTTCATCATCTCCACCGGGGCCGCGGGTGACTATGCCACCGAGCGGTTCGTGGGACACTGCGAGGCGCTGGAGGAATTGCTGTCGCTGCTCGAATCGCCTGACACCGACCCGATGGTGGCACGCGCCCGCGCCGCCGCCCTTCAGCAGATCGACGGACCGTTCCCGTCGCTCCTCGGCGCCATCGCGGCGGCGTCCGACGTGACGGCTCCCTGATCCACGGCATGCGTCCCGTCATTGTTCACGGTCATTTCTACCAGCCACCGCGCGAGGAACCGTGGCTGGAGCTGGTTCCCCGCGAGCGCTCCGCGGCCCCGGACCACGACTGGAACCATCGCATCACCCGCGAGTGCTATGCCCCGCTGGCAGCAGTTCCGGTGCTGGATCCCGTCGGCCGCGTCCATGACGTGATCAATGCCTACGAGTGGTGTTCGTTTGACGTCGGCCCGACCCTCATGCGTTGGCTGGACGATCACGCCCCCACCGTCCTGAGGGCGATGGTGGCAGGCCATCAGGCGAGTCGCGCCCGACTCGGTCACGGCAACGCGATCGCCGCTCCATACCATCACGTCATCCTGCCGCTGGCGTCCGACCGGGACAAGCGGACTGAAATCCGCTGGGGGATCCGCGATTTCGTACGTCGGTTCGGCCACGCTCCACTCGGCATGTGGCTCCCCGAAACTGCCGTCGACAGTACCACGCTGCAGATTCTGATCGAGGAGGGGATCCGTTTCACGATTCTCTCGCCGCACCAGGTGGTGGAATCCCCCCCCCATGGCGGGATCGGCCGGTGGGTGGGCGACGGCGGCAAGTCACTCGGTCTGTTCACCTGGGACCGCGAGCTCGCTCACGACATTCCGTTCGGCGACCTGATGACCGATCCGGATCGCTGGGCCACCGCAATCACCACTGGCGACGGCAGCTATCGCGCGATCGCCACCGACGGCGAGACCTTCGGTCATCATCACCGCCACGGCGCCAACGCACTCGGGGCGGTCATCCACCGATTGAGCCACGACCCCTACCACCAACTCGCCAACTTCGCGACGCTGATCCCCACCATCGAGGACGCACCCGTTGTCACCTTGGTCGAGGCGAGTTCCTGGTCGTGCAGTCACGGCGTCGAGCGGTGGCGGATGGAATGCGGCTGCCGCTTCGACTCCCACACCAATCAGGCGTGGCGCACACCGCTCCGGGTCGGCCTGGAAGTGGTGGCCCAGGGTATCCACGCCGTGATCGAGCGTGACTGGCCGACGGGCGCTGGCGATCCGTGGGTGGTGCGCGACTCCGCCGGACCGGATCTGGACGGAGTCCCGGATCTCCCCGTCGCTGCCCGCAGGCTGCTCGAGGCACAGCGACACGCCCTGGCGATGTTCACCTCCTGCGCCTGGTTCTTCGACGACCTCGCCCGGATCGAGCCGCGCCTGGTAATGCGTCACGCTGCCCGCGCCCTCGATTTTCTTCCCGCCACCGAGGCCGAGGCGCTCGACCTCACCTTGCGTGGCGCCCTCAAGCAGGCCCGCAGCAACGAGGAGATCCCGCGCGACGGAGCCGCCATCTGGCGGGACGATGTGCTGGTCACCGCCGACGGGCCGGCCCGGCTGGCGGCCGGAATCGCCGCGGTCCGTGAGCTCGACCAGCATCTGCTCGATCAGCTCGAGCTCCCTACCCATAACTGGGAGCTGCTCCCCGACGGCGTGTGCACCATCCATCGGCGCACCGGCACCCGGACCGGATTCCACACCACTCCGATCGTGAACGGGCTGGTCGCCTCGCGCGTCCACGTGCGACCGACTGAGGGGGGGGGATCACGGGTGATCGGGATGTCGGCATATCCGCCTGCCATTCTCGCGCTGCTCCGGGAACGGGCCACCCCGGAGGTGCTTGCCGCGACGCTGCCGGTGGAGCACAGCGCCCGGTTGCGGAGCTGCCAGGTTGACCCGGAGACCACCCGACGCCTCGCCCTGGAAGCGACTTGGGCCATGCTGGAGCGGGAGGGGCTCGAGCGGGCTCACGGCATCATTCACGCGGTGCTCGATCTCTGGACGCTGGCCGAACTTGAAGTCCCCGACTCGGTGATCACCGAGACCTTCCTCCATCTGCGACACGCACCTCCATCGATCGTTCGCGACGGCCTGGCCGAACGCCTCGGCCTGCTCCTTCCAGAGACCACCAGATGACCCCGCCGCTCCGCTTCTGCCTGGGCCTGCACCTGCATCAGCCGGTCGGCAATTTCGACTCGGTCTTCGCCAATCACCTGGCCGAGGTGTACCAACCGCTGCTCCAGCACCTGATGACGGGTGAGGCCTGGCCAGTGGCGATTCACGTGTCGGGGCCGCTGCTTGACTGGCTGGAAAAGCACGCCACCGAATGGGTCGACTCGCTCGGTGCGCACGTCGACGCCGGCCGGGTCGAGCTGCTGGTGGCTGGCCATGACGAACCGATCCTCGCGGTGTTGAGTCGCGATGACCGCATCGAACAAGTGGCCCGGTTCCGTGAGCGGCTCCGCTGCCGATTCGGGGTGGATGCCACCGGGCTCTGGCTCACCGAGCGGGTATGGGAGCCGGGACTCCCCGAGGACTTGGCCGCCGCCGGGGTGCGCTTCGTGCTGGTCGATGACCGCCATTTCCTGGTCACCGGTATTCCACGCGAGCGACTGCACGCACCATGGACCACCGAATCGGGGGGCCACACCGTGACCGTGATGGCGATCGATCAGCGGCTCCGCTATCTGGTGCCATTTCGGGAGCCGTCAGAACTCGCCGAGCACCTGCGACAGGAGCGGGCGGCGGGCCACCAGCTCGCGGTTCTCGCCGATGATGGTGAGAAATTCGGCGGATGGCCCGGCACCGCGAAGTGGGTATACGCCGACGGCTGGATGGAACGCTTCACCGGTACCATGCGCGAACTGCGCGACCGTGGCGAGGTGACCTTCTCCCGGTTTGACGATGCCATCGCGGCAGTCCCCTCGGCGGGACTCGCCTACCTGCCGAGTGCCTCGTACCACGAGATGGAGGGTTGGTCACTACCCGCCACCCCGGCCCGCGCGCTCGACGCGCTGGAGGAGTCACTGGGTCCGACCGTGATGGCCTCGCCGACCGGAGCGCTGATCCGCGGAGGGCATTGGCGACACTTTCTGGCGAAGTATCCCGAGTCCAATCGCCTCCACAAGATCATGCTGGCCACCTCCCGGCTCTGTCGCGAGCGCGGTGATCCGCCAGCCGCCAGGCGACACGTCGGACGCGCCCAGTGCAACGATGCCTATTGGCACGGCGTCTTCGGCGGGCTCTACCTTCCCTTCCTGAGGGCGGCGCTCTGGGCCGAGCTTGCGGCCGCCGAACGGCTGCTCCGGACTGATCAGCCGCTTACGCTGGAGCATGGCGATCTCGACGCCGATGGCCACGCCGAAGTGCGGATCACCTCGTCGTGCTGGGATGTCGTGGTCGCTCCTGCTCGTGGGGGGGGGATAGAGGTGTTGCTCGATCTGGTTCACGGCCGAAACTGGGCCGATGTCATGACCAGGCACGAGGAGGGGTATCATCCCGCGGACGACCAGGGCTCGATCGACGCTGTCGAGGAGAATGAACCACATCCTCGCGACGATCAGCCCGGTGGCATGCCCTCGATTCACGACTTGGAGGGGGCGCTCACCGAGCGTCCGCCTATCGATCAGGAGGTGCGGGCCTGGCTGGTCGACCGGATCGTGGCGCCGGATGTCACCCGCGACGATTTCGTGGCGGGGACGGTGCCGGTGTTCCGGTCCTGGGCCACCACCCTGCTGGAGCTGCATCACACCGACCTCAGCGACGGTACGGCGACGATCGCGCTGGTCGGCGACGGCCTGGCCAAGACGATCACCTTCGGCGAGGACGGCACTCTCACCGTGGCTTGGCGCTGGACCGCTCCGCCGGATGGGTGGACCGAGGGGGCATGGTTCACGACTGAGCTCTCCGCTCCAGTGCTGCCGGAAATCGTGGTTACCGGGGCCGAGCGCTGGGAGTACGAGATCGTCACCATGGCCAAGAGCGAGCAGGGATTCGACCGGACCGTGCAGGGGACGGCGGTGGTGTTGCGCTGGCCCGCAGCGGCGGGTGAGGCGCAGGTGACCGTGCGCGCTGTGGCGACCAACTGAGACTTCGGAGGGACAACGCGAAAGGCGAGCCCCTTGTGGTATCCCGCTCGCGATTAGATTCCGGTTACTCACCGGACGTTCCATCCTTGGAGCCAAAATGCGCATCACCGCTTTCTCACCGGCACTCCCCTGCCTCCTGGCCGCGACGCTGCTCGCTGGCTGCGGCGGCGGCGACGACTCGACCGGCTCGACCCCGACAGGCCCGGTTGCCACGGTGACCGTGACCCCCGGATCGCAGCAGTTCGCCTCGCTAGGCGTGACGGCCACCTTCACTGCCCAGTTGCGCGACGCGGAGGGAGCGGTAATCACCGGCCAATCGGTGGTCTGGAGCCGTCGGGGAACGGGGGCGACTCAGGTAAACGGAAGCGGCGTGGTCACCGTCGTCGCCAACGGAGTTGACACCATCGTGGCCACCTCCAACGGCCGAACCGGGCAGGCGGTGGTGACCGTTCAGCAAGTCCCGGCGGCGCTTTCACTCACCGCCAGCGCCACCACCCTCACTCGTCTCGGCACAACGGCAACGCTGACCGGCGCGCTGCGTGACGCCAACAACCAGCCCGTCACTGGCGGCACCATTGTCTGGACCTCCGCCAACCCAGCCGCCCTTCCGGTCGACGGCACCGGCAAGGCAACCGCGGCGCGCCCGGGCTCGAGCATCGTGACTGCCACGGCAGGAGACGTCAGCGCCACGATCACCTTGAACGTGGTGCTATCCTCACCAGTGGGCGGACCGATTCTGGGGGCGGCGATCGCGTGCAGCGGCGGCGCCGCGGGACCGTTTCCGTGCCAGGGGGTCAACCTGATGTCCTTCCTCCCGGTATCGGGAGTTGGGGGGGGGGGAGGCATCCAGCTGAATGACATCTGGGGATGGGTGGATCCCGCAACCTCCAGGGAATACGTGATGGTCGGCCGGAACGACGGTATCGCCTTCGTTGACGTGACCAACCCGCTCAACCCGACTTACCTGGGCTTCCTGCCGATCACTCCCGGGGCAGTTGCCAACTTCTGGCACGACATCAAGGTCCACAATGACCATGCCTTCATCGTGGCCGATGGCGCCGGACCGCACGGCATGCAGGTGTTCGACCTCCGGATTCTCAGGAGCCATGCCGGGGTGCCTCGCGACTTCACGGCCAACACCGTATATCGCCAGATCAACAGCGCCCACAACATCTTCATCAACGAGGCGAGCGGCTTCGCCTACATCGTCGGAGCAAGCGGGGGGGGTACGACCTGCGGCAGCGGACTGCACATGGTCGACATCCGCATTCCGACCGCCCCCAGCTTCGCGGGCTGCTTTGCGGATCCGCTTACGGGGCGTGCCCGCACCGGCTACACCCACGACGTGCAGTGCGTGATCTACTCGGGTCCCGATGCCGCCCATGCGGGGAGGGAGATCTGCTTCGGAAGCAACGAGACGGCGATCAGCATCGCCGACGTCACCAACAAGAGCGCCCCGGCTGCTCTGAGCCGCGCCAGCTACCCGCAACTCGGCTATACCCACCAGGGGTGGCTGACGGAAGATCAGCGCCATTTCCTGATCAACGATGAGCTGGACGAATCAGGCCAAGGGGTGACCGGCACGCGAACGTTGGTATGGGACGTCACCGATCTCGACGACCCGATTCTGGTGACCCAGTTCCTAGGACCGAACCGGGCGATCGATCACAACCATTACATCCGCGGCAACCGGATGTTCGCCTCGACCTACCAGTTCGGGCTGCGGGTGATCGATGTCAGCTCGCCTACGGCACCGAGTGCGCTGGGCTTCTTCGACACCGCGCCGGAACTTCCCAACACGCCGGGGTTTGGCGGCTCGTGGAGCAACTATCCGTTCTTCCCGAGCGGCAACATCGTAGTAACCAGCGGCGCCGAGGGGTTGTTCGTGCTGCAGGTTCCCTGATCAGGGCTCTGCTCAGCGGTTCTCGACTGTTTCCACCACCACCGTGAAGGTGCGCTGGTCGCCGTGCTGGAGGGCACCCACACCGACGAGCTGGTGAGCGACTTCCTCACCCCGCTCGTTGGTAATGGTGAAGACCATGGTGTATTCCACGCTGCCGCGAGGCGGCCCCTGGACCACTCCTTCGATCCGGAGCGCCTCGGTGCGGCTCCTGGTGTCGCGCGCGGCGGTCGGCCCCGCAAAGCGGAGATGGTGCCGACACGAGGGACAGACGTCGGCACTCTCCAGAATGGTGGCGCGACAGTGGGGGCAGCTTCTGGTGGCGCCCGGTGACCCGCTGCTCACGCTGCGCCGGAGGCGGCTGCCCGGGCGACCTTGTCGTCCCAGCCGAATTCGACATTGCCACGCATCTTGCTTCCGGCCGCCACGGTGAGGGAACCGGCCTTGACGTCGCCGGCGATCACCCCGCTCTGCTGCAGCTCGACGCGGGTGGCGCCCTCGATGTTCCCTTCGAGTTCCCCGGCCACCGTGACGGTCGCGGCCCGCACGCTGCCGGTCACCTTGGCGCCGGCCTCGATGGTGACGTTGCCCTGAACGTTGATGTCGCCCTTGAACCGGCCAGCCAGACGGACGTGGCCCTGACCGGAGATGCTCCCCTCGATGGCGATGTCGGCGGCCAACACCGACTCCTGACTGTCACGGGCGGCGGGGCGATGGGATGCGTCGGTCATCGGCGGGACCTCTGGGCGGATGGGGTTCGTTGGTGGGGGCGGCGCGGCCGGCTTGGGCTGGGGTTGTTCCTTCCAGATTGCCATCGGTGCAGAACTCCGGGTTGAGATCGAATGCTGCGGGTGGAAGGTGTGACGTCGGACCACGGGTGGACCACACCGCCCTTCGGGAGTATCGGCGTCTCATCGCCTCCCTGATCTGCCCCAAAGATACCATCACTTCGGAGTGCAGGGCGATTCATTGATGCCACACCGTGGCGCCGGTGCCACGCGAGTGGCCCATCAATCCCCCACCGGGTCGGCTTCATCCCGCCAAACCGAGTCACAACGGGCCTTCCCAGCCATCACAACAACGGTCCACCAGAGGCCCGGGACCTGCATTGGGTAGGAACGAATCAGATTGGTGCCCCTGAAACCCCCATCTGGAGCAGGTGTGATCGAAACGGCGTCGTTGGTCGAGTACTGGGACCGTGGCTTCCTGGCGATGCCAGGCGAGTTCGGGGCTGAGGAGGTGGCTGCCTGGCAGACGGAGAGCAGCCGGTTGGCGCGCCAAGGTCGCCCCGGTGCGGCGCTTGACCGGGTGGTCGAAGCGTCGGCCTCCTTCGCTGCACTGGCACGGGATCCACGAATCCTCGATCTGGTGGGTCACCTGTTCGGCCATGCCGCCGTGCTGATGGAAGCGTCATTGTTGACCAGCCGGTTGCGCCGGGCCACCAGGCCGTTCCTCCGCCATCACAGCTCGCGAAGCGGATTCGGCGTTCCTCCGGACCAGATGCTGACGGTGGCGGTCGGCATCGCGCCAGCTAATCCCGATGCGGTGGCGGTCGAAATGCTCCCGGAGCAACACCGTCCCACTCCAGCACCCCTCGACATCCCCGTTCGAAAGGGACACCTTTCCGGGGTCCATGTGCAGCCGCTCGCCCCCGGCGACCTGCTCTGCATTCACAGCTTGACGCCGCACCGCTTCCGTCCTGCTCCTCTGGCAGAGGCTCCGGCCACCCTCAGACTGAGCTACGTGGTGGATTCAGCGGGCGGAATCTACGATCGCGTTCGCGCCTGGCGAGGCTGATCTCTCCGGGCCATGTCCGGAGGTGACCATGCTCGACCGTCGCAACTTCCTGCACGCCTCCGCTACCGGACTCTGGGCACTCGGGCTTGGACCGAGGTTGTTGCGTCGTTCCCCGCCAAGGTTCCAGATCTCGCTTGCAGAGTGGTCGTTGCACCGCGCCCTGCAGCGGAAGGAACTCGACCATCTTGACTTCCCCGCCACAGCCCGCCGTGACTACGGCATCGACGCCATCGAACTCGTCAACACCTTCTTCAAGGACAAGGCAGGCGACCAGCGCTACCTGGCCGACTTCCGGAAGCGGGCCGACAACGAGGGGGTCAGCACCCTGCTGATCATGTGCGATGGCGAGGGACGCCTCGGCGACCCCGACGCTGCACTCCGCGAAACCGCCATCACCAACCACCATCGCTGGGTGGAGGCGGCGGTCGCACTCGGTTGCCACTCCATCCGCGTCAACGCCGCCAGCAGCGGTTCGTATCAGGAGCAGCAGCGACTGGCTGCGGACGGCCTGCGCCGGTTGACTGAATTCGGTGCCGACCACCAGATCAACATCATCGTCGAGAATCATGGTGGCCTCTCCAGCAACGGCGCCTGGCTGGCCGGGGTGATGCGTCAGGTCAATCACCCTCGCTGCGGCACGCTGCCCGACTTCGGCAACTTCTGCGTGCAGCCCGGGGCGGCCGGCGAGCCCTGCGCCGAGATGTATGATCGCTACCAAGGTGTCGCCGAATTGATGCCGTTCGCCAAGGCGGTCAGTGCCAAGTCGCACGACTTCGACGACGCCGGCAATGAAACCGGGACCGACTACCGGCGCATGCTCGACATCGTGGTCCGGGCTGGTTACAACGGTCACCTCGGCATCGAATACGAGGGCTCCCGACTGAGCGAACCGGACGGCATCCGGCGCACCAAGGAGCTGCTGGAGCGTTATCGTGATGCCTAGTGTTTCGACGTCTCTCGCCGGAAAGGGGACATTGCTCCCGTTCACCGTTCACCGTTCACCGTTCACCCTGGCGTGGTAGCGGCGCGAGCAGTAGGCACGACTATATTTTCGCTCCGCCCCGCGCTCCCGCCCCAGCCCATGAGACAACCATGCATCGAACCAGCATCGCCACCTCTCTCCTGATCCTGATGGCCGCCCCGCTCACGGCCCAGAATCCCGCCACCGCGCGTGCGGTGTTCGAGAACGGGATGGCACAGGTGGTACCCGCCTTCAGCGACAGTACCCAATGGATCCGCGAGCGGCTCTGGGTCGAAACCGAATTCGACACCGATGGCGACGGCCGGCTCGACCGGGTCCATGTCGACGTCACCAGGCCGCGGCAAACCGACGAAGGACTCAAGGTTCCGGTCGTGTACGAGTCGAGCCCCTACTTTGCCGGCACCTCCGGTCCGCGGGAGCACCTCTGGGACGTGCGCCAGGAGGTCGGCGCGCCTCCCCCCCCCCCGTGCCTCCCAGCCGGAGATCGTATTCCAGCCCGACCGGCAGCGGGTCAGCAACTCGCAAATCCGGGACTGGGTACCGCGCGGCTTCGCGGTGGTGCACTCGGAATCACCGGGCACCGGGCTGTCCCAAGGCTGTCCCACAGTCGGCGGCCGCAACGAGTCGCTGGCGCCCAAGGCGGTGATCGACTGGCTCAACGGGCGCGCGCGCGGCTTCACCACCCGGGACGGCACTGAACAGATTCGAGCCACCTGGACGACCGGCAAGGTGGGGATGACGGGGACGTCGTACAACGGCACCCTGCCGCTGGCCGCCGCCACCACCGGTGTCAAGGGACTCGAGGTGATCATCCCGATCGCGCCGAACACCTCCTACTGGAACTACTATCGCTCGTTCGGACTGGTGCGCCATCCCGGCGGCTGGCTCGGCGAGGATATTGACTTCCTCTACGACTTCATTCACTCCGGCGATCCGGCGCGGCGCGCCTGGTGCAACACCACCGTCCGCGAGGACGAGATGCACGCCAACATGGACCGCCAGACCGGCGACTGGAACGACTGGTGGGCCGGCCGCGATTACCTCCCGCAGGTACCGGGGATCCGCGCCGCGGTGCTGATGGCGCATGCCTGGAATGACTGGAACGTGATGCCCGAGCACAGCGCGCGGATCGTCGAGGCACTCAAGGCCCAGGGAAATCATGTTGCGGTGTACTACCATCAGGGTGGTCATGGCGGCCAGCCGCCACTGGAGATGATGAATCGCTGGTTCTCGCACTACCTCTACGGCATCGACAACGGGCTCGAGCAGGATCCCAAGAGCTGGATCGTGCGGGAGGGCGATGACCGGCTCAAGCCCACCGCCTATCCCGAATGGCCACACCCGGCCGCCAGCGACGTCACCCTGCATCTTGGCTCCGGCGGCAGTGGGCGGGGCTCGCTGTCGTTGGCACCTTTGTCGGGCCAGGGTTCAGAAAGTCTGGTCGACAATGTCGAGCTGGCCGGTGCCGATCTGGCGAAGGCCGCGAGTTCGGAGCATCGCCTCATCTATGCCACGGCCGAGCTCACCGAAGCGGTGCATCTCTCGGGAACCGCCCGGATCACGGTGCGGATGGCCTCGAGCAAGCCGGCCGCCAACTTGAGCGTCTGGCTGGTGGCGCTGCCATGGAACGATGCCGCGCCGCGTCAGCCTAACTTCAGCGTGATCACCCGCGGCTGGGCCGACCTGCAGAACCGGCTCTCACTGGTCAAGGGCACTCCGCTGGTCCCGGGGGAGATGGTGGAGATGTCCTTCACCCTGCAACCCGACGATCAGGTGATCCCCGCCGGCAAGCGGATCGGGTTGATGATCTTCTCCAGCGACCGCGACTTCACCCTATGGCCCGAGCCGGGTACCAAACTGACGCTGGATCTCGACGGTACCACGCTGACCTTGCCCGTGGTCGGGGGGGGGGAGGCGTTGCGGAAGGCGGTCGGAGGGGGGTGAACGGGGGGGACAGGAAAAGGTGAAAGGTGAAAGGTGAAAGGGGGTCCAGTGACAGCATCCCTTTCACGTTTCACCTTTCACCTCGGCGCCTGGGTTCACCCTCGGTATTGCCGGGCTCCTACCCTCTCTCCTGCTCCAACCTCGCGATCCGCTCGCGGATCTCCCGCACCCTGGGCTGCAGCTCGGGATCGGCGTTCTGCCACAGCTCCACGAAGGAGCGGTAGCGCTCGAGCGCCTTGGTGCGATCGCCTTTTTGTTCGTAGAGCTCACCAAGTTCCTGCAGCAAGCGAGGGTGCCAGGTCGACGCGGTATTGGCGAAGGGATCCGGAATAGCAAGCGAGCGTTCCATCGAGGCGATCGCGGAATCGACCTGCCCCATCGCCCGGAAGGCAACACCGTGCAGAGCGGCCGCCGCCTTCGGCGGAGCCGCGTACCGCGCCTCCGCCCGGCGCCCCTCCGTGATGGCGTCCTGCCAACGGCCCTCGGCGTATGCGAGCAGCGAGGCAGTGCCGATCCGAAATGCTTCGGGGTCCGGATTGAGCCCGGCCTGATCGCGTTCCCATCCCGCGGCAGCACGGCGAATCAGCGGAGGATTTCGGGTCAGCGCGCCGATGACGCGCAACGTCCCCCACGGGCGCTCGCTCACCGGGATCTCCTCCATCGGGACCCGCTGCAGTCCGCGCTCGACCACGGCCAGCGCACCGGCGTCGTCGCCGGCGGCCTGTCGGATGAACGCCGAGTCGAGGTAGAACGCGAGCCGCGACGCACCAGTCGGGCGAGCACGAAGCAGGGCGTCCGCACTTCGCGTGTAGGCCGTGCTGGCATCACGGATCCGCCCCTCCAGAATGGCGATCTCCCCGAGGCTGTTGTTGGCCCGAAGCGCCTGACGGAGCGTCTTGGGGTCGGTCGCAATGGCACGCGCGATCGAATCCGCCCGGTCCCGATCGCCCTTGCCCCAGGCCACGTACCAATCGCCCTCCCAGACGTCATTGCTGTTGGGGAAGGTGGCGCGGAACAGCGCCTGCGTGGAATCGAGCGCGGCGGTGTTGCCGTTGTTGATCTGGGCGATGAGCAGATTGGTGAACGCCCCACCGAACGGTTGTGGGAGCTTGATCACCTTGCGGTACAGCGACTCGGCGCGCTCATACTGGTACATCTCCCCCAGCACGACCGCCGCATTGTTGATGGCCGAAGTGCTGAGCGAATCGAGCTCTGCCGCGGCCTGATAGGCGGCCAGTGCCTTGGTGCGGTCCGGCTCGGGCCCTCGGGTGAAGTAGAACCCTTCGGTCAGGAGCCGCTCCATCTCGGTGAGGCGAGCGCGGTGCCGGTACGCGGTCGAGACCGCGTCGATCATTGCCTGTCGGTCGCGTCCCTCGTTGTTGATCAGGACGGCCAACTTGCGCCACGCCATGGCGAAAGCAGTGTCGAGCTCGACCGCCTCGCGGAGCAGCGCCATCCCGCGCTCCATCTCGCCTTCCTCGTCGGCCAGCCGCATTCCTTCCACGTACTTGCGGAGCGCCGGCAGCGAGGGGGTGGTGACCCGGTCGAGCTCGCTGCTGGCACGCACCGCCTTGAGCGACTCACCTGCGCGCGCACGCACCTGCTTGGAAATCTTGCCCAATGCCCCGAGAAGGGCGTCGTCGTTGGCGGCTTCCTCACGGAAGAGGGCGAGGTCCTTGCCATCGAGCGCCGAGACCAGGCGAGCCGAGATGACGTAGCTCTGGCCCAACCGGGTGATGCTGCCGTCGAGCACTGCCTTGGCACCCTCGCGCGTGGCGATCTGCTGCGAGAGCTCGAACAGGAGCGGCGAGTCCACCGGGCGTTGCATCAGGGTGAGCTGCTCACGGATGTCAGATCGTGTGAGGATGCGCAGCGTCGCCGACTGCGCGAGGTCAGTGCGCAACGCCTCGGCCACGGTGGCGCCAAGCGTCGAATCGGAGGGGGGTGAGACGAAGTCCGCCACCATGACGAGGCCACTCTCGCCGAGCGCGCCCTTGGCCGCCAGCGACGCCATCGGCCCGACGCCGATCGCCCGCATCACCATGAATCCCACCACCAGCACCGCAAAGCCGCCGACCGCGAATGCCCCCCCCATCCAGGCGCGCCGCCAGGAAACGTGTGGACTCGCCTTCAGGGCCAGCGTCGCCATCGTCCCCTGCGGCGACGGTGTGCGATGCGGCGTGGCGGTAAAGGCGCGGTGCGCGGTCCGCTGAATGAAGGCCGTCGCCAGTAGCACCGGCAGGCCGGCCAGCATCACCCCGACTGCCCCAGGCAATACCCAGTCCGGCAGCCCGATCGCCTCGCGAGCCGCCCAGGCGGTGATCACCACCGCCAGCGTCGCCCCCGCCCAGAGCGCCAGCGCCCGCCCCAACCGGATCGGACCACCCTGCAGGATCGCCGGCATTCCGGCTCCGCTGCCGCTCGGGGTGATGGTCTCCAGCAGCTGTACCAATTCGCCGGCCTGCTGCGGCCGACCGTCGGGATCCTTGGCCAGGCAGCGCATCACCAGCTCCCCGAACGCCGGCGGGCAATCGGGGCGCAACTCGGTGACCGGACGCGGCGTCTCGCTCATGTGGGCGGCCAGCACCTTGGTGGGAGTCGACGCCACGAACGGCGGCCGGCCGGTGAGCACCTCGTACGCCATCACGCCGAACGAGTAGATGTCGGCGCGATGATCCACGGTCGGGTCGCCCAGCGCCTGTTCCGGTGCCATGTAGGCCGGGGTGCCGATCGAGGTGCCGACCTGCGTCAGGGTAAGATTGCCGGCCGGCTGATCGGTGCGCGCGGCGCTGATCGCCTTGGCGATCCCGAAGTCGGTGACCGTGGCCGTACCGCTGGAGAGGAGCACGTTGTCGGGCTTGATGTCGCGATGGACGATTCCGCGGGCATGGGCGTAACTGAGGGCTCGGGCCACGTCCCGCAGCACGCTCACCGCCTCGCCTATCCCGATGGCGCCCCGACCGAGCCGGTGACGGAGCGAATCGCCATCGACGTAAGGCATCGTGAACCAGGGGATGCCGTCCACCTCGCCCGCCGTGAGCACCGGCACCACGTGCGGGTGTTGCAACTGCGCTGCCAGCATCACCTCGCGCCGGAAGCGCTCGACCGAAAGTCCCGCCAACAGCTCCGGAGCGAGCACCTTGACCACCACGCGCCGATCAAACGCCAGCTCCCGGGCCAGATAGGTGCGCGACATCCCGCCGCCGCCGAGCTCGCGCTCAAAGGCGTAGCCGCCGGCCAGGGCCTGCTCGATTGTGGTCCGGAGGTTGTCCACCCGAAATCCGATCTATGGGGTATCACCGAATATGGGGTGAGGGCGCGTGAGGGGAAAGGGGAAAGGGGGACGGGGGAAAGGGGGACAGGGGAAAGGTGAACGGGGCGTGAAAGGTGAAACGGGAAACGGGATACCGGAATTCCCCTCGTCCCGACCGCAGGGAGCAACTGTCTTTCGGCTGAGGTTACGCGGGCGCCCATTCGGTATCGTGGGCGACCATGGCATTGAGGATCGTCAGCAGCTTCCGCATACAGGCGACCAGCGCCACCTTCTTGGGCTTGC
>JANRJE010000016.1:0-51700 GCA_033764135.1 Gemmatimonadales bacterium
CATTCGCAACGTGACATGCCGCTGGCAGAAATCAGCCACGGACTGGAAAGACGCCATGACCCAATTCGCCATTCTCTACCCAGACCGCTTCACCCTCGAGGGGTGACCACACGACCATTACACAAAATTCTGGACACCCTCGGGGATCCCTTGCCATCCCGCAACCCAACTGGCATTGCCCCCTTTCACCGCGCCGCCGCAAAGCGGCGGCCCCGTTCACCGTTCACTGTTCACCCGTCAGCAGCCCCCCGTTCACCCTTCCCCCGCCTCCTCCCGGATCGCCGCCCAGGCCACTTCCGGCTCAGCCGCCTCGATGATCGGTCGGCCGACCACCAGGTGGGTGGCTCCGGCCGCGACCGCTGCGGCTGGGGTGGACACTCGTTGCTGGTCGCCCGGGTCGCCTCCTGCGGGGCGAATCCCCGGCACCACCAGCCGCCCCGCCCCGACTATCGGCCGCACCCGGCGCAGCTCGTGGGCCGAGCAGACCACCCCATCAACTCCGGCCGCCACCGCAAGCTCCGCCAGTCGGGCCACTTCATCCTCGACGGTCACGGGGACATGGCCGGTGACTCCCTTCCAGTCGGCAGCGGCGTGTGAGGTCAACACCGTTACCGCCACGACCTTGAGCTGCCCCGCCCCGGCAGTGACCGCAGCCGACATCATCGCCGAACCCCCCAGGGCGTGAACGGTGACCATCTCGACTCCCAAATCGACCGCAGCCTGAACAGCCCCATGGACGGTATTGGGAATGTCGTGCCACTTGAGATCGAGAAAGACCGGATGACCATTGGCTACCAGCCCCCGCACGAAGCCGCTCCCGGCCCGGGTCATCAGCACCGAGCCGACCTTGACCGGGCAGCGCTCGGGGAGCCGGTCGAGCAGCGCGACAGCGCTGGGGGCATCAGGGAGGTCCAGGGCCACAATCAGCTCAGCCATCGTTTCTCTCCAGCTCAGCCAAAATGCGTTCGGGCACCCTGGGGTGGGCCAAGGCGGCGGTCCCGATCGCCACCAGGTCAGCCCCGGCCAGGAGATACTGCCGGACATCGGCTGCCGAGCGGATGCCTCCGACGCCGATGATCGCCAAGTCGCCAACCCGGTTGCGCACCCGCTGCACCGCCAGCAATCCGGTGGCGAGCAGCGCCGGACCGCTCACCCCGCCAAAGCCATTGCCGAGCCGGGGAGCCCCTCCGTCGAAGACCATTCCCGGCAAGGTGTTGACCAGCGAGACGCCGTCGGCTCCGGCCTCACGGGCCGCCAGGGCAATAGTCGGGATGTCCGGCAAGGCGGGTGAGAGCTTGACGAAGAGCGGCCGGCTGGTCGCCAGTCGCGCAGCGGAGACCACTGCCGCCACGCTGCCGGGGTCGGCCCCGAACTCGATTCCGCCGGCCGAGCTGTTGGGGCACGACAGGTTCAGCTCGTATCCGGCTGGCCCACCGCCCTGCTCCAGGGCCCTGATCACTTCGGCGTATTCCGTCAGGGTGAAGCCGACCACGTTGACCAACACCTGCGGGCCACGGAGCTCGGCCAGCAGGCGGGGCAACAGTTCCGTGGCCACCCGCTCGACACCGGGGTTGGCCAGTCCCACCGAGTTGAGCATCCCGCCCCGAAACTCCGCCACGCGAGGTGCAGCGTTGCCGACTCTCGGCAGCAGCGAGACCGCCTTGGTCACCAGGCCGCCCAATCGATCGAGGTCACAGACTCCGCGCAACTCGTGGCCAAAACCGGCAGTACCAGCGGCCAATATGATCGGGTTGGGGAAGGCGAGTCCCGCGACCACGCGTGCCAGAGTCACTAGAAGTCCGTGGTGGCCGCTGGAGCCCGGAATTGCCGGGTCGCGGCGGCGGCCGCGCGATCGCCGAGAAAGCGCGCCAGCGAATCCTCCAGCGCCCGGAATGCCACGCCCGCCTCACCTCGGGTATAGGCCAGATAGGGGCTGTCTGGAAAAGCAGTCAAGCGTTCCCGCAACGCGGTGGCCGAATCCGGCTCGAGGGCGATTCGCGCAAACAACACCTTCGGCAAGTAAGGCGAAGTGGGCCACCGCGGCTCGATCCGGCGGAGGAACCAGATCGCGCTCTTAGGGGCCGCCAGGGAATCCCGAGCGATCTCCGCCTGATGGAAAAAGGCCAAATCACCCTGGGGCGCTCCTGCCACAAGAGTGTCGGCTTCGGCTCTCATGTCGACGATCAAGCGTCGATAGCGCCCGAGCACCAGTCCGGCGGTCGGGTCACCATCGGTGAGTGGGTCCCAGGTCAAGCTCAGCGCAGCCAGGGAGTCGGGAGAATCGGCCCTGACCAGCTGGTCTTCGGCCAGGAGCACGCGCGCCCGGCTGGAAGCAACCAACCCAACTGGTCGAGCGGCCTCAGTCAACAGGCTGGTACGCAGCGATGCCGACACGGACTTTCCCAGGGCCACTGCCAGTTGCCAAACGGAGAGCAGGCGAGCGCCGGGCGCGTTGGGGCTCCTGAATGCCACCAGGCGATCAAGCAACGATACCGCGTCGGCGGCGTCACGATCGGCGAGTGCACTCAGAAGTCGCTCCCAAGCCACTGTGGTGTCCTGGGCGACCAGTAGCGGCTCAATCTCCCGGATGGCGTCGTCGGTCCGATTGACGGCGGCGAGTGCAATGCTGCGGTCCACGCGGGCCGGGTTGCCCGGTACGCCATCCAGAGCGGCCAGCGCTTCATCCCAACGCTCCAAGGTGACCATCGCTCGACCGGCGCGGGCGTGTGCTTCCAGCCGCACCGCTGAGTCAGGACTGTCGAGCAGCGGCATGAAGGCGGCCAGGGAGCGGGAGTCTCCGGCCCGGTCGCGACAACGGCCCAATTCGAGCAGCAGATCATCGCGCCACTCCGCCTCCGGCATGACCAACCAGGCGCGCTCGAGGAGCGGAGTTGCCGTAGCGCAGTCGTTGAGCCGGGCCAATGCTCGCCCGCGCAGCCAGAGCGCCTCCGCCCCTCCCTTGCCGTCGGGACTCCGGGAATACGCAGTGTCGGCCTTGGTGGCTGCCTGCCCCCAGTAATCGCCTGCCTCAAAGGGGCGGTTCTCGCGTTCGGCACGCTCCGCCGCCCGCGAAAGTCGCCTGGCGTGGTAGAGCGAGTTGGACCAAGTGCAGCCGGTCGCCAGCAGCAGGGCGGCCGTCATCATCATCCGCTTCATTCATCACCCCCGCTCAAGTCGCCGACCTTTCGTTCGTGCTCGCGCAGGTAGGCCACGATGGCATCGGCGAGCGCCGTGGCGAGGGACCGCTGTCCGTCCCGGCTGGTGAGCAGCCGCGCGTCCTCCCGGTTGGTCCCGAAGCCAAGCTCCACCAGCACGGCCGGACGCCGGGCGGTGTTGAGGACCGCGAACCCCGCCTGCTTGACGCCGCGATCCAGTCCCTCATGAACCTCGCGCATGTGCGACTGCATCAGTTGCGCCGCACGTGCCGATTCCCGCAAGTACTCGTTGGTCTGCAAGTCCTTCAGCATGAAGGCCAAGCCTCCGAGCGGGGCATCATCGCTCTCGGGAATTTCGTACTGCAACGCCTCGTTTTCCATCGCTGCCACCCGGGCGGCATCTGCCGTGCGCGCTTCGGCGAGGAAGAAGGTCTCGAAGCCGCGCGCTTGATCATACCCGGGCCTGGGATCGAGCGCATTGACGTGCACGGAGACGAAGAGGTCGCAGTCATCCCGGCAGTAGCGCGGAGCCCGGTGCCCGAGGTTGATCAGCGTGTCGGTAGTGCGGGTCATCGTGACCGCGACACCTCGCCGTTCAAGCTCGTCGCGCAACTGCAGACCGACAGCCAGCGTGACGTTTTTTTCGGTGATTCCCTTGGGGAAATATCTCCCGGGATTGCCGGGGTCGGTGCCACCGTGTCCCGGGTCGATGGTGACTCGATGACCGGTCCGCAATCCGGAGGGAAGTCGAGCTCTGGTCTCCCGCCCGATTGTGGTTGTGGCGGGCCGACTGACGATCGCGCTGAGTGGCGGGCCCTCTACGAGGGTGGCGCTGGCAGCTGTGTAGTTCCAGCGTTTGGCCTCGGGATCGGCGATCACGCCGGCCACGAATGCCAACGGCACCCAAACGGTATCCTGCCGGTGAACACTGTGAGACGGCAGCATGCGGATGGTCCGGCCATCCTCGACCAGTGGCGAGTCGATCAGCAAGCGGAATCGCCCCGTTGCGACGCTCAGATGTACCCAGGGCCAGTGGATCTCGACCGTGGCGCCGATCGCCTTTGCGAGGGGCGCTAGCGGCACCAGCGCCCCCGCCACCGGATCCTGCCTCAGCGCAATCGAGACTGTCCCCCGCGGAGAGGTCACCTGAAGGCGTTCCGGAGCCACCAGCGCCGCCGTCAACAGCCAGGCAAGCACCATCATTGCCGTCCCCGCCACGCCATGGCACGCGCCGATTCACGATCGGCGATTTTTCGCTTGAGGGTTTCACGCTTGTCGTGGGCCTTCTTGCCGCGCGCCAACGCAATCGTCACCTTGGCCTTGCCCCGCATGAAGTAGAGCTCCAACGGCACCAGCGTCAGCCCCTCGCGCTCGATCGACCCGATCAACCGCTCAATCTCGCGCCGATGGAGCAACAGCTTGCGGGTGCGCACCGGGTTGTGATTCCAGCGGTTGCCCTGCTCGTAGGGAGTGATGTTCATTCCCTCCAGGAAGACCTCGCCGCGAGCCACCCGCCCGAAGGCCTCCTTGATCGAGGCCCCCCTGCGGCGCAACGACTTGACCTCGGTCCCTGTGAGCACCAATCCCGCCTCGACCGTGTCGAGGATGAAATACTCGAAAGTCGCCTTGGGGTTGCGGGCGATCATGAGCCGGGACTCGGCATCGGGGTGGGACGGTTTCTCGGCCATCACCGCAAAATAACCGCGCGTGCTTGACGCTCGACCCCACGGCAGGATAGCTTTGCCGCCCACGCCGAAGTGGTGGAATTGGTAGACGCGCTGCATTCAGGGTGCAGTGAGCGCAAGCTCGTGGGGGTTCGAGTCCCCCCTTCGGCATTTCCGTACCGGGTTGGCATGCCCCTCAGTATCGGCGCATCGCGGGATCCAGCTCACGGGCCCACGCATCCACGCCACCCGCCAGACTGCGCACCCGGGGGAATCCCGCCCGGACCAGCAGCGCCCGCGCCGACTCGCTCCGCATCCCGTGGTGGCAGATGGTCACCAGCTCCCCTTCGGTCGGCAATTCCCCGAGCCGGGCCGGCAATTCCCCGAGCGGCACCAGCCGCGAACCGGGCAGCGCCGCCACCGCATGTTCCCATTCCTCCCGAACATCCACCAGCACCGGCGGCGGATTGGCCCCCAGCGCGATTGCCAGCTCGGCAACCGTGATCTCCGTGTCGGCCGGGCCGCCGTCGAACGGCGCGATGCCGCAGAAGGCGTCGTAGTCGACCAGTTCGGTGATGGTGGGAGCATCGCCACAGACGACGCAGGCCGGATCACGCCGGACCGCTATCTCCCGCACCCTGAGCGCCAATGCGTCGACCAGCAGCAACCGACCGGCGGCCGATTCGCCCAGGCCGAGGATCCACTTGATCGTCTCGAGCGCCTGCAAGGTGCCGATCAGCCCGGGCAGCACGCCGAGCACCCCTGCCTCGACGCAACTGGGGACCAACTCGGGGGGGGGAGGATCGGCGAAGAGACAGCGGTAACAGGGACCGCCCGGCGCGCCGAACAGCGAGAGCTGCCCCTCGAACCGGAAGATGCTGCCATAGACCAGCGGACGGTGCTCGAGCACGCAGGCATCGTTGACGAGGTAGCGGGTGGGGAAGTTGTCGGAACCATCAACCACGATGTCCCAATCACGAACCAGCTCACGGGCATTGGCGGAGGTGAGCCGCTCGGCGAACGGCTCCACGCGAACGAACGGATTGAGCCCCTTGAGCCGGGCGGCGGCGGAGACGACCTTGAGAGTGCCGACGGAAGGAGTGTCATGCACGATCTGACGCTGCAGGTTGGAGGCGTCGACCACGTCGGAGTCGACGATCCCCAACGTCCCCACCCCGGCGGCAGCGAGGTACAGCGCTGCGGGCGATCCCAAACCGCCTGCCCCGATCAGCAGCACCCGGGCCGCCTTGAGCCGCTCCTGACCGGCAACGCCGATATCCGCCAGGGTCAGGTGACGGGCATAGCGCAGCAGCTCATCGGGTGATAGGGGGGGGGAACCTGCCGTCATGGCGGCGACCCCGGCGTCAGGAAGGGTCGCGCGCGACGAGCTGCTGAACCTGGGCCTCGTCGTGCAACAGGTCCGCCAGGGTCACGCCCTGCAGGAAACTGTCGATGCGTTGCTGCAATGCCGTCCACATCGGCCGGATCGAACAGCTCGCCCCGGGTGCGCACTGCGCCGCGTTGACGGCGTGAGTGGTGCAATTGAGTTCGAACGTCTGGTGCTCGGCGGCGGTCATCACGCTGTGAACATTGATCTCTGCAGGATCCTTGGCAAGTCGATAGCCGCCCTTGGCACCCCGGGTCGACTCCACCACCCCGCTCCGGCGCAACCGCAACAGGATCTGCTCGGCATAGTCGGCCGGCAGACGCTCGGCCTCCGACAACTCCCGGGCCGCAACCGACCCCAGCCCGTCACGGTGGCGGCGAGCCAGGTGCAAGGAGATGATCAGGGAGTACTCGGTCCAGGTCGTTACTCGCATGGGGAGTAATATGGTCGGAAATTGCCGGGAAGTCACGGGGCAGCCGAAAGGCGACGGGGTGAAGGGGTGAAGGGGAGAAGTGGTGAAAGGTAAAAGGTGAAACGGGATGCTCCCTCACCCCCCGTTTCACCTTTCACGATTCACGCTTTCAACCCCTTTCACCTTCTCAGTCGCGCTCCTCCCCCACGCCACCTGACCTCCCCGGTTGGGTATAGGCCTCCGCCGCCCCGTGGCGATAGACCAGCTCGCCGCCGGCCTCGCCGACCGACCACCCCGCCGCAAATACGGCGAGAGTCCCCACCGTGGTGGCGATTCTTGCCCCCGCCCCGATCCGGTCACGACGGAGCCCGACCAGCGAGAGGGCCAATACCATCCCTCCGATCACGATGAAGCGCTCGGCCGCCTCCTCATGTTCTTCGATGGCCGCCTCCGGGACCACTTCCTCCGCCAGCTCCTCGCCGTCTTCTCCCGTTTCCCTGGCCACCAACCCACTGGCCACCAGCAGGGCCGCGATGGCGACGGTCACGCCCCACGCGGCGCGCGGGGCGGCCCCTCGCCTGATGGCGATCAGAGATCCCAAGGCGAACAGCGGCAACAGCACCGCCAGCGCCATCGGCAGGTGCACCACGGCCGGGTGGAGCGGATCGGGCAACAGATTGGCAAACATGGCAACCTCCTGGCAGGTCGAGGCCACCGGTCACCGGAATGGTGGAGGATGGCGCCGAAGCGAGCCGTAAGTTGGCAACCGGGGCAGGATCACACCATCCGGCATCCGTCGCGCTTGTGGTGGCGAAGTGACCATCCGACATTTGTCCGATGCGCTGGCGAGAATTGATCGACCCGGAAGTACCGCCCCAGTCGGGGCCGCTCGACGGCGTGGTCATCGTCGTCCTCGCCATCATCTGCGGCGGCGGCGTCACCGACCTGATCCTTGACCAGCCGACTTCCTGGTGGTCGGCCCACGTCCTCCTCGAGCTCGGTCTCATCGCCACCAGCGCCACCCTGGCGATCACTCTGTGGCTGCGCTGGAAAGAGGCCACCAGCGAACTGCGCCGGACTCGGCGCTCTCTCACCGAACGCGAGGATGAACGAGCGGCCTGGCAGGCCACCGCCGAGGCCGCACTGCAGGGACTCCGGGACGCCGTGACCACTCACATGACCCGGTGGGGACTCACCCCTGCCGAACGGGAAGTGGCTCTCCTCCTCCTCCAGGGACTGGGGCACAAGCAGATCGCCGCCCGCACCGGTCGCAGCGAACGCACCGTCCGCCAGCACGCAGTCAGTGTCTATGACAAATCCGGGCTGGACGGCCGGGCCGCGCTGGCAGGGTTTTTTCTGCAGGGATTGGAGGAGGGGGGGAGGGTGGACGGTGAACCGGAGGGAATGGTGAACAACGGTGAAAGGTGAAAGGTGAAACGGGATGCTCCCTTACCCCCCGTTTCACCTTTCACCTTTCACGTCTCCACCACCGTTTCACCTTTCACCTTTCACGTCCCCACCACCGTTTCACCTTTCACCCGCGCGGCATCGCCGCTACCCCGCCGCCGCTTCGCGGGGCGGGGCAGGCCGTTCACCGCCCCGTCCACCCTTCCCCAAGGCGATCACCCCCGCCAGCGGCCCCAGCGCCAGCACGGCGAAGGCCCAACGCCAGCCGAGCCACTCCACCATGACCGGCACCAGTTGAATGCTCGCGATGGTCAGCAGGAAGCCCAGCGATGCCTGCAGCGCCAGCGCGGTACCGACCGCGTGGGGCGGGGCGAGTTCGGTCGCCAGGGCTGAGAATTGGGCTGAGTCGGCGATCACCATCACCCCCCAGAGGAGTGCCGCGAGCAGCAGTATCCACGACGGCGCACCGAAGAGCAGCGGGCTCAACGCGGCCAGAGAGCCACTGACCATCATCGCCCCGCGTGCCACGGTACGCCGTCCGATCCGGTCGGCCAACACGCCGCCAGCCACGCAGCCCAGCCCGCCGATCGCCACCACGAAAAAGGCCTCCGTGTCATGCGACCGGGCCAGGTCGCCGCGGGCGGTAGCCGCCGCCGCCAGAAAGCCGGGGATCCAGGCCCAGAAGGCATACAACTCCCACATGTGGCCGAGATAGCCGCCAGTGACCCGGCGCAGGGCCGGGTCGCGAAGCACCGTCCCCACCAACCCCCACGCGAACGGCCGGGCCGGAAAGGCAAACGGGCCGTCACGCCAGAGCAGCGCCACCAGGAGCGCCGCCAGCAGTGCGGCGGCCGACGGCACCAGCACCATCGGGGCGAGGGTCAGCTCCCCTGCCCCGTGCAACAGGTACGGAAACGCCTTCCCCACCGTCAGCGCGCCGACCACGGTGCCGATCGCCATGCCGCGGGACCGGGTGAACCAAGTCGCCGCCATCTTCATCGCCGGCGGATAGACTCCCGCCAACGCCATCCCGGTGAGGAGTCGCGATGCCAGCATTACCGGAAAGGCATCGGTCAGCAACAGTGCGGCATTGGCGGCGGCGGTGAGCACGGCGGCGACCGCGAAGAGGACTCGACCGGAGACGATGTCGGCGAGATTGAGCATCGCCAGCCCCAGGGTGCCAGCGACGAAGCCGAGCTGCGCCCCCGAGGTGAGCCAGCCGATTTCACTCGGGGTGAGCGCGAACTCCGCGGCCAGGATCGGAGCGGCGGCGCTGCCGGCCAGCCAAGGCGACATCGCGCCGACCATGGCAATAGCCAGCAACGCCAGCCGGCCCCAACGGCCCGGTGCGGTGTCGGTCACCCGCTGACCGGCACGCCCTTCCCTCCGCCGGGCACCCCCAACTCGGTCATCGCCCGGAGGTCGAGCACCTCATCGAGCTCGCGGCCCTCGAGGATCTTCTTGTCGGTCACCAACTGCTTGACCGTCTTGCCGGTGGCCAGCGCTTCCTTCGACAACTTGGCCGACGCGGCGTAGCCGATCTTCGGCATCAGCGCGGTCACCAGCGCCGGCGAGCGCTCCAGCCAATGGGCACACATCGCCTCGTCGGCCTCGATCCCGCGGATGCACTTCTCGTCGAAGATGCGCACCGCGTTGGCGACGATCTCCATCCCGAAGACGATGTTGTGGGTGATCACCGGCATCATCACGTTGAGCTCCAGCTCGCCCGCCTTGGCTGCCATCGCCACCGTGGTGTCAAAGCCGATCGCCTGATAACAGACCTGATTGACCATCTCTGCGATCGACGGGTTGACCTTCCCCGGCATGATGCTGGAGCCCGGCTGGACCGCCGGGAGGATGATCTCCGCCAACCCGGTGCGCGGCCCCGAAGCGAGCAGCCGGATGTCGTCGGCCAACTTGCAGAGGTCGAGCACGAAGGCCCGGTACGCCCCGCTGAAGGTGGCGATGTCGCCCATCGACTGCATCAACTGAATCCGGTCCTCGGCCACTTCCAGCGGCAGCCCGGTGAGGGCCCGCAGGTGGTCGACCATCTTCGCGGGGTACGCCGGCTCGACATTGAGCCCCGTCCCCACCGCGCTGCCGCCGATGTTCATCGGATGGAGCCATTCCGCCGCCTGCGCGATCTTGGCCCGATGCCGCGCCACGGTGCGACCGTAGGCCGCGAATTCCTGACCCAGACGGATCGGAGTGGCGTCCTGCAGGTGAGTGCGCCCGGACTTCATGACATGATCGAACTGCTCGCCCTTGGCCCTGAGACTGGCGGCGAGACCGTCGAGACTCTCGAGCAGTCGCGGCAGGGTGAGCAGCGTCGCCAGACGCATGGCGGTGGGAATCACGTCGTTGGTCGACTGCGCCATGTTGACGTGATCGTTGGGATGTACCGGCGTGTAACCGCCGCGCGGGTGGCCGAGAATCTCGTTGGCCCGGTTGGCGAGCACCTCGTTGCAGTTCATGTGATGCGACGTACCTGCCCCGGCCTGGTACGGATCGACGATGAACTGGTCGCGATGCTGGCCGGCCAGCACCTCGTCGGCGGCCTTGATGATCGCGTCGGCCAACGTGGCGTCGAGGCGACCGGTCTCCTTGTGCGTGGCAGCTGCCGAGCGCTTGATCAGCATGATCGCGTCGACGAAGGCGGCCAGCGGGCGGAGGCCGGAAATCGGGAAGTTTTCAGCGGCGCGCACGGTCTGAATGCCGTAGAGTGCCTCGGAGGGCACCTGCTTTTCGCCGAGCGGGTCCTGTTCAATGCGGTAGGTCATGAATCGATCGCGTCCTGGTTCAAGGTTCCGGCCCGAGGGCCGGGGGGAAGCTATACCAGGAGGGGCTGGGGGAGGAAGGTGAACGGGGGGAACGGGGGTGAAAGGTAAAACGTGAAACGGAGGGCTTGGCCACACCCCCTTTCACCTTTCACCTTTCACCTTTCACGTCCCGCCCCGTTCACCCTTCACTCCCCGACCGCCTGCACCTCCAGCGTCACCTTGATCTGATGACTCACCAGCACGCCGCCGGTCTCGAGCGCCGCATTCCAGGTCAGCCCGAAGTCGCGGCGATCGAGCGTGGTGGTGGCGGTGAAGGAGACGCGCTCCCCCCCCCACGGATCCTTCCCCTGTCCCTCGAACTCGGCGTCGAGCGTCACCTCGCGCGGGGTGCCGCGGATGGTCAGATCGCCGACCACGGTGAAGCTGCCCTGCAGATCGCCCGCGACCCGGGTGGACCGGAAGGTGATGGTCGGATGGGCCTCGACCTCCAGGAAATCTGCGCTCTTGAGGTGGGTGTCGCGATCGACGACCCGGGTCGAGAGAGAGGCGGCCTGGATGGTCACCTCCACGCTGCTCGCCGAGGGGTTCGCGGTATCGAGGACGACCGCCCCGGCGAACTCGGGGAAGGTCCCCTTGACGGTGGTGATCATCATGTGCTTGGCGGCGAACTCGACCTGGGAATGAGTCGGATCGATGGTCCAGCGGCGGGTGGTGGTGGATGCGGTCATGGTACTCCTCCGGGCAGATGGCAACGGGAAAAGCTAGTTGATGTACCATAAGTTTACTAGTGAAGTATCGAGATGTCAAGGGGTGGGATCTTGGGGCTGGACTGCTGGACCCGGCCTCCTGGGCAGCTCCTGTCCAGGCGCCTGTTCATGGCGATCACCGGCTTGCTGGAGCAGATTATGGGACTTGGATCCGGAGAGAACAAATGGAGGGTGGCCGAGGTGATGACAGTGATACTGCCCACGGGCGTGAAGAATATGGGGCGGTTGGCGCTGGTTGCGCTTCCCGTGTTCTTCCTCTTGGTGTGGGTGCAGGCACTCCTTGGTGGAGCGGCGAGAGGGCGGGATCTAGGCTACATACTCGAAACCGGCGGATTTTACTACCTCGCCTCTGTGCTCTATGTGCTACTAGGCGGGCTCGTGCACCAACTGCTCGTGTTGTGTTTGCTACGCACGGGATTTAGGCGAGCTCGGCCACGTGTTGTCGCGCTGTTACTATCTCCGGTGATTCCACTTGCGCTGTCCTTGGGAGGAGGGCTGAGAACAGTCCAAGAATTTTTAATCCCAACCAGTGTGGCGCTGGCTATTTACGTTTTTCTCATGAAGCTTCCATCCCTTCCCGAACAGGAAGACGCGGGCAGGCGTCAATCAATCTGACTTGGCGGACCGTCACTCAGGGGGCGTGGTGAAGCGGAGCTTGACCGGCTGGGGACGCTCCGGCGGGTGCTGTCGAGCAACCCGGGATCAAGCATTGACTCCGACCGGTTCGAGGTCACGCTGCGGCAGGACAGCGTCGATGGGCTGGGACGGCCGCCGGGCCCATCCGGCCATTCCCCGCCAGGCCCTTCGCCGCCCACCGCCTTGCGGTGTCGGCGCACCCCTCCAACCCGTGATTGGGCGCCTCACCCCGGCTCCCACCCCCCGCCCTACATCCCCCGCAGAAACGGATTCTCGGCTCGTTCCCGTCCGATCGTCGTCTCCGGGCCATGACCGGGGAGCACCCGGGTGTCATCCGGCAGAGTCAGCAGCTCCCGGCGGATGCTCTCCATCAGGGTGGCCAGATCAGCCCCGGCCAGATCGGTGCGGCCAATTGAATCGCGGAAGAGAACATCGCCGGAGATCACCATCCCGTGCCCGACGAATGCCACATGTCCGGGAGCGTGACCGGGGGTGTGGCGGAGCGTGAAGGAGAACGGGCCGACCCCGACCGTTCCCCCCGCGACGAACTCGTGGTCCGGCGGTGCGAGGCGCGGCAACCCCTCGATCCCGAAGAACCGCCCCTGCTCGGGGAGAGCGTCGTACCAGCGTCGATCGTCGGGGTGCAGCCAGACCGGTGCGCCGGTGGCCTGCCGCACCGCTTCCACTCCCAGGATGTGGTCGATATGGGCGTGGGTGAGCCAGATCGCCTCGATCTTGAGGTCGCGCTGCCCGGCCTCAGCGAGAATCCGGTCATGATCCTCACCCGGATCGACCACGACCGCGGCGCGGCTCGCCGGGTCCCACACCAGCCAACTGTTCTGGACGAACGAGCCGGCAGTGATGCAGAGCGTCTCGGGGGCGGCGTTCGCGCTCACACCAGACCGTTGTGGGTCAGCCATCGCTCGGCATCCAGCGCGGCCATGCAGCCGGTCCCGGCGGAGGTGATGGCCTGGCGGTAATAGTCATCGATGACGTCACCCGCGGCGAACACCCCCTCCACGCTGGTGATGGTCCGGAAGCCATTGGGCCTGTTGACATAGCCGGCAGCATTGGTCTCGAGCTGACCGCCCAGAAAACCGGTATTGGGGGCATGCCCGATGGCGAGGAAGAGTCCACCCACCTCCATGGTGCGCTGCTCGCCGGTGGCGGTGTCCTTGAGCGTGAGCCCGGTGATGAAGTCATCGCCCAGCACGTCGGCCACCTCGGTGTTCCACTCCACCCTGATCTTGGGGTTGGCCATGGCAAGATCGATCATGATCGGCGCGGCCCGGAACGCGTCGCGACGGTGGATGATCACCACCTCGCTGGCGAACTTGGTGAGATAGACCGCCTCCTCCATGGCAGAGTCACCGCCGCCGACAACGGCAAGCACCTTGTCCCGGTAGAACGGCAGTGCTCCGTCACACACCGCGCAGGCCGACACCCCGCCGCCGGATTGCGCGAGGCGGGTCTCGTTGGGCAGGCCGAGCCAGATGGCCCGGGCCCCGGTGGCCACGATCACGGCGTGAGCGGTGATCGGATCGGTATATGTGGGCTTGAGCGTGAAGGGCCGCTCTGCAAAGTCCACCGACGCAATCGCCTCGCTGACCACCCGGGTGCCGAAGCGGATCGCCTGGTCGCGCATCCGCCCCATGATCTCCTGTCCGCCGATCCCCTCGGGAAAACCGGGAAAGTTGTCGATATCGGTGGTCCACATCAGCTGGCCACCGGGGATCATCTCCGGCGACGGCTCGCCCTCGTACACCAGTGGATGCAGGTTGGCACGGGCGGCGTAAATTGCGGCAGTCCACGCGGCCGGGCCGGAGCCGATGATGACAACAGTTTCAGGGCTACGATCGGGTGTTGCGGTCATTCCAGTCCATTCCTCGCTATTGGTAACGCCGCTGCGGTGCGGCGAATATAGAACGTTTACGGAGTGGTACGGTTCCCCGGCGGCCCCACCCGCAGAACCCCGACCGCGCCGTGACACGACGAGATCGAGGCGATCACCAGATCGACCCCTTTCGGGCTCTGCTCCAGCGCCTCCACCAGCGCCGCAAACCCATCCGTCGCGGCCCGGGCAGGATACATCCCCACCCCGTGAACCACATGGCGGCAGGCAAAGACCGCGGGCCCAGCGGTCGGGGTTACCATCGTCCGGTCGGCGGTCCACGCGGCGATCGTTTCGCTCATCTCCCAACTGCGAGGACCCGCAATTACCGGGCAGGTTGCCGGTTCGATGCAATGCACCGGACAGAGCCAGTCGGCCCAGGAGAGATAGCGGACCCCGTCGCCGGGATGGAGTCGATCGAACGGCGTGCCGACCGGGGTTTCCGCCGGTATCATCCCGACCTCGCGATCGGGCCAACGCTCCCTCGCCTGCCCCTCGATCCAGTTCGCCATCAGGTGCGGCATCAGCGGCGACGGGACGATCTGATCATCTTCGGCCCGCTCGGCGCCGAGCCAGCCATCGAGAAACTCCGCCCATTCGGCCACCGCGATGACCGCATCCGGCACCTCCTCCAGCAGCGGAGCGGCCTGGCACGCGGGGTCGCGATCGACCACCACCAACCGTCGCCAGGTGGCGGCTCCCTTGCCGCGGGCCGCCAGCAATTGACCGGCGTAGAAGGAGCCATAGCACCCACCACCGATGATCACCACCTCGCCGAGGGCGATCATCGCCGGTGCATCCTGCCGCCGTCGACCACCAGCGTCTCGCCGGTGACGAACTGCTGCCGCGCCAGATAGCGCAGCGCCTCGACGGCATCCTCGGGTGTCCCCAGGCGGCCCAGCGGCGTGGTCTCGCTGAGGAAGGCGCGACGCGCGTCGTCGTACTCCTCGGGAACGAGAACCGTGCCGGGCGCGATCGCGTTGACCGTGATCTCGGGAGCGAACGCCATCGCGAGGACCTTGGTGAGCATCACCACGCCGGCCTTGCTCACCGAGTGGGCGGGATAGTGGCGCCACGGTTCCAGGCCGCCGAGATCGGCGATGTTGACGATGGTGCCGCCGACCCGCTTGAGATGCGGTGCCGCCTGCTGGGCGAGCAGAAATGGCGCCCGGAGGTTGAGGTCCATAATCTCGTCCCACGCGGCCACGGAGGTGTCCGCGACCGGCAGTCGCACCATCACGGCCGCGGAGTTGACGAGCAGGTCGAGTCGGCCGAAATGCGCTGCCACCCGGTCCGGCAGCGAGAGGGCGACATCGGCGTCACGGAGGTCGCCCTGGAAGGTGGCGGCATCCCCCCCCCTGCTCCGGATCCCTGCGGCCACCTCATCCGCCTCCTCCGCCGAGGCGGCATGGTGGATCGCGAGGCGCATGCCGTCGGCCGCGAGCACCTCCGCGAAGGCGCGTCCCAGACGTCGTGCCCCCCCCGTCACCAGGGCGACCCCGCCCGCTAGCTCGCGCATCAGCCCGTCGGCACCGGACGCCGCGCCTCGAGCGGCGGGAGCCAGTCGTCCGGCACCTGCATCGCCCCCAGCATGGCGTGGGTCCCAAGCGGGTCGAGCTCGCCGTGCCAGTCGGAGCCGCCGGTGCGCCCGATCCCCAGCGCGATGGCGGCCTCGGTGAGATCGGCGATCTGGTCGCCGTCATGACTCGGGTGACGGGTCTCGACCGCGTCGAGTCCGTCGGCCACCAGTGCCGCCACGGTGGCCAGAGTGCCGTGCGACTTGAGGTGAGCAGCAGAGACGATCCCGCCATGCGCATGCACCAGATCGGCCACCGCACGGAGCGTGGGGAGCGTCTTGTCGACGAACGCCGGCCTGCCCCGGCCGATGTACTTGTCGAACGCCTGCTGCACGGTGGTGACATGGCCGAGCCGGAGCAGCGCGCGGGCAACGTGAGGACGGCCGATTGCCCCCCCCTCACTCTCAGCCAGAACCTGATCGGTGGTGATGGCGATGCCGAGTCCGCTCAGACGCGAGACCATCCCGCGCGCCCGGCGGTCACGGTCGGCGCGGGCATCGAGCAGAAACGCCTCGATCGCACCGGAGTCGGTTGGCAGGAAATATCCCAGCAGGTGCATCTCGCCCCACGGCGCGGCCACCGAGAACTCGCAGCCGGCGATCACCCGGACCCCGCAGCGTTCTCCTGCGGCCACCGCCTCGGCGACACCGGCGATGGTATCGTGGTCGGTCAGGGCGATGGTGGAGAGTCCGCACGACGCCGCGGTCGCGACGACCTCGGCTGGAGCGAGCTGACCATCGGACGCGGTGGAGTGGCAGTGGAGGTCGATCATTCCGATCTCCTCACCCGGACCGTCCGTAGTTGGCGACCGGCGAGGTCCAGACCGGCTGGACCTGATTGAGCAGCCGGAGAAGGAGGGCATCACTCGCCTCCTCGATGGCACGCTCGGGGGCCTTGGCGCCACGAGGGGAGAAGCGGACCTGACGCTGCTCGCCTGCTGCGGTCATGGTCAGAGCCACCTCGTCCTTGGCGTATTGGGTATGACGACCGCTCAGGGTCACGGTCCAGACCGTGCCTGTTGCATCGGTGATCTGTCGAGCCATCGGATCCTCCCGAAAGAGTCAACCGGTGGCGCGGAAGGACACCTCATCCCACCGCACCGACCGAGTCTCAAGATAGGTGGCCAGCACCGCCAGCCGCGCCTCGATCGCCGCCTCCTCCGGATCGGCGGGTCCGGCTGCGCGATGCGTGGCCTCATCCGACCCCTCGGTGAATTCCATGAAGCTGCCCGCCACACCTCGCTCCCGGAAGAGCCAGAGGTGCTGACCCCGCGCAGCCAGCCGCCGGGTCAGCACCTCCAGAAGGTCGAGATATTCGGCTTCGTCAGCGGCGGCCACGCGGGCGTGGGCCACCGTCAACACCCGGCTCACCTCAGCGCTGCTCCTCGGGGAAGGCGTGGAGCGTCTGGCGGACATCGGCCAGGAAGCGGTCGGCGTCGGCCCCATCGACGATGCGATGGTCGTACGCCAGACACCACATCCCCTTGGTGCGAATGCCGAGCGCGTCGGAGCCGTCGGGCATGGTGACCACGGCCGGCCGCTTCTCGATCGCGCCGACGGCGAGAATCGCCACCTGCGGCTGATTGATGATCGGCGTCCCGACGTAAGTACCGAAGCCGCCGGGGTTGGTGATGGTGAAGGTCCCCTTCTGGACATCCTCGGGAGCGAGCTTCCGGGTGCGCGCCCGCTCGGCCAGATCCTGGATCGCACGGGCCACGCCGAGCAGGGAGAGCTCGTCGGCATGGCGGATCACCGGGACGATCAGCCCCCAGTCGAGCGCCACCGCGATGCCGATGTTGATGTCGCGCCGGTAGATCGTGTTGTCGCCCGAAATCGCCGCGTTGACGACGGGATGCTTGCGGAGATTGTCGGCGATCGCCTTCACGATGAACGCCAGGTAGGTCAGGTTGACCCCGCGCTCGGCGTAGCCGGCCTTGAGCTTGCGCCGGATGTTGGCGACGTGAGTGTAGTCGATCTCCATCAGCGAGTTGACGTGCGCGGAAACTCGCCGGGAGAGAATCATGTGATCGGCGGTGAGCTTGCGGATGCGGCTCCACGGCTCGACCCGGTCACCTTCCCATGCCGCCACCGTGGCACTCGGCGGCACCGGCGATGGCCCGCGTGCGGCCGTCGGCTCGCCTGCCGGTGCGGCGGCGGCTGGAGCGGGTGAGGCGGCAGCAGCGTGAGTCGACGCGGCAGCCGGTGCCCCCCCCTCGAGGTAGCTCAGCACATCCTGCTTGGTCACCCGGCCGGAAGAACCGGAACCCGGAATCTGCGCCAGGTCGAGCCCGTGCTCCTCGACCATCTTGCGCACCAGCGGAGTGGACTTCCGCTGCAGGCGCTCCTCGGCCGTCTCCGACCCGCTCGAAGGCGCGGCGGGAGCAGGAGTCGGTACAGGTGCCGCGGGCGGCGGAGTGGCTGGCGGAGGCGTGGCTGGCGCTGCTGCGGCTGCGGGCGGCTCGGCCGCTGCTGCCGGGGCAGCGGCAGCAGCCGCGGCATCGGTCTCGATCCTTGCCACCACGGTACCGACCGCCACCGTCTCGCCCTCCTGCACCAGCACCTCCACCAGCACGCCGGCGTTGGGGGCCGGTATTTCGGCATCGACCTTGTCGGTGGAGATCTCGAAAATCGGTTCGTCGCGCTTGATCGTGTCGCCCACCTGCTTGATCCAGCGCGACATCGTCCCTTCGGCGATCGACTCCCCCATCTGCGGCATGATCACGTCGAGCTTGGCCATCCCCACTCCTTCATGGTCCGTATCGTTCAGTAGGCGGCGAGCCAACGGCACGCGCGCACGATATCCGAGGTTTGCGGGAGGACAAAGTCCTCCAGTGGTGGTGCATAGGGGAGCGGCACATCGTGCGCCGCCACCCGTCGAACCGGTGCATCGAGCCACTCGAAACAAAGCTCGTTGATCCGCGCCGTGATTTCTCCGGCAATCCCGCCGGTGACCGTGTCCTCGTGGAGGACCAGCACCCGGTTGGTCTTCTTCACCGTGGCGATGATCGCCTCATCGTCCATCGGCAGCAAGGTCCTGAGGTCGATCACTTCCACCGAGAGGCCGTCGTCCCGTTCCAGTTGCTCGGCCGCTTCCAGCGCCTTCCAGACGGTGGCGGCGTAGGTGATGATCGACACGTCGCGTCCCTCGCGGGCAGTCCGCGCCCGGCCCAGCGGCACCACATGATCGCCGGCGGGCATGGTGCCCTTGATCCGGCGGTAGAGGTACTTGTGCTCGAAAAAGAGCACCGGGTCGTCATCCCTGATCGCCGCCTTGATCAGCCCCTTGGCATCTTCCGCCGTCGAGGGGTAGGCGATCTTGAGCCCCGGAGTGTGCAGAAACGCCGCCTCCGGGTTCTGCGAGTGAAACGGCCCACCCCGAACGTAGCCACCCGACGGCCCTCGCACCACAATCGGGCAGGGCAGGAAGGCCCGGTACCGTGAAGTGGCGGCGTAGTTGGTGAGCATGTCGTAGCCGCAGGAGATGAAGTCGATGAACTGCATCTCGCAGACCGGGCGCATTCCGTAGTGCGCTGCCCCGGCGGCCGCGCCGACGATGGCGGCCTCGCTGATCGGGGTGTCGATCACCCGCTGCTCGCCGAACTGCGCCTGCAACCCCTCGGTCACCTTGAAGGCACCACCGAACGCGCCGATGTCCTCGCCGAGGCAGAAGACGGACGGGTCGCGCTCCATCTCCTCGCGGATCCCCTCGCGAATCGCCTCCAGGAAAGTGATTTCAGCCATCGTGAGTTCCCCACGAGGCCGGGCGTTCATGCTGATCGACCGCGGCTTTGGTCCCCTCGCGATACCAGAGTGCCGGCATCGCGGGCGGATCGGCATACACGCCGGTGAGGGCATCGGGTCCGTCACACCCCGGCGACTGCTCGGCCAGGTCGGTGGCAGCGTCGACCTCGTCCCGCACCGAGGCATCGATCGCGTCGAGCGTCTCGACCGGCACGCCGAACTCCCCGGTCAGCCGCGCGTGGTAGCGATCGAGCGGATCATTCTCGGCGGCCCAGCGCTCGATCTCGCCCGGCGGGACGTAGCTCTGGTTGTCGTGTTCCGCATGCCCCCGACGGCGATATGTCAGGAACTCGAGCAGTTGCGTCCCCCCCCCAGAGCGGGCCCGGTCCACTGCGGCACGAGTGGCCTCGTACACCGCCAGTACGTCGTTGCCGTCGGCGCGATCGCCGGGAATGCCGTAGCCGATGGCCTTGTCGACCAGTCGGCTGGCGGCGGTCTGGCGATGGGTGGGAGTGGAGTAGGCGTAGCCGTTGTTCTCGACCACCACGATCAGCGGGCATCGCTGCACTGCGGCGAAGTTGATCCCCTCGTGAAACGCCCCGGTGCTGGTGGCGCCGTCACCGACGTAGACCAGTCCCACCCGCGACTCGCCGCGCATCCGGAAGGTCAGGGTGACGCCGGCCATCACCGGCACCATGTCGCCGAGATGGGAGATCTGACCCACGAAGTGCCGGTCGGTGACGTCGCCAAAATGGATGTTGAGCTCGCGTCCCCGGGTCGGCGAGTCGCCCTTGGCCATGTACTGGCGGAGCACCTCGATGGGGGTGGCGCCCTTGACGAGCATCGAGCCCAGGTTGCGGATCAGCGGCGAGAGGACGTCGGTGCGCTCCAGCGCGAATGCCGAGCCGACGGCGCACGCCTCCTGACCCAGCGAACGGAACAGGCCGCCAACCACCTTGGTCTGGCGATAGAGCGCCACCAGGCGCTCCTCCATGGTCCGGGTGAGCCGCATCCAGCGATAGAGTTCCAGCAGTTGTGCCGGGGTGAGCCCGGCCGGTGCAGCAGCGGTGGGGAGTTGGGGTGCGGCCATGCCGGCGTGCCTGCCTCGGGCTTGGGGGGTCAGTAGGCGCCGCGAAGGGCGTGCTGCGGCTCGGCGAGGACGTGCACCTCGCCGAGAAATCGCTTGGCGAGCTTGTCGAGTTCCGACTCGCCCGGCTGGTCAGTCGCCACGGTGACTCTGGTGTAGTGGCCGCCTTCGGCCTCCACCGTCACCGTGACGCTTCCCAGGGCGCCGGCAAAGGCCAGACGACGACGGCCCTCGCCGGTCGGCGCAAGCCGTGAGCCGAACTGGGTGCTCGCCAGGGCGATCACTGCGTCGGGACTCACGGCGGTACGGTGAAAATATTTCATGCTTCCCTCAACGGTCCTCGGAATAATCCTGGCCGAGGTGGGTGATCAGCTCCTCGTTCATCATCCAGCGCAGGGTGTTCTTGAGCTTGGTCTGCTGAATGAAGAGATCGTGCTCCGGATAGAGCCCGTCGACCACCTGCGGCGACTTGAAGTAGAACGACAGCCACTCCTGCACGCCGCTCATCCCGGCGCGTGCCGCGAGATCGAAGAACAGCGCCAGATCGAGCACCAGCGGCGCCGCCAGGATCGAGTCGCGGCAGAGGAAGTCGACCTTGATCTGCATCGGATAGCCGCACCACCCGAAGATGTCGATGTTGTCCCATCCCTCCTTGTTGTCGCCGCGCGGAGGGTAGTAGTTGATGCGGACCTTGTGGTACATCTCGCCATACAGCTCGGGATAGAGCTTGGGCTGGAGGATGTACTCGAGCACTCCGAGCTTGGACTCTTCCTTGGTCTTGAACGACTCGGGGTCGTCGAGCACCTCGCCGTCGCGGTTGCCGAGGATGTTGGTGCTGTACCAGCCGGCCACACCGAGCATCCGCGCCTTGAACATCGGGGCGAGCACGGTCTTGAGCATCGTCTGGCCGGTCTTGAAGTCCTTGCCGCCGATCGCAACACCCTTGTCGACCGCCAGTTGCTGCAGCGCCGGGGTGTCACAGCAGAGGTTGGGCGCGCCGTTGGCGAATGGCACCCCTTCCATGATCGAGGCGTAGGCGTAGAGCATCGACGGGGCGATCGAGGGATCGTTGGCATCCATCGCCGCCTCGAAGGAGGCCAGCGTCTGGTGCGCCGGTCCCGGCACGATGAAGATCTCCGTCGAGGCGCACCACACCATCACGCAGCGGGCCACGCCGTGCTTGGCCTTGAAGTCCCGGATGTCCTGCCGCAGCGCCTCGGCCAGATCGCGCTTGGTCTTGCCGGTCTTGACGTTCTTGCCGTCGAGCCGCTTGACGTAGTTCTGATCGAACACCGCCGGCATCGGCACGATGCCCTCGAGGAAATCCTTGATCGGGAAGACATGTTCGTGCTTGTCGAACACGCCGCAGTGCAGGCACGACTGGTAGGCGTTGTCCGGCATCGGATCCCACGCCCCGAAGACCAGGTCCTCGAGCGGGGTGATCGGCACGAAATCACGAATCAGCGGGGCGCGACCTTCAGTCCGCTTGCCGAGCCGGATGGTCGCGAGCTGCGACAGCGACCCCGTCGGCTTGGCCAGCCCGCGCCGGGCGAGTTCGACACCCGCGATGAAGGTTGAGGCCACGGCGCCGAGGCCGACCACGAGCACTCCGAGCTTTCCATCCGCCGGCGCGACCTGCCGGGCTGTTGTATCAGACACGCTTGATTCCTTTGAGAATGTTCACTTGGCGCCGACCGCCGCGGTGGCCCGGTGCACATGGGCGAACCGCTGACCGACGGTGATGATCGACAACAGGGTGAGTACCACAACGATTGCAGTCAGCACCACACCGCCCGACCCGGCTCCCACCACCAAAGTGGGAAGTCCGAGGCCGAGAATCCGCTCCAGCCGCTGGGCCACACCGACCTTGCAGTCGAGCCCCAGCCCCTCCGCCCTCGCCCGCATGTAGGACACCAGCATCACGGCCAGAATCCCCACCATGCAGGTGAGAACCGCTGCTTCGCGCCAGCGGATGTCGGGGGCGTACATCAGATAGGCCGCCACGCCGATGAACGAGGCCGCATCACCGACCCGATCAAGGGTCGAATCATAAAAGGCCCCGAAGGTCGACGTCTGGGCCCCCTCGCGAGCGACTTGCCCGTCGAGAGTGTCCAGGACCCCGCTCAGGAGCAGCAAAAAGCCACCCCAGCGCATCGCCCCGAGTCCGTATGCGACCGAAGAGAGCAGGATCAACCCCGCCCCGATCGTGGTCAGGGTGTTCGGGGTAATCCCCATCCGGATCAGCGCTCGCACCAGCGGCGCCGTCACGGCCAGATACCCTCGCTTGACTCCCTCTGGGACCAATGCCGCCTCGTCCTGCGCTGTCAGGTGACCTGCACACGACCGTCGCCCCCGGCGAATACCGAAAGCCGTCGCGGCGAAAAGCTAATCGGCGGTCCCCCCAGAGAGAAGGCAACCGGAGGTTGCCGGGCCGCCCCTGCCCCGGTCAGTCGTAGATCAGAAACGGCTTTACCCGCTGGCGATACCTCTCGATACCAGCGGCCCAGTCGGCCGTGATCGCCCCGGCCGGATCGCCTCGAAGCAGCCGCTCACGGATAGCCCGTCCCCCCGCCAGTCGGTCAAAACTCCCGCCAATGGCGATCAGATCGGGGTGAATTGCCCTGATGGCGGCCAGCAAATGAATCGCCGTTACGGTCGGATCATAGCTCTTCCGGTCGGTTATCCGGAGTCGGATCCCGGCCAGCGGCTGGTCGGCGAACTTGGCGTCGCCAGGGTTTCTGGGGGTGAATTCCACCCCCTCGAAGGTCACCCCCGGGAGACCGGCAGCCCTGATCCGCGCCAGCACGGCGGTGGTATCGAGCCAGGGAGCGCCGACCTGGTGAAAAGGGAAATCAGTACCCCGCCCCACCGAGAGAGCGGTGCCTTCGAAGAGCACCGTGCCGGGATAGTGGAAGAGCGCGTCGACGTCCTTGAGGTTGGGCGACGGGGCCCGGAAGGGGAGCCCGGTTTGCTCAAACTCCATCTCCCGGGTCCAGCCCCGGACAGGAACGACTGCGAGTGAGACGTCGATCGACAGATCATCCCTGGCCAGTTGCGCCTGCTCGCCCAGCGTCAGCCCGTGGCGCATCGGCACCGCCAGCCGACCCACCAGCGAGGCGAAGGCGGTGTCGAGGATGTTCCCCTGCACCGCCCCGCCGATCGGATTGGGCCGGTCGAGGATCACCACCGGAATACCCAGCTCGGCCGCTGCGATCATCACCTCGACGGTGGTGCCCAGATAGGTGTAATAGCGGGCACCAACATCGGGCAGATCCACCAGTAGGAGATCGAGTCTGTCGAGCATTGCTGCGGTAGGGCGGACAGTGGCCCCATAGAGTGAGTAGATTGGAATGGCAGTGGCGCTGTCGACCCCGGAGGCAACCTTTTCTCCTGGAGCTGCGGTGGCCGCGAGGCCGTGTTCCGGTCCGAAGAGGGCCACCAGATTGACGCCGCCGGCGCGCAGGTGTTCGACGGTGCTGACGCCCCGGCTGTCGACGGCGGCCAGATTGGTCACCAGGCCGATTCGTTTGTCGGCCACCAATTGCAGGGAGTCGACCAGCAGGACCTCGACCCCCGGACTGCTCATCCGCAGCGCCGGGGCCGATCGCACCAGTGGCGAGCTGCGGCTGCCGCTGCCGCACCCGAGAGCCGCCAACAGGGTGACTCCGCACAGAATGATCTTCAACCGGCTGGTCATGTGAAATTGTCCCTTCATGCAATCCGTATCCTCTCGCTGGCTGCGCTGGTCATGGTCGCGCCACTGGTCCCCATGCCCCGTCAGGCCCATGCCGATCAACAGGTAGCGGTTGTTGCTGCTCCCGCTGACACGGTCGAGCAGTTGCTCGCCGCCCTCACTACCCGGCAGAAGGTTGCCCAGTTGGTGATGCCCTGGCTCCTTGGCGATTACACCCCGGCCGACGCCCCGACGATGCACCGCGCCCGGATGTGGGTTGATTCGCTCGAGGTGGGTGGAATCATCGTCTCCACCGGCACACCTCGCGACATTGCCGCGAAGTTGAACTCATTGCAGCGGATTGCGCCACTCCCCCTGCTCATCTCGGCCGACTTCGAGGCGGGCACCACGATGCGGATGGCGGCGGGCACCCCCTTCCCCACCCAGATGGGAATTGGAGCCACCGGCCAGGTCGGCGATGCCTACACCATGGGGCGCATCACCGCGGCCGAGGCCCGCGCCGTTGGCGTGCACCTTGCCTTCGCACCGGTGGCAGACGTCAACAGCAATCCGGCCAATCCGATCATCAACACCCGCTCGTTCGGCGGTGATCCGCACGAAGTGGCCGGCTTCGTCACCGCCACGATCCGGGGGATGCGGGACGGTGGCGTCCTGTCGACCGCCAAGCACTTTCCCGGTCACGGTGACACCGACACCGACTCCCACCTCGCCCTCCCGATCATCCGCGCGCCTTGGCAACGGTTCGACTCGCTGGAACTGGTGCCGTTTCGCGCGGCGATCGGCGCCGGCGTCGACGCCATCATGTCGGCCCACATCGCGCTGCCGGCGCTCGACGGCCAGGAGCGGTTGCCGGGCACCCTGTCCCCGAAGATTCTCACCGGCATCCTGCAGGACTCGCTCGGCTTCACCGGCCTGATCACGACCGACGCCCTCGACATGGGAGCGATCGCCAAGGAGATCGGCGCCGACGAGGGCGTCATCCGAGCCTTCGAGGCCGGCAGCGATCTGCTGTTGATGCCGGCCGATCCCAGCGCCGCCATTGCCGCGATGACCCAAGCAGTCGAGAGCGGACGGATCACCACCGATCGACTCGACCACAGCGTGCGCAAGATCCTTCGCCTCAAGGTGCGGATGGGGTTGTTTCACCAGCGCGAGGTCAACGTCGACCGGGTCGCCGACGTGGTCGGCTCCCCCGGCTCGATGGCCAAGGCAGCCGACATCACCCAGCGCGCCCTGGTGCTGCTCGACGACAGTCAGGGTACCGTGGCAGCGCTGCGAAGCGCACCTCAGCGCGTGGCAGTGGTGACGGTGGCCGATGGCAACACTCCGCTCGGCACCCGACTCGCGGAAGAGATGAAGGCGCTGGGGCACACGGTCAACGCAGTTCGGCTCTCGACCACACCGTCATCGAGCGAACTCGCCGCTGCGGAACGACAAATTCAGGGCAGCACGCATCTGGTGCTGGCGTCGTCGGTACGCTGGGGCTCCTACAGCGGGGTGATCGGGCTGGCACCCGCCACCGCCCGGCTGCTCGATCGGCTCGCAAGGCTCAAGCCGTCGGTGCTGGTGTCGTTCGGCTCGCCTTACATCATCGCCCAGGTGCCCGGTGCAGGCGGCTACCTGATGGCGTGGAACAACACCGCGATGACCGAAACCGCCGTTGCGCGCGCACTCTACGGCACGGCAGCGATCACCGGTACCGCGCCGATTCCGGTGCCGCCCCGCTGGCCGCTCCGCGCGGGAATCCGGCGTGAGGCAACGCAGTGAACAAGTCACTCGCTCTGGCACTGTTGGCGGCGGCGACCGCCTGTGCCGGAGGTCCCCCCCCCAGTACTCCGCTGCCGCGAAGCGCCACGCTGACCGCGACATTGGACCCGGCAGTCAACCTGCTAGACTCTGCCATCGCGGCTGGCGCCGCCCCCGGAGCGGTGCTGGCAGTCTCGTTGCGCGGCGAGCGTTTCACCTACGGGACCGGCCGAATGGCTGTCGACAATCCGGCCACGCCCGATGCAGCCACCGTATACGACATGGCATCGCTCACCAAGGTGATCGCGCTCACCACCCTGGCGATGCAGGCAGTCGAGCGCGGCGACCTCGACCTCGACTCGCCGGTGGTTCGCTACCTCCCCGACTTTGCCAGAGGGGAAGGCCCCAAGAGCGATGTCACCGTGCGCGACCTGCTGCTCCATGACAGCGGACTGCCAGCGCATCGGCGGTTGTGGGAGGAAACTGTCGTCCGCGAGGGCGGCCTGCTCCGGGCCCGGACCTCGGACCTCGAGCGCCCGCCTGGCCAGAAGATGGTCTACTCCGATGTTGGCGCCATCACCCTCGCCACCATTTTGGAAAGAATTTCAGGTAGCCGTCTTGACCGGCTCTTCGACAGAGACGTCGCCCAACCCCTCGGACTCACCCGGACCCGCTTCCTGCCGCCCAATTCCTGGCGCCGGGTCATCCCTCCCACCGAGTTCGACCCCTGGCGTGGCCGAATGCTGCACGGCGAGGTCCACGACGAGAACGCCGGCCGACTCGATGGCGTCTCCGGACACGCCGGACTCTTTGCCACCGCCGAAGATCTGCTCCGTTTCGGTGAGTGGGCCCTGGCCGGCTCGCTCGGACGCCCGGTGGGCGGACCGCTGCAGCCGCCCGCCCTGTTCTCCACCTGGACCGAGCGCCAGGACCAACCGCCCGGCTCTTCGCGAGCGATCGGCTGGGACACCCCGTCCGGGCGCTCCACCGCCGGCACCCTCATGAGTGCCCGGAGCTTCGGCCACACCGGCTACACCGGCACCTCGATCTGGATCGACCCGACCCGGGAAATCGTCATCATCCTGCTTACCAACCGGGTTCACCCCACCAGGGTGACCCCGCAGTTCACGCCGCTCAGGGGAATGGTGGCAGATGAGGTGATCCGGGCAACGTTTCCAAATGCAACGCCGAGGGATTCCGTTTCCTCCGGTGTATTGACCCGGACGCCCTGACCGACCACCTTCCGTATCATCGCCCCAACGCGGAGACCAGTGCCATGAGCGAGACGCTTACCCAGCCACAGACCCAGGCCCTTCCCGAGGGCTTCGTGCTGATCCTGACCGATCAGGCCGCCGCCGAAGTGCGAAAGTTTCTGGCAGCCGAGGATGTCCCCCGGGCCACGGCGGGCTTGCGCATTTCGGTGCTTCCTGGTGGCTGCAGCGGCTTCAAGTATTCGCTCAACATCGAGGACAAGCCGGTCGACGACGACATGACCGCCGAGCTCAACGGTGTCCGGATCTTCATCGACGCCTTCTCGGCCCAGTATCTCTCCGGAATCACGATCGACTACGTCACCTCGATGCAGGGCAGCGGTTTCACCTTCAACAACCCGAACGCCACCGGCGGCTGCGGCTGCGGGAGCAGTTTTACGGCGTAAGGGAGGTCTTGGGTCGTAGGTCGTAGGTCGTAAAAGGTGAAACGTGAAAGGGGGATTGTCCCCCCACCGTTTCACCTTTCACGTTTTACCCCGCGGCCTCGATCCCACCTACGACCCCCGACCCCCGACCTACGACCTACGACCTAAGACTCCCACTTGGCCCCTCTCGATCTCGCCGTAATCGGACTCTACTTCGCCGCCACTCTCGGTTTGGGATTGTGGCTGTCGCGCGGGCAGTCCTCCAGCACCGACTACTTCCTCGGCGCCCGCACCCTGCCGTGGTGGGCGGTATTGCTGTCGATCGTGGCGACCGAGACGAGTGCCATCACCGTCATCTCGACTCCGGGCATCGCAGCGCGCGGTGATTTGACCTTCCTGCAGTTGCCGCTTGGCTACCTGATTGGCCGCCTGGGCGTTGCCTGGTGGCTGTTGCCCGGATACTTCCGCGGCGCGCAGGAAACCGCCTACGCCAGGCTGGAGCATCGCTTCGGCATCCACACGCGGCGCACCTTGTCGGGTGTTTTCCTGGTAACTCGTTTCCTGGCAGATGGCGTCCGGATTTTCGCGGGAGCGATCCCGCTGGCGTTGCTCACCGGGTGGGAGGTGCGTGTGGCGATCGTGGCAATGGGAGTGGTGACTCTCGGCTACACCATGATTGGCGGCCTCAAGGCGGTGATCTGGGCCGACGTCGTGCAGCTCGGCGTGTACCTGGCCGGCGGCGTGGCGGCATTGCTGATCGCCTGGGATCTCGCCGGCGGCGCGGGCAGCGCATTCGCCCTCGCTGCTGCCGAGGGAAAGCTCCGCATGGTGGACCTCGACTTCTCGTTCACCACTCCATACACCCTGCTGGGCGGGTTGATTGGGGGGGGGATGCTCTCGGCCGCCTCCCACGGCACCGACCACCTGATCGTGCAGCGATTGCTCGCCACCCGCTCGCTGGGCGACGCCCGCAAGGCGCTGATCGGCTCGGGCGTGCTGGTAATCGCGCAGTTCGCGCTGTTCCTGTTGGTGGGTTCGGCGATCTGGGCGGCTGGTTTCGCGCCTGAGTCACTGCCAAGCGACCAGATCTTCTCGCGCTTCATCATCGACCACCTGCCGGTGGGACTCACCGGGCTGGTGATCGCCGGCATCCTGGCCGCGGCGATGAGCACCATCTCGTCGAGCATCAACGCCCTCGCCTCCTCGCTCACCCATGACTGGTACGCCTCGCTCACCGGCGAGGACGATCCGGCTGTGCTGCTCCGGATCGGCCGATTGATTTCGCTGGGATGGGGGCTCGCCCTGATTGGCGGCGCACTCGGCTTTCACGCTCTCGCTTCCAGCAGGGACACTCCGGTGGTGGTGCTGGCGCTGTCGATTGCGTCAGTCACCTACGGCGCTCTGCTCGGCGCCTACCTGCTGTCGGCACGGAGACGCGTCAGCGGGGCCGACGTGATCCGCGGTGCTGCGGTCACGGTGACGGTGATGATGGTCGTGCTCTTCGCCGGCCGGTTGGCGAGCGCGGGACTCACCTTCCTCACTCCGCTTTCGACAATTGCGTGGCCCTGGTACGTCCCGCTCGGCACCTTGATCACGGTGGCGGTGGCACATCTGGGGGCCGCACTCAGGGGGGGGGAACGATGATCGTCCTCGGCGCTGACGTCGGCGGGACCTCGTCGCGGGTGGTGTTGTTCCACGACGGTCAGGCCCGGGGTCGCGCCGAGGGAGCCGGTGGGCCGATGCGGGCCGGACACGGGGAGCAGCTCGCAGCGACGCTGGCCGCGCTGGCCCGGCAGCTGTTGCTCCGCGCGGGAGCGACCCGGGCCGATACCTATGTCGTGGGGGCCTCGGGGACCGGTCGCGAGGCCGAGCGGTTCGCCCTCGAGGCTGCGCTCGATCAGGAGCGCGTGGCCTGGAAGGTCATCGTCACGACGGACGCCGACCTGGCGCGTGCTGCGGCATTCGCGGGCGAACCGGGCATCCTGCTGATCGCCGGAACCGGCAGTATCGCGGTGGTGCGCCGGGCGGATGGCACCGACCGTCGGGTCGGCGGCCTCGGCTGGCGAATGGGCGACCAGGGGTCGGGCTACTGGATAGCGATCCGGGCGCTCACCGCCGTCGGGGCGATGCACGATCAGCTTGGTTCGCCGACCCGGCTGATGGAGGGGCTCTGCACCGCTGCGGCTGTCGCGGGGATCGGCGGATTGATTCGCTGGAGCACCACCGCCACCACTGCCGAGGTGGCAGCACTCGCCCCGATTGTCGTTGCCACGGCCGATCACGGCGACGCAGTGGCCATCGAGATAGTTGACGAAGCGGTCGGCTGGCTGGTCCGCCTGGCGGTCGCCGCGGGGGCAAAACAGCTTCCGGTGGCGCTCTCCGGCGGCCTGCTGGCGCCCGACTCCACAGTACGGCGACGGCTCCGCGACGACCTCCGGACCGAGGGCATCTCAGTGGTGGACCGCCCCATCGACCCCTGCGAGGGAGCGCCATATCTGGCCCGTCATGGGCCCGGACGAGCGTGATCGGAAGCCATCCGGTATCACGATGGCACGATCCGTCGCCCTCGCGCGTATAGTATGGGATAATGATTCTTTCTCGACTCGAATGGAGATTCGCGTGACTCGTCGTCGCCTCCTGTTGCCTCTCTTGCTCATCGTACCGTTGACCCTGGGCGCTTTCGTCTGGCAATCCGAACGGCTGCGGTCGTCCATTGAGCTCTTCTCACAGGTGGTGCAACTGGTCGAGAAGACGGCCCTCGATTCGCTGCCCCAGGACGAGATCTATCGCCGGGCGGCCCGCGGACTGATCGCGGAGATGAACGACCCCTACGCCGCGATCCTCTCTCCCGAAGAGCTCTCGGCGTTCGAACGGAACTCGCTGGGCAACCGTTACGCCGGCACGGGAATCACCATCCGCAGCCTGGGCGGCTACATCACCGCCATCCGCGTCAACCCGACCGGCCCGGCCCACGAAATGGGGCTCCGGGCCGGCGACCGCATCGTCGCCGTCGATGGTGAAAGCATGGCTGGAGTTGCCACAGACTCAGTCTCGCGATTGCTGCTGGGCGTGCCGGGGACCCGGGTACTGGTCACCTACGAGCGCGCCGGCCAGCCGGAGCCGACCGAGATCGGGATCGAGCGCGCGGTGGTGCGCGTCGCCGCGGTGCCGTACGCCACGCTCCTCGATGACGGCGTGGGGTATGTCCCGATCCAGCGCTTCAACGATGTCGCAGCGGTCGATGTTGCCGACGCAGTCCTCCGCCTCGAGCGGCAGGGCGCCAAGGGGTTTGTCCTTGATCTGAGAGGCAATGGCGGCGGTGACCTCTTCCAGTCGCTGCGGATGGCCGGCCTTTTCCTTCCCGAGGGAGTCGAGATCGCGCGAGTTCAGCACCGCGGCAAGGAGCCCGAGGTCTACCGCACCGAGCAGGCACCGCTGCTGCCGAATACCCCAGTAGTGGTTCTGGTCGATGGCCGATCGGCATCGGCGTCGGAGATCGTTGCCGGTTCGCTGCAGGACCACGACCGGGCCCTGGTGGTCGGGACCCGCTCGTTCGGCAAGGGATTGGTACAGACCCAGTCACGCCTCAGATCAGGTTGGGCCGTTCGGCTCACGACCGGCAAGTGGTACACCCCGAGCGGGCGAAGCATCCAGTCCGAGCACGAGGGGCTGGACGATGGCCGCTTTGTTTCCAGCGACACTCTGGCTAACCGGCCGATGTTCCGCTCCACCGGTGGCAGGCCGATCGTCGGCGGAGGAGGGGTCACCCCCGACCTGGTGGTGCTTCCCGACACCGTAAGTGGCGTTGAGCGGGCGCTGGCGCGGGTCCTAGGCAACCGGGTGGCGGAGATGCAGGATGCCGTCCTCGAGGTTGCCCGCGAGGTGGCTGGTTCGGCCGACGGCAACCCCTATCCGATCCCCGAACACTGGCGCTCGGAGCTGCGCACGAGATTGGTCAAGGCGGAGATCATGGTTCCCGACAGCATCTGGAACGACGCCAGGCCAGTCATCGACCGGCTGCTGGCCGGGCAGGTGTCCGGGCTGGCAGCGGGAGATTCTGCCGCCTTCCTGCTCCAGGCACCAGCCGACCTCCAATTGCGGGTGGCTCGCGAATTGATCCTCAAGGCCGGCAGTCAGGCGCGACTGTTTGAGCTGGCGTCGCATCCGGGGTGAGGGTCGTAGGTCGTAGGTCGTAGGTCGTAGGTCGTAGGTCGTAGGTCGTAGGTCGTAGGTCGTAGGAGGATTGGCGGCGGTCCTATCCGGGGTTGCCGCCGGTCCTGTTTCTGGCTGAAACAAAGCCGGGACCCAGGCCGTCGTCTCTGTCGGAGCGGTCCTTGAGGGCGACGCAGCACACGCCCAACTGCGGAGGGTGGCTTATAATTCACTCATCCCGACCAATTCACGCCTGAGGAGCCTTGGCTTGCCTGACCAGTTCCGACGTGCTTCCCGTTCGCTGTGCCTGGTCCTCACCATCTTGGTCAGTGGCGGGTGTGCCGGCTCGGGGGCTGGACCGGTCGCCAGACCGGAGCCCGTCCCACCGCCGGTGACTACAGACGCGGCCTCGATCGAACGTGCCAGGGTCGACAGCGCCCGGATCCCCTGGACCGAGGCGGACGTCCAGTTCTTCACCATGATGATCGCGCACCACGCCCAGGCGATCGTGATGTCGGAAATGGCGCCGAGCCATGGAGCGAGCGAGTCGGTGCGGACTCTGGCTGCGCGGATCATCAATGCCCAGCGCGACGAGATCGCCGTGATGCAGTTGTGGCTCCAGGACCGTCGACAGCCGGTGCCGGACCCGGCCCTGCCGAATGAGCACGCCGCCCACGGGATGCCGGGGATGCTCAGCGCGGCCCAACTCGCCGCACTCGATGCGGCCCGGGGGGCGGCGTTCGACCGGTTGTTCCTGCGCTCGATGATCACCCATCACGAGGGCGCCGTGACGATGGTCAAGGAATTGTTTGCCACCGACGGCGCGGGACAGAACCCGACCGTATTCAAGCTGGCCTCCGACATCAACGTCGACCAGCGCACCGAAATCGCGCGGATGCAGCGGATGCTTGCTCCCCTGCTGTTCGCCGAGTCCGCACCATGAGTCATTGCACCACGGTTTTTCACCAACACCATTCAGGAGTAGAGATGATCCAGAGTGTCAACCGCTCAGTCGTCGGCCCGCTTTGCGTGCTGATGGCGCTGGCCGGCTGCGCCGGTTCCGGAGCTGCACCAACCACCGGAATCGCCGCCACGGCAACCTCAACCTCCGCTGCCCCAACTCCCGACCCGCGTCTGGGGCTCAAGACCGGCCTGTACGACGCCGGCGTGGCGAGCTGGAACATGTCGCTGACCTCGACGACGCCGTCGTCCGAGCGCTTCTCGAGCAATGCCAACTCCGACCTGGCCTTCACCGGGCAGTACGTGATCCAGGGCAATTTCAACGGATTTCAGGTCTGGGACATCGCCAACCCGGCACTCCCCAATCTGGTCAAGGAATACTTCTGCCCCGCGTCGCAGAGTGACGTCTCGGTGTACCGGAATCTGCTGTTCGTCTCCGGCGAGGGAATGGAAGGTCGGCTCGACTGTGCCGCGGGCGGCAACCCGCAAGCGGCGAGCAAGGACCGGCTTCGCGGGCTGAGAATCTTCGACATCAGCGACATCCGGAACCCGAAGTACATCGGCAATGTGCAGACCTGCCGCGGCTCGCACACCCATTCGCTGCTGGTTGATCCGAAGGATGCAGCCAACGTCTACGTCTACATCTCGGGTTCGGCGCCGGTGCGCCCCGAGGCCGAACTTCCCGGGTGCGCAGCCGGTCAGCCGAGCGCCAATCCCAACACGGCGATGTTCCGGATCGAGATCATCAAGGTGCCGCTCGCCAATCCTTCCCAGGCGGCGATCGTCAGCTCGCCGCGCATCTTCGAGGGGCTGGAGGCACCGCCGACCCACGGCGGCTCACCGGCCGACCAGGCCGAGATGCAGGCAGCCCGCGCCCGCGGCGCCTTCATCGCCACAGTGGGCGGCCAGGAGATGGTGCTCCCCGATGGCTTCGTCAATCAGCTCATGTCGCAGAGGATCCGTGCCCGGGGTGGTTCCACCACGGCGACAGCGGCTGACAGTGCCGGGCTTCGCGAAGCGCTTCCGGGCATCATTGCCCAGATGATGGGTGGCAGTGCGGAAGATGCCCGCGGTCCGCGTCCCGGCCCGAATCAGTGCCACGACATCACCCTTTACCCGGCAATTGGCCTGGCCGGCGGCGCCTGCGAGGGCTACGGCCTGCTGCTCGACATCAGCGATCCCGTCAACCCGCGCCGCATTGACGCCGTGGCCGATTCCAATTTCAGCTATTGGCACTCGGCCACCTTCAACAACGATGGCACCAAGGTCCTCTTCACCGACGAGTGGGGCGGTGGCGGCGCGCCGAAGTGCCGGGTCGGCGATCCGCGCTCCTGGGGCGCCAATGCCAACTTCTCGCTCACCAACGGCAAGCTGAAGTTCGAGAGCTACTACAAGCTTCCGGTCACCCAGACCTCGCTCGAGAACTGCGTGGCCCACAACGGCTCGCCGATCCCGATCCCGGGACGCGATGTCATGGTGCAGGCGTGGTATCAGGGGGGCCTCTCGGTCTTTGACTGGACCAACATCGAGCAGCCGGTGGAAATCGCCTACTTCGATCGCGGCCCGCTCGATCCCAGCCAGATGGTGATGGCCGGCTCCTGGTCGGTCTACTGGTACAACGGTCTGATCGTGAGCTCCGAGATTGCCCGCGGCCTCGACATTCTGGAGCTCACGCCGAGCCCGATGCTGACCCGGAACGAGATCGACGCAGCCAAGACCGTCGTGATGAAGGAGTACAACGCGCAGATGCAGCCGCAGTTTGTCTGGCCCGCGAGCTTCCCGCTGGCGCGAGCCTACCTCGACCAGCTCGCCCGCAACAACGGGTTGGCTCAGAGCGCCATCGCCTCGGCACGCACTGCCCTGGCAGGAGCGGAGCAGGCCAGCGGAGCCACCCGGAGGAGTGCCCTCAATCAGTTGGCGGCACAGCTCGACGGTCAGGCCGGCAGCGCGGCCGATGGCGCCAAGGTACGGACCCTGGCCACCGCAGTGCGGGAGCTGGCGGGACGGTAAGAATGAGGTGAACGGTGAACGGGGCGCGGCCTGGCCGCGCTGGTTGAACGGGTTTGCTGTGAGAGGTAAAAGGTGAAAGGTGAAAGGTGAAACGGGGTGTTCCAATGCCCTCCGTTTCACCTTTTACGTTTCACGTTCACCCTGTTCGTCGCTAGAGCGACGGCCCCGTTTCCCGTTCATCCGCAGCCGAACACCTTGCTCTCGGTGCACAGCCTGTGTATGCTCTGTGTATGGGGACCAAGACCATTTCCCTTCGGGATGAGGCCTACCAGCGGCTGCGGCAAGCCCGGCTCCGGCCGGGCGAGTCGTTCAGCGACGTCGTGTTGCGGGCCGTGTGGCCCGACGCTCCTCTCACTGCGGGCGAGTACCTCGACCGTGTCCGGGAGCGGGGGCCGCTCTACACCGCGACGCAACTCGACCAGGTGGAGGCAGTCAAATCCGCCGATTCACCTCCCCGGGACAAGTGGCGAACGGATTGATTCTGGAGACCACCTTTCTGGTGGATCTCGACCGCGAACTCAAAAGGGGCGAATTCGGCCCTGCTCAGACATTCCTGAAGGAACGGAGCGCCGAGACTCTCTTCCTTACCTTCTCGGTGGCGGGGGAGCTGGCAGCTGGACCTGGACTGACCGAGCGCAGTCATTGGGAAGAGCTGATCGGCCCCTTCCAGGTGCTGCAGGCGACCCCCGATGTCTGCTGGGAGTACGGCAGGGCGTTCCGGTATCTCGCGACCAACGGTCTCCTCATCGGAACCAATGATCTCTGGATCGCTGCAACTGCACTGGCTTTCGGAAAGGCGGTCGTGACCCGCAACAGCCGGGAGTTTGAAAGAGTCCCGGGCTTGGAAGTGCGGCGATACTAGAAAGAGAGAAGGAGAGAAGGAGAGAAGGAGAGAAAGAGAGGCCGTCTCTTTCTCTCCTTCTCTCTTTCTCTCCTTCTCTCTTTCTCTCCTTCTCTCTTTCTAGGGCAGGACTATCGACTCGATGGCGTCCAGCAAGTATGCCATCTGCGCCGCACTGCTGGTCACGAAACGGTAGGAGCGCTCCCCCGTCTTCTCGAGCTGGTAGGCGGTGATCTTGTCGACTCCCTCCACCACGCTCGCCGGATAGCTCGGCCGCAGCGTGAACTCGACGGTGTACGGCTTGGCGAGCTTGAATGGCCGCAGCTCCCCCGCCTTGGCCCGCAGCACCGCCTCCCTGGCCCCTTCCGCCAGCATCGCCTGGACCTTGGCAGGCGAGAAGGTGATGGCGGAATTGCTCCTCAGGGCAATTTTGGTGGTGACATAGACGACCCGGTCGCCGAGCAGCTCGCGCACCTCGTGCTCCAGCTCGTCGTCGCCACTGACCAGCGAAACCGCCACGCCGTGCTCGCCCAGCACGAGGGCGTTGATGCCGGTTTCATTGAGAGCCCGACCGTTGACGCGGAAGTCGGCGAAGGCATAGTTGTGGGCCATCACGCCCGGGCGCGCCGGCGAGGCGTGCATGGCGAGGAACATCGCGGTCCGGAAGGTCGAATCGATCCCGGTGCTCATCACCATCGGCTTGGGATAGCCGCGGATCAGTACCGCCTCCGGATCGAGACTCCAGGGCTCGACCGTGGCGAAGCGATTGGCCCCATGTCCTTCATTGACCACAAACCGCTCGGCACCGGCTGCGCGCGCGCCGGCAATGGTTGCGTTGACTTCCTCGGTCAGGAGACTCCGGTAGAAGTCCCACCAGTCGCGACCACCGCGGTCCTTGTAGGCAGGGCCTTCTGTGCCGGCGATAACCTCACCGACGTTTACGGCACTGCCCATCCCCTCCATGTCGACCAGCAGATAGACGGCGTAGCCCGGTTCGAACGGTACCCGTTTCTCGGCACCGGGAGGGAGCGCCTGTCCCGCCAGAGTTCCGGTGACGATCAGCAGCAGGACGAACAGCGGCAGTCGGACGCGCAGCATGATGACTCCTCACGGTGGACGGTGAAACGTACGAGGTGGAACGTGAAAGGGGAAAGCCGAACAGGTAAACCGTGAAAGGTGAAACGGGGTTGTCCGCATACCTCCCGTTTCACGTTTCACCTTTAACCGTATCGTTGCCCCGTTCACCGTTCACCCGCGCGGCTTCGCCGCGCCCCGTTCACCCGCCTATGGTGACCTCGACTGTCATGATGCCGACAACGGCAGTGCCGTCGGGATCCCGTGCCGGCAGAAAACGGTAGCCGCGCATCGCCTCGTCGAACTTGCGGGCGTAGCCGCGGTCGGGCAGTGGCGGCACCACGTCGATGTCACTCACTTTACCCGAGGGATCGATCCGGAAGGTGACCTCGACCGTGCGTCCGCGAAGCGACTTGGGGTAGTCGAGCGGTGGGACAATGAACTGCCTGGTTTCGGGGGGCGTGCCGCGCTTCCCCCCCCCACCGGTCCCGCCACCGCTGCCGCCGCCGCGACCGGCGCCGGTGCCGCTGCCCGTCCCGGCCCCCTGGCCGGTCCCGGCACCGCCACCAGATCCGCCCCCGGAACCTGCCGACCCTCCGGCCAGGCTGCCGCTCGGAATTGAATCGACGCGGGCGGCGACCGGAGGAGCGACCGGCGGCGTGACTCGCTCCTCAGGAGGCACCACCGGGGGGATCACGACGGGGACAACCTCGGGGACCGGCACTTCTGCGGCGGGCGGCGGGGGAGGCAGTGCGGGAGGCATGATGTATGCGACCCTACCCCCGGTCCCGCCACCGCCGCCGCCGCCGAACCGCTGAGCCAGGTCAACGAAGGGATTGCCCCGCTCGTCGACCGCGGCCCCTCCCCCCGCGATGGCCAAGATGAGAATGAGAAGATGCAGGCCAACGGACAGGATGGCGCCGAGCGGTGATCTTCGCGGGCGGGGTGGGAGGGACGCGCGAACGCGGACGTTTCCGGTGAAAACGTCCGCGTTAGGGGCAGACCGGGGCTGGTTCACCCCCGCCTCAGTTGGCCTCGATCGGCGTGACACCCACCACGAGGACGCCTGCCCCTCGCGAGATGTCGATCGCCTGGATCACGTCGCCATAGGTTCGGGTGAGTCCCGGCTTTACGAACAGCAGCTTGGTCGGCCGGGGGTCGAAGATGCTGTGGATCTGCTGATCGAGCTGATCCATCGGGAACGACTCCTGCCCGTTGATCGCCAGCGCACCGTCATCCTTGATTTCCAGCACGATCTGGGTGCTGGGCGCCGACGAGGCGGTGGCGGTTTCCGTAGGCGGAATCTGGATCTCCGTCACGCTCCGGCTGAGGGCGTTGACGATCATGAAGATGATCAGCAGCACCAGCAGCACGTCGATCATCGGGGTGACGTTGATGTCTGAATTGACGGCGGCTCCGCCCCCACCAGTGGACATTCCCATGCGTCAGTTCTCCCCGCCCATGAGGCCCTTGCGATCGACCACCGCCACCAGCACCCGGGCACCAGCCCGCCGACCCATTTCGATCCCTTCCTGGATCTTGGAGTACGGCAGCTCGTGATCGGCCTTGAAGAAGAGGCGTTTGTCCTCGTCACGGGCGGCAAAAATGCCACGCAACTGCTCTTCGGCGGCCTGGGGCGTCATGGCGGCCCCGTTGATGAAGTAGTTGCCGCCGTTGTCGATCCCCAGCGTCACCTCGCCGTCCTCCTCGGCCAGCGACTCGGCATTCTCGCCGCTGGGCATCGTGGCCGTGAACCCCGCGGTGATCAGCGGGGTCACGATCATGAAGATGATCAGGAGGACCAGCATGACGTCGATCATCGGCGTGACGTTGATGTCCGCCGCAACCGCGCCCTTGCCGCTACTGGCTGATATGGCCACTGCCGCTCACCGCCTTCGAGGCCTGGAACTCCTTGGTGAAGATCGAGCGGCCAAACTCGCTCCCCACGCTCTTGATGAGGTAGTCGATCAGTTCCTTCGACGTGTACATCATCTCGACGGTCAGGTTCTCGACCTTGGTGGTGAAGTAGTTGTAGGCCCACACCGCCGGAATCGCCACCAGCAGTCCGAAGGCGGTGGTGATCAGCGCTTCGGCGATACCGGCCATGATGCCGGCCAGTCCAGCTGCGCCGCCGCCGCCAGTGGCCATCGCCTGGAACGAGTTGACGATTCCCATCGTGGTGCCGAGCAGCCCCACGAAAGGCGCCGTGGCGCCGACCGTGCCGAGGATGCCCGAGCCACGCTTGAATTCCGAGAGGACGATCATCATCTGCCGCTCCACCGCCCGCTCGGCCGAGTTGATGTCGGCAGAGGTGATGGTCGCCCGGTCACGGAGCAACGGCTTCACCTCGGTGAGCGCGCCACCGAGCACCCGCGAGATGTGCGAGTCCTTGTTCTTTTCGGCCAGCGCGATCGCTTGGTCGAGGTTTTCTTCCTGGATCGCTCGCGAGAACTGCGGGGCGAACTTCCGGGTGGCCGCCTCGCTCTTCTTCACCTTCATGAGCTTCTGGAAGGTGATCGTGAGCGAATAGACGGACATGATGGCCAGAGTGATGATGATGAACTTGGCGAAAGGCCCGGACTGGTCCCAGAGGTGCAGCAGATCGGTATTCATTTGATTACAACCCTTCTTCCGTGGTGAAAAGTTCCGGCCGACAGCGCTCGGCCGACCCGCTCTATCCGTTCAGATTGAAGCGGATGTTCTGTTCGACCAACTGACGCACTTCCTGACCGCGCATCCTGGCGGGCTTGAACCGCAACTTCTTGATCCCTTCGACCGCGGCGTTTTCGAACGCCTTGTTCGAGCTGCTGACCACCTGGATCGTGTTCGGCTCAACCCTGCCGTCGGTGCCGACCACGAACCGCAGCCGGACCACTCCCTCGATCCCGACGCTCTTCATCACCTCGGGGTAGACCGGCTCGGGACCGCCGACGTACTGTGCCGGATCATCGACCTGATCGACGGTGAACGACTCGGTCCCCACCACTTCAGTCAGGACCGGCCCGGTGCCACCGATGATCCCGGTCGCGATGCCGCCCTCGACGCCTTTGCCGGAGAAGTCGCGCGCATCGAACTTCTCGTTCAGGTTGACCGGCGGAATCTCCGTGGGAAGATCCTTCGGCGGCATGATGGTCTGGAAGCCCATCGGCGGTGGGTTGACCGCAACCGTCTGTGGCTGGAGCGGCTCATCGGGCGGGGGAGGCGGAGGTGGAGGCGGCTCATTGAGGACGAAATCCGCCTGGGTGGCGATTTTCTGCTGGACCATCTCGGCCGCCCCCTGGGTGGCCTTGATCGCCCCGATGCCAAGCAGCACGTGGAAGACCACCGACAGGGCGGTCTCTCCGATCGTGCGCTCCTTCTTAGGTTTGGATTCGATCAGATTTTCGAACATGGTGCTGCCCCCTTCGGGAGGAACGGTGCATCCTGACCCGCAATCTGGTACCCCCAGATCGCATTGGATTCACGTAGAGATGACAGTTTCCTAACAGCTGGATGAGGGAATCAGCTCAACCAGACCCCGAACGCAACGTCAGGGGGAGCAATACCCGAACTGCGGTCCCCCGCCCCGGCCTGCTTTGCAGGGTAATCGTGCCCCCATGTGCTTCGACAATCCACTTGGCGATCGCGAGGCCGAGCCCCACCCCGGGTCGCTCCCCGGTCCGGGACCGGGCCGGATCGGCGCGCCAGAAGCGGTCGAAGACATGGGCCAGGTCGCCTGGGGCGATCCCGATTCCGTTATCCCGGACCACCAGTTCCGCCTCGCCAGCGCTCGCCTCCAGAGAAAGTTCGACGCTGCCGCCCGGGGGGGTGTATTTGACGGCATTGGTGACGAGGTTGAGCAGTAGTTGCCTGATTCGCCCCGTCTCCACCGCCGCCATGACGGCATGATCGGGAACCGCCACGGACACGCTCACTTCCGACTCGGCCCCGAGGAGTTCGGCGGTCTCCGCGGCTTCCTGGACGAAGGTGCGCAGGTCTGCGGTGGTGGTCACCAGGGCAGCGCGGCCCTCGTCGGCCCGGGCGAGTGTAAGGAGATTGGTGATCAACTCGGTCATCTGGTTGATCTGGCGCAGCGTCTCGTCGAGCGAGTCGACCAGCTCGCCAGGGGTGTCGGGATGGGTGAGCGACCGCTCCACCCCGGCGCGGAGGACCATCAGCGGCGTCTTGAGTTCGTGCGATGCATCGGCCGTGAAACGGCGCAGCGAGCTGAAGGACTGCTCCATCCGGGTGAGCATGGCGTTGAGAGTGCTGCCGAGCCGGGAGATCTCGTCGGTACCCGGTGGAACTGCAATGCGACGATGGAGCGACCGCCCGTCCTGGATCGCCTCCAGCTCGGCAATCATGGCATCGACCGGCGCGAGCGAGCGCCCCGCCAACCAGTAGCCCAGCAGAGTCCCGGCCACCAGGATCAGCGGTGCCACCAGCAGCATCGACATCAGAAGCTGCGGCGGCCCGTAGACCGGTCCTTCCGGGCGGGCAGCGATCAGCAGCGCCCACGTCTTGGGAGCGCCGCTGCCGTCGCCCACGGCGGGGACCGGCTCAAGGATGTAGTGGTAGGCGTCCTCGCCCTGCTCCAGGCTGATCCGTCCGGTGCGACGCTCGATCGGCTGGCGCTGCAGGGCGCGTTGAATCCGGTCCGAAGCATCCGGGGGGAGCACGCGCACTGCCCCTGATACGTACATCAGCCGACCGACATCGTCGGCAATGGCGAAGACGTCCCGCACCCCTTCGAAGTAATTGCCGACATCGCGCTGCAATCCCAAACTTGGTTCGCCGAGGCCGCCGATGGTCGGGATCCGGGCCACCAGATTCTGGGTGGTGCGGTACTGCTCCTGGAGCACCCGGACCGCAAACGATGCTTCCACCTCGAGGCGCTCGCGGATCTGCTCCTCCTGCTCCCGCCGGGCCGATGTGAGGCGTTCCCAGTAGAGCGCTGCCCCGAACACGCCGACGGTGGCCAACAGTGCCAGCGAGTAGGAAATCGTCAGCCGCCAGCGGATCCCCTGCACGTCAGCCCTTCACGACGTACCCGACGCCGCGAACGGTGTGGACCAGCTTCTTGGAGAAGCCGGCGTCGACCTTCTTCCGGAGCCGGTTGATGACCACGTCGACGATGTTGGTCCCTGGGTCGAAGTGGTAGTCCCAGGCGTACTCGGTGATGAGGGTGCGCGACATGACCCGGCCGGGATGGCGCATCAGGTACTCGAGCACCATGTATTCCTTGGGGGTGAGGTCGATCACCTGTCCGGCCCGGCGGACTTCGCGGGCATCGAGATCGAGTTCCAGGTCGGCAATTGCAAGAGTGCGCGCCAGGAGTTGGGGCGGCCGTCGTGACAGCGCTTCGATCCGCGCCAGCAATTCCTCGAATGCGAACGGCTTGGTGACGTAATCGTCAGCACCCGCCCTGAGCGCGTCGACCTTGAACTCGATGCTGTCCTGGGCGGTGAGCACCAGGACCGGCATGGCGTGACCGCGGTCCCGCAAGGTTCGCAGCACTTCGAGCCCGGTCATTCCAGGCAGCCGGAGGTCTAGCAGGACCAGGTCGTAGCTCGTGGCACCCAGCAGTTGCAACGCTTCGACCCCGTCGGCCACCCAGTCGGCCACGTACTGGGCCTCCTCCAACCCGCGCTTGACGTATTGCCCGACGGTACGATCGTCCTCGACGACGAGCAGCTTCATTGCGGTTGCTCCCGCTTCGCGGTCGGCAGGCGGATCCGGAAGACGGTCCGACCGGGTGCGCTCTCGACATCGAGGCGGCCCTGGTGGTCGGCCACGATGCCATAGCAGATCGCCAGCCCCAGACCGGTGCCCCGGCTGGGACCCTTGGTGGTATAGAACGGCTCGAAGATCTTGGGGAGGACATCGGCGGGGATCCCCGGTCCGTCATCCATCAACTCGATCACCACTGCCGCGGCGTCGCCCCGCGTCGTCAGGGTGACGGTGCCCCGCCCACCGGTGGCATCCGCGGCGTTGAGCAAGATGGCCATCACCGCCTGGATCAGTCGCTCCTCGTAACCGAGCACCGCAGGGAGATCCGGCTGGAAATCGCGGATTACCTGAAGCCGCCGGAAACGTTGGTGGTGCTGCAGCAGGTAAAGGGTGCGCTCCAGCAACTCGTTCAGTTCGACCAGTTGCGACGTGCCGCCGACCCGACCGGCCCGCGAGAAATCGAGCAGCCCATTGACGATGTTGGTCGCCCGGCCCACTTCGCTCTCGATGATGTCGAGATACTCACTCGCGGTCGTCTCGATGGAGGCCCCGAGCCGCGAGGAAATCGCGGCCGCGCAGGCGCCAATGGTGGCGAGCGGGTTGTTGATCTCGTGCATCACTCCCGCAGCCAATTGTCCCAACGCGGCGAGCTTCTCGGTCTGGTGCATCAGTCGCTGGATCGCCCGGGTCTCGGTGAGATCGACGCCGATAGTGATGACGTGCGAGACGGCTGTACCATCCAGCCGCAAGGGGAGCCGGGTTGTCCGGTAGACATGGGCCTGCCCGGCAGCATGCACCTCCTGCTCGCTCTCGATCACCTCTCCGTGGGTGAAGACTCGTTCAAACTCGTGGCGTAGTATTTCGGGAGATTGACGATGCAGCACCTCGAAGATCGGACGGCCGAGCACATCCTCTCGCCGCAACCCCTGGGTCCCGGTTTCCCGCTTGCGGTTCCAGAGGATGATCCGGAAATCCCGATCCACGACATACAATCCGACCGGCAGCGCGTCGATGGTCAGCCGATGCAGGCGTCGTTCATCCTCGCCTGGGCTGGCAGGAACATGGTAGGCGGGGAGAGCAATGCTCAGCATTGCGGCTGTGGTTTCGAGGATGGGCCGCAACTCAGCCAGCGTGCGCGTCGATCCCAACGCCTCGAGCGTGGCGTGCTGGCCATCCGGCCAGATCACGTCGACGACGCAACCGGAAGCTGACGGGGCGGCCTCTCCAGCGGCCAGGACGTCATGGCGTCGCTGACCGAGATTGAGCCGTACTGCATCGGCCGGCAAGCTTTCGCGCAACCGGTCGCAGACGGCTGCGAGTCGCTCGGCCGGGGTGCCCTCACGTGCGAGTGTGCGGGCCACTCCGGCGACCACCGCGAGCGGCGGAGGCATTGGCCGGGTCGGTTCGTTCATGGCAGAGACCTTCCGCGCCAGCTCCCCAGGGCCGCATGCACCAGCGACCAGCCCTGTTCCCGACGCACGAAGGTCAGCCAATCACTTCCCTCAGAATCGGTCAGTGCGCCTGCCAATCGGGTGGCCAACATCACCCGTACCACTGCGACGTGAGAGTCGGGATGGAGCTCGGTTCGCACCACACGGAGTGCTTGATCGCCCACCCGCAATCCTGGAACCGACCACAAGGTGTAGAGGGGCACCAGGAATCCGTCTCCCTGCTCCGGACCGGGCAGGGCTATGGTCGCGGCCGGAACCGCGACACTGTCCAGTGCGAGAGTGTCGCTGCTCGCCAAAGCCCGATAGATCTCCCGTACGGCCTCCTGGAGGGCCAGCTCGTCGCCCGCCACCGCCGTGCCGGTCGGCTCCCGCAGTTCGAGTCGGCAGCCAACGACGGCCAGCGCAAGGATGAGGGCAAGCGGATTCATGGGAGTCCACATGTGGTGGAAGGTGTCACGTCCGGCGCCCGCCGCAAAGCCCCCTCACCGAGGGAACCACCGGACCGTGACCTCATCGCGCAGCTCGAATCGGGCGCGACCGGACCCCAGCTCCTCTCCCTCGAACGAGAGCACCCCTTCGGTCCCGGTTGGCTCCTGGATCGTCACCAGCACCGCCGGGCCCCGCCGACGTTGCAGCCGGAGGGTCAGTCCATCCCGGCGCTGGTCGAGTGCCAGGTCAACTGCCGTGCTCCCGATTCGCCACCCCTCGAGTTGCCAGTCAGTCCAGCCCGGCCTTGGTCGGAGCTCCCACTGGAATTCGCTGGCGGTCCGGGTCAATCCCATGATCGACTGGAGACAGCGATCGAGTGCCGCGCGGGGCACGTGTGCCGACGATCGTCGATCAGCCCACCAGCCCAGCCATTCGGCTTCGTCGGCATCGGCCGACGGCAGCGCGTCATCCCCCCCCCCGCGCGTGGCCAGCTTGGCCCACTCCAGGATCATCGGAATCCCGTGCGCTGCCGTCGTCAGAGTGCCGTCCGCTGCCCGCCTGGCCGCCGCATCACGCTGCCTCCGGCGCTGTTCGGCCGCCACATCCGGCGCTCCCCCCCCCACAATTTCGAGCAGCCGGCCGCCTCCGGTCAGCCATCCCACCGGAGCAGCGACAGCAGTGCCGGCTTCCCACTCGACGCCGTCCTCTCCCAGTCCGCGGAGGGCATCGGGGTGGACCGCCCACCGCACCCCCGGAAGCTCGACCGCCCGGACCGCGACGCCTTCGGGATTCCGCCAAACGAGACGCCCTGTCTCCCCCTCGAGACAGAGCGTCAAAGACACGCCGGGAATGATCCAGCTCGCCCCCGGTGGCAGCGGTGCCTTCAGGGTGTTCAGCCGAGCGCCGCCAGTTGGGCCAGCAGCTCGGAATTGTCGCGCTTCTCGGATGGGTTCGCCTCGGCATGGGCCCAGCGGACCACGCCGGACTTGTCGATCAGGATGTAGGCCCGAGTCGAGAAGTTGCGTGCCGGCAGGAGGGTGCCGTAGGCAGTGCTCACCGTCCGGTGGAAGTCGCTCAGCAGTTCGAGCGTCAACCGTTCCTTGGCCTTGAATTCCTTGAGCGTGGGCACCGAATCGACGCTGATCGGCAGGACGACCGTATCCTTCCCCGCAAAGGCGGAATAGTCGGTGGAGAAATCACACATCTCCGCCGTGCATGTGCTGGTGAAGGCAAGCGGAAAGAACGCGAGCAGGACGTTGCTTTGGCCCCGGAAGGAGGCAAGGGTGACGTCGGCTCCACCGGTTGACGGGAGGGTGAAGTCCGGGGCTGGTTGGCCCACTACGGGCAGGGACATGATTCGCTCCACCAGGTTCAGGATGATGCCGCGGCAAAGCGCCGGGCGACTTCGGTCCAGTTGACCACCGACCACCACGCGGCGAGGTAATCGGGGCGGCGATTCTGGTAATGCAGGTAGTAGGCGTGCTCCCAGACATCACAGCCGAGGATCGGTGTCAGCCCCTCCATTACGGGGGTGTCCTGATTGGGGGTGCTCCCGACCAGCAACCGGCCATCCACGTCGGCGCTGAGCCAGGCCCATCCCGACCCGAAGCGGGTCATTCCCGCCTTGGTGAACTGCTCCTTGAGAGAGTCCACGCTCCCGAACGCGGCGTCTATGGCGGTGGCCAGCGCTCCCTCGGGAGAAGTGGCGCCGCCCGGTGCCATCACTTCCCAGAAGAGGGTGTGATTGGCATGCCCCCCCCCGTTGTTGCGGACTGCGGCGCGCTTGGCCTCGGGTACGCGGGAGAGATCGGCGAGCAGTGCCTCGATCGGCATGGCCATAAGGTCGTCATGACCTTCGAGCGCGGCGTTGAGGTTGTTGACGTAGGCAGCGTGATGCTTGTCGTGGTGGATGCGCATCGTCTGTTCGTCGATGTGCGGTTCGAGTGCAGCGTAGTCATAGGGGAGCGGTGGCAATTGGTGCGGCATTTCAGTCACTCCAGTTCAGGTCATACTTCAGAATCAGCGCGGTCAGCCAGCGGAGCGGCCAGTGCCAGTCCGGCCGCCAGAATCGTCCCGAGCAATACCTCGTCATGCAACACAACCGCGACGGTCAAGGCCGCGCCGACCGCTGCGAGGGTCACGCCGATACGGACCCTTGGGAAAGTAACCCATCCTCCAGCCGAGCGATCGGTGCAGACGGTTGGGGCGAGTGCTGCCAGCGTGGGCCAGCAGACCACGGCGAGCGCGGCGAATGGCGCCAGCTGGGTGGCCCGGAACGCGGCCAACGCAGCCAGCGCCCCGGCGGCCCCGGCCCACTGTCGCCGCACGACCCCGAACACCGCCGAGGGCACCAGAACGATGGTAAGCAGCGGCAACCAACCCCGGATCCCCATCGGCACCACCATCGTGGCGGCAGCGTGGCTGAAGGCGATGGCCAGCGGGAAGGTGGCACGGGCATCGGCCAATCGATGCAAGGGCCAAGGTGCAAAGGTGCCCAGGATCGACACTGCCAGCAGCATTGCGAGCCATTGCTCCGCTGCCGGCGAGAGCGGCGCTTCAGCGCTGTACCCTCGCAGTGCCACGAACGGCTGCCCCGCGATGGTGATCGCCAGCCAAGCGAAGAGAACCAGCGCCACCGCGCCGATCACCGCTGCCACAGGCCAAGTCGCACGCCCCTCTTGACCGCGCGACCGCCACCCCAGCAGCAACATCGCTGCTCCCAACCCAATCGTTACAACCACGATCGGGCCACCCCGAAGCGCGATGATCCATATCGCGACCAGGGCGACCAGAACGACCGGACCGGGGCTGTTTGGAGCGGCTGGTTGGGCATCCGGTGCCAGGGGCAACCCTCCGACCCTGCGACGGAACACCGCCGCGAGAGTCGGCAGCGTGCCGATTGCAATCCCCACCGCCAGCCCCCGGTGGAGGCCCACACTGGCCAGCAGCAACCCGGTAGCCACCAGCAGCGGGAGACCGGGGAGCCAATCGCTCCAGCGAGACAGCGGAAGGGTCGGAACCAGCGCGCCCGAGACCAGCACTCCAATGGTCAGCGCCATGAATCCGGCGTTTCCCTCTCGAGCAGCCCAGGACGCAAGCTCTGCCAATCCCAGGCTCCCCGTCGCAACCTGCAGAGCGCCGAGGCCGAACCCGGTCACCACGAGTCGGCTGGCCGCGATCCCCAGTCGCTCCGGGGCTGAGCGCCAGGGCAGCAGGAGCAATGGAATCGCGGCCCAGATCAGTGACAGATCAGGCAACATCAACACCTCCACAATCCGCTCGCCGCACCGTCGCGCCACATCCCTCCGCTAGCTGGACAGAGTGGTCGATACTTTTCGATGGCCTGAAGGGGCAACCAGCGGTAGCTGGGCGGCGCACCATCCTTGACCGCGTGGCGCGCGACTCCAGTCGCGTGCCGGTGGGTTGGTGCCATCCCACCTTCCCAAGCACGCAGCATTCCTCCAACACGGTGACTATGGCGTTTTCACTTCGGTATGCTCTCACCAACCCGGGTCGCGGTGTGCTTGCTCTTGAAGCCGACGACCTGCGGATCGCCATGCAAGCCACCGACGCCACTGACGCACTCGGCGATCTTACCCGGGCCGTGGTCACTCTGCTGGAAGGGGCCGAGCAGGCCAGTCTGGTCATCGAGGATGCCCCGGGGGTGCATGAGTGGAGCCTGGAAAGAGACGGAGACGTGGTCCGGCTGCGGATCCACAGTTGGGCTGACCGCCGTTCCGGCCACGCGGAGATGACCCTGTCCCAGGAGCGGACGGTGGTGTTGTCGTGCCGCCTGCCGGCCTTGGCGCGGGAGCTGATCCTGGTGCTCGACGTCCTCTGGGTCGGCCATGGTCCCGACGGCTGGCAGCGGATGTCGCCGAAGCACCCCTTCCCCGCCCGCGAGCGCCGACGCCTGCAACAACTGCTCGCGGTCGACGCCCGCCGAATCGCCGAGGGGAAGATCGCTCCCGATCAGAGCAGCTGATCAGGGAGTCGTGGAGTCGCCCGCCGCGCTGTCCACCGGAGCGGCCGAGGTCGAGTCTGCCGCCCGACGCTCCAACCAGACCGGCAAAGCGGCCGCGATTATCGAGGTAATTGCGGCGTGGTTGACCGTGACCTTCTGCCGACTCCGGAGCACTCCCGCCAACCCGCTCGGGAGGGGGCGATAGCGCTGACCCCCCGTGGTCACACTGGTGACCCAGGCTGCGGCGGCAGTCGACGGATCACCGTTGGTGAGGATGGGACGCGCCTCCTCGCGGACCACCGCAATTGCCTGGCGGAATTGCGGCGCAAGTGCATCCCAGGCCGAGGTTGTGAGGCCGCCATCAGTCACGATCTGGCGGTAAACCAGTTCGCGCTGCGCGACCTCTCGCAGGAACAGCGTGGTGACTGAGTCGGCTGCAACGCTGAGACCAACCCGGTCGGCTGGAGGGAGCAGGGTAACCCAACGACGAAGATCTGCCGGAGTCAGTTCGCCACCCTCCCAGGTTGCAAAGGGTGCGTCACTGGTGATGGCATGAGGTTCCCTGGCGAGTTGCTGTAACCGGGGACCGCTAGCTGACGCCACCAGCAACTGGCGGGCGGTGCTGAGTGAATCAACCCAGACGGAATCGGCCCGGCGCGCCAGCCGGGGGGCGAGCCATGCCTTGAACTGGCTCCGTGCCTCGCTGAGCGGGGGACGCCGCAGGATGTGAATGCCAGCTGGCGAGGTCACGATGCCGCTGACCTCCCCAGGCTGCAACTGCCAGGCGACGGTAGCGAAGCGGCTTGCGGGGAGGTCGCCCTGGACGATGGCCGGGAGAAATCCGCCGTTGGCGCGACTGATGGTGTCTTCGGATGCCTGGGCGGCGACAGCAGCGAAATCCTCACCGGATTGCAGCCGGTTGCCGAGTGCCTGGAGTCGCAAACCCCGCGCGCGCAGAGCGGCGCTGTCGGCGTTCTCCCAGTCGATCTGGAGCAGGATGTGCTGGAATACTCGCGCGGTACCGAGTCTGGCGACAGAATCGGCCTCGGCATCGCTCGGCGGGGGGCGTCGCGCCGCCCGATTGGCGAAGAAGTTCAGAATCATCCCCCGCACGGCATCGGGCATGATCGCCTCGGCGACGGTGGCCGAGTCTTCGAGCGACTCGCTCTGTCGCATGGTGTTGCCCAACAGGGCGCCATCGATAAATGCCGAGAGAAGGACGGTGGCCGTCAGCTCCGAGGGCTGGGCCGGGGCCTCCAGCAGCCAGCCCTCCAGAGTCGCCCCCGGAAGGGTCACGCCGTCAACATCGACCACCATCGCCTCTCGGGCGGCATCGATGGACATGACATCAGAGCAACCGACCAGCAGAGCGGCCGCTATGGGGAGGGTGGCAATCAGACGGCGGAGTCGCATGGTTCAGCCCTTGTCGATGTGGGGATCACGGGTGACGCCGGGGCGTCTAGTGGAGCGGAGGGGAATCGAACCCCTGACCCCCTGCTTGCAAAGCAGGTGCTCTCCCAACTGAGCTACCGCCCCGAGAACCGGAAAGGTAAACAACCTGGGGCACAAATGGCGAACCCCCTTCCCTGCCCGACTTCCCCCAGCGCCCCTTGTGCCGGATCGCTGGCAGCTGACATCGGCGGCTTCCCGCGGTGGCCGCCCTTGCGCGAATACCGTGTCCCGATGATCCTCAAGAAAATCCGGGCACCTTCGGCTGCTCGATTGAACCTCATCCTCCCCAGGAAGCAGCAATGAACGCCGAATTTCTCGCCTCGGTACGCGAGGCCTTCCCGACCAGCGATGCCCTCATCCTCGGTGCCCCGATGCACGAGGGAGCGATCCATCCGGAACCGCTCGTCCGGCTCCCGTTCGGGATGCTCAACCGGCATGGCTTGATCGCGGGCGCCACCGGCACCGGCAAGACCAAGACGCTGCAGTTGCTGGCCGAGCAGATGTCGGCCGCCGGCATCCCCGTCTTCGTGGCCGACCTCAAGGGTGATCTCAGCGGCCTGGCCACCGCCGGCCAGCCACACCCCAAGATCGACGAGCGAGCCGCGGCCACGGGGCATCCCTGGGCGCCCACGAGCTATCCGGTGGAGTTCCTCTCGCTCACCGGACACAACGGAGCGCAACTGCGTGCCACCGTCAGCTCGTTCGGGCCACTGCTGCTCGCCAAGGTGCTGGGCCTCAACGAGACCCAGACCAGCGTGCTCACGCTGGTGTTCAAGTACTGCGACGATCAGGGGCTGCTCCTCCTCGACTTCAGTGACCTCCGGGCGGTGTTCCAATACCTGTCGGGCGAAGGCGCCGGAGAGCTCAAGGAGTACGGCGGCATGGCCCGTCAGACGGTCGGGGTGCTCCTGCGCGAGATGGTGGAGTTGGAGCAGCAGGGCGCCGAGGCGTTCTTCGGCGAGCCGGAGTTCGACCTCGCCGACCTGATGCAGCTCGATCGCGATGGCCGGGGCATCATCAGCGTGCTGGAGCTCGCCGATATCCAGGACAAGCCCGCCCTCTTCTCCACCTTCATGATGTGGATGCTGGCGCGGCTCTACCAGAATCTCCCGGAAGTGGGCGACCAGGCCCGGCCCAAGCTGGTCTTCTTCTTCGATGAGGCACACTTGCTGTTTGATGGTGCGAGCGAGGCCTTTCTCACCCAGGTGGAACAGGTAGTCCGGCTGATCCGCTCCAAGGGAGTGGGAATCTTTTTCGTGACTCAGAGTCCCAAGGACATTCCCGCCGACATTCTGGGGCAACTGGGACACCGGGTGCAGCACGCGCTCCGGGCGTTCACTCCCGACGACGAGAAGGCGCTGCGAGCCGCGGCGCGCACCTTTCCCAAGACTCCCTTCTACGACGTGCAGGAGCTGCTCACCAGCGTCGGCACAGGCGAGGCGGTGGTCACTACCCTGACCCCAAAGGGCACGCCGACCGCCACGGTGGCGACCCATCTCGTGGCGCCGACTGCCTCAATGTCGCCGCTCGACGCCGCCAGCATGAGTGCCAGCCTGGAGCGTTCGCGGCAGGTGAAGTTCTACGCCCGCACGGTCGATCGCGAGAGCGCCCGCGAGCTGCTCGCCAGCCGGGTGGAGGAGGCAGCAAGCGCGGCAGCGGCAGCCAAGGCCGAAGCGGCCATCGGCGTGGAGGATCGCCAGCCGCGCGCACGCTCCGCAACGCGTCGCGCCGAACCGGACGCGATGGACCGGATCCTCAAGTCGCCCGGTGCACGTACCGCCCAGACCATGATCGTCAGGGCGGTGATGGGAGTGCTGCTGGGCGGCTTGACCGGGCGGCGACGATAGGAGGGGGGGGATGGTGAACGGTGAACGGTGAACGGTACCAGGTGAAACGTGAAACGTGAAAGGTGAAACGGAAGGTCGGGCGGCAACCCGTAGGACTGTCAGGAATTCTGTGTAATGGTCATACTTCCGACCTAAAGGAGGTCGTTTATGGCTATCACGGACAAGTTGTTGGATGAGCTGTTGCAGGGGTACGAGGGACCCGATGATCTGCTGGGTCCGGAGGGGGTGTTCG
>JANRJE010000029.1:0-361416 GCA_033764135.1 Gemmatimonadales bacterium
TCGACCCCGCGCAACTGTTCGGGCTCTGGGTCCGACGGGATCGGGAGCGCCCCAGCTCGCTGACGGACTGAGATCCTGAGGGACGACGGGCTACTCCCGACCCAATTCTACTCGATGGGGAAGACACAAGGGACCTCGGCACTTTCCACCAACCCGGACTCATCAACCATCAGCCGGTGGCAGCTGCCGAGGTCCCTCCCTGCGGTCGGGACGAGGGCAGTACCTCCCGTTCACCGTTCACCCGCGCGGCCCGTTCCCCCCCCCGTTCACCGTTCACCCGCGTGGCCCTGCCGCGCCCCGTTCACCGACGTTACCGCAGTTCCCGCACCGCGTCGGCCAGCATCTTCACCTTCCCCTGGTCCGACGATCCCTTGGCGTCGGCATCGATCTGGCCGGCCAGGCGAGTGAGCGCCGTCTCCCGCGCGCTGCCCTGGGCCCGTTCGGCTGCGGCGAGTGCCGTCCGCACGGCGGCGATCCTGGCAGTGCTCAGCCCCTTGGAACGTTCCAACTGATCGACGAACGAGCGGGCCTTGGCAAAGCTGGCAGGCCAGACCATCTGCTGCTGTTCCTGAGGGTTCAGTTCGGGCCAGATCACGGTCTTGGCGGCGTCGATCTCGTTTTGCGAGATGAAGGCGCTCGGGGCCAGCTCGAAGATGTCGAGTCCGCGGGCAATCTCGGAGCTGACGATCACGCCGTTGTACCAGTACACCGACCAGGATCCGGCGCTGGTCAGCTCGCCATCCTTGAGCGGGCCGCGGTCGTGGAAGGCGATCTCGTGCGGGTTGGTGGGATCGGTCCAGTCAAAGATCGAGATCCCTCCCTGATACCACCCCTGCACCATCACCTCACGCCCCGGAATCGGGATCGGCGATCCGTTGTGGGCCACGCAGTTTTCCCACTCGGTCTGGACGCCCGGCATCTTGTAGTAGCTCTGGAAGCGCATCTTGCCCTGCTCGATGGTGAACAGCGCGTTGGCACCCCACTCGTACCTGTCGCTGTCTCGGCAACGCGGTGCGCGTCCCCCCCCCCACTCGTCGGTGAAGAGCACCGCCTTGCCGTCGTTGCTGAAGGTCGCCGAGTGCCAGAAGGAGAAGTTGGTATCGGCAACGGCGTCGATGCGGCGCGGATTGGCCGGATCGCTGATGTCGAGCAGCAGCCCGTAGCCGCCGCAGGCGCCGCCGGCGAGCCCGACCGCCGGGTAGACGGTGATGTCGTGGCACTGGTTCGGGCCGGTGCGCACCCGCGGCGGCCGGTTGGCCTGCGCCGCACGACGCGCCGAGTCCTGAGCGGGGGTGAGCTGTGGCGCGGGCTGGCTCCGCTGGGGTGCCGGGGCGAGGTCATTGAAGATCCGTGCCCCCCCCACGATCGCCGCCTTTGACGGATCGTTGAGCGGCACCTTGATAACCTCGATGCGGAACAGCGCCGAATTGGGGTCCTCGCTGGGCGCCAGCGACGAACAACCCGGCAGCTCCTCCGGCGAGCGCACCCCGGCCGAACCGGAGATGTAGACGTAAACATGGTCGGGATCATTCTTGTCGGTCACCACGGTGTGCGTGTGCGAACCGCGGCAGGTCTGCACGTTGCCGACGTACTTCGGGGTCATGATGTCGGACATGTCGAAGATCCGGATGCCGCGGACACGATCAGCGCTCACCGGCTCCGGCACCCCCTGGCTGCCGCAATCCAGTCTGCCCGTGAGCCCCTCGGCGGAGACGAAGAGCAGGTTGCCGAACACCGACACGTCGCTCTGCGACGCCGGGCAGTGCGACCAGGTGGTCAGGTGCGGCTTGGCCGGGTTGGCGATGTCCCAGACCATGAAGCCGTTGTAGTTGCCCTGGTAGACATGATTGCCCGAGAAGGCCAGGTCGGAATTGGTGTTGAGACCGAACGGTCCGGGAGCAGGGGTGGTCGACAGCATCCTCAGATTCCAGATCGCCTCACCAGCGTCGAACTTTCCGTCGGAGAGTCCCACCCGGGGATCCGGCGACGGGGTGGTCCTGGTCTTCTGCTGTGCGGTGGCGGGAAGCGCACCGAGCGCCAGCGCCAGACCGGCTGCAACAACAGCCCAGCGTCGGGTGGGGAACATGTCAGCGATCATCGGGACATCCTCTGCGGCATCAGGTGAGGTGAGATGAGACGTGCGGAATGGCGGCAGTGTTGAACTATTTCCCGGACTCGGGCAGATCGTCGAGCAGCAATTGCAGGAATTCGATCTCGGTGGTCTGATCGGCGAAGACGTCGGAGGCGAACCGGAAAACGAACTCGTCCTGGGCGGCACCATGGGAGGCGAACAGCTCGTTGACCATGGTGATGGCACCCTGATGATGCCGGATCATGAATTTCAGGAAGAGCCGGTCAAAGGCATTGCCACGGGCCGCATCGAGCTGAGCCAGTTCCTGATCGGTCAGCATCCCCGGCATCAGCATGGCGTGCGACATCCCGTCGTGTTCCATGACCATGTGCGTGGCATCGGCGGCCGGCACCGGAGCGCCCTGCTTGCCGAGCCAATTTCGCATCATTGCGATCTCGTCGGTCTGGGCCACCAGGATCCGCTCGGCGAAGCGCTGCAGCGCCGGGCTGCCACCATGCGTCGGTACCCAGGCAGCCATCTTGACCGCCTGCGCGTGGTGGGGAATCATCCCGCTGATGAAATTCAGGTCGGCTGCGACGGGCCCCTGCTGGGCCTGGGCGGCGAGCCCGGGTGCGGCCAGGAGAATCAATGCCAAGGTGGCCAGTTTCTTGATTTGCATCAGCAACTGCTCCGAACGGGAGTGACTGTCAACACTGATAGTAGCACCATCGCCGCTCCGGAGCGAGCGGGAACGAGGGTGAATGGGGCGCCGCTCAGCGGCGCGGGGTGAAAGGTAAAAGGTGAAACGGGGTCCAGTGACAGCATCCCTTTCCCGTTTCACCTTTCACCTTTCACCTTTCACGTTCCCCGCCCCGTTCACCCCTGTTCCGGCCGCACTCACCGCGACTCCCACCACCACCACCGTCACGGCGCCGATCACGTTGTGCCAGAGGAACGACACCTCCGGCAGGCCGAACGACACCGATGCCACCGCCGCCATCCCCGTCAGCAAACCGAAGAACGCCCCCGGCCCTCTGGTGCGGGGGATCATCGCCAGCAGGAAGACGCCGAGAATCGAGCCGTAGAAGAACGAGCCGAAGCGATTCACCACCTCGATCAGTGAACCGAGGTTGGCGGCATAGGTCGCCACCACGCAGGCGAAGATTCCCCATAGACCGGTGGACAGCTTGGAGACCCGGAGCAGTTCCGCCTCGCTGCCGTCGGGTCGCCACCAGCGACGATAGAAATCAATCACCGTTGCCGTCGACAATGAATTGAGCTCCGCCGCGATGCTCGACATCGCCGCCGCAATCACCCCGGCAATGAAGATTCCCGCGAGCCCGAGCGGCAGCCAGTCGAGCACGAAGCGCGGGATGATGTAGTTGACATCACGCGACGGTTCACCGGTCACCTGGGTCACCAGCGCCAGCGCCTCGCCCCGGATCGCGTTGACGGCGGCCTCGGATTCCGCCAATGCCTCGCGGTCGGGCCGGGTGATCTCCGCACCGATTCCGTGGTCGCCAGCCACCGCGGCCTGGGCATCCTGCATCCGGATGTTGACGGCGTCGCTGTAGCGCTCGGCGAGTGCCTGGTAGGCGGCGGGTTCGGCCACCTGCACCTGTCGTTCGGCTGCCGGGTTCCAGAGCATCGGCCCGGGGATGAAGAGGTAGAACACCCAGACCAGCACCCCGACGATGAGCACCAGCGCCTGCAGCGGGATCTTCCAGTAGGCGCTCATCAGCAGCGAGGTCCGGGCGTCATCCACCGACTTGGCGGTCAGGTAGCGCTGCACCTGGCTCTGATCGGTGCCGAAGTAGGACAGCATCAGGAAAGTTCCGCCGAGGATTCCTGACCAGAAGGTATAGGTCTTGGTCAGATCCCAGGAAAAGTCGAACACCTGCAACCGCCCGGTGGCACCGGCCAGCTCGAACGCCTCGACCGGAGAGACCGGAATCCGGAGCAGCAACACGACCACGATCGCCAACAGTGCAAGGACGATCAGCACCATCTGCTTGACGTCGGCCCAGGTCACCGCCTGCACCCCGCCGATCATGGTGTAGAGGACGGTCGGAATGCCGATCATCGCGACCGACACCGTCATGTCCCAGCCGAAGATCGCCGAGAAGACCACAGCCGGAGCGGCAATGATGGTCCCCGCCGACATCCCGCGCGAGAGCAGAAAGAGAAAGGCGGTGAGCGAACGGGTCTTGGCGTCGAAGCGTTTCTCGAGAAACTCGTAGGCAGTGAACACCTTGGCGCCGTGGAGGAACGGCACCAGCGTCACGCCGAGGATCACCATCGCGATCGGCAGGCCGAAATAGAACTGCACGAAGCGCAATCCGTCGGTGGCCCCCTGCCCCGTGGTGCCGATCATGGTGACGGCCGAGAGCTGGGTGGCCATGACCGAGAGTCCCACCGCCCACCAAGGCAGCGAGCGGTTGGCGAGGAAGTAGCCCTCGATGTTGCCGGTGTCTCTGGAGCGGCGGATCCCGTCCCAGAGCACGTAGCCGATGTAGCCGATGATGATCGCCCAATTCAGCGGATGCATGGCGCCCTCGTCACGATGCGAAGGTGGCCTGCAGCCACCAGAGAATGAGCAGCGTCACGATCTGCACGGCCAGGACCCGGACGGCAGTCTGGCGGAAGCGGCTCCCCTCCGAGTTGGGAGGTGTCATCACAGCGGTAGGCGGTATGTGTGGGTCACGGGATCTCCGGATCAACGGGAAGGCCGGGAATCTATCACTTTCCACCCGGCCGGGTGCAGGCCGGAGCATCAGCCGCTATTTTGCCCCCATGACCACACCGCGCAATGTCCGGATCGGACTGGTGCAGCAACGGGCTCTGCCGGAGCCGCAGGCCAATCTCGAGCAGGCGATATCGGGGATCCGTGCCGCAGCGGCGCGGGGCGCCCAGATTGTCTGCCTGCAGGAGCTGTTCGGCTGGTACTACTTCTGCCAGCGCGAGGACCACGACTTCTTCCAGCTGGCCGAGGCGATTCCCGGTCCCACCACCGAGCGGCTCGGTGCCGTTGCCAAGGAGCTGGGCGTGGTGATCGTGGCCTCGCTGTTCGAGAAGCGGGCCCACGGTCTCTACCACAACACTGCGGCGGTCATCGACGCGGACGGAACCTATCTCGGCAAGTACCGCAAGATGCACATCCCCGACGACCCGCAGTTCTACGAGAAGTTCTACTTCACCCCCGGCGATCTCGGTTTCCGCACCTGGGAGACAGCCTTCGGCCGCATCGGGGTGCTGATCTGCTGGGACCAGTGGTATCCGGAGGCCGCCCGGCTGACCGCGCTGAGCGGCGCCGAAATCCTCTTCTACCCGACGGCGATCGGCTGGTTGCCTCCCGAGAAGGCGGAATACGGCGAACGGCAGCAGGCGGCGTGGGAGACGATCCAACGCTCCCATGCGGTGGCCAACGGCGTCTATGTCTGCGGTGTGAACCGGATCGGTCACGAGGTGCTGCCAGGCAGCGAGCCGGGAGCGCCTGGAATCGAGTTCTGGGGCGGGTCGTTCATTGCCGATCCGAGCGGTCGTCTGCTTGCCAAGGCCGGTCAGGACGAGGAGATCATCGTGGCTGACTGCGACCTCGATGCAGTGAACACAGTGCGGACGCATTGGCCTTTCCTGCGCGACCGCCGGATCGACGCCTACGACGACATCACTCGGCGCTTCATTGACTGATCCCGCCCCCGGTCACGAGCAGAGCGAGGGGGAGGGCGGCGGGATCTCCTCGCCATCCTCCACGTCGGCGCCTGGTCACTCAGCGGGGATCTCCTCGCAGTCCTCCACGCCGGTACCGACGCTCGCTGCGCGCGGTTTCCGGATGCTTGCCGAATGGGCGCCGCATCGTGGCACCTGGCTTTCCTGGCCGCACCGCGAGTCGAGTTGGCCGGGGAACTTCGAATCGATCCCGGCGGTGATCGCCGAGATGGTGCGTCACCTCGCGCCCGGCGAGGAGGTGCACATCAATGTTGCGGACGGGGTGATGGAGCGCGCTGCGCGGGCTGTGTTGGCCGAACGCGGCGTGCCGACCGGCAACGTCTTCTTCCATCACTTCCCCACCAACGACGCCTGGTGTCGAGACCATGGTCCGATCTTCGTGCAGCGCGAACTGCCTCGTGGCGGCCGGGAGCAGGTCATTACCGACTGGGGCTACAACGCGTGGGGGGGGAAGTATCCGCCGTTCGATCTCGACGAGCAGATACCCCGCCGGGTGGCCGACAAGTTCGGGATAACCCGCGTCGAGCCGGGGATGATTCTCGAGGGCGGTTCGATCGACGTCAACGGACTCGGCACCCTGCTCACCACCGAGGCGTGCCTCCTCAACCCAAATCGCAACCCGGCGCTCTCGCGCGGTGACATCGAGCAGCGGCTGCGTGACAATCTGGGCGTCACCAAGATCCTCTGGCTGGGTGAGGGGATCGTGGGCGACGACACCGATGGCCATGTCGACGACATCACCCGCTTCACCGACGAGCGGACCATCGTCACGGCGGTCGAGGACGACCCGCGCGACGACAATCATGCTCTGCTCCGGGAGAACCTGCTGCGCCTGGAGGCGATGACCGATCAGGACGGCCAGCCGTTCCGGATCGTCACGCTGCCGATGCCTCGACCGGTGATCCGCGAGGCACAGCGACTGCCGGCCTCCTACGCCAATTTCTACATCGGCAACAAGGTGGTGCTGCTGCCCGGGTACGACCCGGAACGTGATCCGGTTGCCCGGGACACGCTGCAGCAGCTCTTCCCGACCCGGCAGGTGGTGGTAATCGATTGCACCGAGCTGATCTGGGGGCTGGGGGCGTTTCACTGCCTGACGCAGCAGTGGCCAAGATAAAGAGAGAAAGAGAGAAGGAGAGAAGGAGAGAAAGAGAGAAGGAGAGAAGGAGAGAATCGGGGAATCGACCATCCTCCTGCCTTGTGCGCCTGCAACCCTTTCACCCTTCCGCTCGTCTGATGGAGGGTGACCAGCCCTGCGATAACCATGACGACTCCGCTGAACGGCGTCCCGATCCTCGATATCGAGGTTCGGCTCGTGGCAGCGGCGGCCCGAGGGGATGAGAGGGCGTTCGAGCAGCTGTACCGGCGACATCTGCCGCGCATCCATACTCTGGTCCGGCGAATGACCAGCAAAGCAGTGGCCGAGGAACTGACCCAGGATGTCTTCGTCCGTGCCTGGCACAAACTCAGCACTTTCCGGGGCGACAGTGCGTTCGGGACCTGGCTCCATCGTCTCGCAGTCAACGTCGTGATCACCGAGCTGCGTCGCCGCCGCACCGAACTGGCTCGCCTGGTGGACGACGATTCGCATATGGCCTCCCGGGCAGGCCGTCCGGCGGCATCGGGAGTCCGGATCGACCTGGAGATGGCAATGGCAGAATTGCCCGACGGTGCGCGCCAGGTGTTCGTACTCCACGATATCGAGGGATGGACCCACGGCGAGATCGCCGAGCAACTCGGCTTGGTGCCCGGGACCTCGAAGTCCCAACTCTCGCGGGCCCGGGCGATCCTCAGGAGGCGGCTCGATGGCTACTGACATTACCGGTCCTGATCGTGACCACGCCGATCCGGCACTGGCTCACCATCTGGAGAGTCTCACCGACTGCGAACCAGATCGCGACTTGTGGCCCGGGATCTCCCAGCGACTCACGCCACTATCCGCGAAAATGTCGCCAAGGCATCGCTGGCCGGTCGCGCTCGCCGCCGGTCTGGCACTGGTCGCCGGCGCAAGCTTTGCGATGACCCGACTGCTCGATCGAGGTCATGGCGACGCCGACGAATCGGCAGCCACTGTGCTCGGCACCCCGGCGGCCGGACTGGGCCACTCGAATCCAGGCACGCTGATCATGGAAGCCGCGATCGAAGAGCTGGAATCCGCCGCCGACACGGCTCTCCCCAGACTCGATCCGCCAACCCGCGCGGCCCTCTCCGTCTCGCTGGAGGCTCTGAACGGCGCGATCGCCGATGCCGCCCGCCAGGCACAGGTCGCCCCCGAAGATCGTCGTGCCGAGCAGTACCTGGCCGCAACGCTTGACCGCAAGCGCGAGGTTCTGCGCTCGATCGTGATGGCGGCGGCACGCCAGACTGCGAGCTGAACCGATGTTCACTCTCCTGACCATCGCGGCAGTCACCGCACTGGCTGCCACCACCGGCGACACCGTGGTCCGCCTCCCGAAGGGAGTCACGATCGAGGTCAGCGTATCGGCTCGGCCTGTGATTCTCAGCTCCACCACGAATGATCTGGTCACGGTTGAAGGTGCCCGCGTTGCGCGTCGGGGCAATCGTCTGACGGTCCGGGAAGAAAGGAATGGTCCAGCAGGAGAGTCTCCCGTCACCATCACCGTTCCCGACTGGGCGACGGTGGAGATGGAAGTGGTGAACGGTTCGATCCAACTCATGAATCCGCCCGCAATGCTGCACGCCACCACGATCGACGGCCCGATCGTGAGCACGGGTGGCACCGGGAGGCTGGTGCTGGAGAGCGTTGCCGGCGCTGTTCTGGTGCGTGCCTTCCGCGGGGACCGATTGGTGGCCACCTCGGTGAGCGGGGCGATCACGGTCGAGGGTGCCACCGGCACCGTTCGCCTGAGCTCGATCACCGAGCGGATCGCGATGCGTGACCTGCACGGCGATTCGGTGACCGCAGAAACAACCAATGGCCGGATCGACTGGGTCGGTCGGTTCCGCTCTTCAGGCGAGTACCGCTTCGCCAGCCACAATGGCGAGATCACTCTGGCCTTGCCACCCGCTCCTTCAGCGTTGATGGAGGGCGAGATGTTCAACGGCACCTTCTCCACCTCACTGCCCGCGACCCATGAGGGTCTCACACCTTCTCGACGGGAGCCGCGTGAACTGCTGGGACACCGCTTCATCGCACGATTCGGTACGGGTCAGGCCAGGGTCAAAGTGACCACATTCAACGGGACAATCAGGGTGGTTGACTCATCAGGGCTCTGAGTCACCATATCACGAGAAGGCCGGCGGTCGACGGCGATGCACGGCGCTGGCGAGTTGCCAGGCGTGGGCCACTCGCAACACTAGGTCTTCCCGCCACAACGCGCCGATCATCGCCAGGCCGTGCTGGGCGCCGTCGACCGGTCCGCCGACCGGAACCGTGACGGCCGGGTGGCCCGTCAGGTTGGTGAGCACCAGTGACACATCGCTCATCGGTGGCGCCAGCACCACGTCAACCCTTTCAAAAATCGAGTGCAGCCGATGTTGAGCCATCGACCTCACCCGGTTGGCCTGTACATACTGCACGGCAGGGATGAAATTCGCCGCGCGGAAGACGTTGGGGCGGCCATCATCCGATTGGTCCAGCATGCCATCATCCCGACGGGTGACGGTAAGCTGCTCAAAGGCCGCCGCGCCCTCCACCCGCATGATCACGTCCATTGCCACGCTGGGGATGTCGCGAGGCCAGTCGATGGTCCGCACCTCAACCCCACTATGCCGGATCATCTCCACCGCCCGATCGGCAAAGGCCCTTTCTGCCGGCTCACTGGTGGCGAGATCGGGATGCAGACAGAGCCGAATGCTGGACAACTGGCGAGTGTGGTCAAAAGCAAACGGCATCGGGTGCGACGACGGGTCGCGGGCATCCTCTCCCTGGATGGCGGCGAAGATCAGCGCCAAGTCCTCCGCTGACCGGGCGATCGGACCCAGCTTGTCGAGGGTCCACGCCAACGACATCGCGCCGAACCGGGAAACTCGACCGTAGGTAGGACGCAGACCGCTCACCCCCACCCGCGTGCAGGGCGACAGAATGCTTCCCAGCGTCTCGCTGCCGATGGCGAATGGCAACAGGCCTGCCGCCACCGACACTGCTGAACCCGCTGACGACCCTGTCGACCCTTGCACCGCGTGCCACGGATTCCGCGTCTGACCGCCGTACCAGCGATCGCCGTAGGCGAGCTCGCCGAGGGCGAGTTTGGCGACCAGCACCGCACCTGCAGCATCGAGCCGTTCCACCACGGCGGCGGTTTCGGGCAACTCCCGCTCGCGAAACAGCGACGAACCCCAGGTAGTTGGATAGCCCGGCACGGCCAGCAAGTCCTTGGCGCCCCACGGAATCCCGTGCAGCGGTCCGCGCCACTCCCCCGCCCGCGCCTCGGCATCGAGTTGGTCCGCCTGCCCGAGGGCGCGTTCCCTGGTCACCGTCACCACTGCATGAAGCTCCGGATCGAGACGCTCCAGCCGGGCTATGGTGCGATCGATAAGCTCGCGTACCGAGAGAGCCCCGGCCCGGAGGAGGGCGCCGAGTTCGGTGACGGTGGCAAAACCGAGGTCGATGTCGGACCGGATCGTCGGGGGGGGGAGTTTCCGTATCCTGACAAGACCGGCTGGCGGGGGCATCGCGGTCTTCCCTGCCGGGACCGGGTGGAACCGGAACGCAGGCACGATGTGGTCGGGAATCGCAGTCTGATGCATGGCGCGATAGGCAAGCAACGCCGCCTCGAGATGCGGCAGCATCTGAGTCCGGTCCTGCTCCGAGAAGGAGAGCCCCAACACCACCTCGGCGGCGGCCACCTGCTGCTTGGTGATCCGGGCCAGGTGGTCGGCCTCCGCGCGGAGAGGGTCGGGGCGAGCACTCGTAGCCGCAGCCCAACTTCGCTCGGCGATCGGGAGCGGAATCCCGGCGGCGGCACAGAGCCCAAGAAAGGTGCGACGATCAAGTAACGAAGACACCGGGGCTCCAGATCGACAGAGGATCCCGGTCGGGCACCAGCCGGGGATAGAGAGAATACGTGGCCACGCCTCCGGACGTTGTCGCAGGGAAGGTTGCAACCATTCCCGGAGATTGCTCGTCAGAACAGATGCAGTGATGGCTGGCAGGGTCCGGTCATCCCACTTAGGCCTTTGTCCAAGGACACCACCATGCGTCATTTGCCCGCGATCGGTCTGCTCGCTCTGGCAGCTCTCCCCCTGACCGCCCAGGAGACTCGCTTCACCCCTGCCCTCAAGGCGGGCGATCGCCTCGCCATCAGCAATATCAATGGCAGCGTCACGGTCACCCGTGCCTCCGGCTCCACGGCGGAGGTGGTCGTGACCAAGACCGTCAAGAAGGGCGACGGCAACCTCGTCAAGGCGATCATGGAGGAAGACGCCGGAGTGGTCCGGGTCTGCACTATCTACCTCAATCGCGATCCGGATCGCACGACTTGCGCGGGCCGGAGTTCGAAAGAACGCGGCAAGGGCAATGAGGTGGAGGTCGAAATGCGGTACGAAGTCCGGGTCCCGAGTGGCGTAGTGTTCGAAGGAGGCACCGTAAACGGCGGGATCTCGGTCCGGGGACTCGATCGTCCGGCGACGATCAACACCGTGAACGGCTCGATCACCTTCGACGGTGCGGGAGCCAGTGAGCTGCAAACGGTCAACGGAGCGATCACCGCATCCTTCGACCGGACCGCGTGGGTGGGAGCCAGCACCATTCGGACTGTCAACGGGGCGATCACTTTGACTCTCCCCTCGGATGCCAGCCTGGAGGTGAGCGGCTCTACTGTGAAGGGTGGAGTGACCAGCGACTTCAACGTCACCACCAGCGGTCGGTGGGGCCCGAAGCGCTTCAGCGGCACCATCGGCGGAGGTGGCCGCTCCCTGGAGCTGGAGACTGTCAACGGCGCGATCACCATCAGGAAGAAGTGAACGCCATCGGCGGCTCTATCTTTCGGGGATGATCTCATTGTTCACACCCGACGGCTTGCGTTCCTGGCAGATGCACCTCAACGACTCGGTCCGCTTTCGCGATGCGGCCACCGGATGGTTCGGCACCCTGCTGCTGGTAGAAGATCGACCCGATGACGACGAGAGAACGACCTGGGTGCGCATAGCCGATGGCGCCTGCACAGAACTGCGAGTCGGCGAGGCGGCCGATCACGAGGTGGCGAACTTCATCCTGGCCGCTTCGGCGGCGACCTGGGAAAATCTGGTCACCGCTCGCACTACCCCGGTGGCCGCGGCGATCACCGGTCGGCTCAAACTGGTCCGCGGCGACATCCTGGCCCTGGCCCCGCACGCCAAGGCCGCCGCCGAGTTGCTGGCGGCTGCGAGAAGTCCGTTGGGCTGAGCTTCAATCGACGTCCCGCAGCGCCTCGGCCAGGCGGTCCTGCTCCGCGCTGCTCAACGTCAGTGGCGGGAGCGTCGGGGAGAGCGCGGGAAGCCGACGGCGACGGCGACGCACCAGCCAGACAATACCCGCCAGCCCCAACAGCATTGCGAGTCCCGGCGCGAACCAGAGCGCCTGGTCGAAGCCCCGCGCCGGCGGGGCGCCGAGAATCGCCTCGCCGTAATCCGCAACCAGCGCGGCCAACACCTCTTCACGACTCACTCCCGCAGCCAGCTTCTGCTGAATTGCCTGGCGGAGCGAATCGGCCGACCGGGTCGGGCAACTGGAAAGGGTCAATCCGGGACAGAAGGGACTCAACAATACGTCGGCTATTCTGGCCGTCTCGGTCATCTGCAACGGAGTAGCGGTCGGGAGAGCGGGCAACGCAGGCAGTGCTGACGACGAGCTGTCCGGCTCCTGCACCAATGACAACAACAGCAACAGGGTGGGCATCAACATCCTGCCGTCCGCCCGATGCGAGTGGTTGGTACCGACTGACCACTGAATTGCTGTGGTTGAAACATTGCGACTGCCAAGCGAGGGATCCTCACGCCGTTGGGGTCAACCTGAAAAGGCGAGCCCCCGGCTGAGATCGCTGGCCGGAGACCCGCCTGTTGGGGAGTACGTGCAACGAGGATAGAGAGTTCCCCGAGCTACCCGGCCGCTCCTACATCGCGCTCCATTCGGTGGAGAGCTCGTGCGTGCCCCACAAGATCCGCCACTCACCATTCAATCCGGAGGATGACGGCACCAGCAGCATCGTGAGACCCTCGACTGGAGTCCCCAGCGTCCGGTGCGTCAGCGGGATCCGCGCCACGTCGTCTTCGGCCTTGTAGGTGCCGATTCCCTGCCCGACGTCCTTCTGCAGGATCAGGAACCAACCTTCACGGGTCGGCAGGGTGAACACCGCGTAACGGCCCTTGGCGATGTGCCGGTTGCCGAACATCAGGTCGAAGTCGGTCGCCAGCGTCGTGGTGGCGTTCGCACCGGTGCGCCAGACTTCGTCGTAGGGGATGAAACCGTCCTCATGGAGCACCCGCCCCCTGAGATGGGGCTGTCCCCAGTCGAGCGTGATGGTCGGCGCGGGCCCAGTGGCATCATCAGGCATCTGCTTGGTCAGGGTGGTGGTGCCCCGCCCGCTCAGTTGGAAAATCTCGATTGCCTGGGCGGAAAGCGAAGGGGCGGTGAACAGAGCCATGCCGCACATGGCGATTCCAATGACAATCTTGCGCATACGTTGACTCCGAAAAGATTAAGTGTGGGATTAATTACGATGAAACTAGCCACTCCAGAACGCGGCGGCAAAGTCGCCTGCCGACGACCTCACCTGGCAATCGGCGCCGCCAGGACTTCCGCCGGGATTCCGAAGGCGTCGGTGACCTGCTCGGCAATCGGCCGCAACTCCTCGGCACACTTGTTGGCGAGATAGCGGATCGCCTTGGCCTTGGGCGTCTCGACGATGCCGCTCATCAGGAACCAGCCGAGATCCCGTTCGACCACATCGGCCCAAAAGGTATCGCGCAGCAGGGCAAGCACCGGGGCCAGAGCGGCATCGGCCCGGGCGACTTCCATCTGCACTGCCTCCAAGGCCACCCGCTCCACATGGGCCGTGGCCAGATGCATCAGGTGATCCTGCACCTCGAACATGGCACGAAGCGGGTCCTTCTTGAGCGCAGCGCGCAGCCGCCGCGCGGCAGCATCGAGCATCCGCTCCTCGCGGTAGCGCAGCAGTCCTAGTTGCTGGACGGGATCGCGCAGATGGTCCTCGTCGTCACGCCTGGCCGTCACCGGGTTCATCGCCTTCAATGCGGTGCGGGCGCGACGGCCCAGCAATCTGATCACCCCTATCTCGGAGAACTCCTGCTGGTATCCGGTGAGCAGCGCCTTGGCGAGCAACTGGTAGAGGACGGTGTTGTCGCCCTCGAAGGTGGTCCACACATCGATATCACCGCGGAGGACGGCGATCCGGTTCTCGGCGAGGTAGCCCTGCCCGCCACAGCACTCGCGCGCGTCGGTGATGGCCCGCTGGGCGAACCAGGTGGTGTAGGCCTTGAGCCCGGCCGCCTCTCCCTCGATCTCGCGATCGGACGCTCCCTCGACGGTGGCAAACCGGTCGACCAGATGTGACAGCGCCAGATCGAGCACGATGCTGGTCGCCAGCGCTGGCAGCAGCCGGCGTTGGTGAGTGCGATAGTCCAGCAGAGGGGTGGTGTTGCCACCCTCCGGCCCGAACTGCTTGCGCCGGTTGCCATAGCGAATCGCGATGGTGAGCGCGCTCTTGGCCGCCGACAGCGCCGAAAGACCGATGGTGATCCGCCCACCGACCAGAGTTCCGATCATGGTGAAGAAGCGGCGCGCCGGGTTCTCGATTGGCGAGCAGTAAACACCCTCGGCATTCACTCCGCCGAAGCGGTCGAGCAGGTGGGTCCGCGGCACCCGGACGTTGTCGAACCAGATCCGGCCGTTGTCGACGCCGTTGAGCCCTTCCTTGACGCCGGTGTCGGCCAGCGTCACGCCAGCGCACGGCGTGCCGTCGGGATTGCGAATCGGCACCAGCAAGGCGTGGACACCATGGTTGGTGCCGTCCACCAGCAACTGCGCGAACACAGTCGCCATCCGGCCATGGGCACCGGCATTGCCGAGCCACTCCTTGTGCGCCTTGGGGTGAGGCGTCTGGATCACGAACTCAGCGGTGGCCGGGTCCCAGGTGGCGGTGGTCTCGAGGTCGCGGACGTTCGAGCCGCTGCCCAGCTCGCTCATCGCGAAGACACCGAGCAACTCCGCCGTTGACACCGTGGGAAGAAAGGTCCGATGATGCCACTCGGTGCCGAGCAGGATGATGCTCCCCTGGAACAATCCGAATTGCACCCCGAACTTGATGGTCAACGAGGGGTCGTGATAGGCGAGCGTTTCGAAGGCCGCCATGAAGGAGCGGACATCGTCCTTGCCCCCCACCGAAGCAGGGACGTTGAGGGCGCCGAGCCCGTCGGCGGCCAACTCGCGCAGCCAGTCGAGCACCACCTCGCGGTACTCATGGTGAGAAATACCGATACGGTAGGAAAACCGGGGATCGCGAAGGCGCTCGCGAACGGCGTCGCGAATGGGCTGCTCCGGTCCGTCGAGCAGGGCGCGGAGGGCGGCGACATCGACTGCCGGTGCGGGACGGACCGGCGCGGGAGCAGGGCGGGATGCACGAGAAGGTTGAGTCATGGAGTTAAGGATAGCACCGCTTCATGGCTAAATTGCGGGGATGCCCGAGAACGAACTGCTGGTCGCCGTCATCGGCGCTGGTGCCGCCGGCCTGATGGCCGCAATCCATGCCTCCGGCCCTGGGCGCCGGGTGCTGCTCCTCGAACGGACAGTCGATGGGGGGCGCAAGATTCTGATCTCCGGCGGGGGTCGCTGCAACGTCCTCCCTTCGCATCTCGATTCCGATCGCTTCGTGACCGCCTCCTCCCCGAACTCGATGCGCAACATCCTCCGCAGTTGGCCCTTGGCTGAACAGCGCGCCTTTTTTGAGCAGGAGCTCGGCGTCGCGTTGCAACTTGAACCGGAATCGGGCAAGCTCTTTCCGGTGGCCAACAGTGCCAGGTTGATTCGTGACACCCTGGTCCGCGCCGCACGCGAGCGCGGAGCGGAATGGCTGCCGAGTGCCGAGGTGATTGCTCTCGATCCGCTGAATCCGGGTTGGGGGATCACTTTGGCAGACGGTCGTACCCTCCGGGTTGACCGGGTGATCGTCGCCACCGGCGGGCTGTCGGTGCCGCTCACGGGCTCCGACGGCTTCGGGCTCAGGACCTTGGAACTATTGGGCCACACCGTTCATCCGACCTACCCTGCGCTCACGCCGCTCACCCTCGATCCGCCTACTTTCGCCGATCTCGCCGGGGTCTCGTTGTCGGTGACCCTCTCGGCACGGAGCACCACCGAGCGACGCGAGGCGAGCGGCGGCTTCCTGTTCACGCACCGCGGCTTCAGCGGGCCGAGCGTGCTCGATGTATCGCACGTGGCGGTGCGCGGCCGTCTCGCCGGAGAGCCACCCGCCAAGCTCCACGTCCAGTGGACGAGCTACGACGCCACGACCTGGGAGGCGCTCCTGGCGCCGGGGCCTCACCAGGTGGGCACGGTAGTGCGTCGCGAGCTGCCGACCAGGCTGGCCGACCGGCTGATGACCGACATCGGACTCAACCCCACCAGGAAGTTGTCGCAGCTGCCGCGACAGTCGCGCAAGGATCTGGTGGCGGCACTGACCAGCTATCCCCTGCCCTGGACCGCCGATGAGGGCTACAAGAAGGCCGAGGTAACCGGTGGCGGCGTGGCGCTGGGAGAGGTTCAACCGGATACAATGGAGAGCCGTATCCACAAGGGACTCTTCCTCGCCGGCGAGCTGCTCGATGCCTTTGGGCCAATTGGAGGCTACAATTTTGTGTGGGCGTGGGTGACTGGGCGGTTGGCGGGGTTGGGGGTGAGTCGTGAGTCGTGAGTCGTGAGTCGTTGGATGTTGGATGTTGGGTTTCTTCTCTCCTCATAGTTGCTAGGGCATTCCATGCGTATACGTCATCTCCTGGTTGCCGCGATTCTGGTTGCACCGCTCTCTGCCCAGGGTCCCCTCACCACCCCTGAGCAGGCGCTCGGCTTCGGTCTCGGGGCCGACTATCACCTCGCGAACTACACCCAGCTGCAGCGTTGGTGGGAAAAGTTGGCGGTGGAATCGCCGCGCATGGCGCTCGACACCATCGGCACCACCGAGGAGGGGCGTCCGCAACTGATGGCGATCCTCTCGAGTCCGGCGAATCTGGCTCGACGCGAGGAGTACCGGCAGATCGCCGAGCGGCTGGCACGAGGCCGGATCAGCGAGGCCGAGGCACGCCAGCTTTCGGTCAACGGCAAGGCAATCATCTGGATTGATGGCGGACTGCACGCCACCGAGGTACTGGGTGCGACCGCGTTGATGGAACTGGTCTGGCAATTCGTCTCTCAGCAGGATGCCGAGACAATGCGCATCCTCGACGACGTGATCATCCTCGCTGTCCATGCCAATCCCGACGGGATGGAACTGGTCAGCAACTGGTACATGCGGGAGAGCGATCCGAGCCGCCGCAGTTACGGCGGCTTGCCCAGACTCTACCAGAAGTACATCGGCCATGACAACAACCGTGACCTGTACCGCAACGCCATGGCCGAATCGCGGAACATGTCGCGGACGATGTACCGGGAGTGGTATCCGCAGATCATGTACAACCACCACCAGACCGGCCCTTCCGGCACGGTGATGTTCGCGCCGCCGTTCCGGGACCCGTTCAATCACGTTTACGATCCGATGATCCCGACCGGCCTCGATTTTGTCGGGGCGGCGATGCACCGCCGCTTCACGCAGGAGGGGAAGGGCGGCACCGTCTCCCGTGACGCAGCGAGTTATTCCACCTGGTGGAACGGCGGGCTCCGCACCACGGCCTACTTCCACAACATCATCGGCATCCTGACCGAGACGATCGGTTCGCCGACTCCGATGACGATCCCGCTGCAGCCCGCCCGTCAGCTTCCCAACGGCGGTCAGGCGATGCCGGTGCAATGGGGACCATGGCACTTCCGTGAGTCGGTCGACTACTCGATGACAGCCAACCGGGCGATTCTCGATCTCGCGTCGCGTTACCGGGAGGACATCCTCTTCAACATCTGGCGGATGGGGGCCAACTCGATTGCGCGCGGCGCCACCGATACCTGGACCCACAAGCCGCAGCTGATCGCCGATGCCCAGGCCGCAGCCGAGGGGCTGCGCGGCACCGAGGCGACTGTCGCGATGGAGCGGGTGCTCCGCGACCCCGCCCGCCGCGATCCACGCGCCTACATCATTCCGGCAGGCCAGGCGGAAATGGGCAACGCGCTCGACTTCCTGAATGCGATGAGCGTCTCCGGGATCGAGATCCACAAGGCATCGGCGGCGTTCAGCATCGGATCGGCTCGCTATCCGAAGGGCAGCTTCGTGGTGCGGACCGATCAACCGTTCCGCCCGCACGTGCTCGACCAGTTCGAAGCGCAGGATCACCCCACCGACCTCCAGTATCCGGGCGGTCCTCCCAAGGCGCCGTACGACAATGCCGGCTGGACCCTGGCGATGCAGATGGGCTTCAACTTTGACCGCGTGTACGAACCGTTCGAGGCGCCGCTCGCGATGGTGGCAGATGAGGTAGTTCGGCCCGATCCGGCGCCGTTCAACGCCAATGCAGGCGCGTGGCGGATCTCTCCCTCCGCCACCGATGCCTTCCGTGCAGTGAACCTCACCGCCCGGGCTGGCGGTGTGGTCGAGCGACTGGCCGGTGGCGACTTCATCCTGCGCGGATCAGCGGCGGCGAGTGTACTGGCCAAGCTGGCTAGCGAGCGCGGCTTGGTCACCACCGCCGCCGGCAACGCCCGCGGGACAGCGGTCAAGCCGCTCCGCGTCGGGTTGTGGGATCGCTACGGCGGCTCGATGCCGTCGGGGTGGGCGCGCTGGCTGTTTGAGCAGTACGGCACCCCGTTCGAGGTGGTCTATCCTCAGCGTCTCGATGCCGGCAACATCCGCAAGGATTTCGATGTGCTGTTGTTCGTCGATGGCGCGATCCCACAACTCCGTACTGGTGGTCGACCCGGGGCGGGTCAAAGTGGCTTCGCCGGGGGCGGCGGCGGCGGCGACAATCTCGCGGGCGTGCCGGAGGAGTTCCGTCACATGACCGGCAACGTCAACGCCGATACGACGATACCGGCCCTCCGCGCCTTCGTTGAGGGGGGTGGCAAGCTGGTGGCCATCGGCTCATCGGCCTCGGCAATCGCGGCCCACTTCGCCCTGCCGATCGACAATCACCTGGTCCAGAAGCAGCCCGACGGCACCTCACCGGCCCTCTCCCGCGACAACTACTACGTCCCGGGATCGCTGCTGGAGGTGACGGTCAACACCACCCATCCCGCCGCAGCAGGGAGCGGCAGCACGGCGACGGTGATGTTCGACAACTCGCCCGTCTTCCGCTTGCCGCCCGACGCGGCGGCGCGCGGACTGACTCCGATCGCCTGGTTCGGCTCCGCCACCCCGCTCCGGTCGGGATGGGCCCACGGCCAGGGATATCTGGAAGGCGGCACCACCATGCTCTCCGCCAAACTCGGCCGGGGAGAGGTGCTGCTCTACGGGCCGGAGGTGCTGTTCCGGGCGCAACCGGCGGGGACCTTCCGGTTCGTGATGAATGCGCTGATCGACTAGAAAGAGAGAAAGAGAGAAAGAGAGAAGGAGAGAAAGAGACGCTACCGTTGTCTCTTTCTCTCCTTCTCTCCTTCTCTCTTTCTCTCTTTGGACTATCTTCCGGGTGCGGCCCAGCCGCTCCGGTCGGGTTGCAGCAGGTCCCTTTCAAGGATCGATGACGATGCAACGCATCACCGGACTTCTTCTGGGGGCGCTCGCGATCAACTCGCTGAGCGCCCAGCAATCGACGGCACCCCTCCCCGTTGCCGACACTTCCATCTTCGCCCCCCTGCCCCTCCCGACCGCCAACGACTATCGCAGTGGCAGCGGCCGCCCTGGTCCGCGCTACTGGCAGAATCGCGCCGATTACGATATTGCCGCCGCTCTGGACACCGCGACCCGGCGCATCAGGGCCCGCATGACGCTGCGCTACACCAACAACTCGCCCGACACACTGGGATACCTCTGGCTGCAGACTGAGCAGAACGCCTTCCGGGCCAACTCGCTCAACTCGCTGATCTTCCCGCAGGATTCACGGTTCGGCGCGCGTGGTTTCGATGGGGGCTACAGCTTCGCGAAGCTGGAACAACTGATCCCCGGTCGTCGAGCCGGTGCCCCGCCGCGACGCCTGCCGGTGGTGGCCGATGACCACGAGACGCTCACCCGCGTGGTGCTCGCGGTGCCGCTCGTCCCGGGCAAGACGGCCACTCTCGAGATCGCCTACAGCTTCGAGGTGCCGGAACACGGAGCCGACCGTATGGGCCATGACGGACCGTTGTACGAGATCGCCCAGTGGTACCCGCGCGTCGCCGTCTACGACGATGTGCGCGGCTGGAACACCGAACCGTATCTCGGCCAGGGCGAGTTCTATCTCGACTTCGGCAATTACAACCTCGCCTTGACCCTCCCGGCTGGCTACATCGTCGCGGCCACCGGCGCGCTGCAGAACGCAGCCGAGGTGCTCACTCCCACTCAGGTGGCTCGGCTCGCGAAGGCCGCGACATCCGACACGGTGATCCGGATCGTGACCGCTGCCGAGCTCGCCAGCGGCGCCGCGCGCCCGCGGAGCACCGGAACGCTGACCTGGAAGTTCACCGCAGCAAACGTGCGCGATGCCGTCTGGGCCGCCTCTCCCGAGTACCAGTGGGATGCCACGAGTTGGAACGGGGTCATGGCCTACGCCTATTACCGCCCCAAGGCAGCGGCGAACTGGTCCGACGCCGCCGATCAGTCGCGGATGTCGATCCAGGAATACTCCGAGCGCTGGTTCCCGTATCCCTGGCCCCAGATCTCGGCAGTCGAGGGACCGATTACCGGCATGGAGTATCCGATGATCGCCATGGAGGGACAGGGTCGGGATGTCCAGGACCTCTACAACGTGGTGACTCACGAGATCGGCCACATGTGGTTCCCGATGATCGTGGCCTCCAACGAGCGCACCCGGATGTGGCAGGACGAGGGGTTCAATACCTTCATCAACACCTTTTCCGAGGCGCGTCGCTACCCCGCACAGGGGGACCAGATGGCCCGCGCTGCCGAAGAGCGGCAGGTCATCGAGCAGGTGATGAGGGCTGGTGTTGACCAGCCGGTTGATATCGCCCCCGACCGCATCAGTCCCCGCTTTCTGAGCCTCTCGGCTTACCTGAAACCCAGCGTGGGATTGCAGCAGCTCCGCGCCGAGGTCCTGGGACCGGACACGTTCGACGCCGCCTTCCGGGAATACATCCGTCGCTGGGCCTACAAGCACCCCACCGCTGCCGATTTCTACCGGACCATGGAAGATGCCGCGGGTCATCGGCTCGATTGGTTCTGGCGCGGCTGGTTCGTGGAGAATGCCCGTTACGACCAGGGAATAGGCACGGTGGCGGTCCGGCAAAACGGGACGGTGCAGGAAGCGCAGGTGGTCTTCGCCAACAATGCCCGCGGTGTGCTGCCGATCCGCGCCCGCTTCACCTTCTCGGACGGATCGAGCCAGGAGCTGAAATACCCGGCCGAGGTCTGGAGTCTGAACAGCACCAGGTACGCGAGGCAGTTCGCGTTCGAGGGGAAGACGCTGACCAGAATCGAGATCGATCCGGATCAGAGGCTGGTTGATTTCGACCGCAGCAACAACGTCTGGACACCATAAAGAGAGAAGGAGAGAAGGAGAGAAAGAGAGACCACCTCGTCCCGAGCACCGCGAGGGACCTCGGCGGGTGCCACCACCTGGTGGTTGGTGAGCCCGAGTTGGTGGCCGGTGCCGAGGTCCCTCGCGGTGCTCTGGACGAGGGAATTTCTCTCTTTCTCTCCTTCTCTCTTTCTCTCCTTCTCTCTTTCAGAATTCCAGATCGACCCGCACCACAATGTCCTCGTACATCTTCAGCATGCCGAGCAGCTTGCGGAGACCGCCGATCTCGTAGTCCTTGAGATTCATCGGGGTCGTGCCGCGGAACCGAAGCCGTTCCCCGAGGCGCCAGATCCAGCCGCGTACCTGCTCCTCGCGGGTGACGCCGTGGATCGTGAACCGCCCGCGCAGAGTGACCGACACCGAGTCGCCACTCGCCTCGCCGACATCCACGGCATCAAGATCAAAGCGCAAAACCGGGAACCGCGTCACCTCGAGTGATTTCGCCATGTCGCGGTCGCGGCGATCGTTGCCGGTGGCGAGGGTTGCGGCATCGGCCTCGACCCACCCACGAACCGCCTCAAGGTCGGCGCCCCCGGCCAGCCACCCCCGAACGCTGTCGCTGGTCCCCGTGAAATCTCCGAGGGTGCCTCCTCCATCGAAGGCGACCGTGCCCGAGCGAAGCGGTCGATCGGGAATCGTCTGGGCGGCGAGCGGGGGCACAAAGAGAGAAAGAGAAAAGGAGAAAAAGAGAGAAAGAGGGAACGACCCCTCACAACGCTCGCTATGCCGGCTCGTGCGCAACCTCTTTCTCTCCTTCTCTCTTTCTCTCTTTCTCTCTTTATGGCACCATCGCCTTCGGCTTCATGTAGCGGTCCAGCCACTCCGTCATCTCGGCGAGAGTGTGTCCCACCGATTCGCGGGCGGCGTAGCCATGCGATTCGTTGGGAAGCATCACCAGCCGGGTGGTGCCTCCGTTGCCCTTGACGGCCGCATACATCCGCTCCGACTGGATCGGGAAGGTACCGGAGTTGTTGTCGTCGCTGCCGTGGATGAAGAGGATCGGATCCTTGAGCGTGTTGGCGTAGTTGAAGGGCGACATCCGCAGATAGACCTCCTGCGCCTCCCAGTAATTGCGACGCTCGGACTGGAACCCGAACGGCGTCAGCGTGCGGTTGTAGGCACCGCTCCGCGCCAACCCCGCCTTGAAGAGACGGGTGTGCGCCAGCAGGTTGGCGGTGGTGAAGGCGCCGTAGGAATGGCCGCCGACGGCGACCCGATCGCGGTCGGTCACTCCCATCGCAACCAGGGTGTCGATCGCCGCCCGGGCCGCCATCTCCAGCTGCTCGACGTAGGTGTCGTTCGATTCGCCACCGTCCTTGGCGATGATCGGGAAGGTCGGGTCATCGAGAATGGCGTAGCCCTGGGTGAGCAGGTAGAGATGTGATGCCCCCCCCGGACGCGTGAAGCGATACGGTGAACCAGTCACCTGCGAGGCCGCTTCCGCGCTCGCAAACTCGGCCGGATAGACCCAGAAGAGCGTGGGCAACGGCCCGTCCCGCGACGCATCGTAACCGGCCGGCAGGTAGAGCGTGCCCGCCAGACGAACTCCGTCCTCGCGAGCGTAGACCAGGCGCTGCTTGGTGACCTGAGCAAAGGTCGGGGCGGGATCGGGAGCGTCGGTGAGTTGCACCGGTGCCCGCCGCAGCACCACGTCACGCTGCCAGTAGTTGGGTGGCTCGTTTACCGACTCGCGGCGCGTCAACCAGGTGCCGCGGTCGGCATCGAGTGCTGCCACGATGGTCTCGTAATACGGCGCCTCGGAACGCCACAGTCGCGTGGTCTTGAGAGTGGCAAGGTCGAGCCGGTCGAGGAACGGTCGATCTCCCTCGGGAGACGATCCTGCGCCGGTCAACCAGAGCGAACGACCGTCCTCAGAGAAGTGGAGCAGTGAACGACCATCTTCCGTCTGTCGCATCACGGGTGAGCCGGGATTGCCGTAACGGTCGTCGCTCGAGCGCTCCCACAGTTTCCGCGGCGCGGCCGACGGCTTGGCGGGATTGACGATCCAGGTGCGGGTCATCCGGCTCTCGGGCCAGGACTCGCTCACCAGGGCAAAATTGTCGCGACCCCAGGTGATGCCGCCCGCCCGCCATTCGGTCTCCATGAAGGTGCGCGGCTCGCTGGTGAACGGGGCGTCCTGTGCCAGGATCCGGTCACGCTTGGCGGCCTCCTGCTTGGGGTCGCCGCCATCCAGCGCCTCGATCCAGATGAGTGTGGCCGGAGCATCGGTGCGCCAGCGCCAGGAGCGCGGACCGGGGAGCACGGCGCCGCGAGCGGTCGGGGTGACCTCGATCGCCGTCTGATTCTTGAGGATCTTGTGAACGGTACCGGCCGCGGTCCAGATCTCGGTCCGCGAGGGGAAGCGCGACCACGGTTCCTGATATGAGTAGGGCGGCTGCACCACGTTGACGAGGAACCATTGTCCGTCAGGTGACGGGCTCACGTTGGTGATGATTCCCGGCGCTCCCCACGGAGTGATGCTGCCGTCGAGACCGACCACGGCCCACTGCCGGGTGAAGTAGTAATCGAAGAGTTGCTCGTCGGTCTGGTCCTGCAGCAGATCCTGATAGGTGCGCGACGGCTCTGCCCTCCCGGAGCTTTCCTGGATCACCGGACCGGTCGGGGTGTCGACCCGGACCGGCGGGGCACCGCGTCCCTCGGGAATCAGGGCGCAGAGCAGCCGGGTGCCATCGAGCCAGGAGCATCCCCCCCCCGGAGTGCCGTTGATGCGCGGCCCGACCAACTGACGGACCTTGCCGGTGGTGTCGGCGTGATAGAGCGCGATTCCCCGGTCGGTGGTCTGAGTGAACACGAAGCGGTCACCGGTGGGTGCCCAGTCTGGGCCTCCCAGCCGGCCTCCGCTGGGCACCTCGACCGGAACGACCCCCCGGTCACTGACCCGCTGTAGCGAGAGCCGCACGGCACCGGTGGCGCCGGCCGTCCCGTTGGTCCGGGGGTTGATCCGTGACCCGGCCAGCTTGAGGTGCGGTTCGGCCACCTCGGCGATCGAGCGCAGTTGCCCCGCCCGCTCCTGGAGCACGAACCAGTCCCGGCGCGGCGAGAGCGAAAGCGACGGGGTGGGCCGGGCATCGAGCATCGCCGCTATTGCCGGCGGTGGCTCCTTGTAGCTGCCCTGAGCCGGTGCCAAGGCCGGGATCAGTGAGACCACGGTCAACAGGGAGCAGAACGCGCGGAACGTCATGGCAAGGTCTCCGGTAGGCAACGGAACTGTCGCGGCGAGGCGGGCAGGTGCCCGAATCGCGGAACCAGCGTATCCTACTCTGGTTGGCACCGAACGCAACTGTTTCTTTCACCCCTGCCCCGGAGGGCCACGATGTCCAGACTCGGCGTTGCCATCACCTGGCTCGGTCACAGCGCGTTTCACCTCGATGCCGGCCCCGATGGCCCCGGCATCCTGATCGATCCCTGGCTCGACAATCCCAAAGCGCCAGCCACCGCCATGGAACTGGCACGCTCTGCCAAACTGATCCTGCTGACCCATGGTCACAGCGACCATATCGGCAACACCGTGGCACTGGCACGCGACACCGGAGCCACCATCATGACCACGGTCGAAGTGGCGATGGAACTGGTGGCCGACGGTGTCCCAGAACAGCAGGTGATCGGCTTCAACATCGGCGGGTCGGCGGAAGCACACGGCATCACCGCCACTCTGGTGCAGGCGTTCCACTCCTCTTCCCTGCCCGGAGCGGATGGCCGACCGCGCGAACTCGGCACGCCCTCTGGCTTCGTCATTCAGCTCCCCAATGGCACCACGATCTACGACACCGGCGACACCGGCGTCTTCGGGGACATGGCGCTGATCGCCGAGCTGTATCAGCCCTCGATCATGATCCTGCCGATCGGCGACTTCTACACCATGGGCCCCCGGCAAGCGGCCAAGGCCGCCCAACTGGTCAATCCCGACTGGCTGATCCCCCAGCATTACGGTACCTTCCCCGGTCTCCCCGGCACGGTGGAAGCTTTCAAGCAGCACTTGTCGGCCCCGCTCCGGGACCGGGTGCTCGCACCCACTCCAGGCGAAACGGTACGCTGATGGCCTCCATTGACTTGATTGGTGTTCCCCTCGACCTCGGCGCATCCCGCCGTGGGGTCGAGATGGGACCTTCTGCTGTGCGACTTGCCCGTTTGGGGCAACATCTGGTGTCACTGGGGCATGATGTGGTCGACACCGGCGACATCGCCGTGCCGACCCGCGAAACGCTCGGCTTCGGGCGCGGCCTGGAATACCTGCCGACCATCACCGCGGTCTGCCGGAGCGTGGCCAAACGCACCGCCCAAGTGGTTCGCAACCGGCGCATCCCGCTCGTGCTCGGCGGTGATCATTCGGTGAGTGCGGGATCAGTGGCCGGCGTGGCAACTGCGCTGGCCGAGCGGGGCGAACGGCTCGGAGTGATCTGGCTCGATGCCCATGCCGACCTCAACACTCCCGACAGCAGCGAGAGCGGCAATGTCCACGGGATGCCGCTGGCCCACCTGCTCGGTCACGGCGACCCGGCCACGGCGGCGATTGCCACCCCCGGGCCGGCGGTCCGCCCCGAGCACGCAGTGGTCATCGGCGCCCGCGACCTCGATCCGGCCGAGCGGCGGCACATCCGCGAGTTCGGCGTCCGGGTCTATACCATGCGCGAAATCGACGAGCGCGGCATGCGCGCGGTGCTGCTGGAGGCGATCGCCCTGGTGAGCGACGGCACACAGGGGATTCACGTCTCGCTCGATCTCGACTTCCTCGATCCGCGCGAGGCACCCGGTGTCGGTACTCCGGTTCGGGGGGGGGCAACATATCGCGAAGCCCATCTGGCGATGGAGACGCTGTGGGACACCGGCCGGGTGGTCTCGATGGATCTGGTCGAGGTGAACCCCGTTCTCGACCGGGAAAACCACACTGCGGAACTCGCCGTGGGACTGGTGGCTAGCGGCTTCGGCTTGCGGATTCTCTGACTGATGCGGAGTATTGACGCATGACAGATCCCCGGATTCCCGCTGCCGCCATCCTCGCAGCAGCTCTGGTCGCAGCGGCGGCGATCGGCGCCAACGCCATCGCCGGGCTCAAGCGGGCCGGCGACGAAATAACCGTTACCGGTTCCGCCACGCGGCCGGTCAGATCCGACCTGGCGGTGTGGCGCCTGGATGTCACCGCTCAGGCACCGACTCAGGTCGCTGCGACACGCCAAGCTGCCAACGGAGCAGAGCAGGTGCGGCGCTGGCTGGCCAGCCACGGCTTTGAGGACTCCCTGCTCACTGTCCGGACCCCGTTCACGATGATCCAGAACGAATGGCTCAACGGAATGGAGACCGGCCGAATCCTTGGTTACCGGGTGACCCAGCAGATCGTGGTCCGCACCCCGGACGTCGACCGGATCGCTGGTCTCTCGGGCGACCTCACGGCGCTGCTCGACCAGGGGGTCGCCGTGGTGGGCCAGGCACCGGAATACCTCTACGCGGCGCTCCCCAGCATCCGGGGGCCGCTGCTGGCCGACGCCACCCGCGATGCGAGAACCCGGGCCGAAGAGATCGTGGCGGCTGCGGGAGCCAAGGTTGGGCGCATCAAGGCCGTCCGGGTCGGCGTCTTCCAGGTCCGCCAGCGGCAATCCACCGAGACCAGCGACTACGGCATCTACGACACCTCGGAGCGCGACAAGGACGTCACCGGAGTGGTCAGGGTGGTCTTCGCGATCGAATAGGCCGACGTTCCACAACGGAACGGCTGGCTGTGGTAGCCGGAACGGCTTGCCGATGCTATTTTCTGCCGTCGTCCGCAACCCGGCGTGGTTGCACTCCACTTGTCCCGAACCATGGATTGCCGTGCCGCGATACCGCTGTCATGCCGCTGGAGCGATTGTCCTGATCGCGTTGCTCGCGGGTCAGGTCTCCGCTGCTTCGGCACAAGCCAGCGGCTTCTCGCGCAAGGATAAGCCCTTCGCAGCGATCTCCCGGATGTTCCTGCGCGAGCAGGTGCGGGACTCGCTGGTGGAGTTGACCCGGTCGCAGGTCGGCCTGAAATACCGGTGGGGTGCCAAGCAACCCGGCAAGGCGTTCGATTGCAGCGGCCTGGTCCAGTGGGTGATGGCCAACTTCAATGTTGAGCTGCCGCGCACCTCGCGGGAGCAGGCCAAGCTCGGGTTGGAGATTCCCAAGGACCCGGCCAAGCTGCTTCCCGGCGACCTGCTCTACTTCGGCAAGGGCCGGGTGGTCGACCATATCGGGATCTATGTTGGTGACGGCAAGTACATTCACGCCGCGCGAACCAGCAAGGGTGTCATCGAGGCGGAGCTGCCGACGGGCCGGGCGGCACGGACCTGGTGGAAGGGGGTCCGCCGGGTGTTCGCCCACGAGGAAGAAGTGGAACAGCTCCCCGAAGTGATGCGCTCGCCGTTGACGCTGCCCACGTTCGTCAGCTAGGTCCAAACCAGACTGGGGTAAAGTCACTTGTGAGGCAAGTGCCCGGTGGGGTTTCCGGAGACCACGATGCCTCGCGCGCGCTGTGCGGCTGGCTGAGCCCTGCCATCCGCCCGCCCCCCCACCCCACTTGCGTCTTTCGGTCCCGTGGCCAGCTGCTGGCCATCGCCGACTCATCGGGTTTCATTACCGAGGCGTACGCGGGGAGCGGTCACGACCAGAGCTCTTGGCAGGGAGCGGGGCTCACCACCCAGGCCCAGACCTTTGATCCGCGGAAGTGGCAGACGAATGACCAGTGGGGCGGGATCCAGCAGTTCCGGAACCGGGCCTACGATCCGGCCACCGGGACCTGGATCCAGGAAGACCCGATGGGAGTGGCCGGCGGCGTCAACGTCTACCGCTTCAACAACGGCAACCCGGTCTCCTTCGGCGATCCGCTGGGGTTGTGTCCACCGGGAAACACAAACGTAGAAGATTGTCCCGCTGATCAGCTTGGGAATGCGTGGCGAGTGCTTGCCAAGTCTGCCGTGGGCCGAGCCGTGATTGCAGCGTATGTCGCAAGCGGCTTCTCCGTCGATACAGGTAGTGGTGCGAACCGTACCAATCGTTCTGAGAAAACAGTCACAGTCATAGGCTCACACGGTCCAGGAGCAATTGCGGTCGGTCTGGCACATGAGGTGGTACACGCTAACGGGACTGCTGAGTTCGGAACGCCCTTGGGTGGCGAAGAAGAGTCGGCCGCCTGGGATCAAGCGCTAAGAGTGTACGATGCCTTGAAAGGCCAAGATCGGAAGGACGCACAGCCCCGCTACAGGGACGAAGCCGAGAAGCATAGAAGCCGCCACGGGCAGTTTCACAGGGAGAAATACTGCGCTGGTGCGAACTACAACAACACCAAGAAATGCAACTGAATCGAGGCCGTTCATGAGTACAGGGTGGAGCAAGCGCCGATCGGCGATCCGATTTGGAGGACTCACAGCGATTGCTGTCCTGTGCGGAGGGCGAATGGCGGCCGCACAGGCAACAACCGAGCAGCGGGTTCTGGAACTCTTGCGTGAAGAGGTCCGTGCCGATAAATCCGTCAACCTACGAATCACCAGAGCCTACAGTCCTGTCTTCTTCCCGAGCGCAACCTTTTACCAGACTGTGTTCCTTCCACCCGGCGTATGGGACCTGCCACCAGCGCGGGCGGCGTTAGTGGTGACAGACAGCCATGTGACAATCATTCGCACCCCCGATGACCTTGCCGAAGTGTGGCGTGCCGCGATAGTGGACAAGACACTCCGTCCATTCGAGGTCGAGCTGGCCTGCACAGATCTGGTTCTTGGGAGTGGGCTTATACCAGAAAGAGCCCGTATCATCGAGACGGTTTCTGAGATACCGAAACGGCGCCGCGAGGAATTACAACCTCAATCCGCCTTAAGAAGGATCCGGCCGACAGTTCAACACGACGCGCCAGAAGGGGTTAGGGTTGCCTTCAACATCTGGAGCGGCGACCTCCTGGAGGTCACCTGCCTCAGCTCAGGACGGGAGTTACGTGTCTCGATGGACACCTTGGCGAGATCTCGGCGAAATGAACCGTAGCGATTGGCCAGGGTGGGGAGCCGGATCCTGCAGATCAAGCCGTTTGGCGATTCGACGGCGTGGCAATGCGATGCCGTTCTGCTGATCGACCGCAGTCAGACGTATTTCGTGAACAATCGTCTCCAGGCGGTGTGATCCCTCGCGCTGCTCGGGACAAGCGGGCGGGGGCTGAACCTGTCAACAGTTTTGAGACACGGGTGCTTCGTATTTACTGAGCTGGGCCGTCGGCAATGCCGAGTTGAGGTGGATTGATCCACAGGTAGGTCAGCGCTAGTGCCGCAGGACGGACGGGGTCATCAGAGAGGTCGAGAGCGCGACCGGGTTCTTGGCCGATCGACCCCCGCGGCGTCGGGGGTCGCCGGGCGCGTCGACCTGGCCATCCGGCATTTACCTAGCCGCGTTCACGGCTAGCCTCCCGCCGCCTCGTCCTCGCGCGGATCGGTCACCAACCAGGTCAAGAGCGCCGCGATTCCCAACGTCACCGCCCCGCCCACCGCCTCGATCGGGCGATCGCGCGCCACCACAATCAGCGTCCACAACGAGAATCCGGCGAAGAACAACGGCGTCCAGGGATAGCCCCAGGTCCGGTATGCGCGTGGCAGATCTGGCTCGCGCTGCCGCAGCACCAGCACTCCCACCACTGCCAGCAGCGAGAAGAGGGTGAGCGCGAAGCCGGCGTAGATGAGCACTGCCTCGAACGCGTCGGTGAGCACGAACGCCAACGCCAGCGCGCTCTGCAGGAGAACCGCCCGAGCCGGTGCACCGCTGGCGGAGCGCTCGGCCAGCGGCCGGAGTGGCGGCAGGTCGACTGCCATCGCCTCGATGACGCGCGGGCCGGCCAGAGTCATCGCGCTGATGGTCGAGACCAGCAGCATGGCGATCAGGGCACTCATCAGCCGACCGCCGGCCGGACCGAAGATCCGTTCTGCCACGATCGAGCCGACTTCCAACTGCCCGTTCAGGAAGACCAGCGGAGTGGTGTGGAGGAAGATCCAGTTGAGAGCGAGGTAAAGGCCGGCCACGAGCACGGTGCCGATCACCAGGGCGCGCGGCACGGTGCGTTCGGCATCGACCACCTCGCCCTGGATGTAGGCTGCGGCGTTGAACCCTGAGTAGGCGTAGGAAACGAAGATCAGCGAGAGCGCGAACGAGCCGCTGGTCATCTGATCCACCGAGATTGCCGTGGGTGCGAACGACAGCTCGGCCACCGGGCCCTGATAAATGCCGGCCGCGACGAACGCGATGATCAGCAGCACCTTGAGGGTGGTTACCACAACCTGGAATCGACCACCGGTTTCCGGGGCGAGCAAGTGCACTCCGGTGACCGCCACGATGGCGATGATCCCCAGTGTGCGCGACGGGATCCCCAGCAGCGGCCCGGCGTAGCGGCCCAGTGCCATTCCTGCCAAAGCGATCGGTGCGGCGAAACCGACGGCGATCGAGACCCAGCCGGCAATGGTCCCCAGTCCCGGATGATAGATCCTGCCGAGGAAGCGATACTCGCCCCCCGAGCCGCGAATCGAGGCGGCGAGCTCACCGTAGGAGAGCGCGCCGGTGAGCGCGATCATCCCGCCGACCACCCACGCGGCCAGCAACGCGAAGCCGTCGGTGACTGCCTGAACCTGGAAACCGAGCGTGGTGAATACACCGGTGCCGACGACGTTGGCAACGACGGTGGCGAGTGCGGCTGCGAACCCTAGGCGGCGGAGCGGAGCGGTCATGATGGTCAGCCCAAGATAACGCCGCCCCCCTTGTGAAGAGGCGCCGACGCCCCTAGCGTCCGACGCTGACGCGAGCCGCACCTCAGCCCCATTCCTCCATCCGGACCAACCGATGTCGCAACGATTCTCACCCAGGGCCGCACTCTCCCGACGTGACCTTCTCAAGGCCGCCGGCCTGACCGGCATGGCGCTCGGCGCGGCCTCCCGCGGAGCTGAGGCACTCCCGCCGCCACCACGCCTCCCCGGGGCCACCACGATGCTGGGGGTCCCCTTCGCTCCTCATCAACAGGTCAGAATCGCAATCGTCGGCACCGGTCTCCGGGGCACTTCGGTGTTGCGCGAGTTCCTGGCGGTCGGGGGGGTGCAGATCACCGCGCTCGCCGACATTGTCCCCGAAAAGGCCGTCAGGGCAGCCCGCATGGTGACCGACGCAGGTCAACCGCAACCGGCCCTCTACACCGATGGCGAGACCGCCTTCGAGCAGCTGGTCCGGCGCGACGACATCGATCTGGTCTACACCGCCACTCCCTGGGGTTGGCACGTCCCGGTCTGTCTCGCGGCGATGAACGCCGGCAAGCATGCCGCAACCGAGGTCCCGGCCGCCGACTCCGTCGAGGATTGCTGGGCGCTGGTGCAGACCTCGGAGCGCACCCGCAAGCACTGCCTGATGATGGAGAATGTCTGCTACGACTTCAACGAGATGCTGGTGGACCGGATGGTGAAGGAGGGCGTCTTCGGCGACATTCTCTACGCCGAGGCGGCCTATATCCACGACTTGCGGAGCATCCTCTTCGAGGATCGGGACGAGGGACTCTGGCGCCGGACCCCGCACACCAATCGCGACGGCAACTTCTATCCCACTCACGGACTCGGACCGGTGGCGTGGTACCTCGACATCCACGGCGGTGACCGCTTTGACTACCTGGTCAGCATGTCGACGCCTGAAGCTGGCCTCACCGCCTGGCGCGAGGAGCACGTGCCGCGTGATTCAGCCAGATGGGACGAGACCTACCGCGCCGGCGACATCAACACCTCACTGGTCAAGACGGTGCGCGGCCGCACCATCGTGCTGCAGCACAACGTCACTCTGCCGACCCCGTACGACCGGCTCAACAGCATTCGCGGCACCCGCGGCGTGTTCAAGGACTATCCGCCGCGCTACTACCTCGACGGGCAGGAGGGCGGTCATCGCTTCAAGTCGATCGACGACGGCGTGAAGGCACGCTACACCCATCCGCTCTGGCAGCGGGTGGGCGACATCGCTCGCGCCAAGGGGGGGCATGGCGGGATGGACTTCATCATGGCCTACCGGCTGGTCGAGACGATGCGTGAGGGACTGCCGCCTGACTTCGACGTCTATGACGCGGCGGCGTGGAGCGTGCCCTGGCCGCTCAGCGAGGCATCGCTGGCGCTCTCCAGCGCACCGGTCCGCTTCCCCGATTTCACCCGCGGTGCGTGGGACGGACCGCGGAGGAGCCGGTGAACCTCAACACTCTTGATTGGAGCATCGTCCTCGCGTCGATCGCGCTGGCCTTCATCCCTGCCGTGGTGATGGCGCGTCGAGCGGGACGCAGCACGGCGGAGTTCTTCACCTCGGGTCGCGCGGCGCCGTGGTGGCTGATCGGCGTGTCGATGGTGGCCACCACCTTCAGCACCGACACCCCCAATCTGGTGACCGATCTGGTGCGTACCGGCGGAGTCGCCAACAACTGGCAATGGTGGGCGTTTCTGCTCACCGGCATGATGACGGTGTTCTTCTTTGCCCGGCTCTGGCGCCGCAGCGGCGTGCTGACCGACCTCGAGTTCTATGAGCTGCGCTACAGCGGGCGCGCCGCCACCCTCGTGCGCGGTTTCCGGGCAGTCTACCTCGGCCTGATCTTCAACTGCTTCATCATGGCAACGGTCAATCTGGCGGCTGCCAAGATCGCCAACGTGGTACTGGGCTGGCCGATGACCCAGACGCTGCTGATCTGCGCGGCGCTCAATGTGCTCTTCGCCGCCACCGGCGGGCTCTGGGGTGTGCTGATAGTCGACTTCTTCCAGTTCGGCATCGCCATGAGCGGAGCGGTGGCAGCGGCCTGGTTCGCGCTCGCCCAGCCCGAGGTCGGCGGCCTCGCCGGCCTGGTGGAGCGGCTCGACCCCGGCACCCTCTCGCTGGTGCCCGACTTCGGCAACTGGCAGGTGACTCTGGCGATCTTCGTGATCCCGCTCACCATCCAGTGGTGGTCGGTCTGGTACCCCGGCGCGGAGCCGGGGGGGGGGAGCTACATCGCCCAGCGAATGCTCGCCGCCAAGTCGGAACGCGACGCGCTGGCCGGCACCCTCTTCTTCAACGTGGCCCACTACGCCCTGCGGTCCTGGCCCTGGATCCTGGTCGCCCTCGCCTCGCTGCTGGTCTTCCCGACCCTCGACGACATCAGGATCGCCTTCCCGCACGTCGATCCCGCGCTGGTCGGCCACGACATGGCCTACCCGGCGATGCTCAAGTTCCTGCCCCACGGCTTCCTCGGCCTGATGGTCGCCGGGATGCTGGCGGCGTATGTCTCGACCATCGTGACCCACCTCAACTGGGGTGCCTCCTACCTGGTGCACGACGGCTATCGCCGCTTCGTCCGGCCGGGTGCCGACGAGCGCCACTACGTCGCCGCAGGACGCGTCGTCACCGTGCTGTTGATGGTCATTGCCGCGCTGCTCACATTCGTGCTGGAAACCGCCTCACAGGCGTTCCAGTTGCTGCTCTCGATCGGTGCGGGAACCGGACTGATTTACCTGCTGCGCTGGTTCTGGTGGCGGATCAACGCCTGGTGCGAGATCATCGCCATGGCCGCCTCCTTCACCCTGGCGATCGGCTTCTTCATCGCCGCCAAGCAGGGATACGCCGTGGCACCTCCGCTGGTGCTGCTGCTGACGGTACTGGGAACCACCATCGCCTGGGTAATCACCGCCCTGGTCACTGCTCCGACTGACCCCAAGGTGCTGGCGAGCTTTTACCGGCTGGTGCGGCCGGCCGGTCCCGGCTGGCGAGCGATCCGCGAGGCCAGCGGACTCGAGCCATCGCCTGATTCACTGCCCCAGGCATTCCTGGCGTGGATGCTGGGTTGCTTCGCGGTCTACGGCGCATTGTTCGGAACCGGATCCTGGCTCTACGGCCATACCAACACGGCACTGTTCTGGGGTGTGGTTTTCCTGATCGGAACCGCGGGACTGCTCCGGATCGTGCCGCGACTGTGGCGGGGCACTCCCCAGACATGAGTCAGGAAGTTGTCCGCGCGGTGGTGTTGGCCGGCGGACGCGGCACCCGGATGCAGCGACCGGATCCTGGTGCCCGGCTCGCTGCCGATCAGCTGACGGCCGCGTTGGGCGGCATCAAGGCGATGATCCCCGATGCCCGGGGCCGCCCGATGATCGATCACATCCTCACCTCACTGGCCGACTCCGGGATCAGCGAGGTCTGTCTGGTGGTGCCACCAGAGGCCGATCTGCTTCGGGCGCACTACCGCGATCGACCGCCCGAGCGGCTGCAGCTCGACTGGGTGGTCCAACCACAACCGCTGGGAACCGCCGACGCAGTGCTCGCTGCGGAGCAGTGGACTGCCGACAATCCGTTCCTGGTGCTCAATGCCGACAACCTCTACCCGGTGGCGTCGTTGCGTGCCCTGGCGGAACTCGAGGTGCCCGGGCTGATCGGCTTCACCGTTCGCGGACTGCTGGCCGGCGGCAATATCGACGCCGCGCGCCTGGCCGCCTTCGCCCTGCTCAGGATGAATGCCGACGGGTGGCTGGAGCTGATCGACGAGAAGCCGTCCGACATGGGCGCCGGCTTGGCACCGACGGCGCTGGTGTCGATGAATCTCTGGCGCTTTGATGCTGACATCTTCGACGCCTGCCGGACCGTCCCCATCTCCCCGAGGGGTGAGCGCGAGTTGCCGATGGCGGTCGCCCATGCCCTGCAGCAGGGTGCCCGCTACCGGGTTGTTGTCCGGGACGACGAAGTGCTGGATCTCTCTCATCGACGCGACGTTGCAGGAGTGGCCGAGCGGCTGGCGGAGCGCGAGGTCAGTCCGTGAGCCGGCATCCGGTGGCCGGATTCCGTGATGCCGAACGGCGCTTCGCCGCAACCTTCGGCGACATGCGGCAGGCCCGTCGCTGGTGGGTGCCGGGCCGGATCGAGCTGCTCGGCAAGCACGTCGACTATGGGGGGGGGAGATCGCTGCTCACGGCAGTCGATCGCGGCTTCCACGTCATCGCCCGCCCGCGGGCCGATCACCACGTTCATCTGGTGGACGCGCGCACCGGAGTGCGCTTCGATGCCGCACTCGATGCCGCCATTCCGACCCGTCCCGGCCACTGGACCAACTATCCCCTCACCGTGCTGCGGCGGGTGGCCCGCGATTTCCCGGCGGCCCGATCCGGGGCGGACATGGTGGTCGCTTCGTCACTGCCATCCGCGGCCGGGCTCTCATCATCGAGTGCGCTGGTGATCGCGACCTTTCTGCCGATCGCCGCCATCAACAACCTCCCGGCGAGTCCTGAGTGGCGAGCGGCGATTGCCGATGATGACGCTCTGGCCGGCTATCTCGGTGCGCTCGAAAACGGACGGGCCTTCGGACCTTTCCCCGGCGATTTCGGGGTGGGTACCCAGGGCGGCAGCCAGGATCACACCGCCATCCTCCGCTGCCGCCTCGGCGAGCTGGCTCAATACCGATTCCTCCCGGTCCGGGACGAAGGGCGAATCCCGCTGCCGGCCGGTTGGTGCTTCGTGGTGGCGGCCAGCGGTGTCATCGCCTCGAAGGGCGGCGCAGTGCAGCAGCAGTACAATGCCCTGGCGGCTGAAACCGCCGAGCTGCTCGAGCTGTGGCGGAGTCATGAAGATCCGGCAGCCATCTCGCTGCTCAGCATTCTGGAGGGAAGCAGCGATGCCATGGACAGACTGCACCAGCTGATCGAGCGTCACGGTTCCGATCCGGCGCTCCTCAGCGCCCGCCTGGGACAGTTCCACGCCGAATGCACGGAGATCATCCCGGCTGTGGCCAGCGCGCTCAGAGCCAACGATCCCGCTGCCGCTGGCGATCCGGTCGACCGCTCCCAGCGGCTGGCCGAGAGGGTGCTCCGCAATCAGGTCCCCGAGACCACCGCTCTGGTCGAGCTGGCCAGGCAGGAGGGCGCCGCGGCCGCGTCGGCGTTCGGCGCCGGATTTGGCGGCAGTGTCTGGGCGATGGTGCCCGAGACGGGGGCTGATGAGTTTGCACAGGGCTGGCGGCGCCGTTACCTGACGCTCTTTCCGAACCGCCATTCCCGAGGGGAAATTTTTGTGGCCAGGAGCGCCGCTGGAGCCGGCGAGCAGCTCGACTGACCTGGCCTGCCCTTGACTGGTGGCCCGGTTCGCCTATTTCTCAGCATTGTCTCCCTGATCCGGAATCGCGATGAGCCAGCCGACCCAGGCCTGTCCCACCTGCAAGACCCCGCTCCCCGGAGTGGCGGCGTACTGCTATGTCTGCGGCACGGCCACGCCAATCGGGATAGATAGCGCCACTGGTGAGCGGTTGGTGGTGACCCGTTCATACATGACCCCGGAAGGGTTGAAGACTGCCCTGCAGCGGGCGATCGGTCCGGGGTATTCGCTGGGTGAGCGGATCGGCGCCGGCGGTTTTGCCGAAGTCTTCCGGGCCCGCGACCTTCGGCTCAAGCGGGAGATCGCGGTCAAGGTGCTGCGACCCGACCTCGGCCTCACACCCGGGATGCTCGATCGCTTCCGGCGCGAGGCGGAAACAGTCGCTGCCCTCCGGCATCCCCATATCGTGCCGATCTACGACGTCGGCGAGGCGCAGGCACTCGCCTTCATCCTGATGCCGTTCATCGAGGGCGAGTCGCTCCGGGCACGGATGGAACGCGAGGGGGCGATGCCGGCAGCGGAGGTCCGCCGCATCCTCACCGAAGCGGCCTCCGGGTTGGGGGCGGCGCATGATGCCGGGGTGATCCACCGCGACATCAAGCCCGAGAACATCATGCTCGAAGGCCGCGAGTCGCGGGCGCTCCTGATGGACTTCGGCATCGCCAAGGCGGTCGGTGGCGAGGACGAGACCCCGCAGACCGAGGAAGGTGTCGCCCCCGCCCTCACCTCCACCGGGATCATCGTCGGCACTCCGCAGTACATGAGCCCGGAGCAGGCTTGCGGCGACAAGTCCATCGATGCCCGCACCGACCAGTATTCACTCGCGGTCGTCGGCTACCGGATGCTCGCTGGGACGCTTCCGTTCGAGGGTGACTCGACCCGATCGGTACTCTACAAGCAACTGGTGGCCGAACCGCCGCCGATCGAGACCAAAGTCCCCGGCGTACCGCCCGGCATCGCTGCCGCCATCCTCCGTGCCATGCAGAAGGACCCTGCGGCACGCTTTCCGTCGATGGTGGAATTCGGCGAGGCGCTCCGCAGCGACAGCGAACATTCGTTGCTTGCGGCGGCACAGCCACGGGGCAACGCTCCCCCCCCCGCCGCCTCGCGACGGACGCTGGTGCTGGCCGGTTTCGCCGTGCTTGCAGTTGCAGTGCTGTTGCTGCGGGGCGGCTTCACCGGAACGGGCGGACCGGACTCGACCATGGACCCGCCTGAACTGGCATCGAACACGGAGTCAACGCTGCCGGTGGCGGTCGCTTCCGACTCGGCGCCGCTTGCCGTCAGCGCGGCTGACAAATCGACGCCGCCCGCAGCCACATCCAGTCCCCGTCGCACCCCGGCCACTCCCCCCCCCTCACGCGCGACGACCGCGGCCCCGACCACCACCGTGAGCTGTGCCAAGGCGATGAGTTCGGCCGATTGGACCGCCGCCGCCGCCAGTTGTCTGGCCGAGGCGGAAGCCGGCAACGTCACCTCGATGCGCCTGCTGGCGGGGATGCTCGATCGCGGCAACGGCGTCCCCGAGGACCCCGCGCAGGCCCTCACCTGGTATCGGCGGGCAGCGCCCAACGACGCCGAGGCGAAGTTCCAGCTTTCCCGCATGCTCGACATCGGGCGGGGCGCACCGCGTGACGGCCAGGGTGCCCTCACCGCGCTCCGCGACGCGGCCGCCATGGGCCACCAACAGGCCACCCTGACCCTGGCCTTCCGGCTCGAGAACGGCGCCAACGTCGGCCGGGATTACGAAGAGGCCGCCATCTGGTATTCCCGGGCAGCCGAACGCGGCGATGTCGGGTCGATGGTCAAGCTGGGCGAGTGGTACAGCCGCGGCCGCGGCGTCGCCAAGGACGAGGCCAAGGCGCTGGAGTGGTATCGCAAGGCGGCAGCACTGGGCTCGACCAAGGCCGCCGAAGAGCTGCAGAAGCGTGCCCCGCAGTAGCAGGGTGGATACGACAACGCCCCGCCGATGATGATCGGCAGGGCGTTGTTGAAATCGGGACGGCGGGATTTGAACCCACGACCCCCTGCACCCCAAGCAGGTGCGCTACCTGGCTGCGCCACGTCCCGTACTTGCCAGCCACCGAAGCTAGCCGGAGGAGCGCCTCCCGGCAACAGGGGCCAGAGGTGGAACGTGAAACGTGAAACGTGAAAGGGGTGAAGATCTGACCCTTCGTTTCACCTTTCACCTTTCACCTTTCACCTTTCACCTTTCACCTTCTGCCATTCACCCAAAGGAGCCCTCCCATCTCTCTCCCACTCCCTGCCCTGATCGATCTCGGTGCCCCGGCGGCGCCGATCCTGGTACTGCTGCATGGCCGCGGTGCCACCGAGGAGGATCTTTTCCCGTTGGGAAAGATGCTCCATCCCGAGGCGACCATCGTCGCCCCGCGGGCGCCATTTGATGCAGCCCCGTGGGGCTACGGTCCGGGTTGGGCCTGGTATCGTTTCCTGTCCGGGACCACGCCTGAGCCGGAGTCGTTCACAGGGGGCCAGCAGCGACTCGACGAATTCCTCGCCGCCCTGCCCGATCACCTTGGCCGCCCGGACGCTCCCCTGCTGCTCGGCGGCTTCTCGCAGGGCGGCACCTCGTCGCTCGCCTGGGCGCTCCGCCATCCTGGCCTGGCCGCCAAGGTGCTGGTCTTCTCGGGGTTCCTGGCGACCCATCCGATGGTTGCAGTCACCCCGGCGACAGTCGCGACCACTCCGATCTGGTGGGGACACGGCACCGCCGATCCCGCGATCCCCTTCCAGCACGCCCTGCTGGGCTGGCAACAGCTCCAGGCCGCCGGGGCAGAGTTGACCACCCGGCAATACGACGGCATGGGGCACACCATAGGCCGGGATGCGCTGCGGGAAGCAGCGATGTTTCTGAAGTGAAAGGGGAACGGCGAAATGGTGAACGATGAAAAACGGTGAAAGGTGAAAGGTGAAACGGAGGGAGGCCCGGAATTCCTTGCCGTCCCCTCAACCCAACTGGCTCTGCCCCCTTTCACCTTTCACCTTTCACCTTTCACCTTTCACCTTTCACCCCGCCGTCGCCCGGCCGCCAGGCGGAATCCGTATCCCGGATGCACAAACGCCCCGACCGCTGGGGTCGAGGCGTTGTGGAGGATTTTGCATCGTCGGGCAGAGCCACTGGTCAGATTTGAACTGACGACCGCTCGATTACGAATCGAGTGCTCTACCCCTGAGCTACAGTGGCAGGCTCTCCGATGCCCTGGCGCGGATTCGAACCGCGACGCCTTGCGGCACTACCCCCTCAAGATAGCGTGTCTACCAGTTTCACCACCAGGGCATAGCGGAGCAATACTAGCCGCCGTGCCCGCTCCGGTCAACGGCCCAGACCGCCGGTCTGGAAAGTGAACTGGACGCCGATGTTGAGGACCCGCTCGTCGAGGGACGGCTGGTCCCGCATGGTGAACGAGGCCCGGTAGAAATCGATCGAGGGCCCGATCCCGAACTTCCGGGTCAACTGGAAGTCATATCCCGCGCCGACCGACCAGGCGAACCCGGTCTCGTCGTTGGACTGCTCGAACGGATCATCAGGATCAAAGCCGCTCTCGGCGATCCCGACGCCGCCCTTGAAGAAGAGCCCCTGATCCTTGATCGGGAAATACTGGGCACTGACGAGCCCGACAGTGAACGACTCAAAACCCTCGGCCTCGTCCGACCCCCAGCCGAACAGTTCCGCGCCGACCCGGAAGTTGGCGCTGGGAGTGCCGCCGAGGCGGAGCATGATGGTCGGCTTGGTGAGGGTCTCGGAGTAGTCCGACTCATCCTCGAACTTGAACTGCTCGCCACCGGCCCCGATTCCACCGGTGATGAAGAAGCCGCCGCGGGTGGCGGGAGGAGCGACTTCCACCAGGCCACGGTCGCGTCGGCCTTGGGCTGCCAGCGGCAGCAACGGTCCAACCGCGGTGGACAGCAGGGCGACAAGAACCAGGGTGCGGCGCATTGTGACGATCTCCGTTGGTGGTGGGCCCTCGAAGGGGCATGGTGCCGCTCCACGGCGGCTCGCGGCGTTGCTTGAAGCAGACCGCATACCACGGTGCTATCTTGTTGTGCAAAACGGACTTGCATGGTATTCCGCGAACCCGGTGCGGGGGCCACCTGTCCTGCCGGAGGGTCACTGGTGTCCCCAACTCGTCGAACCACGCTCGCCCTTCTCATCCTGACGGTGGTTGTCACCTGCGGGTTTCTGGCCCGCTGGCAGTATCGGCGACACCTCGATCGTCAGGCAGCCAATTCCCTGCTGCTGGCCGCAGCGGAATTGCCGCCGGTGGAGTTGTCCGCAGCCACCACGGATGGGGTCTCACTGGCGGGCAGACGACTCCTGGTGAAGGGTCGCTTCGATCCGGCGGGTGAGCTGTTGTTGCGTGGCAGGGTCCACCGGGCGGCACCCGGGTTGGAGGTGGTGACGCCGCTGGTCGTTGACGGTGAGCCGGTCATCGTCTGGGTGCTGCGTGGCTTCGTCGCCGCGCCGGACGCCACCACGCCCGCCGGAGCGATCCCCCCCCCTGACACCGGCTCGGTGCGGCTGACCGGGTTGGGGCTGGCGATTCCCGCCACCGACGACGCCGGTCAGCCGCTGGTGCGGGGCGCCGACACCACCTGGCGGCGACTCGACAGCGCCTTTCTGGAGGCGCGGCGTCCGGGTTCGCTGCCGGTCTATCTGCTACTCGATGGGGACAGCGACGGCCCCGGCGGGTTGCCGGTGGTCCCCCCCCCTTCACTCGACAGTGGTCCCCACTTTTCCTATGCGGTTCAGTGGATCGGCATCGGGCTGGCGGCACTCGCCTTCGGAATCATTGCCCTCCGGTCGCGAGCCGGTCGCGCACAATCTCCACCTCACGCAGCACCCTGAGCACGTTGCCACCGGCGAGTTTGAGCAGTTCCTCGTCGCTCCACCCTCGCCGGATCAGTTCGGCAAACAGCAGCGGATAGCCGGTCACGTCCTCCATCCCGGCGGGAAGTTCGGAGGTGCCGTCGTAATCTCCGCCGAGGCCGACATGGTCGATTCCCGCCACGTTGCGCACGTGCTCGACATGATCAGCGAGTTCCGCGACCGTGGCCTCGGGCCGTGGATGCTGGGCCACATACCTGTCGATGGCCAGGCGCCGGGCGTCGCGGCCGGTGACATCGGCAACAGCCGCCTGCCCCCGTTCGGTCCACTCCTGCATCCCCCGCGAGATGAAGCTGCCCACGAATGTCACCATCACCACGCCGCCATTTGCGGGAAGACGCGACAGCACCTCGTCGGGAACGTTGCGCGGGTTGGCCAGCACGCCCCACGCCGAGGAGTGCGAGAAGATCACCGGTGCCTCGGTCACTGCGAGGGCATCGAGCGCCGTCTTCGGCGAGGTGTGCGACAGATCCACCAGCATGCCGAGCCGGTTCATCTCGCGCACCACGTCACGGCCGAAGTCGGTCAGCCCGTTGTTGAGCGGCAGTCCGGTGCCGGCATCGGCCCAGTCGAGCGACGCCGAGTGGGTGAGCGTCATGTAGCGGGCACCGAGGTCGTAGTACTGGCGAAGCAGCGCCAGCGAGTTGTGGATGACATGACCACCCTCCATCCCGATCAGCGAGGCCACCTTGCCGCTCCGCATGATGCGGACGACATCGTCGGCACCGAGGGCGAGTTCGAAGGCGTCCGGATATCTGGCGATGACCCGCTTGATGATGTCGATCTGCTCGAGCTGAACCTGGGCCCACGAGGTGTCGCCCAGCTCGTACGGAACGTAGACCGACCAGAACTGGCCGCCCACGCCGCCCTCCCGGAGTCGGGCAATGTCGGTGTGTCCGGGAGTGCGCTGGCGCAGGTCGTATTTTTCGACCGCGCGCTGTGACTGGGGATTGACGCGAATCTCCCACGGGAGGTCGTTGTGTCCATCGATGATCGGCCGCCCGGCCAGCAGCCGCTTGGCGTGGGCCAGGGCCTCGTCGGTCTGGGCCTTGGCACCGACCGGGGTCAGGACTGCCAAAGCAAGCAGGAGACTGCGCATGGTATCACCTCGGTCGACGTGAGCCGACCAGTTCGGGGAGCGGGACACCGTCGAGCGGCTCCGTCGGGGTGATCCCGAGCAGCGCCGCGAGGGTCGGGGCGATATCCACCGTCCGAATGACGCGACTCGGCCGGGCCGGCGCAAGCCCGGGTACCCGGAAGATGATCGGCACCCGCCGGTTGACGAGCGCGGTGGTGCCGTGCGATGTCGAGGTCCGGGAACTGTTCCACATCCAATGATCCGCGAGCTCGGCGGCAACCAGCCATTCCACGCTGGCCGGAATGGAGTGACGCCAGAGCCCGGCGGTGGGATCGTCGGACGGGGCGGCCGCCAGGGACCGCGGCGTGAAGACCCGGGTGACGCCGGGCAGGGCGAGGATTTCACGACTGAGCGCTTCCTCCAGCGAATCGACGTTCACGCCGCGGGCCACCAATGCCGCGCGGTCGGCGACGATCAGGCCATCCTGGGCGGTGGCCCCAAGGTCGATCGCCCAGCGTTCACGCACCCGGCTGTTGAGCGCTCGCGCCACGGGTGAGAACGCCAGCCGACCGCCCTCACCTGCCTCGGGAAATTCCTGGATGCCATGATCAGCGGTCAGCGACACGACCACCTGATCGAGGGGAAGCTGGGTGGCGAGTGAATCGAAAAACTGACCCAGCAAGCGGTCGAGTCGCAGGACCTGGTCGTGGACCTCGCGCGACCCAGGGCCCCAGCGGTGGCCGATGTTGTCGAGGGCCGAGAGGGAGATGGCCAGCAGATCAACCCCGTCACGGGTGCCCAGGCCCAACGCCTGCACCCCGTGCCATGCGGCGCCGAGGGTGAGCGAGTCGATCACCGGGCGATTCTCGATTTCACCGGCTGCCATCGTCCAGTCATCAGGGAGGAGGTGCGGAAAGGTCCGGTCGCTCCCACCTGCCTCGAAGGGACGATCGTCGACTTCGGGGTATGCGGCCGGATCCCTCAGCAGGGTCCAGGAAGTGCCACGGAGCTGTTCGACTGGATCGCGGGCATTCCACTGTTGCAGCCAGGTCGGCAGGCTGTCGGCGTACCACCGCGAGGTGGTGAAGACGCCCCGCGCCCACCAGAAGACCGGCACCTTGGCCCGGCCGATTGGCAGGATCGCGCCCCGATCTTTCCGCGAAATCGAGAGCACCCGCGTCTCGGGATCGACGGCACGCAACCAATCATGGAGCGTGGTGCCGAGGAATCGTGCTGGGGAGGCCCCGGTGCCGCGACCGCTGAGCAGGGGAAAACGTGGGTCGGGCACCCCGAAATCATTGGAGACTATCCCCACGCTGGCGGGTGTGCGGCCGCTTAGCATGGTGGCGTGACCAGGCGCCGTGTCGGTCAGGGCATGGTCCTGCTCCCCGGCGAGGAACACCACCCCATCACGCAGCAGGGTGGCCAGCCCGCCGGACAACTCACCCTCCCATCGACTGAGGTAGTCGGGGCGGAGCTGATCGACGGTCAGGTGCAATACCAGCCGAACTGGGACCGCGGGGGTAGGGGCCTGCGCCACCAGGATCGAGGGGAGCAGGCAGAGCGAGCCGAGCGAAACCAGCCATCGAGACATCCGTAATTCTCCGGATCTTGGGTTCAGGTGGAATCAAACGTATTATTGTCACATTCCCGGCACGAACATCTCCCAACCAGGAGCGCCCTCCCATGGAGCGAAACACACGTCAGCGCGGTGCGATCCGTCGGGCTTTTCTCCGTGCCGACCGCCCGCTCGGTACCGAGGAAGTGCTTGACCAGGCCCGTCTGGAGGTCAGCGGACTCGGCATCGCCACGGTTTACCGGAACATCCGGGTGCTGCTGGACGAAGGATGGCTGACCACGGTCGAGCTGCCTGGAGAGGTGTCGCGCTATGAGGTCAGCGGCAAGGCCCACCACCACCATTTTCGGTGTCAGGAGTGCGACCGGGTGTTCGAGGCGCCGGGGTGCGTGGATTCGATGCAGGCGATGGTGCCGAGCGGCTTCACGCTGAAAGAGCACGACGTCATGCTGTACGGCGCTTGCGCCGATTGCAGCGCGGCTGCCTGAAGAGGTGCTGGAAGCGCTGACCCCCGTAGTCCGGGGGGCGCTGCTCATGGCGTTGCTGCTGCTGCTGGGAATCGGGGTCGCCGCCCACCTGATGGCGCGAATCGATCTGCAGCGGGATCCCGAGGCGGCGCGGACCATCGAGGGATGGTTTGCGCGGCTGCCGGGGCTGATCGCCTGGTTTTTTTTGTGTGTCTCTCTCGTCCGTGGCGTGTTGCAACTGCTCTCCTTTTCGGACCCCGGCGAAGCGCTCGATCCCGAGCTCGCGCGCGCGGTGCTGCTCGAAGGGAGCTGGGGCACCGGCTGGCTGATCCAATCGGTGGGCGCTTTCCTGCTGTTGGCCTTCTCATGGCTGCTGGTCAAACATCCACTGGCTCGCCGACGCACCGTGATGGGATTCGCTCTGGCACTGGCCTGGGCGCAGGCCGGGATGGGGCACGGCGCCGACGACGCGCTCTGGGCACCCGCAATGGGGCGGGCAATGCACCTGGGCCACCTCCTCGGTGGAGGACTCTGGCTGGGAACCTTGGCGGTCCTCGCCCTCGCCGTCATTCCCACGTTGTCGACCGAGGGTCGGCAGCCGATTCTCGCCGAGGTGGTCCGGGCGTTCTCGATGCCGGCTCGGGCCGGGGCAGTCATGCTGGTAGTCACTGGCACCGTGGCATTCTGGATGTACACGGGACCGCTGCTGGCGGTTCCGGGCACGCTTTGGGGCCGCCTGCTGTTGCTCAAGCTCGCATTGCTGGCGGGCGTCGCCGCGCTGGGATGGCACAATTGGCGTCGGCTCACCCCCGCGCTTGAGGGAGGCGCACCCGACGCACCAGCACGTCTCCAACGCGCAGTGGCCTGGGAACTCACCCTCGGATTCCTGCTGCTCGCCGCCACCGCGGTGATGGTGGGGACAGCACTACCGGTGGACGGCGGATAACTTCCCTCTCTTTCTCTCCTTCTCTCTTTCTCTCTTTCTCTCTTTCAGGACCGGCCTATGCCAGAAACCGTCGCCCCCCGCCACCTGCCCCTCTCCCTGCTGTTACTGCGCCTTGGCGTCCTGGCGGTGATGATTCCCTGGACAGTCGACAAGTTCGTCCGTCCCGAACACGCCGTCGGCGTGCTGGGATACTTCTACGGACTCGAGGGTGTCGGCACCTCGATCATCATGGGCCTCGGCATCGCCCAGGCGATAGTGATCGCATCCTTCGCTCTGGGATTCGCCAAGCGCTGGTCGTACGGCGCGGTGATGGTGCTGCACGCGCTGTCGACGCTCTCGCCGTACCGGACCTACCTCGATCCGTTCGGCGAGGGGTCGAACCTGCTGTTCTTCGCCGCCTGGCCGATGCTGGCGGCGTGCGTTGCGCTCTACCTCCTGCGGGAGCATGACACTCTGGCATCTCCCGGCAGCAAGCACTGACGCCATCTCCCCGATGCTGGGGGAGCAGTCAGTTCTGGGGTAGGTCCTGCGGCAGGGCGGCGATCCGCGGCAAGGTTCCGCCACCCTGCCGACGGCGTAGGCGGGTCAGTCCGAAGAGCAGTCCGGCGACCGTCGAGGTGATTCCCAGGGCGGGCCAATACCCCAGGTAGATGTCGGCTGCGAGGTAGGCGGACGCCACGATCAGGGTCATCATGGTGATCGGGATCGCGAAGCGCACGTACTCCCGGAACGAGATATGCACCTTCCCCCGCGCGGCGAGATCCAGCGTGGTCACATTGGCCGAGGCGCCGATCGGGGTGGAGTTGCCTCCCAGGCAGGCACCCAGAGCCAGCGCCCACCAGAGCACCTCGCCGTCGCCGGGCAGGGTCGGGATCAGCCCGGCCAGAATCGGGATCGCCACCGCCACGAACGGGATGTTGTCGATCAGTCCGGAGAGGATACCGGCCGCCCACAGCACCAGCAGTGCCGCAAAGAGAAGAGTTGCCTCGGGGCCGAGCCCGAAGCGTTCCTGCCCACCGGTGATCGCATCGGCGAGCGTCGAGGCGAGGGTGGTGATCAAGCCGGTCTCGACCGCTGCACCGACGACGATGAACAGGAAAGCGAAGAAGACCAGCGTGGGCCATTCGATCTCGTGCTCCAGAACGCGCAGGATGCCATGGGAGCGCTCCTCCACCTCGGCATCGTGTCGGCGCAGGTAGAGCACATCCTGAAGCACCAGTGCGGCCGCTGCACCGATAGTGGCCGGCACGGCCGCCGGCATCCCGGTCATCCCGTGAGTCAGGAAGCCGATCAGGATGAACCCGCAGATCCACCCCATTCCGTGCAGCAGAGTGGGATCGACGATTCGCGGTGCACCGTTGCCGTGTGTCGGCGTCGGTTCACCCGTCCCGGCCAGTTCGGTCCGGAACCAGCGGGACGCCAACAGTTGCAGTGCCAGCAGCATGACCAGAACCGGCGCCGTCAGGTGGGTGAGGAAATTGGCAAAGGTCAGTCCGGCCGCGGAGCCGATCATGATGTTGGGCGGGTCGCCGATCAGGGTTGCCGTGCCGCCGATGTTGGCTGCCATGATCATCGGCAGGAGGAGCGCGCGCGGCGATACCTCGAGTTGGGCCGCCACACCGAGGATGATCGGCGCGAGGAAGATCACGGTGGTGACGTTGTCGAGAAACGCCGAAGCCACTCCGGCGAACCAGATCACCGCCACCATGACGCGAACCGGATGGTTGCCTGATCGCCTGAGCAGTTGGGAGACCGCCCAGCCGAATACCCCTGTCGCCTTGAGCACCCCGACCACCGCCATCATCGAGGCCAGCAGCAGGAGGACATTGAGGTCGAGTGCCCGGGCCGCCTGCTCGAACGAGATCAGGTGATAGGGCGTGAGGTAGGTCACGGCCCAGAGGATCGAGACGGCGCCCAGAGCGACGAGCACTCGGTGCGCCTTCTCCAGGGTGAGCAGGACGAATAGCAGCAGCAACGTCCCTGCCACCAGCCACTGCGAAAGGGGGTCGGTGGTGCTCGTCAGGAGGGCGGTAGTTTCATGCACGGCAACAATCTCGCGGGGTCATGGGTGGCCTGCCAAGGTCCTCTCGGTCTACGCCCTGGTCACGGCGACGGTTCCAGGTGATCGACAACCCAGCGCGCCTCCGACCCGCAAACGGTGCAGGCCGCCTTGCCGTTGCCGTAGAGCACCATCTCGACCTCGGCGCCGCAGGTCGGACAGGGTGCGGTGAGGGTGCGAAGGCCGTCCGTCGGCAGCCCGTTTCGGGCGAGACGGGCCACCATTTCCCTGGGTGCCACGGCGCCAACCGGACACATGTTCCCGGTGCAGTGCCCCCCGAGCTCGAGGCAGACAACTTCCTCGTCATGGAGCGACGCCTGACCGTCGTGGGCGAGCGCCTCGGAGATCACCACCCGGACCTCGCGATCGCACGCCGAGCAGTAGAGTCGTGTCTGATGCATCGTGTCCCTCCCCTCGATGGTTGTCATGCTGCACTCATCCCAATGACCTCACCACTGCATCGGTGAGTCGCCGGTTCACCAACCGTGTTGCCTCATCTCCTGTCATCCCGAACGCTGCGGTGGCGGCCGCATCCGCATCGCGGCAGTTGCTGGCCTGCACCGTCACGCTGTGCTGTACGGAGAGGCGAGGTGCGCCGGTTTCCGGATCGATCAGATGGTGGAAACGCTTCCCCTGCCACTCGAATGCCTGGGCGTAGTCGCCCGATGTGCAAACAGCGGCGTCTGTCACCAGCAGGGTGGTGGCGATGGCATCGGCGTCGTGGGGCGACCTGACACCAACGCGCCATGGCCCGCCGTCGGGCGACCCACCCGTGGCATGGAGATCGCCACCCACGTTGACGATTGCATTGGTGACACCCTGCTCACGGAGATGCTGTACCGCGAGATCGACCCCATGTCCCTTGGCGATGCCACCCAGGTCGAGGCGAACCCCGGGGTCGGTGAACCGAACTGTCCCGCCTCCTGTCCCGACGGTGAGATCGACATCCCTCCAGAATCCGCGGCCGGCCAGCGGTCGCACCGCTTCGATCTCCGGCGGGATCGAGCGGTTGCCCACATCCCAGAGTTCGGTCATCGCGCCGACTGCCGGATCGAACCGTCCGCCGGTCGACTCGGCCCACTCCAGCGCGGCAGCGATCACCACCGCAGTCTCGCGACCGATCCGCACTCCGTCCCGGGCCGCTCCGGAGTTGGCTCGCCCGATGTCCGAGTCCGGCCGGAAGCGCGACATGGTCCGCTCCACCCTCTGGAGGATGTCGATCGCTCCGTCGAGCGCCGCTTGCGCCGCAGCCTGGTCGCGATGCATGACCGTCAGCTCGGCGAAGGTCCCCATGACCGGCATGGTCCGGCGGGCCACCACCTGCCGCCGCCAGAGCGCGGCCGGCAATGCCCCGATCACGAAGGCACCCACGCCGAATTCGAGCAACTGCCGTCTGGTGACGCGCGGTCCCGCAGCTTGTTCAGGTCGCACTGTGATCCTCCCCGGAGTGATGCGCACAATCCTTACTGCAGCCACCGCAGTGTCCGCCGCATCCGCGGGGGCGCACCAGGGCGAACAGGGCGAACAGCAACGCCATCGCGCCGATCCCGATGCCGATCGACATCAACCCGATCCCAATCCGGCAAAGCCCATGAACGCCATCGCGAGGCACGACGCGATGACCAGCGAAATGCCGAATCCGCGGGCCGCCGAGGGGACATCGGCGAGGTCGAGTCGTTCGCGAATCGAGGCCATCAGCGCCAGCGCGAGAGTCAGCCCCAGACCGGCACCGATCGCGAAGGCCAGCCCCTGCCACAGGTCGTAGCCACGGTTGGTCTGGAAGATCGCCAGCCCGAAGATGGCGCAGTTGGTGGTGATCAGCGGCAGGTAGATGCCGAGGGCGCGAAAGAGCACCGGACTCACCTTGCGAATCGCCATCTCGACTATCTGCACCAGCGAGGCGATCACCACGATGAACGAGATGATCCTGAGGTACGGTGCCTCGGCCAGAATGAAGGTGTTGAGCAGCCAGACGGCGGTGGCGGTGATCACCATCACGAAGATGTTGGCGGTCCCCAGCCGCAATGCGGTCTCGACCCGGCCGGTCACCCCGAAGAACGGGCAGAGTCCGAGGAAGAGGGTCAGCGTGAAGTTGTTGATCAGCAGCGCCGAGACGAGGATCCAGGTCAGGTCGCTCATCGTGCCCCCCCCGCAGTGGCCGGTGGAGTCCGCCGCTCGGCGCGCCATCCGATCAGCAGCATCACCACGCCCAGCGTGAGGAAACCGCCCGGTGGCAGCACCATGATGACCCAGGGCTCGAACCGTGCGCCGAGGATGTCGATCCCCAGCAGCGTCCCGCTGCCGAGCAGTTCCCGCACGCCGCTCAGCAGCAGCAGGACCAGGGTGAATCCGGTCGCCGTCCCCATGGCGTCCAGAAGAGAGCGCCCCGGCCCATTGCGCGATGCGAACGACTCGGCCCGCCCGAGAATCATGCAGTTGACGACGATCAACGCCACGAACGGACCGAGCTGCTTGTGGACCGCTGGTACTGACGCTTCCAGCAGCATGTCGGCCAGGGTCACGAAGGTGGCGATGATGAGCACGTAGGAGGTGATGCGCACTTCGTGCGGGATCAGTTTTTTGAGCAGCGACACCAGCAGGTTGGAGCCGAGCAGGACGAACGCCGTGGCGGCCGCCATCGCCACGCCATTGGCCACGGTGTTGGTCACCGCCAAGGTGGGGCAGAGTCCCAGCATCTGCACCACCACCGGGTTCTCCCGCCATACCCCCCGCAGAAAGTCGTCTACTGTCATCGTGGTCGGTGGTGCCGTCATGGCCCGACTCCCTGCAAGTAGGCCTGCACCAGAGGTTGCCAGCGCGCCGCGGCGTGGTTGACAATGGTGACCACCGTGCGGGACGAGATCGTCGCGCCGGTGATGGTCTGGACCTCATGTGGCGGCTTCGGTGCCGCCTTGACGCCCCGGAGCGGTACCTCCGCTCCGTCGAACTGGGGGGTGAACGGTGGCTGCTCGATCTTGTCGCCGAGGCCCGGCGTCTCCTTGTGGCCCAGAATCGTCATTCCCAGCAGGCGTCCGGTCGCCGGTTCAATCCCGAAGATGACGGTGATCACGTCCGAGAAGCCCGGTTCGCCCGCGGTCACCGCCGCGCCGACCAGCGCGCCCTGATCGGTATAGCCGAGGAAGGTTCGCTCCAGCCGCCGACGGTCAACATCGGGCGCCGGAGCCGAAGTGAGCGCGCCGTCGACCAGATAGAGCGTGTCCCAGCGGGCGGGCTGGTGGAGCACTTCCCTCACCGCCGCTTCCATGACCTCCGCCCGGTGCGCCTCGATTCGCGGCAGAGTGGCCCGGAAGACGGTGACGATCAGCCCGCCGGCCATGGCGCCGGCAAAACCGAGAGTGGCGAGGAGCCGCCAGGCCGGCACGGCCGCAGGCGCAGTCGGGGGGGGGGGAGTCGCGGCGGCGCTCATCCGCGGATTCTCCCCGGTGAGCCGAACACCCGCGGCTGGGTCATCCGGTTGAGAAACGGCACCATCGCGTTCATCAGCAGGATGGCGTACATGACGCCCTCCGGCAGCCCGCCCCAGAGACGGATGACCACTGCCAGCACCCCGATCCCGATCCCGAAGATCCAGCGGCCCGTGTTGGTCACCGGTGAGGTGACCAGGTCGGTCGCCATGTAGACTGCGCCGAGCATCAGGCCGCCGGCGAATAGCGTGAACACCGCATCCGGATGCGCGGGATTGACGAGGTGCATCACGGTGGCAAAGATCGCCGCACTCCCCAGCACGCTGATTGGAATGCGCCAGTTGAGGTAGCGTCGCCATGCCAGAAATGCCCCGCCGAGCAGAATGGCCAAGGCACCGGTTTCGCCCAACGATCCGCCGGTGGTTCCCAGAACGAGGTCCTGCCAAGGTGTCATCGTGGCCTCGAACTTCTGCAGCCCGAGCGGGGTCGCCTCCGTGAGGGCATCGGTAGCTGCCCGCAGGAACGGCAGCGCGAAGGTGTCACCCCGAAGCGCCCAGAACCCCTGCCCGGCAGCGGGCCAGGTGGTGATCGCCACCGGGAACGCCGCCTGCAAAAAGGCCCGGCCTATCAGCGCCGGGTTGAAGACGTTCTGACCCAGTCCTCCGAAGACGAGTTTGCCGAACCCCATCCCGAAGCTGCCACCCAGAAACGCCATCCAGAGCGGCATTCCCGCCGGCAGGGTGAGTCCCAGCAACAGTCCGGTGATGGTGGCGGAGCCGTCGCCCAGGGTGTCACCCCGGCCGAAAGTCCGTTCGGTCAGCAGAGCGCCAAGCGTGGTCGCGACGAGCACCAACAACGCGCTGATGCCGAAGTACCAACCGGAGACGACGATCACCGGCAGCAGACTGAGCACCACGTGCCACATGATTCGCGGTGTGGTGTCCCGGTCCTTCAGGTGCGGCGAGGCGGTGACCATGAGCGATGGAGTCATGCTGCCGCCACCGGAATCCGGCGGAGTGCCGCCTTGCCCACCTGGAATAGTTGCGAGAGCGGGATGTTGGACGGGCAGACGTACGAACAGGAGCCGCACAGCATGCAGTCGGCGAGATGAGCGTCGGCCATTTCCTGATAACGACCCACGCGAGCCAGATCACCCAGGAGCGAGGGATTCAGAAAGACCGGACAGGCATCGAGGCAGCGACCGCAGTGGATGCAGGGATAGCTGGCGGCCGTGCGGGTCTCGTGACGCGCCAGCACCACCACGCCGGTGGTCCCCTTGGTGACCGGGGCGTCGAGGTTGGCCTGGGCGAGTCCCATCATCGGTCCGCCTGCCACCACTTCCGCGGCATCTCCGTTCAGGCCACCACAATATTCCAGCAAATCACGGAGCTTGGTGCCGACCGGGACGATCAGGTTGGCGGGACGCCGGAGTCCATGCCCCGTGACGGTGACGATCCGCTCGATCAGCGGCATTCCGGTCTCGAACACCTCGGCGATGGCGGCGGCCGAGCCGACATTCTGAACCACCACCCCGACCGTCACCGGCAACTTGCCGGATGGGACCTCAACGCCGGTTACGGCATGAATCAGCATCTTCTCGGCGCCCTGCGGATACTTGACCGTGAGAGGCAGCACGGAGATGTCGCGACCAGCTGGAATGGAGGCACGGAGCGCCTTGATGGCATCGGGCTTGTTCCGCTCGACGCCGATCACCGCCTTCGACACGCCGAGGGTCTGCATCATCACCACGATGCCGAAGTGGACGCGTTCGGGATACTCGACCATGGTGCGATGATCGGAGGTCAGGTACGGTTCGCATTCCGCCCCGTTGATTATCAGGGTGTGCACCTTGGCGTCGCGCGGCGGCGCCAGCTTGACGTGAGTCGGGAAGCCTGCCCCCCCCAAGCCGACCACCCCGGCCTCCTGCACCGCGCGCACCACCGCCTCTACGGATAGCCCCTCCCAGCGAGGGACCAGGCGAGGACGGGGCAATTGCGGCGCGAAGGGCTCCACTGCGATCCGGACCGCCTCGGCCATGCTGCCGTCGGGATGCGGCCACCAGTCGATGGCGACGACGGTGCCGGCAGCGGAAGAGTGGATCGGCACGGAGACATGACCATCTGCCTCGCCCACCTTGTCGCCGCGCTCCACCCGGTCGCCGACCTTGACGCAGAGCCGCGCCGGCTTGCCGGCATGCTGGCGCAGCGGCAGCACGATCTCGGCCGGGAAAGGCATCCGCCGGATCGGCACGCCGGCCGTCAATTCCTTGGCGGCTGGCGGGTGAACCCCGTGAGCGAAGCCGTCGGACCAGAGCATCAGTTGAACCGCTCCGCGCGGGCAATCCACTTGGGCAGATCTTTCTCACCGGGATTGAGTGGAGTCCCCGGATGAATGATGCCGACCGGACAGCGTTCGGCGGCGAGCACCAACTGCTGGAAGGTCCCGGCAGCAGGATCCTTGATGTAGGCCTGCTTGACCTCGTTGTAGGCGAACATCCGGTTGTTGAGGTTGGTGCACTCGTTGCAGGTGGTGCAGTTGGCGGAATCGATCCACGGTTCCATGGCAAGCGGGGCGTCATCCGCTGTCGCAACGGCGACTTCCGCCGGTGCAGCAGTCGCTGTTGGCACGACTGCGGACACCCCAGTTGCTGCCTGTGGCGATGCAACTGCCGCCTGAGTGGCGACTGCCTGGGGCGGGCTCTCGGGGGGGGGACTCTTTGCCACTCCCGCTCCGTTCGTCCCGGCCCCGGAGGACGCCGGGATCGTGGCCAGCAGTTCGGCCATCGCTGCCCCGCCACCCCGCTGCATCAAGGTCTCGATCAGACGCCGGGCGATCTGGCGCGGGTAATCGGTCCGCAGGGTGGCAAGGGTCGCCTCGAACTCGGCCCGCAATGCCGACTCGCGCTGCTGGTACTCGCCGTCGAGCTCCTCCGCCACTCTCTCGCGCACCGCATCGGCCCACTCGAGCCCGGCGAGCTGCCGCAGTTGCGACCAGTAGCCAAGCCGCTCGCGTGCCAATTCGGCCATCACCGACGACACTCCGATGCGGCGGAGGCGGCGCTCGGCGTCCACGGTGTAAATGAACGCCGTCTTCCCTTCCCGGTCGGCCTCAGTCAGGGCGAGGTAGGCGTGAAACGGAACGAAGTCATCACTGCCTGCGTCGGCCGCGATCGGCGTGAAGTGCTTCTGGAAGCGGGTTTCCGTCGCCGCCCAATCGGCAATGGTGAGCGGCAGCGCGATGGACTGCTCGCCACCTTCGTCATCGCGGAAGCCGAGCTGGTACTCGGGCCAATCCTGCCCGGGCGACGGATTGCCCTCCAGACTCAGACAATCGGCAAACTTGTCCCCGAGATCGGGGTCATAGGTGAAGAAGGGGAAGGCGCGTGACTCGAGCGAGAGTCGCGCCGCATGCTGGGCCGATTCGTCCGCCAGTCCGTGCTCGACCGGGCACGGGGTGTAGATGTTGAAGATCGCGGGACGCCGCTTACCCAAGCCGCGGAGCACGCCGCCGAGCAGGTGCGACGGCGCGGCCTGCGACGATTGATGGACAAAGACGCCGCGATGGGCGATGGCAAGGAGGCCGAGCTCCTTGCGGACCTCGGTCTTGCCCGACTGGGCCTTGCCGAAGGCCGACATGTCGGCCACCTGCCCGGTGAAGCCGCTGGTGCAGGCCTGCCCGCCGGTGTTGGAGTAGACCTGGGTATCGAGCACCACCACCCGGATCGGCTTGCCGGAGGCGAGCAGCCGGGAGAGGTTCTGGAAACCGATGTCGAGCATCGCCCCGTCGCCGCCCATCGCCACGATCGGCGGACAGAGCAGGAACTCATCGTCGGTGAACTGGTGCCAGTCGAGCGCGGCGAGCGCTGCCTCGTCGGCGCCGACGTCGTAGCGACCCTCGGCGAGCAGACGGGCGCGACGGATGGCGACGAAGCCGTCGGTCATTTTCCGCATGTGCGCCTCGAACAATCCGATGGCGATCGACGGCGCGTCCTGGAAGAGGTGATTGACCCACGGGAAGGGATATGGGTTGTAGGGATAGGTGCTCCCCCAGACCGACGAACAGCCGGTGGAATTGGCCATCCCCATGACCGCGCGGCCCTTGCCGCTCGGCCCCTCGCGGTAGCGCCAGAGCAAATCCTTGAGGTCGTGCAGCGAGGAGTTGAGGGTGGCCAGCTCGGCCCGCCGAGTGTCGGCGAGTGGCACGGCCACGACGCCGCTCCCGGCGGCCGCTGCGTCGAGATCGGCACCGGCGGCCAGGAGTTTGCGTGCCCGGGCGTCGAGGGTGGCGATCAGGGCCTCGATCTCGGCGACGTGCGCCGCCACGCGAGGACCCATCTGCGCGTGGATCGCCGCGACGATGAGGTGCACCGCAGTCTTCTCGCCGCATCCCATGCAGGCCCCGTCACCGCCGACCATCGACCGATAGGTGGTCTTCTTCAGGAGCATCGAGGAGAGCACCCCGATCCCCTCATTGAAGTCCGCGATATTGATGAAGCGGTCGTCGGTATCGGGCAGCTGCTGCCATACCTCCCAATTCCGGCGCAAGGCATCGAGGTTCTCCTCGTCCTGCTTCACCGTGATCAGGGCGCCGTCCGGACAGACTTCGACGCAGAGGTTGCAGCCCTTGCACGCCTCGGGGTTGACGGTGATCGAGAGCAGCCCCCCCCCACCCTTCTGCTTTGCTTCCTGGAGATCGAAGAACGGTCGGGTCCTGGCCAGCGGCAGCTCGGCCAGCCGCTGCTGGAGGAGGGCCTGCTCCCGGTCAGTCAGGGCGCGCCGATCGGCATCCCACGGCATCTTCGCGGCCACCTGCTGATACGCCTGACCGAAGGCGGCCGGAATCGAGAGGATTGGCTCGCGCACCAGCAGCGCCTGGGTTTCCCTGGCCCAGTGCTTGACGATCGGGCGAATGCGAGCGAAGCTCTCGCCGTTCGATGCGGTGCGGACAACGGCGCCAATCACCTCCTCGGCGGTGTTGACCAGTCCGGGAATCGCCGAGTCGGGACACTGGACCCAGCACTGCGCGCAACCGGTGCACTTCTCCGCAATGAACGACGGGATCTCCATGCGCACGCCACTCATGTCGCGGATGCTGCTGGTGACGGCAGGAAGGGCGCTGAGCGCGGCGAACGGATCGGCAATGCCGTCCTGGCCGAGCTTGCAGATCGAGCAGACCTGCTCCCAGAAGCGTCCCTCGTGGCCCGGTCCGGCGGCAGCATTCGGGGCGGCCATCAGGGTCGGCATCCGGGGAACCTCGCCGCGGCTCTCCTCGATTTCGTCGGCGCGCGCAGTCACCTCCCTGATTTCGTCGTAGCCGCGACGAATCACCCGCAAGTTGTCCTGCACGATGTGCTCGCCCCGGTGACCGAACTTCTTGCCGAGTTGCTTGGCAATGCCATCGAAGAGCGCCGTCTCGCCCACCCCTTCATGCTCGCTGAGCGGTGAGGTCCGGAAAAACGCTCCCATGAATGCGGCGCCCTGCATCCGGAACCGCAGCTCCGCATCCGAGGCCTCGCTCATGGCGATCGAGAAGGCATCGAGAACATGGAGGCGAATGTTGCGTTCGATGATGGTCCGGCGGGCAGCGGCCGGCAACGTCTGCCAGAAGTCCTCCGGGGGGAGATCGGACTGGATCACGAAGACGCCGTTGGGGGCGAGTCCCTCCAGCGGGTCGCTGTGCCGGAAGACGTTCGGATCGGGAGAGAGGACGACATCGACGTGCTTGAGCTCGCAATTGAGCCGGATCGGCTCATGCGCCAGCACGGCATAGAAGGTGGTGGGCTGGCCCTTCTTCTCAGAGCCGTACTTGGGGTTGGCCTTGACGTGGAGTCCGAACAGTTCGAACGCGGTCATTGCCACGTTCTTCCCCATGGTGATTGCGCCCCAACCACCGACCGAGTGGATGCGGAGCGCCGTCGCACCCTTCGGCAACAGGTTCACCGGGGTGGCTGACTTGAGCGCCAACCCCGCCAGATGCGGATAGGCGTCGGCGAGTTGTTCCTGCCAGATCTGGAGCTTGGGCGCGCGGGTGTCGGCCCGGATGAAGTCGATGCCGAGATAGAACTGGCGGCGTTGGCTGCCGCCGGGAAGCATGTTCTCCACCGCGGCGATGATGTCGCCCGGCTGCAGGTCGCGACTGCCGAGTCCGAAGCAGCCGCTGTAGCAGTCGGGCACCTGATCCGGACGCATGCCGGGGACGCCCTGATGAGCATCGGGAGTGCGATGGTTCTCGACTCCCTTGGCCATCGCGGCCCGCAGTTCGCGCAGCAGCGGACCATCGACGGCCAGCGGTTGATCGACGCGTTCGAGCACCACCACGGCCCGCTTGCCGACCAGCATCCGGGTGAGCAGGTCGGTGGGGAATGGACGGAACATCGTCAGGTTGAGGACACCGATCTTGAGGCCGCGTGTTTCCCGCAGGTGATCGACCACCGCCTCGGCGTTCGACACCACCGACCCCTGACCGAGGATGACGTACTCGGCGTCGGCCAGACGGTAGCCGGATGCGCGGGCGTAGCGTCGGCCGGAGAGCGCCGCGAATTCATCGAAGGCGCGCTCGGTCAGGGCAGCGATATGATCGAAGTAGAATGGTCGCTGCGCCGCCACACCCTGAGCGTAGCTGTCCTGGTTCTGCACCGTGCCGAGCATCGCCGGGTAGTCAAAGTCGAACAGCTCCGGAATCCGGCGGCGCTTCTCCCCGAATACCATCCGTTGCGCCGGTGTCGGAGATTCGATGATGTCGGCCGGATCGCCGAGGTACTCCCTGATCAGCTCACGCTCGGGCAGGCGCACCGATTCGATGACGTGGCTGGTGAGAAATCCGTCCTGGGCCACCAAGCCGGGATTGAGGGAGAGTTCGGCGATCCGGTGGGCGATCAGGGTGAGATCGGCCGATTCCTGGACATCCTTGGCGAAGAGCTGGAAGAATCCGGTGTCATCGACGGCGTGATAGTCGTCGTGACCGGCGTGGACGTTGAGGGCATGCTTGGTCATCGCCCGGGCTGCGACGTTGAGCACGTAGGTGAGTCGCTTGCCGACCGCGGCATAGAGCGACTCGTGCATGTAGGCGATTCCCTGACCGCTGGAAAAGTTGGTGGCCCGAAGTCCCGCCATGCTCATCCCGGCAGTGACTGCTGCGGCTGCGTGCTCTCCCTCGGGTTCGAAGAAGAGCAGGCGGCGACCGTTGACGTTCTGTCGCCCGTCGGCCACGGCCACGGCCCAACCCTCGCCCATCTGGGTGGACGGGGTGATCGGGTAGGCCCCGGCGGCCTCGCTGGCGGCGGTCTCCATCGCGACCACGGCGGCGCTGCCATCGAGCGCCGTGAGGGTGCCGGGATAGCGCGGCGCGGCGGTCGGTGGAGCCTCGGCGGCTCGGGTCCGGAAGAGCGTCATGCGGCCTCCACATGCTGTTCGGGTGCGAACTGCGCGCCCGCCAGCCAGACTATGGCGTTGGTTGGGCATCGTGCCACGGCACGGGCATCGGCGAGTGCGGCACTGTCGGTGTCCACCACCGCGACCCCGCTGGCGATGCTGATTACCCCGGGGGGGGCATCCTGGACGCACTTGCCGCAGGTGGTGCAGGCGACCTGACACTCATCGAGGACGGCGTCGCCCGAGAGCAGGTTGCGACACTGGACCAGCAAGGCCTGTTCGACCGGCAGGATGGTGAAGAGCGTCTTGGGACACGCCTCCACGCAATCGCCGCACGCGGTGCAGGCGACCGGATCGACCACCGGCAGATCGTCCTCGTTCATGGTGATCGCGCCGAAGTCGCAGGAGCGGGCGCAGTCGGCCAGCCCGAGACAGCCCCAGGCGCAACCCTTCCCCCCCCCAGCGACCGCAGCCGCCGCGCCGCAAGTGGCCACCCCGCGATACTCGGCCCGTTGTCTGGCGACATGGCTTCCGCCGGCACAGAGGAGCCGGGCGACCCGCTTGACTGCCACCCCGGCCTCGACCCCGAGATAGCCGGCGATCTGTTCCCGTGCGGCCTCGGTTGCCACGCTGCACTGGGCGACCTGGATGGTGCCCGCCACCGCCGCCTCGGCGAAGGCGCGACACCCCGGCAGCCCGCACGCGCCGCAGTTGGCCCCGGGCAGGATCGCCGTGACCACGCCGATGCGCGGGTCCTCCCATACCGTCAACCTGGCGTTGGCGATGGCAATCAGTATTCCGAATGCCAACCCCACTCCGCCCAGGATCAGAATCGCGTCGAGCACCATGGTGCGCTCCGTTATTGCGGCGCCTGGGCGCCGTCCTGCAGCCCGGCTTCGCCGAGCAACCACTGAGTGACCCGATCCACCGCATCGGCGGCGCCGATGGCAGGGGAACCGTGACCATCGCGCACCGGCACTGCGAACGGGGTGCGCGCCAGATCGGTGAGCAGGCGGACGTCTTCCGCCATCTGCCAAACGCTGATGCCGCCGAGCGGTTCGCGCGGCAGCTCGACCTGCTCACCAATGGTGAGCCGCTGCCATGCCTCGGCACCGCGACCGGGATCGTGACTGAAGGTCATCGCGCACTTCGGCACCATCGCCACGATCGCCGGGCCGTCCAGCGCGCCGACCCGCTCGATACCGGAACCGTCATGGCTCTGCATGACGAAGGTTCCCGGCGTGATGCAACGGGCCAGCGGCGCCGGCGCGGTGGGGCCCCGCACCACCAGCACCAGCTTGGCGCGGCCGTCGGCAAAATCAGTCAGCGCTCCGGAGTGGAGATCGACACCGTCGAGGAGCACCACCAGCGGCGGGGTGAAGCGCCGTTCGACCCGGTTCCAGGAGCGGAATTCGGCGGGCTCGAGCAGCATATCGTGGAGCGCCGGGTCGTAGCGGCCTGCGCGAATCAGCTCGGCGAGAACGATCGCACCGAATGCCCTGCCGGCCCGGGCCAGCGCATGATCGATGGTGGCGCCGAGTTTCCTGGTCGGGGTGACCTCGGCCACGAAGCAGTCATCGCCCTGGCCGGCCACTTCGTCGAGCGCCTGCAGGGCCCGGCCGAGTGCCGCAATCTCGGCGGCGTCACACTGCCTCGATCCGGGAATGAGTTGTGCCAGCGCCTGATGATCGAGTCGACCGTTGCCGAAAAGTCCGAACTCCGCGGCCGCGTGCTCGGCGCGCGAGGCCGGGCTCGCCTGTTGCGCATCCCGGAAGGCGCGCGCCTGGGTTCGGGCCGCCTCGACTGCCGAGCGGAATTCGGCGATCGGCTGGGCAAGGGCGTCGAGCGCGATGGCCATGCGCGAGTCAGACTGCATAACGATCAAACTCCTCTTCGAGCCGGACCACGCGTTCCGTGGCGGTGCGCGGAGTGACCCTGCGGGTCTCCTCGTAGCGCGGTCGGTCGGGATCGCGGAAGAAGACCCCGAGGCGAATCAGATCATCCGACTCCGCCAGGTTGCGCGCTGCGGCCAGATCGCGCGGATCGTGGTGGATCTGGGTGGTGAAGGTCCGGTCCAGTTCAGGCACGACGACCCCGTCGTCATGCACCAGCAGGGCGACCCGGGCGGGATCCCTCACGACCGCCTGGTACATCTCCGGGGTGTAGACCGGACAGCGCTGCAGGATGCGAACGAAGCTGGTGCCCTTGTGCCGGTAGGCGGCCCGCAAGGTCGCGAAGAGGTGGGCCGGCACCCACTCGGCCGTCTGCGCCACGAAAGAGGCGTTGGTCACTCCCAGCGACACCGTCAGCGGATTGAGCGCCGGGAGATAGCTGCCGCGCGGCTGAGTGTTGGTTACGACGCCCTGCGGCGTGGTGGGCGAGGTCTGTTTCTTGGTGAGGCCGTAGATCGCGTTGTCGAGCAGCAGCACCGTGAGATCGAGATTGTACCGCAGCGCATGGATCCAGTGGGCCGCGCCGATCGAGGTGCAGTCGCCATCGCCCATCACCGTGAAGACGTTCAACTCCGGCCGATGCAGCTTGATCCCCGTCGAGACGGGGAGGGCGCGGCCGTGGATGCCGTGGAAGCCGTAGGTCTTCAGGTAGTGCGGAAAACGGCTGGAGCAGCCGATTCCCGAAACGAACACCGTCTGCTCCGGCACCAGTTGCTCGACGGCCAGCAGGCGCTGCACCGCCGTCAGTACGCCATGGTCGCCGCATCCCGTACACCAGCGGGCGCGGGCACCCTCGTAACTGGTCATGTCGTATGGCGTGTCGGCACCGGCGCGGTGCAGGACATGCAGCAATTCGCAGGACATGGTCATGTGGCGGCCCCCCGGCCAAGGCGTTCGCGGAGAGCGGCGGCAATTGCCCCGGGACGGAGCGGTTCGCCCGGTACCCGCGTCCAGCTGTCGACGTCGACCAGGGTGGCCGAGCGCAGCAGCAGCGCCAGTTGGCCGCGCCGCCGGTTCTCCTCGGTGATGAAGGGCGCATCGGGTTCGTCGCTGTAGTTGATCTCCACGGCGATGACGTTCCGGAAGCGGGAGCAGATCGCCTTGATCCCCGGCTCGAGCGGCGACAGGAAGCGGAGGTGCAGCGAGGAAACGGCGAGTCCCTCGGCACGCACCCGGTCGACTGCCTCCTCGATCGCACCTTTGGTGCTGCCCCAGCCGATCACCAGCAGATCACCCTCCGCCGGGCCGTACACCTGGGGGGGGGAGAGCACGCTCTGCAGCACCGCGATCTTGCGGCTTCGCATGGCGGAGGTGTGCTGGTGGATCCCGGCGCTGTAGGCCACCTTGCTGCGGCCGTCGTGCGAGAGTCCGGTCAGCGTGAACATCCCCCCGGGTTGGCCCGGCACGATCCGGGGAGAGAGGCCGGTGGATTCGTCCCAGGCATAGGGAAGGTCGTCCACTCCAACGGGGGCGAGGTCGATCGGCGCCGCCTGCCACCTGATGTCCGGCGTGGGTCGCGGGAACGGCGTCACCCCGGTCGCCAGGTTGGCGTCGGTGAGCACCATCACCACTGCCCTGAATGTCTCCGCGATCCGGCGGGCGGTCACCATGACGTGGAAGCACTCCTCGATCGTGGCCGGTGCAACGATCACGTGAGGAGCGTCGCCCGGCTGGCCGAACAGGGCAGCGAGGAGGTCGGACTGCTCAACCTTGGTGGGGAGCCCGGTACTCGGTCCGCCGCGCTGCACGTCGACCAGAACGAGAGGTGTCTCGGTCATGATCGCCAGGCCCAGAAATTCGGTCTTGAGCGCCAGCCCCGGCCCGGAGGTGATCGTCAGCGCCACCTTCCCCGCATACGACGCCCCGATGGCGACGCCGATGGCGGCGATCTCGTCCTCGGCCTGATGCACCAGTCCACCGAAACGCTCGAACACCTCGCTCAGATAGTGCGACACCGAGGTCGCCGGAGTGATCGGATACATGGCGCAGAGTTCGAAGCCCGCGGCGATCGCACCCATCCCCAACGCCTCGTTGCCGTTCATCACCACCAGCGCAGCGTCACCCGGTGCGCGGGGGACCTCGATCCGGAAATCCAGGTGCTCGCTGGCCCACTGGTATCCCAGGTCGACCAGAGCCACGCTGGTGGTGTAGACCGCCTCGCTCTTTTTCCGGAAGGCGATGGCGATCTGCTCGCGAATCCGCTCGAGGTCGCGGTCGTAGATCCAGGCCAGCATGCCGAGGGCGAACATGTTCTTCCCCTTGCGGGGATTCTCCATCACGGTAAGGCACTCAGCCTGCATCGGCACCCGCACGATCCGGTAGCCGGCAGCGGTGAGTTCGGTCATCGCTTCCTGCCACGCGGCGACAATCGCCGGATCGGGCGAGGTCTCCCACATCTCCTCGATCAGCAGCGTGGCATCGGGTGCGAGCGCTCCCAGGCGGTGTCGTGCCAGCAGCACCTGCTCGTTGAAGGCGACCACCAGGTTGGTCTGATCACCCCAGTTGGTGACCGGCCCGTCGCCGATCCTGATCCGGTTGCCGCTCGCCCCTTCGGGCACCCGTGGCGGCGGCTGCACCTCGGCCGGGATGATCTCGACGGTCCAGACGCCGTTGCCCATGCGCGCCGAGACGGCAGCGAAGATCTGGCCGCACTTCTGCGCTCCCTCGCCTGAATCCGACACGATCTCGATGGTGTGCTCGTGCAACTTGATGGAGGGCGGCGTCGGAGCGCGAAGGGAATCGTTGTCCTGGAGACTCGCAGGGCTGGCGGTCATGAGTGACCTCGCGTGATCGGGAACCCGAATCGCGATGCGGCAGTGCGCACCAGAACCTGTGGCGGGATGGTGATGATAGACGGCAACGGCAGCCACCTCCACTTCTGCACCAGATGTGTTTCCGCGTGAGTGCGAGCGGCATGCTCACTGTCACGCGTGAATCACAATAGCCGGGACATCCATGCGATGGGAAGCTTGAACAAATGAGTCGCAATTGCATGCGAATGCCGAGTAAAAACGTCCGGATTGCGATGCAAGGAGAGAAGGAGAGAAAGAGAGAAAGAGAGAAAGAGAGAAAGAGAGAGGGAGAGAAAGAGAGAAAGCGTGGGCACCACCTGTCTACCGTTCAGATGGTCTTTGCCTCGTTCAAGGTCCGCTGGAGCAACCAACCGTTGGCAATCAAAGTTCCTCAGGGAAAGCCGTGGGCGTCGAGGTCGGCGCGAAAGGGGCCCTTCATCAGCAGCGCCACAAAGCCGAGGGCGAAGGCGGTGATGATGATCATGAGAACGGTGCGCGCGACCGATCCGGCGTCGCGCCCGTCGGCGCCGAGCAGGGTCATCGCCGCGACGAACCAGTGCAGCGCGTTGGCGGAGATGATCGGTCGACCGTAGATCCCGCCCAGGAGGCGATTGCGGTGATGCCAGTTGAGCGATGCGAAACCCAGCCAGGCGGCGCCGAGGAGCTGAGCGATCCAGAGCGACTCGGCAGGGAGGGTCGGAGCGAGAAGGGCCATCGCGGTCTCGGGCGTGAAGAGCAGGACCAAGCCGGCGATTGCTGCGAAAAGGGCGCTGGCACGGACGATCACACCTGAAGTCATGGGAGCCTTGAAAGAGAGAAAGAGAGAAAGAGAAAAGGAGAGAAAGAGAGAACGGGATTATAGCATATCCCGTTCACCGTTCCCCCGGCGCCGCCGTGCGGCGCCCCCGTTCACCTGTATTCGTGCGCAATCCGTTCGATCCACCGCGCCAATGAAGGGTGCGGCGCCAGCGCGGTGCCGACGTAGCGGACCGGCATCCCGGCCAGATCCTGCGGTATCACCACTCGATTGATCGCGCCCTGGGAAATCAGCACGGTCATCACCAGTACCGAATCACCGTAAGCCGAGGCGAGCGAGGTGATGGTATCCCGCAGGCCGGAAATCGCTGCCGCACGGACTTCGGGGGGAGCATCGTCGCGCAGCAAGCCGATCCGCATCGGCTGACCGTCGAGCGCCGCAGCCAGCGGGGCGGCGGCGGCGCGGATCCCCTCGATCCACCAGGGGACGTCCGCCTCGGCGGTCGGTCCGTGGGCCACCAGCACCAGCGGCCGACGTCGATCAGCTTCCGGCAGCTCCGACCAACGCGCCGCCAGCACCTCCCCGAGCTCCGGCGCCGCGTCGAGAGCGGTCGTTACCCGGGTCGGTACCCGCGGCTTGGCAGCAGGATGGTGTCCGTGCGCAAGGGTCGCGAGTTCCACCGGCAGCTCGGCCCGGATACCGGCGTAATGCTGGATCTGCCGCACATGGGAACCGTGGGTCGAGACCATCAGCGGGACCACCACCAAGCGGCTGACTCCCTCCTCCTCGATTCCCTTCACGGCAGCGTCCCACGAGGCCGACACGGCTTCCGGACCCATCAGGAAAGCGAGGCGAACCGGCCCCTGCCAATCGACGGCCTCGACCACCTCGCGGACATGACTGTTCCAACTGCTGTCAGCACCGTGGGCGACAACCAGAACCCCGGTCGCCTGGGCGGCCAGGGGGGATACCGGAGCCATCGGAGTGAGCGCGACCGCCAGGAGGGCAACCGACAGAGGGGACCGGAAGGCGCGAGGAGTCGTAACCCGGGACAGGAACAGGAACATGACGCTACCTTATTGAGAATGATTACCAGTAACAATATTTCTAACGCCCAACAATACCCCGCACCTTCACTCGTGGCAACACCGCCCGATCGCGCCCCGCCACGCTAGCTTTGACGATGCCCGACGATCTCCCTCTTGGCGAGTTGATTCAGCGCGCCGCCCGCGCGGAACGCTCGGCGCTGGCCCAGCTGCTGGCTCCCCACGGCCTTCATCCCGGACAGGACGCGGTGCTCCGGCTGCTGGTTGCCCGGCCGGGGATGCGTCAGGCCGAACTGGCGCGTGCCCTCCACCTGGAGGCGCCGACGGTGAGCAGGATGCTCAACCGGATGGAGCGTGCCGGACTGGTCGAGCGCCGGGCGGATCGTCATGATGGCCGGGTGATCCGGGTGGTCGCCACGCCGCGGGCGCAGCTCCTCGACGCGGTGGTGCGCCGGGCGGCTCTGGAGGTGGAGGGGATTCTCGATTCCGCGCTCGGCGAGGCCGGAACAGAGGCGTTGCGGACCTCGCTCGCGGCAGCGACTCAGGCGCTCACGGCGTCGTCGGCTCGCCGTCCCGGGTGAGCGCTCCGGCCCAGGCACCGAGGGGGGGGGATGCCAGAGGGGGGCGGACGGCATTGCGGCCCCAACCGTAGAGCGCTGTGCACGCCGGTCCGCAGACGGCGCCCTGGCAACTTCCCATCCCCGCGCGGGTCCACAGCTTGGCCTGCCGCGGACTCCATGCCGGGTCGATCGCCCCGGCGGGCACATCTTCACAGCGACAGACGATTGTCTCCGGAGTGACCCGCCGGAGCAGTTCCGGCCGCGGCGCGAAGGCGGCCTCGAGCGATCCGCCGAAGCGTCGCCCCGCAGCCTGAATCTTCCTTGTCCGGGGGGGGATGGTGGTCGGCGCATCGGCCGCCATGCAGCCCGCTATCGTCCCTTCCGCCATCCCGGCCGTCTCGCCCTTGACGCCGCAGCACTCGCCGGCGGCCCATATTCCGGGTACCGAGGTGGCCTGGTCATCGTCAACGCTTATCCCCCCCCCGTCCCCCCCCCCAGCGAGCGCGCAGCCGAGCAGTTCGGCGAGCTCGGTGCGGGGCAGCAGACCGGCGGCGGCGGCGAGCCAGTCACAGGCAATCACCCGCTCCGCTCCCTGAACATGGACCGTGACCTCGCGGACCCGGTCCTCACCGTGGGCGGCCACCACCCAGCTGTCCGCCCGGTAGGGGCTGGCGATGGTGGCCATCCGGAGGCGGAGCGCCTGGAGCAGGCGGGCGGGATCGGTGAGCGCCCGGCCGGCAAAGCGGACCACCTGACTGCCGCGGGCCTGCTCGGCGATCATGACCAGCTCTCCCCCCCCCTTCACCACCGTGGCAGCAGCGGGAAGGAGCAGCGGTCCGGTCCCGGCAAGCACCACTCGCTGGCCCCGCAAGGCGAGCCCTGCCTTGAGCAGCGCCTGCAAGCCGCCCACGCCCGTCACCCCGGGCAGCGTCCACCCCGGGAACGGCAGCAACCGCTCCACCGCTCCGGTGGCCAGCACCAGTGCCGGAGCGGTGATCCGGTCGATTCGGCCGTCGAAGTCCACCACCAGTTCACCCGGCGCCGGGCAGTCGAGTACGGCTGCCCGGCGGGCAATCGCCCCCCCCCTCGCGGCGAGTCGACGCAGCAACTCGACCAGCACCGGAGCGGGGCGCTCTCCCCGGCGATGGCGCCAGACCTGACCGCCGGCGTGCGGTGCCTGATCGAGCACCAGCACCGAGCGGCCGCGCTCGCTCGCCGCCACCGCCGCGGCCAGACCTGCCGGGCCCGCTCCCACCACCACCACGTCGTGACGTGCCGGGCCGCTCATGTCGCGGTCTCCACGGTCATTCCCTCGCGTACCGGCACCTGGCAGCTCCGCTGATCAGGGCGTCCGTCAATGACGACCCGGCACTCCGCGCAGGTGCCCATTCCGCAGACCGGCGCCCGCGGGCGTCCATTCAGGTCCGTCCGGAACGCCGCAATGCCGAGCGTGAGCAGGGCCGCAGCGAGCGAACTGTCGGCAGCTACCCGGCGCGGTACCCCGTCCACCTGAATGGTGACGTCGTTCATCCCCCCCCCTCATGAATCGTGCGGGTCGGCGCATACGGAGCGGCGTCGAGGGGAGCGGTGCCACCGGTGATGCCCGCCACTACCAGGTCGGCGGTGCCGGGGGCCATGGTGATTCCGAGCCCCTCGTGTCCCGTGGCGATCCAGACGCCGGCCAGCGGGTGCCAGGGCCCGATCAGCGGCAGGGAGTCCGGCGTGGCTGGCCGGAAGCCCACCCAGGTGCGCAACACGGGCAGGGTGGCGAGACCAGGGACGAAGTCACTGGCCCGGGCCAGCATCCGCCCGAGCAGCGGACGGTTGATCGTGCCGTCAAAGCCGACCAGTTCGCGGGATGATCCCACCAGCAGTTGTCCGGTCCGTCGCGGCTGGACGTTGAACGCCACCGATGCCCCCCCCATGGTGTGAGCGCTGTGCAGATATCCCAGTTCCACGAGTTGGTGGCGAACCAGTCCGGGTCGGCGTTCGGTGATCGCCAGATGCCCCCGGCGCGGCACCACCGGCAAACCCGGAATGAGCGCTGCCGAGCGGGGGCCCGCCGCCACCACCACCGTCCCGGCCTTCATCACGGTGCCGTCCTGCAGGGTGACCCGTCCCGGCGCCACCGCCACCGCCTCGCCGAGCTGCACGATGGCACCGCGCCGCCGGGCCCGGTCGAGCAGGTGACGCGCCACCGCGGGCGGATAACAGACGGCGTCTTCCGGCACCCTGAGCGCGCCGGCCAATCCTGCCCTGAGCGCCGGCTCGGCCGAGCGGAGTTGTCCCTCGTCCAGCAGTTCGGCCGCCAAGCCGTGGGCCCGGTACAGCGCCAGTTTCCCGGCCGCGGCATCGAGTTCGGCGGCATCGGCCGCGACCCAGAGCGTGCCGCACCGGTCGGCCTCGACATCCGCGGGAAACTCGTCGAGCCATCCCTCCCAGCGCCGGCGCGAATGCACGCAGAGCGCCATCTGGGCCGGCGAGTCATCCATCACCACGAGGTGCCCCATCGCCGCCCCGGTGCTCCCCCCCCCAGCGAATGCGGACTCCAGCACCGTGACGGCAGAGCCCGCCTCCGCCAACCCGTCGGCAATTGCCGCTCCCACCAGGCCGGCGCCGATCACGATCACATCGGGGTGTGAGGCCATCCGGTGCGTCAGCTCCAGCCGTGCCTGAACGGGTCGGCCGGATCGAGCAGCAGGGTGCCGCGCCCGGTGACGTAAGCGTGTCCCCGCACATGGGGAATGCAATCTCCATCCTCGATCGCGAGCCATCCCGTGAAGCGGGATCCGATCACGCTCTCCTGCACCCAGCGTTGTCCCGCGGCCAGCGCTCCCCGCGCATGCAGCACCGCCATCTTGGCCGAGGTCCCGGTGCCACAGGGGGAGCGATCCCACGCCGCTCCCGGACAGAGCACGAAGTTCCTCGCATCGGCGCCTTCGCTGCCGGGGCCGAACAGCTCGATGTGGTCAATCTCGCCACTCTCCGCGCCGGTGATTCCGGCGGCGTGAAGGGCCTCCCGGATCCGGGTTGTCACTGCCACCAGCTCGCGGCGGCGAGGGTAGGTGAGCGGTTGGTCCGGAAGTGTCGTGAGGAAGAACCAATTCCCTCCCCACGCCACGTCGCCGGTCACCGTGCCAAGGCCGGGTACCTCCACGCTGACGTCGAGCTGGTGCGCATACGCGGGGACATTGCGGATGGTGACTGCACCATCGGAGTCGAGCAGCGCCCCGACCGGACCGACGGGAGTATCGATCTCAACCGGTCCCGGGGTGATCCGGCCCAGATGCTCGAGGGTGCGCACCACTCCGATGAGGCCGTGGCCGCACATGCCGAGATAGCCGACATCGTTGAAGAATACCACGCCGGTGACTGCATCGGCGCGCTCCGGCGGAACCAGCAGCGCGCCGACGATGGCGTCGTGACCGCGCGGCTCCAGCACCACGGCGCGTCGCAATTCATCCTGATGGTCGCGCATCCAGGTGCGACGCGCCGCGACGCTGTCGCCTGCTGGCTCGGGCCAACCACCGATGACCACCCGGGTGGGCTCACCGGCGGTGTGCGAGTCGATCACCTCGATCGCGCCGACCGTACTCACCGGTGCGGTCCTGGGCGTTCGGCCAACTGGCGACCGATCACGGCCATCGCCATCTCCCGTTCGGCGCCCTCCAGCGCCAACCTGGGCGGCCTCACCCGCTCGCCGCCCAAACCGCATTCGGCCTGTACCAGCTTGATCAGCTGCACGAACTTCGGCACCGTGTCGAGGCGGAGCAGCGGCAGGAACCAGTCATAGAGCGCGCGGGCCTCGGCAGTGCGTCCCGCGCGGGCGTGCTCGAACAGCAGCACCGATTCTTCCGGGAGCGCGTTCACCAGTCCGGCCACCCAACCGGTGGCACCGGCAGCGACTCCCTCGACCACTGCGTCATCGAGACCGACGAACAGCGCAAGCCGGTCACCCAGCAGTGCGCGCATCGCCGTGATCCGGCGCACGTCGCCACTCGAATCCTTGACTGCGTGCAGATTTTCGTGGACGCTCAGGGCTCGCACATGCTCGGGCAGAAAATCGAAGCCGTAGGCGATCGGATTGTTGTACAGCATGCAGGGGAGCGACGTCTCGGTGATCACTGCCTCGACATGGGCACGGATCTCGTGCCAATCGCCGGGATAGACGTAGGGAGGCAGCACCATCAGGCCGCCGCACCCGGCGTTCATGGCGGCGATTGACAATGCCACCGCCTCGTCGGTTGACAGTGCAGCGATCCCCGCGATGACCGGCACGCGATCGCCCACCGCATTGGCCAGGGTGCGGATCACCTCGACCTTTTCCTCGTAATAGAGCGTGGCACCTTCGCCCAGAGAGCCGAGCGGCACGATCGCGCGGCAGCCGGCCGCCACCAGGCGCCGGGCGTGGGCCGCGAGGAAGTCATGGTCGACCTGACCGTCCTCGTCAAAGGGGGTGGTGATGGCCGGAAATACTCCGTGCCACTGATCCCGGGTAATGGTGAGCATGTGCAGATCCTCTCAGGCGTGAAGCTGAATGGTGCGTGATTCGGTATAGAACTCGCGGGCGGCGGGGCCCTGCTCGCGACTGCCGAGACTCGACCCCTTCACTCCGCCAAACGGCGCGTGCGGATCGACCCCGGTGGTGTCGCCGTTGATGCGGACCAGCCCCACTTCGATCTGCCGGGCGTAGTGCATTGCAGTATGCAGGTCACGGGTGAAGAGCGAGGCCGATAGGCCGAACGGCGTGGCGTTGGCGATGGCGATGGCATGATCGAGATCGTCGGCACGCAGCACGGTGAGCACCGGCGCAAAGAGCTCCTGCTGCGCCAACGGGTGCGCCGGATCGTCCACCGCGACGGCGCAGGGGGCGAACCAATTGCCCTCGGCCCAGTCGCCGTCGGCCGGCAGCCCCCCCCCGAAGAGCCGCTCACCCGGGGCCGTGGCCAGCGCCGCCGTGGTCCGCTCCAGTGCTGCGGCAGTTACAAGCGGACCGATCGCGCAAGCCGACTCCATCACCGGCCCCACGGTCAAGCCGGCGGTAGCGGCGGCGAGCCGGTCGAGGAACGGCTTCCGCACTGCATCTGCCACGATCACGCGCGAAGTCGCCGTACACTTCTGGCCGGCGAAGCGGAACGCGCCTGCCGCGGTGAGAGCGGCGGCCCGATCGAGATCGGCATCGGCCATCACGATGACGACATTCTTGCCACCCATCTCCGCCTGACAACGAATCCCCCGCGCCGCAGCCGCCGCGGTGATCCGCGCTCCCACTGCCTGCGATCCGGTAAACGAGACGCCGCGAATGGCGTCGTGGTCAATCAGTGCGGCACCGGTGGTGCCATCGCCATGCACCATATTGAACACCCCGGCCGGAAATCCCGCGGCGTGCACCGCCTCGGCCAACTCGTGTGCGACTCGCGGGGAAAGCTCCGACGGCTTGAGCACCACCGTGTTGCCGAAGGCCAGCGCTGGAGCCGCTTTCCACAGCGGAATCGCCAACGGGAAATTCCAGGGAGCAATCAGCGCCACCGGTCCTACGGGATCGTGGATGGTGTACTGCAGCGTGTCCGGCGTCTGCGCGGGAATGACCTGCCCCACGGCGCGCACCGCCTCGCCTGCGTAATAGCGGCAGATCACGCTAGCTCGCCCGACCTCGCCGCGTGCCTCGCCGATCGGCTTGCCGACTTCGCGCGCAATCGTCTCTGCCATCGCTTCACTCCGCTGGGCGATGATCTCGCCGAGCCGATAGAGCAGTTCGGCGCGAGCCGGACCGGTCGTGGCGCGCCAAGATGCGGCAGCAGCGGCGGCAGCGGCCACGGCGTGGCCGACATCGGTGGCGTCACCGACGGGAGCGACTGCCACCAGGTCGGTTGAGCGGGAGGGGTTGCGCCGCTCACGAGTGGCGGCGGTTGGGGCGGCTCGGAAATCACCACCGATATAGTGATGGAGAATGTCGGACATCAGCTCTTCCCTGCAGTGTGATGGTGAGCGAGGGCGTCAGTCAAAGCTCGACCCGCCTCGAGAATGTGCTGCTCCACCAGGCGGGCGGTCCCTTCCGCATCGCGGGCACGGGCGGCCGAGACGATGGCGCGATGCTCACGCACCGCCCGGGCGATCCCCTTGGTGAGGGTCAGTTGCAACCGGAGCAGCCGGTCACATTGGGCGTGAAGGCGGGTGACGACATCGAGGGTACAGGGACGCTCCGCCGGCCGATAGAGCGCCAGGTGCAGAGTCCGGTTGGCATCGCCCCACGCAGCAGCGCCCCCCTCGACCGCACGTTCGAATCCCGCCGCTGCCGCTGCCAGTGCCCGATCATCGTCGGGCGAGAGGCGCGGCACCGCACGCCGGGTCAGGTCGCTCTCCAGCACCGCCCGCAGCTCGAACAGTTCAGCAACTTCGTCGAGGCGCACGCTGGCAACCACCGCGCCCCGGTGCGGTTCCATGGTGACCAGCCCCTCGGCCTCGAGACGCAACAGCGCCTCCCTCAGTGGAATCCGGCTGACCCCGAGTTCGGCCGCCAAGGCCTCCTGCCGGAGCGGGGTGCCCATGGCCAAGGCGCCACCCAGGATCCGGTCACGGAGAACGGCGGTGGCCGCCTCGGTGAGGGTTCGGCGGGGTAGCGGGGCTGTGGCGGCGGTGGGCATATTGTATACAATATACGAGACTCAAGGCGGAGGCAAGGAGGTCTTGATGGGGTCGTAGGTCGTAGGTCGTAGGAACAGGGTAAAAGGTGAAAGGTGAAAGGTGAAAGGGGGGGGGCAGCTTCCCTTTCACGTTTCACATTACACCTTTTACGACCAACTACCTCCGCCCTACCACCCACGACCCACGACCCACGCCATTCCTCCCCCTACTCCACCCTCGCGTACACCACCTTCCGCTCGATCTTCCGCGGCAGACCCGAGCCCGACAAGGAATATTTCACCTCGAGTTCCTCTCCCTTTTTCACTACATGGAACTCACGTTTGAGCTCACCAGTGCCGGAGATGGCATCGATGACGGTCAGCTTGCCGCGCTCCCAGAATCCGTTGAATTCCAGGAGGGTGCCGTCGAGCTGGGCCTTCTGGCGCTTCTTGCCGGTGGTGGGCCATTGGGTCGGCTGCCCCTCGGGAACGGACAGCTCGACCATGGCGGCTTCCGCGCGGATGATCAGCGTTGGCGGTGCCTGCAGCTGTGCCATGAGCTGACGCATGTAGGGGCTCTGCCCCCCCCTGCTCCGTCCTCCGCCGTCACCGACCAATCCGGAGGGGGGAACGCCTGCGGTCGTGGTGGCACGAGCAATTGCTGCCGCAGTAGCAGAGGAAAGATCCGTTCCACCGCGACTACCCCCGCGGCCACTGCCACCGCCAGTACCACGCGTCGAGACTTCATTGATCACTTCCGTGTCCGCCACTTGCCGCGGCAGGAGGACGGTAGCAGGCCCGGCCATCGGTTCGCTGCTTGACTCGTTGAGCCGCCAGGTCCCGCTGATCTCGCGGAGATTGTCGGGCGTGGGCTTTTCCTGCGCCGGGAGCAGATTGGGCGACACCACGGCCAAGGCCAGTAATGCCAGCGATCGAGGGACAATCATGCAGCGAACAGGCACCAGGACGACTCCGGAAAAAGTTCAGATGTCAGACCAATGATACGCGCGCTGCCGAGGCGTCGGTTGAAAGCGTGCCGATACCACTTCGGGACCGTCAACCCGACCATACCTGTCCGGATTCATGACCGCGGAGTCCAGCGCACACCGCGGCCGGTACCGGAGCGGGTCAGGCGGCCCTCGCGTTCGAGTCCGAGCAGAATCCGGCGAAAGCGGGTCACCTCGACACCGGCGAAGTGATCCGCCAGCTCGGCGGTGGCGAATCGTTCGCCCAGGCTGTGCAACGCCGCATGCCTGATGCGATCATCGAGACTCGCCTGCTCGACGGAATCGAAGGTCGCCAAGGCAGTGGTGATCAGGTCGAGCTGGGGATCGTCAGCACCGGCTGCCACCGATGCCGCAGCAGCAAAATACCGTTCGGTCCACAGGTTGGCGTGCTTCCGGTTGCCGGCATAGATCATCGGCAACCGCGGATGCATGGCAGCAAGTTCGGCCAGTATCCGGGCGACGTACTGTTCGGGCCATCGGCCTGCCAGCCGCCCGGGATTCAGAAAATCTCCGTATTGTGCCTCGATGACGACTGCTGATTGCTCCATCCGGGCCAGATCGGCCCAGTGATGATGCATTGCCTGGATGGCGTTCATGTCACCGAGCAGATTGTCGAACGATTTGCGCTCGACCACGGCAGCGACGCGATCGTCCCTCAGCAGCGCGTAGTCACCGACCGCCAACTTGCGGCGCACCGTGGTCGCTCCCGGAAATCGCCACGGGTACTTTTCCCCTGCATCGATGGCGATGGTCAACCCTTGGGGGGCATCGCGCAATTCCAGTCGAGTCCGCGACCGGTGGGCCCGAATTCCGGATTCGGTCCGGAAGAATATCTGCTCGTAGTTGCCGTCGCCGCCCGCCCGCGGTTTGTGCACGACAAGGAACTCGCAACGCTTGCGCTGTGGCCGATCGAGCACCACGGCGAGCTTCCGGCCAACCCTGGAGAGATGAGCCACCCTGACCTGTTCCACCGGGCGCAACTCTTCGTCGGGATCGTGGTCGTGCTCCCGGACGCAGAAAATCTGCTGTCCGGGTCCGGGCCAGGCCGACTGGGCGCGAACGGCGAGCAGGATCTCGCCATCCTGCTCGATCCTGATCCGGACCGGAAAGCGCGGGCTTCGGGTCTGCTCGAGAATCCAGTCAGTCGACACCTGAACCGGCTCCGATCAGTCCGATGCCCGCGGTGAATCCATCATCTCCGGCTGCTCAGCTGATCGCGAAGCAGTAGAAGAGTCCGGCCCCGCCGGTCGAGACGAGGTTGTTCTGTCCGCAACCCGGCGTCGCGTGAACCGAGTTCCACGGACTGCCCGGCGTGCTCCGGGTGTAGCGATCGTGATGGCCGACGAATGCCGCGCCGGTGGTGCTGCTCGTCCAGTTGCTGCACGTGCGGTCATCTCCCGGAGGAAACGCGGTGCCATCGAGCTTGGTGCCGGTGAGGATGTCGTGCATGTTGGGCGAGTCGCCCTTGACGCCGGAATTGACGCGCTCGCCCCGTTCGTTGAGGGCGTGGTCATAGGTGAGGTTGGAATTGTCATAATGCAGCGATTCGACGTTGGCGGCGATCAGCAGCCCGGCGGCGTTGTGCCAAGGCCCGGTGCCGATCCGGTCACGGGCGTTGACTGCGGGAGTATTGCCCACGGCCTGAGTGCTCAGGTAGGCGCGCCAGGTGCGCTGGCCGACTCTGGCCGCGTCGGCGAGGGCCTGACAATGCCGGTCGGCACCGGCCAGTCCGCCGAGGTTGCCGCCGTTGCCGATGCCGATGCTGGTGATGAAGAAGCCCATCGGCGGCTTGGCCACTTCCTGGGCACCGACCTGCCATGGCAACAGCAGCGCGGTGGCGGCGAGGGCATGAATGGCGGGTGAGATTCGCGGCAAACGTTGCATGATGGGACCTCCGGTGGGTAAATACTCGATACCAATGGCCCCTGATTGTAGCGTCGCCGGCGCTCGGGCGACAGGTCACAGCGGCAACGTATCAGAGCGCAACGCCTTGTCGCCACGCCGTCACGGCGGCATCATTCCCGTATTGGCGCATCACGCGACCCCACAACCGACCGCATCTCAAGCCACTGAGGCCTGTATCATGACCACATCCACACCCCCCGGATCATCCACTGCAGACTCGACCGGGACCACTGCCGAATACATCGCCCGCGAGGAACGTTGGGGAGCCCACAACTACCATCCTCTCGATCTGATCATCGCCAGCGGCGAAGGGGCCTGGGTCACCGACGTGGAGGGGCGCCGCTTTCTCGATTGCCTCAGCGCCTATTCGGCCGTCAATCAGGGCCACTGTCACCCCCGCATCCTCGCCACCCTGGTCGAGCAGGCGGCGCGGGTGACCCTGACCTCGCGTGCCTTCCGCAACGAGCAACTCGGTCCCTTCTGCGAGGAACTCGCCACGCTCTGCGGCATGTCGATGACCCTGCCGATGAACACCGGCGCCGAGGCGGTGGAAACGGCAATCAAGGCGGCCAGACGCTGGGGCTACCGGGTCAAGGGGATCCCCGACGATCAGGCCACCATCATCGCCTTCGACAACAACTTCCACGGCCGCACCACCACCATCGTCGGCTTCAGTTCCGAGCCATCCTACCGCGCGCATTTCGGGCCGTTCGCCCCGGGCTTCGTGCTGGTGCCGTATGGAGACATCGACGCCGTGCGCGAGGCGATGACCGCCAACACCTGCGCCGTGCTGGCGGAGCCGATCCAGTGCGAGGCCGGCGTCATTCTGCCTCCGGATGGTTTCCTGCGTGAGCTCGCCGCTCTTTGCCGGGAAGAGCGCGTCCTGTTGATCGCCGACGAAATCCAGACCGGCCTCGGTCGTACCGGACGGATGTTCGCCTGTGATCACGAGGAGGTCACCCCCGACATGTACGTGCTCGGCAAGGCGCTGTCGGGCGGCTACTACCCGGTGTCGGCGGTCGTCTCGCGGCCGGAGATTCTCGGGGTCTTCGAGCCCGGCTCCCACGGCAGCACCTTCGGCGGCAATCCGCTCGGCTGCGCGGTGGCGCGGACCGCGCTGCAGGTGCTGCAGGACGAACAGCTCGTCGCCCGATCGGCCGAGCTGGGAGAGTGGTTCCTCAACGAACTGCGGACGCTCCAGCATCCGGCAATCGTGGCTGTTCGGGGGCGCGGACTGATGACCGGCATTGAGTTGAATGTGCCGGCCCGCCGCTTCTGCGAGGCGCTCAAGGTGCGCGGGATGCTGTGCAAGGAGACCCACGACTACGTGATCCGGCTCTCCCCGCCGCTGGTGGTGCAGCGCGAGGCGTTGGTCTGGGCCATCGAGCAGCTCCGGGCGGTGTTCGCAGAACTGAAGTGACTCCCCGCGATCACCGATCGCGGGGAGCCAGCGCCGTCATGCCGTCGCGGTGGTGGGGGCCGGCGGCGCCCGCAACAGCGTACCGACGGTGTTGTAGCGATACCCCGCGAAGATCAGGCAGAGCCCCAGAAATTCGGTCACGTACAGCACCTCGACGTGGCCGAACCGGGTGAAGCTCCCGCCGATGCCGGGCAGCAGGCCGCCCAGCGCAATGAAGACGTTGCCGATCACGCGATGGCGATTCTCCGCCTGACCTCGAAAGAACCACGCCGACCAGACTGCGCCACCCACCAGGAAGATGAAGGCGTAGATGTTCACGAACGGGGAGAAGGCCCGGACCCAGGTCCATTCCATCACCCGGCCGCTGAGCCGGAACTGTTCCACCTGGGAGGCGTCGATCGGGGTCAGCAGCACGCAGACCGACGCCACCGCGATCACCGCAACCAGCGCCGTTGCCAATCGATCAGCAACCTTCCGGGAGAGCAGCAGGTAGGCCGTCCCCTGCGCCAGCGGTGCCCCCCCCAACAGTGCCCCGCTGATGTACCACAGCCGGAATACCGGCTCCTGCCAACCGAACAGGGTGGTGATCGACTCGGTGACGGTGCCCACGCCGTACATCACTATCCCCCAGCCCCACCAGAGAAGGTGGGTACCGCCACGCTCGCGGTGTCGCCGGAAGAGCAGCGGGGCAATCAGGAAGGCCAGCACGCTGGTCGCGATCGGGATGTAGTGAACCATGGAGCGCATGAGAATCCTCAGAAGCCGAGGGAATAGCTGACCGAGAGCTGCCGTCCGGGTTCCGGGCGGAAGAAGCCGGCATTGGGAAATTCGGCATACAGCACGTCAAAGACGTTGTTGAGAGCAATGTCGATGCGGTGCGTCGTTCCGGTGGTCTGCAGGAACTGGACGCTGCCGCGCAAGTTGCTCACCGTGAAGCTGGGCAGTTCGTCGCCCACCGGACTGCCGGTGATGGCCACGTCCTTGCGGGTGCCAATGTAGCGGATCTCGTACCCGGCCGAGAAACGGTCCTGCGGGTCGCGATAGCCGACCTGGCCGGTGAGCTTGGTCGAGAAGCCGTCGCCCACCGGACTGCCGTCATCCGACACGTTGGTCGAATTGAAGTGGGTATAACTGCCGCCAAACCGGATGCCGCTCAGCAGGCGGACATCGGCCAGCATCTCGATTCCGGTTTCCCTGAGCTTCTCGACGTTGACATTCTGGAACACCGGCTGACCGTTGACTTCGTCGCCGGTCACCGCGGCCCTGATTCCGTCGCTGATCTCGTTCCGGAAGTAGAACCCTTCGGCGTAGAACACCCCGCGGGCATACTTGAAGCCGCCGTCGATGTTGAATGAAGTCTCCGGATCCAGATCCGGGTTGGGAATCTGCACCCCGCTGCCTTCGGCTGCGCCGTCGAAGAACCGCTCGATCAGGTTGGCGCTGCGGAATGCCCGGCCCACCGATCCCACCAAGCGCAGTTCCGGAGTGACCGCTACGCCGAGATTGGCGGCGCCCACCAGAGCGTTGTCGGAGCTGTTGGCCAGCGGATCGGACAACCCCTCAGTGGGCAGTGTCTTGGCGGTGACCCGCTGGTAGCGTCCCCCAAGAACCAGGTCGACGCGCGGCAGCAACCGCCACTCGTCCTGCACGAACAATCCGACACTCCGGTAGGTAGCTCTGGGCACCGTGGGGAGGGTATTGACACTCGACGATGGAGGTCCGAATCCGGTCACAGTCGTGACGGATGAATCGCGGCTGTCGGTGGCGTCCCGGAAAAAATCGGCGCCATAGGTCAGCACGTGCCGCCCGACTCCCTTGGCCGCCTCGAGCCGGAAACCGTTGGTCCGGGTGTTGGTGAAGTTGTTGCCGCCCGAGGTCAGCCGCGCGGTGGGGCCGAGCGGAACGACAATGTCCTGGGAAAAATCGCGCTGGTTGAGCATGGTGTAGAGCGTGACATCTACCCGGTCAGCGAATGACACGCCGGGCGAATAGTTCTGGTACCCGACACTGATCCGCTCGACATCCTGGTTCGGGAAGAAGAGCCGGATCCGGCCGCCGGCACTGTCACCGAACGCCCGCGGATCAACGAAACCGAAGCCGGCATCGCTCGCGAGATAGCGGGTATAGCGCAAGTAGACGCGATCGGTGCCGCTGCGACCGTAGCCGATCTCGGCCCGGTAGTTCTCGTCCTGCACCCCCGAGTCCTCGACCCGGGTGGTGTTGGCCAACCGGATGTTGCCGAACGTACCACTCGGAGCAGTGTAGGAACCCGCGTCACGGTACTGGGCACCGAGACTGAATCCGAACGCTCCCAGATTGCCGGTCACCGAACCGCTTCCCTCCTGCAAGTCGCCGACCCCGCTGTAGCGGTAGCCCACCCGCCCCTGCACTGCGGTGCCAGTCTTGCCGGCCGGTGCACGTCCGGTGACCATGTTCAACACCCCGCCGATGGCGTCGGTGCCGTACAGCACCGAGGAGGGACCCCGCACCACTTCGACCCGCTCGAGGTCGTTGACGCCGACCAGCGAAGGAATCTCGCCGAAATCCTGCTGCCGCCGCGAGTTGTTGAGCCGCACCCCGTCCTCGAGGAGGAGGATGCGATGGCCCCGCTGCCCGCGAATCGAGATCCGCGTCTGGTTGGGGCCGACGCCGATCACATCCACGCCGGGAGTCATTCGCAGCAGGTCGGCGGCGTTGTTGGCCATCGAACGGCGGATGGTGGTGGAGTCAATGACTGTGACCGGCTGGGGAGTGTTGAATGTCGAGCGGGGAGAGCGAGTGGCGGTGACGTTCAGTTCCGGAAGCCGGACGATGGTGTCGGAAGGTGTTTTGGGCCCCCCGGCCTGAGCCGAAAGGGCAAAAGGAAAGGAGAGCGCAACCGCCGTGAGGAGGCGACCCACCATGTTGGACATTGTGACGTTCCATTGGTTGAAGAGTCCTGCTGCAGCATCGCGCTGCCTGCCAGCGAGGGGAGGATACCCGGTCGGGATTGATCCGGTAATTCGGAACCTTACGGATGATGCCCCCCCGTGGAACTACGGTAAGCCAAGCTGCCCGAGCGGCGAGGGAACTAGCCACAACGCTCCGGAGATCGTAGCTTCCACCGCGTGAATCCTCCCCATGATCTCGCCGCCTGGCGCCGGCAAATCCCGCTGCTCGCCTCGGCGATCCCGATGAACAACTGCTCCCAGGCGCCGCAGACCGACGCCACCCGGGCGGCGGCCGGGCGATATCTCGACTCGTGGAACAGTCAGGGAATGGACTGGGACGCCTGGATGGCGGAGGTGCAACTCGCCAAGCAGGCGTTCGCCAACCTGATCAACGCCGACGCCGACCAGATCGCGATCTTCAGTTCTGTCTCGGAGGCCGCCAGCACGGTGGCCAGTGCGCTCGACTTTAGCGGCGACCGCCGCACCGTGGTGGCCACCGAGGCCGAGTTCCCGACCATCGGCCATGTCTGGCTGGCGCAGCAGCGGCGGGGAGCGCGCGTCGACTGGGTGTCGCTCCGCGAGGGCCGCATCCTGCTCGACGACTATGATGCAGTGCTCACTCCCGATACTGCGCTGGTCTCCGCCTGCCACGGCTACTACCTGAACGGCATGACCCAGGATCTCCGGGCACTGGCCGAGCGGGCACACGCCAACGGATCGCTGCTCTTCGTCGACGCCTACCAGACGGCCGGCGTGGTACCGATCGACGTCGGGGCACTGGGAGTGGACTTCCTCGCCAGCGGCACCCTCAAGTACCTCATGGGGATTCCGGGGATCGCCTTCCTCTACGTCAGGCCGGAGCTGATCGAGCGCCTCGAACCGATGGTGACCGGCTGGTTCGGGCGCGCCAATCCGTTCGCGTTCGACGTCAAGCGGCTCGACTGGTCCGCCACCGCCAGCCGATTCGACACCGGCACACCCCCGATCATCAACGCCTACATCTCGCGGGCCGGGATGGAGATGATATCGAGCGTGGGCGTGCCGGCGATCCGCGCCTGGCACGAGGTGCTCGCCCGACGGCTGCTGGAGGGAGGCCGGGCGCGCGGCCTCACGGTGCATGGCGTGGCCGACGTGGCCGACAAGACCGCCAACACCGCCTTCGTGGTCGCCGATGCGCACGGGGTCGAGCACGCCATGCGCCTGCGCGGGGTGATCGCCTCGGCACGGGGACCGGTGATCCGCCTGGCACCGCACTTCTACAGCTCGCTCCAGGATGCAGACACCGCCCTCGACGTTCTCGCCGAAGTGCTCGGCAACCGATGAACACCGACAACGACCTTGGGGGGGGGATAATCGAGCGCGTCACCTTCGGGTCACGGCTCGGTTCCCTGCTCACCATCATCGGCGTCGCCGTCGGACTCGGCAACGTCTGGCGCTTCCCCTACATGGTGGGCAAGTTCGGCGGCGCGGCGTTCGTGCTCTTCTACGTGGCGATCGCGGTGCTGATCGGGATCCCGGCGCTGATGACCGAGTTCGCGCTCGGTCGCGCCACCAGACGCGGCCCGGTCGGGGCGTTCGCGGCCGGGGGGCTGCCGTTCGGCAGACAGATCGGGTGGTTCTTCTTCGTGATCGTGATCGCCGCCACGGGGTACTACACCGCGGTGATCGGCTGGGTGCTCTACCATGCCATCGCGCAGCTCGCCCTGCCCTTCGGCATAGCCCTGAACGCCTCGGCGATCCTGCCGCCCGATGAGGGATTCGACGGCACCTCGTTCCTGCTCCAGCTCGCCTGCACCGGTGCCATCACCATCGCCTGCACTATGGTGACGCTCAAGGGAGTGCGGGGAGGCGTGGAGCGGGCCAGCAAGGTGATCGTGCCGACGCTGTCGCTGATGCTGCTGGTGCTGATGATCCGCTCGCTCACCCTGCCGGGAGCAGGTGCCGGGGTGGAGTGGTACCTCCTCAAGTTCCGCCTGGCCGACCTCACGCCGAACGTCATGGTTGCCGCACTCGGACACATGATGTTCTCGCTCTCGCTGGGCGGCACGTACATGGTGATCTACGGCTCCTATCTCCGCCCCGAACAGAGCACCGCGGAGCCAGCGGTCTGGACCATGATCGGCGATACCGGAGCAGCACTCATGGCCGGCCTGGCGATCATCCCGGCGGTCATCGCGCTCGGGTTGGAGCCGACCTCCGGCCCGGGACTGCTGTTCCAGACCCTGCCCGAGATGTTCAAGGCGATGCCGATGGGCTGGTTGTTCGGCGCCCTGCTCTTCCTCGGCCTGCTCGGGGCCGGCTACCTGTCGGACATCGGTGCCTTCGAGGTGCTCATCGCCGGGATCACCGACAATTCCGGCATCAGTCGGCGCAGCGCAGCCTGGTTGGTGGCCCTGGCCGTCTTCCTGGTGGCGATTCCGCCGTCGATCAACAATGCCATCTTCGTCCCCTGGGACCTGACCTTCGGGTCGGGGATGCAAACCCTCGGATCGCTCTTGGCCGTATTGACGGTGGGGTGGTGCCTGCATCGCGCCACGGCGCTGGAGCAGCTCTCGCGTTCGGGCAACATCGCCGTTCCCGGCTGGTTGATTCACTGGATCCGCTTCGGCATCCCGACGGCGATCCTCTCGGTGGGCATCTGGTGGCTGCTCACGAGCGTTCTTGGTACCGTCACCGCGGTCTGACTCATGCCTGTTTCCCAATCAGCGTCGACACTCATCTACCAGAGTCTGAAGGATTCGGGCGTGCGGATCGTCTCCGCGCTCCCCGAGACCTGGCTGGTCCACCTCATCCGGATGGCGGAAGACGACGACGCGATGCAGCTCGTCCGGCTCGCCAAGGAGGAGGAGGGAGTCGGCGTGTCGATGGGTGCTCATCTGGCAGGAGTCCGCTCGGCGATGCTGATGCAGAATCACGGTTTCCTCGCGGCCATCAACGGCATCGTCTCCGCGGCGCAGTTGTACCGGATCCCGTTGCTGATGCTGATCAGTGCGCGGGGGACGTTCGGCGAGCGTGATCCGTGGCAGACCGAGGGCGGGCTGGTCACCGAGCAGGTGCTCGACGCGCTGCGGATTCCACGTGACCTGCTCGACCGGCCGGAAGATGTCCATCGCAAGATCAGCCAGGCCCAGACGCTCGCCTACTCTGCCAGCCGTCCGGTGGCGCTGCTGCTCGGGCGCAACCTGATGTGGGAGGAATGATGAGGAGACGCGATGCAATGGCGGCCATCCATCCCCAGCTCGAGCAGCGCGGCACCGTGGTGGTCACCATCATGGGAGCAGTCGCCGCTGAACTTCAGGAACTCGGTCATCGTCCCAATTTTTTCTACCTGCAGCACGCCATGGGGTTGGCCAGCTCGCTTGGTTTGGGGATTGCCCTGGCCCGGCCGGAACTCAAGGTGGTGGTGCTCGATGGTGATGGTTCGCTGCTGATGAACCTCGGCGGCCTGACCACGCTGGCGCGATACCGCCCAGCCAATCTGGTGCACGTGGTGTTCGACAACGAGAGTCTCCTTTCGGTCGGCGGCTTCCCGACGGCGACCGCGACAGGATCCGATCTGGCGGCGATCGCCCGCGGTGCCGGAGTGCCGCGCACTGCCACGGTCGACACCCTCGATGCCTTCACCGCCGCCTTCCTGGAGGCGTTCACTGCCGGTGAACTGACCACCCTGGTTGCCAAGGTGGAGGCGGTCGGACCGAGCGGGTATGTCACCGACCTCGCCCTGCTGGAGAACCGCTACCAGTTCCAGCGTCACCTGCGCTCGCTCGCCGAGCCGTCAGCGGAGTCATGAAGATGCCGGTCCTCTCGCAACTGGTTGATGCTCTTCGGGACGGCTCCCTTCGCGTGGTCGACCTGACCCAGCCACTCGGTCCCGACACGCCGGTCATCGGGCTGCCGCCGATTTTTGGCGCCTCACCGGGTGTAACAATCGAGACGATCTCGCGTTTTGACGATCGGGGGCCCGCATGGTACTGGAACACCATCCGGATGGGCGAGCACACCGGAACGCACTTTGACGCCCCGATCCACTGGATCACCGGCAGTGAGCGTCCCGACAACAGTTGCGACACCATCCCCGTGGGAAATTGCATCGGTCCGGCGTGCGTGATCGATGTCTCCGCCGAAGTGGCCGCCGATCCTGATTTCCTGCTCACGGTGGAGGGCATCGAGGCGTGGGAGGCGGAGCACGGGCGGATTCCGCGTGGTGCCTGGCTGCTGCTCCGCACCGGCTGGAGCGAGCGCACCGATCCCGCGGCCTTCCTGAATGTGGCGGAAGACGGGCCGCACAGCCCCGGGTTCCATCCCGATGCCTCGCGGCTGCTGGCGCACGATCGCGACGTGCTGGGAGTGGGAGTCGAGACGATCGGCACTGATGCCGGGCAGGCGGGAGGCTTCGATCCGCCGTTTCCGAACCACGCCATCATGCACGGTGCCGGCAAGTTCGGGCTGGCGAGTCTCTGCAACCTCGACCTCCTCCCGCCCACTGGTGCGGTGGTGATCGCGGCCCCGCTCAAACTGGTCGGCGGCAGCGGCAGTCCGCTCCGGGTCCTGGCGATCGCCCCCGCATAGGGGGGGGGATGGTCAACGCGGCTGCTGTTCGCTCAGCAACTTGATGGCGACGCGCGCCGGAACGCCCAGGTTCGACCCGCCGAACTCCTTGACGGTGGCGGTGTTGATCGCCACCACCTCGCCCGCGGCCGAGAGTACCGGACCACCACTGCCGCCGTGGGTCGTCTCGGCATCGTAGATGATCCCCTGCGCACTGATGTTGCCGACAATGCCGCGAGTGGCCAATGGCGAAATCTGCCCGCTGCTGGCCAAGCGGGCGGCGGCCCCCCACGCGTTCATGCCGCGCGTCTGCCGCAGCGAGTCGACGATGGCGTTGTCGGCCCGGGCCATCAGCGCCTGGAGTCCGAGCGGATAACCGACCACCACGATTTCCTCTCCCGGCACCGGCATGGTCGCGCGCAGGGAGAGCGGCCTCACCTTGAGCGCGGCGCCTCCGCCCCGCACCAGTGCCACGTCGTCGGCGGCAGCGCTGGCGACGAAGGCGAGCGGGAACGCCTCCGGGTGGCCGGGGAGATAGCCGACCAGCCGGTGCATCACCGGCTGCCACCCCTGCGCGATCACACCGGCGGACTCCTCTGTCTTCCACGGCTCCGCAACGTGACGATTGGTGAGGATCAAACCATCCTTGCCCACCACGAACCCTGATCCGGTGTAGAGCACCTCGACAATCGGCCCCTCGCCCTCGGTGGTAACCATCGGCTCGCCATCGGCACTGTGCAGCGGCGTTCCGTTGGGCATCAGCACCAGCCGCATCGGCAATCCGCTGCGGGCGTTGTTGAAGCCGAAGGCACCCTGCAGGAAGACGGTGGCCTGACTCGCCTCCGCGATGGCCGCTGCCACGGCGGTGTTGCGGCTTTCCAGTGCGGCAATCCGGTTCTGGGCGATCATCAGGCTGGTCTGCAGCTCGGTGAGCGCCACGTTGGTGCCGAGCGAGGTGAGGGTGTCGATGCGCTGTGCCTCGAGCATCCCGGCAAGCCCCTGCACCTGATGTACCTCGGCCCGGAGGGAGCGCTCCATCCTGCCGGTTCTGAGGGCGAGAGTGCCCAGTCCGCCGGCCACCAGCACCAGCCCGCCAACTACCGCCAGCCGGAAGTTCCGGCTGGTCTGAGTTCCCAACTCGTGGGGCATCGCCGCGAGGAAGACCCCCGCCTTGTGAACGACATTGCCCGGCTCGTAGCGGGCGCAATCGATGCAGTCGCTGAACGCCTCACCCAACGACTTGACCGCGGCATGGCCCGCCGGGTAGTGACGATAACGCAGCACCGGACCGCCGCGACCGAGTTCGAGGACATCACCGGAGGCGAGGACGAGTGACTCCACCTGATCGCCGTTGACCCACAACCCCTGACCCGGCGCTGCCACCACCTGGTAGCTGTCGCCGCGTCGATACAACGTTGCGAGGGTCAGCGTAGTCATCGCGTCGGCCGTGGTGCGGGCCTGGATATCGGCCACCGCGCCGCTGCCGACCGTGACTGACTCGCCCAGCAACCGATCGGTGCTGCCGCGTCGTGCACCCGAGAGGTGAACCAGCACATGGGTGGCATCGCCCGGCATCTCGCTCATTGCTCAGCTCCTCACGATGGTTGCGATGATCGACCGAACCCGGCTGCGGGTCACTCGACGGGACGGCATCGGTGGTAAGTCCCTCCCACGCCAACATCCGGTTGATTCCGGCGGTTCCCGACCGGTCACGGCAGGTAGGGTCCGAGGTCGATCAGCCGGATGCCGGGATCCCGGGCCAGATGGTCCAGAAACGGATACTTGTGCCCCGCGCCGAAGGTCACCAGTACCCGCTGGCCAGGACGGCTGGCGACGGCTCGATCGATCAACCGCAGATGGGCCGCATTGATGCTGCTCCATCCGCCGGGACCGATCAGGTCATTCTGGTATTCGTCATACAAGCTGAGCCGCTCACGCTGCCGCTCGTCGTAGGCCGACGAATGGATCACGCGCGGGTCGTCGATGGCATCGAGTGCTTCGGAATATCTGGCGTCAACCGCAGCCAACCGGCGAGCATACTCCGCCCTCGGACCGGCCCAGGCGGCCGCAGTGTCGAACTGCCGGATGCGGACGTTCCGCAGATCGGACATCTCCTCTGTCCATGCCGCGCAGGGAATGACCTCGAACCCCATCTCGACCGACAGATGCAGCAGGGCATCGGTGTATTCCGGGAAGACCCGCGCCCTTGGATCGGTGATCACGCCGCGCTCGGTGAACTCCGACCAGATCCGGTCCCAGCGATCGGGGGGAAGCTCCACGCAGACGGCGTCGGGCCGGAACCGCCGCACCGTCTCGCGCACCTGCTCCAGTCCCCAGCGAGTGCTGGTACGGTGCCCCCGGTGGATCATCCCCATCACCGCCACCTCGGTGACCCCGCTGTCTGGGGGGGGGACGTTCGTCTGCCAAGACGCCGGAATAGCGATCACGCTCAGCCGATCGACCCCCTCGGAGGAGACCCATAGCGTCTTTCCGTCGGGATGCACCGCGACCACGATCGGGATGTCGGGCACCGGAATCCGGGCGATCACCCGGCGCGACCCGAGGTCGATCACCGAGATGTCGTGGCTGGCGGTGTTGTTGACGAAGGCCAGGCGACCATTGGGTGATACCACCACCGAAAACGGCGATTGACCGATCCCCTCCACCAGCGTGTCGACCACCCGGCGCGATGCGGTGTTGATGAACACCACCCGGTTGGCCCCCCGCACCGCCACGGCATACTCGACATCGCCCGGCAACACCGTGCCGCCGCTGGGCCGCTCGCCCACGGCCACGGTGTCGCGAATCCGCTGGTTCCAGAGATCGATCTCGGTCACCGTGCCGTCGTCATAACCGGGGACAAACGCCAGTCGGCCATCCGAGGTGGCGGCAGGTGGGAACGGTCGCCGACCGGTTGGATACGAGGCGCGTACCTTCATGCCGAGCGGATCGACAAGATGCACCCGATCGGTACGTTCGACCGAGACCAGATACTCACCACCAGGGAGCGGGCCGCCAAAGAGTGACGCCCCGATGCCGCCGATCGCGAGCGCGCCTGTCTGTCGGTGACTCTTCCGGTCGAGCCGGATCAGCGAATCGCCCGCAAACCGGGTGACCAGCAGGTCGCCGCTGCCGGTCACGGGGAGCACGCCAAGCGGGGTGCCGTCAATCGGCAGCGAGTCGATCACCTTGGGTGCAATAGCGTCAACGACCATCACCCGGTTCGAGCCGGCCACCGCCACATATGCCTCGGAGCCATCGGCCGAAAAGGCGATCTGGTGAGGATTGAGCCCCACGTCGAGGGTGGCGACGGTGGTGAATCCGGCGGTGACTCCGCGCGCGGCCGGTCGCGCCAGTTGATGGGCCACCACGCTGGCGGCGTTGCCGCGGATGGTCGCGTTGTATTCCGGAAACTGGCCGAAGTCACGGAACTCGCTCAACCTGAGACGGGCAGGAATCTCCGCCGGTGCCACTCCCTGAGCCAACAGCGCTGCACTCCCGGTCTCGATGGTCCGGAGATAATCCCGGAAGCGGACAAGGTCGGGAAGTGCGCTCGGCCCGAAATGGCCGGCCACGATGGCTCGCGGGTTGCGAGCGATCAACGCGTCAAGGGTCGCGATCCACTTTCGGGGATGCCCCTCATCGAGATACGGACTGGCGTTGTGGTTGAAGAGGTCGCCGGTCGCGAGCACCCGCTCGGCGGGAGCCCATACCACCAAGTCGCCCGCGGTGTGTCCCCAGCCCGGATGACTCACCTCCACAATCACGCCGCCGAGATCGAACCGCTGAGCGGCGTTCACCACGCTGTCGGGAAGGGCGACCTTGCAGTCGCTGATGCCGACTTCAACCGCCGACCGGGCAGCACGTTCTGCCAGAGCGCGACGAGTCTTGCCGTGCGCCACCACCGTCAGACCGCGATCGGCCAGGCAGGTGATGCCGAGGGCGTGATCGGGATGCCAATGAGTGAACACGGCGTAGCGGACCGGGATGTTGGTCTGGCGACGCACCGCCGTGAGGAACTCGCTGGCCAGTGCGGGAGTGAGTCCGGGATCGACCACCAGGGCAATCGAGTCGCCCACGAACAGCGTGCTGTTGGCCGACCGCGCGTCGGTGGCGAGCCAACGCCAGGCGTGCGGTGCGATGGGGGTGAGTTGCTGCCCAGTCGCCGCGGCCGGCGCCAGCAGCAACCCGATTGCGACCAGCGGCTTCAGCGACATGAGATGACCGCGGTGAATTGGTGACGGTTGCCTGCGCGACGCCTGATCATCGGACCGTTACCTTGGCGACCATGCCGAGCGCCTCGTGGAGGCTGCAGAAGTAGGTATACTCCCCCGGTGTGGTGAGCACCACGCGCATCTCGCCACCGGCAGGCAGCGCGCCGGAATCCCATCCCTCCGCTCCGGCCGGCAGCGCGGCGTGCTCCGGAAGAGCGGCTCGATTCGGCTGGTTGGTGCTGGTGTGAGGCATCCCGCCCACATTGGTCCAGACGATGGTATCGCCCACCGATACGGTGGCGCTGGGGGGAGCAAAGGTCATGTCGTCGCGCATCTCGATCCGCAGCACTCCGCCGCTGCTGGTGACCTCGGCGACCGCCGGCTGGACCTCCGCGGCGGCAGTCTCCGGCTCGGGAGAGCCGCCGCAGCCGACCATGGTCAACAGCAAGGCGATCCCGAGGAACCGGGAGAGCAGCTGGCGCGTTTCACGCACATGGACCGGCAAATGATGGTGCGTCAGTGTCTGCATCGGTATTGGACTCCAATTCGTGGTGGACGGCAGGTCAGTATCCCACCCTACAAACGGCTCAACCCACTTTCCGGATCGGAAGCATAGCGTGCGGATCCTGCATCCCCTCTTTGTCCACCTCCACATCGCCTTCCTGCTGATGGCCTTCATGGCAATGTACGCCTGGTTGATCCGCGGGTTGGCGTCCAGCGTGTTCGAAGACCGAATCTACCAGTTTGCCCGGATCAACACCTGGGCCGGTATCGCCACCATCGCGCTCTCCATGCTGGCCGGAGCGCGCGATGGCTTCCAGGGCTCGATCGCGCGGTTCAACGGCCCCATCGGCGGCTGGTTGGGGCTCAAGGTGGTGCTGGCGGTGCTGCTGCTGGTGATCTACGGGCTGTTCCTGTATTGGAGCGCCAAGAAACGGCGCTACCTGCAGGAGGACCGCCGGGTGATGCTGTGGTGTCTCGGCACCCAGCTCATAGGCATCATCATCGTGGGAGTGATCACGACCATCGGAACGATGATCGTGTACTTCCAGGACCGGCTTCCCCGCTTCCCGCTGCCGTTCTGATGGAGCGAGCACCCATCCGGGTCGTGGTGGTCGGCGGCGGCTTTGCCGGGCTCTACGCGGCCAGCCAGTTGGGACGCTCCGAGCTGGGGGCCGATGGCGCCGAAATCACCCTGATCGACCGCAAGAACTACTTCACCTTCACGCCGTTGCTGGCCGAGGTGGCGGCCGGCAATCTCAGCCGGGAGCATGTCATTCAGGGCTACCGGTCGCTGGGGCGGCGCTACGGCTTCACCTTCATGCAGGGCGAGGTGCTGACGGTCGATCCGGTCGAGCGCGTGGTGGTGACCACCGACAATCGCTATCCGTTTGACTACGCCATCCTCGCGCCGGGGGCAGAGCCGGGCTACTTCGGCAACACCGCCCTCGAGCAGCACAGTTGCCCGATGGTTTCGGTCGACAACGCCATCGCGATTCACGACCGGGTGGTTCACGCCATGGAGGCGGCGGTAAGGACCGATGACGCCGCCATGCGGGATGCCCTGTTGACGATCGTGGTCGCGGGTGCCGGGCCTGCTGGTGTGGAAACGGCGGGCGAGCTGCATCACTTCGCCAACGACGTATTGCGTCCGTACTACCCTGGTCTCCCCCCGATTCGCGTCATCGTGGTGTCGGCGGGAGACCGGATTCTGCCGGGGTTCGATGACACCCTGGCGGCAGGCGGACTGGTGGCGCTGCGCGAGATGGGAATCGAAGTGGAGCTGGAGACATTGGTTACCGGCGCCTCGGCGGGGTGCGTCGAGACCAAGGGTCCCGATGGCGTGGTGCGATGGCGCCGCACCGGCACTCTGATCTGGACCGCCGGCACCCAGCCGGCCACCTGGTTGGCGAACTGCGGTCTGCCGCTCGAGCGCGGCGCCCTGAAGGTCCTGCCGACGTTGCAAGTGGCCGGATGCGAGCGAGTCTTTGCCGCGGGCGATGCCGCCGGGATGATAGATTCCCGCACCGGGCGCGGCTATCCCCGGGTGGCGCCGATCGCGCTCAGTCAGGGAATCCGGGCCGCGGCGAACATCGAGAATCTGGTGCACGGCCGCCCGCTGGAGGGGTATCAGGCGTTCCATGCCGGCAAGATCGTATCATTGGGCCGCGGTGTGGCCTTTGCCGACGTGCTCGGCTTCCAGTTGCGGGGACGTTCGGCCTGGTGGATGTACCGGATGGCCTACCTGCTCAAGCTGATCGGGCTGAAGAACAAGGTGCGGGTGGTGATGACGCTGCTGCTCAACAAGATCTTCGAGCGGGACTTGGCGGCATCAGGTTCGCGTCCTGCCCCACCTGCGGCACTCGACGGCTGAGGTGGGAGGCGCTCAGCGCTTCTGGAGCACCCGGATCAGCTTGGCCACGGCCAGCACGGCAAGCAGGAAGACCAGTACGGTCCAAGGGCCCAGATTCGTCTCGAGTTCCTGCATGGTCGCGTGCCTCGTTGCTCAATGGTGGCGGAGGTGTCGCGGCAAAGATAATCTACCGGTGCCTGGTAGTACCGCCGGGCCCTGCACTGGAGGTGGAGTGCCCAATCCGCTGGCGTTTTTTCGTGATTTGTTGCGGCAGCCCGCCTGGATACCGACCTGGGTCGGCATGCTGATGATGGTCAACCTGGCCGGGATCGCCTTCTGGCCGGAGTCGCTGGCGCGCTGGATCGTCGGTGTATTCATGGTCTCCTCGCTGCTGATGATGACGCTCCACGGCATCTTCGGCTTCAGCAAGGTCCTCGGGCTCGGCCACGTGCTCTGGGTGGCGCTGCTGCCGATGGTGTTGTTGCGGCTGCCCGACGCGGTCGGGACCTTTCGCAGCTACCTGCTGGCGTGGAGCGTGATGACCGCGGTATCGCTGCTGTTCGACCTGCGTGACGTGTGGCAGTACGCGCGTGGGGATGGCTGAACCGCCGGGATGACTTGGGAACCGGTGACCGGGCCGGTGCGGGTCTGCAACTGATATTCAGAGCGTCACCGGGCGGGAGGGAGCTTCCTCCCCTGTTCCCTGCCCGGAAGAGCCAGACTACTTTCCTTCCAGCTTACCACGGGGCCGCCGAGTCGCGGTCGACACCCAAGCCGGAGCGTCCGTTCCAACCACATGCCCAGGCGCAACCGAGTCCTCCGCGAATCCGGCTCCGTCGGCACGACCTCCCTGCTGGCGGCGGTGGAGCGGTCGCGCCGGTCGGTCTCGCCGCTTCTTGATCCAGTCCAACGCGGCAACCTTGGTCAATTCCTCACCCCCGCTCCCTTGGCCACCTTCCTGGCCAGCATAACCCGCTGCAAGCTTGATGAAATCAGAATACTGGACCCCGGCGCGGGGGCCGGAGCACTGTCCGCGGCAATCGTGGAGGAATTCTGCCACCGACCGAGCCCGCCGCGGAGTATCGAGCTGACTGCCGTGGAAGTCGACCCCGTCATGATCGAGCACCTGCGGGAGACTCTTGCTGCCTGCGAAACACTGTGCGAGGAGCGGCAGATCCGTTTCCGGAGCAGGGTGGTGCAGGCAGACTTTCTCGAGGCCGGAGCAGACAGCCTGTCCGGAGAGCTGTTCAGCGGTGTGGACCTGGGCCGGTTTGACTGCGCCATCCTCAATCCACCCTACCGGAAGATCGGCACTGCCTCCCTGGAGAGACAGCTGCTGCGTCGACTGGGCATTGAATCCACCAATCTCTACACCGGCTTTCTTGCCATCGCTGCTCGGCTGCTAGCACCTGGTGGGGAGATGATCGCGATCACCCCTCGCAGTTTCTGCAACGGACCATACTTCGAACCATTCCGTCACGATCTCCTTGGGAAAATGAGGTTCTGCCGGATGCACGTTTTCGATTCCCGCAACAGCGCGTTTTCCGATGACAAGGTGCTCCAGGAGAATGTGGTGTTTCACGCCGTCAAGGACCGGAAGCTGCGGTCACCGGTCATCGTATCTGCCAGCCCGTCTCCAGATGCACAAGTGATCCGGCAGAGGGAGATCGCCCACGAGGCACTGGTCCACCCTGACGATCCCCACGCCGTCATCCACATCGTGCCGGAGCCAGGCGGCGCATCGCTGCGGCGCCGGCTGGGTCGGCTCGGAGGATCACTAGCTTCGCTCCGCATCGGTGTTTCGACCGGTCGCGTGGTGGACTTTCGGGCCAAGGCGCTACTCCGGGCACAACCGGAACCGGAATCGGCCCCCCTCATCTACCCCGTCCACTTCAAGGACGGTTTCGTTGATTGGCCGGGGACGCAGATCCGGAAGCCAAACGCACTGGCTCTGGGACCGGGGAGTACCGAGCTGCTGGTCCCCACCGGCTGCTACGTGTTGACGAAGCGATTCACTTCCAAGGAAGAGCGCCGTCGCATTGTGGCAGCTGTTTTCGATGGAGACCGGGTTGGCGGACCGGCAGTCGCTTTCGAAAACCATCTGAACTATTTCCACCGTGACGGAGCCGGGCTGCCAAGGACTCTGGCGCTGGGATTAACGATGTTTCTCAATTCCACGATAATTGACCAGTATTTCCGCCAGTTCAGTGGACACACTCAAGTCAACGCCTCTGACTTGCGGTCCCTTCCCTACCCCAGCGAGGCCGACCTCACCGCGTTGGGGGGAGAGGTGAACACCACTTTTCCCACCCAGGCGGTGATCGATGAGTTGGTCGGCGAGCTGGTGGGCGATGAGTGAGGCCCGGTCCAGTCAGGGCAGCGGATCCGGCCTGCGAGTGCGGCAGGCCCTGGAACTGTTGGCCGCGCTTCAGGCGCCGAAGGAACAACAGAACGAACGATCCGCTCTCGTTCTCCTGACGTTGCTCGATTTGACGCCCCGCCGGTCATGGGCGCGTGCCGCGGATCCGCTGCTCGGAATCACGGAGATCATGGGCCGCATCCAGGCCGTGTTCGGCAGGCGCTACGCGCCGAACACGAGGGAGTCCATCCGGCGGTCCACCATCCACCAGTTCGTGGATCTCGGGTTGGTGGTGGGAAACCCCGACGATCCGCAGCGTCCCGTCAACAGTCCGGCCAACCGGTACCGCGTCACTCCGCAGTTCCTGAAGCTGGCCCGGTGCTTCAGCTCCAGGGAGTGGAAGCCATCGCTGGCTGTGTTTCTCGCTGCGACTCCATCACTCAAGCGGTTGAGTGCGAAGCAGCGCAGCCATGCCATGATCCCGGTGCTCCTCCCGGATGGAACCCGCATCCGCTTGACCGCCGGTGGACAGAATGAGCTGGTCAGGAAAATCGTCGATGGTTTCTGTCCCCGGTTCACCCCCGGCGGGACGGTCATCTACCTGGGCGACACCGGAGCGAAACACCTCCATTTCCGAGCGGAAGAACTGGCACGGCTCGGGATCACTCTGGATCAGCACGGCAAGATGCCGGACCTGATCGTTCACCTGCCCGACAGGAAGTGGCTGGTCCTCATCGAGGCCGTCACCAGCCACGGCCCGATAGGCCAGAAGCGTCAGAACGAACTCAAGGCGCTGTTCGCCTCGGCTGATGCCGGACTGGTGTTTGTCACCGCTTTTCTCACTCGCCGGGCCATGAACAAGTACTTGGGGGAGATCGCCTGGGAGACCGAAGCATGGATCGCCTCAGAACCGGATCACCTGATTCATTTCAATGGCGAGAGATTCCTCGGACCCTACGCCTGATCTGACACCGGCATCCCGTCCACAGCCCCCGGATAGATTCCGTCCCATGAAAATGGCACCCGCAACACTGCAGGCCATGCTCGATACGCGGCAGACTGGAGTCCGTGATGAAACAGATCTATGTGGCGCGGGACCGGGTCGACGCCGACCTCCTCGCCGCACAATTGCGCGGGAGGGGCATCGGAGCGGTGGTGATTGGCGACATCGCGGCGATCCCCTCCTCGCCGTTCCCGTCGGTCTGGGTCAACGATGAGGAGGAGGCCGCAGCCGTCGAGGCAGTGGCTGAACTGGCGCCTCCCGGCTGACGGCGCCCCGCCAGCTACCGCCAGAGCATCAGCGGCAACAAACCCCACCAAGCCAGGACTGCGCACCACTGCAACGCCGCCACCAGTGCCAGAACGTCGAATCGCGCGGCCCAGTTTCGCACGCCTCGCCGCCATCGCAGCACCAGCGATCCCGCGATGGCAAGCGGCAGCAAACCCGTGAGCAACGCCATCGCGAGGTTGGCCACCGTGGGGTCGCCGATCGCCAACATGGGCTGTGTCAGGTAGAGCAGCGGCGCCAGCACCAGCACCAGCAGCACGCCCGACGCCCAGCGGAGCGTCTCATCGGCAAGTCGGCGATGGCGCCAGGCGATCCCGCTCCTCCCGATCCCGACCAGCAGGAGGTAGCCGAGACCAAGCAGTCCGGCCAGTGCACTCAGCCACAATGATAGTATCCGGGCGCGCGACACCCGTTCAAAGGTCCGCAATCCGTCGCTCACGATGGGGGTGCCATCGTCCGAACGCGCCAGCACATGGGTCGCCGAACGTCGCCCTTCCAATCGAAAGAACGGCCCTCCGACCGGCTGCAAGGCGCGCGCTGCGCCCTGAAAGGGACGCAGCAGCAGCATTTCACCGTCCCATGCTATCCTGGTGACAGCGGCAACTTCATCGAGATAGGCGAACTGTGCAAAGCGGTTCGGGGTGGGCAGGTACCAACCGCTCCACTCCGCCGGATCGATGCCGGGCGCCTCCACGGGAAGCGCAGCGGTCTCGGGTACGCCGAGCGTCGCGGCGAGCAGAGAATCGAGTCGGTCGAAGTTGGCGCTCTCGGGATCGATGTTGTATGAGGCGAAGAAGGCGCGCTGCTGCTCAGGATAGAGGCAGAGAATCGCCCGGAAGATCCCGATATTTCCCAGATGGCACTTGCCGGTGATACCCCATCGCTCCCTCCTCAGCAGGCCGAGAGCATAGCCGGATACGAGTCCGGCGTGCACCGCCTCGGTCGTGAATGGAACAGCCATCGCGGCGAGCAGGGTGCTGTCGACCAGGGTCCGTCCGTCGACTACTCCATCGCTCATCAGGAAACGCGCGAGGAGAGCCATGTCCGCCGCCGTCGTGGTGAACTGGCTTGCCGGACGCACCGGCACTGCAAAGGAGGCGGCAGGAATTCCGCCTTCGAAGTGACCCATCGCCAGCAGCGTGTCGGCCGCCGGTCCTTCCTGCGAGACAAACGCTGCCGTGCTCTGGTGCATACCGATCGGAGCCAGCAGCGACTCGTCGATCCACTGCTCGTAGCGCTTTCCCGTCACCTCCTCAATCACCAGGCCAAGGATGAGGTAGCCGACGTTGGAGTACGAGAATCGGCTGCCCGGTCTGGTGCGGACCTGCACTACGCTGCCGTCGGGACCGAGGGCTGAGCGGAGAGGGGAGTCGGGATCACCGCGCATCGTGAACACCTGCCAGAGATGCACGTCGGCGAGACCACCGGTGTGATCAAGCAGGTGTCGCACCAGCAATGGTGCATCGGCCTGCCATGGATTGTCGATCGGGAGGCGGGGAAGGTAATGCGCCACTGGCGCATCAAGATCGACGCGCCCCTCGGTGGCCAGCACCAGCACGCCGGTCGCGATGATGGTCTTGGCCACCGAGCCCACCTGCACCCGGTTGTCAGCGAGCATCGGAGTATTGCGGCCAAGATCGCGAATCCCGGCAGCGCCGAGGGTGACGCTGTCGGGTGTCACCAACGACCAGGCCACCCCGACGAGTCCCTCTTCGGTGAGCGCGCGAGCCATTCGCGCCGTCAAAGAGTCCGGCGCTTGCGAATGGAGGGGACGGGCTCCGGCGGACGCCAGCAGCAGCATCCCCAACACCGCAATGGCCCGACGTACGACGCCAACTTGACCGCACCGGGTCTCGGCCATCATGGTCATCTCAACCCAGCCGTTCGCGAACGCGAACGCCGTAGCGCCTGCTCATCGGCAGCGGCTCCGGCAGTCCTCGCATGTGGACCAGAAAGCTCGCGTGCGACCACTCCTCGACCCTGATCACGTGGTCGAGGTTGATGATCGTCGAGCGGTGAATGCGGATGAAGTTCTGCTCCGGGAGCCGCTCCTCCCAACGCGCCAGCGATCGTGGCGTGCGCACGGCACCCGGGTGCGCAGCCAGGTGCAGCATCGCGTGGTCTCCGGCCGCCTCGATGGCGACGATATCGGCCACCCGCACGAACGACCGGTGTCCGCCCAGTTGGAGGAAGAGACGGTCGCCGTGAGCGAACCGGCGAGTCTCGGCCGGTGGCTTCTGGTGATCGTGCCGCAGCCGTTCGATCGTCCTGGCGAGCCTTTCCGGGTCGACCGGCTTCAGGAGATAGTCGAGAGCGTTGATCTCGAATGCACGCACCGCGTGGGCGTCGTGGGCCGTGACGAAGACGATGGCGACGTCGGGAGCGAGCGTCGGCACGAGGTCAAACCCCGATTCTCTCCCCATGGAGATGTCGAGAAAAACCAGGTTGGCATCGGTCGCATCGATCAGGTTGGCTGCCTCCTTGATGGAGGCCGCCTCCCCGACGATGTGCACCTCCGACGCGTGGCCCTCCTCGAGCAGGGTCCGCAATTCTCTCCTGGCGAGTCTCTCGTCATCAACTATGACGGCATGATGTCGGCGCATCTCACTCTCCCCGATCGGCATGTGGCGGCGGCACAGCAGCCTCGGTACCGGATTCGTGCCGGTCCGGGCGCACGGCGGGAAGCTCCAGCATGACCCTGACCTGATCACCCTGCTGGGTGATGGCAAATCGATGACGATCGGCGAACAGATGCTCCAGGCGGGCGCGGACATTCCGGAGTCCGACTCCACCATCCCCCGCCAGCGGCACGTGGGCGCTGTCGACGACCGGGATCTCCGGTTCGGCCTCATCGCGCCACACTCCGTCATTCTCCACGATCACCACCAGAGTGTCAGGCGAGCAGAGCCGGGCGCTGACCCGCACCCGCAATGGACCACCGCCAGCCGCCGGGATGCCGTGTTTGAGTGCGTTCTCCATGAGCGGATTGAGGAGAAACGCCGGGACGAGACAGCCAGCCGCATCGGGAGCGATCTCCATCTGCACATCGAGACGATCCTCGAAGCGAATCGATTCGATCGCCAGGTACCCCTGCAACGCCGAGACCTCATCCGCCAACGGAGCCATGTGCAGCGGCCGCTCCGTGAGGGCATAGCGCAGGAAGCTGGAGAGCTCGGTGACCATGCGGCGCGCGCGATCGCGATCCTCGTCGATCATGGCACGCAACGAGTTCAAGGTGTTGAAGAGGAAATGTGGATTCAACTGGTAGGCCAGCATCTGCAGTTGGGCGTCACGTGCCTGGGCCCGGGCCCGGAGGACACTCGCGCGCTGTTCGAAAAGCGCATCCCGGTACGTCAGCACCACATGAACGGTGCTCCATGCCAGCAAAGTGAGCGTATTGTAGACGGTGTTGTCGAGTACCGGGCCCCGCCGAAAGGGGTTGACGCTCCCCGGGCTGACGACCGGAATGAGCGGCACGGCGACGTAGTGCAGATAGGTGTGGAATCCAGCCGTCCACAGCATGCCGCCCAGATACGAGGCGGCCACGACGAGCAGCACCGTCCGGATCGACGAATCGGTGCCCGGACGCGATCGGAGATAGAACCTGTGCAGGAGGAGCGTGGTCAGGAAGCCGAGCAGTGCGAACGGCCATTCCACCATCAGAATGACAGGTCCGGTGAACTCCCCAACCCTGCCCAGCGACATTGCCGCAGCGAATGCCGTCCACCCGCCGATTTGCAGCGGCCAGAAGCCGGTGGGTCCAGAGCGCCACGGTCTCCTCACGAGCAAGTCATCTGTCATCGCGACAGCCTACTGCCGACGGTGTGCGGCGAGGAAATGCCAGATCACCTCGTTCAGATCAACCTCACGCGAGGTCCGACCGATCGGCAGCCCGACATTGAAGGGATCCGCGCCGGCCCACGTGTGTCCGCCATTATGGATGGTCACCAGCGCCACCGCGTGATGTCCGCTCCCCGCTTCCAGAATCGTCACGGAGGTGCTGTCGTACGGGTCCTCGTCGAGTTGCCTCGTGGTTTCGGCGGCGCCGCCCAGGCCGTGCCGCCGTGCCCAGTACGCCCGCGAGTCGGCGGCGGAGAGGTAGCTGCCCTCCTTGCCGAGATAATCCACCACGCGGTCGGCGGTGCCGTGGACGATCATCACCCCGACAGCGCTCCGTTCGCCCCTCGGCTGCTGCAGCGTCTCCACCGGAACCGGCAACGGCGCACCGACCGCTGCGATCGCCGCCACCCGGTGCGACAGCTCCGCGGCCAACCGGTGCGTGAAGAATCCGCCACGCGAGAGGCCGGCAGCATAGACTCGGGTGCCGTCGATCCGGAAATCGGCTTCTAGCCTGTCAAGCAAAGCCGCCACGAAGCCGACATCGTCGTTGCCGTCCTGGTAGGAGGTCTCGAATCCCACGTTCCAATCCTGTCCGAGCCCCTGGGGGTAGACCACGATGAAGTCGTGCCGGTCGCTCGCATCGTTCATTCTGGTGTACATCATCTGCTCGGCCATGGTCATTCCGCCGCCATGAAAATTGAGCACAACGGGGTACCGTTGGTCCTCGTTCGAAGAGTAGGACAAGGGGAGGTGGACGATAAATCGACGCTTCTCCCCGTCATGCGTGAGAGTCCTGACCTGGCCATGGGTCGGCACAGCCGGAACGATCGACAGCAGCACGAGCAGGAGAAGCTGCAGGCGTGCGGGAGTAAGGTCGTGACGAATCAAGCTGGGCCTCGAAGTCTGAATACGCTGTTCACGCTGCCAATTGGCACGGGATGATATCGCGGTGAGGTCGTTCCTCCCATGAATCACCAATGAACGGCGGTCAGCGCCGCCGAGCGGTCGTCAGGACCGACGAGCGGTGGCTGGACGGTGAGCTGGGCTGCAGGAGACGCTGCAGCTTGCCGCCCGGCCAGCCCATTATTCACCGATTCCGTGACAACCGCTCCAGCAACTCGCCGAGCCGCTTGATCTCGTCGCCATAACGGGCCCAATCCCCCGCCCGCTGTGCCTCCATCGCCGATTCGTAACGCTGGCGCGATTCCTCAAGGAGGCCCCGGATTTCGGCACTGACCGCCGCTGCCGCTGGCGCGGTTCCGGCAACTGCGGGAATGGTTGCATCCTGCGGCCGATCAGTCGTGGCCGCCGAGCCACCGAAGAGTTCATTCAGGGCACCGTCCAGCGTCTCCCGCATCACCACCTGATTCTGGTAGGCGACGACGACCCGCTTGAGTTCGGGGATCTTGCCGCCTTCGGCCTGCAGGTAGAGCGGTTGGACGTAGAGCAGACTCTGCTCGATCGGAATGACCAGCAGATCGCCACGGATCACCCGGCTCCCCGACTGATCCCAGAGGGTGACCTGCCGGGAAACCTCGGTGTCCTGATTGATCCGGTTGGTGATCTGCGTCGGCCCGAACACCAGACTCTGCCGGCTCAACCGGTAAACGCGCAGGGTGCCGTAGACATCGCCGTCGTTTCGCGCCACCATCCAGGCGGCCAGATTGTCCTTGCCGCGCGGGGTGAAGGGGACCATGTAGATGAACTCGGCCTCCTCCTCGTCGGGGAGCCGCATCACGATGTGCCGCATGAAGGGAGTGCTGCCGTCGGACTTGGTGACGGCAGGAATCTGCCACTGATCTTCCCGGTGATAGAAGTCCACCGGCGCTTCCATGTGGTAGGTGGTGTAGAGCGTTGCCTGAATGCGGTAGAGCTCGTCGGGATAGCGGATGTGTCGCCGCAAATCTTCCGGCATGGTCTCCATCGGCTCGAATATCCCGGGGAAGATCGCCTCCCAGGTCCGCACCAGCGGATCTCCCGGGTCGCTCACGAAGGCACGCATCGAACCGTGGTAGGCGTCGATCACCACCTTGACGGAATTCCGCATGTAGCTGGTGCCGTCATTGAGCCGAGAGGAATAGGGGTAGCGGCTGGTGGAGGTGTACGCGTCCAGGATCCACTGCAGCGATCCGTCATCGGCAACCACCATGTACGGGTCGCGGTCGAACTGCAGGAACGGCAGCGCCCGGGAGGCCCGTTGGCGGATGTTCCGGTAGTACAGAACCCGGCTCTCGTTGGTGATGTCTCCCGACAGCAGAATCTTGGTGGAGCCGAACCTCATGGCGAGCACCAGCCGGCGCAGGGCACTCGTCACCGGAACACCGCCGGTCCCTTCGTAGGCGGCATAGACGTTGGCTTCCCCCGATGGGTGATCGAATTCCCGCTGGCGAGTCCCCACGAACACATACTCGTTGGCCAGCTCACCGAAGTAGATCTGCGGACGGGTGACCTGGAGCGAAACGTCTGACACCGGGGGGAGGTCGCGGATGAAGAGCACGGGAAGTCCCTCGACCGTCACCTGATTTACGGGACTGAGCGTCACCCCCATGCCGTGGGTAAAGGTCAGGTGCTCGTTGATGAAGGTCCGGGTTGGCAGCGACGCAACATTGAGCTCTCTGGGCGAGAGCAGTACCTGCCGGTACTTCCCGTCGATCAGGTAGCGGTCGTCGTCGACCGAGACGAAGTCGTAGTAGGTGCGGATCTCCTGCAATTGTCCGAACGTCTCGAGCAACGGTTGCCGGTCCCAGAGACGCACGTTCTCGATGGTGGGGGCGTTGCCCCGGATGTCCTCGAGGGTGAGCGTCGCTTCACCGTCGAGCTCCCTGGTATCGACGCTGTCGATGCCCCATGCCTGCCTGGTGGCGGCGATGTGATGGGTCAGGTAGGGCGTTTCCCGGGTCAGCTCGGTGGGTGCCACCACGAACTTCTGGATCGCCGCCGGATAAACTCCTCTGGCGAGCAGCGTGACGGCGAAATACCCGCCGAGCGCCACGAAACTGTAGCGCGGCAGTTCTCCCTTGAGTCCACCCACAGCCACCATGACCCCGGCGACCAGGGCGAGGGCCGCGGTGAATCGAATCATCGGGAGAGTTGCGTGGATGTCGGTGTAGCTCGCCCCCACCAGCGGGCCGGTCGTAGAATGGAGCAGCCCGGCAGTGTCCACGAACCAGAGCCGAAGCGCTGTCAGGAACAGCAGCGACGCAACCAGTATTGCGAGATGCATTCCGGTCGATCGTTTGACATGGATGAGCCGGGGTTGCCAGATGATGTCGCCGCCCACGAAATAGAGCGACGCAATGAGCAGCAACGTCAGCATCGCCAACCCGAACAGGAAGCCGATGGCCAATTCGATGGCGGGGAGTGTGAACACATACCAGCCGATGTCCCGGCCAAAGATCGGGTCACTGATGCCGAAGGGAGTTGAGTGGATGGCTTGCAGCACGGTTTGCCACATCGCGGCACCCGAGAGTCCTCCCAACAGTCCGAATCCGAGGGCCACGGGAAGCGAGAGACTCCGGAGCAGCACCGGGAGGTTGGTCCGGGGAAGTGCCTCGCCGATCTGGCGCAGCACCGGCTGGGTCACCATGCCTCGTTGAGCCGCCCGCAAGTTCGAGTAGAGGACCCCGGTAGTGAGCACTCCCGCCCCGAAGAAGAGGGCGATGCGGGTCGTCAGCTCTTTGGTGAAGAGGACCTGGAAACCGAGTTCCTGGAACCACCACCACTCGGCGATCAAGCGGGTGAGGGCCGGCAACAGCAGCAGCACTGCGGCAAGGAGCGCAATCATGAGCGGGGCAACGATTTGGCGACGAGGCACTGGTCAATACTCCTGACAATCACTGATGGTTGGCCAATCCGGCCAAAGCGGGACTCGATCTTGAGGGGGGGTTGGTGCTGGTCCCGCAGACTTGGGGAAAGTTACACTGGCTGCAGACACTGCTGGTGCCAGGCGCTTGGTGAGTTGTCACACCAACCGGTTACCCGGCTGCCGGGTACACCAAACTCCGGCAGGTTCGAGTATCACCACGGACTTGGTGGACAGACTCCGCCATGAACCGGCAGCCGAAAGGGCCCCGCCCAGGAACACCAACCGGCCGGAACGCCAAAGGGACACCACCGGAGTGATGTCCCTTCGATTGCTTCCAGTGCCCCGAGAAGGACTCGAACCTTCAACCTAGTGATTAAGAGTCACGTGCTCTACCAATTGAGCTATCGAGGCGCAGCTGCTGCAAGTAGCCCCAACGGGAATCGAACCCGTCTCTCGACCTTGAAAGGGTCGCGTCCTGACCGATAGACGATGGGGCCAAGATCCCCAAGGGACCTGCATAGCGCTAACGGGATTCGAACCCGTGTTCCAGCCTTGAGAGGGCTGTGTCCTGGGCCTCTAGACGATAGCGCCGTCATTCCAACAGACCGGCGAATATAGCTGGAGATCGCCGAGGATCAAGTCACCAGAAATGGAAGAGGGGAGATCCGGCGCGGCGATCGCGGAGCCGCGACCCCGACGAACCCGCCTCCAGCCTCCCCCCTCCCACAGGCCCGGCAGGAATCGAACCTGCAACCCCCGGTTTTGGAGACCGGTGCTCTACCAATTGAGCTACGGACCTAAAAGCGTCGCCATCCTGCCCTGCTCCAGGGTGCCTGACGGGGATCGAACCCGCAACCTCCGCAGCCACAGTGCGGCGCTCTAACCGATTGAGCTACAAGCACCACGCACCCTGAACCGCCAAAGATGCCCGCCTCGCCCGGATCGGTCAAGCTTGGGGCCCATCCCAGAACCTCGCCGCCAGGGCGGCGGTGCGCAGATTGGGCGGCACGGCCTGGCCATCGAGCGCCGCAACCGGGACCACCCCGCGGGCGGCGTTGCAGGCCAGCAGGGAGCGGCCCTTGAGCCCCTCGCGGTCGATCGCCGCCACCGCCACCCCGCCACGCACCATCCCTGCCAACCGCCCCCGGGCCACGCTCGGCAGCCCGCCCAACCCCAGCGGCGGGAAGACCAGGCGCTCGCCCTCCCACCACCCGACGGCCCAGATGGTGGCCTCGACCAGTCGGCCGACGGGATCGAACATCAGGGCGTCGTCGGCCAAGAGCGGCGCCACCGAGAGCCGCGCCGCCTCTAGCCAGTGCCGCTCGGCGACCTTGTGCTGGTAGCCCCGATGGGGTGCCGGGCTGGTGGCCAGCATTATCGGCTCCGCCGGCGGCACCTCGCGCGGCAACAGGCGGAGGCTGCCGCCAGCCAGCTCGCAGCGCACCACCAGATCATCCCCCCCCCATGATGGCTCGTCGACTGGGGGGGACAACATTCCGAACACCGCAGCACTGGCCCGCATCCGCGCGACATGGCGCGGCCAGAGTGGTGCGCGGCCCGCCATCACCCGGACCGTCTCGAACAGAGTCACGTCGCGCATGGCTTGGCCCCGATTGGTGGCGGTGCGGAGCGCAGCGCCTGGAGCGCGGTTGCACCGATGATGACGGTTCCCCCCGCGATGGCCCATGGGGTGGGACGCTCCCGCAACAGCAGCCAGGTCCAGGCCGGATTCAGTGCCGTCTCCACCAGCAGCAGCAACGAGGCATCGAGTGCCGCCACCCGCCGGAGCCCGGCGGTGACCAGGACATACGCAACCCCGATCTGGAAGGCGCCGAGATAGACGATCACGCCCCAATCACCCAGCGGCGTCGGTGCCAGCGGCAGCGACATCGGCAGCGCCGCCAGCGCAGCCAAGGCGTTGCCCAGCACCACCGCGGCCAGTCCCTCGCGGCGGGAATCGCCGTCGCGCCCCAGCCACCGGAGTCCCGACAGCATCAGCGCGTAGCAGCCGCCGCTGGCAATGGCGAACGCGTTGCCCAGCCCGGGATTGGGGGCAGTGCCGCTCGGCGCGTCACGCCCCAGCATCACCAGTACCAGGCCGAGCAGAACGGCGAGGAGCACGGGGATGTCGCGCCTCCGAAGCGGCTCCCGCAACAGCCAGGGGCCGAGCAACAGAAGGAAGAGCGGCGCGGTCGATTGCAGGTAGATGGCGTTGGCGCTGGTGGTGAGCCGGTTGGTCAGCACGAAAAAGGTGAGCGTAGCGGCATAGGCGACGCCGACCAGGACGGAGCGAGCGGAGATGCCGCGGCGAGCGGCGGGCAACGCCACTGCCAGCACCAGCGCCGCCACGGCGGAGCGGAAGGATACGATCTGCCAACTGGTGAAGTTCGCCAGCTTGATCGCGGCGCCGCCGGTGGAGAAGAGCAACGCCGCAATCGCGATCTGGAGCCGGGGCGAGTTCAGGGTGGACTCCTCACCGGCACCCCTCCTCCACCACGGACCCCTCGATCACCACCGCACAGACTTTGGTGAGATACTCGAACGGGTCGCCGTCGAACAGCACCAGGTCACCATCCTTCCCCACTTCGAGACTGCCGACCCGCTCCGCAACGCCGACGATTCGCGCGGCGTTGATCGTCACCGCGGCGAGCGCATCGACCCGGGTGCTGCCGAATGCCGCAGCGACTGCCGCCTCAAAGAGCGGTACCCGCGTCTTGGGGACATACCCCTCGAAGCCGCTCTGCAGTGCCACCGGTACGCCGGCCCGCTGCAACACTCCGAGGGTGGTGAAGGAGGCGTTCTTCATGGTGCCACCGTGGCGTGCCATGGTGGGGTGAAGGATCACCGGCACCCCTGCACTCCGGATCTCGTCGAGCACCAGATGGGCCTCGGCCGCGCCGTCGAGCACCAGCGGGAAGCCGAACTCGGCCCGCAAGCGCAGCGCGCCGAGTATGTCGGCGGCGGTCTGTGCCGTGATCAGCGCGCTGAGGCGGCCGTCGAGCACCGCAGCGAAGGCGTCCAGCCGCAGGTCGCGCGGCGTGGTGGCGTCACGCTTCCTCTTCTCGGCGTATTCGCGCGCCTTGATGAACTCGGCCCGCAGCATCGCCACTCCCTTGGCACGGGTGCCGGGCGAGCGGCCGGAGAAATTCCCGCTGACATCGCTGCCCAGCGTCATGGCCACCATGACGGCGGAATCGATCACCGCCTCGGCCACGGTGTTGCCGCGGGTCTTGACGATCATCGTCTGCCCGCTCGCCAGTGCGCCCGGGCCATGTCCGGTGTGCATGGTGGTGGTACCGTAGCGGCGCTGCCAGCCGACCAATACCTCGCGGGCGTTGTAGGCATCGATGGCGCGCAGCTCGGGCTGGATCGGGTTGCTGGTCTCGAGCTGGTCCTGGTCGTGGGGCTGATTGAGATACCCGGCCAGCCCGACCACGGTGTGCGCGTCGACCAACCCCGGCGTCACATGCGCAGCGTGCCGGGTGGCAGTGCCGGCCGGAATTGCCGTGGTGGCACGCGGTCCGACCGCGGCGATGCGGCCGTCGGCACCGATCAGCACCACGGCATCGGCAATCGGCGCGCCGGTCATGGTCCACAGGGTATCGGCGGTGACGGCGAGTTGAGCCGACAGCATGCCGGCAGGAAACAGCAGCAGGAGGGCAAGAAGTCGGCGCATCAGTTGTGACCCTCCATGTCGGCGTGCACGTGAATGAGCGAATCGTCACCCGCACCGAGGCCGCCCTCGGCGAAGAGACGATGCTCCGGGTTGGCGCGATCGAACAGCAGTCGCCCCTCGATCCAGGTCTCCTGCACGAGGGTGTAAACGGAGAGCGGGTCGCCACTGAGCACCACCAGATCGGCATCCTTGCCAGGTTCCAGAGTACCGACGCGATCGCCCATGTCGAGCATCCGGGCGTTGGCGATGGTCACGCCGGCCAGCGCCTTTTCGCGAGACATTCCCGCGCGGACGGCGAGCGCCGCCGAGCGGAGGAAGACCCGTGAATCGGTGATGCCGTCGTCGGTATGGAAGCCGACCTCGCCACCGGCCTCGTCGATGGCCCGTCCGGTGTCAAAGGAGAGATCCATCGCCTCCAGCTTGCCGCCGGGGGCATCGATCACGATCACGCTCGACGGCACGCCGGCAGCGGCTATTTCGCGGGCCACCTTCCATCCCTCGCTCACGTGGTGCAGCACGACTCGGAACCCGAACTCCTCCTTCAGCCGCAGCACGGTGAGGATGTCGTCGTGGCGGTGGGTGTGATGATGGACCACCCGCTTGCCGTCGAGCACCTCGACAAGCGCCTCCATCTCGAGATCACGCGGAGGCCGCTTGGCGGCATCGTTGCCGGCTGCGGCCAGTTTGGCGCGATACTCCCGCGCGGCAATGAACTTGGCGCGCACCAGAGCGGCGGCCTTGGCGCGGGTCCCCGGAAACGGCGCCGCCCTCCGGGGATTGGTGCCGTTGGCCATCTTCATCCCGCCGCAGATGCCGCGCTCGGGATCGCTGCAGAGCAGCAGGTCGTTGATGGTGTTGCCGTCGCGGAGCTTGAGGTAGGCGGTCTGCCCGCTCATCAGGTGCCCGGATCCCGGCATCACGTTGACGGTGGTGATGCCGCCGGCCCGTGCCTTCTTGATGGAGGCGGCGCGAACATTGATGGCGTCGAGGGCGCGGACGTCGCCCTGGATCGGAGCGCTGCCGTCGGCGCCGGCCACCTCGCCGACATGCGAGTGCGAATCGACCAGCCCCGGCATCAGCACCCGGCCGGTCACGTCGCGCCGTTCGGCATCGGCCGGGATAGTCACGCTGCCACTCGAGCCGACTGCGGTGATCCGGCCGCGATGGATGATCACCGTCCCGTTGGCGATCTCCTCACCCGAAACCGGAATGACCCGCCCGCCCACGAAGGCGATGGGACGTTCCTGGGCAACAAGCGGCCCGGCGATGAGAATGGCGAGCAGCAGGGGACCCACGCGGGATCGTGGCATCGAGACACTCCACAGTGAAGGATGGCGGGCGAACTTGGCAGTTGGGTACCGCTCCGGAACCAGGACCGCGGCAGACCCTGCAAGCTACCGCGCGGCCATGGGCTGGGGAAGGCCCCACCTGCGTGCCGCACCGGATTGTGCTATTCGTTACCGATGTCCAACTCTCCCGCGCACCCCCGCCTGGCACGTTGGTGTTGGGCCACTCTGGCCGTCACCATGGTGGTCATCTTGTGGGGCGCGGTGGTGCGAGCCACCGGCTCGGGCGCTGGCTGCGGCAGTCACTGGCCGCTCTGCAACGGCGCCGTCGTCCCGCCGTCGCCCACGGTGGCCACCTTGATCGAGTTCAGCCATCGGCTCACCTCCGGCGTCTCGCTGCTGATGGTGGTGGTGATGCTGGTGTGGAGCAGACGGGTGTTCCGGCGCGGTCATCCCGCCCGGACGGCGGTGGTGGTGGCGATGATCGTGATGCTGCTGGAAGCCGCGATCGGGGCCGGTCTGGTCAAGTTCGAACTGGTCGCCGACAACGCATCGCTGGCCCGGGCGCTGACTCTCGGCGCCCACCTGCTCAACACCCTGCTCCTGCTGGCGGCGATCTTTCTGGCGGCCTGGTGGAGCGGCGGTGCCCCCCCCATCAGCCGGGATTCATTCCAGCGACGTGACCTGGCGCTGGTGGTGGCGTTTGGTGCCATGGTGATGGTCGGGATGACCGGTGCGGTAACTTCGCTCGGTGACACTCTCTTTCCGGCCCGCACCCTGGCCGAGGGGCTGGCCCAGGACCGCGATCCAACCGCGCACTGGCTGATCCAGCTTCGCATCTGGCATCCGGTCCTGGCAGCTGCGGCGGGAGTCTATCTGCTCTGGCTCGGCCAAGCCGCACCCCGCTGGCAGCCGGGGCGCGCGGTGGAGTTGGCGTCTCGCGCCATCACCGGCCTGGTGATCGTGCAGTGGTGCGTCGGCTTGGCGACCCTGCTGCTGCTGGTGCCGATGCCGCTTCAGCTCACGCACCTGCTCACCGCCGATCTGCTATGGCTCGCCCTGGTCTGGTTGGCGGCGGCGACTCTCGCCGATCATTCCCGGACGAGCGAGATCAGCAGTGCTGCGGCCTCGGCATCGACCACTTTTCCGGCACCATCGGTCAGATAGCCGATCACCCGCTCGGGGCTCCAGGCAGGTCGATACGGTCGGGGGCAGCGCAACGATGCCCAGGTCGAAGTGACCGCCACCAACCGTGAGGCCCAGTGTGGTGTGGTGCGGAAGCGACGATCCGGATAGCCGGTGCCATCGGGCCGCAGGTGATGCTCCCACGACACCAACGCCGCCAGCTCGGCACCGCGCCCGCCTGCCGTCAACAACAACTCCGCCCCGGCTGCCGGATGGGTCTCCACGAGGGTGCGTTCGGCTTCAGAGAGGCGATCGGCCCAGGAGAGGCGCGCGGGAATCCGCGCCATGCCGATGTCGTGCAGAATGGCGGCGGTCCCCAGACGGTGCAGGTCACCGCGCTCCAGCCCTGCCGATCGCCCTGCGGCCATGGTGAGCAGCGTGGTATTGATCGCGTGTACGGCGGGATAGCTGGTCGGCTCGACCGGTGATGCCGCCTGGGGCACGGCGTGGTGCTCCAGATGCCCGAGCAGGAGCCGGATGACGGCGTCGACCTCGGCACGCGCCACGCTCCCGACGGTGGCCTGCTCGCGAATGAAGCTGAAGGCGTCGAGCTCATCCGACAGGTCGAGTTGCTGCTCGCGGCTTCCGGCGACAGTGGCCACCTCGTCGGCGATCCGGTCGGGATCGTCCTCGACCTCGTCAATCGCGACCGTGCCGTAGTTGATGCCGGGCAGCGGCTTGTCGAGCTCCTCGTCCGGGATCACTCCGGTCGCGAAACGGTGCTGGATCCGCTCGAGCAGCTCGTGGAGCCCCTCCGCGGTGGCCTCGCGCCGGAATTCGATGCGGTGCATCCCGACATGAGCCAGGCGCCCTCCCCAAGGCCACGACGTCAGTTCGTGGAGCGGACGGCCACCGTGAATCGGGGCGCCGCCAAGGAAGAGGAAGTTGTGCTCCGGACCGCATGCCAGCAGTGCTTCGAGGGCATGCCAGGCCGTCTCACCGGCGCGCCGGGCGGCAGGATGTCCGGGGGAATAGAGCGCCATCGCGGAGAGCGCCTGCGCCAGCGCGTGGAGGAAGCGGATCGCCTCGCTCAATGCTCCCCCCCCCTGAACAGGCCGATTGCTTCCCGGACGCGGTGGTCATCATGGTGCGCAGCGAGCTGGAGCGTCACCACCACCGGCCGGTGAGTGGGCCACCGCGTTGCCAGAACGCGAAGGGCGGCCAGCATCACCGGCGTGGCCGGGAGGAGTCGCCACCGGCGCAGGAGGCCGCTCCGTGACCTGACCAGGTTCAACAGCGGGCCGATCGCCAATGGATGGTTGGCGTCGTCCAACAGCCGGATGGCCTGCAGTCGCGTCTCCTCGTCGCCTTCGGCCAGCAGCCCGATGAGGGGAACCACGATCTGGGGGGGGCACTCGCCGTCCAGTGCCGCCAGTGCAGTCCGCACCAGCGCCGGCTCTCCGTCTTCCAGTGCCGCGGCAACGGCACGATCGCGGGCCTCCGGGACACGGACCAGCAGTTTGAGCGCCTCCTGCCGGACGCGCAAGTCAGGGTGCTCGAGCATCTGGACCACCGGGCCGGCATCGACCAGCGTGGGGAACTCAGCCAGCACGGAGATGATGTTCCGGGCCAGATGCCAAGGTGCTTCCGGCAAACGGAGCAGCAGCACAGGTTCGATGGCCGGGCCCAGCGCGGTGAGCAGGTCGAGCAATCGGCGGCGTACGCTGCGCACCATCGACCGCTCGAGCGCATCTAGAAGCGGCGTGATCGCCACGGCCGGATCGTGCCGGGCGATCCGCTCGACCAGAGGCCATTTCGGCTCACGTTCTCCCAGCAACTGGCCCAGCAAGGCGGGATCCAGGGCAGCCGAGGAGAGAGCCCGGGCGTTGGCCGGATCATTGTCGCGATGATCCAGCATCACCAACAGCGAGTCCAGCCGCCCGGCCAACGCCTCTCGCCGGGCTGCCTCGAGCACGGGCGGCGTCGACTGTGAGAGCTGCAATGCCAGGGCAACCAGCGAAGCTCCCTCGCCGCGCATCCGCGGGTCGATGGCATCATCGCTGGCGTCGTTCCCCTCCCAGTGTTCCAGCAACCCGATTACCTGCGAGGTGAACGCACCGGTCGGCAGCCCGCTGTCGGCGCCCTCGGTGGCGGCCAGCTTGCCGAGCATCCAGCGCAGTTGCGGCGAGATCGGATCGCCATCCGCCTCGGCGACCGACTCGATGAGCTGCAACATCAGCGCCGGCGGCACCTGTTCCAGCGTTTCGCGGAGGAATCGACGGCGCGAGGTCGAAGTGGGTGCGGCCTGCAACACCCGCTGGGCAGTGGGGCGGGAGAGAGCGGACAAGACCTCAACGAAGCGACGACGCGCCTTGCCTGCGGTACGTTCGCCACGCCTGGCAAGCGCGGTTGCGAAGGCCGCCAGCGCCTCGTAAACCCGCTTGGGCGCATCGCCCGGGCGGGCGGTGTTCTCCTCGATTGCCAGTGCCAACTCGGCCGGGGTTGGAGCGGCCTCGCCCTCGCCCAGCCGACGACCGAACGCCGCCTCGACCAACCTGGTCCAGAAGACTTCATCAATTTCTTCGGCCACGTCGGCAAAGGCGACCACATCGTAGATCAGCGGCTCCACCCGGAGGTGGCCGAGCCGCAGTCCCTCCCGCCCGATCGCCTCTTCGGCATCGGGTGATGCGAGTGCGGCGAGGAACGCGGCTACCTCATCCGCTCCGAGACCGGGGATCAGATGAATGGTGCCGACGTTCTTGCGGTGGAGTCGCGCCGCCAGGTCGCGCAGCAGCGGCGAGAGCGGTTCTGCGGCAGTACCGTCGAGCAGCAGGCCGTTGGGGGTGACGCCGAGGAGGACCGATGGCCTGGCCTCAAGCGCCGACGCGAGGCGTTCGGTGAGCGCAGCTGCTGCCCTGACCGCCAGGCGGTGACCGGCGGGGTACATCGCCGCCTTGCCAAGCGCATTGTTGAGCTCCCGCAGCGCCGCCTCGATGTCGGGCGGCAGTGGTGAGCCGCGACGCGGGCGTGTCCCCCCCCCTGATCGTGACATCAACGAATTCCGCGCACGCCCGGGGCCGGCACGGCGGGAGCAGCGCGATCGGGGTCGGAAGGAGTTGCCGTGACTCGGTACACTCGGATCCAGACTATATGGGTCAGCGGGGGATGGTACTGCACGGCATCGGGGGCTGGGGCGCCCCGATGCCGATCTATCCTGGTTACGGCGTCATATTCTCGACCACCGCGGCCCCGAAGGCACTGGTGGAGAGCTTGGTGGCACCGTCCATCAACCGCTCGAAGTCGTAGGTCACCCGGCGCTGACTGATGGTCCGCTCCAGACCGGCCACGATCAGGTCGGCTGCCTCTCCCCATCCAAGGTAGCGCAGCATCATCTCGCCCGACAGGATCACCGAGCCGGGATTGACCATGTCCTTGTCGGCGTATTTCGGCGCCGTGCCATGGGTCGCCTCGAAAATGGCGTGCCCGGTGACGTAATTGATGTTGGCGCCCGGCGCGATCCCGATCCCGCCGACCTGGGCCGCCAGCGCATCGGAGATGTAGTCGCCGTTGAGGTTGAGGGTGGCGAGCACGCCGTACTCGCGCGGCCTGAGCAGGATCTGCTGCAGCATCGCGTCGGCGATCACGTCCTTGATGATGATCCCGTTGGGGAGCACCTGCCAGGGGCCGCCCTCATGATCGACCGCACCGAACTCCTCGCGGGCCAGGGCATAGCCCCAGTCGCGGAAGCCGCCCTCGGTGTACTTCATGATGTTGCCCTTGTGCACCAGCGTGACGCTGGGCCGGCCATTGGCGATGGCGTACTCGATGGCGGCGCGGATCAGCCGCTTCGAGCCCTCCTCGGATACCGGCTTGATGCCGATCGCCGAAGAATCGGGGAAGCGGATACTGGTGGCTCCCATTTCCTGCTGCAGGAAGGCGATCAGCTTCTGGGCCGCGGGAGTGTGCGCCTCGTACTCGATTCCGGCGTAGATGTCCTCGGTGTTCTCGCGGAAGATCACCATGTCGACCGCACCGGGATCCTTGACCGGCGAAGGGACGCCGGTGAACCAGCGCACCGGACGGACGCAGGCATAGAGATCGAGCTGCTGGCGGAGAGCGACGTTGAGCGAACGAATCCCCCCCCCGACCGGCGTGGTCAGCGGACCCTTGATCGCCACGAGGTAATGATCGATCGCCGTGATGGTGTCCTCGGGGAGCCAGGAGTCGAACTTGTTCCTGGACTTCTCACCGGCAAAGACCTCGAACCAGGCGAGCCGGCGCTTGCCGCCATAGGCAATCCTGACCGCACCATCGAGGACGTGCCGGGAAGCGCGCCAGATGTCCGGCCCGGTGCCGTCACCCTCGATGAAGGGGATGATCGGCGCGTCGGGAACCACCAGGGCACCATCGCGGAGAGTGATCGCCTCGCCGTCGACCGGGAGGGAGAGTTGCTTGAAAGCGGGAGCGGACGCGGTAGTCATGATATTGGCAAGCCGATCTGGGTATCAGGAACAGGGGAACACCACACGGACAACCTCCAAAGATACGGAGATGTCCCCTTCTCCGCACCCCGCACCCCGTTCACCCCGCGCGGCAGAGCCGCGCCCCGTTCACCGTTCACCGTCTTTCAGAGCGGCTTGTAGGTCGCCACCCACGCGGCCAGAATGCCGATCAACGGCAGGGCGATCAGCACCGCCTTGGCAGTGGCCGGCCTGCGGTATGGCAGCGTTCCGAGAACCGGCATCGCAATCCAGATCGCCAGCTTGAGGTAGATCCAGCCCGGCAGGCCGCCGTCCATCCCCAACCGGGCAAGCATTCCGAAGCCGCCGAGGAGAATCACGAACAACGCCAGGCCGTGGAGCGCGCCGGTCAACTTGCGACCAGTGTTGGACTCGCGGGTCCCGCCATTCATCACATGCAGAGCAATACCGCCGAGCATGGTGAAGAGGAAGAACATCCCGCCCAGGTGGAGAATCTTGTAGACATCATACGACATCGAGGCATTTCCTTGAGTAGGCTGGTGTGTTGAACCGGATCGGAGCTGGTCGGGTGACTACCCTGCGACAAGATATCGACACTCAAGCGTTGCCGCCGAGCAGGTCATCGAGCAACCGGTCGACCACCTCGACCACCCGTCCGGAGACGATCCGGGCCAGAATGTCGACGGTTTCGAGCGGCAACGATTCCGGATGGCGTCGATCCTTGGAAAAGCGGATGATCTGACCAAGGAGGACGGCCGCCAGCGTGGGGGGCTCGTCTTCCGCCTCGGCCTCGGCCGCGGCCTGCTCGTATCCCGACCCGGGGACCGATGCGGCCCAGGGCTCGGCGGCGTCGGCGGATTCCAGCTCCGGTGGAGTCGAAGGCATAGGCACGATGGCGTAGAGCTCACAGCGGAGCCCGGGATCCTCCTCCCGCGCGGCGAGCACGAGCCGGCGCGGCTCGCCAAAGACCGCGTGGCGATCGAAGTAGGCGGCCGCTCCGGGCGGCACGGCGCAACGCGCCACCAGAGTGCCATCGAGGAAGGTGCCGAGGCAGCGCATCCCCTCGGGGACCCGGTCGTCGTCAATCTCCCGCACCTCGATCGCCACCGGCTGGTCGGTGGTGGCGAGAACGGCGTTGGGCGCCATCTCGTCGGCATAGTCCTCGGGGTCGAACGGCTGGTCGGCCATCTCATCCTCCTTCCGGGTGATAGGGCAATTTACCCCCACCCTCCCGACCGGACGGGACGCGGTATCTTTTCCACCGTGAACAACGCGACGCTGCCCTCACCGACTCTCGATACCGCCGCCGCGAGTCGGTGGCCGGAGCGCACTGCCCTGCACCTGTTGGGGTTTGGCCTGGTGGCAGCGGTCCTGCTCGCGCTGCCAGTGGCACCCACCGACCTCGACCGGCACCAACTCCCCAAAGAACTAACGGTGCACGCCACTGTCTGGTTCGCCGTCCTGCTGGCGCGCCCCCGATTGATGCACTGGCCCGCGCGCGGGTTGCAGGCGGGCTTGCTGTTGCTGTTGGCGGGATCGATGCTGTCCACTGCGATGGCCACCAATCCCTGGCTGGGGCTCCGCGCCACCGGATTGACGCTGACCGCCTGCGTGGCGTTCCTGCTGGCCCACCACCTCACTGCCCGTCACGGCCCGCTGCTGCTCGGGTGGGCGGTGATCGCGGCGGTCACTGCGGCCGGCACTGCTCTGGCACAGGCGTGGGGAGTCGAGTCGGTGTTGTTCGCCCGGACCCGGGCACCCGGCGGGACGCTCGGCAACCGCAATTTTGTCGGTCATCTCGGTGCGCTCGTGACCCCCGGACTGTTCATCCTGGTGCTCACCGTGGCACGCCGCCGGAATGCCGTCCTCGCCGCCATCGGGGTGATGGTGGTGCTGGCGGTGCTGTTGCTGACCCGTTCACGTGCTGCGTGGCTGGGTGCCTTGGCAGGGGGGGGGATCACCGCGATCGCACTGCTGCATGCGTGGCGCCGAGGCGGACTGCGGTTGTCGCATCGCCGTGCCGCGCTGCTGCCCGTGGCCGTCATTGGGGCGGCGATCCTCGCGTTCGGCATTCCCAACGCGCTGCAATGGCGATCGGACTCCCCCTACCGCGACACACTGGTGGGAGTCGCCAACTTCCAGGAGGGGTCGGGCCGTGGTCGTCTTACCCAGTACCGCCGTACCCTTGAACTGGCAGCGGCACACCCGCTGGCCGGAGTGGGGCCCGGCAACTGGCCCGTTCGCTACGGAGACGTGGCGCCAGCGAGCGACCCGTCGTGGACTCGCGGCGACGTGATCCCGCTCAATCCGTGGCCCAGTAGTGACTGGATGGCGCTGACGAGCGAGCGCGGCCTGATTGGCGTGTTGGCGGTGCTGTTGCTGGCCACGGGACTCGGCTGGCGCGGACTCCGCGCCCTTGAAGCCGGCGGGCCGCGCGGTGCCGCCGGTGCTGCGCTGCTCGGCACTGTCGCCGTGATCGCGGTGGTGGGAAGCTTCGACGCCTTGCTGCTGCTGCCGGTACCGGTGCTCTGCACCGGCATGCTGCTCGGCGGCTGGCTGGCGCGAGCGGACGGTACCTCCCCCCCCCCAACGGCCCGGCGTGGCCCGTGGTTGACAATGGTGGTGCTGCTCATGGCAGCAGTGACCGCGCGGAGCGCCCAGCAGGTGACCGCCTACATTGTCGCGGGCAACGGTCGCGCCCTCAGCGAGCTGCGCTGGGCCGCCCGCATCGACCCGACCAGCTACCCGATCAGGATCGCGTTGGCCCGCCGGGAACCGTGCCGGAGGGCCCGCGCCCACATCGCCGCAGTCGAGCGCCTGGCGCCGACCTGGCCAGCAGTGGTAGCGGTGCGGAAGAGGTGCGGAGGGTGAACGGGGGGTGAGGGTGAAAGGTGAAAGGTGAATGGTGAAACGTGAAACGTGAAACGTGAAACGTAAAAGGTGAAAGGGAAGACGGAATGCACAAACTGGTTCACGACAAACCGTTTCACCTTTCACCCTGCCGCCGCTCTGCGGCGGCCCCGTTAACCGTTCACCGTTCACCGTTTGCCGGCCTTCCCCCACTCCGCCCAACTGCCATCGTAGACCGCCACCGGCGGCCCGGTGTGGGCGGCATCGCCGCTCCGGATCACCTCGATCGCCAGCGCCACAGAACAAGCACTCACCCCCGAGCCGCAACTGGCGACGATCTGGCCGCAGGGATCGAGTCCGGAGGCAAGGAACATCTCGCGCAACGCTTCGGGCGGGAAGAGGATTCCGGTTTCGGGGTTGGTGATCACGTCGAAGGGGAGATTGGCGCTGCCCGGGATGTGGCCGCGTTGCAATCCGGGACGTGGCTCGTCGACCTCGCCGTTGAAGCGCGGAGCCGAACGAGCGTCGACCAGTTGCGCCTGCTCGGCACCGGCAACGATCCGCTCGACCCGGGCGCGATCGGCCACCAGCGTGTCGATCCGCCGGCACATCGGGTAGCCGGTGCGGGGCCGACGCACCTCGCCGTGCTGCACCGGGCGGGTGGCCGAGGCCCAGGCCGTGAAACCGCCATCGAGCACCGAGACGCGGGAGTGCCCGAACACCCGGAAGGTCCACCACACTCTGGCGGCGCTGAGATTGGTGCGACTGCCGTCGTAGACCACCACATGGTGGTTGGGCCCGATTCCCAGCTCTTCCATTGCCGCAGCGAATTCCACCGCGCTCGGCAACATGTGAGGGAGATCACTGTTCCGGTCGCGGATCGCATCGATGTCGAAGCGCACGGCGCCGGGAATGTGGGCGGTGCGATATTCCGCATTGGCATCCCGGCCGGCGGCGGGGAGGTACCAGGAGGCATCGACGACGACCAGGCCGGGATCCGAGAGTCGCGCCGAGAGCCAATCGGCGGAGACCAGCGGGGGAGCGGTAGATTCCATCTGCAACCTCGACTCGTGGAAGTCTGATGCGGCACGCCATGCCCAGCGGGGGAACAACCTGACCTGAAAGGTACTCACCCAGAAATGTACGCACTCGTCCTGATTCGCTACCGACGTCCGCTCGAAGAGGTCCAGCAGGTCACGGCCCGGCACCGGGAGTATCTGGCCCAACTCCAAGCAGCGGGACTGCTGCTGGCATCGGGTCCGCTCGATCCGCGGAGCGGCGGCGCCCTGCTGTTGCGCGTTCCGGACGACGATTCCGCTGCCCTCGACCGGATTCGCGACGACGACCCGTACTGGCAAGCTGGTCTGGCCAACTACGAATTGCTGCCATGGCAGCCCGGCATCGGGCGCGAAGGACTCGACACCCTGTAACTTTTCCGAAACCGGATCGCTCTCTGCCCCGTTATTGACGTAGACATGCTGCTGGGCCACTCTTGGGGATAGCCATCGCTCGCCGCCCCCGTTGAAAGGACCGTGATGCAACGCCGTGATTTCCTCGCCGTCTCCGGAGTTGGCGCCGGACTGGTGCTCCTGCCCCGCCACGCCGGCCTTCATGCCCTGACGCCGATCCCGGCTGATGACCGCAAGCTGCTGGCCGACATCGCGCTGGAGGCCGCCCGTTCGGCTGGCGCCAGCTACGCCGACGTCCGGATCGGCCGCTATCGTCGCCAGTTCGTCGCCACCCGCGATCGGCGGATCAGCGGAATCAGCGACACCGATTCGTTCGGCGCCGGGGTGAGGGTGATCGCCAACGGCACCTGGGGTTTCGCCGCCAGCAACGACTTGAGCCGCGACGGCATCGCCCGCGCCGCCCGTCAGGCCGTGACCATCGCCAAGGCCAACAGCATCCTGCAGACCGAACCGGTCCAGCTTGCCCCTGAACCTGGTTACGGCGAAGTCTCCTGGCGCACCCCGATCGAGATCAACGCCTTCGAGATCCCGATCGAGGAAAAGGTCGAGCTGCTGATGCGGGTCGGTGAGACCGCGCTCGGCGCCGGGGCCACCTTCGTGCAGGCGCAGCTCTCGGCGATCAACGAGCAGAAATATTTCGCCAACACCGACGGCACCTACGCAGACCAGGATATCCACCGGATCTCGCCGGGCTTCACCGTCACGGCGGTGGACCGCTCGACCGGCCGCTTCCAGACCCGCGACGCGCTGAGCGCCCCGATGGGAATGGGGTGGGAGTACTTGCAGCTCAAGGCGCGCGACCGGGTCGAGGGTCCGGCAACGATTCTCTACGATCGCTCCTACGACATCATCGAGGATGTCCGCCTCGCCGCCGAGCAGGCGCGCCAGAAGCATTCGGCCAAGTCGGTGACTCCCGGTCAGTACGATCTCGTGCTGGAGCCGTCGCACCTCTTCCTGACGATTCACGAGTCGGTCGGGCATCCGCTCGAGCTCGACCGGGTGCTCGGCTACGAGGCCAACTACGCCGGCACCTCTTTCGCCACGCTGGACAAATGGCAGAGCGGCAACTTCCGCTACGGCTCTTCGCTGGTGAACTTCTTTGCCGACAAGACCGAACCCAGTTCGCTCGGCGCCTGCGGCTGGGACGACGAGGGGGTCAAGACCCAGCGCTGGGACCTCGTCAAGGACGGGGTGCTGGTCGACTATCAGGCAATCCGCGACCAGGCGCACATTCTCGGTCACCAGCGCTCCCACGGTTGCTGCTACGCCGACAGCTGGAGTTCGGTGCAGTTCCAGCGGATGCCGAACGTGTCGCTGAGCCCCGGGACGGCGCCGCTCACCCCGGCCGAGCTGATCTCCGGGGTCGACAAGGGGATCTACATTGCCGGTCGCGGTTCTTATTCGATCGACCAGCAGCGCTACAACTTCCAGTTCGGCGGCCAGCTCTTCTACGAGATTTCCGGCGGCAAGATTGTCGGGATGCTCAAGGACGTGGCCTACCAGAGCAACACGCAGGAGTTCTGGAACGCGATGACCGCCACCTGTGACCGCCGCGACTGGCGCCTGGGTGGCTCGTTCAATGACGGCAAGGGAGAACCCGGCCAATCGAGTGCCGTCTCCCATGGTTCCTCTACCACCCGGTTCAACCGGATCAACGTGCTCAACACCGCGAGGGCGATCTGATGGCAATGCTCACCGAAGCCGAGGCCCGTGAACTGCTCGGCCGTGTCCTGGCGCAGTCCAGCGCCGACGCCACCGTCGTCTCGGCGAATGGCTCCCGTGGCGGCAACATCCGCTATGCCCGGAACACCGTAACCACCGCAGGCGAGGAGGAAAACCGGAGTCTCTCGGTGACCGCCTCGTTCGGCAAGCGCTCGGGGTCGAGCTCGACCAATGACTTTTCGCCGGAGTCGCTGACCGCCACCGTCAAGCGCGCGGAGGAGCTTGCCCGCCTGGCTCCGGAAGATCCGGAGTATTTACCGCCGATCGGCGAGCAGAGCTACCGGCCGACGCCCAACTGGAGCGACCGCACGGCAGCGATGAGCGCCGCCGACCGGGCCCAGGTGGCAGCCGGCAGCATTCGGCCCTCCAAGGCGGCGGCGTGCGTGGCGGCTGGCTTTCTGAGTGATTCGTCGGGGTGGAGCGCCCGGATGTCGAGCACCGGCAACTTTGGTTACCACCGCTCGACCAGCGCCGACTTCTCGGTGACGGCGCGCACCGAGGACAGCACCGGCTCCGGCTATGGTGCTTCCGACAGCCACGATTTTTCCAGGATGGACACCGACGCCGCCTCACGGCTGGCGATCGAGAAGGCGCTCGCGTCGCGCAATGCCCGGGCGATCGAGCCCGGCAAATACACCGTGATCCTGGAGCCGCTCGCCTCGGTGGGAATCCTGCAATTCATGTGGGGCGGCTTCAATGCCCGCTCGGCCGACGAGGGGCGTTCCTTCCTCGCCAAGCCAGGGGGGGGGAACCGTCTGGGCGAACAGCTCTTCGGCGAGGAGGTCAACGTCACCTCCGATCCGTGGAATCCCCTGGTACCGGGCGCCCCGTACGCCGGCGACGGCCAGGCGCAGGTGCCAACCACCTGGATCGAGCGCGGCGTGGTCAAGAACCTCGCTGTGCCACGGTTCTGGGCGCAGAAGACCGGCAGGGAGCCGCTTCCCGGCCCCGCCAACATCATCATGAGCGGCGGCACTGCCAGCACCGAGGAGCTGATCCGCAGCACCGAACGCGGCGTGCTGGTGACCCGCACCTGGTACATCCGCTCGGTTGACCCGCAGACGGTGCTGCTCACCGGGCTCACCCGCGACGGGACCTTCTTTGTCGAGAACGGGCGGATCATGCACGCGGTCAAGAATTTCCGGTTCAACGAGTCGCCGGTGATCATGCTCAACAACATCGACGCACTGGGCGCGCCGGTCCGTACCGGCGGCGACCTGATTCCGCCGATGCGGGTGCGCGACTTCACCTTCTCGTCGCTCTCCGACGCGGTCTGAGGAGATCATCATGCATCCCAATCGTCGCCGCTTCCTGGGCACCGCCACAGGCGCCATGGCCGGCGTGGCCGTGGCCCCGCATCTCCTCAACGCCCTGCCGCACTCGCTCTCGCGCATTCCGGCCGACGACCGCAAGGCCCTCGCCGACGTCGGCCTCAACGCCGCGCGCGATCGCGGTGCCAGTTATGCCGACATCCGGATCGGACGCTATCTCAACCAATCGGTGTCGTCGCGCGAGCGGGCGATTACCGGGGTCAACAACAGCGAGTCATACGGGGTGGGCATCCGGGTGATCGCCGACGGCACCTGGGGCTTCGCCTCCACCAACGACGTCACCCGCGACGGCATCGCCCGCTCGGCCGCCACCGCGGTGGCGATCGCCAAGGCCAACGCGGTGCTGCAGACCGAACCGGTCCGCCTGGCGCCGCAGACCGGCCACGGAGAGGTGTCTTGGCGGACCCCGATCCGCGTCAACGCCTTCGAGATCCCGATTGCCCAGAAGGCCGAGCTGCTGATCGCCGCTGGTGATGCGGCGCTCAAGGCGGGCGCCAACTTCTTCAACGGGACGATCTTCGCCGTCAACGAGCAGAAGTACTTCGCCTCCACCGACGGCTCCTACATCGACCAGGATGTTCACCGGCTGTGGCCCAACTTCAACGCCACCGCCGTCGATCCGGCCACCGGCAAGTTCCAGAACCGGAGCACCCTTGCCTCGCCGGTGGGGATGGGGTGGGAATACCTCGATGGTCGCCCCGACGGGAAGGTGACTACTCCCGCCGGCGGCATCGTCTACGGCCAGAGCTATGACATGGTGGCCGACGCCGCCGCCGCTGCACGTGATGCCCGCGCCAAGCTGTCGGCCAAGTCGGTGGTTCCCGGCAAGTACACCATGGTGCTCGACCCGTCGCACCTCTGGCTCACCATTCACGAATCGGTCGGACATCCGCTGGAGCTCGACCGCGTGCTGGGCTACGAGGCCAACTACGCCGGCACTTCTTTCGCGACCCTCGACAAGTGGGAGAGCAAGTCGTTCCGCTACGGCAGCGAGCTGGTCACCCTCTATGCCGACAAGACCGAACCCGGCTCGCTGGGGGCGGTGGGATACGATGACGAGGGCGTCAAGACCCGCGAGTGGGACCTCGTCAGCAAGGGGACGCTGGTCAACTATCAGGCCACCCGCGACCAGGTCCACATCCTCGGCCAGAACGCCTCGCACGGCTGCAGCTATGCCGACAGCTGGAGCTCGGTGCAGTTCCAGCGGATGGCCAACATCTCGTTGCGCCCGGGGAGTTCGCCGAGAACTCCGGCCGAGTTGGTGGCGGACGTCGAGAAGGGGATCTACATCGTCGGCGACGGTTCATTCTCGATCGATCAGCAGCGCTACAACTTCCAGTTTGGCGGCCAGCTCTTCTACGCCATCGAGAACGGCAAGATCACCGGGATGCTCCGCGACGTCGCCTATCAGGCCAACACCTTGGAGTTCTGGAACTCGACCACCGACCTGGCGGACCGGCGTGACTGGCGGATGGGCGGATCGTTCTTTGACGGCAAGGGGCAGCCCGGACAGGTGAGCGCGGTGTCGCACGGTTCCTCGACCACCCGGTTCGACGGCGTCAACGTCATCAACACCGCCCGATCGCTCTGATGACCGACGGGGTGGATTTCACCTTCACCCGGTTGCGCTACCGCTCCGGCGACTGGGACGTGGACCAGCGGATGCCGGCCAATGTGCTGCATTCGCTGGTGGAATACACCACTCTCAGGGTCGCGCCCCGCGAGCGGGTGATCGACATCGACACCCCGGCGCTGTTCGAGGCGCCATTCGCCTACATCGCCGGTCGTCGCCTGGTGGAGTTCTCGCGCTCGGAACGCGAGCATCTGGAGCGCTGGCTTCGCCAGGGCGGTTTCCTCTTTGCAGACGACTGCAATCACGACATCGACGGCCTCTTTGCCCGCTCGTTCGAGGCCGAGATGGCCCGCATCTTCGGTGCCGGCGCGCTGGTGACGCTCCCCAACGACCATCCGGTCTACTCGAGCTTCTTTGAATTTCCCGACGGCCCGCCGCCGACCTCGCTCGAGCTCAACGGCTGGGGCGACGATCTTGTCCACGAATACCTCAAGGGCATCGTGCTCGACGGCCGACTCGCCGTGCTCTACAGCAACAAGGACTACGGATGCGAGTGGGACTACGACTTCCGCAACAAGCGCTTCCTCGCGGTGGACAACACCCGCTTCGCGGTGAACATCGTGCTGTACGCGATGCAGCGGTGAAGCGCAGGACCACACAATGAGCGGCATCGCTCCCGCCGCCGATCTGGTCGAGGTGGAGCGGCTTCGCGCCCGGCTCGGCGCCCTGCGCTCGGCGATCGGCACCGTCATCGTCGGTCAGCACGCCGTGGTCGACGACCTGCTGACCGGCCTCATTGCCGGCGGGCACTGCCTCCTCGAGGGAGTGCCCGGCCTCGCCAAGACGCTGCTGATCCGCACCCTGGCCGACGCCACGGCGCTGTCGTTCCGGCGGATCCAGTTCACTCCCGACCTGATGCCAAGCGACGTGGTCGGCACCGACATCCTCGAGGAGGATCACGGCACCGGTCGTCGCGCGTTCGTGTTCGCGCCGGGACCGATCTTCGCCAACATCGTGCTGGCAGACGAGATCAACCGCACCCCGCCCAAGACCCAGGCAGCGCTGCTGGAGGCGATGCAGGAGCGCGAGGTCACCATGGGTGGAACCACGCGGGCACTGCCCTCGCCGTTCTTCGTGCTGGCGACAATGAACCCGATCGAGCAGGCGGGCACCTATCCGCTGCCGGAGGCGCAACTCGACCGCTTCCTGCTCAAGCTCAGAGTGGATTACCCCGACGAGCGCGAGGAGGCAGCGGTGCTGGCGCGTACCACCGGTGCGCCGCTGCCGAAGGTGACGCCGGTGCTCGACGGCAACGACCTGCTCGGGCTGCAGCGGCTGGTGCGCGAGGTTCCGGTGAGCGATGCCCTGCTGCTCTGGACCACGCGCTTTGTCCGCGCCACCAGGCCGGGACCCGATGCGCTCCCCCGGGTGAAGGAGGCGGTGCGCTGGGGCGCCGGGCCGCGCGCCGGCCAGGCGATGATCCTCGCCGCCAAGGCGCGGGCGCTCCTGGCAGACCGCTTCGCGGTAACGTTGCCCGACCTCCACGCGGTGGCACCCGCGGTACTCCGGCACCGCTTGCTGCTCACCTTCCGGGCCGAGAGTGATGGTGTCACCCCGGACGCTCTCACTGCAAGCCTGCTGGCCGATGTCCCCCCCCCAGCAGGTCCGCGGGGATGATGGCGCCGCGCTGGGACGACCCGGCGCTGGCCGCCGCGCTTGACGACCTGCCGCTCGCCCCGCGCCACATCGCCATGGCGCGTGCCGACGGCCGCCACCCAGCACGCTTCCCCGGCACCGGCCAGGAGTTTGCCCAGTACCGCGGCTATCAGCCGGGCGACGACCTGCGCCTGGTGGACTGGAAGCTGCTGGCACGCTCCGATCGTTTCTACGTCCGCGAGGCCGACGCCGAGACGGCGCTGCCGGTCAGGATCGTGCTCGACGCCAGCGGCTCGATGGCGCACGCCGAGGCGGGCCGAAGCAAATGGGACGCCGCTCGCGCCCTCACTGCTGCGCTGGCCAAAGTGGCAATCCGGCAGGGTGACATCCCCGCGTTGGCGATCGTCGGCGGGAACAGGCCCGCCGCGGTGCCGCCCTCCCGCGATCGTCGTCAACTGGAGCGGATCCTCGACGCCCTCGACCGAGCCCTTCCTTCAGGGGGGGGGATGCCCGGCTTCTCCAGCAACCTCACCCTTCTCGGCAACGGACCGCTGCTGCTGGTCACCGATGGTCACGACCCCGATGGTACCGTGCCGATGGCGCTGGCACCGGGAGAAGATGCCACCCTGCTGGTGCTCCGCTCCGCCCTGGAGACCGACCTGGCCTACTCCGAGCCGGTCACCCTGGAAGACCTCGAGACCGGAGAGCGGGTGACCGTGCGCGAGGGATTGCCGCACGCCCGGGCCGCCGCGCTGGCCGATTGGACCCGAGCCGCACACCAGAAGGGCGCCACCGTGGTGATGCTCGATCCGTTCCTGCCGATGGCCCCGCCACTCCGGGAGTGGCTCGCGGCGCGCTCGGGCCGACTGTAGCATGCCGTTTCTAGCTCCGCTCTGGCTCTTCGGTCTGGCGGCAATCGTGCTGCCGATCTGGCTCCATCTCCGCGACCGGACACCACCCGACGTCCTCCCGGTCGGCAGCGTGGCAGATCTGACCGGTGGCCCGGCGGTGCGCCAGCGGCGGCGAATCAGCGAACCGTTGTTGCTGCTCCTGCGCTGCGGCGTCCTGGCAGCGATCGCCCTTGCCCTGGCGGAGCCGGTTCGCGAGGCGGCTCCGGTCCCGGGCCGCACGGTGACGGTGCTCCCGGGAGACCTCGCCTTGCTCGCCGATTCGTTCCGTACTGAGGGGGGGGGAGGCAGCGTGCTCGCCCCGGGCCGCTCCGTCGCCCCGTGGGTGGCGCTCGAGGCGGCTGCCGCCGTGACCACCATCGACGACACCCTGCGCCTGCTGGCACCGGGGGGGGCAACCCGCTGGCTCGGTCCGCGGCCGGTGGTGAATCGCACTGTGGTGCTGGTCAACCCGGTGGCCGGCGGCATCCGTCCGCCGCCATCCCAGATCATCCCCCGTCGCACCACGGCAGACGGCACCCCCATCCCCCAGCGTTCGCTCGCCCCGCTGTTCTGGTGGCTCGCCCTCGGCGCTCTCACCACCGAACGGATCGTCGCCCGCATCCGGAGCGGCCCACGGTGAGCAGGGTCGAGGCGGCGCAGGCGCTCCTCCACACCAGTGCTTCCCGCTGGCGACGCCAACGACTGGCGGCCTGGGGAGGGGCAGCAATCGGTGCCGCGACACTCGGTGCCAGCATCGGTCTCCGCACTCCAGCGGGGCCGATCGTGCCGGGGCTGATCGGCGCGGTGATGGTGGTACTCTGGGGTCGGCATCGACTGTCGCGCGTCCCGATCACCGCGCGCACCGCTGCGGAGCATGCCGACCGCGTACTCCCCACACTTGAGGAGAGCGCCACCCTGCTGTTGACCGATCCGGCAGTGCCGACACCTCTGCTGGTGCGACTGCAGCGCGAGCGCGCCGCCGAGGCACTGCTCGCCGCACCTCCGCTCGGCGGGCTGCCGCAGCCGAACATCCGCCTGGCCGGCGTGTTCGGACTGGCGGCGCTCGCACTCGCCGCGCTGGTGATGGTGGTGCCGGTGGGCACCATGGCAATGGCACCGACGCCGACCGCGCCGGACGCGAGCACCTACGAATCCCCCCCCCTAACCATCGGCACCATCACCCTCGACTGGACGCCGCCCGCCTACCTCGGTCAGCCCGCCGATACCGCGACCCGGCTCGACGCCACCGTCCCCGAGGGGAGCGTCGTTCGCTGGAGAGTGACGGCCACCGCGGGCAGCGCAGTCCGTCTGGTCGACGCACGAGGCGACACCATCGCGGCGCGCGCAAGTGATGACGGCTGGCTGGTGGAGCGGGTCGTGGATCAATCACTGCTCTGGCGCGCCGAGGCGATCGGCGCCGACGGCACTGTTGCGGGCGGCGGTGATCATCGCCTGATCGTGGTGCCCGATCGGCCGCCGGTGATCGCCATTCTCGCCCCGGCTCAGCGGGTCACCCTCGACTGGGACGAACCACACGTGGTGGTGGTGCGGGCCGTGGTGAGCGACGATCACGCCCTCGGTGCGCTGGGACTGGTCGCCACGCATGGCCGCGGTCGCGGCGAGGGGGTGCGCTTCCGCGACACCCAGCTCGGCGTGGAGGTGGAGACGGCGACCTCGCCCGGGTCGCGGGTCATTTCGCGCCGGGTGGACCTCGACTCGCTCGGCGTTGCCCCCGGCGACGAGGTATTCCTGGCCTTCACGGCGCAGGATCGTCGCGAGCCCGCTGTCAACACTGCCCGCTCGGAGACCATCTTCCTCGCGCTCAGGGACACGGTCCTGATGAGCTCTGCGGCACTGGCCGGCGTGGCGCTTCAGGTGGAGCCGGCGTACTTCCGGAGCCAGCGTCAGATCATCCTCGACACCGAGGAACTGCTTCGCGAGGCCCGGCTCGGACGAGTGCGCGACGTCGGCCCGCGTGCGATCGAGATCGGCCTGGACCAGCACCTGCTGCGGCTTCGCTACGGCCCGCTGGTGGGTGAGGAAAACGAGGGGCTCGAAGCTGCGGACGATGACGACCACGCCGATCACGACGAGGAGCAGCGTGAAGTCACCATGGACGACTTCATCCATCGCCACGACATGGAGGAGAATGCCACGCTGCTGTCGGACGAGGTCAAGGCCACTCTCAAGCGCGCTCTCGCCTCGATGTGGGAAGCGGAGAAGCTGCTCCGCACCGGTCGGCCGCAACCGGCGCTGCCGCACGAGTATGCCGCCCTTGCCGCCCTGGAGGAGATCCGGCTCACCGAGCGGGCCTACGTGCAGCGGATCGGCTTCACCCCTCCGGCGGTGGATGTCGAACGCGTCCGGCTCTCGCGCACGGCCCGAGATCTCGGTCCACTGGGGACGAGCCGGGACGTGACCGACCATCGAATCGAGCCGGCACTCCGCGATGCCCTCGACGTGCTGGATGAGCCCGCCAGCGCAGCGCGGGACGGCCGGCTCGAGGCGGCCGGGAGGCGGCTGGCGGCAATCGCCCTCGAGGACGCAGCAGGGAGCCATCTGGAGACTCTCGGCGCGTTGCGAGGCCTGCTCGACGGAAGCTGTCCTGATTGCAGTGCAGCGGTGCGGCGCGGATTGATTGCTGCGCTGCCCGTCCCCCCCCCACCGATCGCGCCGCGACCGTGACCGTCTCGCCGCCACTCGCCTGGACGCTGGTCGGCATTCTGGCGATTCTGTTCGCCTGGTGGGAGCGCGGCACCGCGCGGAGACTGGCGGCAGCAGCGCTACCGCTGCTGCTCGGAGCGCTGGCGCTGCCGATCCACCGTCCCGGGCGTGCCGTTGGAGCGGCCACGCTGCCCGATTCGGCCAGCCGCGCCACGGTCGAGGAGGGGGCGGCCTCGGTGGAACCCGGCGGCACCATAACGGTCACGGGCGACGGACTCCATCCCGACTACTGGCCGCTCCTGGCCGGCCGTCGCGTGGCGTGGCAGGCACCTCCCGCTCGTGCCGAACTGGTCGATCTCGCCTGGCCCAGGCGCGCGCTGGTGGGAGAGCAGGTGACGATCCGTGGTTCGCTCGGCGGCCGCGATTCGCAGGTGGTCCACCTGGTGGGGCCAGCCGGTGAGCGCGACAGCGTGCGGACCGACAGTGCCTTCGCCTTTGTGGTGACTCCGCGGGCCAGCGGACTGTGGCACTGGATCATGGCTGTGGGGGGGGGACGCCCGGACACCCTCTCGATTGACGTTCGCGAGCCGCCGCACCTCGTCGTGGCAATCATCGCGGCGCAGCCGGACTTCGCCCTCCCCGCCCTGGCCCGGCGACTGGAGTCCCAGGGCGCCAGCGTGATACTGCGCACCCGGCTCACCGCGACGCTGTGGCGGACCGAGCGATTCGGCCCGTACGCACCCGATGATCCGCTCGGCGACGATGCCCTGAAAGCCCTGGACCTGCTGGTGCTGGGCGACGGCGCCGAGCAGTTGCTCAGGGCGAGCGATAGGCGACGGGTGCGGACTGCGGTGGAAGCGGGGCTCGGCCTGCTCCACTTGCTCGGCAGTGCCAGGGCGACGTCGGAGTTGATGCCGTTCCGGCTCCGCTCCGTGGGCGAAGCGGAGGAGCGGGTCACGGCAATCGTCAACGGGATGCAGGCCACGGCCGCCATCCCTGCGACGGCAATCCGGATCGACGGCGGCACCGCTCTGGTGACGGACAGTGGTGACGTCGCGTTAGCCAGTGTGGTGACGGCGGGAAAAGGCCGGATCGCGGCGACCCGTGTCCTGGCTCCCTCTCGGTGGACGCTCGCGGGCGAGCCCGGGATCGAGGCCCGCTGGTGGGCGGCGCTGGGGGGGGCAACGTTGCGTGCTCCGGGTGGCCGCTGGGCGGTGAGCGACTCCGCGTTGCTGCGGCTTGACGAACCGGTGCGGGTTCGCTGGGTCGGCGATACCGTCGGCCCCACCATGCTCCGCGAGGGGGAGATCATCGACACCCTTGTCTGGGCAGCAGCCGATTCGCTGGGGGGGGAAGTGCGGCTCTGGCCGAGGGAGCCGGGCTGGCTGACACTGGTGCGTGAGGCCGACTCGCTGCGGCTTTGGGTGGGTGGTGTCGACGCGTTCGCCAGTGTGGATCGGGGACGGCGGCACCGGGCGGCGGCAGCAGCAGCAGCTGGTGAGTTGGCATCCGGCCCGCCGGCCGCCCCCCGACCCGTCCCGCTGCCGCGCTGGCCGTCCGGTCTCTTGCTGCTCGCCTCGGCAGCGGTCGCTTGGCGTCGGCGCGAGTAGCTGCTACCGCCCCGGTGGGGGGCCCTCGGGGCCCCAGGACCAGGAGAGGCTTTGGCAGAAAATACCATGCAGACGTTTCACCTCCTCCGTGGTAGGAAGGCGATGAATGATCATTAGCGTATCGGTGGGACAGCTGGCGAGAAATCGTGAGTCAGGGGAGAACTCGAAGGCGATATTACCCTCAAGGGAGAACAGCACCTCGAGCTTGAGTCGAACCTCGATCCCAGTCGACCGATCTCGCAACGAACTCTGACGGAATCGTGCTATGGTGTCTGCAGAGCCTATGACGCTGTCAAGCTGCAGAGTGGAGACCATCCACCGCTGATCCGGGGAGATCAGCGGTGGCAATCCGAGGTTCTTGGGCACTTCCGATATCGGCGCCACCATCCCGTCGGAAAGCCGAAGGGCATCGTACAATCCTAGTTCTGTTCCCCCCTCGACGACATCGAGCAACAGGGTATCATTCCCGATCCATGAGAACCATTTAATTGTTCTGCCCACTTGCGTGACATGCACCGTGTCCTGGCCGCCAGTTCTCGGGTCGAGAAGAATAACCCGCGACCGGCCATCGAGGATCGTTGCCGACCGGCGCAAAAAGCCCACCGCTCGGCCGTCGGGTGACCAGCGATGGAAGTTGTCGACAGTCACCGAAGGATCGCGGTGGAAAATCACTCCGCCGGTTGCATGGTTCCAGATCATCGTCGCCGGGAAACCGCCTCCGGGAGCCGACGCGGCGACTTCCCCTGTCTGAGACGAGACCATTTGCGGCCACAGACTGAACCTCTTGGCGGGGAGCAATGGCGGCGGCGGCACCAGAGTTTCGATGACTCCCGTGGCAACGTTGATTCGGCGGATTGGGTCGTCCTCATTGCGGCCATCCTGAAAATAGATCCATCCCGTTGGCTCAATGATTGACACTACGGGCGGTTGACTCGATTCAGTCCCCGCGCACGCGAGTGCAAGGACCAGCGGAAACCACGCCCACGACCGCGGCAGGTGAAACATCACTCGAACTCCGTCTCACCACCCGGCGGCGGGCAGTTGGCGACCGCATCGGTGCTGCCCCCTCCCCCGCTCGCTGTACACACCGGTATGTCCTGCACTGCGGAAATGCCGGTGGTCGAACCGCTCTGGGGACGCACCGTGAAGGACATGTTGTACGACCCGCTGTCAATATTACGGATCAAGGTCGTACCACCAACGAACACCGTATCGGTGACGGTGGGGGTGCGGCTGTCGACGATCAACCAACGGGTTGTGACCGGCCCTGGAGCCGAGACAACCGTAGCCACAATTTGGTGGAATCCAGTCGTCTGGAACGGCATTTCGTCTGCCGCGATGGAGGTCACCTTGAACGGCGGTGGGGGCGGCGGGGGCGGTGGAGCCTGCACGCTGATCTGAATGGAATCGCCGCGCTCCTTGAATGGCAGCCACCAACGAGTCTGCGCCGAGGCCGGAGCGCTGGGACCCGCGGCGACCCAGACCGTCCCGGCACCGGTGGCCACAAAACTGCCCCCACCAAGATGCTGGAGACGCCCCGCCGGGCGGCTCTGCCACCACACCTGTCCGTTGGTCGGCTTGGAGACCGGGATGTGACCTCCCGGAGCCAAGAGGAATACCTCTCCTCCTCCTCCGCCGCCGCCGAAGCCGCCGGAGAAGAAGTCGGTGGCCACCACGTCGACGGTATCGCCCACCGCCATACTCTGGGTGGTCGCGTTAAGCGCCACGTGCATGTAGACGGTATCCCGGAACATCCGATCAAATCCGACGTTGTTCTGCAATCCGCGGTAGGCCAGAATTACTCCCTCGGCCTCGTGGACGCAAACCTGATCGTTGATGATCCGGTCGGGAAGTTCCGCCGGTTTGACGAGATGCAGTACGCAGAGGGTTGTGAAATCCGGCTCGAAGAAGGAGCTGGGAGAGGCCTCCACTGACTCGCTCCACCCAATGATTCCTGCCAATTCCTGCCTGAAGGCCGCCGCCCACGATCCGTGATGGGCGTTCGGGTTGCACGTGCCGGTCATCGACATGATTGTGATATGGTCCAAGTCCTGGGAGAAAGTCCCACAAAATTGAGTGCCGCTCTCAGTGGCCGTCACGGTCACCGTGGGCGAAGAGCTGAGTTGGAAGAAAGGCGATTGGGCATCCTGTTTGAGATACTGATTCCAATCATCGACAGCAGACTGCTGGTCGAATTGGCGTTCAGGCGGTACCGGTCCGAGCCCGATCGCCTGCCCGGGAAACCAACAGTTAGTGAAGAAGAGATAGTGCGTCTGTCCGCTGCACTGTGCGGGCATGGCGACCGAAAACGCCGGGGTGAACGACCGGTCGGGAGAGACGTCAGGAAGCACCGGCTCAGTGGGAGCGCACGCACCCATCAGGAGAAGGGCAATCCCCGCGGCGGAGCGGCGGAGCGGCGGAGCGGCGGAGCGGCGGAGCGGCGGAGCGGCGGAGCGGCGGAGCGGCGGAGCGGCGGAGCCAGGAAGGAACTCATGGGAAACCTCGAGTCAAGGGTGTCCTGCGTAAAGCCTGACCAGAGGAAACGTACACCAGCGCCGATCGGATCTCCCCCCCACCCTACACCACTGTCCACCCGGCGCGGCATCCGGCACGATGGCCGATGTTGGCAGGTGTCGAAAAACCGATCCATTCAGGGCTCCGCAAACGACCCGCGCCAATCCGCCAACTTGTTGCCCCGTCGTGACATGGACGTTGCCGCTCGCAACGTATCTTGGGGTGCCAATAGCCGGGGAACCGACGTGGCACGAAGTCTGTAGTACAAAGACACGCGGAGCCGCAGCGGATCGACAACTCGCGACCAGAACCCGCTCCGTGTCACCCAAGGCGTGGTGCCGCAACAGTCCACGCAGAGAGTTTGTCCCGATGTTCGGCGACTCGATGTTTGACGAGGAAGACCGCCTCCGCCGTGCCGAAACCGGCCAGGACCAGAACGACCCCACCGCCGCCGAGGACGAGGCGGAGGAGTTGCTGGCCGCCGGAGGGCTCGACGAGCGCCTCCGCCGCCGCCAGGCGATCACCCAGTTGCTTCGCGAGGTGGGCGGGGTCTGACCTTCCGCTCCGGACGGCACCGAGCCGCCGGAGTTCGAATCACGACCCGCCTCCCTCAGGGAGCGCCGTGTGGCGTGCGGTAAGCCGCGACCCAGGCCGGCAGCGCCTCATTTCCGGGATCAAACACCGAATCGGGCAATTTCACCCCGGTCGTGAGCCAGCGGTACTCCTCGACAGTGGTGGCCGTGCCGCCGGTCAGAAAAACCACCTTCCGCTCCACCAGCGCGGGCCCCTCGCTCGTGAAGCCGCCCACCTGAATGTCGCTCATCACCCCGCCCTGCCCGGGCTGCATCACCCGCACCACCACCAGCCGCTCCGGATCGACCCAGAATTGCCGAGCAGTGGTGTCGCCAGTCACGGCACCGACCACCACGACCGGCGCGCCCTCCCACGTTGCTGTCCCCGTGGTCGAGAGGTCAAATCCCTGCGCCTTGAGCTTGGCGATCACGTCATCTGCCGACCCGACGTGAATGTCGTGCAGCAGCAACAGCAGCGAGTGGACCAGCGGCCTCGCCACGGGAGGGCGACCTTCGGCAAACTGGTAGATCGAGTCGGCACGGAAGATCACCCGGCCAACCATCCTCCCCTCACGCTCGATGTCGAGCCGCAACTTGCCGGGCCGGTCCATCGTCTCGTACCAGGTCTCGTCGGGACGTCCGGTGCCCGGGAAGGTGGTGTGCTGCACAAAGGTGAGGGTGGTGAACCAGGTGTCGCGGTGCGCCTCGTTGATGCGGCGGAGCAGCGCCTCGCCGTCGTCGGGTGCGGCGCCAACAGCGAGTGCGGCGAGGAGTGACAACAACATCTGACCTCCAAGAGAGTGATGGATCGGGGTACCCTACGGCGTGTCGTCCGGGGGGGTTCCGGGGATCGGCGGCCGAGCCTCGCCCACCAGTTCCTCGCCCGGGTTGACGTAGCGATCGATCGCCTGGGCATACTGGCGCTCGTAGAGCGAGCGGTAGCGCCCGCCTGAGCGCTCGACCAAGGCGCGGTGACTGCCGCTCTCGACGATCCGTCCCTCTTCGAGCACCAGGATGGTATCGGCCGCGGTGATGGTGGAAAGACGATGGGCGATCACGAAAGTGGTGCGTCCTGCCCTGAGCCTGGCGAGACCATCCTGAATCAGCGACTCGCTCTCCGAATCGAGCGACGAGGTGGCCTCGTCGAGCAGCAGGATGGCGGGATCGGCGAGGATCGCACGGGCGATCGCCACCCGCTGCCGCTGCCCACCCGACAGCCGCACCCCGCGCTCGCCCACCACGGTCTGATACCCTTCGGCGAAGCCGAGCACGAATTCGTCGCAATGGGCGACCCGGGCCGCTTCCATCACCTCGGCGTCGCTGGCATCCGGCCGCGCGAAGCGGATGTTCTCCAACACGGTCCCGTCAAAGAGAAAGTTGTCCTGCAGCACGATGCCGAGCTTGGAGCGATAGTCGCGCAACCGGAGCGTGGTCAGGTCGCGACCGTCGACCAGAATCCGGCCGGCATCGGGACGGTTGAACGCCATCACCAGCGAGAGGAGAGTGCTCTTCCCCGAGCCGCTCGAGCCGACCAGCGCGATGGTAGAACCGGCCGGTGCGGTGAAGGTGATGTCGTGCAGCACCGGTGTGGCCGGATCGTAGCCGAAGGTGACCGCCTCGAAGCGGATCTCGCCATGCACCTCGCCGACCGGCGCCAGCGAGTCATCGCCCTCGTCCTCGGGCAGCGCGTCGCGGAGCTCGCGGATCCGGTCGAGTCCGGCAAAGGCCTCGGTGATCTGGGTGCCGATCGAGGCGATCTGCACCAGCGGCGCGGCAACCAGTCCGGTGAAGAAGATGTACATCACGAAATCGCCGAGCGTCATCCGGCCCGCCACGATGTCGCGTCCACCTACCAGGATCATCAGCGTGCCGATGGCGCCGACCACCAGAGTCGATCCGGCAGCGGTGGCGCTCACGCCGGTCATCGTCTTGGCGACGTTGCGGAGCAGCTTGTGGGCGCCGCGCGAGAAGGCGAGCCGCTCACGCCGCTCGGCGGTGTAGGCCTTGACGACCCGGATTCCCGAGATGCTCTCGACCAGTCGGCCGGTCACCTCGGCGTTGAGCTTGCCGCGTTCGCGGAAGATCGGCCGGAGGCGCGAGAAGGCGACCGCCATCCCCCCCCCGAAGAGTCCCAGCAGCACCAGCGTCACGGTGGTGAGCTTCCAGTTGAGCCAGAGCAGCACCCCGAAGCCGACCACCGCCGTGAGCAGTCCGCCGGCCAACTGCACCAGACCGCTGCCGACCAGGTTGCGGATTCCCTCGGCGTCGTTCATCACGCGGGAGACGAGCTGGCCGGTCTGGGTGGCGTCGAAGGTCCGGATGGGCAGGCGCATCAGGTGGGCCTGAACGCTGCGGCGCATCTCGGTGATGGCCCGCTGGGCCGCCACGCCGAGCAGTTGCGAGAGCGCGAACGAGGTGCCGGCCTGGACGATCGTCGCCGCGCCCACCGCCGCGGCCAGAATGCCGAGTCGGCCGACGTTGCCCGAGGGGATGATGGTGTCGATCAGGACCTTGGAGGAGGCGGGCAGCACCAGACCGGCCGCCCGGTTGACGAGCATCAGGCCGAATCCGGTGAGCAGGCGGTTGCGATGATGCCAGATCAGCTCGCGTGCCTCGCGCCAGACCACCTCGCGAGAGACTCTCCGCTTCTTGTGGGGACCTTCTGGTCCGTCCTTGGCGGCTGTTTGCCGCATCTCCCGCATCCCGCCGCGCGGGGCGAGTCCTCCACCCAATCGTCCGATACCCAAAATCCGTCTCCCGGCTTGAGGGGCTGTCCAGCCGGAGAATAATCGGAGAGGCGATATCGGCGACTGCCACCCCGGCCTCGGGCGCCACAAGGAGGGAATAGACGCAGCCGGACGGCCAGTGTTAAGCGGCGTGATTTCGGTGGTTTCGGGCTTCAACTTCGGCCCAAACAGCAACGTATCACCGCCGTGGCACCCTCCGGCAATCCGCCGGCCAGGTACCAAGTCTCCTTGCTGCGGATGTCGAGATGATTCCTCGTTGCATGCTTCGCCTTGCCGGGTTGCTGGCCGGACTCGCCGTGCTGGCTTTGGCGCCAGAACTCGCCGCCCAACAGGGGAGTGCCGTCGACGTGATCGTCGGCACGGTAACCGACTCGGCCGGGACACCGGTTGGAGGGGCCACGGTCGAGGCCTACTCGATCGAGACCCAGGTGGTGCGGAAGACCACCACCAACGAGAAGGGGCGCTACACCATCTTCTTCAACGATGGCGGCGGCCAGTACCGGATCACCATCACCATGATCGGGAAGACCCCGGCACTGTTCAACGTGGCGCGCCAGCCGGACGACGACCGGATCATGCTCGACGTGCAATTGGGCGACCGGCCGACCCGAATCCAGGACCTGACCGTGACCGCGCGGCGTGGACTGCCGGGCGGCAACAACGCGCCGACTCCCGGCAGCACGGAGCGGAACTTCAGCGCCGAGCAGGCGCTGCGGCTGCCGGTGGATGCATCGGATCTGGCGGCGCTGGCCGCGCTGGTGCCGGGCGTGATTGTCACCGCAGGCAGCGACTCATCGGCGACCACCTTCTCGATTGCCGGCCAGAGCGGCACCGCCAACAACTTCGTGGTAGATGGGGTTTCGTTCGGAGGAGCGGCGCTTCCGCAGGACGCGGTACGCAACACGCGGGTGATCACCAACACCTTCGACGTGGCGCGCGGGCAGTTCAGCGGCGGGTTGGTCTCCGCTACCACCCGTGGCGGGAGCAACGTGGTGCAGGGATCGGTGAGCGGCAACTTCCAGGATCAGAGTCTGGCATTGGGCGGCACCGCCGGAGACGTCTTCAATCAGGGGCGCACCTCGCAGCGGGTGGGGATGGGCTTCGGCGGTCCGATCGTCAAGGACAAGTTCTTCGGATTCGGATCCTTCCAGGTCGACCGCACTGTCAACCCGGTGGCGTCGCTCACCACCGCCAACGCCGACGCCCTGTCGCGATTGGGCGTCAGCAGCGACTCGGTGGCGCGCTTCGTCGATCTGGTGGGAGCCACCGGACTGACCTCGCAGGTCGGCTCCGTCAATCCCAACCGGGACACCGACAATTTCACCGGACTGGTCCGGCTCGACTGGAACCTGTCCGACCGCCACACCTTTACCGTGCGCGGCGACTTGCGCCTCAACGGCCAGGAACCGGCCCGGATCGGGGCCACTCAACTGGCTCAGGTCGGCGGCACGACTGACGGTGACGGCGGCGGCTTCGCGCTCTCGGTCTCGTCGCGACTCGGGGTGAGCGTGACCAACGAGTTCCGGGCCGGTTACACGATCGACGAGAACGTCTCGACGCCATTCCTGTTCACCCCGGTGGGCCGGGTGCAGAACGTGTCGGAGTTCGACGACGGCACCTCGAACACCACCATCTTCGGCTTTGGCGGCAACGCCGGCTTGCCGACCCGCACCTTCAACACCGGTTTCGAGGCGACCAACGAGATCTCCTTCTTCTCGCCGAGCGCCGCGCACCGCTACCGGGTGGGCGTGCTGTTGAACACCCAGAAGTTCGAGCAGGATGTCACCAACAACCGCTTCGGCACTTTCACCTACAACTCGCTGGCCGACTTCGAGGCCAACACTGCGGCCCAGTTCACCCGCACCCTCTCGCCGACCATCCGCGCGGGCCGGAGCAACAACACCGCCATCTACCTGAGCGACACCTGGCGACCGAACTCGCGTATTCAGCTCACCTACGGCGGTCGGCTGGAGCGGTCGTGGTTCGACGGCGCTCCGGAACGGAACGTGGCCGCCGAGCAGGCGTTCGGCATCCGGACCGACCGGTTGCCGACCGAGACCTACTTCACGCCGCGTGTCGGCTTTACCTGGAACGTTCCGGCCGCTGAACAGCGCGGCCAGGCGCAGCGCGGCTTCGCGCCACCGGCGGTGACGGTCCGCGGCGGCGTCGGCGTGTTCCGTGGCACGATGCCGAGCAACCTGCCCGGGACAGCGCAGGCGCAGTCGGGGTTGATCAACACCGAGGCGCAACTGATCTGCGTTGGGTCGGCCGTGCCCAACGTTGACTGGAACCTGCTGCTTCAGGACCCCGGCCAGATTCCCGACGAGTGTCTGGGTGCTTCGACGCCGGCCCGGATCGGTGTGCCCAACATCACCACCTATGCCGATGATTTCGGCGCGGCCAAGACGGTGCGCACCAATCTCGGGTTGAGCAAGCGCTTCGCCACCACCTGGACCGTCAATCTCGACGCCTCCTACACCCGCGGCATCGACCAGTCGGCCACCCGCGATCTCAACCTCAACACCACCCCGATGTTCCGGATCGCGAGCGAGGGGAACCGACCGGTGTTCGTCGACCCCGCCGACATCGTGACCACCACCGGCGCCGTGCCGCTGGCGGCGTCGCGCAACGACGTCGAGTTCGGGCGCGTCAACCAGGTCTTCAGCGCGCTGGAAAACAGCACCACCCAGTTCACCGCATCGTTGTCGAGCTTCCTGCGTCGCGGGGCGACCATCAACTTCAGCTACACCTGGCAGCGTTCGCGCGATGAGGGCGGCACCGGCGGTGGCGGCGGCGGTTTCGCTGGAGGCAGGGGGGGGGGTGGCGGCGGCTTTGCAGGCGCCGGGTCAGTGGCAACTTCCGGCGACCCGAACGAATTCATCTGGGCCCGGAGCTCCGGCGAGCGGCGGCACAACTTCCAGACCAACATCACCTGGCCGTTCAGCCAGAGCTTCGAGATCACCGCCGTGGGCCGGATGACCTCCGGCACTCCCTACACTCCCACTGTGGCGGGCGACGTCAACGGCGACGGCTCGCGCAACGACATCGCGTTCGTGTTCGATCCCGCCACCACCGCGGACCCGGAACTGGCAGCGGCGATGGAGCGCCTGATCGGCTCCACTTCAGGCAATGCGCGCGACTGCCTGCTCCGCCAGCTCGGCCAGGCCGCCACGCGCAACAGCTGCACCGGACCTTGGCAGCCGTCGCTCGACCTCCAGTTCAACTGGAGGCCAGCCACCTTCGACAACCGGTTGGCGATTTCCTTCTCGACCATCAACCTCCTCGGCGGGCTCGACGAGCTGTTCCACGGCGCCGACAACATCAAGGGCTGGGGCGGCTTCTCCCGTCCCGACGCAACGCTGCTGCAGGTGAGCGGCTTCGATCCGCTGACCAATCAGTTCAAGTACACGGTCAATGAGCGGTTCGGCGCCACCGGCGCCAACGCCACCGCGGTGCGTTCGCCGTTCCAGGTCGGCATCAACATGCGCTACAGCATCGGGCAGGATCGCCTCCGCGACATCCGCCGCGGCTTCTTCGGTGGAGCGGGCGGAGCGGCGGGGCAGCCGAGTCTGGCGCAGCAGATTCTGGGCAGGATCGACTCGATCGCTCCACACCCGGCCAAGGCGGCGCTGGATCTCACCAAGGCGCTCGCGTTGGCGCCGCAGCAGGTCACTGCGTTGCAGGCGCTGGTCGACTCGACCGACAAGGTGATGCGGCCATTTGTCGACTCGCTCCGGGTCGAGGTAGAGAAGGCGGGCACCAACCCCGACCTGACCCGGATCTTCCCGCTGCTGCAGCCGATCACCAACCTGCTGCGCACCAATCAGGAGGGCGGCCTGGAGCAGGTCAAGGCGATCCTCACCGCCGCGCAGTGGGCAGTGCTGCCGGACAGCGTCAAGACGCCCAGCCAGTCGAATCCGTTCTTCGGCGGTGGCGGCGCGGGCCAGGGTCGCGGCGCCGGTGGAGCTGGAGGATTCGGCGGCGGCCGTCCCGGTGGCGGCTTCGGCGGCGGAGGGGGGGGGCGGCCCGGCGGGCGGCCCTAGCAGCCAGGCGCGATTCGAGCTCTGACAGCAATCGGGCCTGCGGGGGATCTCCCCCCGCAGGCCCGATTGCCATTCTGCCGTTTGAAAGGAGCTACTTGACCCGCTCGATGTAGGCACGGTCCCGCGGATTGACGCGAATTCGCTCGCCGCTCTCCACAAAATCAGGCACGTTGATGGTCACCCCGTTGCTGAGCAGCGCCGGCTTGGCGCTGGAGCTCTTGGTGGCGGTCTTCATCGCCGGGGCGGTCTCGGTGATTTCCATCTCCATCGAGCTCGGCAAGGTGAAGGAGATCGGCCTGCCCTCCAGCCAGACAGCGTCGAAAGTCATTTCGGGGAGCATCCACGCCGCATCGTCACCAACCAGATCCGGATCGAGAGTGTATTGCTCATAGGTCTCGGCGTCCATGACGTGGACCCCGTTGGCGTCGGCGTAGAGCACCTGCATCGCCTTGGTGTCGAGCCGCGCCTCGTCGACCGTCTCGGTGGCACTGAAGCGGTGGTCAAGCTGTGTTCCGCTGGTGAGGTTCCGCAGCCGGACCTGCACGAAGGCCCGGAGATTGCCGGGCGTGCGATGAGTGAAGTCCATCACGAGGTGCGGCTTCCCCTCGTAGTAGATCACGTGGCCCTTGCGGATGTCGTTGGCTTTCATGGTGTTTCCGGTTGCATTTGGTGGTTTGGGGATGGTGGATGGTGGATTGTGGATTGTGGATTGTGGATTTTGGATAGTGGATGTTGGATGATAAACCTTGACTGATCATCATCCACCACGATTCACGACCCAAGCTCCAACTTCCAATATCCATCATCCAACATCCAACATCCAATCACGGGGCCAAACATCGACGCGGACCGGGCCGGTGGCAAGTCCCGGCGGGTAGGGCCAGCACAGCCCCTATTCACCAGTCCAGCACATTCCCCGGGGCCAGCCGTCCTTCCGGATCGAGCGCCGCCTTCAGGGCACGCTGCGCGGCGAGCTGGAGCGGTGAGAGCTGCAGCGGCAGCCACTGGCGCTTGATCTTGCCGATGCCGTGCTCAGCCGCGACCGTCCCCCCCATTGCAAGAATCCGCTCGAGGGTCTCCCGGATGGCCGTCTCGACGCGCTGGAGTTCGGCACCGTCGTGGGCCACGAAGTCCATGTGCGGGTGACCGTTGCCGGCATGTCCGTACATCACCGGCAGCGGCAGATCGTGACGCCGGATCACCTCGCGGGCAACCCCGATCGCCTCGGCCAACCGCGGATAGGGAACGGCCCAGTCGGTTCCCACGCGTCGACCGCCGGCAGGAGCGAAGGCGTTGCCCCGCTCGGCCATGGTGGCCGGGACGTCGTGGCGCAGCAGCCGCGCGGTGCGGATCTTGGCGTCGTCATCGAAGACCAGGATGTCGTCGGTGCCGGCTCGGTGGAGTTCGGCCAGGGTGAGCCACGCCGCGAAGTCGAGGTCGCGATCGCCGTCGTGCTCCTCCTCGGTGTAGACGAAGGCCGCACCACGCCATCCTCCCCCCCCCTCACCCGCGCGCACCAGTTCCAGCGCGCGGGCATCGAGAATCTCGAGGCAGCGCGGCGCGATAGTACCAACGCGCATCGCCTCGCGGGCCGCCACCACGAAGCGGAGCGCGTCGGCCTCGTCGTCGAACGGAATGCCCAGACCGGTGACCCGCTCGGGCAGCGGGAGGAGGGCTAGTTCGGCCGCCACCACGATGCCGAGTGTCCCTTCGCTGCCGATGAACCAGTCGACCGGATCGTGAACGGGGGCGTACCCTACGGTGTTCTTCTCCAGCGCCGGCCGGTTGAGCTCGACCACCTCGCCATTGGCCAATACCACGGTGAGCCCGGTGACGTGCCGACGGGTGGCACCGTAGCGGAGCGAGCGCGCCCCCGAGGCGTTGCAGGCGATCGCCCCGCCGAGGGCGGCCTCCTCCTCGCTGGTGGGGTCGGGAGCAAAGAGGAATCCCTCGGCGGCGAGGCGCCGCTTGAGGTCACCTACCATGATCCCGGGTTCCACGCGCACCGTCCGCGCCAATGGATCGAGATCGATGATCCGGTCCATGCCGCGCAACGAGAGCAGGATGCCGTTGTCGGTGATCGACCCGCCGGTCATCGAACTCTGGCCGCCTGCCGCCGTGACCGCGGTGCCATCCGCGGCGGCGCACTGCATCAACTCCACCACCTCGGCTGCGGTCGTCGGGCGGGCGACCGCGTCGGGCGTCAGGATCAGGCCGGAGGCGTCGGCGGCGTAGGCCGTCCGGACCGCGGGATCGGTGGAGAGCGTCGTCACGATCCCGGCCTTGGGCTGTGAGCTTCAGTGAGCATCGAGTTCGGGCACCATTGCCCGGAGCACCGGTCGGTCATGCCGCGGCTGGATCGGCCGATTGTTGCCGGAGAGGACGGCTCGAAGTGTGGCGAGTTGTGCTCTTGACATGCTGACCGGCGTGGTCATCACGATCCACTCCACCCCTTCGGAGCACGGGGGAGTGGTGAGCGAACCGACGTAGCGGACGCTGGCCGTCTCGCGCGGCAGCAGCGCATCGACATCGACTGTCACATGTTCGAGATGGATCTCCCGCCCCTTCTCGCTCGGCAGGTTCTGCCAGACTGGCTCATAGGCCGGGTTTGCTTCCCCCTCCTCTATCAGCACGCCGATGACTGCCAGCCGTCCATCTGCGGCCCGGTGGACGAAATGCACCTCCGCCGGAAACTCGCGCCCCGCCACCCGATGCTCTGACGGGGCGTGGAAGTGGTACTGCAGCAACTCGAATCGCTCGTCGCCGATCACCAGGGTGTCACTCTCGGGATAATTCACCTGCACCGAGTGACCGGTGTTGATGATGTCGGCCCGGTGCTCGTGATGGACGATGTGCAGTTCGGCCGGACGGAAGGCGGTGCTCAGTGCGGGGACGGGAGCGGGCACCGCATCGCCGATGTCGATCGGCGATTGCCGTTCGCCAACACCGCAGGCGGCGAACTCCGAACTCAGGGTGGCCCAGTCCGCCGGGCCAAGCTGGGCGTAGTCCCAGTGGATTTCGTGGTCGGCGGTCGCCTCATGGGGAGGCGACGATTCGGGCTCGCCACAGGCGACGAGAAGGAAGGGTACGAGGGCGAAATGAGCGATGCGACACCCTCGACCGGCGGGCGGACAAGCATGCGGATCCGACGTGAGCAGGAGTGACATGATTCAATATGGCGGCATCGTCACCCCCGCACTACTTCACCACCCGCAGCCACCCCTCCGAGGTCGCCGCGCCGCCATCGGCGCTGACCGTGAGCCGCACCCGGTAGCTGCCGGGCCTGCGCCAGCGCCGGAATGATCGTTCTCTGGTGCCCATTCGGAACGACGCAAAACCCCCTTCGGATCCCGGACCCGAAAGGGGTTGCACAACAACCGATTGATTATGGGCCTGGGAGGAGTTGAACCTCCGACCTCACGCTTATCAGGCGTGCGCTCTAACCACCTGAGCTACAGGCCCTGCAGAAGAGCACGAAAGGCTAACGGCAAGCCACCTTCCGGTCAACCCGAACAGTCCTTTTCGAGCGTTTCCGCCGCCGCCCGGGCGACGGCACGCACCAGCCCGCCGAGGTGATCGGGAGTCGGCGGCCCGGCAGCAAAGAACGGGTCCATCACGGTCGACCGGAGCACCACCAGCCCCTGCTCGGGCCAATCTATTCCCGGTACCTCCAGCTCGGCGAGCAGCGGGGCGGCGATACCGTCGCAGCCGGGCGCGTGCAGCCGGGTCCGGGTCAGCATGTAGTCGGGCTCGCGCTCCGCATCGGGGCGCATCCGGCGGTAGATCCCCTCGTTCAGCGCGTTCACCGCCCGGAGCGAGGTGCAGTCGGGATGGGTCACCACCCAGGTCACCAGATTGAGATCAGGCTCGGGGAGGCGCACCGCCCGGAACGCCCCCAGCGCCCCCGGCTCGCCCAGCGCGTGGTGCAGCGCCCGGGCCCCCGCAGCGGTTTCGGCGATCAGATGTCCGTGCCCCGTCACGTCGAGCGGGATGACCCGGTGACTGAGCCACACCGCCGCAGCAGCGGCGCCCGGCTTGCTTCCCTCCAGGATCCAGCGGCCCAGAAATCCCTCCCCCCCCCCATCTCTATCCCCCGAAGCTGCGCCGGGATCGAGATAGGGTGGGTCGTGGGAGACCAGATTGCGGCCGCGCCGGTCGCGGAGCAGAATCGCCCCGGCCGGGTAGGGGACATAGCCGTACTTGTGCGGGTCGATGGTGACCGAGTCGGCGCGCTCCAGTGCGCTGATCGCGGCCACCCATTCATCGTCCGGCCAGTCGCCACCGGTGATCTGCCGGATGGCGCCGGGTGCCAGCCGGTTCCCATCGGCATCCCGGGTGAGCGACGCGGCATAGCCGCCGTGACAGGCGTCGGCGTGCAGGTGGCAGGTGATTCCGTGTTCACGCTCGGCGCTGGCACGGGCGTCGGCGATCCGGTCGAGCCGGTCGATGGCGCCCTCCTCGGTGGTGCCGCATACCGAGACCACCGCCAGCACGGGGATCCGTTCCCGGGCGCATCGTGCCAGGGCTTCCTCGAGAGCGCCGACGTCCATCCGGGCGTGGGCATCGACGGCAACCTCGACCAGGCAGCGGGCGCCGATCCCCAGGGCGCGGACGATCTTTTCCCACGAATAGTGCGCGGTCGAGGAGACCAGCACCACACCGGCGGGAAGCGGGTCGGTCCACACCGCGGCCAGTTGCCGGGTGTAGTCCTGGTAGCCCAGCGAGGAGAGAGTGCGCGCCTCCAGCGCGGCGTTGGCAACGGCGACGGGGACGGTGCGATGAAAGGCGTCCCAGGCGTCGAGCGCGGCCGTCGGGGTGAGGTTGAGCAGTTCCCAGAGCGGCAGCTCGCGCAAGTCGGCCGTCGCCCCCCCTGGCAGCGCCGCCTCGACCGTCACTGCCAGATCCCGGGCGGCCAGCGCCATCCCGACCGGCAGGTAGCGCACCCCGCGGGCAATCCAGAGTGCCTCGAAGTTGGCGACGGTGCCGCCGCTGGTGAGATGTCCCCAACTGGTGGCCGGATGGTAGCCGATCATCCGCGCCAGCTGCTCGGCCGCCTCCAGTTCAAGACGGGTGGTAACCGGCGAGGCCTCGGTCACCACGTTGTTGGGGTTGTAGAGCATGCCGGCGAGGTAGCCGATCTGGCTGGCGAGGGTCTGTTCGCCGATCATGTGACCCTGATAGCGCCCGCTGAAGAACGGCACGTCCCGCTTGAGCGCCGCTAGCAGCCCCTGCAGTTCCTCGGTGAGCCGGGCGACCGCGTCGTCGTAGCCGGGCCGACGGCGATCCGACTCCCGGATGGTGAAACCGTCTTCCGGGTGGTGATTGCGGCGCCAGAAGACGTGATCCCGGAAGGCCTCCAGCAGCAGCCGCTCGGCCAGGTCGGCGTTCTCGCCGCGCGGGCCGAGGAACCAGGCCCGCAATGCTTCGGCGACCGGCAACCTCGGGTCGGAGTGAGTCATATCCCCTGACGATAGCCGCTCGCCTGCCGCAAAGCGAGGGCGACAGTCCCGCTCAGCGCTCGGCGCGACCGACCGATAACAGCCTGACAGGACGTCCCTTCGAGGTCAGGAGCAGCACGCGTGGTAGCGATCATCGGGATCCTCATCGTCATTGTCGCCGTAATGGGCGGCTTCGCGATGGCGAACGGCCCCTTCGGGGTGCTGCTTGCCTGGTCGGAGTGGGTGATCATCTGCGGCACCGCCCTGGGTACCATGCTGGTGAGCACCCCCGGCCCGGTTCTCAAGGACATGATGCAGCGCATCCCCATGATCTTCAAGGGCGGCGCACTCGACAAGGCGTACTACCTGGAAGTGCTCAAGCTGCTGTTCGAGCTGTTCCAGTTGGCGCGCCGCGACGGGTTGATCGCCATCGAGTCGCACATCGAATCGCCGGCCGAGAGCTCGCTGTTCCAGCGCTACCCGGCAGTGCTGGCCAATCACCACGCCGTGGAGTTCCTGAGCGACGCGCTCCGCACGGTGATGGTCGGCAGCGTCTCCGCCTTTGACCTCGAGGCGCTGCTTGAGGCGGAAATCGAAGTTCACCATGACAGCGACGCCAAGCCGGTGGCCGCGCTCAACCGGGTGGCCGACGCCTTGCCCGGGATCGGGATCGTCGCCGCAGTGCTCGGCATCGTGGTCACGATGCAGAGTCTGGGCGGACCGATCGAGGAGATCGGCCACCATGTCGGCGCAGCACTGGTCGGCACCTTCCTCGGCATTCTGCTTTCCTACGGCTTCGTGGCGCCGATGGCCTCCAACATGGAAGCCCGCAATCAGGAAGGGCAGGCACTCTATCTGGCCCTCAAGGCAGGAATCGTGGCTTTTGCCAAGAACCTGCCGCCGATGATCGCGGCGGAGTTCGCGCGCAAGTCGATCGATGGTGCGATGCGGCCGAGCTTCCTGGAGATGGAAGCGGCGTGCAAGGCCACTCGCCAGGATAAGCCGGCGTGAAGTCGGAGCGCGAGCAGATCATCCGCGTAGTCCGCAAGAAGCGGCGCGCCCACGGCCATCACGGCGGAGCGTGGAAGGTGGCCTTCGCCGACTTCATGACGTCGATGATGGCGCTGTTCCTGGTGCTCTGGCTGGTGACCCAGAGTTCCGAGGTGCGCACTGCGATCGCCGGCTATTTCCAGGACCCGCTCGGTCGCGCCAACGAGTTCGGTCCGTCGGTGATTCCGGGCCAGGGACAATCACCGCTGCTGAGCGTCCCCTCGGTGGACATCTCGATGGCGGACGGTCGCCGCGACCGGATGGTGGCACTCACCGAGCGGATCCGCGCGGCACTCCCCGATTCACTGGATGCTGCAGGACTCGGCGATCATGTCGACATCGAGATGACCAAAGAGGGACTCCGGATCTCGCTGCTCGAAGATTCGACCGACGTCTTCTTCGCCAGCGGCGCCCCGCGTCCTCTGCCCCGGGCGATCACCCTCTTCGAGGCGATCGGGCGGGTGCTCGGGGCGGTCAACTATCCGGTGCTGCTCGAGGGTCACACCGACGCACTGCCCTTTTCCGGGGTCGGCTACGACAACTGGGAACTGAGCGCCGACCGGGCCAACGCGGTCCGGCGGGCGCTGATGGCAGGCGGTCTCGCCGCGAGTCAGGTGACCGGCGTGCGCGGCCTGGCCGACCGGGAACCGCGCCTCGCCGAGAACCCGGCGGCCCCGCAGAACCGGCGGGTGACGATCCTGGTGACGATCCCGGAAGGAAGGGACGAAACCACCGCTCTGGCCCCTTCCCCGGCTGCTCCAGTTACCGGATCGCGCTGATGTCCCCCCCCCGCATCATGCTGGTCGATGCTGACGTCCGGCGCCGCAGCGACCTGGCCTTCGAGCTCGAGTCGAACCACGGCTACCGCGTCATTCCGCTGGGCAATGGCGACGCGATCCTGGAGGAGCACGGCCGCGACCCCGTAGCAGCAGTCATCTGCACCGCCTCCCTGCCGGAGGGGGACGCCATCAGCGTGCTGCAACAATTGCCGCGCCACGGGCCGACTGGAGTGGTCACCGTCCTGCTCGCCGAACCCCACGAGCGCGGACTCCGGCGACTGGCGTGGACCGAGGGAGTCCACGCGGTGCTCACCGAGCCGGTGGACGGCAGCGAGCTGGCGGCAGCATTGCGGGTGCTGCTCGAGCGCGGCGCCGAGCGGCAGCGTGAGATCTCGATGCGGGAGCGTCTCGCGGCCTCGATGGACCGGCTCACCGACCTGCTGGTGCTGATCACCGACGCGGCCGTGCCGGGGAGCGCCCACCGTGGTGCCGTCCTCTCGCACCTGATGACCAGGATGGCGGCCCAGTTCGACCTCTCCCCCCCCCTCATGGAGGACCTGCTGCGTGCGGCACGGCTGCACGAGCTCGGGCGCTTCACCCTCGGCGAGGAGGGAGTGCACGGGCCGGGACGCTCGCCAGCCGGTCATTGCACGATGGCCAGCGCCCTGCTGCTGGCCGACGTTCCGTATCTGCAGGAGGCAGCCGACCTGATCGAGGGAATCGGCGCCAACTGGGACGGAACCGGAATACCCCCGGGACGCCAGCGCGGCCAGATTCCGCTGCGATCCCGGCTGCTCAGGATCGGGGTCGATCTCCTGGCAGCGAGCGAGCGCAATGCGATGCAGGGAGATCCCTCGATGACCAGCGCGGCGGTCACCCTGCAGGCCCACGCCGGTCGCTGGTACGATCCAGCAGCTCTGGCGGCGCTTGACGGCGTGCTGGCCGACGAGCGGCCGTTGTCATGGCAGGAAGATGTCGCGTTGATCACCTACGACCGGCTGCGGTCGGGGATGCGCCTGGCCGCGGACCTGCACACCGTCTCGGGGATCAAGCTCTTGTCGGCGGGAACTGTGCTGACGGCAGCGACGCTGCAACTGGTTCGGCGCCGGCATGAAATCGACCCGTTGATCCTGCCGGTGCAGATCCACCGAAGGAGTGTCTAGCAAGCGGGAAGCGGGGGGAACGGGGAAACGTGAAAGGTGAAAGGTGAAACGGGGGGGGCACTGAATTACCTGCCCTCCCCCAACCCAACTGGCACTGCCCCCTTTCACCCCGCTGCCGCGGAGCGGCGGCCCCGTTCACCGTTCACCTTCAACCGCCGGCCGGAGCTGATCGACCCACTTTGCTCCGTCGTCGTTGGTCGCGGCGCGGATGTTGGCCCGGGCAACCTCGCGATGCAGTTCCTCGCGCAGGATGCCGGTGTCGGCCGGGGCCTCGATGCCGAGACGCACTCCGCGCCGGTCGACCGCGACCACCACGACGCGGATTCCGCCGGCGATGAGGATCGCCTCCCCGGCTTTCCGGTTCAGTACCAGCATATGGTCAAACCATCCGCAGCACGTCCTGCATCACCTCGTCTGCGACGGTGACCAGACGAGCGGCGGCGGAGAAGGCCTGTTGCTGCGCGATCAGGTTGACCATTTCCTCGTCGGTCGACACCCCCGATGCCGAGGCGCGTTGCGCGGTCACGTTGGCGAGCACCACTTCTGCGGTGCGGGCGCCCTGATCCGCGTCGCGGACGATCAAACCCACGGTGTTCACCAGGGAGACGAAGAACGCTCCGGGAGTCTGCCCGTTGAGTCCCGCCGAGGCGATGTCGCGAAGCGCGGCCAGCCCGAGCGCGACGGCATTGTCGCCCGATGCTCCGGTGGTGCCTGCCGCGATCTGGTCAACACTGCCCGCGACCTGGGCGCTCAGACGGATCGAGCCCGCCGTGAGGCCCGCGGGGTCAAAGAAGGGGACGCCGGTATCCCCTGCCGGAGTGGTGCCGGTGGTGTGGAGGGCGTTGATCGAGGTCACCAGTTGCGAGGCGAGGCGGTCGAGTTCCACCCGCACGCTGCGGACGCCGTCGGTCGAGAGTTCGCCCAGGGCACGGAGGGCTCCGCTCACCGGCGAGATGATGCGGGTCCCGCCCTGGACCGTTGCAGCCATCCCCCCCCCTGGAAGCACCTGGGCCTCGAGTGCCTGGGCGAAGCCGCCGTCGACCAGCAGCACGTCACCCGCGACCACACCGACCGAGCCGTCGGGACGCGGCAGGGTGCGGACACCAATCAGCCCGGACAGCTCATCGATCAATCCCTCGCGCGCATCGACGAGATCGGGGGCGCTCCGCGGCGGGGAGCCGGCCGCCACGATCTGGCGGTTGAGGACCGCCACCTGCTGGGCGATCTGGTTGACCCGGGCAACGGTGCTCCGGAACTCGCCGCCGATGGCGGCCTCCTCCGCCTGCAGCCGGGCGTCGGCATTGTTGAGCTGCAGGGCGAGCTGCGAAGCGGCCTGGCGGACCCCGACCCGTGCGGCACCGCTGGCAGGCCGGTCGGCGAGATCACTGAAGGCAGCGAACAACGCGTCAAGCGTGGCCCCGAGTCCGTTTTCGCCGGGCTCCTGAAAGACATCTTCTACCCGCTGCAACATCGAGCGGAGGGTGTCACTTTGGGCGAACGCTCCACGCTCACGCCGGAATGCGGCATCGAGAAAGGCGTCCCGCGCCGAGGTGATCCCCACTGCCCTGACCCCGCGGCCGATCGCGCCGAGAGGTGAGCGCAACGGTTCCTCGGCCTGGACCAGGAGCTGCTGCCTGGTGAAGCCCGGGGTGTTGGCATTGGCGATATTGTGCCCGGTCACGTCGAGCGAGCGCTGATGGGTGAGCAGCGCAGTACGCGCGATGCTCATCAGGTTGCTGAGCGCCATCGGTCAGGCCCTCCGGTTGACGAGAGCACCGGGAGCCGACCCGGTCTCGTGGTAAGCATCAGTGACGGATGCGAAGAGCGACTGCAGGTAGGCGTCGCCGGCGCGGAGCGCCGCCTGGAGAACCTGCTGAGTCACGGTCAGGTCGCGCAGCGTCTCCTCGGCCTCCTCGCGCAGCCGATGGCGCGCCTCGGCCAGTCCAGGCACCGGACCGACATGCAGCTCCAGCGTCTCCAGCCGCATTGGACGGGCATGACTGAAACTCAGCACCAGTGCCTCGCGCTTGCGGCGTGCCTCATCGAGATTCATCACTGCGTGCGCAACGCGGTGGGAAGCTGCCTCCACGGCGCCGGGATCACCGCCGGCCACGCCCTCCCTCTGGCGCGCCAGCGCTTGGCGCAAGGCGACGAGGAGTCCGTGTTCTTGCGTCACGGCGTGCACCAGCTCGCCATCACGGTCGTCCGTCTGCTGCCGTCGGTCGGAGTGCGTCACTGGATGATGCCGTCCCTGGCTGAGTGGTGATCTCCCCCGCATCCGGCGGGAGATGGCGGCGCAACTGCCGGTACAACGCCTCGGCGAGTCCGCGCTCGCTGCGCGCGGCCGCCTGCCGGGCCATCTGCTCATCGAACATCTCGCGGAAGACGCGCTCTCCCGTCGAAGTCTCCACCACGCCGCCCTCCGGCATGGCGTCCCGCATGGCCTGCAGCATCTGCTGGTAGAACACCGCCTCGAGCGCCTGTGCCTGACGGAGCAGCGCCGCTGATCGCCCGGCCACCGCCGGCGAGGTGGGGGGAGGGGAGCCGATCGGACCGGTCACCGCACCACCACTGCCGCGGTGACCGACCCAGCAGCTCTGAGTCCGTCAAAGACCGCGACCACATCGTTGGCCGAGGCACCCATTGCCCGCAACCCCGCAGCCACATCCTGCACGGTGGTGCCACTCGCCAGAGCCAGCAGCCCGGGTACCTCGGCGGCGCCGTCCGCGGGGGGCGTGCCGATCCGGATCATCAACCCCTCCAGCGAGACCACGGCGTTGCCCACCCGGACATTTCCCCCCGCCACCACCGTCCCGCTCCGGGCATCGATGATGATCCGCGAGGGAGCCGCGATGGTCACCGGCAGGGTATCGAGACTCGCCAGAAATACAGCCAAGTTATCGGTTGACTGGGGCGGCGGGCTGAGGGCGATGCGGCCCGGATCCTCCACCTTGGCGGTACCGGGGGTCACCGCAGCGTCGATCGCCTCGGCAATCCGTGCCGCGACGCCAAGATCGGGGGAGCGGAGGATCAGGCGCGGTGCGGTGGGGGCGATCAGGGTCGGCATGGCCACCTCCAACAGCCCGCCATCGGCAATGCGGCCGCTCGCCGCACCGCCACGGGACCGGTAGCGGACCCGGTCGTCACTGACCACCGGCAGGGCACCCTGCGCCGTCCCGAGCGGGGAGGCGTTCGGATCGCTCATGAGGGGTGTCATCCAGAGCACCCCCCCCCTGAGCGAGGTGGCATCGCCCACCGAGGCGACCTGCACCTCGAAGCGGCCACCGGGCCGAAGAAATGGCGAAACCTCGGCGGTCACCAGCACCGCGGCGACGTTGCGCAGGCGGAGGCGTTCGGCCGGGATCTCGATGTTGAAGCGGCGCAGCAGATTGGTCACCGACCGCACAGTCTGGACGCTCCCCGACAAGCTGCCGAACGAACGGTCGCCGGTGCCGTCGAGCCCGACCACCAGGCCGTACCCGACCAGCCGCACCGGCACCTCGCCCTCGCGGAGCGTCAGGTCGCCCACCGTGGTCTGGGCAGCGGCGGCGCCTCCCCCCCCCACAATCAGGATCAGGATGGCGATCCAACGGACCAGCGCACCGGGCCGCCCGGTCATGGCCACAGCATCCCCAGGATCTTGCCGAAGATGCCGGTTGACGGCCCCAGCTTCTTCCCCTTGTAGGTGATCTCGGCGTTGGCGACCCGGGACGAAGCGACCGCGTTGGTCGCCGAGACGTCCTCGGAGCGCACCATGCCGGTGAAGAAGATCTCCTGTCGGCGACCATCGAGCACCACCACCTTCTGTCCCTCGACCCGCGCCAGCCCGTTGGGTTCGAGAGCAGTGACCCGGACACTCACAACCGAGACGAGAGACCCGGAGCGGTCGGCGCGCCCGGTCTGGTTGGAGCGGGTGTCCAGGCCGCTGTTGAAGGTGGTCGGGTCGTCACCGGAATCGAAGGACGCACCTAGCGACCGCGTCTTGTTGGCGGCGTCGGTCATCTGTTCCTTGGCCACGGTATTCTCGTCGACCACGATGGTGATCAGATCACCAACCCGGAGCGGCAGCCGGTCCGACGTCCAGGAGAGTCGGGACGGGGCGAGCGCTACCGGCGCCGGAGCCGGAGTCGAATCGGGGGGGGGAGAATTCGCCCCCTGCGCCTGCAGCAGGCAGGGAAAGATCAGCAGGCCGCAAATATGGATCGCTGTCACCGCTCTCATGGCTTCTCCTCAAGCAACGCACGTTTGGGCCCGACAACAGTCCCCGCGAGGTGGACATTGCCGCTGACGGCATGAATCCTCTCGCCGAGCCGGGCGCTCCCGCGCGCCACGCCGGTCCGTTCCATCTGCAACGCACCCCTGTTCCAGACAAAGACCACATGGTCGCCCGGTGCCACCAACCGCTGTGGCTGCACCGCCGGGGCTCTGAGCACTTCGCCCGCGGCCACCGCCCGGCGCACGTCCCATCCCTCGGTTGCAGCAGGGACTTCGGCGCTGTCCGGGGCACCCCAGACGATCCGCTGTTCATGGCTGATGTCGTCGGCAGTGAGAGAACTCCCCGCTGCCAGCGCGCGGGCGGCCACCGGCACTCGCCGCCGGCTGCCGGCCCGTACCGTCAGAGCCAGTGGGCGCAGCCCGGGAGGGTCGAGGATCACGACATGCCACCCCTCGCGTCCCCCGCCGGTCAGCCGGGGCGGAGCCGATGCGACGGCCGAATCGAGCTCGGGCACCCGTCCCCAGGCGAGTTCGACCTCGTCGGGCGCCACGGCCCAGCGCTCGGCCACCATCGCCCGGACCGCCGACGCGATGGCGGGCGGCACGGTGGTGTCGGCGGGCGCCAGGAGGGCGATGATGGTCAGCAGACTAGCGGATGAGATCATCGAGTGAGCGCATCATGTCTTCGGCGGCACGGATCGCCCTGGCGTTGATCTCGTAGGCGCGCTGGGCGGCGATCATGTCGGTCATTTCCTGGACGATCTCGACGTTGCTCGACTCGAGGGCTCCCTGAAGGACGCGGGCAAAGCCATCCTCGCCCGGAAAGCCGACCGACACATGACCCGAGGCGTCCGATTCCGCCAGCAGGTTCCCGCCCAGCGAAAGCAGTCCGGTCGGATTGGCGAAGCGCGCCAGCTCCAGACGCCCGATCTCCAGCGCCATCCCGTCGGCCGGGTTGGTCACCGACACCATGCCGGTCTCGGAGATGGTCACGTTGGTGGTGTCCGGCGGGAGAACTATGCCCGGCAGCAGCAACTGCCCCGAGTTGGTGACCAGTTGCCCCGCATCCGAGAGCGAGAAGGAACCGTCACGGGTATAGGCGATGGTGCCGTCGGGCATCTCCACCTGGAAGAAGCCCTCGCCTTCGAGCGCGATGTCGAGCGGGCGGCCGGTGATCTCTGCCCCCCCCTGAGTGTCGATCCGGGTGATGGCGTTGAGCCGGACGCCGTGGCCGATCTGCATCGGACTGACGACCGCACCGGTGCCGCTCCGGCGCGGCCCCTGGATCGTCTCGTAGAGCAGGTCCTCGAAGTGGGTGCGGCTCCGCTTGAAGCCGGTGGTATTGACGTTGGCCAGATTGTTGGCGATCACGTCCACCCGCTTCTGCTGGGCGATCATGCCGCTGGCACTGGTGCGCAGTCCTGGTGTCATCGGGAAACTCCGGGTGAAATTCTTCTGACGACGGTCATGGCACGCGTCCGATGTCCCGGGCGACTGCCGACATCACGCCGTCCATGGCGCGCATTGCCTCGACGTTGGCAGCGTAAGCGCGCTGGATCTGGATCAGGTCGACGGTGCCGAGCAGCGGATCGACGTTGGCGTCCTCCAGCGCCCCCTGACGCACGGTGGCGTTGCGCACCGGCGCCAAGGGGGTCGTTGCCACGAGACGCCCGTGACCTTCCTTGCGAAGGGTGCCCAGGTCGCTGACGGTCTCCAGGCGGAGCCGGTCGGCCCGGGCGCCGTCGACCACCACGGTGCCGTCATCCTCGACGACCACTTCGTGACCGCGGACATGCAACGGTCCCTCCTCGCCGAGCACCAGATCACCGTCGTGGTTGATGAGGAAGCCGTTGGTGTCCATGCTGAAGCCGCCGTTCCTGGTGAGGCGCTCGCCCTGGGGCGTTCGCACCACGAAAAAGGCATCACCCTCAAGCGCGAGGTCGAAGGTCCGACCGGTGTCCCGGACGGTTCCCTGGCGCATGTCGATCGACGCCAGTGCTTCGGGAAACGCTTCGGCAAAACTCTGGGCGCTCACCCGCTCGGCCTTGAAGCCGTCAGTGGAGGCGTTGGCCAGATTGTTCGCCGTCACTGCTTGCAGGCGCGTGTAATAGCCCAGCGTTCGGGCAGTGTTGAGGATTCCCGGAACGGTCATCGATTCTCCCGCGGAATGGACGTGGGAGCCAAGAGCAAGCGACGTGCCCCACGCGTGGAAATCCCAACTCGTTGCCGGACAATGGGTTGCCATTCGGTCATCGGTCACCACCTGGCTCGGGCGCGGGGTGAGGCGGCAAATCATGCCGGTCATGTTCGGTGCTGGCGCCGAGCAAGCTGCGTACGGCATCCTGTGACAGACGGGTGGCGCGAGCGATCTCGGCCACACTCTGACCACCCCTGGCCAGATCGGCCACCATCTGCTGGCGGGGCGAGGGAGCGGGAGCGGGACGGCCCCGATCGAGCGCCCGATCGAGGACGGCGGCGAACGGAACAGTGGCGTCAGCCGCGATGGCCCGCCGCTTCCGAATCCGCCGCCGCCACCACCAGCCGATGACCACCAGGCCGAGGATGCTGGTCGCGGCAATCACCATGACTGTCTCGCGCGGCGCCAACTTCCATTGCCCGAACATGGCCTGCAGATCGATGCCGCCACTAATGCGCTCACGAAGGACGGCAATCAGTGCCGGAGCCCGGGAGGCGATCAACAACAAGGCGACCACGCTTGCGAGCACAGTCCAGAGGGTTCGCCGGGTCATGCCGCATCCGCCAGCCTGGCTCGCAGGGCCCGGAGCGCGGCGGTTCGCACCTGGGAAATCCGCGATTCCGTCACGTGGAGGACTTCGGCGATCTGCTTCAGGGAAAGATCCTCGATGTAGCAGAGAGCGAGCACGGTGCGCTGCTGCTCCGGCAGGTCGGCGATCGCCGCGTGGACGGCGTCCATCTGCTCCGCCTCCTCCAGCCGCTGATCGACCGACTCTGCCTGGGGATCGGGGAGCCGTTCTGCCAGGGGGGTGACGGTTCCGTCACCTGAAGTGGTGTCGTCGAGCGGCACCGTCCCCCCCCCTGCGGCGTCGCGTTGCCACTGAAGCAGGAGGACGGGATCTACCGCCATCGCGGTGGCCACTTCGTCGTGGCGGGGCTGGCGGCCGAGTGCCCGCTGCAGCGTCTCCACCGCAGTGCCGATCTCGCGGGCCCGGGTCCGCACCGAACGCGGCCGCCAGTCGGCGGCTCGCAGCTCGTCGAGGATAGCCCCTCGCACCCTGGTGGTGGCGTAGGTCACGAAGGTGGCACCACGCCCGGAATCGAAGGAACCAAATGCCTGCACCAGGCCCAGCGAGCCGGCTCCCACCAGGTCATCGTAACTGACGCCGTCGCCGACGCGCGCGGCAATCTGGCGCGCCACATGGTGCACCAGTCCCACCAGCTGTCCTAGGATGGCTGCCCGTGCTTCGGGATCGCCGGTGGCCCGGTAGTGCTGCCACAACAGCTCGGTGGTATCGTCAGTCACGCGTCAGGATCCGTCGCCGCTCCGGATGAGGGCTCGGTCTCGAGGAGACGACGCGCCATTTCGCGCAGCGCCTGCTGCGCGGAGCCGCTACCCTCAACCCGGACCAGGCGCTCGGGCTGTCCCAGCGTCGCCCGGAGATCGGGATCTTCCGGCACCGACCCGAGATAGCGCAGCCGCCGCCCCAGAAAGCGCTGACAGGCCTCGGCAAGGCGGTCGGCAGCGATCTGGCCGTCGGTCTGGTCGAGCGAGCGGTTGACCACCAACTCGATCGGCAGCCGCGGGAGCCGGCCATGAACCATCTTGATCAGGGCGTAGGCACTGGTCAGGGCGGTCGGTTCCGGCGTGGTCACCATCAGCAACCGGGTGGCGCGCAGAGCGGCACAGCGCAGCGCACTGTCCAGGCCGGCCGCAGCGTCGATCACGACGACGTCGTAGTCGGGATAGAGCGTGCTGATCCGGCGTTGAAGGCGGGCACGGTCGGCTCCGCCGAGTCGTTGGATCGACTCGGCGCCGCTGGCCGCCGGCATCAGCCAGAGATTTTCGGTGACAGGCACCACCACGTCGACCGGCGCGACAGTCGACTCCAGGAGCGACTCCGGTGCCACTCCCGGGCGGACACCGAGGAGAACATGCTGATTGCCCAGATTCTGGTCGCCGTCGACCAGCAGGGTCCGCCGACCGGCCTGGGCAAAGGCAGTGGCGAGGGTGAGGGCGGTGAGCGACTTCCCTGCCCCCCCCTTGCCGCTGCCGATCACGATTGCCTCGGTGCCGCCCGGCGCGTCGGTGCCAGGGAAGGCGACCCGGTCGGTCGGCATCGCTCTGAGAGCGCGCGCCTGGTCGGTCATGCGAAGACCTCCTCGGCCCGGCGGCGCGCCGCCAAGCGGGTTACGGCCCGGTCCATCCGGTCGGTGGCGGGATGCAGATCGGCTGGAACCTCCTGCCCATCGGTGAACCAGCGCATCATCATCCCCTCGCTGGCGACGACGTCGAACACTCTGGCGTCGTGCGGGCACTCATCCAGCTTGGTGCCCAATGCGTGGGTCACGCCGAAGGACGCGAACTCGGCGATGGTGCGGCGGAGCGCCTGGGGCATGTTGCTAGCCGGCAGGGCGAGATGAACCTCGTCGGGGGCGAGCCGGGCCAGCCAGCGTCGCACGGTGCCGAGATCTTCGACCTGCCGCGGTCCGCGGCCGGGGGTGTCGACCAGGATGATGTCGCACTCGAGCAACCGGACGAGGGCGTGATCGAGGTCGGCTTCAACATGCACCACCTCGCAGGGGAGACCGGCCAGTTCGGCGTAGGTTTCCAGTTGCTCCACCGCGCCGACCCGGTAGGTGTCCATCCCGATGATGCCGACCGAGCGCCCGCCGAAGGCCCCGGGATGGGTGGCCAGCTTGGCGAGAGTGGTGGTCTTGCCGACACCGGTCGGCCCGACGAGCGCCACCACCGGGGGACGCAGGGTGTTGCGGCGTGCCGCGACGGGAAGTGGTGCCGGTCTGTGGCCGATCTTCCCGTGCTGCGGCGGCGGGGCGGCAATCAGGGGGGGGGACGCCAGCCCGGCACCGAAGCAGACCGGATCCGGCGAGGCGTCGGCCGGCCTTGGCAACGGCACGGCGGCATCCGTTGGGCGGCGCCGGAAGGGATGCGCCGTGAGCGCCACCCTTGACGCGAACACCTCCACCCGGTCACCGGTACAGGATACGTCGACCACGCAGGCGTCGTCACCGAGCGCGGCGCGCACGTCGCGGAGCACGGCCGGCAAATTGGTTCCCACGAACGATTCAAGCACGGGCAACCTCCCATAGAGCGGTACTCTGGATCGGAGTCTGCGGAGGCAGTTCGCCCAGCGAGACAACCGGCAGATCGGGCAGGATCGGTTCCACCAGGCGCCGGATCCCGATCCTCAGCGAGGGTGGAGTGATCAAGGGGGGGGGACGCCCCTCGCGGCGGCCCCGGGTGATCAGGGCATCAAGCCCGCGCAGCAGCGCGGTCAACTGGTCGGGCTCGAGTCCCGGCCCGGGGTCGCCCGCCCGGGGAGAGAAGAGCTGCATCAGCGCCGTCTCGAGCCGCGGTCCGACGGTGATTCCGCGCACGGTGCCGTCGGCGTCGGCGAACCGCTGCGCCACCAACCGGGAGAGCGCCCGCCGGACCTGCTCGGTCAGCGCCTCGGGATCCTTGGCCCCGTCGGGTGCGTCCGACAGCGCTTCGAGAATGGTGACCAGGTCGCGCACCGGAATCCCCTCGCGCAGCAGCCGCTGGAGCACCCGGTGCAGCGTGCCCAGCGAGAGTCGGCCTGGAATGAGGTCGTCGACCAGTGCGGGGTGGGTGGTGCGGAGGCCATCGACCATTTCGCGCACGTCCTGACGGCTGAGCAGGTCGCCGGCGTGGCGGCGGACAGTGGCCATCAAGTGGGTGGCGATCACGGTGGTGGCTTCCACGACATTGTATCCCGCTGCCTCTGCCTCGAGACGCCGCTCTGCCGTGATCCAGGTGGCCGGCAGCCCGAATGTCGGATCCGTGGTGCGGATCCCCTCGAGTGGTGCCCCCCCCCCACCAGCAGGCTCGAGCGCGAGCACGTAGCGCGGCATCACCTCGCCGCCGGCCACCCTGACACCGCGCATCCGCACTGCGTATTCCGTCGGCGCGAGCTGCAGGTTGTCGCGGATCCGGGCCGGCGGGACGAGCACGCCAAGTTCCATGGCGGCCTGGCGCCGCAGCACGGCGATCCGCTGGGGAAGGTCGCCTTTCTGGGTCTCGTCGACGAGCGGGATCAGGGCGTAGCCGAGTTCGATCTCCAGCGGTTCGACCTGCATCAGATCGGCGAGTTGCGGAGTGGCGGCGGCGGTCGACGCGGCAGTCGGCTGCGGTGCCCCCGGCAGGGCAGCGCGCGGCACGCGCTGGATCCGCCAGGCGAGCCCGCCTGTGATCCCGGCAAGAGCGAGAAACGGCAGCGCCGGCAGACCCGGCAGCAAGCCGAGCCCGCCGATCACTCCCGTGGCGAGCCACATCGCCGGCGGGCGGGCGGTCAGTTGCGCCGCCAGAGTGGCCCCCACTCCCGCCGACGAGGCACCGTAGGTCACCAGGATGCCGGCCGCCGTGCTGACGATCAGCGCCGGAATCTGGCTGATCAGGCCGTCGCCGATGGTGAGCGTGCTGTACGTCGTGATCGCCTCGCCCGCGCTCATCCCCTGCTGTGCCATCCCGATCGCGAAACCGCCGACCAGATTGATGCCGGTGATGATCAGCCCGGCGACGGCATCGCCCCTGACGAATTTCGCGGCACCGTCCATGGCACCGTAGAAGTCCGCCGAACGGGAGATTTCCAGTCGCCGCCGCCGCGCCTCGGTCTCGTCGATCAGCCCTGCGCCGAGGTCGGCGTCAATCGCCATCTGCTTGCCGGGCATGGCGTCGAGGGTGAAGCGTGCCGCCACCTCGGCGATCCGGCCGGCGCCCTTGGTGATCACCATGAAGTTGATCACCACCAGGATCAGGAAGATCACCATTCCGACGACCACCTGACCGCCGATCAGGAAATCGCCGAACGCCGCGATCACCTCACCGGCATACCCCTGTCCCAGAATCAGACGCGTGGTGCTGACATTGAGCCCCAGACGGAGCAGCGTCAGCAGCAGCAGCAGACTCGGAAAGGCGCTGAACTCCAGCGGTTCCCGAGTCCCCAGGGTGACCAACAGCACCACCACCGAAAGCGCCAGACTGAGTGCGAGAAGAGCGTCGAGAATCATCGGCGGCAGCGGGACGATCAGCAGGGCGATCACCACCACCACACCTGCGGCCAGCCAGATTTCCGGTGTCCCTGCCAAAGCTGCGGCGGCAGTTCCTCCAGTCCCCGGCTTTGACACGCCGGTGCCGGTCTGCGCAGCCGTGCCGCGCTGACCGGCGGAGACCTGGGTCATTGCCGGTGGGGGGACTGCTCCCACCGCGCTCATGATGTCACCGCCCGGCGGAGGTGCCCGGGCAGGCGTCCACGCTGCCGGTAGACGAAGGCGAGGATCTCCGCGACCGCAGCGTACAACGCCGCCGGAATCGGCTGACCGACCTTGGCCGTGGCGATCAGCGCCCGGGCCACTCCGACATCGCGCACGATCGGCACCCTGGCCTCGTCGGCGATGGCCCTGATCCGTTCGGCAAACTTGCGCTGTCCCATCGCCACCACCACCGGTGCGGCGGCCCGCAGCACATCATATCTCAGCGCCACCGCCAGGTGCGTCGGGTTGACGATCACCACGTCGGCGTCCTTGACCTGCTGCAGCATCCGGCGACGCCCCATCTGCTGGGCCAGCGAGCGGATCCGGCTCTTGAGCTGCGGATCACCCTCGCTCTCACGGAACTCTTGGACGATTTCCTGGCGCGTCATCTTGAGCTGCTCTGCGTGCCGCCAGGACACGAAAGCGTAATCGACCAGCGACACCGCGAGGAAAGCCAACCCTGCCCAGGTGGCGATCTTGAGCACCGTGGCCCGGGTCACCGCGATCACCGCCGCCGCCTCGGCTCCCACCAGCGCCGCGATGGTCGGCCAGGCCGACTCCAGCGCGGCCCACGTGATGACGCCGAGCAGCACCAATTTCACGATCGCCTTGAGCAGGGTGAAGATTCCCTCCGGCCCCAGCAGTCGACCGAGCCCCTTGAGCGGATTGATCCGCGACAGGTCCGGCGTGATCGGCTTGAGCGCCAGCACCCCTCGCGCCTGCAATCCGCCGACGAACACGGCACCCACCACCACGGCACCGAGCACCGGGGCGATGGCCAGGAGACCGGCCTGGAACAGGCTGCGGATCATCGTGGTGGCATCGCCGACGGTGATCGGACCGGCGGCCAGCCAGCGGCTCGATTGCCGCAGCGAATCACTCGTCTCCCGGCCGACCATTCCTCCGAACGCCGCGAGCGCCAGAGCCCCGGTCAGGATGACCGCGGCCGCAAGCAATTCCTGGCTGCGCGGTACCTGCCCCTCCTCCTCGGCCTTGGCGAGGCGCCGGGGAGTCGGTTGCTCGGTCCGTTCCTGTGCCGGTTGCTCAGCCATCTCAGGGCACCCCGGCCGCTACGGGAACGAACGGCTGCACCACGTCTAGGACCCCCTGGCCCGATTGACGCGCCCACCTTTCCATCAGGCCGGCCGCGAGCGGCAGGGTGGCGCCGATCGCCACCAGACCCACTGCCACGGTCACCGGCACCGCCACCATCATGGTGTTGAGCTGCGGCACGGCACGGTTGAGGACGGCCAGCGCCAGGTTGGTCACCAGCAGCACCACGATCACGGGACCGACCACGCGCACCGCCACCCGGAAGATCTCGCCGGTGAGGGCGAGCATCGCGCGTGCCCCCCCCTCGAACGCCATCGGTGCACCGGGAGGGAGGACCCTGAGCGAGTCGGCGAGGCCGACCAGCATCAGGGTCGGTCCGCCGAGCACCACGAACACGCCGAGCGCGAATTGCTGGTAGATCTGGCCGATGCCCGGCGACCCCATGTCGGCCGTTCCGCCGAACGCGGCGCCCAGCGAGAGTCCCATCTGGAGCGACACGACTTCGGCCGCTACCGCCAGCCCGTGCAGGAAGAGCGCTGCGGCCAGTCCGATCGCGCTGCCGAGCAGCAGCTCGGTCGCCAGCGCCAGGATCGGCGCTTCGGGACCTTGGGGGGGGGCATGCGCGATCGCGATCGGCAGCAGCCCGGCGCTGAACACGACAGCCGCAGCCCCCCGCACCCGGGTAGTGAGCGCCCGCAGCGACCAGAGCGGCGCAAAGAGCATCAGGCCGACCACCCGTGCGCTGACCAGGGCGAGCAGCGGCCAGTGCTCGGGTTGGAGCAGGTCCAACGCTCCCCCCGTCACCGGGCGGCTCCGGGAAGTGAGCGCAACAGCTGCACCGTGAAGCTCACCATCCCCCTCAGCATCCATGGCAGGGTCACCAGGAAGACCAGAGCCACCGCCAGGAGCTTGGGCACGAAGGTCAGGCTCTGCTCCTGCACCTGCGTCACCGCCTGCACCAGAGAGACCAGGATGCCCACCACCAGCGCCACGATCAGAAGCGGTCCGCCGACCGTGAGGGCGACCGTGAGGGCACGCTGCATCAGCTCGACCACCGCGGCTCCGGTCATGCTGCCGCCTGGAACGATGCCACCAATCCCTGCATCACCAGTGACCAGCCATCAGCGAGGACGAACAGCAGCAGCTTGAACGGCAGCGAGACCATGATCGGCGGCAGCATGAACATTCCCATGCTCATCAGCACCGAGGCCACGATCAGGTCGATCACCAGAAACGGCAGGAAGAGAATGAATCCCATCTGGAACGCGGTCCGCAGCTCACTGGTCACGAACGCCGACATCACCGTCATGGTGCCGATCTGATCGAGTGAGGCGGCGTCCTCCTCGCCACCCAGTTCGACGAAGGTGCGCAAATCCTGTTCGCGGGTGTTGGCCAGCATGAAACCGCGCAACGGTACCAGCGCTGCCTGGTACGCCTCGACCTGGGTGATCTGGCCGTCGAGATAGGGCTGCAGCGCGGTGGCATTGGCCTCCGTGATCACCGGCCGCATCACCAGTCCGGTCAGCATGAGCGCCACCGCAACCAGCACCTGGGTGGGTGGCGCACCCTGGGTTCCCAGCGCCGAGCGGAGGAATCCCAGCACGATCAGGATGCGGGTGAACCCCGTCATCATCAGCACCAGCATCGGCAGCAGGGTCAGGAGACCCATCAGCACCACGATGCCCACCGCTCCGGAGAGCTGGACAGTCTCGCCGCCGCTGGCCACCCTGAGATCGATGCTCGGCGCCGTCGGCGGGATCACGACGGGCGCGGCCGGGCCACCAACTGCCGGCGCCTGCGGGGAGGCCGCCGGGGGGGGGGACGTCACCGTCTGGGCGGCAAGGTCGAGCGGTACCAGGGCGAACATCAGTGCCGCCATCAAACCCAGTCGGCCAAGCAGCGAGGATGCCGGCCGCCGGACCGCGCCCGGAGACTGCTGCCCGTTCAGCAGCTCTTCGCGCGCGCCGCCGTCGAGCTCGCCCAGGAGGACATGGTCCTCTCCGATTCCCACGATCAGCACCCGGTCGGCAACCCTCACCAGCGCGATCCCCTGGCGCGGTCCGGTGGCAGTGCGGTCGAGCACCTCGAGCGCGCCCGTGCGCATTCCGCCCGGCCGCACCCCGTGCAGCCGGCCGAGCCAGCGCAAGGCGAGCAGCAGGATTCCCAGGGTGACCGCGAGCGCCGCCACGGCGGCGAACATTGCTCAGCGCCCTCCCGGACCGGTCTCACGTGGGGGGGGGACTACCCGGGTGATCCGCACCCCGAGCCGTTCGCCCACCACCACGACCTCCCCCTCCGCCATGCGGCGATCGCTCACGTACACGTCGACCGGCTCGCCGACCAGGCGATCCAGCACCACCACCGCGCCGGGCCCCAGGTCCAGCAATTCCTGCATCGACAGCGTGGTGCGGCCGAACTCGATCGTGACCGGCAGCAGCATGTCGAGCAGCGAATCCAGCCGCCCGCCCGCCGTCGAGGCCGGTCCGTCGACCAGCGGTTCGAGATCGGCAGGACGCGGAGTGGCGGCCTGGGTCAGAGCTGGGTCGGTCATCGTGGTCTGGTTCTCCGCAAGGGACGTTGGGTGGTGACGGAGCCGGTCACCGGCGCCTGGATCCGCAGGCCGACGTGACCCTGCTGCTGGCCCATGGTGGCCAGCAACAGGCGTCGTCCGAGGGCGTGCAGCTCGACCGCGCCGTGAAACGGCTGGGTGGTCTCCAGCAGGTCGCCGACCGAGAGAGCGGCACCGTCCCGCGCCGCCAGCTGGAAGCCCGGCAGGCACGCCACGACCGGAATTCTCGCCGAACGGACATGACTCTCGATCAGCGCTCTGGGGGGGGGACCTGCCGCCGGAACGTCGCGTGGTCCCGGAGCACCCGCCTGGAGAAAGCCGTCCAGCAGCGGGGCCGGCAGACAGACCGCGAGCGACGACCCGGCCGGATCATCATCCTCGCCGCCGAGCATCACCGACAACTCGAGCAGATAGACCCGGTCGAATTCGTCCAGCCAGCGCAACGATGCCGGAGTATCCTCGAAGCGCAGAGCACGGGGAGCGATCCGCACCACGTCCCGGTAGCCGTCTGCCAGAGCGGTGAAGAACTGTCCTGTCCATGCTCCCAGCACCGACTGTTCGAGGGTGGTCAGTTCCAGTGGAATCCCGGTGATCGCGCCGTGCCCGCCCAGGAGGAGATCGACCAGGCGACGGGCCAACAACGGAGTGAAGGCTATCGCTCCCTCCCGGCCTCCGTCAGGTTCGATTGGTCCGGCGAAGACGGTGCATGGTCGAGGAAGAGCGGCCCGCCAATCGCCGAAGCTCTGCTGGCTGGCATCACGGAGGGCGACGGTGATCGGCCGGGGGAGCGTGGCGCCGCCCGCTTGTGCCAAGAGCGGCATCAGCCGGGCGTGAATGCCGTCGAGCACAGCCCTTCGCTCGGCACCGATCCACGAGGGCCGCCGGAAATCGACCGCAACCACCCCTTCGGCTGAACGCAGCAATGCCATGCTATTGCACGATGTACTGCGGGATGTAGGCGTGCACCGGTCGGCCCGGCACCAACGCCTCAGCCATCGTGACCAATTCGGAGCGCAATGTCTCCCGGATCCCGGCAGCGGACAGCTCCTCCAGGGTGCGTTGCTCGAGCAGCGCCGCGACCTGGTCGCGAAGCCGCATGTCGTTGGACTTGAGCGTCGCCTGGTCCTCGGCGTTGGCGGCATCTATGGCTACCGAGAGGATGACGTGGTGCTGGCCACGTGACCCCGCCGGATTGACGATCAACCCGTCCAAAGTGTAGGTGAAAGTCTTGGGCGCCTCTTCCGCGCCGTGCCCTCCGCCACCGGTGGCTTCAGCGGCCTCCGCCGCCGGTGCGCCACCGGAGAGCCTGGGTGCGAGCACCAGTCGGCCGGCTCCGAGACCCACGCCCAGGGCGACCACACCGACGGCCAACATCGGAATCATGCCGCCGCGAGGTGGCGCCGCTTCTGTAGTTGCCGCTGCCGGCTCAGCCATGCGATTGCGCTCCGCGAGAGAGACCAAACTCCCAGCGGGAGAAGCAACCAACGTACCAAGCGGCGACAGTGGCTACAAGACATTGAATTGCAACAAGTTGCGATGTGGCGAGTGAGGCCGGAGGGCCCCGCCGGCGGCAGGGGCTGCCGCCCGGGCGGCGAAGCTTGCCGCCCGCGACGACGCCAGGATCAACGCTTGAGGTTGACCAGTTCCGTGAGCATTTCATCAGAGGTGGTGATCACCCTGGCGCTCGCCTGGAAACCGCGCTGGGTCACGATCATCGAAGTGAACTCCTGGGAGAGATCGACATTCGAATTCTCGAGTGCGCCGGCAGTGATCGACGAGGTGCTGGTGGTGCCGGCGAAGCCGAGCACCGGCAGACCGCTGTTGGCCGATTCGGCGAACATGTTGTCGCCGCGACGAATCAGGCCGCCGGGATTGTTGAATCGCGCCAGCGTGAGCTGCGCCAGCGCCTGGTTCACTCCGTTGGAGAAGACCCCGGTGATCACGCCCGCGCTGTCGACCGCGATCGACTCCAGCTCACCTGCCTGAAAGCCGTCCTGGCTGGCGATGACTGCGTTGGACGCACCAGCGAAACCGCCCAATCCGCTGAGCCCGCCGATCGCACCGGCATCGGCCGATACGGCGAAGGCGGTGGCACCGTTGGTCGGCGTGAGGGTAAGAGCTCCGCCGCCGGGAGAGGTGAAGGCGGTCAACCGCCCGTCGGGGCCGAAGGTCGCCGTGCCGGTCCCTGCGGTCACTGCGGCAGTGGGCGAGGCGGCCTGCCAGTCCCAGGCCCCGGGGCCGGTATTGGTGAAGGTCAGCTCGAGGTTGTACGGCGTTCCGGTGCCGTCGAACACCGTCACCCCCATCGCGTGAGTGGCGCCGAGCGGGGCGTTGGCGTCGAGATTGCCGGTAAGCGCGAAGGTGCTGGTCTGCCGCGCCGGAGTCCGCTGGCCGAACGGGAGGATGATGTCGCCGACCCCCGAGGAAGATGAAAACTGTCCGGCGCTGTCGGCCATGATCCCCTGGACCACGAAGCCGTTGTTGGCGGTGATCATTCGACCGTTGGCGTCGAGCTGGAAATTGCCGGCGCGGGTGTAGAAGCGGCGGTTGCCACTGTTGGCCACGAAAAACGCGTCGCCCTGGATGGCGAGGTCGGTCCCCTCGCCGGTCGATTCCAGCGAACCCTGCGAGAAGAGCTGGTCGATGCTGCCGATGTTCATTCCCGAACCGATCTGGATCGGGTTGACCCCGCCCAGATCGCCGGGCGGGCGGGTGGCGCCCTGGAGGAGCTGCGTGAACGCCTCCTTGAAGGTCACCCTCGAGGCCTTGAAGCCGACGGTGTTGACGTTGGCGATGTTGTTGCCGATCACATCGAGCCGGGTCTGGTGATTGCGCAGGCCGGAGACGGCCGCGAAGAGGGATCTCATCATGGGGTGTTTGACTCCTGATTGGGTGAGGCGGCGGAATTGACGGAGAGGACTTCAACGACATCGAGCATCGGAACCAGGCGGCCGTCGATGCGCAACGAAATCTCTCCGCCGGCGAAGGACATCCCGGTGACCCGGCCGATGGTGAAGGTGGCGACCTCCACCGGCCCGGTGTCGGGATTGGCGGCGGTCACGGCATAGCGATAGGTGCCGGGTGCCAGATCGATGTCGGTGAGCGCGAGCGTCGCTCGTCCGGCCGCCAGATTCTGGAACGATTGGCTGCCCAGGCGATTGCCCTGCTTGTCGAACACCTCGATGGTGACGTCCCGTGCGGAGCTGCCCAGCTCGAGCGCCAGTCGCGGCGGTTCGGAGCCGTCGGCGGTGACCTCGCTGCCCCGGATGGTGACGTCGCGTCCGATCATCGTGGCCCCCAGCATCGTCTGGGTGCTCAGGGTGCCTTCGGCCGCACTGGCGGCCTGGCTGTCCAGCTTGTCGCTGATCGAGATCAACTGCTCAACCGACGAGAATTGCGCCAGTTGGGCCGAGAACTCGGCGCCATCGAGAGGTGAGAGCGGATCCTGGTTCCGCAACTGGGTCACCAGCAGCTTGAGGAAATCCTCCTTGCCGAGCGCTTCGGCTCGGGGAGCCACTGCTGATGTCGGCAGCGGGGATGTCGCGGTCACGGGAGCGGTCACTGGAACTCCTCCTTGGTGGGGTGGTGCCGCCGCTCGCGCTGGCGATCGTCGTCGTTGAACTGGCGCCGGTCTGGGCGTGGATCCTGCCCGCCACGGTCATGCCGTTCCGCCTCGCGGCGGCCAGCCGTCACCTCGGTACTGGTCGTTGCCGGCGGCACGCGGACCGTCAGATGCGCCTCCTCGAAGCCCTGTTCGCGGAGCGCCTGGCGGAGCGCGGGCAGTTCCCTTTCGAGCAACGCGGCATGCACGGCATCGGCAAGAATGGTGGCGTGAATCACCTCGCCGCGTACCGCGATCCGCAGCCGTCCGGAGACACCGTCGCCCAGAGAGAGTTCAACCGTGGCATGTCCCGGGGTTCCGGTCGTGGGGGGGGGAGTGACGTCGGCCACCTGCGGCATAGCCGCAACAACGGAGACCGCCGCCGGCGTCCGGACTCCGCCCGGCGTGGTACCACCAATGGAGAGTGGTGCCGCACGGGCCGCCCCTTCCTGCGACCTGCCCTCACCCTCGAACGAGCCGTCATCAGGAGCGGATTCGGCCGGTTCGACAGGCACCACGGGCACGCTGCCTCGGGGCGCTGCCTGCAGCACGCCTGATGCAACCGGCGGCGAGTCGCCTGATGCGGCCGCACCAGCTGGCAGCGCGGAGAGTATCCCTTCCGGCGTCGCGGCGATCGGTGCGCCGGGCAGCTGCGTCCCGAAGGTGAGTGACTGCCGCACCAGGGCGGCGACCGCCGCCAGGCCGCGTCGTGGCGCGGCAGGTGGCTCGATGTCGGCTGACGCGGCCTGTTGCCCGCGACCGGAGGGGGGGGGGATGGTCGCGTCACTCGAGCCGCTTTCATCGCCGGCTCCGGCGGTACTGGTGGTCGTCGACTTGAGTGCGGTCACGGCGATGTCGATCTCCACGACGCCGTCAGTGCCGACCCCGGCCGGCGTCAGCGGCTCCGGCGAGGCGGCTTTCTCCGCCGCCGTCCGCGCCGCCTGGGCGATCGCCTGGCCTTCAACCTGTCCGGGGAGGAAGCCCGCGAGTGCCCTGAGCACCGCCTCGGCGACGGCGCTTCGTTGCGGATCCGGCCGACCCGGCGCCGTCGGCCTGCCGGGCTCCCGCGGTGCGGCACCGGCTTCGATCACCGGCTCCGGCGTCCCTCCCTCGGCAACTTCAAGTCCGGCTGCATCAGGGAGCGATGTGACCGGAGGCGCGACCGGCTGGACCACCGGCGGGAGCATCAATCCGGCCAGCACGGCGGCGAAATCTGAGGGGGGGGGATCACCCGGACCTGGCTGGTCCGCCGCGGGCTGCTCGATCGCAACTGCTTCATCAGCAGCAGACACACTGCGTCCCGGCCCGGCAGGGGCAGTCGGCACCACCGCTGAAGCGAGCAGCCCGGTCATCATGGGCGGGCCGGCTCGAGCAGCAGTCGGCGGCTGAGCGCGGCGGCCCGGTCGGACGGCAGTCCCTCGAGCAGACCGGCGGCCTGAGCTACCGGCAGCGTGCGAATCATGGCGAACACCTCTTCGTCCGGCAGCGTCTTGAGCAGTGCGGCAGCGTCGGCAGCCGACATCCTGGTCAGCGCCAGGGCAATTTCCGAGGGTGCGCGGCCGCTGTCGGCAGGTGCGGCCGGAGTTGGCGACGTTTCCACTGTCGGGACGGCGACCGGCGTCACGGCTTCTGTTTCCGGCCCGGCTGTCGGCGGCAGCCCGGCCGCGTGACTGGAATCAGCCGCCACCTCCGCTGCCGGGGGGGGGGGAGCAGTCATGACACCTGCTGCCAGGCCGACAACCAGTGCGGCCACGCCCACAATAACGAGCTTCATGTGCGGAACTCCTGACCCGAATGTTGTCGTGCACTCTCTTCCGCTTCCGACTGTTCGATCCGGCCGCTTTCGACGGCCCACTCTCCCACCCGGCGCTCGCGCAACCGCTCCAGCGACTGACGGGCCATCCGCGCGGCCTGGTACCGGAGTTGGGCCTCGGCACTTTCCGCAGTCAGCGCGGCGAGCGCCTCGGCCTCGCGCGCAGCCCGCTCCCGAGCGGCCTCCGCCGTGATCTCGTAGACACGGTGCAGGCCGGCCGGGGTCGCCTTCGCGTCAGTGGTCCCCTGGTCGTGTACCCGGTCCAGTTGCGCCTGGCTGTCGTCGGCGATCGTCTGCTGCTCCGCTTCAGACGCGAGAGCGCGTCCGACCATGATCCCCTGCAGGCGCTCGGCCGAGGCCCTGAGGTCGAGAATCCGCTGCAGCGAAAACCGGAAGCGGCTCATGCCGCGGCCCCGCGTTCCAGTGCAGCAGCACGAGTGGCCAGCGCCACGACCGCGTCGCGGGTGGTCTGATAGCCGCTGTGGTCCTCGGGGCGCTGGCGCAGGAAGTCGAGCATGGCCGGCCGGATCGCGATGGCAGCATCCACCGTCCGGTTGGCACCGGCCTGGTAGGCACCGACGGCGATCAGATCCTCGTGTTCCCGATAGGTGGCTTCCAGCCGGATCAGTGCATTGGCTGCCTCGCGATGAGTCGCATCGACGACCGCGTCACGCACCCGGCTGACGCTGTCGAGCACGTCGATCGCCGGGAAGTGCTTGCTGGCGGCGAGTCGCCGCGCCAGCACCACGTGGCCGTCGAGGATCGAGCGGGTTGCGTCGGCGATCGGTTCGTTGAAGTCGTCACCCTCGACCAGCACGGTGTAGAGCCCGGTGATGGTGCCCTTCGTGGCTGCGCCTGCGCGTTCGAGCAGCCGCGGCAGTCCGGCGAAGACCGAGGGCGGATATCCCTTGGTAGTCGGCGGTTCACCGACGGCGAGCCCGACCTCGCGCCATGCCATCGCCACCCGGGTGATCGAGTCCATCAGGAGAAGGACGTTCTGACCCTGATCACGAAAATGCTCGGCGATCGTCGTCGCCACGAGCGCGCCAGCCGCGCGTATCACGGCGGCCTGATCGCTGGTTGCCACGATCACCACTGAACGCGCCAATCCCTCCGGGCCGAGGTCACGCTCGATGAATTCCCGGACCTCGCGGCCGCGTTCTCCGAGCAGGGCAATCACGTTCACATCCGAGGATGCTCCCCTGGCGATCATCCCCAACAGCACGCTCTTCCCAACCCCGCTGCCGGCCATGATGCCGACCCGCTGGCCCCGACCGAATGTTTCCAGCCCATCGATGGCGCGAACTCCGGTCGTGAACGGGATGTCGAGCGGCGGTCGGTCGAGCGGCGATGGCGGATCGGCATGCAGCGAACGGAGCGAGACCGGACCGACCGGACCGAGGCCGTCGATCGGATGGCCGAGGCCGTCGAGCACCCTGCCGATCAATCCAGGACCAACGCCGGCATAGAGCGGCCGACCCAGAGGTGCGACCGTGGCACCGGGATGGATTCCCTCGAGGTCACCCAACGGCAGCAGCATGACGCCGCGTTCCTGGAAACCCGCCACCATCGCCAACACTGTGCGCGAACTGGTGGTGAGCCGACAAACCTCGCCGACCGCTACCGGCACGGCAGACGCCTCGACCACCTGGCCCACCACCCGGGTGATCCGGCCGTACACGGCGAGTCGGCGCACGCCGCGGATCCGCGCCAACGCGGCGTCATTGGTCATTGCTGAGCCGTTCGTAGATGTCGAGCAGGGCCCGGTCGAGGCGCCCGTCAATTACCGAAGCGGGCCCCTCAAGCAGACATCCGCCGCGCCGCACTCCCGGATCAGCGGTCCAGCTCACTTCCACCGCGGCAGGAACTGCCTCAAGCACGCCCGGCAATTCCTTCAATTTCCGGAGATCCTCGGGATGCAGCCGGACTGTGACCGGACCGCCCAGCGGTGCCAGAACCAGCGCCCGCGCCACCAATTGCTGCAGGTGGCTCGGGTCGGTTGTCAGTTCCCGCTCAACCAGGTGCCATGCGATCCCGATTGCGAGTGCCTGCACGCTTTCGGTAAAACGCGCCTGCAGGGCGGCCGCGACCCGTTCCAGTGCGTCGCTTGCCGCCCGCGTGGCCGAACGCGCCTCCTCGAGGGCGCTGGCCTGTTCCGCCGCGGCAGCGGCCCGGGCATCGGCCACCCCGCGCAGGTAGGCCGCCTCTTCGACCGTCGGCCCGGCCGGGGCCGCACTGGTGCCGCGACCTGCGGCCACCGTCCGGAGGTCGGGAGGCTGCCAGGGCGAGATTTCCACCGCGGCACCCGAACGCGCGGGATCAGGCGATGAGGTCATCTGCCCCCCCCCGCTCGACCGTGATCTCGCCGTCGGCCTGCAACTCCCGCGCGGTGGCAAGAATGCCGGCGTGGGCGGCCTGGACATCCTTCACCTTTACGGAGCCGAGCAGTTCGCTCTCTTCCTTGAGCGCTTCGACGGCCCGTTCGGACATGTTGCGGTAGACGTGCGCCCGGAGCGGTTCGCTGGCGGCCTTGAGGGCAAGCGCCAGATCCCGGGACGCCACTTCCCTGAGCAGTCGCTGCATCGAGCGGTCGTCGAGCAACTTCAAGTCCTCGAAGACGAACATCAGATCGCGGATCTCGTCGGCCAGCCCTGCCTCCTGCGCCGCCACCGCGTCGAGCAGCGCGGTACTCACAGTTCCCTCCATCATCGTCAGCAGGCGGGCCGCGAGTCCGGCGCCACCACTCTGCTGCGACCCTTCGCCGAGCGAGACGACCACCCGCTCACCCAGCACCTGCTCCACCACGGCAAGCACCGCCGGGGCCACGCGACCCAGGCGCGCCAGCCGGAGCACCACGTCGCCGGCGAGCGCCGCAGGCAGCGCCTCGATCACTCCGGCCGCGAGCCGCGGCTCGACATGGGCCAGCACGAGCGCGAGCGTCTGGGGATGCTCGCCGCGCAACCCGGTGATCAGACTCTCGGGGGTGGCGCGCGCCAGCCGGGCCAGTCCCGTGGGGGGGGGAGGAACCGCCAACCTGGTGACCGCACCCCGTGCCCTCTCCGGCCCCAGTGCGCGCTCCAGCAGCGCTTCCGCGGTACGGGTGCCGCCATCCGCCATCCGGCCGGCTTTTTGGCGCGTCTCCTTGAATTCCGCCATGACCTGGGCGATTTCGTCGGCGTCAACCGACGGAATCGCGGCGATCTCGGCCGAGACCCGCTCGACCTCTTCGGGTGACAATTGCTGGAGGAGTTGGGCCGCCGCCTCGGTACCGAGAGCCATGCAGAGCACCGCCGCCTTGCGGGTTCCGCTCCGCCCAAGTGTGCCTGCGCCGCTCACGACGGCTCAGTCAGCCAGGTGCGCAGCACCCGCGCGGCGGTTTGCGGCTGTTCCAGCACTTCGGTCTGGGCCCGCTGACGCTCGAATGTCCCCCCCCCGGAAATACCCGACGACAAATCGGCGCTGCCGCGACCCTGATCGGCGGCCAGGGCGGGTGCCGGCAGCGTCTTCAGCGCGCGGGAACCCAGCAGGAAAGCCATCACCAAGGCGATCCCGCCGAGCAGCGGGAAGGCCAGTCGTTGCACCCACTCCAGAGCCCCGGGACCGCCGGAGCCGAAGGTCTCCGGGTCGTCGGTGGCGACCGCAGCCACCTCGACACCCTTGAACGGCACCGCAACCACGGTGACCCGGTCACCGCGCGCCTCGTCGTAGCCGATCGCGTCACGAATGACCGTCTCCAGCCGCTCGCGATCCGCGTCCTGCATGGTGCCTTCGCTGCCCAGCGCGCGTGAATCGACCATCGCCGAGACGGTCAGCCTGGTCACCGTCCCGGGAGCTCCGATCACCCGCTCGACGGTACGCGAATTCAGGTACTCGTTGCTCAGGACGGAAGTCCCCCCCCCTTGAGCGTCGGCCGCCCCGGTCTGGCTACGCTGCTCTGTCCTGAGCACCTGGCCCAGCGTGTCATAGGCCTCGATGGTCCGGTCTACCTGGTCGAAGTTGAGCCGCGCTGACACCTGCACGCGCACCGCCTCCGGGCCGAGAGCTGCCGCCAGCATAGTGGTCACCTTGGCGGCCAGCGCCCCCTCCACGCCGCCCTGCAGCTCGTGCTGATGGGTCGACAAGGCGGTGCCGCCGTCATCCATCGCCGCGCCGCTCAGCGGAGTCCCCGAATCATCCAGCACGGCCACCCGCTCCGGCGACAATCCGGTGACGCTGCTGCTGACGAGCTGCGCGATTCCCCGAACCTGGTCGGCGGTAAGCGAAGCGTTGGCCCGGAGAGCGACCACGACCGCGGCTTCGGCGGGCCGATCAGTGCGCCTGAGCGCACTCCCCTCCGGCAGGGCGAGGTGAACCTGGGCGCGCTGCACTCCGCGCAGCGTCCCGATCGTGCGCGCAAGCTCGCCCTCCATGGCCCGCCGATAGGTGACCTGTTCGGTGAAGTCGGTCATTCCCCAGGCGGGGCGATCGAACAATTCCAGGCCGGGCCGCCCCGAGGAGGGCAGGCCGTCCTTGGCGAGCAGCACTCGTGCCCTGGCGGCATCCGCCTCCGGCACCACGACGTCCGCGCCACCAGCCTCGAGCCGGAACGGAATCGAGGCCCGGGTCAGCGCATCACTGATGTTGCCGGCCTCGGCCATGTCGAGGCCCCGGAACAGCGGCACGTAGTTGGGTGAGGTGGCCGCGCGCCCGAACATGACCGCGGCCACGAGCAGCACCGCCACCACGCCGAGCGCGGCCATCCGGCCATTGGCATTCAAGCGCCCCAGGAAGTTCGGCATCTGGTCAGATCTGGATGTTCATCAGGGTACGATAGGCCTCGGTGAACTTGTTGCGGGTCTCCACCAGCAGCTCGAGTGACAGACTCGCCTCCTCGGCCGCAGCCATCACCTCGTGCAGCTCCACCGCCTCGCCGCGCAGGAAGGCGCCGATCAGGTCGGCCTTGGTGTCCTGGATCCGGTTGACATCGCCCAGCGCACGGGTCAGCAGGTCGCCGAACGGGGTGGCCCCGGCGTCCCCCCCCCCGGACGGGATCATCGGCGGCAGCGGACCCACCGGCATGATCGGCGGTCTGATCGGGGCGGTCATCGCTCAGGCCCGGATGTCGAGTTGCTGACCAACCGTCGGCGTTGCACCGGTCGTCTCGCCGGCAGGACCGTAACTGAGCGCGCCAGCCAGACTCGGCACGTCGAAAAACGCCCGCTCGGCATGCGAAAGCATGGTCCACAGCGCCGGTTCCCGCTGCCCCGTCGGCGTCGCCGTGGCGGCGGTCACCGGTGGCCGCACCTGGGCCGGGTGGATCGTGGAACCGTGGGACGGAAAATCTGGAAAGTTCACGAGTATTCCTGGCTCAGAGGTCGAGGGCCCGGCGCAACATCGCCTTGGCCGCCTGGAAGACGCTCGCATTGGCCTCGTGCATCCGCTGCGCGAGCATGAGATCCACCATCTCCGTGGCGGCGTCGACGTTGGGACGGGTCACGTATCCGGCATCGTCGGCATCGGGGTGACCGGGGTCGTACACCTGCATTCCGGGCCGCATGTCGGAAACCACTGTCGTCGTCGGCGCACCGGTCAGCGGATCGGTCCCGCCAATCGCCACCTGGCGCCGGTACGGGCCGCCCTCGGCGGTTCGGGTCGTCTCGGCATTGGCGATATTGCGGGAGATCACCTCGATGAACTGCTGCTGGCGCGCCATCCCCGACGCGCTGATGCCGAGCGGGCCGAGCAGGGTCCTGATCGGACGCGGCACCGGTGGTACCCCGACCGGCTCAGCCACGGTCGCGCATCGCCGTGCGAAGATCGGTGTAGGACTTCTGGAGCAGCCGGGCGGTTGCCTCGTAGCGCAACTGGGTATCGGCCAGAGCCGCCATGTTGCGGGTCAGTTCCTGTTCCGAATTCGCCATGGCGGCGTCGAGTTCGCCACCGAAACCGTTCACCGAGCTGGTCCCCAATCCCTTGGCCACCCGTTCGGCGATCTCCCGATGCGTGGCCGAGGCCTCCTGCAGCCCCCCCCGCAATTGATGGGTCACCGTTCCCGTGCCGAACAGCTTTTCAATCATGCCAACCCCCGGGAGTGGATAAGTACTCCACAATATGTTGCAAACCCCGTACCGGGTTGGGCACTAACTGGCCAACTCGTTGTCACCATTGATGTTGTGATGTGTGCAACCGGTCTGGATGGCGGCGTGATCGGGGGGGGCATCGGCCGGACCGGAAAATTATTCCCCCCCCTCCGGCGGAACTGGCCGGGGGGGGGGTCAGGCGAGGGCGGGAGTGTTGAGGCGATTGCGGAGAGTCCGCTCGCTCACTCCGAGCAGCTTGGCGGCGTTGGCGCGATGACCATCAGTCGCTGCCAGGGCACGCTGGATCGCCAGCATTTCGAGTTCGGCGAGGTTGAGCGGCCATTCATCGGGGCGCAGGAGGCCCAGCGTTCCGGGGGGGAGCTCTGCGAACCCCGCCGGGGCAGCGATGTTCGCCGCCTCGGAGCTGGATTCAAGCAGGAAGTGCTGGGGAAGCAGCGGTGCCCCGGCTGCGATGATCACCGCCCGGTAGACCGCGTTTACCAGCTCGCGCACGTTGCCGGGCCACTGGTGCCCGGCGAGGAAATTGAGGGTGCTCTGGGGAACCGGCGGGGGGGGGACGTCCAGGGCGGCTGCGGTCGAGACGAGGTGATGGGCCAGCAGGTCGGGCAGATCCTCGATCCGCTCGCGGAGCGGCGGCGTGCGCACCGGAAAGACCCTCAGCCGGTAATAGAGGTCACTCCGGAACCGGCCCTCGGCTACCTCCCGGGCCAGGTCGCGATTGCTGCTGGCGATCACCCTGGCATCGGTGCGCTGGGTTTCCCGGCCGCCGACCCGTTCGAATTCGTGTTCCTGCAGCACCCGCAGCAGCTTGGCCTGAAGCTCGACCCGAAGCTCGGAGATCTCGTCGAGGAACAGAGTCCCTCCGCCGGCCCGCTCGAATGCGCCGGCTGCTCTCGCCGTGGCACCTGTGAAGGCGCCGCGCTCGTGACCGAAGAGGGTGCTCTCGATCAACGACTCCGGAATCGCGGCACAATTGATCGTCACGAACGGACCACCGGCCTGTCGGCTCTGTTCGTGGACCGACCGCGCGACCACTTCCTTGCCGGTCCCCGATTCGCCCTCGATCAGCACCGTGGCATTGGTGGGGGCGACCATGCTGATCAACCGTCGCAGCGCCTGGATCTGGGGACTCGACCCGGTGAGGCGACGCACCCCTTGCGCGGTGGAGAGGGATCGGGCGAACTGGCGCTGGTCGGTGCGGAGCGCTGCCTGGGCATCGGCCTGGGCCAGAGTGGTGCGCAAGCGGTCGGGACGGACTGGCTTCGGGAGGTAATCGAGCGCCCCGGCGCGCATGCACATCACCACATGGTCGGTGGTGGCGTCACCGGCGATGATGATCACCGGCGGGGCACCGCGACGATCCAGGCGGGTGAGGAGTTCGAGGCCGTGATGGTGAGGTCGCTGACAGACCGCCAGCACTGCGAGCGTCTCGCCAGCCGACAACCGCTCAAGAGCGTGTTCCGGATCATCCGTCGTCTCCCCGACATGCCCCACCTGCTCGAGCAGGTCCTCAAGGGCGGCGGCATCGATCGGGTCGTCCGCGAGGCACAGGACACTGTTCAAGGCAGGCGGTGTCTCCAGCGGTGAGGTCGAACAACGGTTGGCGCTAAGGGACCACACAATGTAACCGATAACGAGTGTGCAACCAACTCCAAGGGCCCGTCATGCGGATTACCGACAGCCAGCGATTTGCCACCACCTTGCGCCACATCAACAACAATTCCACTACCCTGGCGCGTGCCGTCGACCGGGCAGCGACCGGCCTGCGCAACGCGCGCTTTTCGGACGATCCGGCCGGCAGCAGCAAGGTGATGACGATCGACAGCAACCTGCGGGCGCTGACGCAGTACCAGCGCACCATTGACGGCGCGCGCGGCGCCCTGGCGGGTGAAGAGACTGTGCTGCAGCAGGTCACTGACCTGCTCTCCCGCGCCAAGGAGCTGGCCTCGTCCCAGGGCGGCTCCAACGCCAATGCCGCGACCCGCCAGGCCACCGCAGCCGAAGTGCGGGCACTCCGCGAGCAGGCGATCTCGCTCGGCAACCTGCAGATCGGCGGCGAATTCATTTTCGGCGGTCTGGCGACCGGCACACCGCCTTTCCTCCCCGACGGCAGCTACGTCGGCACCGCCAGCTCGCGGTTGCACGCCATCGCCCCCGGGCAAGTTGTGCCGATCGTACACACCGGCGGCGAGTTGCTGGTGGACTCGGGCGTCCTCGGCGCCCTGCAGTCCCTGGAAACCGCGCTCCTCAACAATGACGCCGCCGGGGTTTTGGCTGCCATCGCTCCGATCGATGGCGCCTTTGACCAGGTGCAGACCCGCTTGGCCGAAGTCGGGGCCGGCGATCGACGCCTCGAGCTGGCGAGCGAAGTGCATCGCAACCGGTCCGACTCGCTCAAGGCCGAGAGAGCCGACCTGGCCGAGATTCCGATTGACGAGGCCTCCCTCGATCTGGCCGCCGCACAAGGCGCCCTCGAATCGTCCTTCCTGGCGACCACTCGCATCCTCTCGCTCAACCTGGTGGACTTCCTCAGATGACCGCTGCCGCCGCAATCACGCTCGCCGAAGACACCACCGACCTGCAAGTCGCCACCCGTCGCTTCGGCATCCTCCAGGTTCCGGTCAATGCGGTGATCGCCTTTCCGGAGGGCCTCCCGGGCTTCGAGGAATGCCGCCGATTCGCGCTCCTGCCGGTACGGGAGGGGATAGCCTGGCTGCAATCGATCGACCTGCAGGCATTGGCGTTCCTGCTGGCCCGACCCGACCGGATCGTGCCCGGCGCCTGGAGCGAGCTGCCGCACTCCTGGGTCATCATCACCCTGGGCGGGCCGAGCGGCGACGCCACGGCCAACCTGCTGGCGCCCCTGGTAATCGACCCGGTCGCCCGTCAGGGACGCCAGCAGATCGCCGCCGACGATCGCTGGGCCACCGACCATCCGGTGACCCTGGATCAGCTCTGAGCTGCGGCGTCGCTCAGCAACTCTCCCCCGGCGCCGATAACGGGATTCCCCGCGTCACTTCGGAGGCGGGATGCAGGACCGGAGCAGGGAAGCTCCGTCACCACTGTTAAGGGAGTAACAGCACATGTCAGTGATTCAGACCAACACCGCGGCGAACGCCGCATTCCGGAACCTGAGCGTCTCGAACGCCGGGCTGGAGCGGCAGATCACCCGGTTGTCGTCGGGCTTCCGGATCAACAAGTCATCGGACGACGCGGCCGGCCTGGCGATTGCCAACAAGCTGCGCGCCGAGAGCCGCTCGTTGCAGGTGGCTCAGCGGAACGCGGCGCAGGGCATCTCGCTGCTGCAGATCGCCGACGGCGCGGTCAACACCATCTCCGGCGCCCTCGACCGGCTCAAGGAACTGGCATCGCAGGCCAACTCCGACACCATCGGTTCGCAGCGCGACAAGGTCGATGCCGAGTTCCAGCAGATCATCGCGGAAATCGGCCGGATTGCCCGGACCACACAGTACCAGGGCGCCGCGCTGGTCGACGGCACCTTCGGCTCGGCGGTCGACACCAACATCGCCAACTCGACCGTTCTCGCCGTCGCGGGCGTCACCTCGGTCCAGGTCAGCGGGGCCCAGACCGGCACCTTCACTCTGACCTCCGCGGCTGCCGGTACGCTGACGCTCTCCAACGCGGCCGGCACCCTGACGCAGACCGTGACCAACGTGGCGGGCGCGCAGACGCTCGACTTCTCGGCCTTCGGCATCAAGGTCCAGACCGGTGGCGGCTTCGCAGCCGACAGCGCGGTCGGCGATATCGTCGTCGCGGGTGGCAGCGGCAAGTTCATGGTCTCCTCCAGCGGCGACTTCGGCGGCGACGACCTGATCTCGCTCACCACCATCAACCTGACCACCACTGCGGCTGGCCTCAACCTCAACGGCCTTGACATCCTGAGCTCGGCCAACGCCCAGACGGCACTGACCCGGATCGATCTCGCGATCGACGCCGCCAACTCCGCCATCGGCAACATCGGCGCGACCCAGAGCCGACTCGAGCTGGCCGCGGCAAACGTCGCCACGGTGACCCAGAACGTGATCGCCGCCGAGTCGACGATTCGTGACGCCGACCTGGCGCTGGAATCGACCGCGTTCACCAAGTTCCAGATTCTCCAGCAGGCGGGCGTTGCCGTGCTGGCGCAGGCCAATTCGTCCTCGCAGTCGGTACTCGCACTGCTGCAGTAGTACTCGCGGACGACGACTCGTCGTTCGTGATCAACCGATGTGGGAGGCGGCATCCGCCGTCTCCCACATCCACCAAGGTGACCGCAGATGACCGCACCCATCGTTTCATTTTCCGGCTTGGCGTCCGGGCTGGATACCCGGGCGTTGGTGGATGCGATCATCGCCCAGGCGCGGGTCCCGGCCGTCCGGCTGGAGGCCGATCAAGCCGCCATCACTCAGCAGCGAGCCGCCCTCACCACCTTCGACGGACTGCTCGGCACGTTGCGCTCCGCTGCCGCCACCTTGCGGCTCGGCACACCGTTCGAAGCGACAACCGCCACCACCGCCGTCGTCTCCGGCACTGGTCCGCTCGCCACTGTGACGACCGCCGCTGGAGTCGCCCCCGGCAGCGTCCGGCTGAGCGTTGACCAGCTCGCCCGCGCGGCCAAGCTGTCGAGCAGCGCCGTGGCCGATCCTGCCGCTGCACTCGGCAATGCGGGCACGATCTCCATCAACGGCCGCACCCTTGACGTCGCCGCCGACACCACCCTCACCGGACTCCGGGACGCGATCAACGCTCTCAACTCCGGCAGCACGCCGAGCGGGGTGTCGGCAACAATTCTCGGCATCTCGCCCACCGAACAGCGCCTGGTGCTGACCAGTGCCGCCACGGGAGCAGCCGGGATCGCCCTGGCCGACACCACCGGCACAGTCCTCCAATCGCTCGGCCTGGTCGATGCCATCGGCAACACCGAACCGGGCGCCGTGCTCCAGGCCGGCACCGACGCAATCTTCCGGCTCGACGGTTTCCTGCTCACCCGCAGCAGCAATGTCGTCACCGATGCGATCAACGGCGTCACGCTCACGCTCACCAGCGAAGAGGCCGGCGCCGTCACCGACATCACCTTCGGCCGCTTCGCTGATGCCGCCCGGACGGCGCTGCAGCAGTTCACCGACGCCTACAATGCGGTGACCGGTTTCCTGCGGGCCCAGGGCACCGCGACCGACACCTCCCGGCCAGTACTCTTCAACGACGCCCTGCTTCGGGGGCTGCGCCGCGACCTGCCGACCCAGTTGCTGCAGGGTGTACTCGGCGCGGCCCCCGACCTTGCCACCGCAGCCAGTGCCGGACTGTCGCTGACCCGTGAGGGTACCCTCCAGTTCAACGCGGCCACCTTCGATGCCGCCTTCAACACCAGGCCGGCGGACGTGCGGGCATTGTTCACCGAGACGCTTTCGGCGACCGGCACCGGGTTGTCATTGTTGTCGTCGGGCGGCAATCCGACTGGCGGGACTTTCGATGTCGAGATCCTTGCCCCGGCCACCCGCGCGACGCTTTCCAGCAGCGGCTTCAGCGGCAGCTACGATGCCGGGGCGACTGCCGACGAACTGACGTTGCGCAACTTCACCACCGGCCGATCAGTCACGGTGGCGCTGACAACCGGGTTGACGACACTGGCAATTCGCGACGCGATCCAGGCAGCAGCGGACTCCGTCGGTCTGGGGCTGGACGTTGCCGTGAGTGGCAACGATCTGGAGTTCACGGCTCAGGCGATCGGCTCCGCCGGGAGTTTCGCGCTCGAGTTCAGTGGTCTCGGCGATGGCGGTTCGGAACTCTTCGCAGGCAACGTCAGCGCCTCGGGCGACGACGTGATCGGCACCATCGGCGGCTTCCTCGCGACCGGCAGCGGTGACCTCCTCGTCGGCAATGGTGATACGCCGGTGGCCGGCTTGTCGGTGCGCTCCACCTCATCCGCCACCGGGATTGTTGGATCGGTCTCCCTCAGGGTCGGAACTGGAGCATCGATCGAGCGACTTCTCGACCAGATCGTCGGCGTCGGCGGGGCCCTCGATCAACGCCGTGCCCAGCTTGATCTTCGTTCCGAGAGGATCACCGACCGGATCGAAGGGATCGACGTCCGTCTCGAACGGCGGCGGACCACCCTGCTCGGCCAGTTCCTGCGCATGGAAGCAGCGATCTCGCGGCTCCAGTCTTCCCAATCGGCTCTCGGCGTACTCGCGCTGCCGGCCAGAGACAACAATCGATGACCTACACCCAGCCCCAGGGGTATCGCGAGATGGAAATTCTCTCGATGACCCCCGCCCAGCGCGTCGTCGCACTCTACGCCCGTCTGCACGTTCTGCTGCTGCAGGCGCGCAACCAACTTGACGTAGGCGACATCGCCGCGCGCGAGGAACGCCTGATGGCGGCGTCGGCAATCGTGCATGAGCTGGCCGTCTCCCTCGACCGCGAACGCGGCGGTCCGCTGGCCGACCAGCTCGCGGCCCTCTACACCTGGCTGATCGGCGAGTTCACTGCCATCCATGCCAAGGCTGATCGCGGTCGGCTGGAGGCCACCATCAACATTGTCCGGGAGCTGCACGAGGCCTGGCAGGGAGCGGCCCTGCAGGTGAGCACCCCGGCGGCGAGCTGGTAATGACCGACCACCGGGATCCGGAAGAACTCCTCAGGGCACAGCTCTCCGACCTGGCCCGGTTCAGAACGGCGGTGCAGGCACAACGCGCCTCGCTGCAGATGGCGAATTCCACCCTGCTCGACACCTTCGCCCGGGAAGCAGCCGAAATCGCTGCCGACGTCGCCGCCCGCGACCTGGTCCTCCGCGCGGTAAGGGAGGCGGCCCAGAATCCGCTTTCCCCGCCGGCTCGCGCCACCTCGCTCGCCCGCCTGATGGCCGAAGTCGAGCGGACCAGGCTTCAGGCCGGGGCAGAAGCTGGCGGTCTGGCACGCCAGATGGAGGCCAGCGCCCACTCCATCGCCCGCGAACTCGCCGGACTGAACAGTCACCTCGAGCAAACCGTGGGCGGCTATGGCAGGGCAACTTCACCCGGTGAACCCCAGATCATGGACCGGACGGCCTGATACGCTCATCTTTCTGGTCGACGTTCCGATAACATCAGCACCGGGGTTCTAATTGCGTGGAATCGGACCCCTTTCACCTGGGCGTGAGGAGATACCATCATGGCGATCGATCCGTTGGGCAGCGGCGCTCCCGCCGATCCGACGCTGCGGCGTGCGACTGATCGTCTCGAGCGCGGTCAGAGCGTCGCGAACCAGCGCGCCCCGATCGCAGCTCCGGCCGATGCTCCCGCCGGTGACTCGGTAGTCCTCTCGGCCGAGGCGATCCGGCGCGCCAGCGGAGCCGACATCCCCTCCGGTACCCTCTCCGCCGAGCGGCTTGCCGAGATCACCCAGCGCATTGCAGACGGCAGCTACGACAGCGACGCAGCACGGGAATTGATCGCGAAAAAGGTGGTGAACGGTGAACGGTGAACGGTGAACGGTGAAAGGTGAAAGGTGAAAGGTGAAAGGTGAAAGGGTGAAAGGGTAAAGGGGAACGCCATCGTCCCGAACGCAAGAAGGGACCTCGCCAGGAATCGACACCCCGAACCCACCAAGTGGTGGCAAGTAGCGAGGTCCCTTCCTCCGGTCGGGACGAGGTGACCTCAATCCAACATCCAACATCCGACCTGCGACTAAAGCCGTATCGTCAACCCATCCTGCAACGTATTTCGATAGGCGCGCCAGGCAGGCACCAATCCCACCAGCACCCCTGCCACCACCACTCCTCCCAGATAGAGCCATTCCAGCCGGCCCGGCGCGGTGATCGGGATGAACAGTCCGAAGTGCCGCTCGGCGATCCCCCCCCCAACGAGCAGCACTCCGTAGACCAGCAGCACCCCCGCGACCGCACCCAGGGCGCTCAGCAGTCCCGACTCGAACACCAGCAGCGCCGCGATCCGGCCGGGACCTGCCCCCAGTGAGCGGAGAATCGCCATCTCCCTCCGGCGCTCCTGCAGCGTGCTGTAGAGCGACACCAGCATTCCGAGCAGCCCAACCAGCAGCACCGCGAACGAGATCAGCCGGGCCCCGTCCTCGGCGAAGCCGATGCTGTGCCACAGCTCCGTCAGCGCCACCGCGGGCATCACCGCCGACAGCGCCTCTACCGAATCGGTGTCGATCTCGCGCTTGAGCCGCATCGTCTCCACCCGGTTCCGGGTGCCGACCAGAAAGGCGCTGAGCAGATGCGCGTGATCGTCGTGCCCTCCGGCGGTGGCCGTGTCTTCGGCACCGAATGACGGCTCAGGGGGGGGGACAACTGCCCCGCCCTGCTCGAATCCCTCGTGCATCGCCTCGATCCCCTCCATCGTGACGAAGAGGGTGCGGTCGATCGGCGTGAAGGTCGGCGCCAGGATGCCGACCACCCGGAACGGATGCTCGACATGGTCCATGATCCCCGTGCCGCGGAGTCCGTGCGTGATCGCCAGCTCGCTCCCCAGCGACAGCCCGCGCCGGTCGGCCACTTCGGCACCGACCACCAGATCGTGGTCGAGTTCGGGCAACGCCCCCGCTGCCAGGGTGGCCCGGCCGTCATTCCGGAAGCGGTAGTGCTCGAAGAACGCGTCCGTGGTGCCGAGCACCCGGTAGCCGTAGTAGGAATCACCGAGCATGATCGGGATGGTCCAGCCGACCGCCGGATGCTCGGCGTAGCGCTGATAGCTCGACCACGAGAGCGCCCCCGGCGGCGCACCCAGGCCGAAGATGGTCGACATCAGGATTTGCTGCGACGAGCCGCGCGGGGCCACGATCAGGTCGGTGCCGCGAATCGTGCCGGCAAACGATTCCCTGACGCCGCGCCGGATGGTCTCGACTCCGACCAGCAGCGAAACCGACAGCGCGATCGACGCCACGGTGAGGACCGAGGTGAGGCGGCGGTTGGCCAGCGAGCGGAGCGCCAGAGAGAGCGTCAGCATCCTAGCCCTCCTCCGCCTGGTTGAGCTCCCGGAGCGCCAGTTGCCGGTCGAAGCGGGCGCCGAGTCCCAGATCGTGCGAGACGAACAGCAGCGTCGATCCGGCATCCGAACACTGGCGGAAGAGCAGTTCCAGAAAGTCGTCGCGACGGTCGGTGTCGAGTGCCGAAGTGGGCTCGTCGGCAATCACCAGCTCGGGAGATCCGATCAGCGCGCGCGCTGCCGCCACCCGCTGTTGCTGGCCCACGCTCAGCGCGGTGACTGCCGTCTCCAGATAACCGTCCAGGCCGAGTGATGCTGCCAACCGCCGGGCGGCAGCATCAATCGATTCTCCCTGCAACCGTGCCGCACGGGCACGATGCAGTCGGCAAGGCAGCGCAATGTTTTCGGCGACCGAGAGATACGGAATCAGGTTGAAGAGCTGGAACAGATAACCGATGTGCACCCCGCGGAAGGCATCCCGCTCGCCTGACGGAATGCTCGCGAGGTCCCGCCCCAGCACGGCAATCCGGCCCCCGGTGGGCTGCAACACTCCTGCGATGAGGCCCAGCAGTGTGGTCTTGCCGCTGCCACTGGGGCCATGCAGGAAGACCCGTTCGCCGGCTGGAATGACCAGTCGGGTCAGCCGAAGGACCTCGCGTCCCGCCCCGTCAGAGTAGGCGAAACGGAGGTCCGATGCCTCCACCGCAGGGGCGGGGAGCGTCACTTGGCGGTGGGCTTGTACGGCTTGCTCGAGATCCCTTCCATCTCGAAATACGATGCCCCGTAAACCGACTCGACCTGCTTGAAGCGCAGTACTCCCTCGAAGATGACCGGGTCCCACCAGCCGATCTTCACCGTCTTGTTGCCGCGCATCTTGACATACACCATCTGGTTGGGCGGCGGCGGCGGGGTGTGCACGCAGGCGCCGAAATACGGCACCAGCAGGAATTCGTCGGACTCCTGCATGTCGTCCTCCAGCGGCACGATGAAAGCGGCGATCTGCACCACCTTGCCATCGAGCTCCTGCAACGATGCGGGGGCCTTGCCGGTCACCAGATCGAGGCCGCCCAGAATCCGCCAATCAATCAGGACCGGATCGGGCGCCACCAGCGACTCGAAGGCCGGCAATGACAGGAACCGATGCGGACTCGCCTCGACCCGTTCCGCACTGCCGACAACCAGCAGGATGGCACAGGCGAGGATCGCGTGGGACTTGAGCATGGCACCTCCATAAGAATACATTATCACCAACTCTCCGTTCCTATGCTACGTAATAATGTACACGCGCGTTGAGCGTGTTTGTTCCCCCCGATTCACTCCACTTCCCGGAGCACCGATGCCTCGTAACCAGTTCGGCGCCAGTCTGCTGTTGGCGACCGCCGTGATGGCCATTCCGGCCGCCCTTCAAGCCCAGCGGCCCGGTGGGGGTCGCGGCGGCCCGCCGCCGGTCGATTCCTCCCTCTATGTCCGTACCACACCGCCCAGCAACCCGATGATCCAGAAGCTCTGGGACGAGGGGATGAATCGCTCCCAGGTGATGACCCTGGCGCAAGTGCTGCTCGACTCGATCGGCCCGCGGCTGACCAACTCAGACCGTTTTGATGCGGGCCAGCAGTGGCTGGTCGAGACCTACGCCAAATGGGGTGTTCCGGCGGAGCGGCAGCAGTACGGCACCTGGGAGAAGTGGGAACGGGGGATCTCGCACATCGATCTGATCGCGCCCCGGGTCCGCTCGCTGGAGGGGATGATGCTGGGATGGAGTCCTTCGACCAATGGTCCGGTCGAGGCCGACGTGGTGCTGCTCCCCGACCTCAAGACGCCCGACGAGTTCGCGGCGTGGATGCCGTCGGCGCGCGGCAAGATCGTGCTCACCTCGCCGCCCAATCCCTCCTGCCGGATGCCTGCTCAGTACGAGGAATTCGGGCAGGAAGGTGCTGCGGAACGGGTCCAGAAGGAGCGCGCCGATCTGGCCGCCGCCTGGCGGCCGCGCACCCTGCTCGGCGGCAACCCCAACGAGTGGCCCAAGACCGCCGGCGTCGCAGCCGTAATCTCCACCAACTGGTCGCGCTTCCCCGGCGTCAACAAAATCTTTGGCACTCCCAAGCAGCAGGTGCCGACCTTCGACCTGAGCTGCGAGGACTACAACCTGGTCTTCCGTCTGGCCGAGAACGGTCAGGGGCCGCGGCTCCGGATCAACGGCGAGTCACGGTCGCTCGGTGAACAGCCGGTGCACAACGTGATCGCCACCATCAAGGGCTCCGAGAAGCCCAACGAATACATCATCTTTTCGGCCCACTACGACTCGTGGGACGGCGCCTCGGGGGCCACCGACAACGGCACCGGCACGCTGACGATGCTGGAGGCGCTCCGGATCCTCAAGACGGTCTACCCCAATCCCAAGCGGACCATCATCGTGGGCCACTGGGGCGGCGAGGAGCAGGGCCTCAACGGCTCGCGGAGCTTCGTCGAGGATCATCCCGAGATCGTCGCCCGGGTGCATGCCGGTTTCAACCAGGACAACGGCACTGGGCGGATCATCGCTGGCGGGCCGGGGCCGTTCGTGGGAGGCAACGAGGCGTGGATCCGCTACCTGCGCGAGCTGCCGGCGGAACTGACTGGCGGCTTCCGGCTTTCGGGGAACAGCGGACCGGCAGGTGGTGGTACCGATCACGCCGCCTTCCAGTGCGCCAAGTCACCGGTGTACGGCGTGAATGCGTTGGGCTGGGATTACTTCAATACCACCTGGCACACCAACCGCGACACCTACGACAAGGTTGTACCAGAAGATCTCAAGCACAACGCGACCATGATCGCGATGCTGGCCTTCATGGCCGACCAGGATCCTGCCTTGCTGTCGCGCGAGGTGATCACCATGCAGGGTGACCGCGAGGTCACCTACAGCTGCCCGTTGTCGACGCGGCGGACGGCGGACTCCAACCGCTGAACCGGACGGATTGACAGTGCCGGGGCCCCGAGCCCCGGTACGACGACGCCCCGCTTCCCCAAAGGGAGGCGGGGCGTCGGACCACCGGAGAGCACTGTCGTCAGCGACGTTCAGGCGTCCGGATCGTCCTCGTCGAAGCCGAAGGCGTCGAAGTCATCCTCCTCCTCGTCGTCGTCGAAGTCGTCCTCGTCCTCGTCGAGGTCGTCTTCATCCTCGTCCTCGTCCTCGTCATCCAGATCCAGATCCTCGTCCGTCTCGTCCTCGTCTTCGTCGAAGGGACGCTTGAGCAGGGTATCTCCCCGCATCGACGCCTCAAGGGACTCTTCCCACGCCGACATGGTGACCTCCAGAATGGTGCCCGGGTTGATGGTTGTCATGATGCGTCGGCGACCCGGTTCGCCGCGCGCTGAGCTTTCTTGCGTTCGTGCAACAGGAGCTGCCGCTTGCGGAGCCGGATGTTCTCCGGCGTCACCTCGATCAGCTCGTCCTCCTCGATGTACTCGAGCGCATACTCGAGCGTGATCGCCCGCGGCGGCTCGAGCTGAATGTTCTCGTCCGAGGAGGTGGTGCGCATGTTGGTGAGCTTCTTTTCCTTGCCCACATTGACGTCCATGTCGCCGGGACGCGAGTTCTCGCCGACGATCATTCCCTCGTAAACCAGCTCGCCGGGAGCGACGAACAATTGGGCGCGGTCCTGCAGGTTGTTGAGCGCGAAGCCCACCACCGGGGTCTCCCGGTCGGCGACCAGCACGCCGCGCTTCCGCCCTGCAAGCGGCCCCGCCCACGGACCGTACTCCAGAAACCGGTGGTTCATCATTCCGGTTCCGCGGGTGTCGGTCAGGAACTCCGAGCGGTAGCCGAACAGGCCGCGCGAGGGGATCCGGAAGGTGAGCCGGACCATCCCCTGCCCGGGATTGCGCATCTCGGTCATCTCGGTCTTGCGCGGGCCGAGCTTTTCCATGACGACGCCCATGTACTCCTCCGGGACGTCGATGGTCAGCTCCTCGTACGGCTCCTGCCGCTCGCCGTTGGGACCAATGTGGAGAATGACCCGTGGCCGGGAGACCTGGAACTCGTAGCCCTCGCGCCGCATCGTCTCCATCAGGATGCCGAGGTGCAGCTCGCCCCGTCCGCTCACCGCGTGGGTGTCGGGCGACTCGGTCGGCTCGACCCGGAGCGCGACGTTCCGCTCGAGCTCCTTGAACAGCCGGTCACGCAACTGGCGCGAGGTGACGAATTTTCCCTCGCGACCGGCGAACGGCGAGTTGTTGACGATGAAGTCGACCGAGATGGTCGGCTCCTCGACGGCAATGCCAAGCAGCCGGTCGGGATGGTCGACGGTCGCGAAGGTCTTGCCGATCTCGATCGTCTCGAAGCCGGCCAGGCAGACGATCTCGCCGGCCACGGCCTCCTGCACCTCGACCCGCGCCAGACCGTCAAAGGTATAGAGCTTGGTGACCCGCCCCTTTTCCACTCCCGTCTCGGTGGCGGGCACCACTCCCGGCTCGCCCAGCGGCAGCAGGGTGACCGAATCGCCGACCTTGATGCGGCCGCGCTCGATGCTGCCGATCGCGATCCGGCCGAGGAAGGAGGAGAAGTCGAGGGTACTGACCAGCATCTGGAACGGCCCCTCGGCGTCGCCCTTGGGCGGCGGCACGGTGGCGACGATCGTCTCGAACAGCGGCGTGAGGTCGGTCCCCGGAACGTCGAGCGACAGCGAGGCGGTGCCCGCACGGCCCTGGGTGTAGAGGAAGGGACAGTCGAGTTGCGCTTCGGTGGCGTCGAGGTCCATGAACAGCGAGAGGACTTCGTCATGCACCCGCATCGGTTCGGCATCGGAGCGGTCGATCTTGTTGATCGCCACGATCGGCTGCAATCCGAGCGCCAGCGCCTTGCGGGTGACGAAGCGCGTCTGCGGCATCGGCCCCTCGGCTGCGTCGACCAGAATCAGCACGCCGTCGACCATGCGGAGGATCCGCTCCACTTCACCGCCGAAGTCGGCGTGGCCCGGGGTGTCGACGATGTTGACCTTGACGCCATGCCAGGTGATGGCGGTGTTCTTCGCGAGAATGGTGATCCCGCGTTCCTTTTCGAGCGGGTTCGAATCCATGACGCGCTCGTCGACCTGCTGGTTGGCCCGGAAGGCGCCGGCCTGCCGGAGCATCTGGTCCACCAGCGTGGTCTTGCCGTGGTCAACGTGCGCGATGATCGCGATATTGCGAATTTCCACCTGAGACAGCCCTTTCCAAGTCAATCAACCCTCTGAGGGCGGCATATATACCCGACCCTCCGTGCCCTCGCAAGGCAATCAGGGCGATACCGGTTCCTCGCCGGCCCAGATTGCCCGCTGGGCAGCCAGCGGATGCTCGCCGGTGCCGCAATCTTCCCCGGCACAGGGGCCGCCGGTCTCCAGCTGAATCGTGACATGCCCGATGCCGAGCGAACGCATCTCGCCCTCCAGCGCACGCAACGTATCGGGGTGCTGTTCCAGTTCCGGAACCACCACGTGGGCGCTCATCGCCACCAGTCCGCCGGTGACGGTCCAGACATGGACATCGTGGACCCGGTCGACCCCCTCGACGCCGATCAGGCGACGTTCCACGCCGGGAACGTCGACGTGACGCGGCACCTTGTCGAGCAGGATTTCGCCGGCCTCCTTGACCAGCCGCCAGGCGCTCATCAGGATCAGGAAGGAGATGAACGCCGAAACGATCGGGTCGGCGGCGAGCCAGCCGGTGTTGTGAATGACCAGCGCCGCCACGATCGCGCCCACCGAGCCGAGCACGTCGCCGAGAATGTGGAGGTAGGCGCCGCGCACATTGAGGTCGTGGGTATGGTCGCCGTGGAGCACCTTGAGGGCGATCAGGTTGACGATCAGCCCGGCAGTGGCCACGATGCCGAACATCACCGCATCGATCTCGCGCGGATTGGCGAGCCGGTCGAAGGCCTCGATGGTGATGGTGATCCCGATCACGAACAGGGTGAGGCCGTTGACCAGCGCGGCCAGCACCTCCCAGCGCAGATTGCCGAAGCGCTGCGATGGCGGCGCCTTGCGCTGGGCGATCCGGGCGCCCAGGAAGGCCAGAGTCAGCGCGGCGACGTCGGTCGCCATGTGACCGGCGTCGGCGAGCAGTGCGAGCGAGCCGCTCAGATAGCCGCCCACCACCTCCACCACCAGGAAGGTGAGCGTCAGAGCCAGAACCATCGCCAGCTTGCGAGTTACCATCACTCCCTCATCCTTCGCCGCACCGAGGCGGCATGACCGAACAGTCCCTCGGCTTCGGCAATCGCGATCGCCGCCCCACCGTCCTCGCGGAGCCGGGCCGGAGAGTAGCGAATCAGCGAGGTCCGCTTCACGAAGTCGTGAACACCCAGCGGCGAGGCGTAGCGTGCCGTACCGCCAGTGGGCAGCACGTGACTCGGCCCCGCGATGTAATCGCCGATCGGCTCCGGAGTGTCAGCTCCCAGAAAGATCGCTCCGGCGTGGCGCACTTCAAGGCTCAATTCGGCAGCATCAAGAGCGATGATCTCAAGATGCTCGGCCGCGCGCAGGTTGGCTACCTCGACCATTTGCTGGCGGCTCTCGACCAGGATGATGAGTCCGTTGGACTCCAGCGCCGCCCGGGCGATCGCCTGCCGCGGGGCGGTCGCCAATTGACGGGCCAGCGCCGCGGGGACAGCGTCGGCGAGCTGCGGTGAGTCGGTGGCCAGCCAGGCAGCGGCGTCCTCGTCGTGCTCGGCCTGGGCTATCAGGTCAGCGGCAACCTGCTCGGGATCGGCGCTGTCGTCGGCGAGTATCAGCACCTCGGTCGGACCGGCCACCATGTCGATCCCCACCGGCCCGAAAACCTGCCGCTTGGCCTCGGCGACCCAACGATTGCCCGGTCCGACGATCTTGTCGACCCGCGGAATGGTGGCAGTGCCGTAGGCGAGCGCGGCGATCGCCTGGGCGCCGCCAACCCGGAAGACGCGGGTCACCCCGCCGATCGCCATTGCGGCCAGCACAGCGTCGGTGACACCCCCTGGCGGGGTCACCGCGACGATCTCCCGCACCCCGGCCACCACGGCGGGGAGCGAGTTCATCAGCACCGACGACGGGTAGGCCGCCTTGCCGCCGGGGACATAGAGGCCGACGGCATCGACCGGGGTGACCCGCATGCCGAGCATGGTGCCGTCGGGATGTTCCACCATGAACCCAGGATCACGCTGCTGAAGGTGGTAGTCACGGATCCTGCTGGCGGCGAGTTCGAGCGCCCGGCGGAGCGGTGCGGGAATCCGCCCGAGCGCGGCGTGGCACTCGGCAAGGGGGATCTCCCATTCCGTCGGCAACAGCTCGGTGTGGTCGAACCGGGTGGTGCAGTCGACCACCGCCGCATCGCCGCGGGCGATGACGTCAGCGATGATCCCGGTGACGCCGTCGCGGGTGGCGGGATCGCTCGACGCGAAGGCGGGGAGCAGCGGCCTGAGCCCTGCCACCCCCCCCGGCCATTGGCCCAGGTCGATCCGTCGAATTACCCCTTCCACTCGCGCAGTCACCCCGATTTCGCTACCCTTCCGGAGTATGCAACCTCCGATAGACTGGTCATCGATTGTCATCGGCCTCACCGCCGTGGTGGCTTTGGTGGGGCTCAACGCTTTTTTCGTGGCGGCCGAGTTTGCCCTGGTGGGCGCCCGCCGCACCCGCCTGGAGGAACTAGCCCAGAGCGGTGACCGCAAAGCTACGCTGGCGCTGCGGGCCGTCCAACACCTCGACCGTTACATCTCCGCCACCCAGTTGGGGATCACGGTCGCCTCGCTGGGACTCGGCTGGATCGGCAAGCCGGCGCTGGCGGGGTTGCTCGACTGGTTTTTCGCGCTCTTCCCGAGCCAGATCGCCGTACTCGGTACCCACACCGTCGCGGTGGCGGTGGCGTTCACGATCATCAGCATCCTTCACATCGTGCTCGGCGAGCTGGTTCCCAAGGCGCTGGCGCTGCTCTACCCCGAAGGAGTCTCGCGCTGGGTGGTGTGGCCGTTGATGGGCTTCACCTGGGTGATGCACGCCCCGATCATGATCCTCAACGGCACCGCCAACCGGCTGCTGGCGCTTGCCGGAGTAGAGCCGCCATCGGAACATCATCGGCTCCATTCGCCCGAGGAGATCCGCATCCTGGTGGAGCAGTCGGGAGAGGGCGGCTCGCTCGACCGCAGCAACGCCCGGCTGCTGGAGGGGGTCTTCGAGTTCAGCGAGAAGACCGCCGAAGAGGTGATGACGCCGCGCACCGAGATGTCCGCCCTCGCTGCAGATCTGACGGTCGAGGCGGCGGCCGACATCGTGGCCACCTCGGGTCGCTCCCGCTATCCGGTATACGCCGAATCGCTTGACGAGATCACCGGAGTGATCCACGCCAAGGAAATCCTCCGGGCGCTCCGGCAGCAACCGGGAATGACGATCCGCCATCTCTCGCTGCCGCCGCTCTTTGTACCCGGCACCCGCGAGGTTGAGGATGTGCTGGCCGACATGAAGCGGCTCAAGACCCATCTCGCGGTGGTCCTCGACGAGTACGGCGGCACCGCCGGGTTGGTCACCATGGAGGACTTGCTCGAGGAGATTGTGGGCGAGATCCTCGACGAGTATGACCCGGTCGAGCAGGCGGCTCAGGCACTCGACGACGGCAGCGCGACTCTCGATGGCGCCACACCGATCGCCGACTTCAACAGCCAGTTCGAGGCCGACCTCGACGACAGCGACTATACCACACTGGGCGGCTTCCTCTTCGGCCAACTCGGTCGGCTACCCAAGGAGGGTGACCGGGTCAGCGCGGGAGCGCACCTGTTCGAGATCACCAGCATGGCGGGGAGGCGCGTGGACCGGGTCAAGGTCATATTGACCCCATGACACGTTCTTCGATAGCACCGATTCCGCCCGGCGCACTGGACCTCACCGGCGAGGCGGTCCGTCGTCGCCGCGCCCTGCAGCGCTCGGCCATGGCCCTGCTGGAGGATGCCGGATTCGCCGAGGCGATCCCGCCCACCTTCGAGTACGCGGCGATCTTCCTGAGGGCCGGTGGCGAGGAGATCAGCGACCGGCTGTTCCGCTTCACCGACCTCGACGGCCGCACTCTGGCGCTGCGCTACGACTTCACCGCCGCACTGGCTCGGGTCGCGGCCACCTCGTTCGCCGATCTCCCCCCCCCAATCCGGCTCTGCTACACCGGCAAGGTGTACCGGCAGGAGTCCGGCCAGGGTGGCCGCCCCCGGGAAATCCTCCAGGTCGGCGCGGAATCGATGGGCGAGGCGGGCCTCGCCAGCGACGTGGCGCTGGTGCGGCTCGCGCTGGCGCTGCTGGAGACGCTCGAGATCACCGACTACCAGCTCAACCTCGGCCATGTCGGAGTGCTCTCTGCCGGCTTCGCCGCGCTGCCGGCTGAGCGCCACGCGGAGGTGCGGCGCTGGATCGACCGGAAGGACCGGGCGGCGCTCGATCGCGAGTTGTCCGGCCTGGATTCACCGGCGCGGGAGCTCGCCTCGCTGCCGTTCGTGATCGGCCGCGGCGAGGCGCTCAGCCAGGCGTTGACCGATGCCCCCCCCGAAGTGCGGCCAGGGCTCGAGCAGCTGCTGGCTCTCGATCGGCAGCTCACCGATTCCGAACGTGCCCATGTGGTCTATGACCTGGGCGAAGTGCGCGGACTCGACTACTACACCGGGATCCACTTCGAGCTGTTTGCCACCGGAGCCCGCAGGGCAGTCGGGGCCGGCGGCCGCTACGATGATCTCATGGGCCGCTTCGGGCGGGCGATGCCGGCGCTGGGCGTGACCCTCGATCTCGACGCCCTCGCGGAGATCTCCTCGTGAGCGGCGGTCTGCGTCTGGCACTCGCCAAGGGTCGGCTCTACGACGATGCCGTGACCCGGCTCGCTGCAGCAGGAATCACCGTGGAGGATCCCGGTCGGCGACTGCTGATCCCCACCAGCGATCCGCTGCTCGACCTCTTGGTGGTCAAGCCGGGAGATGTTCCGGTCTACGTGGAGAGCGGTGCCGCCGATCTCGGCATCACCGGCACCGATGTGCTCCGCGAAGCCGACGCCGATGTCCTCGAGCCGCTGGCCCTCCCGTTCGGGGCGTGCCGACTGGCCGTCGCGGCACCCGAGTCCACGCCGTATCCCAATCTCCCCAACGGACGCTCGCCCAGGGTGGCCACCAAGTACCCACGACTCGCCCGCAACTACTTCGCCGCGCTCGGCCGCGCGGTCGAGGTGATCGCGGTCGGCGGCAGTGTCGAGGTGGCACCGCTGCTCGGCTTGTCCGACTGGATCGTCGACCTGGTCGACACCGGCAACACACTCCGCGCCAACGGCCTAACCGAACGCGCCACGATTCTGGAAAGCACGGCGGTCCTGGTGGCCAACCGCGCCTCGCAGAAGCTGAAGCTGGAGCAGCATCTCGACCTGATGCGGAAGCTCTAAAAAGAGTGAAAGAGAGAAAGAGAGAAAGAGAGAAAGAGAGGACCGAAATGGTCTCGTCTCTTTCTCTCTTTCTCTCCTTCTCTCTTTCACTCTTTTTATCGCTCGTCGAACATCGACCGGTGTTTCCGGCGCACATCGGGATTGCGGGGCGGGAAGATGTTGAACTTCACGATGTGCCACACCGCCGCCACGCCGTCCTTCCAGCCGATCTTCTTCCCTTCCTCGTAGGTGCGGCCGCTGTATGAAATCGGCAGCTCCCAGATGCGGGCATGCGCCTGTGCCAGGCGCGCGGTGATTTCGGGCTCAAACCCGAAACGGTTGGTCGTGAAGATCAGCCGCTTCATCAGCGGTGCGCGGACCACCTTGTAGCAGGTTTCCATGTCGGTGAGGTTCAGATCAGTGAACATGTTCGACATCAGGGTGAGGAACCCGTTGCCGACCGAGTGCCAGAAGTAGAGCACCCGGTGCGGTCCGCCAAGAAAACGGGAGCCGAATACGGCGTCGGCCTTGCCTGCGATGATCGGCCCGAGCAGGGTCGGGATCTCGGCCGGGTCGTACTCGAGGTCGGCGTCCTGGACCACGATCACGTCGCCGGTGGCGGCCTCGATCGCAGTGCGGATTGCCGCACCCTTCCCGCGATTGACGGGATGGTGTCTGACCGCGTCGATCCGTCCCTCGGCATGGAGCCGGTCGAGCAGCTCGGCCGAGCCGTCGCTGGAAGCGTCGTTGACGCAGACGATCTCCTTGTCGATCGGCACTGCGCGCACCTGATCTAGCAGCATTTCCAGAGTGCGGGCTTCGTTGTAGACGGGGATGAGGATCGAGACCCGCAGACTCATGGCGACCGGCTCCGTGTTGCGAGGGTGACGGCAAGGTTGAGGGCGGCATGCATGCTCGAAGAATCGGCACGTCCCGTGCCAGCGATGTCGATCGCGGTGCCGTGATCGGGCGAGGTCCGCACGAACGGCAGCCCCAGGGTGATGTTCACCCCCGACCCGAACGAGGCGACCTTGATCGCCGTCATCCCGACGTCGTGATACGGGGCCAGCACCACATCAAACTCGCCCCGCATCGCCCGGACAAAGACGGTGTCGGCGGGCAGAGGTCCCGCGGCTCCCAGCACGGCGGCGGCCGGTGCAAGCACCCGCGCTTCTTCGTCGCCGAAGAGTCCCTGCTCGCCGGCATGCGGATTGAGGGCACAGAGCGCCAGGCGTGGTTCCGGAATGCCGAACCATTCAATCAGGGCGCGGCGGGTGACCTCGCCGCACCGGACAATCTTGTCGGTGGTGAGCAGCAGCGGCACGTCGCGAAACGGCACATGGGTGGTCACCAGCACCACCCGCAGCCGCTCGCTCGCCAGCATCATCGCCACCTCGACCCCGCCGGCGAGGTGGGCCAGCCATTCGGTGTGGCCGGGCCAGAGAAAACCGGCCAGATGGAGGGCGTGCTTCTCGACCGGAGCGGTGACGATGGCGTCCACTTGTCCGGAGAGAGCCAACGCTGCCGCGCGCTCAACGGCCCGACCGGCCAGCAGCCCCGCCTCGACCGAGCGCGCCCCGACGGCGCCGCGGCGCTGCTTCCAACTGCCGACTTCCTGATGGATTGCTTGGGGAAAGGCGCTGAGCTGTTCGCGGGCGCCGATCACGGTGATCTCGGCCTCGACGCCGCGGGCCAGCGCCGCCGCGACGACTTCGGGTCCGATACCGCGCGGGTCACCGAGGGTGACCGCGAGCCGGACCCGCTGTGTCATTGCAGCCGGATGTCGATGAAGGTTTTCTGCTTCAAGCCGTCGATGTAGGTCGTTTCGGCCATCAGGCGTCCCAACATCGGCCGGAGACGGTCCTTGATCAGGTCGTAGGAGGGCGGCCCCGCCTCGGCACGGTCCACCAACCGCACAAAACCCCACTTGGCAACTCCGGGCCGTCCCTCGAGCGGGAGCTCGAACGCCGGGGAAAGTTGTCCCGGCTGCAAGTTGTTGAGCGCGGCAGAGTAGTTGGGGGTGAGTGCCGTTAGCGGCACCCCGCGCAGCTCCTTCTCCTCACCTGGATCGTGGTAGACCCGCTGCAGCGAGTCGAACGAGGCGCCATTCTCCACCATGTCGCGGAGCCGTTCCGCCTCGGCCCGGGCGGCCTGGCTGCGGGTAGAGTCCATCGGTGGAATGATCAGGATGTGCCGCGCCAGCACCTCGGTGGGAGCAGTGCGCTCCACCTGAATGATGTGTACCCCGAACTGGGTCACCACTGGCTCGGATATCTCGCCGCGCGGCAGCACCCTGAGGGCGTCGGCGAATTCCCGCACAAAGGTATCGGGACGATACCAACCGAGCGAGCCCCCGTTCGCTCGCGACACCGGGTCTTCACTGAATCGCCTGGCAGCCACCGCAAAGTCGGCCCCGGAGCGCAACTCCTTGATGATCGAGTCGGCCTGGGTAAGGGCTACTGAGAGCGCTTCCGGTGCGGGCTTCGGCGCCACAATGATCTGGCGCATCGAGACCGACGCCGGCTGCCCGGGCAAGGTGGTGCGGTTGGCGTTGTAGTAGTCGCGCAATTCCCTGTCGCTGGCGTTCTTCGGCTCCAACACCCCGGTGCCTTGCAGATTTTCCCGGAAGCGCTGGATCATCTTGGTGCGGCGCTGTTGGTCAAAAAGATGTCGCCGCCACTCCTCGACGTTCTGGAATCCGGCCGCCCGCAATTCCCGCTGAAAGTCCTGGTCGGCAGCGAGCGCCCGGCGACTGTCGCGCATCACCCGGTCGACGGCGTCGGAGACTTCCTGGGCGGTGACCTTGATGGTGGTATCGCGGAGAGCTTCCTGGTACAACAGCTCTTCGGCCACGAGGGTGTCGACGATCTGGCGCCTGAGCTTTGCCAGGAGTACTGGATCTTCCGGGAGCCGGACCATCCCGGCCCCCTGCCGAGCGAACAGTTCCTCATCCACCTGTGACTTGGTGATAGCCGCCGAGCCGACCACCGCGACGATCCGGTCGATGGTCGGATCCTCCTCCTCCTGGGCCGCCAACGGCCCGGCCGCGCTCACGAGGAGCGCAGCCATCCAGAAGATTGGTCGCGGCAAATCGATTCTCATGGCTGGGCGTTGCCCACCGGCGGACCGCCGGGCGCCGGCCGGATGACAGGCGGTGTCTGGGAGGCCTCAGCACCTCCTTCGGCAGCGAGCTTCTCGCGGGCCAGCTCGATCGCACGGTTGATCCCGGCCGGATTGACGCCATACTCGCCGCGCGAGCGGAGGGTCCAGGCCAGCATCCCCGGCAGGAGACGGAGCCGCGACTGCCCGGTGACCATCCGGTCAAAGAACTGATCGACCTTCATCGCAGCCGCCGCACGACGATCCGTTTCGGTGGCGTTGGAGTCAATCGCTTCCGGGGTCAACTGGACGTCGGCCTTGATGCTATCCAAGGTGGACGAGAAGAAGTCGGTAACCTCACCCCACTGCTCCGCGGTGAGGTCCATCCCCTCCTGCTCGGCCTCCTTGAGGAAGAGATGGCGTTGCGCTGTTTCCCGCAATCCCTTGTCCATCAATGAATCGGCAACCTGCTGCATCTGTTGCAGGAGCTGCGGCCCCTGGGTCGGATCGTTGGTCTGGGCCCGGATCCATCGGACGAAATCGGCCACCGTCAGCGCCCCGCCCTCGAAAGTCACCAGCTTCTTGCTGTTGTTGATGTTGCCATCGAGATCCAGCAGCGCCTCCTTGGCACGCGGTGCGGCGCCGCTGACAACCTTGATCTTGCGGCTGCTGTCAAGCCCGGCGTAATAACTGGCCTCCATCTGGCCGATCAGGGCGGGCTCGAGCGCCTCCTCGAATCGCGGCCTGGCCTCCTCGTCCGTCAAGCGGCGGATGATGTGGAACCCGAACTGGGTAGGAACCACGTCGCTGATCTCGCCGGGTTCGAGGGCGAAGGAGGTGGAGTCGAATGCCGGAACGAACTGGCCCCGGGGTACGGGCCCGTAAACACCGCCGTTGTCCTTCGAGCCGGGGTCATCGGAATTGGCGCGGGCCAACTCGCCGAAGTCGGCACCGGCGCGGGCGCGGGCCAGAATGCCATCGATCTTCTTCCGGGCCGCCACTCGCTCTGCCTCGCTTGCCGTCTGCTCGACACTCACCAGCACGTGTTGGATGTTGACCATCCCGCTGGCCGCAATGGCGGAGTCCATCTTCTCAGCTGTTACCGGCTGACGCCGGGCGATCAGCGAGTCGAACAGCTGTCCGGCCTGGAACGATGCCACGTCGGTCCACATCGCCTCGCGGATGAAGGCGGAATCGGCCATCACGTCGCCGTCGGCAACCTTCTGGGCAAAGAGGGTGTAGTCGACCCAGACGTCGGCAATGAACTTGGCCGCCTCCGGCTCGAGCTGGATCCCCTTCACGCTGGTGAGGATTTCGGCCACCCGTTCGGCCGTCAATTCCTGCCCGGCGGCCTTGGCGACCACGTCGGGGTGGGCCGAAAACATGTCTGACTTGCCGCACGCACTCAGCGCAACGGCCACGGTCCCCAGCCACAACATCGAACGACGCATCATACTCCCCACATCGGTGAAAGGACGTCGGTGGCTCATTGGACCACCAAACGGAGGGCGCGAACCAGTGAAGGAATCAATGGTTCACCCCCGAGCCGGACAAGCCGGAGGGACAACGGCACGGTCCGCCGGACCTCGGCGGCCAACTGGACATCGTCGAGGGCGCGGGTCAGCCCGGCCATCCTGGGGGCAACGCCCTCCCGGAAGGTCAACCGGGCGTCGTTGCCCCGCACCAGCAGATGCTGCACTCCCAGCAACGCCCCCAGGGCGCGAAGCCGGGCCATGTCGAGCAGCGCCTCGGCCTCCACCGGCAAGGGACCGAACCGCTCGCGCAACTCCTGACGCAACTCATCAATGTCGCCGGGCTGAGCCGCTCGCGCCAGTCGGCGGTACAGATCGAGCTTGGTCTCGTCGTCCGGAACATACCCTTCCGGGAGGTGCGCCGGAACATCAAATACCACGTCAGGGGGTGGCGGCGCCTCGCCCGCCCCGCCCTGACCCCGCAGCGACTTGACAGTCTCCTCCAGCCAGCGGAGGTAGAGGTCAAACCCCACCGCGTGGGCATGGCCCGACTGTTCCGAGCCCAGCAGATTCCCGGCGCCTCGCAGTTGGAGGTCTTTCAAGGCGATCCGGTACCCCGCCCCCAACTCGGTATGATGCTCGAGGACCTTGAGCCGTTCCTCGGCCTGCAAATCGATTGCGTCGGGAACCACCAGATAGCAGTAAGCCCGCCGATGGCTGCGGCCGACCCGGCCCCGCAACTGGTACAACTGGGCCAACCCGAACCGGTGTGCATCGGTGACGATCATGGTGTTGGCATTGGGCACATCCAGCCCGGATTCGACGATCATGGTCGAGACCAGGATGTCGAGCTGGCCGGTGACGAACTGCTGCATCACGTCCTCGAGCGCCTCGGCCGACATCTGGCCATGACCGACCGCCACCCGGGCGCGGGGTGCCAGCGAGCGCACCCGGGCGGCGATGGTCTCGATCGTCTCGATCCGGTTGTGGACGAAGAATACCTGGCCACCGCGATCAAGTTCGCGTCCGATCGCTTCCTCCAGCAGGGCGTCGTCCCACGGTTCCACAAAGGTCAGAATCGGCGAGCGGTCGCGCGGCGGAGTCTCGATCACGGTCATGTCGCGCATCCCGGCGAGCGACAGATGCAGCGTTCGCGGGATCGGAGTGGCGGTCAGCGTGAGCACGTCGACGGCGAGCCGCAACTGCTTGAGGCGTTCCTTGTGTTTCACGCCGAAACGATGCTCCTCGTCCACGATCATCAGGCCGAGGTCCTTGAAGTCGACATCCTTAGAGAGCAGCCGGTGGGTGCCGATCACGATGTCGAGTTCGCCGCTGGCCAGTCGGCGCACCGTCTCCTTCTGCTCCTTGGGCGTGCGGAAGCGGGAGAGCGCTTCGACGGTGACGGGATAGTCGGCCAGCCGATCGGCGAAGGTGCGAAAGTGCTGCTCGGCGAGAATGGTCGTCGGCACCAGCACGGCGACCTGCTTGCCGCCCTGCACCGCCTTGAAGGCGGCGCGCACGGCGACCTCGGTCTTGCCGTAGCCGACGTCGCCGACCAGCAGCCGGTCCATCGGCTGGGGCCGCTCTAGGTCGCGCTTGATCTCCTCGGTGGCGGTGCGCTGATCGGGGGTGTCCTCGTAGAGAAAGGCCGATTCCAGTTCGCGCTGCCAACGGCTGTCGGGCGGGAATGGGTAGCCGGCCGTGACGGTGCGCCGGGCGTAGAGATCGAGCAGTTCGGCGGCCATGGCATGGATGGCGGAGCGGGTCTTGTCGCGGACCTTGCGCCAGGAGGTGGCGCCGAGCTTGTGCAGTCGGGGGGGGGGCTGGTCGCCATCGTCGCCGCCCGAGCGATAGCGCTCGAGCTGATCGAGCCGGTACAACGGGACATTGAGTCGATCCCCGCCCTCGTACTCCACCATGGCGACTTCGATCGTCCCGCCATCGATGGTCAGCGTCTGGATGCCGCGGTACACCCCGATGCCATGGTCTAGGTGGACGACGTAATCGCCGAGCGAGAGGGTGCCGGTGACGGTGCTCGGCGCCGCCTGGCGGTAGCGTCTGGCCCGGCGCAGCCGGCGGGCCCGGCGAAAGATCTCGTGATCGGTCAGCACCCGGAGCGTCGGCATCACGAACCCGCCGTCGAGCGACCCCACCACCAGGGTCGTGCCGGCCGGCCGTTCACCGCGCTCTTCCAGCAACTCGTCGAGTCGTTCCCGCTGACCGTCGTTGTCGCAGAGGATCAGCGTCGGAGTGCCGTGTCCGAGCATCCCGCGAAGCCGGCTGAGGTCACGATTGACCGGTTCCGGCGGGAAGAAGCCGACCTGCAGCTCGACCGGCTCCTCGGCGAGCACCAGGCGCGCGAAGCGGTCCAGCCGGGCGCGCCAGATCCCGGGGGCGAGGAAGAGTTCTTCTCGGGGGGGGGGATTCTCGCCCAACCGGCGCGCCACCTCGCGGTGATGATCCGCTTCGCGCCAGGCGCGCTCGACCTCCTCGCCATCGGGGTGAGGCGTCTCCTGAAGTACCAGCGTATCGGCCGGCAGCAGGTCGAGCAGCGAACGGCGGGCGACGTTGCCATCAACCTGCTCCGCGTCAGCGCGGGCGATGAGGGGCGCGGTGCTGGAAATCGGCAGGACGGTGATCGCCGCCAGATCCTCGCCCGAACGCTGGCTGGTGAGATCAAAGCTCCGGATCGAGGCGATCTCGTCTCCCCACCACTCCACCCGGGCCGGGTCGGCCATCCCGAAGCCGTAGAGGTCGACAATCCCGCCGCGGACCGAATACTCGGCCACATCGGTGACGGTGGCGACCCGCTGGTAGCCCATGGCGTCGAGCTCGGCGAGCAGTTCGGGAAGCTTCTGGTGTGCGGCGGGGGTGAGATGCAGCCGGAGCGACTCGAGTGCCGCGGGCACCGCCGTCCGCTCGGCACTGGCTCGCGCGGTGGTGACCAGGAGCCGCAGTTCGCCGCGGAACAGCGCCTCCAGCGTCTCGATCCGCTCCCCGGCGATCTCGTAGTGCGGCTCCTCCTCGGCCAGCCCCTCGCGCTGCGGATAGAGGGCCACGCCACGGCCCAGGAGCTGCTGCAGGTCGGTGAACCACCGCTCGGCATCGGTCGGCGTGGTGGCGACGACCAGGCCGAGTCGCCCGGGTGCCGCCTGCTCGACCAGCCAGGCGGCCAACACTGCGCCACTCGAGCCGGCCAGCCCGCCCAACCTGAGTGTGCTGCCCTGTCTGGGAATCCGGGTGGCCAGCTCCCGGATCACCGGGCAGCGGGCAAACGCCTCCCGCACCGCCCCGAGTGCGTCGGCACGGGGGAGGCGAGGAGTGGGCGATGGCAGGGTTGATACAGTCACGCGGGCGGGAACGTAGGGCGAGAACGGCTTGTGGTCAACGCGTCGGTCGACGGCCGCGCCCGGCCAGCAGCGATTCTCCGATCACGCAACCCAGCGCCAGTAGGAGGAGGAGGGGTCGCAGATCGCCCCGGCCGGCGGCGCCAAAGGCGACCTTCTGGGCGGCAGCGAGCGGACGCAGTACTGCATCGGGCCACAGTTGCCGGAGTCCCGCGGCATCGAGCCGGGCGAGATCGGACTCGGCGGCAGGGAGCACGGCGTTGACGGCGCCGATGGTGTCGGCTCCCGCGACTATGAAGTGCACTCCGGGAGTCACGGGACGCCAGATCCCCCCCCCTTCAACCCGGCGCGCCGACCGGCCGACGCTGACCTCGGTGGCGCGTCCCGGCAGCGGGACGGCGGTTCCGACCGCCACGGTCGGGAGCGACAGTTCGCCTCTTGCCGCCCGGGTGAGCACCAGGTCCAGGAAGGGGACGAACCCGGCCGAGACCGGCAGAGTGGTCCACCCGGGATCGAGCCGCGAGCCGAGCAGGATCACGTCGCCATCACGCACGACCCATGGGGAGCCATCGACCCGGACCAGAACATCCCCCCCCCCGGCATCTCCCCCCCCCGCAATGACGACACGACGGGAGACCTCCGGGCGGAACGGCAGCACCGCCCCGCTGTCGACCAGTTCCGCTGCTTCCACCACCCCGCCGTATCGCCAGGCGAGGCCCCGCGCCGCCAACCGGCGGTTGAGCGCCGGCAGGAGGGCGAGGTCGGCCGGCGGCATCACCACGCTGGGCCCCGGTGCCAGCTCGCCGAGACGGACTCCGTCACCCGGCATGATACGCCGGTCGGCCACCAGCACGGCGGTCGCCGCGTCGAGCCAGCGGTCGCCCGGATCCCAGCGGACCGACGTGGGGGGGGCAATCCGAACCGCAACGCGGGCGGTGTCGTCGAGCCGGAACTCGTCCGGCGCCAGGACGACCGACAGCTCCGACCATCCCACCGGAAGGGCCGGCACCCTGAGCAGAGTCGGCTGGCCGGGGGTGAGCAGCACCTCCCGCAGGGGACGCTCTCCCGCCCACAGCGTGGCCGCCACCGGCGTGGAATCGCTGCCGCTGATGCCCACGGTGAGCTGGCCGCCATCCTGTCCCCACGGCTGCGGGCCGGCGTCGAGCGTTGCCACGCCGCGGTTCTCCGGAGCAGTTGCGGTCGGGCTCACCACCGTCAGCGATCCCTCGCCGCGCACCGACCCGAAGGCGCTCTGCTGGCCGTCGGTGACCACGATCACTTCGGCAGGACGATCGATTCCGGCGAGCAGATCACGCGCCAGTGATACGGCATCACCGAGCGCCATCGCCCGCGGCTCGACCGGCAGAGTGGCGAGGGTGGCGCGCAGCAGTTCCGGGGTGCCGCTCCGGGGAATGCCGTCGGCCGGCAGCAACCAGAGCCGGTCAGCGGGAGTCGCGGTTGCCAGAATGGCGTCTGCCGCGCGGCGGAGCGGCTCCAGCAGTGGCTCGCCATCGACCACCGTTGCGCTGCTGGCGGAATTGTCGACTATCAACACCAGCGCACTGGGTGGATGAGTGCCCAGCGGGACCGCGCGGTGAAGCGTTGCTCCGGCTGCCGCCAGCACCAGAGCGATCACCAGCAGCGTGCGCATTGCCAACAGGAGCAGGTGCCGCAGCCGCAGGCGACGGCGATGATCCCGGGTGGCATCCTCGAGGTAGCGCACCGCCGGGAAACTCTGTTCAGGCGGCTCGCGCAGTTGCACCAGATGCACCAGCACCGGCAGCGCTGCCAACAGCAGTCCGGACAACAGCCAGGGCGCGGTGAATCCCATCAGGCGCCCAGCGCGCGGGCGAGCGCGGTGCCGAACGGCAGGTCGGTGGGAATCAGCGCGTAACGCATTCCGGCCGACCGGCAGGCGGTGCCCCAGGCCCGCACCACGCCATCAACCGTCCGCTTGTAGGCCCCCGCCCATTCGGCCGGTGCGAGGGTGACCGCCTCGCCACTCTCGGGATCGCGGAAGCGGGTTTCCTCTCCGCCGCCGAGATCGAGCTCCGACGGGTCGGCGATGTGCAGCACCAACACTTCATGACCGCGGTGGCGCAGGAACTTGAGTGCCTTGAGTGTCAGGGCGCGATCGAGCAGCAGGTCAGAGCAGAAGACCACCATGCCCCGTCGACGCAGCGCCCCCACCACCCGGCGGAGCGCCGGTTCGGCAGCGGTCCCCTGCCCCGGCACCACCTCGGCCAGCGCACGAGCGAGCAGGGCAAATTGTCCGCGGCGGGCCCGGGCAGGAGTCACCTGCTGCACCGCATCGTCAAAGGTGACCAGCCCGGCGGCATCGCGCTGGCGGAGCAGCACCAACGACAGCGCTGCCAGCAATCGGGCGGCATAATCGAGCTTGGTCAATCGCTCCGCGCTGCCACGCCACGCCATCGAGGCGCTGGCATCGAGCACCAGCATCGCCCGCAGGTTGGTCTCCTCCTCGAACTGCTTGACGTACAGCCGGTCGGTCCGGCCAAGCAATTTCCAATCGACATAGCGCGGTTCATCGCCCGGCTGGTACTGCCGATGCTCGGCAAACTCCACCGAGAAACCGCGCCTGGGAGACCGGTGCTCTCCCGCGAGGAAACCTTCGACAATCCCCGCCGTAGTGACCTCCAAGCCACCCAGTCTCGCCACTTCGGCGGGATGGAGCAGGTCAGCGCGTTTCACGGAACCAGGCGGCATGGCGACCCTGCGGCAAGAGTGGGCAACAACATCCGGTCATCGGACGGGGCTGTAACCTAGGGCGAGCCGACCGAAACGGCCAAGGGGCTGCCCAGATGGCGCCTGGTCGGCCGTGATTGTAGGATTGGAGTCTGTTGCAGTCACCTTGCCAAGGAGTTGCTCGATGCGTTTCGGATTGGTCTACACCTCACTGCTCGCCCTCACCCTGCCGCTCGGCCTCGCGGCCCAGTCGGCCCAGCAGCTCCGGAAAGCGGCCGACGGGATCACCGCCGACGTCATCCGGCAGCGGATCGGCGTGATCGCCCACGACTCGATGGGCGGGCGGAACACCCCGTCGCCCGGGCTCGAGAAAACCGCCGCCTACCTCGCGGGGCTCTACCAGAAGTGGGGAATGAAGCCCGCCGGAGAGAACGGCACCTGGTATCAGCGCTATCCCATGGTCAAGAAGGGGATCAACCAGGCCACGGCCGAGCTCGAGGTGACCGAGAACGGCGTCGTCTCCCGCTACCCCATGGGCGAGTTCGCCTATGCCTTCGGCGGCGGATCGCCCGCACCGATCAGCGCACCCGGAATCCTGCTCGGCGGAGCAATCACACCCGCCGATCTCGATGGGAGGGACCTGACCGGACAGATCGTCATGGTGGTGATGGATGCCGGCAAGATGATCGACGGCAACCGGCTGGTTCAGGCCGTGGCCCGGATGCAGCCGGCCGCGCTCATCGTGCTCCGCAACGACGCCCCCGAGGCGTTCGACCGCGGCCGGGCCGCGCAGACCTCGCCGCGCTATCAGCTCGAAAAGGCCGGGAGCTCCACCCTGCCAACCATCCTCGCCCTGCATGATCAGCTCTTCGCCGGCGATCCGATGGCGGCGAGCCGGCCGAACTTTGCCGACATCCGGAGTTCAACCACCCCGGTGATCATGCCGTTCCCGCCGGAGGTGAGCGTCAAGATCACCGCGGTGGAAGAGGTGTTCGACCGGGTGATGGTGCCCAACGTCGTCGGGATGATCGAGGGCTCTGATCCGGTGCTCAAGCAGGAATACGTGATCTACTCCGCCCACATGGATCACGTCGGCACCGTCGGCGACGGGGTCGGCGGCTGCAGCCACCGCGGCGACGACGATCGCAGCGACATGATCTGCAACGGCGCCGACGACGACGCCTCCGGCACCACCGGCATCGCCGCGATCGGCGAGGCGTTCGCAGGGCTGCCGACCAAGCCGAAGCGCTCGATCATCATCCTCAACGTCTCGGGCGAAGAGAAGGGCCTCCTCGGCTCGGAGTGGTACTCCGATCATCCAACTGTGCCGCTCGACAAGATCGTCGCCGACTTCAACCTCGACATGATCGGGCGCAACAATCCCGACTCGATCGTGGTGATCGGCCAGGAGCACTCCAACCTCGGTGCCACCCTCGCAGCGGTCAATGCCAGGCACCCCGAGCTGCGGATGACCACGTCGGATGATCTCTGGCCCGAGCAGCGCTTCTACGAGCGGTCGGACCACTTCAACTTCGCCCGCTACGGCGTGCCGGTGCTGTTCTTCTTCAACGGGATTCACGACCAGTACCACAGGGTGGCTGACCACGTGGACCTGATCGATACCGACAAGCTCTCGCGGGTGGCGCGGATCGCCTTCTACGCAGGCGCCGAGGTGGCCAACACGGTGGAGCGGCCGAAGTGGGATCCGGCGTCGTATGAGAAGTTTGTGGTAAAGAAATAGGTCGTAGGTCGTAGGTCATAGGTCGTAGGTCGCACGAAGGGCCGGTTCCTGGGAACGGAGCCGATCCTTCAGGTCCTACGACCTATGACCTACGACCTATCGACCTACGACCTACGACCTACGACCTACGACCTACTACGACCCAACATCCAACTCCTCCAACCTCGCCATCCCGCGCCTCAAATGCGGAATCACGATACTGCCGCCCACCACCAATCCCACACTGAAGATCTCCAGGAACTCCTCGCGGGTCACTCCCAGTGCATGACACTGCTCGATGTGGTAGGTGATGCAGTCGTCGCAGCGCAGCACCATCGAGGCGACCAGGCCGAGCATCTCCTTCTGGCGTTTGCCGAGTGCGCCGTCCTCGTAGGCGCGGTTGTCGAGCGCGAAGAAACGGTTGATGGTCAGGTTGCCCGCGCCGAGGATGATGTCGTTCATCCGGGAGCGGAAGTCGTTGAAGTCCTGCAGCGAATCGGACCCGGACATGGGACGCGCTCCGTGGGCTGAGTGATTGGGGACAACAGTTGGGCCGGTGGTGGCAGGCGGAAAGATATCGCGCCCGGTCACCCTTCAGGTGCGGGGACCTGCCGGGTCATCAGGACGCCGGCGATGATCATCCCGCCGCCTGCGAGGTGTAGCAGTCCCGGGCGCTCGCCCAGTCCGACCATGGCAACCAGCGTGGCCACGAACGGCACCAGGCAATTGTAGACCGAGGTCCGTGCCGCACCGAGGTTGGCCACGCCGCGATTCCAGAGGATGTAGGCGGCCACCAGCGAGAGCAGTGCCGCGTAGAGCACCCCCCCCCAGCCCGCCACCGAGACCCCTTGCCAGTCGGTGCGGAGCAGTTGCGGGATGCCGATGATCACCAGCAGCGGGGTGCCGGTGTACAGCGTCCATGCGGTCAGCGACAGCGAGGAGAGCCGCAGCCGGTAGTGCCTGAGCAGCAGGGTATAGCAGGTCCATGCCACCACCCCGCCGAGGAGCAGCAGTTCGCCGAGTCCGACACCGGCCTGGATCGACCCTCCCTTGGCGAGCAGCACCACCACCACTCCGGCGCTCGCCACCAGAACGGCCCAGCGCTGCCGGGCGGTGACCGGCTCGATCTTGAGCGCCCACGCCGAGAGGGTCACCATCGCCGGCAGGGCGGTGAGAATCAGGGCGCTCTTGGTGGCCGACACCCGGGAGAGCCCCTCGATGAACCCCAACTGGTAACCGGTGTTGCCGATCAACCCCATCAGGATCAGCGGCCCCAGCGCACCGGGGGGGAGCGGCTGCCGTCCCTCGCGGCGGCGGACGATCAGCCAGATCACCAGGGTCGCCAGCGCGAAGCGCAGCGCGGTGAACGCCAGCGGCTCGATCTCGGTGAAGGCGAGTTTGGTGGCGGTGAAATTGCCGCCCCAGAACAGCACCACGAGCAGCATGCCGGCGGCAGGGGAGAGAGTGGGGCGTGGCGACATGGGGAGGAAGGTAAGCGGGGAGTGGTGAACGGGGCGCAACGGGGGCAAGAGGTGAAAGGTGAAAGGTGAAACGGGTGAACGGTGAACTGGGGTAAAACGTTAAAAATGAAACGGGGGAGGGGGTCCCTTTCACCTTTCACCTTTCACCATTCACCAGCCCCGCCCGCCGCACGTCGGTGCCGCAGGCACCACCCTCCCCGGCTATTTTGCCCCCATGACCCAAGCTCTGACCCGCAACTTCTGCATCGTGGCCCACATCGATCACGGCAAATCCACCCTGGCCGACCGGCTGATCGAGGCCACCGGCACGGTGACCAAGCGGGAGATGCGGGAGCAGCTCACCGACACTATGGACCTTGAGCGCGAGCGCGGGATCACCATCAAGCTCAACGCGGTGCGGATGGACTATGCGGCCCGGGACGGGGTCAGCTACGCGCTCAACCTGATCGACACCCCCGGTCACGTCGACTTCACCTACGAAGTGTCGCGCTCGCTCAATGCCTGCGAGGGGGCGATCCTGGTGGTCGACGCCTCGCAGGGGATCCAGGCTCAGACCCTCTCCAATCTCTTCCTCGCCCTCGACGCCGGCCTGGAGATCATCCCGGTCCTCAACAAGATCGACCTCCCGGGAGCCGAGCCGGAGCGGCGGGCCCGGGAGATCATCGACCTGATCGGCTCCGCGCCCGGGGAGATTCTCGCCGTGTCGGCCAAGGACGGCACCGGCGTGCCGGAACTGCTGGAGGCGATCGTGGCGCGCATCCCCCCCCCTGCTGGGCGACCCGAGGCACCGCTCCGTGCCCTGATTTTCGACTCGTACTTCGATCGCTACCGCGGCGCGATTCCCAGCATTCGCGTGGTCGACGGCGAGTTGCGGAAGGGGATGCGGGTGGTCTTCGGCTCCCACCCGGAAGCTTTCTACGACGTCGACGAGGTGGGCCACCTGATTCTCGGCCAGAAGCCGCGCGACGCGCTCCGGGCCGGCGAGGTCGGCTACTTCACCGCCTCGCTCCGCAACGTGCGTGACGCCCGCGTGGGCGACACGGTGCTCGACGCCGCCAACCGGGCGCCCGAGTTGCTGCCCGGCTATCGCGACGTCAAGTCGATGGTCTTTGCCGGTGTCTATCCGACCGATGCCGCCCAGTACGAGGATCTCCGCGACGCGCTCGACCGGCTGGTGCTCAATGATGCCTCGCTCCAGTACGAACCGGAGAGCTCCACCGCGCTCGGCTTCGGCTTCCGCTGCGGCTTCCTGGGGCTGCTCCACCTGGAGATCGTCCAGGAACGGCTGGAGCGTGAGTTCAACCTCGACCTGATCACCACGGTGCCGACGGTGGGCTACCACGTCTACCTCACCGACGGATCGATGCTGGTGGTGCAGAACCCCGCCGACCTCCCCGATCCGGCGACCATCACCCGGATCGAGGAGCCCTACGTCAAGACCCGGATCATGGCGCCGTCGGAATACATCGGCGGGATCATGAAGCTGGGCCAGGAGCGCCGCGGCGTCTATCACGACATGACCTACGTCGACGCCGCCCGGGTGGAGTTCAAGTTCGACTTCCCGCTGGGCGAGATCGTGCTCGATTTCTACGACCGTCTCAAGTCGATTTCGCGCGGGTACGCCTCGCTCGACTACGAGATGGCCGGTTTCCGTGCCTCGCCGCTGGTCAAGCTCGACATGCTCATCAACGGCGATCCGGTCGATGCCTTCAGCGTCATCATTCACCGCGACAAGGCCTACGAGTGGGGCGCCAAGGTCACCGAGAAGCTCAAGGAACTGATTCCGCGGCAACTCTTCGCAGTGGCGCTGCAGGCCGCGATCGGCACCAAGGTGATCGCCCGGCAGACCATCTCCGCCATGCGCAAGGACGTCCTCGCCAAGTGCTACGGCGGCGACATCAGCCGCAAGCGCAAGCTGCTGGAAAAGCAGAAGGCCGGCAAGAAGCGGATGAAGCAGATCGGTTCAGTCGAGATCCCGCAGGAGGCGTTCCTCGCCGTGCTCCAGGTGGACTGAAGCGCCCGATGGCCCGGCCCCGAGATGCCGCGACGCTGGTGATCCAGACGGCCTTTCTCGGCGACGTGGTCCTCACCACTCCCCTGCTCGCCGCCCTGGCCGAACGCTTCGGCCCGGTCGACGTGGTCACCACCCCGGCTGCGGCCGCGCTGCTCGAGACGCATCCCACCGTGCGGCAGGTGATCCGCCACGACAAGCACGGCTCGGAGCGGGGAATGGCCGGGATGCTGCGGCTGGCTGGGCGGCTTCGGGCAGAGCGGTACTCACGTGCCTATCTTCCGCATCAGTCATGGCGGAGCGGGCTGCTGGCACGATTCGCCGGAATTCCGGAACGGATCGGCTTTGCCCACGCCCCGGCCCGCTGGTGCTACACCCGCCGGGTGGCGCTGCCGAAGCTGGCTCATGAGGGAGATCGACTGCTGGCACTGGCCGGTGCGGCTCCCGGAGCGCTGCCCACGCTGGGAATCACCGCTGCGGATCAAACTGCGGCGAGTGCCTGGCTCGCAGCCGAGCGGGTGCCGCGACGCTTCGTGGTGATGGCACCCGGGTCGGTCTGGGGGACCAAGCGGTGGGGCAAGTATCCGGCGCTGGCCGCGGCACTAGACGATTTTGTCGTGATCATCGGTGGCGCGGAAGATCATGACCTCGGTGAGGCGATCCGGCAGGCGATTCCCGGGCGGGCAGCCAATGGCTGCGGCAGTCTGTCGCTCCGCCAGGCGGCCGCAGTGCTGCAACGTGCGGCAGTACTGGTGAGCAACGATTCGGCCCCGATGCATCTGGCCCAGGCGACCGGTACCCGCACCGTGGCATTGTTCGGACCGACCGCACCGGTGCTGGGATTCGCTCCGCGAGGGGCGGACGACCGGGTGGTGGAAGTGGCCGGATTGTCGTGCCGCCCGTGTTCCCGGCACGGCCCGATGCGCTGTCCACTGGGTCATCACCGCTGCATGGTCGATCTCGAGGTGAGCGAAGTGGCCGAGATCGTCCGCAGACAACTGGCAACCATGCAATGAACGAGGCATCCCTGTCCTACGTGCTCGGCATCGACATCGGTGGCACCAATCTGGTGGTCGGCGCGGTACGCGACGACGGCGGTCAGGTGGTGGCAGCCGCCTCGCGGCCCACCAATCCCAAGCGAGGACCGGACGCCGTGATCGACGAGATCATCGCGATGGGCCGCGAGACCCTCTCCGCGTTGGCCGCCGAGGTGCCCGGATCGAAGGTGATCGGGTTGGGAATCGGTTCGCCCGGTCCGCTCGACACCCGGCGCGGCGTGGTGCTGCTCACTCCCAACCTCGGCTGGGTGGACATGCCGGTGCGCGACCGGCTGGCCGGGGGACTCGGCTTGCCGGCCCATCTCGACAACGACGCCAACTGCGCCATCCTGGGCGAGTGCTGGGTGGGGGCCGGTCGTGGTGCCCGCTGCGTGATCGGATTGACCATCGGCACCGGCATTGGGGGGGGGATTGTCGTCGACGGCCGCCTTCACCATGGTGTCGCCGACTGTGCCGGCGAGATCGGGCACATGACCATCAACGTCAACGGTCGTCGCTGCGGCTGCGGCAATGACGGCTGCCTGGAGGCGTATGCATCGGGACCAGCGATCGCCGCGCGCGCCATCGAACAGCTCCGGGCCGGTGCGTCGAGCAGGCTGACCTCGCTGGTGGACGGCGACATCGACCGGGTGACCGCTGCCACCGTCTACGAGGCCGCTGCCGCGGGCGACCTCTTCGCCGACGAGGTGGTGCGCGACACCGCGCGCTATCTCGGAGTCGGCGTGGCCAATCTGCTCAACATCTTCAATCCCGACCGGGTGGTGATCGCCGGTGGCGTCACCCGCGCTGGGAATCACCTCTTCGAGCCGCTCAGGCGGGAAGTGGCGCGACGCGCCTTCCGGCCGGCAGTCGATTCCTGCACCATCGTTCCCGCGGCCCTCGGCGACCATGCCGGCGTGATCGGCGCAGCCCGAGTCTTTCTCGATCATCAGTCGAGCGGGGCACACTGATGCCGCGACTCGGGGTGATCGGCGCGCTGGTCTGGGACGAAATCCACGGCCGTGACCCGCGCTCCGCTCCGGTGGAGGAGTGGGGCGGCATCGCCTACGCGCTCGAAGCGCTGGATGCGGCGCTGCCACCGGATTGGGAAGTCGTGCCGCTCATCAAGGTCGGCCGCGACATGGCGCCTGCCGCGGCGGAATTCCTGCGCACCCTCCAGCGAGTGGCACCGTCGGCCCGCTGCGTCGAGGTGCCGGCGGCCAACAACAGGGTGGTGCTGCGTTACGAGTCGGACAGCCGTCGCTGCGAGCAGCTCTCCGGCGGCGTGCCCGGCTGGAACTGGCCGGAGCTCGGTCCGTTGATCGACGACCTCGACGCGCTCTACGTCAACTTCATCTCCGGTTTTGAAATGGACCTCGCCACGGCGGAGTTGCTCCGCACCGGCTTCGGGGGCCCGATCTACGCCGATCTTCATTCGCTCTTCCTCGGCGTGGGAGCCGACGGCATGCGGATGCTGCGTCCGCTCCCGAATGCACCGGCCTGGTTCACATTTTTCGACGTGGTGCAGTTGAACGAGGACGAACTCGCCATGCTCGGCGGTGACCCGCTGGCGGTGGCCGCCGATGCCATCGGCGCCGGCGTCTCGCTGCTCAACGTGACCGCCGGAGAGCGCGGCGTGATCTACGTCGCCCGGCCGGGATTCAACCGGATGGCCGACCGGAGCCGCGCCGATGACGGCACTCCGGTGCGCACCGCGTTGCTCCCCCCCCCTCACGTCGAGGCAGTCGACCCGACCGGCTGCGGCGACGTCTTCGGTGCCACCTGTTGCGCCCGGCTGCTCGCCGGCGACATCGTTCCGGTCGCCCTGGAAGAGGCCAACCGGGCTGCCGCACGCAACGCCACATTTCGCGGGGCGCGCGGCCTCGCCCGACATCTTCGCGGCCAATTGGTGGAGGCCTGATGCAGGTGATCCCGGTACCTGTCCATCTCGATGACCGCACCATCGACCAATTGGCGAGCCAGCTCGGCACCTGGCCTCAGGAGGGGCCGGTGCTGGTCGACGCCCACGCCACCGAGTGGGCCTCTCCTGCCGGACTCACCGCGCTGCTCACGCTGGGACAGGCGATGAGAGAGGCGGGACTGCCGACCCCGCGGCTCACCCTGCCCGCCGCCGACGGTGTCGCGTCCTACTGGGCCAAGGCAGGCTTCATCCGCTTCGCCGAAGAGCTGTTCGAACTCCATGGCAAGGTGCCCAGGCGCCGTCCGGAGGAACACAGCGACGTCCTGCTGCCGCTCACCGCCGTGCGCGATGCCCGCGATGTCCACGAGGTGGTCGGACGGATGACCGAGCGCGCCACCCAACTCCTCAAGCAGGAACTGGGGCTGGAGGCGAGCGTGGTCGGGGGGTTCGGTCAATCGCTCTCGGAGACCTGCCAGAACATCGTCGAGCACTCCGGCACCACCGGTTGGGTCGCCGTCCACATCTACAACTTCCGGCGACGCCTCGGCCGCAAGGCCGCCGTGATCGCCGTCAGTGACGCCGGGATCGGCTTTCGGCGTTCGCTCGAGGCCACTCAGGCCAAGCGCTTCGGCGACCGTTGGGGTGACGGCCCCGCCATCGAAACGGCGCTGATTCACAACATCTCCCGCTTTCGCGATCCGGGACGCGGTCAGGGACTCGCCGGCACCAAGCGCTACCTGGCGCGCTGGCAGGGCAAGATCTCGATCCGGAGCGGCACGGCACGGGTCGCGATCGTGCCGCATTGGGATGACGAACCGCCGATGACCCAGGGGCTGCCATGGTTCCCGGGCGCGCAGGTCACCATTGTGATCCCGGCTCGGGAGGAGCAGGCGTGATGACGCCGATTCGCCTCGACCTGGTGCTCCGCGAAGCGGTGGGGACACCCTACAGCGATCTGGTTACTCGCAGCACCGGCCAGGCGGTGCGCCACCGGTTGCTCGCCACTCTCCGTGATCGACCGCTCGCCGATGCTCATCTCGACTTTGGCGCGGTGGGATTCATGGATTTTTCCTGCGCCGATGAGGTGGTGGCCAAGCTGCTGCTCGAGGTGGCAGCACTGCCGGTCGGGCGAATCGTGCTGCATGGACTCAAGGAAGACCACGCTGAGGCAATCGACCACGCCCTCGACCGCCACGGACTGGTCCTCGCGGCGCTGACTCACGACACCGAGCGTGCCTGTTTGCTCGGTCGGGTGGAGCCCGACTGGCGGCCAGTGGTGGAGCGGCTCTTTGCGCGCGGCGGTCGTGTCGGAGTGCCGCCTATCGCCCACGATCTGACCTGGGAAGAATCGCGCGCCCGGGTCGCCTTGCATGCCCTGGCCGAGCACCGCTGCGTGCTGGCCCATCCGGATGCCACCTTCGAACTCGGACTCTCCCGATGACCCGTTCCGCAGGCCCATCGACCCTCGCGATTCACGGCCCGCCGCATCGCGGCGCCGACGGCTCGCCCGCCGTGACGCCGATCTACCAGAGCAGCACCTTCCTGAACGCCATCGGCAGCACCGCCGAAGTGGGCTACACCCGCTACGGCAACAACCCCAACCAGCTCGAAGTTGCCCGTCGCTACGCGGCACTCGAGGGCGCCGAGCGGGCGGTCTTCCTCGCCAGCGGGATGGCGGCCACCGCGATGGCCCACCTCGCCGTGCTCAGGCCGGGCGATCACTTCGTGTCGTCGCGGTGGATCTACGGCGGCACCCGGCAGCTCTTCGATGTCGAGTTCGCGCGCCATGGCATCGGTGTCACCTACGTCGATCCCGCCAACCATCGGGAATGGCGCAAGGCAATCAAGGACAACACCCGCGCCATGTTCCTTGAGGCGGTGACCAATCCGCTGATGCGGGTGGTGGATGTCCCCGCTGTCGCCAAGGTGACTCACGATCGCGGCCTCGCTCTGCTGGTCGACGCCACTTTCGCGTCGCCGATCAACTTCCGGCCGCTCGAGCACGGCGCCGATCTGGTGATCACCTCCGCCACCAAGTACCTCAATGGCCACTCCGACGTGATCGCCGGTGCCGTCGCCGGCGCGGCCTCGGTGATCGACGAAGTCATCCGGCTGATGCGCATCTGGGGGCCATCGATCGATCCGCATGCCGCCTGGCTCACCGAACGGGGGATGAAGACTCTCGCGCTCAGGATCGAGCGGGCCAGCGCCAACGCCGCCGCGGTGGCCGCGTGGGCGGAGACGCGCCCCGAATTCAGCGCCGTTTATTACCCCGGGCTCGCGAGTCACCCCGATCATCGCCTGGCCGGCAAGCTCCTCGACGGCTATGGCGGCATGGTCGGGCTGGTCCTCAAGGGGGGGGCACCTGCCGCGGCGCGATTCTGCGGCCGCCTCAAGGTGATCACCCATGCGCCGTCCCTGGCCGGCGTGGAATCGCTGATATCCGAACCGCGGCTCACCTCCCACAAGGCACTCCCGCCGGAGGAGCGTGCCGCTCTGGGCATCCCCGACGGATTCCTGCGGCTCTCCTGCGGCTGCGAGGACGCCGCCGACCTCATCGCGGATATGGCCGGTGCCCTGTAGGGCACCGGCCATCCCGAGCCCAACGGGCGAGGGATCTCCTGCCGACGAGACAGATGCGGTGCCCTGTAGGGCACGGCAGAGGTAACTTGCAGACGTGATCCGTTTCACGAAGGTCTCCAAACACTACCCCACCGGGACCGGGCCCGCACTTGCCGACCTCACCTTCCACGTCGGCCGGGGAGAGTTCGTCTTTCTCACCGGTCACTCGGGTGCCGGCAAGTCGTCGATCCTCAAGCTGATGCACGCCGAGGAGCGACCCAGCGAGGGCGACATTAGGGTGGCGGGGTTTGCCACCGCGTCGCTGGGACGCGACGAGGTGCCGCGCTTGCGCCGCCGCCTGGGAATCGTCTTCCAGGACTTCCGCCTCCTGGAGGACCGGACGGTGGCCGAGAACATCGCCTTCGCTCTGGAGGTGACCGGCTCCCGCGCCGACGTGATTCCGGCCCGAGTGGCTCGCGTGCTGGGTCAGGTCGGGCTGACGCACAAGACCGAGGCCTTTCCCCGCGAGCTCTCCGGTGGCGAGCAGCAGCGGGTGGCGATCGCCCGGGCGCTGGTCAATGACCCGCCGGTGCTGCTGGCAGACGAACCGACCGGTAATCTCGACGAGCGGGCCACCCGCGGCGTCTTCCAGTTGCTCCAGGACATCAACGCCCTCGGCACGGTGGTCGTGATGGCCACCCACAACCTCGAGTTGGTGCGTCAGGCGGGGCATCGGGTGCTCGAACTGCGCGATGGCCGACTGGTCTTCGATTCACGTGCCGACACGGAGGGCGAGGAATGAGTCTCCTCTGGCGCGAGGCAGTGCTCTCATTCCGGCGCACCCGGATGCTGTCGTTTCTGAGCGTGGTGACGATCGCCTTCGCGCTGTTCGTCACCGGGCTGTTCGGACTGGTGGCGCTCAACCTCCGGAACGCCCTCGGCGACCTCGAGGACCGGGTCGAGGTGGTGGCATTCCTGCAGCGCGGCACCCCGACCCAGACCATCGCGGCCGCCACCTCCGACATCGCCGCCTTTCCGGAAGTGCGCCTGGTGCTCTACGTCTCGGCGGAGGATGCCCTCGAGCGGGCGCGAAGGGACCTGGTCGAGTTCCAGGATGCCTATCGCGACCTCGAGGTCAATCCATTGCCGCCGTCGTTCGAGATCCGGCTGCACGAGGGTCAGCAGAACGCCGCCACCGCCGCCGCAGTGGCCGAGCGCCTCACCGGCTTTCCGTTCGTCGAGGAAGTCCGCTACGGGCAGGAATGGGTGCAGCGCCTCGACCAGTTGCGCACCATTGCGGGGCTGGTTGGTTTCGCGATCGGACTGGCGTTTGCCCTGGTCTCGATGGTGATCATCGGGGTGACCATCAGGATGACGGTGCTGCAGCGGGCCCGCGAAATCCAGATCATGCGTCTGGTCGGCGCGACCGACTGGTTCATCCGCGGTCCGTTCATCGTCGAGGGGGCGATCAAGGGATTTCTCGGGGGGGGGCTGGCCTTGGCGCTCTGCGCCGGTGTCTACGCCGCCTTCCGGTCGCAGAGCACGGGACTCGGACTCGGACTCTCCTTCTTCGGTCCCGAGGAGATCCTGACGCTGGTGCTCTTCGGGACACTGATCGGACTCGCCGGCTCGCTGGTGAGTGTCGGTCGGCACCTCAAGCGGGTCTGAGATGCAGGCCCGCGTCTGGTCGATTGCAACCCTGATCCTCCTCCTCGGCGCCGGTTCGCTGGGAGCCCAGCAGACCCCCACTGACCTGGAGCGCTCCCGGCAGCGACTGGCCGAGATCAGGGCCGAGCGGGAACGCCTGCAGCAGCAGCAGACGCGGCTCCGGGGCCAGGTCACCGACGTCGGCGCCGAGCTCAGAAACCTCGAACGACAGCGCGAGACCACCAATCGCCTCGTCAACGAGATCGAGGTGCAGATCAGCGGCCTCGGCTCCGAGCTGCAGCGTTCGACCGCCGAACTCGCCCTGGCCCAGGACAATCTGCTCGAACGCCGGGCGGTGTTGCAGCGCCGTCTCGCGGACATCTACAAGCGCGGTCGTCTCTACACCTTTCAGGTGCTGCTTTCGGCGGCCTCCTTTGGCGACCTGCTGACCCGGTACAAGTATCTCTACCTCACCTCGCGCCAGGACAAGGTGCTGGTCGGCGAGGTTGAGTCGCTCGCCAGCCGGGTGCAGCGGCAACGTGACAACCTCCTCGGCATCCAGAGCGAGCTCGATCGCCGTCGCCGGGAGCGCGAGGCCGAACTGGAGCGCTTCGCCCTTCTGGCCCAGCAGCGGCAGAGCAGGCTCCGCGACCTGCAACGCAGCAGCAGTCAGACGCAGGAGCGTCTGACCAAGCTCCAGCGTGACGAGGCCCGTCTCAACGACCTGCTGGCCTCGCTCGAACGGGCCCGGCGCGCGGCCGAGGCCAACCGTGGCGCGGTCAAGGGGGGGGGACTGACCACCGCCGATCTCGGACGACTGGAGTGGCCGGTCGAGGGGCGAGTGGTGTTCCAGTTCGGGCGGGAGTCACTGCCAACCGGCGGGGTGATCGTGCGGAACGGCATCGGCATCGCCGCTACCGCGGGGACGCCCGTGAAGGCGGTCGAGGCCGGAACAGTGGCGCTGCGCCAGAACCTCGGGACCTACGGCCTCACCGTGGTGGTGGAACACGGCAACGGCTTCTACTCGCTCTATGCCCAGCTCGCCAACGCCAACGTCACCGTCGGCACCGCGATCACTCGCGGGCAGACCATCGGCACCGTCGGCGGGGGGGGCAGTGAGCACGGTCCGCACCTCTACTTCGAGATTCGCGGTCAGAACCAGATCGCCCTCGACCCGACCGCCTGGCTCCGCAGCCGCCGCTAGCGTGATCGCGAGCGGTCGCTACGCCGCGCTGCCGATCCGGTCGTGCTCCTGGTGCTTGCCGGCCTGCAACGCCATCTCCACCTGGGCGAAGAGGTCCTCCGGCTTGTGGACGTCGGCGTGAGGATACACCGCAATCCCGGCAGTGAGTTCGCAGCGAACGCCGAGCTGAAGATCGCCGAGGCCGCTGGCGGCGAGTTGCTCGCGGATCCGCATCACCGACTGGCGGGCGCCCTCGAGGTCGGTCTCCGGCAACAACAGCAGGAACTCCTCGCCGCCGTACCGGGCCACGAAGTCTGGCGCCCGCAGCTCGCGTTGGAGCAGGCGGCCCAGATCGGCCAGCACCCTGTGACCGCCGTCGCGGCCGAGCCGGTCGTTGATCGTCCGCATGTCGTCGACATCCAGCAGCACCAGGGCAAAGCTGACATCGTAGCGACGCGACCGCTCGAATTCCTCGCGAATGCGCCGGTCGAGTGCGTCGAGCGTGCCGCAGCCGGTGAGGGGATCGACGTGCGCGGCGTTGGCCTGGCGGCGGGTGATCGCCCCGCGCCGGTCGTCGGTCTCCAGCAGCCGTGCCACGGCAGCCACAGCCAGCTCGGCGAAAGCGAGATGACCCGGCGTGATCGGCGACTCGTGGGCCATGGTCCGCAGCACCACCGTCCCGATCGTCCGTCCCAGCGGAGCGAGCGGCAGTGCTGCGGCCGAATGCAAGTCGGGGGGGGGGAGCAGAATGGCAGGCCAGTCATCCGGACGGACGAACGCCGGATGTCCTGCCACCTCGGCAATCAACACTGCTTCACCCTTGCGGAGAGCGAGAGTCGACTCCGGCCAACGTCGCAGATCGGTCTCGGCGTCACGGATCTTGGGAGCGTCACTCGCCGCGACCAGCCTGCCGGTACTATTCTCCCCCGTGTGAAGGAGACAGGCCGCCCGGACACCCAGGGTCCGGGACAGACCACGCACCAAGGCATGCAGCATGTCATCGCGATGCAGCTCGATGGCCACCGCCTGGAGCACCTGGAAGAGACGGAGGTCATGGAGTCCGGGGCCATGCGCCATCACCCGGGGAGAGATCAGCCGTGCCCGCAGGCGGGCCAGCAAATGGTCACGTTCGGCGGGCAGCAACACCGCTTCATCGGCACCTGCCTCGGCGGCATGGATCAGATGTTCGGGGGTGCCGCCGGCCAAGAGCACGACCACCTGGGCACCGGCCTGGCGAGCCGCATCGAACTCGGCAACTATTGACTGGCAGTCAGCCGTGGCGGGATCGCAGGTCACCACCACCAGGGCCGGTCGGGCGGGCAGTTCGGACAGATCGAGGGCCTCGGCCACCTGAAAGCCGTCCCTGAGGAGTTCCCGTTCCAGTCCGTCGGGACGAATCGCCGGATCGCCGGCCAATACCACCAGCGGCCGCGTCAGGCGGGTCGCCACGACCGGTCGCACGGTCGGGGAAGCGAGGGGAGCTATGGGAAAAATGTCAGGCAGCACGACACCTCGGCCGGAGTCCAGAGTTCAGGGGGGGGCACACCCGGCCGAATGCCTGGGCGCCCACGTCTCCATCCAGGGTGGTACTCCCACGGCACCAGCACGGGGGGCGGCCATCGGGGCCACCGCCCTGCAGCTGTTCACCAAGACACCCAACATGTGGCGAGAACCGGAGATCACCACCGAGATTGCCGCGGCGTTTCAGCAGGCCAGGGAAGCACATCCTGTCGCGGCTATTGTCTCGCATGATTCGTACCTGATCAATCTGGCGTCCCCCGACGAGGCACTGAGAGCCAAGTCGCTGGTCTCGTTTGTGGGGGAACTGACCCGCTCCACCGCTCTGGGGCTCGACGGGATCGTGTCGCATCCAGGCAATTTCATTGATGACCACGACCTGGGGATCAGGCGCAACGGTGCCGCAATCGGCGAGGCGTTGCACCGGGTCCCCAGTGAGGTAATGGTCTTCCTGGAGACCACTGCCGGCACCGGCACGGCGCTGGGACGGAGCTTCGAGGAACTGCGCGCCATCCGCGACGAGGTGGACCCGGCAGTTCGGCATCGGGTGGCCTTCTGCGCCGATACCTGCCACCTCTACAGCGCCGGGTATGACCTGGTCAATGACTTTGACGGAGTCTGGGAGCAGTGGGATGCCATTCTGGGGATGGATCTGCTGCGCTGCCTCCATCTCAACGATTCCAAGACCCCATTTGCCTCCCACAAGGATCGCCACGAGCTGCTGGGCGAGGGCTCGCTCGGCGAGGGGCCCTTCCGGCGCATCATGACCGACCCTCGCTTCGACAGGATCCCCAAGCTGCTCGAAACCCCCAAGGGCGATGACGAGGTCAGCAACGACCTGCGGATGCTCGCCCTGCTCCGCGGCTTCAGGGCGACGGCGAATTGACGGGCCAACCCCAGCCGGGACATCTTTCCGGAATGTCGTCTGCCCACTGCCTCCCCCGCACCCCACCGCCCCGGCGCCCGTTCGCGAGGATGCTGAGTGCGGCCGCCGGTGCGGCAGTGCTGCTCGGTTGTGGCGGCGACAGCACCTCCGCCACCCCACCAGCCGCGGCTTACGAGTTCCGGCTCTTTGCCACCGACCCAGGCGGCGGTACGGTGCCGCTGGCGTTCCGCTGGCCCAGCGGGTCACTCCCGGTCCGGATCTGGATTGCCGCCGACGACCCTCGTCGCCCCGCCCTGATCCGGGCCATCGACACCTGGGACGCTGCCCTCACCTCCAGCCAGTTCCGCTCCACCCTGGTTACATCCGCCGCCTCTGCCGACATCGTGGTCGGTAATTCCCCTGCAGGGGCGTCGACCTCGCTGATCCGGCTTGAAGGAATCGCCGAGGGCTGCTTTGGGTTCACCGATTTTGATGTCGACCCCGACGCCGGCACGCTGCAACTCCCCTTCCGCATCCAGGTGATCGGCAGCCAAGGGGTCGATCAGGCCACCCTGCTGGCCTGTTATGATGCCACCATGCTCCATGAACTGGGGCACGCGCTGGGAATCTTCGCCCACTCGCCCAATGCCAACGATGTGATGCACACCGATCCGACCAGGGCGACGTTGTCAGGACCGGATCAGGCGACCATCGCCGCGGTTTACAGTGCGCCGGGCACCGTGCTGCCCGTCTCGCCCTGATTTCCTGCTGACCAGCCGGGAATTCCCTCCCCGCTATTTTCCCCCCCGAACTCTCAGCAGAGCGAGCATCGATATTCAACTGCACACCGGCGTGAGCAAGGGGTAGCTGGGGCAGTCGAGGGCGCCTCACAGACATCCCCCACGCTCCCCTGATTTGCCCCGCCCCGCTGGTCAGGCCATTTTAGCTGTTCATCTCGGGGAACAACCCCGGAGCGTGATTGCCCCAGCCGGAGTGCCGATGACCGTCTCGCCAACCTCGCCTGCCTTTGCACACCCCTCGTGGGTCAGCCATGAACGCCTGCTCGCCTGGGTGGTCGAAATCGCCACCCTCACCCGGCCGGACCGGATCCACTGGTGTGACGGCTCCCAGGAAGAGTACGACGCGCTTTGCCAGCAGCTCGTCGATGCCGGGACGTTCACTCGCCTCGACCCCGAGAAGCGCCCCAACTCCTTCCTGGCGCTGTCGGATCCATCGGACGTCGCCAGAGTCGAGGATCGCACCTTCATCTGCAGCAAGCGCAAGCAGGACGCCGGCCCGACCAACAACTGGGTCGACCCGCGGGAGATGCGCGCCACTCTCGGCAAACTGTTCGACGGCTGCATGGTCGGCCGCACCATGTACGTGGTGCCGTTCTCGATGGGGCCGGTCGGCTCGCCGTTGTCGCACATCGGAGTGGAAATCTCCGACTCGCCCTACGTGGCGGTCAACATGCGGATCATGACCCGGATGGGTCGCCACGTGATCGAGTCGCTGGGCGATGGTGACTTCATTCCCTGCGTGCATTCGGTGGGCGCTCCACTCGCCACCGGCCAGGCCGATGTCTCCTGGCCCTGCAATCCCGAGAAGTACATCGTCCAGTTCCCTGAAGATCGCGAGATCTGGTCCTACGGCTCCGGCTACGGCGGCAACGCTCTGCTGGGCAAGAAGTGTTTCGCCCTCCGGATCGCCTCGGCCATGGGCCGCGACGACGGCTGGATGGCCGAGCACACCCTGATTCTCGGCGTCGAGGACCCCAGCGGCGAGAAGACCTACGTGGCGGCCGGTTTCCCCAGCGCCTGCGGCAAGACCAACTTCGCGATGCTGATCCCGCCCAAGGAGTACGCCGGCTGGAAGGTGACCACCGTAGGCGACGACATCGCCTGGATCAGGCCCAGCGGCGACGGCAAGCTCTACGCGATCAATCCCGAAGCCGGTTATTTCGGCGTGGCGCCCGGTACATCGATGGCCACCAATCCGAATGCGATGCTCTCCTGCGCCGCCAACAGCATCTTCACCAACGTGGCACTGACCGAGGATGGCGATGTCTGGTGGGAGGGGATGACCGACACCCCGCCCAAGCGGCTCACCGACTGGCGCGGCAACCCCTGGACTCCCGAGAGCACCACCCCGGCCGCGCACCCCAACGCCCGCTTCACGGCACCAGCGTCGCAGTGCCCCTCGATCGATCCCGCCTGGGAAGATCCCGCCGGGGTCCCGATCTCGGCCTTCATCTTCGGAGGCCGCCGGGCCACCACCGTTCCGCTGGTGCACCAGGCATTCAACTGGAGCTTCGGCGTCTATCTCGGCGCCACCATCGGCTCCGAGACCACCGCCGCTGCTGCCGGTGCGGTCGGCCAGGTGCGACGCGATCCGTTCGCGATGCTGCCGTTCTGCGGCTACCACATGGGCGACTATTTCAATCACTGGCTGCAGATGGGACGCGGCCTCGCCGAACCGCCCCGGATCTTCTGCGTCAACTGGTTCCGCAAGGATGCCAACGGCCGGTTCATCTGGCCCGGTTTCGGCGACAACATGCGGGTACTCGAGTGGATCGTCGGCCGGGTCCGCGGCCGCACCGCGGCAATCGAATCGCCGATCGGCTGGATGCCCCGCTACGAAGACCTCCGCTGGGACGGACTCGATTTCCCCAGGGAGACCTTCCAGCAACTGATGTCCGTCGACCGCGAGCAGTGGAAGATCGAGCTGAGCGGCCATCGCGACCTCTTCGAGAAGCTCTACGACAGACTTCCCCGGGAGTTCATGTACATGCGCGAGCTGATCCTCTCGGCCCTCTGGCGGAGCCCCGAACAGTGGGGGATGGAGGCGGAGGGGCAGTAAGGGGTGAGACCTGAAAGGTGAAAGGTGAAAGGTGAAAGGTGAAAGGTGAAAGGTGAAAGGTGAAAGGTGAAAGGTGGCAGGGCCAGTTGGGCTGAGGGACGGCAGGGAATTCCGGGACTCCCTCCCTTTCACCTTTCACCGTCCCCCCCCCGTTCACCTTTCACCCCCTTTCACCTTTCACCGTCCCCCCCCCGTTCACCTTTCACCCCCTTTCACCTTTCACCTTTCACCTTTCACCTTCCCCCCCATTTCACCTTTCACCGACCCCGTCCACCGAGATCCCCATGCCTCCCCCCCATTTCGAAGTGATCCGTGACCCGCTCTGGGACAACATCCGCCTGGAGCCGGAGGCGGTGGCGATCATGGACACCGCCGCCATGCAGCGGCTGCGCTACGTTCGCCAGCTCGGTCACGCCTTCCTGGTCTATCCCGGGGCGACCCATTCGCGCTTCGAGCACGCCCTGGGCGCCTATCATCTCGCGCGCCGGGCGCTGACCACCCTGGCGGAGCGGGGCGACTCCCCCCCCCAGAGCGAGGCCGAGTTGCTCGCGGTGCGACTCGCGGCGCTGACCCACGACATCGGCCACTACCCTTTCTCGCATGCCCTGGAGGAGGCGGGGTTCCCGAGCCACGAGGCGCTCGGCGTGCGCCGACTGGGCGAGGGCGAGCTGGGTGAGGTCCTTCGAGGCATTGGCGGCGAAGACCTGATCGACCGGATGGCGGCGCTGATCGAGGGGCGGAGCAAGGCACCCTGCGGTGGCCTGGTGAGCGGCTCGCTCGATCTCGACAAGATCGACTATCTCTCGCGCGATGCCCGCCAGTGCGGCGTGCCCTACGGCACGGTCGATGTCGACCGGCTACTGGCGTCACTCTGCCTGGTCGAAGGACCCGCCGGGCTGGAGGTGGGAGTGCATGAGAAGGGGGTCAGCGCACTCGAATCGCTGCTCTTCGCCAAGTACCAGATGTACCGCAACGTCTACTGGCATCACGCCGTGCGAAGTGCCACCTGCATGTTCAAGCGGGTGGTGCGAACCGCCGTGAAAAGGGGTGACCTCGATGGTACCGCTGTAGCCGACGCCACCGACGGCTCACTCACCACCCTGCTCCGCAACTGCGACACCACCGGGCTCGCCGAGGCGCTGGAGCGGCGTCGGCTCTACAAGCGCGCACTCGACCTTCCGGCCTCGGAGGTTCCCGCAGTCGGCTCGTGGATCTGGGACGATCCCGAGGCGCTCGAACAGGCGGAAGACGACATCGCCCGCGAGATGGGACTCGCTCCCGGTGAGGTGCTGGTGGACTTCCCGGCCCGCAGCTCGATGCTCAGCGTCGACCTGCCGCTGCTGACGCGCAGCGGCCGGGTGGAACGACTCACCGACGAGGGAAGGGCCGGCCAACTGGGATTGCCGAGAATCGCCGGAGAGCTGTACCAGAGCGCTCGGCGGCTCCGCATCTTCACCAGGGAGCCGAAAGAGCTGACCAAGGTGCCGGAACGGCTGCGGGGCTAGAAAGAGAGAAAGAGAGAAAGAGAGAAGGAGAGAAGGGGAGAAGGAGAGAAAGAGACACCCTCGTCCCGAACGTAGTGAGGGACCTCGGCACTTGCCTCCGGCTGGTTGGTGGCGGGTCCGAGCTGGTGGCACCTGCCGGGGTCCCTCCCTTCGGTCGGGACGAGGGTTACGCCTATCTTTCTCTCCTTCTCTCCTTCTCTCCTTCTCTCTTTCTATCTTTGTGCTGGCACTTCCCCGGTTGGCAGACTCACTTCCTCGATCTGCACCAGAATCACGGTGATGTTGTCGAGGCCGCCGCGGCGATTGGCGTCGGTGATCAGGCGATCGACCCGCTCCTCCAGGGAGCCGTCGGCCATCAGGATCTGGCGAAGTTCTTCATCGTCCAGCATCCCGGTCAGGCCATCAGAGGCGAGCAGCACCAGGTCGCCTGCTTCCAGAGTGCCGATGTAGAGGTCCGGCACCACGTCACCGTTCGATCCGACGCAGCGGGTGATCACGTTGGCATAGGGGTGAACCCTGGCTTCATCCGGGGTGAGCCGTCCGGCGTCCACCTGTTCCTGCACGTAGCTGTGATCCTTGGTGATCTGCGTCAAGGCGCCGCCGCGGAGGATATAGGCCCGGGAATCGCCGACGTGACCGATCAGGTACCGCCTGGGGAGGAGCGCCAACACCGTGGCGGTGGTACCCATGCCGCGCTTGTCCTGCTCCTGCACCGTGCGTTGGAAGATCGCACCATTGGCGGAGCGGATGGCGCTCACCATCTGGGCCATCAGCTCGTCGTCCGACATTCCGCGCACCGCCCGGAATTCCTGTGCGACCAGCCGCGCGGCCATCTCGCTGGCGACCTCACCGGCGGCGTGTCCTCCCATGCCATCCGCCACCACGAACAGGCCGCGGTCGTTGGCCATCAGGTAGGAGTCTTCATTTCCGGAGCGAACCACGCCCACATCGGTTCGAGCGGCACAGGTAAAGCGCATCAGCGACTCCCACCAACAAGGACGAACCAGAGAATGGCGATCGTGATCAATACCACGCCTGCAACCAGCCAACGAACCGGTCTGGCAGGTGATGGCGGCGACTCCATCATGATAAAACTCGGCGCGGGCAGAGTGCGAGTCGCCACCGGCTGAGGCGCCGACTCCTGCTCCGGAGCCGGTGAGTCCTCCCAGCGATCGTGCGGGGAAAACACGAACTCAAGCGACCCCAACCGCACCGCCGAGCCGGGGGCCAACGGCATCGCCTCGCGCACCGGCTCACCGTCGATCCAGCTCCCGGTGACAGAACCGAGGTCATCGAGCCACCAGACCCCTCCCCGCAACTGCACCACGGCGTGTTCCGGACTGATCGACGGGTCGTCGATCACCACCGAATTCGACCCGGTCCGCCCGATCGTCGCCGAGCTCTCCTCAATCGCCAGCACCGCCGTCCCCGCACCTTGACGGGGGATCAACGTGGCCAGCAAGGCGCCCAACCCGGTGGTCGAGGCAGTGGCCGGTTCGGCCACCGCGTGTGGGTCAACCAGAAGAGACTCCGTCAGACAAATGGGGTTTCGGACAGGGGAACGAGAAAACTACCAGCCGCCCAGCAGTCAGGGCAAGCGAACCGCCTTCGGCGCACAATCCGTCGGCTCCACCTCGACCCCACGAAGTCCCTCCCGCACCCAGCTCGAAAAGACGAAGAACCCCGCGGCAATCGTGAACCAACTGAGAATGAGCCGCCAGATGATGGTGTAAAGCGGGGTGAGCTCGCGCGGCAGGTACACGCTCATCACCGCGGCTGAGAGCACCTCGGCCACCCCGGAGGCGCCCGGCGTCGGGGCAAAGTAGAGCAGGAAGGTGATCAGGGTCTGCAGCAGCAGGACGTCGACGAAGTTGGCCTCGATCCCGATGGCACGCAGGGCGACGTAGCCGGCCAGCAGTTTGTTGGCGTGATTCGGTCCCGAGATCAGGGTGGCCCAGCCGAGGGCGATCCAGCCCCGACGGGTGTTGAAGGTCTGCATCGATTCCTGGATGGTGACGATCCCTGCCTCCACCGATTCCAGCCGGGCCGCGAGCCGTCGACTGCGGCGGGAGAGCCAGGCGGCCGTCGCCCGCACGATGCCGGTAATCCATCCCGGCACCACCATCACCGAGAGCAGCACCAGACTCAGCAGTGCGAAGATTCCCATCGACCCCTTGAAGAGGTCGAGCAGCGACAGCCCCATCAGGTCGCCGCGGGTGCCGAGGAAACTCCCGGCGCCCATCGCCAGAGCAAGCGGCCCGGAGATGGCGAAGAAGATCACGGTGGCGAAGAACGACATCAGGGTGATGGTCATTCCCTTGGCCACCGGGATGCCGATCCGCTTCATCGCGAAGATCATCATCGGCGAGGCGCCGGCCTGCATCGGAGTGACGTAGCCGCCCCACGCCCCCATCCCCCCCGCCAGGATCAAGCCGGCCATCGACGGCCGGGGATGCACCTCGCGCGCCAGGACCCAGAGCCGCACTCCGCCCCCGACCCAATCGAGCAGCGCCAATCCCAATCCGACCATCACCCATGACCACTGGATCCTGGACAACGACGGCAGGAAGGCGCCCGCGTCGCGGCCGTAGAGGACCACCGCGGCGTAGCCGACGAGGGAGATGAGCAGGAACAGCGCGAAGCCGCGCCGCAGTGCGGTCGGGGTGAGGAGTCGGGCCATTGCCACGAAGGTAAGGCCCAGAGGCGGACGGTGAAAGGTGAAACGGCTATCCGGGAGGGTGGGGGGCGGGCACCCAAACAGCTCCCTGCTAACTTTGCCGTCGTGACTCGTCCCGTGATTCGCGTCGTCAACGCCCGCCAGCACAACCTCAAGGGGCTCACCGTCGACATCCCGCGACGGGCTCTGGTGGTGATCACCGGCCCGTCGGGCAGCGGCAAGTCCTCGCTCGCGTTCGACACCCTATACGCCGAGGGGCAGCGGCGCTACATCGAATCGCTGTCGACCTATGCCAAGCAGTTTCTGGAGCGGATGCCCAAGCCGCTGGTCGACCGGATCGAGGGGATCGCGCCGTCGATTGCCATCGAGCAGCAGAGCCCAGCGGTCTCCTCGCGCTCCACCGTCGGGACCGCCACCGAGGTGCACGACTTTCTCCGCCTCCTCTGGGCCCGGATCGGCCAGCCGTTCTGCGTGGCGTGCGGCTCGCCGGTCCGTCGCGACACGCCGCAGGCGGCCGCCGACGCCGTCATCGACTACGGCGCGGCCCGGGTGCAGATCGGCTTCCCGCTCCCCGCCACCGCCCGCGCGCGCCACGAACTCGTGGTCGAGAACCTGCGGGCGATGGGCTTCATTCGCGTGGAGGTCGACGGTGTGGCGCTGCGGCTCGACGAACTCCCCGCCGACAGCGACCTGGCGGCCGCCGCCGAGGTGGTGGTGATAGTCGACCGGCTTCAGGGGAGCGCCGAATATCGCGGCCGGCTCAGCGAGGCGATCGCCACCGCTTTCGGCGAGGGGGAGGGGGTCGCGCTCGCGCTCCACGACGACGGCTCCCGGCTCCGCTTTACCGAATTCCTCGCGTGCAGTGCCTGCGACACCCCGGCGCCAACCATCAACCCCGCCCTCTTCTCGTTCAACAATCCGCGCGGCGCCTGCCCCACCTGCAACGGCTTCGGCGCAGTGCTCAACTACGACCTCTCGCTGATCGTCCCCGACCCGGCCCGGAGCATTCAGGAAGGTGCCATCGATCCGTGGACCAAGCCCCGCTACGAGGCGCAGCGGACCCTGCTGGTCGCCACGGTGAGGGCCGCAGGCGGCGATCCCGATGCCCCTTGGCACACCCTCCCGCCGTCGGTGCAGGAGCTGGTGCTGCATGCCCCGGGTGGCAAGGGGAAGAAGTTCGTCGGCATCTTCCCGTTCCTGACCCGGTTGGAGGCCAAGCGCTACAAGCAGTACGTCCGCGTCTTCCTCAGGCAGTATCAACTCGCCCATCGCTGTACCGACTGCCAAGGCACCCGGCTCACCGCCGCGGTCCGCGCCATCACCATCGCGGGTCGCTCGATTGCCGATGTCACCGCGCTCACGGTGGACGAGCTCGCCGTCTGGCTCAGCGGCTTGACGCTCACTCCGAACGCACGGATGATCGCCGATCTGATCCTCGACGAGGCGATGGGCCGGGTGAACTATCTGCAGGATGTCGGGCTCGGCTACCTCACGCTCGATCGCCAGTCACGCACCCTCTCGGGCGGCGAGGCCCAGCGGATCGCCCTCGCCAACGCCCTCGGCTCGCGGTTGGTGGACGCGCTGTATGTCCTCGATGAACCGTCCATCGGACTCCACCCGCGCGACACCGATCGGTTGATCGCCCTGCTCCGCCGCCTGCGCGATCTAGGCAACACGGTGGTGGTGGTCGAGCATGACCCGGCCGTTGTCCGCGCCGCCGACTGGATGCTCGAGCTCGGTCCGGGCGCCGGAACGCATGGCGGCGAACTGGTCCACGCCGGTCTCGCCAGCGACGCCGGTCACACCCTCACCGGCGCCTATCTCGAAGGCCGCAAGCGGATCGGTGTTCCCAGTGCCCGGCGCCCGGTCAACGGTGCCCGGTTGACGATCCGCGGCGCCACGCTGCACAACCTCCGCAATGTCACCGCCACCATCCCGCTCGGCACCCTGACCGCGGTCACCGGAGTGAGCGGCTCGGGCAAGAGCACCCTGATTCATCAGGTGCTGCTGCGCCACCTGGAACGCCGCTTTCACGGTGACGACAGCGCCAAGGTCCATCTCGGCGAGCAGGTCGGCGCGGTGAGCGCAATCGAGGGATGGCAGGGACTGGCCGGAGTGGTGGTGGTCGACCAGACCCCGATCGGCCGGTCGCCGAGATCAAACCCGATTACCTACATCAAGGCGTTCGACGAGGTCCGCCAACTCTTCGCCGAGCAGCCGCTTGCCCGGCAACGACGCTACACACCCGGCACCTTCTCGTTCAACGTGGCGGGAGGGCGGTGCGAGGAATGCGAAGGCGCCGGCCACGTGCAGGTGGAGATGGTCTTTCTCGCCGACGTCTACATCCCCTGCGAGCGCTGCGGCGGCCGCCGTTTCCGACCGGAGGTGCTCGATGTGAAGATCCACGGGCACTCAGTCGCCGATGTGCTCGAGTGGAGCGTCGACGAGGCGATCACCCGCTTCCGCCACCAACCCAGGCTCGGCGCCGCCCTCTGGCACCTGCAACAGGTGGGACTCGGCTACCTCCGCCTGGGACAGCCCGCCACCACCCTCTCGGGCGGCGAGGCGCAGCGACTGAAGATTGCCCGCGAACTGATCGGCGCCACCAAGCGCTCGGGCCGCAAGCTCTACCTCCTCGACGAGCCGACCACCGGCCTCCACCTCGAAGATGTCCGGGTGCTGATCGCGGTACTCGACAAGCTGGTCGACGCCGGCCACACGGTAGTGGTGATCGAGCACCATCTCGACGTCATCAAGCGCGCCGACTGGGTGATCGATCTCGGCCCTGAAGCGGGTGTGGGGGGGGGAGAAGTGGTCGCGATGGGTACCCCTGAACAGATCGCCGCGGAACCGCGGTCGTTGACGGGACGGTATCTGAAAGATGCGCTGTAAAAGAGAGAAAGAGAGAAAGAGAGAAGGAGAGAAAGAGAGAAAGAGAGGCAGCCTCCCTCGTCCCGAACGTAGTGAGGGACCTCGGTACTACATGCCTCATCGAGACTTGCCAGGCGCGCCATCAGGGTGCAGTCCGGATTGCCGGATTTCCTTCCCGGGGGGTCAGGTAGTCGGTGTGATACTGAAAGGCGCGACCCCAGCAGGAGACGCCCGCTCCGACCACCAGCGCGCAGGTTTCTGTCCCGGTCGATCGCACCACCGAGAAGCGACTGGAAGGCTCCACCTGTCTGGGGACGGCCCGGTCGATTCGATCGCCAAGCCCGAGTTGTCCGTATTCATTTCGTCCCCAGCACCACAAGCCGCCTTCCCGGTCGAGTGCACAGGTGTGAAACCCTCCAGCAGCGACCATGGCAATCGCCGGAAGCCGCTCGACCCGTATGGGCAGGTGCGATACCAGACCATCGCTGCCCGGAGTCCCTAGTTGGCCCCAGCCATCGTCGCCCCAGCACCAAACCTGGTCCGTGAAATCCACGGCACAGGTGTGCTCGCCCCCTATCGAGACCGATCGGACTGGCGGAAGGCCCTCGACCCGAGCCATGGCCGGCACTTCGGCGACTGGAGGCACGCCTACCTCGCCGCGGGGGTTTTGCCCCCAGCACCACAGCACATCGTCCGTGGTAATCGCGCAGAAATGTCCCCCTTCGGCGCTTTTCCCGGCCTCTATGACCCGGAAAGAGAGATCTGGCCGAACCACGCGAGGTACTGGATCGACCCCCGGTCCGGTGAAGCGGGCGCCCTGCCTATCGCCCCAGCACCAGAGGTGCTGGTCCGACGCGATGGCACAAATCGTTCCCTCCGTAAATGGTGTTGCCACCGCCACATCCTGCCATGGTTCACCAAATCGAGTAGAGGCAGGGTCAAAGAAGTCGACAAAATCCCAGCACGACAGCGCGCCGGGATCAACAATGGCGCATCCAACGCTCCAGCCGAGGGCGAGCGCGCGGATACCCGTTGGTTCGGGTGGCCGCATCGGCGAGAGGAAGTCCCGGGTGGGCATGAACGGCGAGAAAAGGCCGGAAATTCCCACTCCCCAGCACCAGGGTCGCCGATCACTATCGGCGATAACGCAGCCAGCCATCATGGACAATTCGAGAGACGAGACGACGGGTCGCTCGACGGCGATCCTGACCGAGTCAACGTTGCGACTCGTGGCGACCCGCACGGTTGCCGTGCCCGTATTCGCTCCGGCGGTAAGGAGCCGGATCAAGAAGCTCGAAGTAGTGGCAAGACGGACGATGCCTGAGTCAGTGGTTGACCACTGGACGGCGTCCGCTTCACCGACCTCGCCGTTCGAGCGAAAGATCGCGGCCGTGAGCTTGACGATCGCCTCCGGAAGCACGCCCAGAGACTTTCCGGGTCGAATGCGGATACTGTCCTGGCCGATTCGGATCTCGACAGGCACAGTTCGACTGATGGGACCGCTGGTGACCCTGATCTGTGCGGTGCCGAGTCCGGCAATACCGAGTCTCCCATTCTGCTCGATTGTTGCGAACCATGGGGTCTCGGAGAACCAGACGATCGGGGCCTCGGGCAGCGTTGCCCCGGCTTGATTTCTGACGGTTGCGACAAGACGGACATCATGGCCGAAGGTGGCCGTGGGTGATGGTTCATCGTCGACAAGAATGGCGACCTCGATCGAAGCCGGTCCGGTCGGCGATGCAGCCGTCCCGCTCTCCCCGCACGCGGCGGAGAAGATCAGGGCAAGGAAGAGCTGGCAGCGCAGCATAGTCACCAGAATTTACCGCGATTTCCGGCGCCGCGCCATCATGCTCGGCGACCTGCACCGGTCAAGAAACGAAAGCCCTATCCGGTCCGTCCGGGACGAGGGACTACCCCTCTCCTTCTCTCTTTCTCTCTTTCTCTCCTTCTCTCTTTCTCTCCTTCTCTCTTTAACGCCTCCCACAGCCGTTCCGCATGTCGACGCTCGGTCCGGAATTGCCCGATCGACACCCGGATCGCGTAACGACCGCCCAGCAGAGTGTGGGTCAGGAAGAACTCGCCACCGGCATTGATCCGCGCCAGCAGCGCCGCGTTGTGCTCGGCCAGCCGGGTCTCGCTGGCGGCGAGTTCGGTCGGCACATGTCTGATGCAGACCAGACCGAGCGGCGCGGGGGCGAGCAGTTCCCACTCGGGCTCGGCCGCGACCCAATTGGCCAGCTCTTGTGCCAGCGCGATGTGGTTCCAGAGCAGCGAGCGAAGCCCCTCCGCCCCGTAGCTCCGCAGCACGAACCAGAGCTTGAGCGCCCGGAATCGGCGGCCGAGCGGAATCCCCCAGTCGCGATAGTTGACCACCTCGCTGTCGTGGGCGGTACGGAGGTACTCGGGCGAGGTGCGGAAGCTGCGCTGCAACGCCTCGACATCGCGCACGTAGTAGGCGCTGCAATCGAAGTGGGTCATCAACCACTTGTGCGGATTGGTGACGTAACTGTCGGCCAGCTCCACGCCGTCGAGCAGCGGCCGGATTTCGGGGCAGATCGCCGCCGTGCCGCCATAGGCGGCGTCGACATGGAACCAGGCACCCGCCCGCTGCGCCAACTCGCCGATGGCACGCAGCGGATCGCAGGCCGTCGACGAGGTGGTCCCCATCGTCGCCACCACGAATCCCGGTACCAGCCCCGCCGTGCGATCGGCGGCCAGCGCCGCGGCGAGCGCGTCCGGACGCAAGGCGAACTCGGCATCGACCGGCAACACCCGGAGCCGTTCGTCCGGGATCCCGGCCAGCCGCACCGCCTTGGCGACCGACGAGTGCGCCTCGCTGGAGCAGTAGGCGGTCATCCGTGCGGCATCAGCGCCGAGCCGGTCACGCGCGGTGAGGCACGCCACCAGCGTGGCACTCGAGGCGGTGTCCTGCAGCACTCCGGTGAACTCGCTCGGCAACCCCAGCAGCTCCCGGAGCCAGACCATCATCACCTGCTCCAGCTCGGTCGCGGCCGGCGAGGTGACCCAGCTCATGCACTGGGCACCGAGACCGGCGGCCAGCAACTCGCCCAGCAGCGAGGGGGGGGAACCGTTGGAGGGGAAGTAGGCAAACCAGCCGGGGTGGCCCCAATGCGCCATCCCCGGCATGATCCGGCGTTCAAAGTCGGCGAAGATTTCCGCAAACGGCTCGCCCTGTTCCGGTGCAGTGCCCGGCAACGCCCGGCGAATCTCGCCCGGTTCCACCGACGGCGTCACCGGTAGCTGCTCAATGTCGCGCTGGTAGTCCGCCAGCCAGTCGATCAGCGCGTGGCCGTTTCTCCGGAATTCCTCATGATCCATCAGGGATAGCGCTTCCGCCCCTCGGCCATCAGCGCCTCGATCGCCGCCACCGTCCGCGGCGCGCCAGCGGTGAGATTCTCGTTGCCCGTTTCGGTGACCAGCAGCACATCCTCGATCCTGACACCCAGCTTTTCTTCCGGGATGTAGATCCCCGGCTCGATCGTCACCGTCATCCCCGGGCGCATCTCGGTGAAGTAGGGATTGATGTCGTGCACGTCGAGTCCCACCGGGTGGCCGAGGCCGTGAATGAAGTAGCGGGTGCAGGGCGAATCGCCGCAGAGGGTCCCCGAATTCTGGTCCATGTATTCACGCGCCAGACGGTTCAGCTCGGCCATCGTGATTCCCGGCTTGAGCGCGTCGATTGCGGCCTGCTGCGCGCCGAGCACCAGGTTGTAGATGTCGCGCTGCCTGGGCGTGAACACGCCGTTGACCGGGAAGGTCCGGGTCACGTCGGCAGTGTAGTAGCCGAACTCCGCCGCGGCATCGATCAGCAGGACATCGCCGTCCTGGAGCCGGCCGCGCGAGAGATCGTAGTGCAGCAGGGTGGAATTGAATCCCCCCCCCACGATGCTCGGGTAGCCGACCCGTTCGGCGCCGCGCCGCCGGAAGGTGTATTCCACCACCGCCTCGGCTTCGTACTCCCACATCCCCGGGCGGGTCTGCATCATCGCCTCGCGGTGCGCCTCGACCGAAATCTCCGAGGCCCTTCGCAGGCGTCTGAGCTCGTCGGCATCCTTGACGCTGCGGAGCGGGGCGACGATGCGGCGATAGTTGCCGATCCGCTCCACTCCATGCGCGGTCGCGATGGAATCGAGCACCGCGTCCATCGGGTCAGCCGGCGCCGGCTGGCCGGGCGCCGGACGCTGACGGCGAAGCGGAGTGCGTTCGCGAATCTCGCCGAAGCCGCTGAGGGCCATCCCGAGCGAGTCGGCAGCGGTGCGCGGGGCACTGACCCGGTCGGCCACCCTGGGCGGCGCGTTGAGGTAGAGAATCGCCTCGCCACGGGCGCGGCCGGAATCGGGCTGCAGCATCACCAGCACGCCGCCCGGGCTCTCCAGGCCGGTCAGGAAGAAGAAGTCGTTGGACTCGCGGTAATCGCTGTCCTGGGGATAATCGCCCTCGATGCTGCGGATCCGGCTCGAGGTGATCACCGCCATTCCGGTGGGCATCGCCGCCAGAAACTCGGCCCGGCGCTCCTGCAGCAGCTCGACCGGAACCGGGCCACCGGGGGCGCCCGACTGCGCCGCTATGGGGAGAGTGGTGGTGGCGACCAGCGCCAGGGCGGCGGCAAAGCGTGGCATCATCGGCAATGACTCCTGATGGAAGTGGCGAACCACCCGAAAACAACACGGGTCGCCCGCGCAAGGCGAGGGCGACCCGGATACCGCATCCCGGCGTGAGCCGGGGAGCTGCGGGCTACTTCTCTTCCTTGAAGCCGACGTGGCGCTTGAGCATCGGGTCGTACTTCCGAAGCTCCATGCGCGCCGGCGTCTTCTTGGGGTTCTTCGTGGTCGTGTACATGTAGGAGCTCTCGGTGCTGCGGAGCTTCACCTGGATGCGGCCCTTTTTTGCCATGATCTATTCTCCTTGAGCCCTTACCAGGACGACTTGCGGACGCCGGGAATCTTGCCCTCGAGCGCCATCTCGCGGAACGCGATGCGCGAGAGGCCGAAGCGGCGGACATACGCGCGAGGACGACCGGACACCTGGCAGCGGTTGCGGATCCGGGTCGGCGAGGCGTTGCGCGGCATCGCCTGCAACTTGCGCATCGCCTGGTCGCGCTCGTTGGGCGTGGCATCAAGGCTCTTGATCACGGCCTTGAGACGCTTCCGCTCGTCGTTCCACTTCGCGGCCAGCTTGGTCCGCTTGAGGTTGCGCTGAATCATGCTCGTCTTCGCCATCGTGCCACTGCTCCCGCGCGCTATCGCGCCCCTGGTGCTCCCACGGGGAACCGGGGTGATCCCGATCCACCTGACAGCCTTCCAATATGTGGGAATGGGGGAGATTAGGGAAGCCCCTCCCCTACTCCACCGGGAGGAGCGCCCCGGTGGCCGGGTCGTACTGGCTCACGAACTGGTCGGTTGCCCCCACGCTCTGGAGCTCCACCGCTCCGGTGCCGGGATCAAAATCGGCCCGGCCACTGAAGCGGCCCACCGTCCAGAGCCCTCCGCCCGCCACCCGGGCCACCCCCCAGGGAATGGCCAGGGCGTCGTCGCCGGTGACGAAGGCGCCGATCGGGGTCACATCGTCGCGATTCGATCCTCATTTCCCCAGTACCACTCCTGCAACTCGGTCAGCACCTCGCCCAAGGTCGGCACGTCCTCTTCCGAGTCGATCTGAACGACCTCGATCTCCCTGCATGTCCCGAAGGTGTCGAACCGGTGCTTGTGGTAATAATTCCGATGCGGCACTGGCGAGTCGTACCGAAGGATATTCGGGCCATTGGCAAAATTCGCGTGGTAGCTGAACTGCCTGGTTTGCACTATTCTGGCATGGCCGGAGCCCGAGAGCACCTCGATCAATTTCTTCACCGTGACCTCGATCTGGCCGAGACAGTGAATGCGCCCTTCCAGGACGATCAATCCCTGAAAGAACTCAAAGCTGCAATCGTCCTGCAGGACAAATCCCTGATTCATCAAGGAGGCCATGCAGGACGAGTGGACTTCGATGTAGTTGCGGAGATTATTCGGGCCGTGCTTGCCCAATGCGCTCTCGGACGTCGGCCCAGAAGAGCCAGTCGCAAACCTCGGCTGTCTCGCGGATATGTGACGATGCGAGGGCTGCGGGCAGCGCACTGGTCGGCAGTTCGTACCGGGCTTCATAGGACCGGATTTTCGCGTCCAGTGCCACGGCATAGGCGCGGCTGTGCCCCTCTGGCGCTTCGAGCGCAGCAGCCATCGCCTCTGAGCGCTGCCGAGGTGTCATCCGGCTCAGATCTTCGGACCGAATTGTTACGGGCATTACCACTCCTCTGCACAACACTGATGAATCAGGCTGTTCGTCCGGCATAATGCCACAACCTGTCGCTGATGCACCACAGCGCGGATCCAATGTGGCAGCGCGGTCGCTGGCTATCTCGTCCAAGGACAACGGCTTGCCGAACACCGCCAAGATTCGGAACCGTTGACCCCTCGCAAGACCGCAAAAATCGGGCGGAGAAATGACCGGAAGGTGCGATTGTAGCGCCAAGCGGCGCTCAATAACGCGACCTCCGGACCACGCTCGGCCTGGGATGCCCGGTCCCGTCAATAATCTCCTGCTTGCCGGAAGCCCCTCCCCTACTCCAACGGGAGGAGCGCCCCGGTGGCCGGGTCGTACTGGCTCACGAACTGATCCGTGGCCCCCACGCTCTGGAGCTCCACCGCCAGGGTGCCGGGGTCAAAATCGGCCCGGCCACTGAAGCGGCCCACCGTCCAGAGCCCGCCGCCCGCCACCCGGGCCACTCCCCAGGGAATGGCCAGGGCGTCGTCGCCGGTGACGAAGGCGCCAATCGGGGTTACCCACTGAAAGGAACCGAGCGAGGTGAGCGCCAGCAGGAAGGCGTCGCCGGCGCCACCGGTGCCCCGGGCGGTGACCAGCGAGGCCCCTGCCCCGGGATCGAAATCGACGGTCGATTGGAACCATCCGGCCAAATGGATGGTGCCGTCGGCCGAGCGGGTGATGGCGGTGGCGACGTCGCTGCCCGGTCCGCCGACTCGCCGTGCCATGTTGGCAAAGCCCCCGGCATTCCCCTCATACCGGGCCACGAACAGATCCGTCCCCCCCTCGGCCTGGAGCAAGAGCGCCCCGGTGCCGGGGTCGGCATCGATCGTCCCGGTAAATGAGCCGGTCACCAGCACCGTGCCATCGACATCTTCGGACAGCCCGGCAACCAGCACCTCGCCGGTCCCGGTGAGCGGGGCAGCCCAGCGCAATCCCAGCAGCGGAGTCAGCCGGGCGAGCACTCCTGCGCTCATCCCCTGAGTCTGCAGGATGACCGGGGCGAGCGGTGAGCCGTAGCTCGCCTCGCCGGTGAAGGTGCCGCCGACTGAAATGTCGCCGCTGTTGGCGACCGACACGGCGGTGAAGGCATCCTCGCCGAGTCCCCCCCCCTGAATCACGTTGAGGAAGGAACCGTCGGAACCGAGCCGGAGCAGGAAGGCATCGTTGCCGCCGCGCGAGGGCACCAGGCGCGCCTCCGTGCCGGGATCAAAGTCCACCGTGCCATTGAACAGCCCGGCCACCAGCACCGTGCCGCCGGTCTCGACCGCCACCGCTCGACCTTCGTCATCGCCGCTGCTGCCGATCAGGTGGGCCCATTCGCAGGTACCGGCGTTGGAGATCTTCATCACCAGGATGTCGCGCCCGCCGAGTCCGACCAGGGTGCGGCCGGCGCAGGTCCCCCCCCCTGTGGAGTGGCCGGTGACCACCACGCCGCCGTCAGCCGTCGCAGCGATGGCGAAGGGGATGTCGGCGCCGGAACCGCCGTAGGTGAAGAGCCAGCGCAGCGCCCCCGCGGTGCTGTAACTCGCCACCGCAAGGTCCTGGAGGCCGAGCCCGGTGCGGATGGTGGCGGCTGGGCCGGGATCGAAGTCGACCGAGGCGACGAACCAGCTCGCCACCAGCAAGTCGCCGCCGCTGCCGACGGCGATGGCGCGGGCCTCGTCGGGTTGGGTCGATCCCAACCGGAACGGCACCGCGACGGCCGGAGCGGGCGCGGGTGGCGGAGTGACCGGCCCGACCAGATCGGGCTCGAAGTCGGCGCGGCACGCAGCCAACGCCAGCAGGGCGAGTGGGACCAGGTATTTGGGCATGTGGTAGAGTATCGGAGGGGAGGCCGGGAGGGAAGATGGCGATGACAGCGAGGTGAACGGGCGCCCCGGTGGGGCGCGGGTGAACGGTGAACGGGGGGAACGGGGGTGAAAGGTGAAAGGGGGTTCTGCACCGTGATTTTGCGACCGGAACGCGTTGGCACAGCGTGCCGTCGGCGCCACCGTTTGAGGCTGGAATTGCTGCCTTGAATTGCCCCGGAAACAACAACGGCGACCCCGAGAGGTCGCCGCGCGCCTGAGATTGCCTGGAGAGCTCCCGAGACAGGACTCGAACCTGTGACCCGCTGATTAACAGTCAGCTGCTCTACCAACTGAGCTACTCGGGAAAGATGTAAACCGATCACTCGGTTGACGGGTCGACAAGATATCGCCATGCCGTCGATCACGGCAAGTGGTGGCGGTTGCTCGTCGCTGAAGCTACGGCACCGTTCACCCCGCCGCCGCATCTCCGCCTCGTCGCTAAAGCGACGGCTCGGCGGTGTCGCTAAAGCGACCGCCCCGTTCACCGCGCCGCCGCATCTCCGGCTCGTCGCTAAAGCGACGGCTCGGCAGGTGTCGCTAAAGCGACCGCCCCGTTCACCCCGCCGCCGCTCTGCGGGGCGGGGCAGGCCTTTCAACTTTCACCCCCCTCCCCTCCTGCCAATCCGACAGCCACCACACCCCCCGGCCCGATTTCCGGTCCACCAGCGCACATCGTTGACTCCACGACACTTACCCATCAAAGTGAGCAAGTGCTCATCCGAGTCCGACCGACGTGAGCACTCGCTCTTGCTCATGAGCAGGCAAGTCCGCCAATTCGACCGCAATTGGCCGTCTTTTTATGACCACAAGTCGTTGTAAATCAACCCCTTACAGCACCGTTACCCCTTCCATTTTCGCCCCCGATCGCTACCTTTCCGTCATGACTCTGGCACCCTTCGTTGGGCATCAGCACCTGCGCGACCAGCTCGCCTCGTCAATCGACGCCGGCAAGCTCCCCCAGGTGCTCCTTCTCACCGGGGTGCGTGGGGGGGGGAAGCAGCGGCTGGCACTCTGGATCGCCGAGCGGCTCCTCTGCCAGAGCCCGGTTGGCACGGGGCCGTGTGGCCAATGCTCCCCCTGCCGCAAGGTGCTGGGGCTGGCGCATCCGGACCTTCACTGGTTCGTCCCGGTGCCCCGCCCCAAGGCCGGTGAGCCGGAGAAGCAGCGCGAGGAGGTGGCCGAGGCGCTCGAGGCGTTGATGGCCGAACGCCGCAAGGACGGCATCTGGGGACCGCCCGACGGAATGGCGAGCCACAGCATCGCCTCCGCCCGGCTGATTCAGCAGCGGGCCACCCTGACCGCAGCCGAGGGTGGCTGGCGCATCTTTGTGGTGGGTCGGGCCGAACGGCTGGTCCCCCAGGAGTCGAGTCAGGAAGCGGCCAATGCCCTCCTCAAGTTGCTGGAGGAGCCGCCGCCCCGCTCGCTCTTCATGCTGACCACTGCGGAGCCGGGGCTGGTGTTGCCGACCATCCGGTCGCGCGCCGTACCGCTCCGCCTGCCGCGGCTCGATGACGAGACCGTTCGCGCCTTTTTGGCGGAGCACCGGGCGGATCTCGCCACCGACAGCGTGGTGCGCGCGGCTCGGGGCTCGATCGGCGCGGCACTCGCCAGCGGCGACGACCGCTCGGCCAAGGCCCGCGAGGCGGCCAAGGAGTTCCTGGCAGCGGTCTCCGATGGCCCCGCGCGTTTGAGCGCCAGGTCGCTCAGGCAGGGGGTGTCACAGGCCCGGGGCGAGTTCACCGAGCTGCTCGACGCGGTGGCGCTGCGATTGGCAGCCCTTGCCCGGCAGGAACTGAAGACCGGTCAGGGCGGTTCGACTGCCGAAGCCCGGCTGGCCGGGGTGGCCAAGGTGCTGCTGGCGCGCGAGCAGGCGCAGGGGAACGTCAACCCCCAGCTCCTGCTCGCCAACCTCGGCGCTGACCTGGCCGAGCTGGGAGCGGTCTGATGCTGACCCACCTCGACGCCCAGGGACGGGCCCGGATGGTGGATGTCGGCGACAAGCCGGTCACGGCCAGGCGGGCGGTAGCCGAAGGGCGGGTGATCATGTCGGCTGAGGCGTTTGCGCTGGTGCAGGACGCCACCGCTCACAAGGGCGATGTCCTCACCGTGGCCGAGGTGGCCGGGGTGATGGCCGCCAAACAGACGGGCGCGTTGATCCCGCTCTGCCATCCGGTCCCCCTCGATCGCGTGACGGTCGTGGTGGAACCGGTGGCGGAGTGGCCCGGAGTGCGGATCGTGGCAACGGCCACGGCAACATCCCGCACTGGGATCGAGATGGAGGCCCTCGTGGCCACAAGCGTCGCGGCACTCACCGTGTTCGATATGGTGAAGGCCGCGGATCGAGGAGCGCGGATCGAGGGGATCCGCGTGCTCGAGAAGTCGGGTGGCGTGCGCGGCGATTGGCGCGCTCCCGATGCGCTGGACCCTGAAGAAGGAGATTGAATGCTGAAGCGATTGATGGCCCAGGGCGCCGTTCTCGGCGTCGGGGCACTGGCCCTGTTGGGACTCGGCACGGTGTCGAGCTTTCTGGCCGGACCAATGACGAGCGACACGGTCAGCGACACCACCGTCGTGATCCCCGTCGACTCGACCACGATGGCATCGCAACTGGCGATGACGCGCGGGGAGCTCGAGCGCGCCCATCGCATTCTGGAGTTTTCAGGACGCTACCGCATTCCGGCCGACCTCTCGGCCCGGATCTATGATACCGCCGTGGCCGAGGGAATCCCTCCGGCCCTCGGCTTCCAGCTCGTGAAGATCGAAAGCGGCTTCAAGAACACCGCTCAGAGCCAGATGGACGCCATCGGGCTGACACAGTTGCGGATCCTGACCGCACGCGCCTATGAGCCGACCATCGAGCCGTCAGACCTGATGAACCCGGACCTCAATCTCCGGATCGGCTTCCGCTACCTGAAAGACCTGCTCAAGCGGTTCGACAACGACCTCGCCCTGGCCCTCGAGGCCTACAACAAGGGGCCTACGCTGATCACCGCACAGATGGAGGAGGGCGCAGAAGTCCGCGGAAGGTATTCGCGGGCTGTGATGGGCGGGATGCGGACGGGGTCGTAGGTGGATGTTGGATGTTGGATGTTGGATTTTGGATAATAGTGGATGTTGGATAGTGGGTTGAGTCCATCATTTTGAGCAAAGCGAAGGATCGGTTGACGTCATTCAGATGTCGAACGGTCCTTCGCTTCGCACATGGCGATTGAGTCCAGCGCGTTCTTCATCCAACATCCAACATCCAACATCCAACATCCAACATCCAACATCCAACATCCAACATCCCTACCTCACCCGCAACCGCTGCCCCACCTTGATCACCGCCTTCTTTCCCAACTTGTTCAACGCAATCACCTGCTGCTCCGTCACCCCGTAACGCCGCGCGATCGTCCCCACCGTGTCGCCGCGACGAACGATATGGGTGGTCGGCCCGCTCCGCGCGGGGGCTGGCTCGCGCAGCAGCGTGGCGGGAATCTCGGTGCCGCTCACCGGGATGTAGAGCGTGGTGCCGATCTGCAGCGAGCGGGCGCGCGCCACCCGGTTGGCGGTCATCAGCAAGTTCTGCGACACGCCGTAGCGCCGGGCAATCCCCGAGACCGACTCGCCCCGCCGCACCACATGGGTGAGCACCGTCGGTCGTTCCTCTGGCGGCAGCGCCGCGTAGGCCACGCTCACCCGTTCGGCGGTACCGGTCGGCAGGCGCACGGCATAGCGCTCACCCGGTGGAGTGACGCCGCGCAGGATATGCGGATTGAGGGCGCGGATGACATCGAGTTCCACTCCCGTGAGACGGGCAATCTTGTCGAGCCCGGTGCCGCCTTCGACAATCACCGAATCGTGCGGGAACGGATCCCCCCCCTCCACCGCCTCGAAACCGTAACGGGCAGGCTCCTTGGCGAGGATTGCGGCGGCGATCAGCTTGGGGACGTAGTCCTTGGTTTCCTGGTAGATGTGACGGGTATCAGCCAACTCGAAGAAGGCATCGTCGCTGGTGAGTTCGGTGCTCTCATCGCCGTAGCCCATCGCCGAGGCGATTTGCTGGAGTCCCCGCCCCACCCGGCCGGCGCCACCGTTGTACGCTGCAGCCGCGAGATAGTGCGAGCCGAATCGGTCGGTGAGGTCCTTGAGATGCCGTGCCGCGGCCACGGTTGACTTGATCGGATCCCGACGTTCATCGATCCACGGAGTGACCCGGAGACCGTAGGATTTGCCAGTGGCCGGCATGAATTGCCAGATCCCCACCGCGCGCGCCCGGCTCACCGCCACCGGCGAGAATCCCGATTCGATCAGCGCCAGATAGACCAAATCGCCAGGCAACCCCTGCTCGGCCATACTCGCCCGGGCAAACGGCTCAAAGGTCGGCATCCGCTCGAGCCAGATCTGGAAACGGTCTCGGGCAGTGGTGCTGAAGTAGTTGACATAGTACTGGACCCGGGGATGATCTGCATACGCCACCACGTTGAGGTCCCAGACGGGGGCGTCGCCGAAGGCCAGTTCCGGCAAGGCATCCGCCGCAGCAGCATCCTGCAACCGATCGAGTGCCGCAGCGTCAGCCAGCGAATCGGCAGTCGATCCAAGCGGAACAGCACCACGCGAGCGGGTCGCGACCCTGGCTGGAGTCGATCCGGCAACAGGCGCATCCACAGGACGCGGCTCCGGCGACGGCTCCACCGATAAACGGCTACACCCACCAGCAAGCGAAAGAAGAGTCACAGCCAAGACACGATGCATCAAACATCCTCCCGAGGAGATCATCACTGCGATGTCCCACCGCCACAATTCGTCGCAACCATCCCCTCTGCGCCCTCTGCGTCTCCCCCTCTGCGCCCTCTGCGCCTCTGCGTGAACCCCCTCAGCGCCTCCCCCTCCGCGCCCTCCGCGCCTCTGCGCGAACCCCCTCAGCGCCTCCCCAAACTCGCCTCACCCCGCTATCCGCTCCCGCAGCAACCCCAGCAACTCCTCGTGCGAGAGCGCCTCCGCCTTGGCGTAGAGCACCGCCTTGGACGCGGAGGAGATCGGCAATGGTATCCAGTATCGGCGGGGTTCCGGGTGGGCGGAGCGAAACCCCGCCACGAGGGTCCAGTCATCTGTGCCGGGCCGACGTTCCACGGCGACCGACACCGACCATTCTCGATTCTCCAACGCCAGGGTGCGCCAGGCCATTGCGCCCTTCCCTCTCGGCAAGGAAAACGGATCGTGCGCCCAAGCGAGGCCGACGACCCGAAACTGTGCGAGCCACCAATAGTTAGCCCTTGGCGCCGTCCCCGGCAACCCCTGTCTCGTCGCCCCCCCCCCGGACCAGCGCCTGAAAGGCCGCCATCAGCCGCTCCGTCAGGGCACCTGGGCAACCCAGCCCGATCGGCCGGGCATCGACCTCGCGCACCGGCACGATCTCGGAGGCGGTACCCGTCAGGAAGACCTCGTCGGCGGTGTAGACATCGTAGCGGTTGAGCAGCTCCTCCCGCACCATCACTCCTTCGGCGGTGGCCAGCTCGATCACCACGTCGCGGGTGATCCCCTTGAGAATCCCGGCGCTGGGTGGAGGAGTCCGCAGCACGCCGTCGGTCACCACGAAGAGATTCTGCCCCGACCCCTCGGCCACATGTCCGGAGCTGTCGAGCATCAGCACCTCGTCGGCGCCGGCCGTGCCACCCTCGTGCTTGGCGAGGACATGCGGCAGGTAGTTGAGCGACTTGACCCGGGGCGACAGCGATTCGCGATGCGGCATCGGTGTGCCGGCGGTGACCACCCGGAGCCCTGCCGCCAATCGCTCGGGCGGAAACATCTTGAGCTCGTCGCAGATGATGATCACTGACGGCGTGCGGCAGCGCCGGGGGTCGATGCCGAGGTCGCCCACCCCTCGCGTCACGACGTGGCGGAGGTAGGCGTCGCTGAAGCCGCTCTGCTCCACCAGCGCGTCGGTGATCCCGACCAGCTCGTCGAACTCCAGCGGAATCTCCAGGGCGATCGCCTTGGCGGAATCGAACAGCCGCTTGAGGTGCGACTTGAGGCGGAACACCTTGCCATCATAGGTCCGCATCCCCTCGAATACCCCGTCACCATAGAGCAGGCCGTGATCGAACACCGAGATCATCGCCGCCTCGGGCGGGTGAACGACACCGTTGATCCAGACGAGAGCAGGCATGGGCGGGTCTTTCCGTCGGCATGGGTGAAAGTGGAAGGATGAAGGTGAAAGGTGAAAGGTGAAAGGGGGAAGGGGGAACGGGAAAGGGGACTGGTGAACGGTGAAACGGGGCCACCGCTACGCGGCGGCCGGGTGAAAGGGACGCGTGAACGAGTGACGGTCGATCGGCGGACTCTTAGGCGCTATCTTTACCCCACGGGGGTGTAGCTCAGTTGGTTAGAGCATCCGGCTTTTAACCGGCAGGTCGTGGGTTCGAATCCCACCGCCCCTATGCGTCAGGGTGAAATATAATGTGCCCGAATAACCCCTTTCACCTTTCACCTTTCACCTTTCACCTTTCACCGTTCCCCTTTCACCTTTCACCTTTCACCTTTCACCTTCCACCTTCCACCTTCCACCTTCCATCGGTCCCGTCCTCCGACACGCAAAGGCCCTTCCCATGTACGGTTCTCTCTGGTCCGACCTCGCCGATGTGGCGCTCTCCGGTGATCCCCTCCACCCCGGGGATGCCATCGAGGTGTTGAAGGCCCCGGACAGCGAGCTGCTCGACATCCTGCATTCTGCCTTCAGGGTGCGGCAGACATATCATGGCCGCAGCGTCCGCGTTCACGTGCTCCAGAACGCCAAGCTTGGTGCCTGTCCCGAGGATTGCGGCTTCTGTTCCCAGAGTTCGCGCCACGACAGCGGAGTCGGTCGCGCCAAGTTGCAGACAGTAGACGAGATCGTCGCCGGTGCGCGCGAGGCGGCGGCACTCGGCGCGGTGAAGTACTGCATCGTCACCGCCACCCGCGGTCCGAGCGAGCGCGACCTCGACACCATCTGCACCGCCGTCGAGCAGATCAAGGCCGAATGCCAGATCAACATCTGCACCTCGCTGGGCCTCCTCAAGGAGGGACAGGCCGAGCGGCTCAAGGCGGCCGGCGTGACCCGGTTCAATCACAACCTGGAGTCATCGCGCGAATATTTCGGCGAGGTCGTCACCAGCCACACCTGGGATGATCGCGTTGCCACCGTGCAGCGCGCCAAGGCCGCGGGGCTCGAGGCCTGCTGTGGCGGCATCATGGGGATGGGCGAGTCGCTCGACGACCGCGTCAACCTGGCCTACTCGCTGCGCGAGTTGGAGGTGGAGTCGATCCCGGTCAACTTCCTCGATCCGCGTCCCGGGACACCGATGGCCGATCGCCAGCGGATGACCCCGGCCGAGTGCCTCAAGACGCTGGCGATGATGCGCTTCGTCAACCCGACGCGCGACATCCGGATCGCCGGGGGCCGCGAGGTCAATCTCCGCAGCATGCAGGCGCTGGCGCTCTATCCCGCCAACTCGCTGTTCGTTGACGGCTACCTCACCACCCCCGGCGCCGGCGCCGAGCACGACTTGCAGATGATTCGCGACGCGGGCTTCGAGGTGGCGGAGATGGTGGCGGCCTAGCCCATGTCCCCGCCCTCGCCAGCTTCGCGGGCGAGCGGCGGGGCCTCCTCGCCAGCCAACGCACATAACGATGTATCGTGAACCATCACTCCTCGCCAGCCAACGCGCATAACGATGTATCGTGAACCATCACTCCTCGCCAACCAACGGGCAGATCGAAGTCTCATGAACCATCTCTCCTCGCCAACCACCGCGCAGAATGAAGTATCGTGAAGCATCCCTCTGCGCATCAACTTGGTGACGTCGCGTGAACCAGCCCTCTGCGCATTCCGATCGCGAGGAGTCCCCGCCGCTCGCGCCCGTGGCGCGAGGGCGGGGGGGCCCCCTCCACTCCACCGACCGCCGCCACGTCTGGCACCCGTTCACGCCCCACAGCGTCTATGCCGACGAACATCCGCTCATGGTGGTGGCGGCCGAGGGGCACTGGCTGATCGATGCCGACGGCAGCCGCTATCTCGACGGCGTTGCCTCGCTCTGGTGCAACCTGTTCGGACATCGGCGTTCGGAGATCGATGCCGCCATCACCGCGCAGCTCGGCCGCTTCGCGCACACCACCTTCCTCGGCAATGCCAGCGCCCCCGCGGTAGAGCTAGCCGGGCGGCTCACGGCGCTGGCACCGGCCGGGCTCGAGCGCGTCTTCTTCAGCGACAACGGCTCCACTGCGGTCGAGGTCGCCATGAAGATGGCCTACCAATTCTGGCAGCAGACCGGCAACTCCGCCGATCGTCGGCGCACCCGCTTCGTGACCCTGGGTGGCGCCTATCACGGCGACACCGTCGGTGCGGTCTCGTTGGGCGGGATCGAGCTGTTCCACGAGGTGTATCGTCCGCTCCTCTTCCCCACCCTGCAGGCGCCACAGCCGTACTGCTATCGCTGTCCCCTGGGCCTCGAGCGCCAGAGTTGTGGCGTGGCCTGTGCTGCTGCCGCCGAACGGCTCATCGCGGAGCATGCCGACGAGATCGCCGCGGTGGTGATCGAGCCGGGCGTGCAGGGCGCGGCGGGAATGGTCACCCAACCAGACGGCTTCGCGGCGCGAATTGCCTCGGCGGCGCGCAATGCCGGCGCGCTGGTGATAGTGGATGAAGTGGCGGTCGGCTTCGGGCGATCGGGACGGATGTTCGCCAGCGAGGTCGAGCGGCTCACTCCCGATTTTCTCTGCCTGGCCAAGGGGCTCACCGGTGGCTACCTCCCGATGGCGGCGACGCTCACCACCGAGCGGATCTTCGCCGGCTTCCTGGGGCGGCCCGAGGAGGGGCGCACCTTTTATCATGGCCACACCTACACCGGCAACGCCCTGGCTGCCGCCGCGGCGCACGCCACGCTCGACATTCTCCCGGGTGTGCTCGACACCTTGCCCGCAACCGTCGCGCATTTCACCGAGCGTGCCGAGCGACTCCGGACGCTGCCGCATGTCGGCGACGTGCGACGTTACGGGCTGGCGCTCGGCGTTGAGTTGGTGGCGGAGGTGGCCTCCCGCGAGCCGTGGCCGGGTAGTCGACGGACGGGGATGCGGGTGTGTACCGAGGCCAAGCGGCGCGGGGTGTTTTTGCGTCCGATCGGCGACGTGGTGATCGTCATGCCGCCGCTCACCATCACGACGGCGGAGCTGGACCTGATCTTCGACGCACTTGAAGCGGGAATCGCGGTGGCGTGTGAGTAGCATCGTCGTGGTGACCGGCACCGACACCGGGGTCGGCAAGACCTGGGTCACCGCTGCCTTGGCGGCTGCATGTTGCCACAGTGGTCGCGATGTCCGGGCGGTCAAGTTGGTGGAGACCGGCACCGCGGAACTTTCCGACGAGGGAGAGGACGGCGTGCAGTTGGCGCGGGCCACCCGGCAGGCGGCGCCGATGCGGGCGTTGCGGCGTTATCGCACCCCAGTGGCTGCAGCCGAGGCGGCGGAGCGGGAGGGTTTCGTGTTCGACCTCCCGGCAGCGATCGAGGAGGTGCGCGAGATTGCCGCCGGAGCCGAGCTCACCCTGGTGGAGGGAGCGGGCGGCCTCCTGGCACCGCTCACCTGGCGGGAGACGCTGCTCGACGTGGCACGCACCCTCGCCGCTCCCGTGCTGCTGGTTGCAGCCGACCGGCTCGGCACGCTCAACCACACCCTCCTCACCCTGGCGGCGCTGGAGCACTCCGGCACCCCCTGCCTCGGCGTGGTGATGAACGCGCTGCCATTTGTGGGGGGGGGAGATGCCTCCCGGGGCGGCAACGCCGAGGCGCTCCGGCGGGTGCGGACGGACATCCGCGTGACTGAGACGGAACGAGCGGGGTGGGCGCGTGAGGTGATGGAGTGGGTGGGATGAGGGGGGGGAATAGAGGGCACTGACCGCCATCTCGGCAACGCGCCCCCCCCTTCTCTCTATCTCTCCTTCTCTCCTTCTCTCTTTATGGTGTACACCACCCAGTCGCCCTTCTTGCGATCCGCCTTCGGCTCGATCCCGTCCAGGGTGGCCACCGGAATCGCGCTCACTACCACCACCTTTGCCTTGGGCAGCCGCCGCCTGACCCGCGCCGCGGTGCCGTCACCGAAATCGGAGTGGAACGCGCCGTTGACGTGGATCACCAACGCCGAGTCTCCGGCCGCCGAGCGTGCGCGCACGATCGACTCGGCCATCGTCTCGTCCTTGACGCACTGCGCCTCGTACATGCTCCGGGTGATCGCCGCCAATTCCTCGGCCGACGGCGGCGTGTCGCCCATCGGATGCTCGGTCATGGTCATGGCAAAGCGATCGAAGTAGCGGTCGTCAGGACACTGCCATTGGTCGGCAATGTTGGGGCGGGATGAGTCCGGCAAGGTGGCAAGCGAGCTGATCCCGCGCATCGCCACCCGGCTCGCGATCGGGCGCGGCACGTTGGCGGCCACCACCGGCCAGCCGAGGGCACGAGCCCACTCCACCATCGGGCGATAGTCGGTGGCGTAGCGCGGCCAGGGACGCGACCCGGCCACGAACGCCGACTCGGCCAACTCGCCGGCGAGGTAACTATCGAGCACCGGCTGCACGTCCCGCTCGAACATCTCCATGCTGAGAATCACGTTGGGTCGGCGGCGTGAGACCGCCTCGAGAATCGCCCGCTGCATCGCATGGGTACCCGGGTCGTCGTGCTGCTCGCCAATGAAGACCACGTCGGCCCGGGCCAGTTCGGCGGCCATCGCCTCGAGATCGCTCCAGCGCTTCTTTTCGGCATGGTAGACCCGGTGAGGGGTCCAGACGGGGAGGACAGTATCAACAGTGGCGGCCATCGGCGCCTGCATCAGTGCAGCAAAGAGGAGTGTCAGCATCCCGACAATCTAGCCGGTCCCAGAGGTGGCACCGACCCCGACAGACCAGTAATGGGTCCGTTTGAGTTGTTACAGAGGCGCTAGGCTAGTTTCATCGCGATCTGATCGTCCAGAATTTCTCGGACGGTCAGGGGAATGATTACCCTTCCGCTCTTGCGGAAGAATGCCCCGATTTCGGCCAATGCGTCCGAGGTGAAACCAAAGGCCACAAAGAAGCCTTTGGTCCGATCCGTTCGGGTCATCATAGCCTCAAACGCGTCGATATCTGGACGCCCCGCCTTGTCTTTCTGCTTTACCTGGATCGGATACCAAACGTCCATGAAGTCAGATTGGGCTCGCTTGGTCGTGGGCGCCGCAGATGCTGGGAAAATCCGTCCGTCAATTCCCATGTCGCCGACCTGCGCCCGGTTCGGTAGGCCACCAATAGCGATGACCGCCCAGTTTTCAAACTCGAACGGAGGCATCTTCCGGAGCGTCGCCTCAGACTGAGGAAGGTCGCGCACGACGAAGCCGTTACCCCGCCGCCACTGGGTTTCATTCTCTGGCAACCGGCAATCCTTCTTCAGACGCTGCGCGACTACTCGACAGGCGGTTGGCGAGATGTCGATCCCAATCCACTCGCGTCCAAGTTGTTGTGCCGCGATAACTGCCGTCCCACAACCACAGAATGCGTCAAGTACGACATCACCCTTGTTGCTGCTCGCCCGTATGATCCGAGCCAAAAGGTCGAGTGGTTTCTGTGTAGGGTAGCCGAGTCGTTCGCGCGAGGTCGCGGTCAATGCTTCGATGTCATCCCAGAGGGTCTGGACCGACACGCCCTTGCCGTCTTCTAGGTATTGCTTGCGTTGTGGCACTGCTCCCGGCTTGGTCTGGACCACAAGCCCGTCCGCGATGAGCTGCGACATCGTTTCCTGCGAGTAACGCCAATACCGCGACACACCCATGCATTCATAATAGGGGTTGCCTTTTGCCGCCCCGCCGGGTCCAATCATGCTGATTAGGCGATACACGCCTCTATCGTCAGCGTGCTTGTAGAATTTCGTGAGGTACTCTTCACTGTACGCCTTGAACTGCGGATTAAAAGTGTAATCGCTGCCCGTGGTGTAAAAGAAGATGCTGTCGGTGTTTGGACTCCAGAGCTTGCTCCCTTGCCCTGCGTTGCCCTTAACCGTGCTGGCACGCTTCCAAACGACTTCGTTCCGGAATCCCTGCTCTCCGAAAATTTGATCAAGCATGACCTTGACGTAGTGACTCGCGTGCCAGTCACAGTGATAGTAAAAACTGCCAGTTCTCTTAAGGATACGCGCCAACTGTACACAGCGAGGCCGCATGTACTCGATGTACGCCTGTGTCGAGGCGTGGCGATCCTCAAACCCGCGCTTCTCCTTCGTCTCTCCCCAGAAGACTTCATAGTTCCGGTTCGAGTTGAATGGGGGGTCGATGTAGACGAGGTCGACGCAGTCATCTGGCAGCCCCTTGAGTTGATCGAGGCAGTCGCCACAGTAGATGACTCGCGTGTCGACCAAAGGAGCACGGTTGGCTGTTTTCGGCATGGGACAGTATACTGGGGCTATGCCTAAACGATCAAGCAAGCCCCAGTCAGACTCGAACGTCGCCGCCACGCGGCTTCTGGACCGCGTCACTCCGGACCCAGCGGAAGACCCCAAACTAGAGAAAAACCCTGCCGCTGTGGCGCTGGGGCGGCTCGGGGGCAGGAAGGGCGGGAGGGCTAGGGCCGCGAGTCTTAGCCCTGAGCGCCGGTCCGAAATCGCCAAGAATGCCGCCAAGAGGCGATGGGAAGGCCCCTAGGCGGACATCGCAGTGGTCTCCCATACTCAACCCCGAGGGCTATCGTCTTCGGGGTTTTGTCGTTTTAGGACACTTTTGTATTGTGGGGTTGCCGAGCAGGATACGCCACACTACTTTTATCCACACCACAGCCACACTGGCGGAAGAATGACAGGTAAGCTCGCTACGGCCGAGAAGTTGATTCAGGACGAGCTCGATGAGGTAGATCGTCAAATTGCCGCGCTCGGCCCGCTGAGGGAGCGGCGCGACCGCCTCGTGGAGTCGCTGAAGGCCCTCCGGCGCGTAGACGAAGTCACGGTCGCCGACCTCCGGCGATCGGCCCCGACCGAAAGCGACTTCGCGGCAGTGGTTCGGAGCACCTTTGCCGCAGCAAGCGAGGTTCGCGTTCCTCGGCCATCTGGCCCGTCTCAGGCCGCCCTAATGATCCTTCGAGAGGTGGGTCGCCCCATGCACCTCAGGGAGATCGTGGCTGCGATGCAGGCAAAGGGCTGGTTTACTGACCGGGACTACGAGCCACTCCGCGCCACCATCGCCAGCACCTTCAATGCAAGCGAAAAGAACGCAGACGAGAATAGTGAGAAGCCCGAGGTCCGGAAAACTGACCCTGGGACATACGAGGCCGTGCGATAGGAAGTAGGAACGACTCAGCCCGGCCCCGGAACTTCTCGGGACCGGGCCGGGCTGAGTCTCCATTCACACTTCACCAAGGAGGTTCGCCTATGCGGCGCGAGACCAAAGTCACGGGGGCCTAATAAGCCCCTAGCTCCAGATGCCGTGTAACCGCCCGTAGCTCAAATGGATAGAGCTGGCGCCTGCTAAGCCCAAGATCCGGGTTCGACTCCCGGCGGGCGGGCACACGTTGTCAGACCGAAACCTGACCCCTCAAACATAGGGCAATTGCCCTAGGGTCTCAAGTCCGCTCACACCAAAGGAGGCGGTCGTTACTTTGTGTGTATTTGAGTTCTTGACCGCTCAAGCATGTCTTACACTATGAATAAGATATCTGTTACCAAGCGAGTGGCTGTCACCAAGTGTCCGACGGACGGCATGTCCACGCGGGCCACTTCCCAGGTGACCGAGGCGTCCAAGGGCTCAGTCCCCCGTTTGCTGACCGTAGAGGGCGACCTTTGCGAGGGCTACTAGCTCCACCCTCAACCAACCGCGTCTGGGCTGACGAGCAGTGGTCCTACGTCCACGCCAAGCAGTGCGATGCCCCCCAGTGGGGCGCGGCGACTTCTGGACGTTCTGTTCGATTGACGCCGAGTCCAAGCTCATCATCTCGTGGCTGATTGGTGGGCAGGTGCAGAAAACGCCGAAGCGTTCATGGTTGACCTCGATTCCCGGTGCGCGAATCGCGTCCAGCTTTAAACTGACGGCCACGGGATGTATGTCCATGCGGGGCGGGACGCCTTCGCCTTCGCTCGCATAGACTACACTCGGGTCGTGAAGGTATTCGGCCAGGGTCCCGAGCAGGGTACGAGTCGCCGGTACAGTCCCCCGGTAGTCGTGGACACAATCGAGGAGCGGATGATTTGGGCGCCCCTCGTCTCGACCTACTTAATCGAGCGGCTGAACCTGAACACCTGGCAGAATTGTCGCCGGTTCACCCGCCTGGCGAACGGCTTCTCCAAGAATGCTGAGGCCAATGGTCACGCGGTCCGCTTTGCAGTTCTTCGCCCACATGTTCACCCGGTCACACGGGACGTTGAACAAGGCGGCGGGGGTCAAGACCACACTGGCGATGGCGGCTGGCCTGACCGACCACGCCTGGACTTGGGGAGAAGTTTTGATCTCGGCCGACCCGACGGCTCAGGCTGTTACGTGAAACGGACCCACCGACCCCGAAAGACCGGGGGCCGGGGGGGGGGTTGACTATTTACAAGCGAAGAATAGTATTACTCTCATTCCTGCTTGTATAACCACCTTCAACCCTGAAATCCCATGCCTGAGCTATTCAAACAGATCAAAGCCGACCTCCCCGCCAGTGTGGTCGTCTTCTTCGTGGCGGTACCGCTCTGCCTCGGTATCGCCCTGGCCTCCGGCGCCCCCCTGTTCGCGGGACTGATCGCCGGGATCGTTGGTGGGATCGTGGTCGGAGCGGCCAGCGGTTCCCCGCTCGGGGTCAGCGGCCCGGCGGCCGGGCTGGCCGTCATCGTCCTCAACGCCATCGGGACCATCGGTTCGTGGGAAGCCTTTCTCGTCGCGGTGGTCCTCGCCGGCCTGATTCAGCTCGCGATGGGTGCCTGGGGCCTCGGCGGGATCGCCTATTACTTCCCCTCCTCGGTCATCAAGGGAATGCTCACCGGAATCGGGCTGCTGATCATCATCAAGCAGATTCCTCATGCCCTCGGCAGCGTTCCCGGTCCGGCCACCCTGGACCTCGAGCATGGGGGGGGGGAGGCGGCAGGCGCCCTCAGTCACCTCCTCGACTCGATCACCCCTGCGGCGCTCTTCATCACCGTGGTGTCGATGGCGATCCTGATATCGTGGGAGAGCTGGTTGGCACCGCGCGCCAAATTCTTCCGGGCAATACCGGGGCCGCTGGCTGCCGTCGCGACAGGAATTGCGCTCAGCCTGCTGATGTCCGGCGGGCTGCTCCCCTGGAGCCTCGGAGCCCATCAGTTGGTGACCATCCCGGTGTCCGGAAGCTTCGGCGAGTTCATCGCGCAGTTCACGACCCCCGATTTTTCCGCACTGGGGCGTGGTGATGTCTATCTGGTAGCCGTGGTGCTGGCAGCGATCGCGAGCATCGAGACGCTGCTGTGCGTCGAGGCGACCGATCGACTCGATCCCGACAAGCGGATCACCCCGACCAACCGCGAGCTCAAGGCCCAAGGGCTCGGCAACATCGTCAGCGGCCTGATCGGCGGCCTTCCGATTACCCAGGTGATCGTGCGCAGTTCCGCCAACATCGCCTTCGGCGGTCGCACCAAGCTTTCCGCGATCATGCACGGCATCCTGATCCTGGTTTCGGTGGCGACCATACCGGCACTGCTCAACCTGATCCCGCTGGCCACGCTGGCAAGCATCCTCTTCGTGGTCGGCTACAAGCTGGCCAAGCCGTCGCTCTTCCGTCAGATGTACGCACATGGATGGGAGCAGTTTACTCCCTTCATTGCCACCGTCGTGGGGATCCTGGCCACCGACCTGCTGCGCGGCATCGGCATCGGGCTGGCCGTCGGGGTGGCGGTGGTGCTCCACCACAACCTGCGCAACCCGTTCACGGTGGCGCAGCACCCGCCGGAAACTCCGGAATACCGCATTCAACTGGCGGAGGAGGTTTCCTTCCTCAACAAGGGACGGATCCTCCAGCAGTTGCAGTTGATTCCGCCCAGTTCCCACGTGGTGATTGACGGGACCCGTTCGAAGGTGGTCGACTTCGACGTCCTCGAAATCCTGCGGGACTTCCGTGCCGGGGCCCCGGCACGCCAGATTGCCGTGGAAGTCCACGGCCTCACCCTTGACCAGGCGACCTCATGAGAACCCTGACCCGTGAAATGCGCGACGCCCTGACGCCGCAGATGGCCCTCGACGTGCTCCGCAAGGGCAACGAGCGCTTCGTCAACAACCTGAAGGCCAATCGCAACCTGCTGCAGCAGGTCAACGAGACCAGCGAGGGCCAGCACCCGCTGGCCATCGTGCTGAGCTGCATCGACTCGCGCACCTCCGCCGAGCTGATCTTTGACCAGGGACTCGGCGACATCTTTTCCTGCCGCATTGCCGGCAACGTCCTCAACGAGGACATCCTCGGCAGCATGGAGTTCGCCTGCAAGGTGGCCGGCGCCAAGGCACTCGTGGTACTCGGCCATTCGCGCTGCGGCGCGGTCAAGGGCGCCTGCGACGGCGTGCGGCTGGGGAACCTCACCACCCTGCTCGAGAAAATCGAGGAGGCGGTGGCACTGGAAACCGAGACCGCCACCGACCGGAACTCCCAGAACGCCGCATTTGTCGAGAGGGTCGCCGAGCTGAACGTACTGCTGGTCAAGCGCAAGATCATGGACCGGAGCCCGCTGCTCGCCGAAATGGTTGCCAAGTCGGAGATCGCGATTGTGGGCGGAATGTACGACGTCGAATCCGGCGCAGTGACCTTCTACGACGACAAGATGCTGATCGGTCCGGCATGAGCAATCGCATCGCGCTCCAGCTCGACGAGAAGCTGCATGTCAAGGATCCCGAGTCCAGCGAACTCGGCAAGAGCATCGTTGAACACGGCATCCTGTTGCTCGACGAGCTGGGGTACGAGGCCTTCACCCTGCGCAAACTGGCCGAACGGATCGGCACCACCGAGGCGTCGATCTACCGCTATTTCCGCAGCAAGCACCACCTGCTGCTCTATCTCGCGTCATGGTACTGGAGCTGGATGGAGTACCGGCTGCAGCTCGCCACAGCCAATGTCGTCCCGGAGGAGGAACGGCTGCGCCTCGCGCTGCGGGAGGTAACGCAGCGGATTCGACAGGACGAGTCCACGCCGCGCATCGACGAGGAGGCACTCTACCGGGTGGTGGTGGCAGACTCCTCCAAGGCGTACCTCCATGCGGGCGTCGACGCCGAGAATCGCGAGGGAATGTTTCGGAGCTACAAGCGGCTCTGCCGCACCGTGGCCGACCTGATTCTCGCGGTGAATCCGGCCTACCCCTGGCCGGTCGCCCTGGTGTCAACGGTGATCGAGAGCTCGCACATGCAGAAGTACTTCGCGGAGCACTTGCCGTCACTCACCGAGGTGACGCGCGGTGATGCCGACGAGTCCACGACGACCTTCCTCACGGACATGGTGTTTCGGGTGATTGCGAGGAACGGTTAGCCCGTCACCCCCCGACAGAACTGCTCCCGGTGGTGCGCGGTCAGCCCGTGAATCCGGATCGCGGCCATGTGCCCTGCCGAGCCGTAGCCGACGTTGCTGTCCCAGCCATAGGCATCGTGGCGCGCGGCAAGCCGCTGCATCAGGCGGTCGCGTACCACCTTGGCGAGTATCGCCGCCGCCCCGATGGTGTGACAGGTGGCGTCACCCTTGACCAGGGCGTGGTGCGGAGTTCCCAGCTCCGGCACCGGCAGTCCATCAACCCACACCTCCATGTCGACGTTTCCGAGCCGACGGAGACAGCTCGCCAAGGCACGTTGCATCGCCAGTGCCGTGGCTCGCCGGATGTTGAGTTCGGCGATTTCACGCACACTCGCCGCCCCCACCCCCCATGCCGCCGCCTCGCGCCGCACCGCGGAGGCAATCGCCTCCCGTTCGGTCTGCCGCTTGACCAGCTTGGAATCACGCACCCCGAGCACGCCGGGGTGTCCCGCGGGAAAGACCACCGCCCCCGCCACCACCGGCCCGGCCAGCGGCCCGCGACCGACTTCGTCGAGACCAACCAGGAGCCGGTTGGAGGACCAGCAGCGGTGTTCGTGATCCAGGCGGGACATGGCTGAATGTAGCAACGGACGGCTGGTGAACGGTTACCGGTGAACGGGGGAATCCGGATATCCCCGCCCTCGCGTAGCGAGCGGCGGGGTCTCCTCGCTCGCCGTCACGCAGGGACCTGCTCCCCTTTCACCTTTCACCCTCGCTCGCCGTCACGCAGGGACCTGCTCCCATTTCACCGTTCACCCCCGCCGCCGCATCGCGGCGGCCCCGTTCACCGTTCACCGTTCACATCCAGCACTGCCTCCTGTTCATTCCGCGACCACGCTTTACATATCACTTTTCGTTGATACATTGAACTGATGAACTCTTTGCCATCCCGGACTGCCAGCGCCGAAACATTCACCACCTGCTCTTACGAATCGAGCGTGACCATGCGTGACGCAGTGCTGCGGGAAGTTCTCAGCGGCATCAAGCCAGGAACCGGCTGGATCGTCGGCAAGCTCATGGCTGGGCTCCGCGCCGTCAACAAGCCGGATGTCGGGGCCAACTTTTCACCCGGGAACTGTTGATGACCAGCACCGCCACCGAGCTCGACGCACCGATCCTCAAGCGGCTCTCCACGCTGGACCGCTTCCTCCCGGTCTGGATTGTCGCGGCGATGGCCGCAGGACTCCTGCTGGGCCGTAGCTTTCCGGATCTTGGCGCCGTACTCGACCGGATCAAGATTGCCGGCGTCTCGGTACCGATCGCCATCGGGCTTCTCTGGATGATGTACCCGGTCCTGGCGAAGGTCCGCTACGAGGCCATCGGCCACCACACCAGGGACATGAAGCTGATCAGTACGTCGCTGGTGCTCAACTGGGTCGTGGGTCCGCTGCTGATGCTGGTTCTCGCGTGGATATTTCTGCCCGACCTGCCGCACTACCGCAACGGTCTGGTTCTCATCGGATTGGCGCGCTGCATCGCGATGGTGCTGATCTGGAATTCGCTGGCGTGCGGATCGGGTGAACTTGCCGCGGTACTGGTGGCGCTCAATTCGGTATTCCAGATCGTCACCTACTCGGTCCTGGGATGGCTCTACCTTTCGGTGGTCCCGGGCTGGTTCGGTGCCGATTCCGCGGTACTCGATGTGTCAATGGGCGAGATCGCGACGAGCGTGCTGATCTTCCTCGGTGTCCCGCTCCTCGCCGGCTACCTCACGCGGAAGCTTCTCGTGGCGCGTCACGGCGAGGTCTGGTACGAGTCGGTCTTTCTCGGGAAGATCGGTCCCACTGCGCTGCTCGGTCTGCTGTACACCATCGTGCTGATGTTCGCCATGCAGGGGAACCGGTTGATCGAAGCGCCGTTCGACGTGGTGCGCATCGCGATCCCGCTGCTGGTCTATTTCGTCCTGATGTTCGGTGCCGCATTCTGGACGTCATGGAAGATGGGGTTCAGCTACGAGGCGACCTCGGCGATCTCGTTCACCGCCGCCGGCAACAACTTTGAACTCGCCATCGCGGTTGCCGTGGCCACCTTCGGCCTCGGATCCGGCGAGGCGCTCGCTGCCGTGGTTGGCCCGCTGATCGAGGTCCCCGCGCTCGTGGGACTCGTGTATGTCGCCCTTTGGGCACGCCGCCGATACTACGGGGTCGAAGTCGGCAGGATGAACGGCCGGTGATGGTGGCAAGGGAGCGCCGGGTTAAACGTGAAAGGTGAAACGGAGGGCAGACAGGGCTCCCCTTTCACCCCCGCCGCCGCATCGCAGCGGCCCCGTTCACCGTTCCCCGTTCACCGTTCACCGTCAATTCACCTCGAAGACCGCCTCGCCCAACACCTCCATCATCGGCCTGACTCCGAGCCCCGGCTCCCGCGACGCCGCCATCCGGCCGTGCACCCGTTGCGGCGCGCCATCGGCGAACTTCACCGGTCCGTAGGAATTGAAGTCGGTCGAGGTGAAGAGCAACCGTTCCGGGGTGCTGTGCGCCAGGTGGGCGATTGCCGCAGTGGTGATATCCCCCCCCCAGGTGTCCTCGATCGTCATGGCGATGCCGAGCGAAACGCAGAGATCGCGAATCTGGCGGGCCCGGGTCAGGCCGCCGACCTTGGAGATCTTGAGATTGATGACGTCGGCCGCGCGGTCAGCCACGGCGCGGACCACCATGTCGAGACCGTCAACCACTTCGTCGATGATGAACGGCCGGTTGGTGTGCTGCCTGACCGCCAGGCACTCTTCGTAGCTCAGGCACGGCTGCTCGATGTAGACGTCCACGTCACGCACCGCGTCGGCCACCCGGATCGCCTCGTGCTGGGTCCAGCCGGTGTTGGCATCGGCGATCAGCTTGTCGCCCTTCTCCAGCACGGCGGCCGCCGCCCGGATGCGCTCGATGTCGGTGTCCGGATCGCCTCCCACCTTCAACTGGAACCGGCGATACCCCTCGGCGAGGTAGCCGGCAATCTTCGCCGCCATCGCATCGGGCGACTCCTGCGAGATCGCGCGATACAACACGAAATCCTCGCCCACATGTCCGCCCAGCAGCGTGGCCACCGGCAATCCGGCCACCTGACCGAGCAGGTCCCAGCAGGCGATGTCGATCGCCGACTTGACGTAGGGATGTCCGCGCATCGCCGCGTCCATCCGCCGGTTGATCTGGTCGAGAGCAATCGGGTCCTGGCCGATCAGGTGCGGCGCGAGCTCCGCGATTCCCGTCCGCGCCCCGGCTGCGTAGGCCGGCAGGTAGGCGGGGCCGAGCGGGCAGATCTCGCCCCAACCCATCAGGCCGGTATCGGTTTCCACGCAGACCACAGTTGAGTCGAACACCGAGACCGCGTTGCCGCCGGACCACTTGTAGCTGCCTTCGTGGAGCGGCAGGTCGATCTGGTAGGCGCGGATGGCGCGAATCTTCATGCGGTGTTCTCCCCGGTTTGGCGCGATGAGTGATACAACACTGTGGCAGTATAAAGGAGGACGGCCACCACCACCCAGAGCAGCAGCGTCAGGTCGAGCGACTTGACGATGAACGCGGCGACCAGCACTCCGGGGATCCCGCCGAGCGCCAGCCCGAGGGCAGTGCGACGATCAAAGCGGCCGGCGCGGTAGAATCGCGATGCCGCCACCAGCAGCATCAGCGCACCGGAGGTGGCCATGATCGGGAAGACGGCGCGCGGGTCCATTCCCAGCAGGTAGGTCACTGCCATGGTCGGCGCGTAATTGCCGATCCCCAGGGAAACCAGCGCACCGATCACCCCGCTCGCCATCACCGCCGCCGCCAGCGGCAGACCGGTGAGCCCGATCGCACTGCCGCCGCTCGGGAAGACCCCGGTCTGCCGGAGGGTGATGAAGACCGCGGTCACCAGCAGCGCCACCGCCATCGCCCGCTGAATGGTGCGCTTGGGCCAGCGCGCCACCTGCCCTGCGCCGAGCCACGCACCGCACGCTGCTGCGGCCACCATGCTCCCCATCGTCAGCGGATCCACCGCGATGATGCCGAGGAAGATGATCGACTGCAGCGTGGTCGGCAGCGCGTGCCCGACATTCATGGTGCCGGGAATCTCGTCATCGGGAATGAGCCGACCGAGTTTCATCGCGATGGTGGTGACCGCGAACGACCCGACGCCGAGGGTGTCGAGAAAGTTGGTGACGGCACCTAGGCCGAGGAGGCCGGGCGAGGGAAGCGTGGGCGGAGTGGTGGAGGGCATGGGGGAAGGTAAGAGGTGAAAGGTGAAAGGTGAAAGGGGGAACCTCCGTGAAAGGTGAAAGGTGAAACGGAGGCCTTTTAGGGCTTCCCTTTCACCTTTCACCTTTCACCTCGCACGGAGCAATGCCCCGGAGCGGATCTCCCTACCGATCCCGCTTCTCCTTGATCCGGGCCGCCTTGCCCGAGAGGTTCCGGAGATAGTACAGCTTGGCGCGGCGCACCCGTCCGCGGCGGACGATCTCGATCGTCGCCCACATCGGTGAGTGGAGCGGGAATACGCGCTCGACGCCGACCCCGGCGGAGATCTTCCGGACCGTGAAGGTCTCGCTGATGCCGCCGCCCTTGCGGGCGATGACGACGCCCTCGAAGGCCTGGAGGCGGGTCTTGTCGCCTTCCTTGACCTTGACCATCACCTTGACCGTGTCGCCGGCGTCAAACTTGGGGACGTCGGTGCGCAGTCCTTCGTGGCTGATCTGTTCCAGCAGTTCCATGCCCATTTTCGTTCTCCCCGCGCAAGGCGCGGCGGTTGGTGTCAGGACTTCGCGCCGCCATCGTGGCGCTCCGTTGCCGTGAACGCGTCCCAGAGATCCGGGCGACGTTCCCTCGTGAGGCGTTCCGCCTCCTGCTGCCGCCACGCGGCGATGGCCGCGTGATTGCCCGAGCGCAGCACCTCGGGTATCCCCACCCCGCGCACTTCGGCGGGCCGGGTCCAACTGGGCGGGCTCAACAGCCCGTCGTAGTGCGAGTCGGAACTGGCCGACTCATGATCGCCGATCGCCCCGGGGAGGAGCCGCACCACCGCGTCGATGACGCAGAGCGCCGCCGGTTCCCCCCCCGTGAGGACGAAGTCGCCGATGCTGACTTCTTCCGCCTCCAGGATGTCGACCACCCGCTGATCGATGTCCTTGTAGTGGCCGCAGAGGATCGTCAGATCCGGCTGCATCGACCACCTGACCGCATCGTCGTGGTGGAACCGGCGTCCCCGTGCCGACATCACCACCACCGGTCCTTGCCGGTTCCCGAGCGACTCCACCGCCTCGAGGAACGGCTCCGCCTTGAGCACCATCCCTGCCCCGCCGCCGAACGGTGCGTCGTCGACCATCTGGTGCTTGTCGTGCGCGAAGTCGCGCAACTGCACCAGCCGGTAACTCACCTTTCCTGCCGCGGCCACTCGCCCGGGAATCGAGGCGGCCAGGTAGGGCGCCATCGCCTCGGGAAAGAGCGTCACCACGTTCACCTGCAGCACGGGCCCTCAGTCAATCAGACCGGCGGGCACCGACACCACCAATCGCCGGCCCTCCCGGTCCATCTGCTTGACGTACTCGGTGCGATAGGGCAGCAGGAACTCCCGCTCCGGCCCCTGCACCTCGATCGTCGCCCCGGCCGGCAAGTCATACACCGCGCTCACGATGCCGAGCGGCTCGTCCGCCTCGTTGCGCACCGCGAAACCGACCAGGTCCTGCTGGTAGATCTCGTCGTCCGCGAGTGGCGGCATCGCCTCGCGCGGCACCCCGAGAAACAGGCCGCGATACCCGTCCACCGACTCGCGCGAGGAGTGGTTCTCCAGCCGGAGGAGGCACTCGCGATGATAAATCCGCGCGGCCTCGATCCGGATCGTCCCCACCAACTTGCCGCCCAGATCGAGCAGCGACACCTCGCGCCCCTTCACGTAGACCGTTTCCGGGTCGTCGGTGAGGGGGAAGATTGCCAGCTCGCCCTTCAGGCCGTGCGGCTTGCGCACCCGCCCGACGACGATCGGGGGCGCCGCCGCATCGGTCATCGGAACTAGACGCCGGCCTGCTTGAGCAGCGACGCCACCGTGTCGCTCGGCGTGGCGCCCTTGGCCAGCCACTCGCGCGCCTGCTCGACATCGAGCGTCAGCGTGTCGGTCTGTGACTTCGGGCGATAGGTCCCGATCGTCGCGATGAAGCGGCCGTCGCGCGGCGCCGTCTTGTCGGCGATGACGATGCGGTACATCGGGAGCTTCTTGCGTCCTTCGCGACGCAGGCGGATACGAACAGCCATCGTGTTGCCTCTCCTGGTACGGTTCAGCGCGGGGGGAACGGACGTCCACCGAAGGGCATCTTCGTCCCCGGCTTCCCCGCGGTCTTCATCATCTTGCGCATCTGCTCGAACTGGTTGAGCAGTTGATTCACTTCCTGCACCGGTCGTCCCGAGCCACGGGACACACGGGCCCGGCGCGACCCGTTCATCAGCGACGGATCACGCCGCTCGGCCTTGGTCATCGAGAGGACGATCGCCTCGACATGCTTGAGACGGTTCTCGTCGATGTTGGCGTTCTTGAGCATCGCCGGACTGACCCCCGGCAACATCCCCAGCACGTTCTTCAGCGGCCCCAGCTTCTGCATCTGCCGCATCGAGGCCAGGAAGTCGTCGAGGTCCAATCCCTTCTTGCTGGTCGCCTTGCGGGCCAGCCGCTTGGCGTCCTCCTCGCTGACCTGCTCCTGCGCCTTCTCGACCAGCGAGAGGATGTCGCCCTGCTGGAGAATCCGCCCGGCCATCCGGTCGGGATGGAACGGCTCCAGCGCATCGAGCGTCTCACCCACGCCGACATACTTGATCGGTGCCCTGGTGACACCGTAGATGGAGAGCGCCGCGCCACCGCGGGCATCGCCGTCCATCTTGGTCAGGATCACGCCGGTAACACCGAGGGCATCATGGAACCCCTTGGCGATCCGCACCGCGTCCTGACCCGTCATTCCGTCGGCGACCAGCAACACCTCATGCGGCTTGGTCGCGGCCTTGAGCCGGACCAGCTCCTGCATCAGCGTCTCGTCGATCTGCAACCGGCCGGCAGTGTCCACCAGCACGGTGCGCGCCCGGGCCTTCCCCGCCGCCTCGATGCCGCGCCGCACGATGCCGACCACGTCGGATTCGCCCGGCTCGCCGTGGAACCCCACCTGCACCTGCTCGCTCAGCGTCCGGAGCTGATCGATCGCGGCCGGACGATACACGTCCGCGGCAATCAGGAACGGCGCCTTCTGCTCCAGCTTCAACCGCTTGGCCAGCTTGCCGGCAGTGGTGGTCTTGCCGCTGCCCTGCAAGCCGACAATCAGGATGATCGTCGGTGGCACCGTCGCGTGAGCCAGCGGCGCCTGGGTCTCCCCCAGCAACACCACCAGCTCGTCGTAGACCACCTTTACCAACTGCTGGCCGGGCCGGACCGCCTTCAGCACCTCCTGCCCAACCGCGCGCTGCTGCACCCGCTCCAGGAACTCGCGGGTCAGGTCGAACGAGACGTCGGCCTCGAGCAGGATGCGGCGCACTTCCCGCAACCCCTCGCGAACCGCCTCCTCAGTGAGCACCCCCCGGCCGGTCAGGCGCTTGAGGGTGTCGGTCAGCTTGGAGGAGAGCTCATCGAACATAGCCCAGAAGAATAGCGGAAAGGACGGAACGGGGCTAGAGGGGGTGTGGGGATGTTGGATATTGGCTGTTGGATGGTGGAGGACCGCCAGAAGGGGCCCTCCCGGCACCCCACCCTGCCCGAAGAAGGTCCAACATCCAACATCCCCCTACCAGCCATCCCATTCCGAAACACCACCCCCCGCCCCTCCGTAGATTCCTCCCACATGGACTCCTCCTCTCCCTGGGTCGCCGCGGCGATCACCATCGGCGTCGGCGCGATCTCGGGCGGCCTCACCAACGCCATCGCCGTCTGGATGCTCTTTCACCCCCATGACGAGCGGCGGTTCCTCTGGTTCCCCTTCCATGGGGCGATTCCCAAGAACAAGGCCCGGCTGGCCAAGGCGATCGGCAAGGTGGTGGGCGAGAAGCTGCTCACCCCGGCCGACCTGACCGAGCGGCTGCGAACCCCGGAGGTGCGGTCGGCCTTCCGCGAGGCGCTCGACGGGGTACTCGACCAGGCACTTGAGTCCGATCACGGCCCCCTCGGCGCCCGACTCGACCCGGCCGCCCGCGAGGCCGTCGACCGGGCGCTGGCCGATGTCGGGACCCGACTCTCCGGCACCCTGGCCGGCTATGTCGCCTCGCCGGAGTTTGCGACGGTGACCGCGCGCTGGGCCGACCAGCTCGACGGCGACGACAGCGGCGGCGTGGATCGCTGGCTCGCTGCGGTGGCGGAGTCCCCTGAAGTCCAGGCAGGAGTCCACCGGATCGTGACGGCCCAGTTTGCCAGAATGGCGGAGGACACCGCCCCGCTGGGTGAGCGCCTGCCGGTCGGACTGGTACCGGTGGTCGAGCAGGGAATCACCGATGCGATTCCCGGCGCGGTGGAACAACTGGGCGCCCTGTTGAGTGACGGCGAACTCCGCAGGACAGTCGCCGCGACACTCCGCGACACCTTCGACGGCGCGGTCCGGCAGATGATGCTGCACGAGCGGCTGCTCGCCAAGGTGATGGTGACCGACCGCACGCTCGAAAAGCTGCTCGGCTCACTGGAGCGCACCGGGGTCGACCGGCTGGCGGAGGCGGTCAAGTCGCCGGCCATCAAGGAGCGGGTGCAGGCGGCCATCAATCGCGGCATTCACGCCGTGCTGGAGAAGCCGTTGGCGGAGCGGATGGCGGCGCTGGGGACGGAGCGGGCGGCGGAGTTCGAGGCAACAGTCAGCGGCTGGTTGCTGGGGGCACTCAAGAGCGAGGGGCTCCGCAGTGCGCTCCGCCGGAGTGCGGGGGGGGCACTGCGGGATCGCGCCCCCGTGCTGCTGGCGCGAGCCCTCGAGAGCGACGGCGGACGCGAGGCGGTGGCGCGCGCAGTGGCCTCGAGCGGCAGAGCTCTGCTCGACCAGCCACTCGGCCGCCCGGCCGCCTGGCTCGGCCCCGAGGCCACGGCGCAACTCCGCCGCACCGCCCACGAACGCGCCTGGGACTGGGTCGAGGGCCAGGTGCCGCTGCTGGTCGCGCGCCTGTCGATCCCCGCCATGGTCGAGGAGAAGGTGCTCGGCTTCAGCACCCAGCGCATGGAGGAAATCGTCCGCAACGTGACCCAGCGCGAGCTCGACCTGATCGTGAAGCTCGGCTACCTGCTCGGCGCCATGGTGGGGGCGATCGCGTTCGGGATCAACCGGATGCTGTGAACGGCGGGGGGACGGGGGGGGGGTCGAAACGTGAAAGGTGAAACGTGAAAGGGGGCAGGATCAGTTGGGTTGAGGGACGGCAAGGAATGCCGGGCCTCCCGCCGTTTCACCTTTCACCTTTCACCTTTCACGTTTCACGTTTTACCAGCGCTGGGAACTCCCCACCACCCACGCCCCCCGCCCTCACTCCGGCAACGCCTCCCACCTCGTCCACCCCGTCGGCGCGATCACCACTCTCACTCCCGGCTTGCCGGCCACCGGCATCGACTCGATCGCGGTGCGGTAGCCCGGCCGCTCCATGGTGCTCAGGCGTCCGATCACCCGCGACTCGAAGCCGTCGGCGTTCCGCGGCTCGTCCCAGGCCGTGAGCCAGACCAGGGCGGGGCCGTCGGCCGTGCGGTACACGCGCATTCGGTCCCCCCCCCAGCCGAGCGGCAGGTCGCCGGCCACCACATCGATGCCGACCAGGACGCTCCGCAGCACGTGCATCTCGAACTCGCCGAAGGTGTCCTCGTGAATGACGTCGTCGTCGTTGCTGGCAAAGCGCACCGCAACCGGTGCGTCTCCCTGCTGGTAGCGGAGCGGGTGGAGGATCTGCTCGGTGGAATGCGGCATCAGCGCGCCGAAAGGTCTCTCTCCGGTGCGGTTCCGCGCGAACCAGCGCATGAACTCGGAGCCCTGGAGGTATGGGAAGATCAGCGTCGAGCGGATCACCAGAGGGGCCGAGTTGAAGACGGCCATCTCCTCGCGCGGGAGGGTGAGCTGTTCCCGGATCGCTTCCCAGATACCGTCATCACCGGCAAAGTCGGTGTCGGGAAACATCGACTGGAACGAGGCCAGCGTGGCCTGCCCCTCCAGCACCGCCTGGGCCGCGGCTGTCCGGTCGGAGTCGCTGCGGTCGGCCAGGATCGAGTCGAGCGGGATGTACTGGTGCTGCAGCGCATGCACCAGCTCGTGAGCGAGAATCAGCCGGAGTTGGGTCGGATCGGAGCCCGCCACTGCGAACAACGTCGACGACTCGGGATCATAGAAGCCGGCCACCTGTTCGGTGTAGAGATCGACGAACATCTCGCGCACATCAAGCGTGTCGGGGATCAGCCCCAGCAGCCGGTAGGCACTCACCAAGCCGTCGAGACGCTCCGGCGGCAATTCGGTGGCGAGCTTGTTCAGCAGGAACTCGCGCACCTGCTCCCGGCTCCGCACCGCCGAGCGGGGTGTGGCGGTGAAGTCGAGACCGGCTGCGCGTGCCACCCCCGGCATCAGCGAATCGACCATCGCCTCGAGCTCACTCTGGGAGAGATCGCCGGCGGTGCGGGGCGGCTCACCGCGGCAGGCACCGAGCAGCAGGAAAAGGCAGATGACGACAGCGCGCATGCCGGTCACGCTCCGAGGATCGCGGTTTGGTACCAGTCGATGATCGTGCCGCCGGCCAGCCAGCAGGCGGCGGCGCCGATCGCCAGGAAGATTCCGAACGGCACCAGCTTCTCGCGGCCCATCAGCTTTAGCGGCAGGAAGATGAGGGTGCCGAGCAGGGCGCCGAGGAAGAGAGTGAGCAGCACCCCGGGCCAGCCGAGGAAGGCGCCGATCATCGCCATCATCTTGACGTCTCCCCCCCCCATGGCATCCTCGCCGAACGCCTTCGACCCCAGCACCGCGACCAGCCACAGGAGTCCGTAGCCCACCGCGGCTCCGAGCAGCGCTTCGGTCCAGGGGAGGTTGCCGCCCAGAAAGGCGAAGCCGATGCCGATCACCGTGCCGCCAATCGAGAACTCGTCGGGAATGATGTAGTCACGCGCGTCGGCCATGGCGATGCCGAGCAGAATCGTGAAGAAGATCGCCGCGCGGAGCAGTTCGACCGACGGCCCGTATTGCCACGCCGCCCAGCCCCAGATCAGGCCGGTGGCTAGTTCGACCGCCGGATACTGAACCGGAATCGGCAACTTGCAGTGCCGACACCGCGCCCGGAGCGCGATCCAGCTCACCACCGGGATGTTGTCGTACCAGGCAATCAGGTTGCCGCACTGCGGACAACGCGAGCGCGGCGCCACCACCGACTGCTCGGCCACCCAGCGCACGATGCAGACGTTGAGGAATGACCCGATCAACAGGCCGAGCGCCACCATCAGGGTCAGCCAGAGCACCCCGTTGGACACGATCATCTCCGCCAATTCCTGATTCACCGTGCCCCCGTCAGATGCAAGAGAATTCCTGCCGCCACCGCCACATTGAGCGACTCGGCATCGGGCCGGATCGGAATCGACACCAGCCGGTCCGCTCGCGCCAGCCACTCGTCGCGCACCCCCGCCCCCTCATTGCCGAGCACGATGGCGAGGGTTTCAGGCGCACCGCCCTCCCCCACCCGTTCACCGTTCACGTCGGTTGCCCAGAGCTTGACGCCGGAAGACGCCACCCAGTTGGCCGTCCCCACATCATCGGCCACCAGGTGCGGCAACCGGAACAGCGCCCCCATCGCCCCGCGGACCACCTTGGGATTGGTGAGGTCGGCTGTCCCCGGCAGCGCAATCAGCCCCGAGGCGCCGAGCGCCAGGGCACTCCGGGCAATCGTCCCCACGTTGCCGGGATCCTGAACGCCATCGAGCAGCACCACGGGATGACCGGGCTGCACGTTGATATCCGCGAAAGCCCACTCGCGCGGCCGATACACCGCGACTACTCCCTGCGGGTGCTCGGTCGACGCCAGTTCGGCCAGTTCCGCCTCGCTCGCCAACTCCACCACGATCCCGCGCTCGTCCAGCGCGGCGCGCAACGCCCTTCCCCTGGGAGTGGTCTCCAACTGCGGACCGACCATTGCCCCCTTGCACTCGACCCCCGCTGCCAGCATCTCTTCGACCAGTCGCACCCCTTCGGCCAGCGCGAGGCCACGGCGCTCGCGCGCCTTGCGGCGGTGGAGATCACGAATCAGGGTCGGCAGCGGCATCGGTACCCGGGAGAGAATGTGAATTCAGACAAGTCGCGCATCGCGCTCACCATCGCGGGATCGGATTCGGGCGGTGGCGCCGGCATCCAGGCCGACCTCAAGACCTTCGCCGCCTGGGGCTGTTTCGGCACCTCGGCGATCGTCGCGATCACCGCGCAAAATACCCTCGGCGTGAGTGCCGTCCACCCGGTGCCGCTGGACGTGGTCCGGGCCCAGCTCGCCTCACTCGCCGACGACCTCCCCCCCCACGCCGTCAAGACCGGGATGCTGGCAACCCTCGAGCTGGTTGAGCTGGTCGCATCCGAACTGGAAAGTCGGGGCTGGCAGCGCTACGTCCTCGATCCGGTCATGGTCGCCACCTCGGGCGACCGGCTGCTCGACCCGGACGCCATCGCCGCCGTGCGCGAACGACTGGTGCCGCTGGCGGCCTGCGTCACCCCGAATCTCGACGAGGCCGAGCTGCTGGTCGGCTTCCCGGTTCGTGATCCCGAGGCGATGCAACGCGCCGGCGAGGCGCTGCTCGCCCTCGGCGCCAGTGCCGCACTGATCAAGGGAGGCCACCTGGAAGGCAATCAGTTGGTGGATCTGCTGGTCACTCCGGCCTGCACCACCAGCTTTCCGCATAAACGCCTCGACACCCGCGCCACGCACGGCACCGGTTGCACCCTCTCCGCCGCGATCACCGCCGGCCTAGCTCTCGGTGCCACGCTCGAAGCGACCGTGCCACGCGCCCTCGAATACCTGCAGGCCGCCATGCGCGCAGCCCCGGGACTGGGGGGGGGGCATGGGCCGGTGTGGCATGGGGTAGAGGTCGTAGGTCGTAGGGGCCTCGACATGAACCATTGACTCCAAAGATGACATGACCTACGACCTACGACCTACGACCTACGACCTACGACCTACGACCTACGACCTACGACCTACGACCTACGACCTACGACCCCTTCCACCACCTTCGCCAACCCCTCCCCCGCCACTGCCGCCACTGCCATCACCTCTGAATGATCGAGCACCCCGGCAACGGTGCCCGCGGCCGGATTGGTCACCAGTGAAATGCCGAGACAGCGCATCCCGCGGGCCCGTGCGGCGATCACCTCAGCCACGGTGCTCATCCCCACCGCGTCGGCGCCGAGGCGCTCCAGCATCCGCACCTCCGCGGGCGTTTCGTAGGTCGGGCCGAGCAGACCGGCATACACTCCCTCTTCCATGGTGATGCCGTGCTGCACCGCGACCGCCTTGGCGCGTGCCCGCAAGTCGGCGTCGTAGGCCACGCTCATGTCGGGGAAGCGGGTCTCGCCCGGCAGCACGGCGCCGTGAAGCGGGTTCTGGCCGGTGAGATTGAGATGATCGCTGATCAGCATCAGCGTGCCCGGCCGGAATGTCCGGCGAATGCCGCCCGCTGCGTTGGTGACGATCAGCGTCTTGATGCCGAGGGTGGCGAAGACCCGGATCGGCAACACCGCGTCGCCCGCCGAGTGGCCCTCGTACATGTGAAAGCGCCCGCTCTGCATCAACACAGTGGCGCCAGCGAGCGTTCCGCAAACCAGCTCGCCGTGGTGTCCCTCGACTGTCGGCACGTGAAAACCGGGAAGGTCGGCATAACCGATCCGGACCGGGTCGCTCACCTGTTCGGCCAGCCGACCAAGGCCGCTGCCAAGGACGATTGCCACACTCGGCTGGCGAGCGCCCAGGGCCGCACGTACCGTGTCGGCGGCGCGAGTGATCAGATCGACGGTGGCGCTGCGCTCCGTCATGACAACATCCCGGCTAGAGTGGCGGATATGAAGGCGGCGAGGTTGCCGGCGATCATCGCCTTGAGTCCCAGCTTGGCGATTTCCGGGCGTCGTTCAGGTGCCAGCCCGCCGATGCCGCCGATCTGGATGGCGATCGAGGAAAAATTGGCGAAGCCCAGCAAGGCGTAGGTGAGGATGATCGCCGAGCGCGGCTCCAGCACCTGACCCTGCCCGAGATCGCTCGCGAACTGGGCATAGGCCACGAACTCGTTGAGCGAGGTCTTCAATCCGATCAGACCGCCCACGTACGAGGTGTCCTGCCAAGGCACTCCCATCACCCAGGCCAGCGGCTTGAGCAGGAAGCCGAGAATCGCCTGCAGCGAGAGGTTGGCGATGCCGACCAGATCGCCGACCCAGCCGAGTCCTGCGTTGAGCATTGCCACCAGCGCCACGAAAGCCATCAACATCGCCGCGACGTTGATGGCGAGCTGCAATCCTTGCGCGGCACCGTTGGCAGCGGCTTCGACCACGCTCGAATCGGCCACGGTCTCCTCCGACTTGAGGTCGAGCGACCCGGCGGTGACCGGCGTGCCGGTCTCGGGAACGAGAATCTTGCTGAGATACAATCCCGCCGGTGCGTTCATCACGCTCGCGGCCAGCAGGTGGCTGGCAATCCCGGGCAGCACTCCGGAGAGCATCCCGACGTAGGCCGCGAGCACGCCGCCGGCCACCGTGGCGAAACCGCCCACCATCACCGTGGTCAGTTCGGAGCTGGTCATCGTCTTGACGAACGGCTTGATCAGGAGCGGTGCCTCGGTCTGGCCGAGGAAGATGTTGCCCGACGCCGAGAGTGTCTCGGCCCCCGAGGTGCGGAGCGTCTTCTGCATTCCCCAGGCGAGTCCCTTCACGATCAACTGCATCACGCCGAGGTAGTAGAGCACCGACATCAGCGCCGAGAAGAAGATGATGGTGGGCAGCACGTTGAAGGCGAAGAACGCCCCCGTGTTTGCCACCATGCCGAGCGAGCCGTCGACGGCACCAGTGGGATCGGCCATCCCGACCGGCACGTTGCTCTGTACCAGGTTGCCGAAGATGAAGCGGGCTCCCTGTTCCTGGAAGCCGAGCAGTGCCGTGACAAGGCCTCCAAGCCGCTGGAAGAACCATTGCCCTGCATCGGTCTTGAGAACCGCCAGTCCGAAGACCAATTGGAGGGTGAGCCCGCTCGCCACCAGGCGCCAGTTGATGCGCCGTCGATCGGAGCTCATCAGCACCACGAGGCCCAACATCACGGCGATGCCCAGCACGCCGATGAGCCGTTGGCCGAGGGGAATGTCGAGACCGCCGCCGAGCGCGGCGAAGCGTTCGGCGGCGGTCTGGTTCTGCAAGGTGGCGAGGAGAGAGGTCACGAATGGCTCGCTAGTTCGGTCCGGACGCGCTCCATCAGGGCGACGCGCTCGGGCCAGGGGAGGAAGGCGTGCTCGAACGCTGCCATCGTCAGCGTCTCGAGTTCCGCCAAGGTGAAGCCCAGGGCTTCGTGGGCCAGCAGGTACTCATCGGTCAACACTACTCCGCTCATCAGCCAACTGTCAGTGCAGAGCGTCACCGCGCAGCCGGCGTCGACATAGCGCCGCACCGGATGTCCGGCCGCCGCCGCGACCGCGTGAGTCTGCACGTTGCTGGTGATGTTGGTCTCGATCAGGATGCGGCGATCGCGCACATAGTCGAGCAGCTCCGGACGCTCGAAGAGCCGGGTGCCGTGCCCGATCCGGGTGGCATGGCAGGAGTGGATCGCCTCGAAGATGCTCTCCCACCCTGCCGCCTCGCCGGCATGAACGGTGATGCCGAGGCCGCCGCGAGCGGCAATGTCGAACGCCTCGCGATGCAGCTGGGGAGGGCGGCCGGCCTCTCCACCGGCAAGATCAAATGCCACCACGCCATGATCGCGCATCCGCACCGAATGTTCGGCGATCTCCACCGACAACGCCGGGTCAAAGTGCCGGAGTGAGCAGTTGATGATCCGCGCCGTCACTCCCGTCTCCGCCATGCCGCGCTCGATGCCGCGCCACTCGGCACGGATCACCTCGTCCATCGAGAGGCCCTGCTGAGTGCTCAGGGCGGGGCAGTAGCGAATCTCCAGATAATGGAGGCCGTCTTCCCGGGCATCGAGGAGCATCTCGTAGGCCACCCGCTCGATCGCATCGGGATTCTGCAGCAGGGCGATGGTGACGTCGAAGCGCGCGAGGTATTCCTCGAGATCCCGGGCGTCGTCGACCAGCATCCAGCGGCGGAGCGCCTCGGCGTCGGTGGCGGGAAGAGTGACGCCGGCATCCCGTGCCAACTCGAGCATCGTCCCGGGCCTGAGCGATCCGTCGAGGTGGACATGCAGCTCGGCCTTGGGCATCCGGCGGAGGAGATCACGCATCGGTGGCCTCCGGTACCCGACCGCCGGGTTGCACCCGGTAGATCGCACCGGCGTAAACAGGAGCGTCCGGATCGACCGGCAGCGCGCGCGCGTCGGTGACCGGGGCCCCGGCCATCAAGGCGGTGAGGAGGGTGGGGTCGTGCTCACCCAGAACCTGGGCGAGCGAGGTACCGGGCATGGCCGGCAGGGGTCGTCCGTTGACGAACACGGGTATCGTTGGAGAGGTCACCACGTAAATATCCCGTCACAAGGTGCCCAGATGCAACGTGCCACCGCTTGCGGGGTGGCGGTCGGGGACGTATTCGTTGAGGCGGATATGCCGATTTCGCCCATAGAACTCCTCCAGGTGGTCAGCGAACCGACCCGGCTCCGCATCGTCAACGCCTTGGCCGGCGCACCGTTGTTCGTCTCCGATTTGCAGGCGATCCTCGACCTGCCGCAGTCGACCGTTTCCCGCCATCTGGCGGTCATGCGGGAACAGGAAATCGTCCACGACACCCCCGTGGCGCAATTCGTCCTCTACCGGATCGGCCGGGTAAATGGCCCTGCCGGTCGCCTCCTCGACGAGATTCTCGAGGCGATGCGCCACGACCCGAGCTGCCGAACCGAGCGCGATCGCGCCGTGACGCGCAGCCGGACGCACACCCGAACCCGCCTGTCGGCGGGGTAGTCTGACTTTCCGGAGCCAGCAATGACGCACCGCATTCTCGTGGTCGACGACGAACCCGACATCACCGCCCTGGTGGCCTATCACCTTGCCAAGGCCGGCTATCGGGTGTCCACCGCCTCCAGCGGCCCGGAGGCGCTCAAGTCGGCTCGTGAAGAGCGCCCCGACGTGGTGGTCCTCGACCTGATGCTTCCCGGACTCTCCGGATACGATGTCCTGGCCGAACTGCGCAAGCGGGAGGAGACCCGCGATGTCGGGGTCATCCTGCTTACCGCCCGTCGGGAAGAGCCGGACCGGATCAAGGGGCTCACCCTGGGAGCGGATGACTATCTGGTCAAGCCGTTTTCTCCGGCAGAGCTGGCACTCCGGGTGCAGGCGCTGCTCAGACGGCTGGCGGCGCCAGCGGTTTCGGCCGGCTCGACCCTGGTCGCCGGCAACCTGACCGTCGACCGGGGCGCCCATCGTGCCCTCCTCGACGGCCGCGAGTTGACCCTGACCGCCACCGAATACAAGCTCCTCGTTACACTTCTGGAACGTCGGGGGCGGGTGCAGTCACGGCCGCAGCTCCTCGAAACCGTCTGGGACGCCCAGCCGGACATCCAGACGCGCACCGTCGACATGCACGTGCAACGGCTGCGCTCCAAACTCGGGGAGATGGGTCCGATGATTGAAACCGTGCGAGGCTTCGGCTATCGCTTCAAGTCTGCCGACCGGGGCGCACGCACGAAGTGAACTTCGCCGGCCGGCTGGTACTCGGCACCTTCACCATCGTGGTATTCACCCTGCTGGTGCTGGTATGGGGTTCCGAACGGACGCTCCGTACCGGGCTTGAGCGCGACGTGCGCACCAATCTCGAGCGCGAAGCGCGCCTCATTGCCGAGGTGTTGCCCGACGACCCGGCCCGCTGGCCGGCCGTGATCCGGCGCTTCGGCCTGCAGAGCAACCATCGCATCCTGCTTCGCGATTCGGCCGGTACCGAGTACGCCTCGGCAGATTCTCTGGTCGGCGAGAAGATCGTCCAGGTTGAAATCACGGCTGGTCCCGGACGGATCACCATGAGCGCGCCGCTGGAAGGGGTTGAGGAAGCGGTCCTCCGCAGCCGGCGCTCGATCACCGGTGCGGCGGCGCTGGCGCTGCTGGTTGCTCTGGCCCTCGCCTTCGTGGCCGGACGCAGCATCGCCTCGCCGCTGGTGGCGCTGAGCGGCGCAGCTCGCGCAATCGCGGCCGGTGCCCTCCCCCGCTTCCCGCGCTCGGGGATCCCCGAAGTCGATGCTCTGGTTCAGGCACTCCGCCAGATGAACCGTCAGCTCGCCGAACGGTTCGAGGAAGTGCAGCGGGAGAAGGCGGCGAGCACCGCCATCGTCGACGCGATGATGGAGGGAATCGTCGCCGCCGACGACAAGGGTCGCATCGTCATCGCCAACCCTGCGGCTCGCCGGATGCTGGGTTACGCCCCGGCGGCTCCGCTGCCGGAGTTGCGCACCCTGTTCCGTGCCAAGGCCGCCCGCGAGGCGGTCGAGCAGGTCCTCGACGGCAGCGCCATCGACGAGCGCGAGGTGGAACTGGACGGCCGCATTCTGTCGGTCAACGCCCGCTCGTTGGAGGGGGGGGGAGCCATCCTCGTGCTGCACGACCTGACCAGAGTCCGACGCCTGGAAGCGGTCCGCCGGGACTTCGTGGCCAACGTCTCCCACGAGCTCAAGACCCCACTCACCAGCATCTCCGGCTATGCCGAGACCCTTGCTGAAGGCGACGTCGATGACGCCACCCGGCAGCGCTTCCTGACCACCATTCTTGCCAATGCCAGGCGGATGCAGCGGCTGGTGGATGATCTGCTCGACCTCTCCCGGATCGAGTCGGGCCGCTGGACGCCCCGCATCGAGCCGGTCGAGATCACCGCGCTGGCGGAGGATACCCTCTCCTTCTTCGCGGAGCGGGCCGCGGCGCGCGAGGTGGAACTGCTCCTCGACATCGCGCCCGACGCCACGATCATCCCCGCCGACAGCGACGCCCTGCGCCAGGTGCTGACCAATCTGGTCGACAACGCGCTGCGCTACGTCAGCACCGGCGGGCTCGTCGCCGTCCGTGCCGAGCGCGAGGGGGGGGGAATCATGCTCTCCGTCGAGGATGACGGCAGCGGGATTCCGGCCGAGCACCTGCCGCGCATCTTCGAGCGGTTCTACCGGGTCGATGCCTCGCGATCCCGCGACGAGGGCGGCACCGGACTCGGGCTGTCGATCGTGCGGCACATCCTCGAAGCGCACGGCGGCACGGTGAGCGCCGAGAGCGCGCCACGCCAGGGGACCACGATCAGGAGTTGGTGGCCGATAGCCTGAAGAGAGAAAGAGAGAAGGAGAAAAAGAGAAAACGAGGAGGAGCTGTGCATTCTCTCGTTTTCTCTTTCTCTCTTTCTCTCTTTCTCTCTTTCTCTCTTTAGATTCCCACCTCCAGCGCCCACCGCCCGATCCACCCTTCCCGCTCCGCCGCCGCCGCGTTGGCGCTCACCTTGTCATGAAGCACCTCCACCGTGGTCTTGACCCGGTGCCGGTTGAAATACTTGGTGATCCCGCCGCCCCACTGCTCCTGCCGGGCGCCGCCAGCCTCGTTGGCGATCACGTTGTCGGGGGTGACCAGGGCCCAGCGCGCCACCGGCGCGAAGCCGTTGCCGATCTGGTAGGAAACCTGGACCAGCCGGCCCCACCCCACATACACGAAGCGGTTCGGCTCGCCCACCGCCGTGGTGATCGGATCGTCGGCGTTGCGGGTGGCCACCTCGGAGTAGACGGCCAGGCCGCGATACTTGAACAGCAGGTCCGCTTCGTAGGTGGTCATCGAGCGGGGGTCATGCAGGCGGGGGCCGAGTTGTCCGCCGGTGCGGACCGCCTTGTCGTTGTACTGGGTGGTGGCGGCGAGGGCGAGTCGGGGTGATGGATTCCGCAGCAGATCTCCCTCGAAATCATCGCTGCCACCCACGAACGGTCCCAGTGGCTGCCACTCGAGACGGGCGGTGTAAGCCAACCCGTTGTCATTGCCATCCGGATTGCGGCCATCGCCGTTGCTGAGAGCGGTCCTCAGGTGGACCGGGGTGCCGCCCAGGGTGTCGGCCCACCAGAACTGTACCCCGACATCACGATCGAGCGTGAAGCGGCTGTTGACGATCGAGCGCTCGGGCAGCTCCAAGTCACCCGAGGAAATCACCCTCTGACGATTGCCGGGCAGCTTGGTCTGGCCCATGATCGTCTGGAAGTTGGGTGAAAAGCGCCAGGCCACCGCTGCATCCCGGAGGACGTTGGAGAAATCGGTGTCGCGTGAATCGAGGTCCGAGCGCGAAAAGGAGAGCTGCAGGTTGAACGACAGCCGCGGATCTCCGACCGTGCCGCCGAGCCGGAATCGCGCCCGTCGAATCTGGAACGCCACCTGGTCGATCCCCTGATCGTCGTCGTCGTCGGAGCGCACCGTCAGCAATTGCTGGATCCGGAAGCGCATCGTGATCCGGGTGGCGGAGTCCGCCGAGGTGAAGGTGACGCCGCGCCCGTCGACGGTGAGACCGGGATCTCCCTGGGCGGCGAGCGGGACGGCCCAGAGGCCAGCGGAGAACAGCAGGATTCGACGCATGCGGGAAACTCCGGCAGTTGGGATTTCGTGACCAAACCGTGACGAAGATAGCCCCATTGGCGACCTCTTGGCGCTAGAATTGTCGCATGCTCAAACGGGACGCCGTTCGCTTGGCACTGGCCGGGATGTTGTCTGCCTGCGGCGCCACCACCCCCAACCCGGAAACGGCCGGGAGCGCCCCCGCCGCAGCGCCGGTGGAACAGGCGGACGGCATCCTGACCGGAGCGGGAGCGTCCTTCCCCTATCCGCTCTATTCCAACTGGTTCGCCACCTACGCCCGCCAGACCGGCGTGCGGATCAACTACCAGCCGATCGGTTCCGGCGGAGGGATCCGCCAGTTCACCCGCGGCACGGTCGATTTCGGGGGCTCGGACGCGATCCTGAAGGATGACCAGATCGAGGCGGTCCAGGGCAACGTGATCCAGATTCCCACCATCATCGGCTCGGTGGTGCTGACCTACAACCTCAAGGGCAACGAAGAGCAGCAACTGCGGCTCGACCCGGCTCTGCTGGCCGACATCTACCTCGGCCGGGTCACCAGTTGGCAGGATCCCCGGATCAAGGCGCTCAATCCGGACATCGACTTCCCGGCCCTGGACATCGTGGTCACCTACCGGTCGGACGGCTCGGGGACCACCTACGTCTTCACTGATTATCTCTCCAAGGTCTCCCCGGAATGGGCCCAGCAGGTGGGCCGCGGCACCGCAGTGCGCTGGCCCGCAGGCCTCGGCGGCAAGGGGAATGAGGGAGTCACCGCCCAGGTCAAGTTGCTCGAGGGCGGCCTCGGCTATGTCGAGATGGGATATGCCATAGCCAACGGCCTCCCCTTCGCTGCCCTCAAGAACGCCTCCGGCAATTTCGTGGCACCGTCGCTGGAGAGCGCCTCAATCGCGGCGGAAGGGATCGCCTGGACCGACGACACCGACTTCCGGGTGTCGATCACCAACCCGGATGGTGCCAACGCCTACCCGATCTCGTCGTTCACCTGGTTGCTGATTTATCGTGACAATCCCAAGGCGGAAACCGCCGCCCGGATCCGCGATTTCCTGAACTGGATGATCACGCCGGAGGCGCAGGATCAGGCTCGTCGGCTCTATTACGCCCCCTTGCCAGCCCGGGTCGTTTCGCTCATCAAGGCCCGCATTCCGACGCTGCAAAGCGGCGGGAAGCCGATCCCGTGACCGAACCGGCCGTGACCACTCCGTTACCGCGTCGTGACGTTCTCCGACCGGACCTGAGCTGAAGGCGTTCTGAAGATGATCCCCATGGCGCGATTCCAGATCGGCGACCGGATTTTTCGGTTGTTGGTGACAGCGGCGGCGGCCTCGATCCCGATCCTGCTCGGCTTTCTGGTTTACGAATTGTGGATCGGCGCAGCACCGGCGATCGACAAGTTCGGCTTCGGCTTCATCGGCAACGAGGTATGGGATCCGGTCGCGGAGGAGTTCGGGGCATGGCCCTTGATCCTCGGCACCCTGCTCTCGGCGTTCCTGGCGCTGCTGATCGCGGTACCGCTGTCGCTGGGAGTGGCGATCTTCCTGGTGGAGTTCGCCCCGGGGACGGTGCGCGGGCCGATCGGTTTCGTGGTCGATCTGCTGGCCGCCATACCCAGCGTGGTTTACGGGCTGTGGGGAATCTTCTTCCTGATCCCCTTGCTGCGCGCCACCCTTTACCCGTTCCTGAGGGAGTACCTCGGATTCCTTCCCTTCTTCCAGGGAACCATCTACGGCCCCGGGATGCTCACCGCCGCAATCATCCTGGCGATCATGGTGATGCCCTACATCATCTCGGTGTCGCGCGAGGTGCTGATGGCGGTTCCCAACTCCCAGCGCGAGGCGGCGCTGGCGCTCGGCGCCACCCGCTGGGAGGCGGTGACCGGTGCGGTGCTGCCCTACGCCAAGAGCGGCATCATCGGCGCCGTGATCCTCGGTCTGGGCCGGGCGCTGGGCGAGACGATGGCGGTCACGATGTTGATCGGCAACCGCCACGAAATCTCGACCTCGCTCTTCGCACCCGGCTACACGATGGCCTCGGCAATCGCCAATGAGTTCACCGAGGCCTCCAGCGACATGCACATCGCAGCCTTGATCTACGTGGCGCTGGTGCTCTTCGGAATAACGGTGCTGGTCAACGCGGGAGCCCGCCTGCTGATCTGGCGCGTGGCCAGGCGCGGGGGGGGGGCGCGATGAGCCGCCCCGGATTCCGCCGCCTCAAGAGCCGCACCATGGTCGCGTTGTGCTTGGTCGCACTGCTGGCCGCCGTGGTGCCGCTGCTGTTGATCCTGGGCACCCTGGTGGTCAAGGGGGCCGGCTCGATCTCGCTCGATTTCTTTACCCGGGCACCAGCCACCCTCGGCGATCCCGGCGGCGGCGTGCTGCACGGGCTGGTCGGCACCCTGGTGATGGTCGGAATCGCCTGCCTGGTCTGCCTGCCGATCGGGATCGGCGCCGGGATCTACTGCGCCGAGTTTCCCGGCTCCAGGCTCACCTTCGCGACCCGTTTCATCGCCGACGTCATGAACGGCACACCGAGCATCGTGGTGGGCGTCTTCGCCTACGCCTGGCTGGTGGCGCGGCAGGGACACTTCTCGGCGCTGGCGGGGAGTGCGGCACTCGGCATGCTGATGATTCCGATGGTGATGCGCACCACCGAGGAGATGATCAAGCTGGTGCCCAACGCGCTCCGCGAAGCCGCACTGGCACTGGGCTACCCGCGCTGGCGCACCTCGCTCACCGTGGTGGTGAGGAGCTGCCTGCCCGGCATCGTCACCGGCGCACTGCTGGCGGTGGCACGGATTGCCGGCGAGACGGCTCCGCTCCTCTTCACCGCGCTCGGCAACCAGTTCGTGACTACTGACCTCAACCAGCCGATGGCCGCGCTGCCGCTGGTGGTATACACTTACGCCACCGGGCCTTACGAGGAGTGGCACACCCTCGCCTGGGCCACTGCCCTGGTCCTGATCCTGGTGGTGCTGGTGCTCTCGATCGCCGCCCGCATCGCAACCCGTTCCCGGTTCCGCACCCGTGCCTGAGATAATCCCCCCCCCTCGGCTCGCCACCGACAAGCTGACCGCGATGTACGGCAAGTTCTCGGCGGTCAAGGGCGTCACAGTGGCGTTCGCGCCGAACCGCGTGCATGCCCTGATCGGACCTTCCGGTTGCGGCAAGAGCACCTTCCTGAGGACCCTCAACCGGATGCACGAGGTCACCCCCGGCGGCTGGATCGCCGGCAAGGTGCTGCTCGACGGCGAGGACATCTACGCCAGCGGCATCAATGTCATCGGGCTGCGCCGACGGATCGGGATGGTCTTCCAGAAGCCGACCCCGTTCCCGACCATGTCGATCCGGGAGAATGTCGCGGCCGGCCTCAAGGTTGGTCCCCGTTTGGCCCGCTCGGAGGTGACCGCGATCGTCGAACAGGCGCTCCAGCAAGCCGCGCTCTGGGAGGAGGTCAAGGACCGCCTCGACCAGAGCGCCCTGGGGCTGTCGGGCGGCCAGCAGCAACGGCTCTGCATCGCCCGGACCATCGCCGCCCGCCCGGAGGTGATCCTCCTCGACGAGCCGACCAGCGCCCTCGACCCGATGGCCACCCAGCACATCGAGGAATTGCTGCTGGAGCTCAAGCGTGATTTCACCATCGTGATCGTGACCCACAATATGCAGCAGGCCGCCCGCTCATCGGATACCACCAGTTTCTTCTACCTCGGCGAATTGATCGAGCATGGGCCGACATCGCAGTTGTTCACCTCGCCCCGGGATCCGCAGACCGAGGCCTACATCACCGGGCGGTTCGGATGAGCGATCCGGTCTTGCGTGCCCCGCTCCCGCCGCGCGGCGAAGAGGTCGTGCCCAGCGCTGCCGCGGTCGAGGTGCGCCATTTTTCGTTTTATTACGGTGCCGTGCAGGCGCTCGCCGACCTCTCCTTCTCGCTTGAGCGCCGCCAGGTAACCGCGGTGATCGGGCCCTCCGGTTGCGGCAAGAGTACCTTCCTGAGGTCGATCAACCGGATGAACGACCTGATTCCTGGAGCGCGGCAGACCGGCGATATTCTGGTCGGGGGCCGTTCTGTGTACGGTGTCGGCGTCGACGTGGTCGCCCTCAGGCGCTCGGTCGGGATGGTGTTCCAGAAGCCCAATCCGTTCCCGAAGTCGATCTTCGAGAACATCGCCTGGGGTCCGCGCATCAATGGTCTGGTCACCCGGCGTGACATGCCGGACCTGGTCGAGCGCTGCCTCCGTCAGGCGGCGCTATGGGACGAGGTCAAGGACCGCCTCGATCAGAGTGCGCTGGGACTCTCGGGTGGGCAGCAACAGCGGCTCTGCATTGCCCGCGCGCTGGGCAACTCGCCCGAGGTGCTGCTGATGGACGAGCCCTGCTCCGCCCTCGATCCGATCGCGACCCAGAAGGTCGAGGAACTGATTTTCATGCTCAAGCGCGACTACACCATCGTGGTGGTCACGCACAACATGCAGCAGGCGGCCCGCATTTCGGACGTCACCGGGTTTTTCGACCGGGGCTCGCTGATCGAGCTGGACACCACCGAGCGGATCTTCACGAATCCGGTGCACGAACGCACCGAAGCGTACATCACGGGGAGGTTTGGATGAGCCAGGACACCCAGCGGCACTTCCATGAGGAATTGAGTCACGTCAAGGTGCGCCTGCTCACCATGTCCGGCGAGGCCGAGGCGGCACTGGGACTGGCGGTCGAGGCGCTGCTCGAGCGCGACAGCGACAAGGCGCGACGCGTGATCCGTGGCGACCGCGCCGTGGACGCGATGGAAGTCGAGATCGAGGAACAGTGCGTCTCCCTGCTCGCGCTGCAGCAGCCGATGGCCCGCGACCTCCGGATGCTCACCTCCGCCCTCAAGATCGCCAACGACCTGGAGCGGGTCGGCGACCACGCGGTCAACATCGCCCAGTCGGCCGATCGCCTGGCCCAGAGCCGGCCGATCGCCCCCGAGCCCGAACTGGTGGAGATGGCCCGGCTCGCGCGCCAGATGCTCTCCGACGCACTCGAGGCCTTCATCCGCAGCGACGCCGGTTCGGGGCGCGAGATCTGCCGTCGCGACGACAAGGTCGACGCCCTCCACCGCTCGGTCTTCCGGATCCTCCTCACCCACATGATGGAGGATCCCCACATGATCGGTGCGGGGATGGAGCTGTTCCTGGTCTCCCGCAATCTCGAGCGGGTGGCCGACCTCGCCACCAACATCGCCGAGGACGTGGTCTTCCTGGTCGAGGGGAAGTCGATCAAGCATCACGCCGAGGATCGGGGCGAGCCGACCGCGTGAACGACGCCCTGGTCGCTCGCGAGCGCCTCGGCGCGATCGACGTCGGCTCGAATTCGGTCCGGCTGCTGGTGGCCGAGTGGGATTCGGTCACCGGGCTGGAGGTGATCGACGAAATCAAGGACCAGCCGCGTCTCGCCACCGGCGTTGCGCGCACCGGCGCCCTCGACGCCGAGGCGATGGACCGCGCCTTCAGCGCGTTGCAGCGGATGAAGGGTGTGGCCGAACGGCGGGGCGTGAACCGCCTCGTGGCCGTCGCCACCTCGGCTATGCGGACGGCCAGCAACGGCGAGGCATTTGCCGAGCGGGTGCGTCGCGAACTCGGCATCCCGCTGGAGATAATCGACGAAGATTGCGAGGCCCGCCTCTCCTGGCGAAGCGTGGCGCACCACTTTCCGCTCGACGACGGACGCACCCTGGTCGCCGACATCGGCGGCGGCTCCCTCGAGCTGGTCGCCGCCATTGACGGCCTGGTGGAGAGCACCGTTTCCCTCCCCTTCGGCGCGGTAAGGCTCACCGAGGAGTATCTCACCGGCCGTCACGAGACCTGGCGCGAGGTGGCCGTACTGAGGAAACATGTCCGCGCCGCGCTCAAGAAGGAATTGCCCTGGCGTGACTGGCACCAGGCCACTCTGATCGGTTCGGGCGGCACCTTCACCAACCTCGGCCGGATGGCCGCAGCGCGCCGTGGCCACGCCACCGACCCGATTCACGGCGTGGTGGTCACCACCGGCGAGATCGAGGCACTGCTCGAATGGCTCAGCACCCGGAGCGCGGTTGAGCGCTCCCAGGTGGCAGGGCTCAACCCTCAGCGCGCCGACATCATCCTGGCAGGTCTCGCAGTGACGGCCGAGTTGCAGGAGCTGCTGGCGGGCCGCGAGTTGACGGTGAGTGCCTTCGGGTTGCGGGAGGGGCTGCTGCTCGAACTGGTCGGAGCCGATGCCGCCGCCACCAAGTCGAGCGATCCGTTGCGGCCGCTCCGGGAGTTCGTCGACCGCTGTCGCGGTGATCGCCGCCACGTCGAGCAGGTGCGCCACCTGGCACTGTCGCTCTTCGACCTGCTGGCGCCGGCTCTCGGTTGTCAGCCGGCCGAGCGGACGCTGCTCGAGGCGGCTGCACTGCTGCACGATGTCGGTCAGCTCGTATCCTATCGGCGGCACCACCGGCATTCGTACCAGCTCATCATGCACGCCGAGCGGCTCGGACTCGCCTCGCGCGACCGCACCCTCGTGGCGCTCATCTCCCGCTACCACCGCAAGAGCGGTCCCAAGCGGCGGCATCCCGAATTTGCATCGCTCGACGAGGATGAGCAGCAGGTCGTCCGGCGGCTCAGCGGATTGCTGCGGGTGGCCGACGGCCTCGACCGCGGCCACACCGCCAGCGTGGAACGGGTCACCGCCACCCTGCTGGAGGATTGCTGCGTGATCCGCGCCTGGCCCCGGCTCCGCGAGGCGGATCTGTCGCTGGAAATCTGGGGTGCCTCGCGCAAGAGCGACGTGCTGGCGCGGGCTCTCGATCGAGACGTGGTAGTGGCGGCGGGGATCTAGTCCCCCCCCCTACGCCCCATACGGCACCCAGATGTTCTTCACCTGGGTGGCCTGGCGGATTCAGGCGTGACGCCCGGTTTGCGGAGCTCCCAGAACTATGGACTCGAATCTCTGGTAGAGTGTCCGCAATGCCGGAAAAGCAACCCGGAACTGGCTCCGCCGCTTGATGCGTGGACGGGACGCGGAGGCCCCTTCCATCTTGATTCCGGGATCGTAGGCCACAACTCCATCGACGACGCCCTTCAGAAACAGCCCGAAATCGGTCCCCGAAGCCAGGTAGACGTCCGGCGAGTAGCGGAACCGGATCGGCGGACCCTCGCGCAACGACGGGACATAGGCTGCCCTGGCATGCTTCTGATTCCAGTGCTGCAACAACGCCGGGAACGGCCACATCGCCGCGATGGTGCCGTCATCGGCGGTGAGCTGGATACCGCCAGCGGAGTCCTCGATGGTGTTCCCCCCGTCACCCACCCCGGCAATGCGGAGCGTAAGCCCGGTCCGCGGAAGGCGCCGGCCGAGGGTGAACTTTCCGCCCACATTCAGGCGGTCAGGTCGACCCTTGGTGTCAGGATACCCCCATCGCCGGATGAAGACGTCAACCCCTTCCTCGGCGTAGACCCCGGCCGTGGGTTCCGGCGTGAATACCGTGACCGGGCTCACCGCCGAAAACTTGCGGAAATCGCGCACGCTGAACTGCTTGATTTCCCATCCGAACAAATCAGGCTCTGCGCGGCTGTTGGGCGAGATTCCCAGCAGCGATTCCAGTGTCACGCCACCGCAATTGGAGCCGTGGCAGGGAGAAAGGATCCCGTCGGCATGCAGCCGCACCGGATCAACCCAGCCCCGGTCGGCGACTCCCTTGAGCGCGGCGAGGAGGCGATCCCGCTCGTCACCGGGGTCGGCGGCATGGAGCTCGACCAGCAATCCCTTTTCATCGAAGGCGCCCCTTGCCTCAAGTTCGCGGGCAACGGGAGACTCCGGAGCATGCACCCGGACGATGATGCTCCGGTCCGCACGAACTCCGATAATCAGGACCCGGCCGACGATTCTGGCGTTTTCATCGATGAGATGACCCGGTGCTCCGACCGCTCCGCGCAGAAACCCGCTCCAGCGCACCTCCGGGTATTGCGGGTACAGCACGACCTTGCTGTGGGGAGCTGGCGAGAGATTACCGTCGTCGAGCAGCCATGATGCCGGCAGGTCGGCGTGAATGATGGCGTGACCAGCATCGCTGGGCTTGTGGCGGAACCCGGTGAGCGGCAGTTGGTTCAGGAGGGCGAAATCTCCGCCCAGATAGACCTGGTTCTTGCTGTTGTCGTTCGCCGCGAGCCGCTTGGCAAGAATGCGGACCGCTCCGGCCTTCCGGCAGGCGGCGAGGAGATCATCGAGCGGCAATGCGTTCATGGTTGATTCACTCCGACCTGATCCAGCGGACCAGTGCGTCGAGCCGGGGTGGCCCGAGCGAACACTCCCAGATGGTTCGGGTACGCCAGCCGAGGCGTCTCAATGCCCGGCGATTCCGCTCGTCGCGCTCGATGTTGCTCCGGAATTTCGCTGCCCAGAACGCGCGGCGGGTCTTCGGTGTCGCGGCGCGCGCACATCCACGATGCCGGTGCCAGAAGCAGCCGTGCACGAAGACCACTGCCCCCCAACGCGGCAGCACTATGTCGGGCGAGCCGGGCAGATCGCGGACGTGCAGCCTGAATCGCAATCCCGCGCGATGCAGCCACGACCTGACTGCCAGTTCCGGTTTGGTGTCGTGACTTCTGATCCCGGACATCATCCGGCTGCGGGTAGCACGGTCGACGACGTCCGTCATGATCAGGGCAGCCCGGTTGTCAGCATCTCCTGGTCCACCACTGTCCCTGTCCGCTCACCCCGCAGGTACGGCGCCAATGCCTTGGCGACGGCCGCGACTACCGGAACCGCGACCGCATTGCCAAACTGCTTGTACGCCTGCGTGTCCGAGACGACGATCCGGAACGGTTCGCGGCCGGGGCGATCGAATCCCATCAGCCGCGCACACTCCCTGGGCGTGAGGCGACGCGGGTTGCCTCGACCCCGATGGATCAGGATTTCCGAACCGTCCTTGTAGTACCGTGCTGAAAGAGTGCGGGTCACGTCGCCGGGACGCACCAATCCGAAACCGAAGCCGTTGCCGCGTGCCTTGTGCCGAGAGGCGTATTCCTGCAGGTAACCCCAGAGATGATCCGACAATACGTATTTCCCCGCAGGGCGGCCATCGGGACCGGTATACGGCTCTTCTGCGGGGCCGCTGCCGTCGGTCGGGTGAAGAATCGTCCCGAGGGTTGGCCCCGCATCGGGCACGTCTACGTCGTTGAAATCGAACTTCGCTGCCAAGTCGGGACGAATCCCCACGATGAAGATCCGCTCCCGGTGCTGCGGCACCCAGCTTCGCGCATCGAGCACCCGCCATGAGACCTCGTAGCCCAGCTTCTCGCGGAGGGTCCGGATGATCACGGCGAAGGTGAGGCCCCGGTCATGGGAGACCAGATTCTTGACGTTCTCCAGGACGAAAGCCTTGGGGCGCTTGGCGGCGATGATCCGTTCGATGTCGAAGAACAGCGTCCCCTGGGTCTCGCACTCGAAACCATGCTTCCGGCCGAGGGCGTTCTTCTTGGATACCCCCGCAATCGAGAACGGCTGGCAGGGAAAGCCGGCGAGGAGGACGTCGTGGTCGGGCACCGCCGTCTCGTCGACGGCCCGGATGTCGCCGTGGACCTCGTGGTCGCCGAAGTTGGCCTTGTAGGTCTTCTGGGCCCAGCGGTCCCACTCGGAGGTGAAGACGCAGCGGCCGCCGACCCCCTCGAATCCCGCCCGGAACCCGCCTACCCCGGCGAAGAGGTCGATGAAGGTGAAATCGCCGCCGCTGGGTATCCGTTCGGTCTGGAGAGCCTGGAGTGCCTTGATCACTGCGGGCCTGACGGCGGCCTCGCCGGACTCCCACCGGGCGACCTGTCTGGCCGAAAAACCCAGTATTACCGCGGCCTCCGCCTGGGTGAGGTCGAGGGACTCGCGGAGGAGGCGGGCGTGGCCGCCCGGCGGGGTTTCGGGGTGTGTTTGGAGGGACATGTGTATGACGTTATGTCAAACGTTGAGTATGCACAAGGGGACTGCCCTTACGCGGTAGTGCGTCACTTCGATTGTAACAGCTGATCGGGGTCCATCGGCCCCAGCAGGTCCTCGATGGTCCAGACCCGATTGGTAATGCCCGCCGCCATCGCCGGGGTAAACTTCCGGCCGTTCGCCGCTTTCACCAAGGTCGCATGGGGGCGACAGAAGTTGTAGAACATGAAGAACAGACTGACGGCGCGGGCGAGGTCCTCCGCCTTCTTCGAAAACCCGTTGGTCAGGCGGGTAAACCGCCGCATCTGTATCGAGTTCCCCCGCTCCACCATCGAGGTGCTCACGAGGCCCATGTCGGGCCGCCCGATCATCCGCTCCTGGTCCGTCCCGGTGCAGACCATTGAGTCGTACTTCTGGACTTGAAAAACCTCACCAGCTGTCGCCGTGCTGTTGGTCTCCACGAGCACCGCGTGGTCGACTTCTCCGATGTCGAACGCACGGCGGACGGTGGTCAGGTACATGCCATGCCAATCGGTCGTTGGCTGAATGCGTCCGGCCACGCGGTCGGCAATGTCGGCGATGAAGCAGTTGGCGTTTTCTTGCGTCCGGCTACCCACCAGCCAGGTCAGGATCAGTTTTGAGTCGGGATCAACCGCCGTGAAGGTCCAGATATTTCCGTCACCTGACCGCGTAGCATTCCGGGCCCTGGCTTCGACGAACGCCCAAATCTCGTCCGCCTCGACGCGCCGGCAGTGCAGGTTCCGGAGCAGATGGTCCTGATAGATCGAGCAGAACTCTCCCAGATCAACCAAGAGCTTGAAGACGGTCGCCTTGGCGGCCCCCGTCAGGCGGCAGGTCGAACGGATAGAGTGGCCTTCGACCAGACACCGGACGATCGCGGCACGCTTGTCGGCGGAGAGCTTGTTCATGGACTGAACATAGTCAACCGCTCAAGCTCTATCAAGTCGATCGCTCAAGCAGCAGAACACCGGAAGCAGAGCGCCGGGAGGCCATTCCGGCGTGCGCTGTACTCGTTGATGTTACAAGTTTTACAGTGCGATTATTGCAAAAATGCGCTCCGGACGCTATACTTCCTCTGTCCATCCGAAAGGGTGGCACCAGTCCCCACGACGGGATTCGAACCCGTAAACGCTCTGTTAGCAGCCGGGCTCCCGCTCCAGTCGGGACCGTGGGGGTTGCGACAAGAGGCCCTTTAGCAAGGTCGTCTTGCCGAAACTGCTAAAGTGGTGGACCACTGGGGGATCGAACCCCACGGCGCTAGTTCTCAAGTCTCTCGCCGGTTTCCAAACGTGGCCCTCCGATCATCGAACAGCTATCGGGCTCATTCCTTCGCCAAGGGTGCCCGGTGGCTGTTCGTGTTTCCGCCCGCCATGTTCAGCTTGATGTACGCGCGCAGGTAGCTGTCGACCATTGCCCATTCATCGACTGTGATGGGGTCCGGCATCGTGATCTTGACGGCAGGTTTGCCGGGGATCAAGAAATCCACCGATTTCGTGCCGGGGAGGTCCGGCTGCTTGGTGGTGCCCTCGGTGGCTGACTTGCCAAGCTTCGGGGTCCTCGTCCTGGCCTTCGCTTTCGCCCTCGCGGCACCGTTCGCCGACGATACTGGGACCGCCCCGAAGTGGGGGCTGACCTTGCGGCCGGCTTCGTTCATTGCTGCTAACCAGAAACGAATCGCCTTGTCACGCACGGTGGTCCCATTTAGGCCGCCAGTAGTGCGGAAGCGATCGTGCAGTTGGCTGTGTGTTCCGTTCTCAATATTGATATTTTCGAGGATGGGTGTATAAGCACGATCGAGAACCTTGCCGAGCGCCGTGCCCCACTCCGGCGTCTCGAACGTGGTCATCAGGTCTCGGAACTCTTTGGTAACCACCGACTTCTCGTCGATCAGGAACAGGAACCGGAGCGCAGTCTTGACCTCGGACTTCGCCGAACCTGAAAGTGAGCCGAACACGGAGTTGTCGATCCGGTCGGGCAAAACGTTTCCCTTCAACCCGCTAAGGAAGGACTTGAACGTGGCGAACGCCGGGTAGGCGGCACCGGGTCGAGTGGAGCGAGCTGGATCTGTCATGGTACCTTCGCCAAGGTGAGAGACCCCGCAAGATACAACGAGGATTCTCCGATGGGAAGGGGTTGCGGCGGAGGTCGTGGAGAAACGGCGGAAACTCTGGCGGAAGGACTATCGGGTTTTCTTCGCCCACCGTGCCTTGGCGGCCTTCATGGCGATTTCCTTGGCTTTCCCTGGCTTTAAGTTAGCCGCGCGGGCAGGGCCGCCCTTGAGACCGCCCTTGGACCCCTTGGCGGCGGCCTCGGGATTCTTCTCGCCCTTGGATCGCTCTGAGGGTGGCTTGGTCTTCGGGACATCGCCTACTGCCTCCTGCATGACCCGGAAGGCAACCTCGGCTAGGTCGGGCCGGAGTTTTGCTGGCTTCTTTGGCATCATCACGCGTTCGGGTGGGTGCTTTGGGTCACCGATTCCTTCAGTTTCCTAGCGGAGAGCACCACGCTCTCGGCTAATGACCGAAGGATTCTGGCGGCCGCCGCGTTCGCGGGCTGGTCCCATTTGCCAGCCACGAGCCGGTCTATCTCGGCCCTTAGCTCGTTGACCGCTCGCTCGACATCGTCTGGTAGGGTAGTCATGCCGTCAAATATAAAACCGCCCACCACCCGGCGCCGTAACACTTCAATCTGATCCACTACCCCCTTACACGAGGTAAGCAGGTCAAGGGAGAAGGTCCTTCCATTCATTCTTCGCGAGCAGTGGTGCGAGATTCTTGACGGTATTGCTTCGCATTGCCTTCAGGGTCTCGTCCTGATCCGTCGACCAGATGGCCAAGTCGCAAAGCTTCTCGGTCACAATGACGACCTGGTCTCGTTGCTCCTGCGTCAGGTCTCCTACGAACAACGGCTGCTTCTCCTGAATGCGTTGGGTAACATACCGCAACGCCAACAAGAGCTGCTCCATCCACCATCCGATGGAGGCCTGATAGAAGAAGTTTTGTGCGCGCCGCCGCTGAAGTTCATTGCCGGGATGGTTCCATCCTGTCGGAAGCATCTTCTGAACAATAGTGTTTAGCACTAGGACGACCATCTCCCGCTCGTGATCTCGATCGTTTGCTTTCTCCATGTCTGAATCGAGCAATCCGGTATGCAATAGCGGTCTGATGATTCGTTCGACCACTACCTTGTCGGTCGTAGGTGGCTCCTTCGCGCCAGGCTTCACTTGGGCAGTGAGTTGATTGGTATCGTCGAAAAACACCAACCGCACCAACTCATCGCTGTATTCCTTAGCCACCGCTTTGCGGTCGACACCTGCTTGGAACGCGACGAAGCCCTTCTCAGTTCGGGGTCCGGGCGTCTCCTCGAAATAAATCTCTAGCCTACGCTTCATGACATCGCCAAGCTTCGCCAAAGTATCCGAGCGCGTGAGCGGCTGTTTTTTGATTTCCTGTTGGATTTTCAGGACGAGCGATTGAATCATTGCTACGTCAGGGTCGATATATACCTTTGTCGGGATTGCATCCCGCTGGAGCAGAAGTTGCGCAGTAGTCTTGTGTTGACCATCAAACTGCAGCAGCATCCCGCTACCGTCAGCTGTCGCAACCAATCGGCAATTCGAAGGTTCGTGCACGGGCCGCTGAACGAAATCGAGGCCAAGCGCACGGACATGCGTATGCATTATTTTGCGCGGCTGAACGCCGGCGTCGTTGTGTATGAACTGTGGCGGAACCTCCATGAAAAAGTACTGAACCTGCGTCGCGGGATCCGTGTACAGCGGCGCTGTCACTTTCTGGCCACCAAGACCTACAACGATGTTGCTTCCAACCACCTCATACGCGATCGGGTAGCGCGACTTCCCCGGAGGAAGGTACCTATCGATGACATCATCGAAGGTCACGCCCTCACTTTCATCACAGAACGCCTTGAACTCAACAATCGGCCTAGCCACGCCAAACGGTAGGTTTCCGCGGGATCGATTGCACGTACGGTGCGCAAGGTAGAGGTTGCCGAGTTCATCGGTCCCATCATTGCTCGAAGGAATGCGATGGTCAGGTTCCGCATCGGCCGGTAGCAAAGCCCTCCCGCACAAAGCGCATACTCCTCCGGATTTCTCCCACAGCACCTCGTCCGCTTTCGGCCGTTCGTGAGCGGGTAGGGCAGCCTTCAGCTTCTTCTGAAGTACGAACTTCTTGGTGGCTGCCAGCCCAGACTTTTCCTTGCCAACCTTCTTCGCTCCCGGTTTGGTCACCATTCGCTGGCCTCTCTTAGTCCCGTGAGGATCTTAGTCTCGATGCGCAATAAAATATCGCGGACCTGTGCACAAATTAGCGGCTCTACGTTCACGCACCATACGGCACCCAGATGTTCTTCACCTGGGTCGCCTGACGCAGGAACTCCGGCCCCTCTCCCGCCCGCTGGTCGAGCCAGTTGCGCTCGGTCCACTCCGTCCAGGTCCGCTTGAGGTTGCCGGTCGAGAGCCGCTCGGCTTCGGTGGCGGCAGCCCGGGTGGCGTGCACCCAGACCGCGTCGACATCGTCATGCCCGGCCAGCGGCGCCAGCAATCCGTTGTGCGGCCCGGTGACGATGTTGACCACCCCGCCGGGCAGGTCGGAGGTCTCCAGCACCTGGTAGAGGTCGGTCGCCAGCAACGAGCCGCCCAGCGCCGGCACAGCCACCACCGTGTTGCCCATCGCTATGGCGGGGAGCACCAGCGACAGGAAGCCGAGCAGCGGCGCCTCGTCGGGCGCCACGATACCGATCACCCCCATCGGCTCCGGCATCGCCAAGGTGACATTGCGCCACGGCGTGTGATGCACCGCGCCGTCGTACTTGTCCGCCCAGGCCGCGTAGCTGAAGCAGCGACGAATCGCCGCCTCGACCTCCGCAGTGCCGCTCGCGCCGGTCACCTGACGCAGCCGCTCGCCGAATTCTCCCTCGCGGGCCGAGAGATTCTCGCCCAGGTAGTAGAGCACCTGGGCGCGAAGATGCGCAGTCGCGCGCGACCAGCCGCCCGCAGCAGCGTGCGCAGCCTCGACGGCGTTCCGGATGTCCTTGCGGTTGCCGTGCCCGACATCGCCGAGGAGCTGGCCGTCCTGGCCGCGCACCGGAATGGCGTAGCCCGAATCGGGACGCACCTGCTTGCCTCCGATATAGAGCTTGGGAGTGCGGTCGATTGCAGGAAGTGGCACTGGTTGGCCTGTCGCGACCCGAGGAGACCCCGCCTCCCCGCTCCGGCTGTCGCCGGTCGCGGGGGGCGGGGATGTGCGCTCGGGACTACCCCCCGCGCGGCGGAGCTTCAGATACTCCCACATCCCCTCGCGGCCACCCTCGCGACCGAAACCGCTCTCGCGGTAGCCGCCGAATCCGCTGGCGGCATCGAACATGTTGGTGCAGTTGATCCACACCGTTCCGGCCTTGAGCTTGGGCGCCACGTCGAGCGCCAGGTTGACGTTCTCGCTCCAGACGCTCGCCGCCAATCCGTAACGGGTATTGTTGGCGATCTCCACCGCCTCCGACGGCGTCCGGAAGGTGAGCAGCACCACCACCGGCCCGAAGATTTCCTCCTGCGCGATGGTGGCAGCCGGACTCACGTTGGTGAACAGCGTCGGCGGATAGAAGAGCCCCTCGGTCGGCACCGCCCACGACGGCTGCCAGCAGGTCGATCCCTCGGCCACGCCCTGCGCCACCAGTTCGGTGATCCGCTCCAGTTGCACCGGGGCCACGATGGCACCGATGTCGACCGCCTTGTCGAGCGGCGACCCTACCCGCAGCGTCTCCATCCGGGCCCGCAGCTTGGTCACCAGCGCATCGGCAATGCTTTCAGCAACCAGGATCCGCGAACCGGCGCAGCAGACCTGTCCCTGATTGAACCAGATCGCGTCGACCACTCCTTCCACCACCGAGTCGACATCGGCGTCGTCGAAGACGATGAACGGCGATTTGCCACCCAGCTCAAGCGTGAGCTTCTTGCCGCTGCCAGCGGTGGCGTTCCGGATCGCGCGACCCACGTCGGTCGAGCCGGTAAAGGCGACCTTGTCGACATCGTCATGACCCACCAGCGCGGCACCGGTCCGCCCGTCGCCGGTAATGACGTTGACCACCCCGGCGGGGAGACCGAGGTCGTGCAGCAGATCGGCAAAGCAGAGCGCCGTGAGCGGCGTGTATTCGGCCGGCTTGATCACGACAGTGTTCCCGGCCGCAAGCGCGGGCGCGACCTTCCACGCGAACATCAGCAGCGGGAAGTTCCACGGGATCACCTGGCCGACCACTCCCACCGCCTCGGCATCCGGAAATTCGCGGTCGAGCAGTTGCGCCCAGCCGGCGTGGTGGTAGAAGTGACGCGCCACCAGCGGAATGTCGATGTCACGCGACTCGCGGATCGGCTTGCCGTTGTCGAGCGATTCCACCACCGCGAACAGCCGGGACCGGCGCTGGATGCCGCGGGCAATCGCGTAGAGCCAGCGCGCCCTGCCGTGCCCGCCCAGCGCCTGCCAGCCGGGCAACGCCGCGCGCGCAGCGGCCACGGCGGCATCGACATCGGCGCTGCTCCCCTGGGTGGCCAGCGCCAGCTCGCCGCCGGTGGCCGGATCGCTGACGATGAAGGTCTCATCGGGCTCCGTCCAGCGGCCTCCGAGATAGTGCCCGAAGCGACGACCATGGGCGTCGAGCCACTCGCGCGCCTGCTGCGCGGATTCCGGGGCGGGGCCCCAGGCGAGGGTGTCGAAGGCTTCACGGACGGTGGTCATGGTTGGTGTTCCTGTGAGTAGGTCGTAGGTCATAAGTCGTAGGTCATAAGTCGTAGGTCATAAGTCGTAGGTCGTAGTAGGTCGAAGGTCATAGTAGGTCGTAGGTCGTAGGTCGTAAGTCGTAGGTCATATGTCGTAGAGACTCAGTTGCGTGAGAACGGACCTCGAATCGACGGTCATCTTGACTCGTGGTTCAACGACAAGCTTTCGGCATCGAGCGACCTACGACCTATGACCTGTGACCTCCTCCTATGCCATCGGATGCCTATGCAACGCCGAATACCGCCCGGTCACATGATGCTCCAGTTGCCGCTCGATATCCGTCAGCAGTCCGCTGGCACCGAACCGGAACAGGTCCGGATGGGTCCAGCGATCGCCGAGCTCCTCCTTCATCATCGCCAGCCAGTCGAGCGATTCCTTCGCCTTGCGGATTCCGCCGGCCGGCTTGAAGCCCACCCAGTGTCCTGTGCGCTCGTGGTAGCCGCGAATGGTGCGTGCCATCGTGATGCCGACGGGGAGGGTGGCGTTGACCGGCTCCTTCCCCGTACTGGTCTTCACGAAATCGGCGCCGGCCATCATCGCCACCAGCGAGGCGCGGGCGACATCCTTGAGGGTGGCGAGTTCACCGGTGGCGAGGATCGCCTTGAGATGGGCGTGGCCGCAGGCTTCGCGGAAGGCGCGCACCTCGTCGTAGAGCGCCTGCCAATTGCCGGTGAGCACATGCGCCCTGGTGATCACGATGTCGATCTCCTCCGCTCCGTCGGCCACCGAGGCCTCGATCTCGGCGAGGCGAGTGTGCATCGGGGAGAGCCCGGCCGGGAAGCCGGTGGAGACTGCCGCCACCGGGATGCCGCTCCCCTCGAGTGCCTCGACTGCGGTACCGACGAAGGCGTGATAGACGCAGACCGCACCGACGGTGAGCGGGACGTCGGCCATGCCGAGCGCCAGCAGCAGATCACTCCGCACCGGCCGCCGGGCCTTGGCGCACAACCGTCGCACCCGCCCGGGAGTGTCGTCGCCCATCAGGGTGGTGAGATCCATCAGGGTGATGGCGCGCAGCAACCACCCCGCCTGCCATGCTTGCTTGACGCTGCGGCGGGTCGGGATCGTGGCGGCGCGCCGCTCCACGGCACTGCGGTTGACGCGCAGCTCGCGGACCCAGCCGAGATCGAGGGGAATGCCCGGGTTCCGCGGCAGGCGCCCCACTTGGGGGGGGGATTCCCGGCCGACATAGCTCGGCTCGCCGTGGACCACGCGCGCGTTGGCGGTCGTCACCATCTACACTCTCCCTGACATGGTGGCCCACGCATCGCGGGCCAGTACCTCGCGACGCCGGGCCAGCAGCACCGGATCGCGAAACGGAAAGATCAGCAACGCCCCCGCCAGGAACCCGCCGGCATGGGCCCAGAATGCCACGCCACCCATCTGATCAACGTTGGCGCTCGCCAGTTGCAGCAGGAACCAGTAGCCCAGCATCGCCCACGCGGGCACGCTCACCCGGAAAAAGAACACCACCAGCACCACCAGCGTGTGAATCCGCACCCGCGGGTAGAGCACCGCGTAGGCCCCCATCACCCCGCTGATCGCACCACTCGCTCCCACCATCGGGATGGTGCTGTCGGGATCGGCACCGACCTGCGCCAGAGCGGCCGCGATCCCGCAGATCAGGTAGAACGCCACGAACCGCCGATGCCCCATCGAGTCCTCGACGTTGTTGCCGAAGACCCACAAGAACCAGAGATTCCCCAGCAGGTGCAGCCAGCCGCCGTGGAGGAACATCGAGCTGAGCACCGTCCGCCAGGGCGTGCCCGGTTCCACCACGCAGGCCATTCCCTCACCGATCGGGAAAGAGACCCCGGCCGCCAACCGTCCCAGCAGGTCGGCTGGCACCAGTCCCAGCTCGCAGACCGACTGCGCCAGCGCCGACGACGCCCCCATCCCCTGCACCAGCACCCAGATCGCCAGGTTGGCGGCGATCAGCAGGATCGTGACGACAGGGGTCAGGATCGAGGGGTTGTCGTCACGATACGGAATCATCGCCCCGGAATATACCGTCCGGGGCGCTCGGCCACCTCCTCAAGGCACTGCGCGCGACCCTAGCCACTCCTTCCGGAAGCTCAGCTCGGCCGCACTGGCGGCTCGACCCGTGGTCTCCACCGGCACCACCTCGAGGGCGGGATCGGCTACCGCGGTCACCGTCGCGACCCGCTCCTGGCCGCGCTGAGTGAAGGCGATCCGGGCCGTGTCGCCCGGCACCAGCCCCTCCACCGCCCCGCGCCAGACCGCAGCCGAGGTAACCGCCACCCCGTTGATCGTCGTCACCCGGTCACCGCCATCCAGTCCGGCACGGTAGAGTGGCGTGCCTGCGATGAGACTGCCTCGCACCACCGCCCCGTCATCCTCGAAGGAAAGTGATACGGCGCCGAGTGTCCCCCCCCCCGGATTCCGCTCCCGGAGAATGAAGCCGGCCGGAGCGAGCAATGCGGCGTAGTCGGGAACGTCGCGCCCGCGGATGTAGGAGGCGAAAAAATCCTGGGCGAAGCGACTGTCGCTGGTGTAGTCGGCCAGTGCCTGCTCGATATCGTCCACCGTGTAGGGCCGGGGAACGTCGTAGCGCCCGCCTGCGCCGTGGCGCGTCCACATCAGGCGCATCAACCCGTCGAGCGACTTGCCCTGGAACCGGCCGCGGATGGCGAGATCCATCCCCAACCCGATTCCCGCTCCCCAGGTGTAGTAGGAGAGGAAGGTGTTGGCGCGGTTGGTGGGATCCACCGAGGTGGCGGCATCGACGAACGGCGCCTGCAGCGACATCTCCATCGGCGAGAAGAAGCGGCGTCCCGGAGCGTTTACCACCGCGTTGATGGTGCCGCCGATCGAGGCCGCATATTCGGCGTCGGTCATCAGTCCGGCGCGCCGGATCGGCAGCGGGGTGTAGTACGACGTGAACCCTTCAGCGAACCAGAGCGCATCGGACGGATTGGCGCGGAAAAAGTCGAACGGCTCGAGTGCAGCCGGCCGGATCCGCTCGACGTTCCACGAGTGGAAGAATTCATGCCCCAGAGTCGAGAGCAGTTGCACCTCGTTTTGTGCCAGCGAACCGCTGCTGCTCAGCACGGTCGAATTGCGATGCTCCATCCCGTCGCCCGACGCCTGCGGCATGTAGTTGGCGATGAAGGTGTAGGTGCCATGGTCATAGCGCGCTGTCTCCCCGAAAATCGCCACCTGTTCGGCCACCACCGCCTTCGCCCGGGCGGTGTAGCGATTGAGCTCCTCATCCGTGCCGAGGTGCTGCGTCGCCAGCCGTATTGTGTCAACCCGTCCGGCAGATGCCACCGTCCACTGGCGGAGACTCCACGCTGATAGCAGGGTCGGGGAATCCATGAAATAGGCCATGTCGGGTGCCACGAAGCGCTCCGGATCGGCCGTCGGGACGAGCTGCGACGCCACCCGCCAGCCGCTCCCCTGGGGCATCGCGAAACGGATCGCGATCGGCTCGGCCTCCATCCCTGCCGCCCACGCGAAAGTGGCCGGCATGTTCATGTGCGCCTGCCAGCCGTCGAACTGGGAGTAGGTGCCGTCGGCCCGGTCGGCGAACAGGGTATAGCGAAACACGACCGTGCCATCATGGCCGCTCACCAGCCAGCGATACGGATCAGGGCGATGGATCGCCACCGGACGTCCTGCTCCATCGGTAGCGGTTACCGCATACACGTTCTTGGCGAATTCGTGCAGGGCGTAGCGTCCCGGCGAGGAACGACTCATCCGGACATCGACGGTGTCGTGACCCGTTGCGGGGAATCTCACCGTGATCGCCGCCTCGTGATGGGCGCGGTCGGGGAACTCGATCTCGTAGCGGATGGTGTCGGCCACCAGCGTCACGGCAGAAAGCAACAGCGAAGCGAACATCGGCACTCCGGAATTGATTGGTGCCCGAAAGATAGAGGACTGCCATGCCATCGCGTTACTATTTCCCGGGAGAATCGCCATTCCGGACGCGACCGGGCACCTCTCCGCCTGCCAGTCGATCCGACCACCACGCTCAGAACCGGAGGCAGGATGACCCGTGTGCCACCACTGCTGATGATGATCTTCGCTGTCATCGCCGAGCCGCTTGCGGCGCAGGCTCCAGCGTCACGCCACGATTTTCGGGGCCCCTCGCCATGGCCAGCCATCCGGCAGGAACGGATCAGGACCCTGTTGCCCCGCGCCATGGCCGAGGCCGATGTCGATGCCTGGGTGATCCTGGTCCGCGAGAATGCCAACGATCCGCTGGCCCTGCACCTCGGCGGCGAGAATGCCGGTGCTCCGGCTGGCATTCTCATCCTGCGCGAAGGGACCGCAGTGCGCTCGGTGATGCTCTCGGGTTTCGGCGAGGTGATCGCCCTGCGTGAACTCGGGGTGCACGACTCCGTCGTGGTATATGACGCTGCCAGCGGCGGCCTGCTCGGTGGCCTGGCCGAGCGGCTCGTCAAGGCCAATGCCCGCCGCATCGCCATCAACAGCGGCAACCTGGCGATCGCCGACGGCCTCTCTGCCACCCAACGCGAGGCGCTGGAGACGGCCTTCGGTCCCGAACTGTCGGCCCGCCTGGTCTCCAGCACCGCGCTCGTCAGCCGCTGGCTGGCAATCAAACTCCCGGCCGAAGTGGAAATCATGCGCCGAGCCGCCGAGCTGACGGTGCAGTTGGAGGAGGAGGCCTACGCCAGCGTTGTCCCGGGTCGCACGCGCGACAGCGATCTGGCCGTCTTCCTCAAGCGTCGCATGCAGGAACTCGGCGTCACCGATGGCTGGTCACCGGCCCAGAATCCGAGTGTCAATTCAGGCCCTGACCGGGGCCACTCCCATGCCAGCGACCGGATCATCCAGCCCGGCGACGTCATCCAGACCGACTTCGGCATCAAGGTGCATGGGGTATGGGTCACCGACATCCAGCGCTTTGCCTACGTGCTCCGCCCCGGCGAGGAAGTCCCCCCCCCGGAGATCCAGCGTCGGTGGGTGGCGGCTCGTGAGGGAGGAGCCGCAGCCTTCGGAATGATGCGTCCGGGCGTGACCGGCGGCGAGGTCGATTCGGCCCAGCGGGTGGTGATGGCCGCCAACGGATCCGCCAATGTCCCCTGGGGTACCGGACACCCGGTGGGATACTGGGCTCATGACGTCGGCCCGGGGCTGTCCCGGCGCAACCGGCGACCCCTCGAGGAAGGCAACGTCTTCGCGTTCGACGGCTTCTTCGCGTGGACCCTCCCCGGAGGCACCGGACGCTGGGGCGAAGGGAGCAAGTCGATTTCCGTGGAGGAAATGGCCGTGATCACCGCCACCGGAGCCGAGTATCTGGTGCCGCCTCAGCAGGAACTGGTGCTGATCCGGTCCCGATAGGTGCGACTCCCTTACGGCGCGCCGCAGATGGAAGCATATTCACGTATCGGACGCACCCCAAGCAGTCCGTCGAGGAGGAGTCAGCCATGGCCACGACCACGATGCCCGACCGGAAACCGACTGACGACGAGATCGACGTGCACGGTCTCACTCATCGCGGCAAGGTGCGTACCACCAATGAAGACCACTTCCTGATTGCTGCGCTGCACAAGCACCTGGACATCAAGTCGACCTCGCTGCCGGTGGCGCTAACCTTCCCCGGCACAGATCAGCGGATCGCTTTCCTGGCGATGGTGGCCGATGGGGTCGGCGGACGTTCTGCCGGCGAGGAGGCCAGCCGACTCACCCTGGAGTCAATCAGCCGCTACGTGGCCAAGTCGCTCGAATGCTACTCCCGTGCCGATCCGCAGATGGAGACTTTCGTCGACCTGCTGCAGGAGGCCGTGATGGAAAGTCATCGTCAGGTGTTGGAGCATGCGGCGGCTAACTACGACCTCAAGGGAATGGCCACCACCCTCACCCTTTGGCTCGGCGTCTGGCCCTGGAATTTTCTGGTGCAGGTCGGTGACTCGCGCTATTACCGGTACAGTCAGGGCACCCTCACGCAGGTCACCCGCGATCAGACCATGGCCCAGGAGCTGTTCGACCAGGGAGTGATGACTCGCTCCGCGGCCTTTGCCTCCCGCTGGGCCAACATTCTCTCCAGCGCGATCGGCGGCGAGCAGACCGCACCGATCGTCACCCGGCTCCCCTCCGACTGGGAAAGCGTGCACCTGCTGTGCAGCGACGGCCTCACCAAGCATGTCAGTGACGAAAAGATCGCCGAACGACTCAGCACCATGACCTCCGCCCGCCAAGTCACCGAACAACTGCTCGAAGATGCCCTCGAGGGCGGTGGCAGCGACAACATCACCCTGATCGTCGGGCGCGCCGTCCCCAAACACGACCCCACCCCGCCCTGAACCCCCTCCGCGCCTCTCCCCTCTGCGCCTATCCCCTCTGCGCCTCAATTCTCTGCGTCTCTGCGCCTCTGCGTGAACCCCCTCCGCGCCTCTGCCTTTCTCCCGCGCCAAGCCCGCCTACTCCGGCCCAGCCCTGGTCGCGCTGATCGTCCCCATCAACACTTCCTGCCCCTCGGGGGTGTCATAGGTCGCGATGATCTTGCCGGTGATCGAGCCATCGACCAGCACTCCCGCCGCCCGGAGCTGGACCTTCACCTTGGGGCGGAGCACGCTCTCGTACGGCTCGGAGATCAGCACCAGCGAATCGCCCGCCATGCTGACCCGCATCGGCACGGGAGGGCGACCCTCGAAGGTGATCGTCCAGCCGCCACCCGCAGGCGTGCTCGCCAGGCGGGAGTGGACCGGATCGGCCACCCCTGCCATCGTTGAAACGGCGTCCCATTCACCGGCAAAGTCGGCGTAGGTTGGTGGCGGCGGCGGCGGGGGAGGTGGCTCGGCGGGCGCGCCGCACGCGACACAGAGCACCAGCGGAACTGCAACTCGAGACCTGAACAAGGGAACCTCCCGGGTGAGCGATCGGGGGCTGCCCTAAGCTACGACCCGGTACGGCCGACCGCAATCCACAACCCCTTCAGGCCAGCATGCTGCGCACCCGTTGCAGGTAGTCCTGCACCTCGAACGGCTTGTGGATGACCGCCATCGGATGCTCGGCCGCGAACTCTCCCAGTTCGGGCATGGTGAGGTCGCCGGTCACGAACAGGAAGCGCGAGGTCATCGCGGGGCGTTGCTCCTGGATCCAGGCGTAGAAGTCGATTCCGCTCTCGCCGGGCATCTTCACGTCCGAGACGATCAGGTCGACCTCGCGGCTGTTGAGCACCTCCCGGGCAGCGGGCACATCCCCTGCCAGCAACACCTCGACATCCAGGCGGGCCAGCATCAGCGCGGAGAGGCGACGCAGTTCGGGCTCGTCCTCCACCACGAGGACGCTCCGGCGCGGCACCGAAGTTTCCCCGGGATGCGCTGTCGGCAGCAATCCCTGATCTGCGGCTGGCGACAACACGATTGATTCGGGATCGGCGCGTCGCAGCCGGACCGTGAAGCGTGCCCCCCCCTGATCCCTGTTGGATGCCTGAATCCCCCCCCCAAAATCCATCACGAACCGCCGGGACAGCGCCAACCCAAGTCCCGTTCCCTCCCCTGCCTCCTTGGTGGTGTAGAACGGCTCGAATACCCGCTCCGGAGAGGTGATGCCCGGACCGTCATCCTCGCAGTGGACATCGACGAAGGCATCGCTCTCGACCACCGTGATCCGGAGCGTGCCATCTTTCCTTCCCCGCATCGCGTGGAGGGCATTGTTGCAGATGTTCAGGAAGACCGCCTGCAGCCGCTGCTGCTCCGCGATCACCAGGAGACCGGGAACCGGCTCTGCCTCGAGCTGCAAACCTGCCTGCTCGAAGGCCCCGCGACGCAGGCCGATCACCACATCCAATGCCGATTGCAGGCATACCGGACCGATTTCCGGGGCGGCGCGCCGCGAGAAGTGAAGCAGCGAACGAACCAGCAACCGGGCCCTGGTCGCCTCCCGCACCAGCGGCGAAACAAAGCGGTCGGCTAGTTCCTCCGGCGCGGTGGCACCCCGCTCCCGCAGGTGGGCAGCCAGCATCTCGCCGTACCCCAGCACCGAGGCGAGCGGATTGTTGAGCTCGTGGGCCAGTCCGGCGGTCATCCGGCCGACCGCCCCGAGCTTTTCGGACTGCACCAATTCGGCCTGAGTGGCACGGACCTGTTCGAGTGCCACCTCCAGTTCGTCATTCCGGCTGGCCAGGGCTCCTTGAGCGCGCGCGAGCCGCTCCGACATGGAGTTGAACGCGATGGCCAGGGACTGGAACTCCCGGTCGTGACCAGCCGGAACCCGGGTCGTCAGCTCGCCGTGACCGATCCGGTCGGCGGCGTCGGCCAACTGGGCCAGCGGGTCGGTCACCCGCCGCCGCACGAAGCGCAACGACAGCCAGGCACCGACAGTACCGAACAACAGCAGAAGCCCCCCCCCGGCGACACGCAGTCCGAGAATGGTCTGCTCCTGCCGGTCGGCGAGCGCCTGCAGGTTGGCCTCCCGCATGCGGAGAAAGCCGTTCATCGCGTTGAGAAGGTCGGTAGAGTGGAGGGCCAGGGCGGAGCGCAACGCCAGCCGGTCCGGCGCATGGGTCATCCGGACGGCGGCAACCTCCATCCGCTGGTGCTCCTCCTTGACCTGTTCGAGCTGGTGCCGTTCCTCGCCGGAGAGGTCACGGAAGAGGTATGACTGCAGCCCGTCATACACGATCGCTCCAGCGGCATCGAACTCCGGCCGGAAGAGACTGTCAGCGCGATCATCCATGGTTGCGACCGCCACCAACTGCTGCATCACTCCGCCGATGATCCGGTTGGCGATCTGTTGTTCATCGAGAATCGAGCGGGTTGCGGTGGTGAGATCTCGTCGCATTCGTTCGTTGCTGACGCCCAGCACACCCAGAACAACCAACACGGAGGCCAGTACCAGGGTACCGCTGACCAGCAGCCGGGTACGGAGCGAACGATCAACCAGTCGGCGCGGCATCAGGGCCCGGAGGGAATCGTGACGAGGACATAACCACGCTCGACGTCACCGTTCGGCGAAAATGCGATGGGGCCGGACAGACCCGGATATGCTGGTCGTTCCCGTCCCAGCGACAGGAGCCAAAGTCTTACCTCCTCGCCGGTGGTGGCGCCTTCCGCAAGCGCCGTCAGCAAGAGACGCACGGCGTCGTACGACAGGACTTCGGCCGACCCCGGCGGTGCTCCGAAGCGGGTCAGGTATCGATCCCGGAACGCGCGCAATTCGGGCGAGCCATCGATCGTGAAGAAATCGGCGTACTGCACCCCTTCCCACTCGCTGCCTCTGCCCGCCAGATCTGCCCATGAGGATATTGCATCTCCGCCCAGGACCGGGATTGATCCGCCCATGCGGCGAATGGCCAGGAGATAAAGCTGCAGGATGCTGGGCCTCCCCAGCCAGACAATCACGGTCGGCCGGGCAACGATCACGGCCTGCACAGTGGCAGCGATGAGGGACTCGCGCACACTGTCCGGCAGCGCCAGCTCCTCGTCGGAATGCGGTTGATCGAACACCACGGGATGATCCATGCCGGCCAGGCGCTCCACCAGCGCCGAGCGGAGCCCCCGCCCGTAGTCGTCATTGACGTACATCACGGCCACCCGGGCTCCAGGCAGGAAGAGCGAGTCGATCGCCTCCGCCAGGAAGGTCCCCTGCGAGGAGTCCGGCGGGACCAGCCGGAAGGAGAATTGGCCCGCCTCGGTGTACCGCATGGCGGTGGCGGTCGGGGCGATCTGCACGATCCCGGCGGTGTTGTAGATCGGCGACGTCGCCAGGCTGGCCGAGCTGTTGGAGTGCCCGATCACTGCCATCATGCCGGGGGTGTCCGCGAATGCCTCCGCCAGGTCCAGCGCCGGACCGGATCGGCTGGTTCCTTCGGGAACCAGCATGGTGTCGGTCGGCGGCATCCCCTCCGCGCTCATCCCGTCATCAAACCCCAATCGAACCGCATTGAGAAAGTTGGTGCTGAGTGCGGCGCCGATGACCGGTGGCGGAGCTGGTGGGGGGGCGCAGGCGAGGGCGGTGAACATGGCACCGAGCAACCACCCGCCCCGCTTGAGGGAGGGTTCCAGGAAGTCCATCGAATGCGGCATATGCTGCCAACCCTAACCGACCCGGGCGAACTCGGAAAGGGTGGCGTCCCGCACCGGACCGCCTCGCGCTACCTTTCGGTCGGCCGGGACAACTTGACGGCCACCACCCAGGTACCCTGCACCGGAAGACCGATGGCAGCCAAGCACCACAATTCGCCCCACATTGCCGGCACCAACTGGAACGCCATGCTCGCTCCCTACCGCTCGCCGGTGCGCTGGAAAAGCGTGTGGCAGCTCACCTCCACTGGCGCGCTCTTTGTCGCAGCTTGGTGGGCCGCTCATGCCTCGCTCGGAGTCGGCTACTGGCTCACCATGCTGCTGGCAGTGCCGAGCGCGATGATGGTGGTCCGCCTCTTCATGCTGCAGCACGATTGCGGTCATGGTTCGTTTTTCAGCAGTCGCCGCGCCAACACCATCGTCGGCTCGCTGCTCGGCGTCATCACCCTGGTACCCTATACCTATTGGCGGAAGACCCACGCCCTGCATCACGCCGGCTCCGGCGACCTCGAGGGGCGCGAGCTCGGCGACATCGACACCCTCACCGTGCGGGAGTATCTCTCTCTCTCCCGCTCCAGGCGATTCCTCTATCGCTGCTATCGGCATCCGCTGGTGCTGCTGGTGATCGGCCCGCTCTGGCAATTCGTGCTCAAGCACCGGCTGCCGCTCGACATCCCGCGCGGCTGGAAGCGCGAATGGGCCAGCGTTCACTGGACCAACGTCGGCATTGCGCTGGTGGCAGGCGCAATGTGCTGGTTGGTGGGGTGGCGTGCCTTCCTCGCGGTGCAGCTGCCGATCACCATGATCGCCGGAGCGATCGGGATCTACCTGTTCTATGTGCAGCACCAGTACGAGGACACCTACTGGCGCTACCGTGAGGCGTGGAACTACTACGCGGCCGGGCTTGAGGGAGCATCTCACCTGGTGATGCCGAAGTTCCTGCAGTGGTGCACAGCCAACATCGGACTGCATCACATTCACCACGTCTCGTCCCGGATCCCCAACTACCGCCTGCAGCGGGCCTTCGACGAGAATCCCGCTCTGCAACGGGTCACCACGCTGACCCTGCCGGCCAGCGTCCGGACCCTCTGGCTCACTCTCTGGGACGAGGACGACCGCCGCCTGATCGGCTTTCGCGAGCTCCGCCGGATCCGGGACCGTTTCAGCGCCGAACTCGCCGCCGGGGCGGCCACCCTGGCGACCAAACCGGACGCCATCCCGTCGGCGTGGCGCTGACCCGGGAGTCCCCCCCCCTCAGTTCCACCCCGCTCCGGCACCGGCCGGACCGGGGGAGCCGGATCGCGGCGATCATCCTCCGCCTGATCGGCTGGCGCATCGCCGGCCGCCTCCCCGACGAGCCGCGCTATGTCCTGATCGTGGCACCACACACCTCCAACTGGGACTTTCCCGTCGGGGTCGTCGTCAAGTTCACCCTTGGGCTCGAGGCCACCTGGCTCGGCAAGCACACCCTGTTCCGCTTCCCCGTAGCGGGGCTGTTGCGCTGGCTGGGGGGTGAGCCGATCGACCGCACCACCCGGCATGGCACCACCCACGACGCCATTCAGCGATTTCGCGAACGCGCCGAGTGGATCCTGGTGATCTCCCCCGAAGGGACCCGCAAGCGGGTCGCCGAGTGGAAGACCGGCTTCCATCGGATCGCCCACGGCGCCGGTGTGCCGATCGTGCCGGTGAGCTTTGACTGGTCCACCAGGACCATCACCCTGATGGATCCCTTCATTACCAGCGATGACTGCGACGCCGACGTGCGCACACTGCGTGGTCTGTTCCATGCCGGGATGGCGCTGCGGCCGGCGGGGTTTGGGTAAAGAGAGAAAGAGAGAAGGAGAGAAGGAGAGAAGGAGAGAAGGAGAGGGCGCTTTCTGTGAGGAGCGACCCTCTCTTTCTCTCTTTCTCTCCTTCTCTCTTTCTCTCTTTTTACCGCAACTCCACCCCCACCAGCACGCTCCGGGCTACCGGAGGCGACAGATTGTCGCGGAGCAGCGCGGTGCGCCTGGTGGTCCATTCCAGTCTCCCCCAGGCGGAGAGGCCGCCGGCCAGCGGCAGGGTGACGCCGAGCATCGGTCTGACCACTCCGGCATAGTCGAGCCAGAAATCGCGCGGGCTGTCGCGATCGGCCGCGATCCCCTGCTCCACCCGGCTCACCAGCACCCAGTCAAAGCCGGTCCACGGCCCGATCCAGGTCGCGCCGACTTCCACTCGCGCGCCGCCCCGGCTGTAGCGTATCGCTGCGGAGCCGGTCGATGATGGCACCTCCAGCGGGGTGTCGCCCACCGCGAATTCTCCGGTGTAGCTGGGCGAGAGCCGCTCGATGCGGGACCGGACGTAGTGCCATCGCCCCGCCAGTGCCAGCGATCCCCACTGCCAGCCGCCGTCGAGCTCCACCCCGCGATTGCCGATCTCGCCGACATTCTGGAATTGGGTGACGCGCGCGGTCCCCACGGTCCGGCGCAGGTCCACCTGCTGCAACAGCTCCTCCGCCTGCTGATCAAACCAGGTTGCCCGGAGCCATCCCCCCCCCACCGCGTGCCACTCGGCACCGAGCTCGACTCCGCTCTGCCGCTCGCTCCGCAGCGCCGGATTCGCCTCCTGCACCAGTTGCCCGCCGCTCTGTGCCTGACTCATCCCCGGCTCCGGCGGACGAGTGGCCCGGCCCCATGCGCCGCGGAATCGCACCGTGTGCAGTCCGACCGGCAAGGTCCAGGCGGCGCCCGCGGTGAACGCCGATGGCGATTCCGCCTCGGCGCCAACCGAACTGACCCGGTCAATTCTCCCCCCCCCCGATATCACCAACCCGCCCAGCCGCGTCCGCACCTGGGCGAAGGCGCCGCGGGTGGTGAGTGACTCGTCCGAGAGCGCCGAGAGATCGACCGAACCGTCCGCCTGCCGCGCGCTGCGGCGGAGATCACGCTCGCCAGTCTCGGCGCCGACCGACAACTCGGTGGCACCTGCCACCGCCGTTCCGGCCCAGCGGAGCGTCAGCCGGCGGGCTCTCTCCTGGGTCGCGCCGAGCGGCAGCGTCGGCGCCAGAATCGGCGAGCGGAACGGCTCGCGTCCCCCCGCAATCCGGTGAGCCCCAGCAGTCAGCGACTGGGTGACATTGTCCGATACCCGGTGCCGCACCGTGAGGGCGGCGCCGCGTTCCTCGCGCTCCGGCACCACGCGAGTGGCGAATTCTCCGGTGGCGGGGGTGAGCCGCTCCAGCGGTGCCTCGTGCTGTGCCAGCCAGCCGGAGGCGCGCACGGCAATCGTGCCCAGCACCAGCTCGCCGCCCGCGTGGGCGCGCCAGATGTCGGCCAGCGACACCGGATCGCCCCCCAGACGGGTGCGCGAGCCGAGCAGCGAGAAACTCCCCCCCCCAGCGTGACCGGCCATTCCGGCTGCGGCCTCACCCCAGCTCTCGCGGCCGGCATCGGCGCGGTCGATTCCGCCGGCCACCAGCGCGCCCCGCGGTACCGCCTGCCGGGAGGCGCTGTTGCCGTGATCGGTCACCACCTGCATCACCCCGTTGAGCGCATCGGGACCATAGAGTGCGGCACCCTGCGGACCGTGTACCAGTTCGAGTCCGGTCACGGCGCGGCCGTCGAGCAGGGTGAAGAGTTCCGGCGAGGCCGCCTCGATCCCGTCGATGTAGACCTTGGGGGCGCGGGAGATGAACGACGCCACTCCCCGAACGCCGCCAAGTGAGGGGGGGGGACCAGCTCCGCCACGATCCCAGCTCACCGCACCGGGCAGGAACGCGCGCACCTGATCGGCCAAGCGTCGGTGAGGCGATTCCCTGAGATCGGCCTCGTCCACCGCAGTGACCGCCGTCGGCTGCTCGCGGCCAGGTGCCGGGCCGGTGGCCGATCCGGTCACGATCAACTGGTCCAATTCGGCGATACCGCTCGCCAGCGCAACACCCGCTGGCATTGTGCTCCCGTCGCCGGAGCCAACAGCCGGCAGCACCAGGAAATTCCCCGATGCCGAGCGCTCCACCCTGAGCCCGGTACCGGCCAGCACTGCGGTGAGGACATCAATCACCGGCAAGTCGCGCCGCGAGATGGTGACCCGATGCCGCGGTGGCAGCTGGTCGCCGCGCCAGGCAATCGGCGCACCACTTTCCCGGCGCAGACGCAACAACGCCTCCACCAACGGCACGTCGCGCACCTCCAGTGACGCCCGCAACGGCTCCTGTCCCGCCAGTGCTGCCGGCAGGAGCAGCAAGGAGACAAACCACGCCGGGGGCCGCACTCGCACTAGCGCAGCTCGAACCGGTTGGCACCCCGATGCACCGTTACTCCCAGCAGCCGGGCGATATCATCGAGGGCGCGGTCCAGCGAGTTGAGCGGCAGGGTGATCGTAACCGTCTCCTGGCCCAGCGTCGCCGGCGTCACCACCACCGCCACTCCGAACCAGCGCTCCAGTGCGGCGAGCGCATCCGCCACGCGGACATCAACGAGATCCAGCGTGGCCGTCGCGTCGTCGGTCGCGGTGGCCCACGATGCCAGTGCCGCAGTCGGTTCGCCGCGACGGACCAGCACCGGCACCGCCCCGGTGGTGAAGCGGGCCACGTCGCCCGCCACCAGAGCGGTCTCGGCCTCGCCATCGGTATCGGCGCGAGCCACCGCCACGCTCCCCTCGACCACCGTCACGCCGACGGTGTCGGCCGAGCGGGCCTGTACGGTGAACACGGTACCGATGTCGCGCACCCGGTAGCCGTCGGCCAGTACCGCGAACGGTCGCGACTCATCGTGCGCCACGGTGAACCACGCCTCGCCTTCGAGCATCACCTCGCGTTGACCGCGTCCGTAGCGGGCCGGCACGGTCAGCGTCGACCTCGGCGCCATCACCACCGTGCTGCCGTCGGAGAGGGCAACTGTCCGCCGCTCGCCCTCGACCGTGGCGTACACTGCGGCACTCCCCCCCCCAAGAGTCAGGGCACGCCAGCCCCAGACCCCGCCCGCGATCAGCGCCACCATGGCGGCGATCCGGAGCCAAGGCGCCAGCACTGGGCGGCGGGGTGAGGCAGTAGGCTGGCCCGACCCGCTTGAAATCGGCAGGATTCCGTCGCGCCGGGCCCGGGTCTTGGCCCAGGCCCGATCGACATCCCACTGCTCGCTCGGTGACGGCACCCCCTCGCCCCACGCCGCCCGTAGCCGGGCCATCTCGGCCTCGGCCTCGGGGTTGGCCGCCACCCAGCGCGCCACCACCGCCGCCTCGGCGGCACTGGCCTCCCCCGAGAGGACTCGGGCCAGCAAATCATCGGGTGGGCGACTGGTGGACATCTCATCCCTCGGGTTGAATGGCTGAATGAAAGTGAATACGGCAAGCCACTTGCTGGTAGGACACCGGCAAGGGGCTGATACCCTGACAGGTGGTGTCACGAGCCCTGACTGGATGTTGGATATTGGATATTGGATGCTGGCAATCCCGCTCCTTCATCCAACATCCAACATCCAATATCCAACATCGTCACATGCCAGAGAACGCCGCATCATGACCAGCACCGCCACCGACCACGCCATGCTCGCTGCCCTCAGGGCAGGCGACGAAGCCGCCTTCGAGCGCTTCTTCCGCACGTGGTATGCCCGGCTGGCTGACTACGCCTTCCGCCTCCTCGACCACCGCGACCAAGCCGAGGATGCCGTCCAGGAGGTGATGCTGGAGATCTGGCGGCGTCACGAGCAACTCCCCGATGCCGAGGCGCTGCCCGGCTATCTCCATCGCAGCGTGCGGAACCGGGCCCTCAATCAACTGCGCCGGGATCGGCGGCTGACCGGCGGCGACCCCGAGAAGCTGCCGGGGTTGCAATCTGAACCGTTGGCGCTCAGGCGATTGATGGAGGCCGACCTCGCCATCGCCCTCGCCGACGCCCTCGGCTCACTGGCCCCGCGGACCCGGGAGGTATTCGTCCTCAGCCGGGAACAGGGGCTCACCTATCCGCAAATCGCCACGACCCTCGACATTTCCGTCAAAACCGTCGAAACGCTGATGGGCCGCGCCCTCAAGGCGCTCCGGCTCCGCCTCGGCGGGCAACTCCTTCCCGACGGCTGAGGCCCTTGTAGGGGTACCGGCCGGTATCGCGTGTCTCTTGGGGGCAACAGCCACTGATCGAGCCGCTCATCCCGAGCGACCCCGGTGGCCCCAACTCAAGGAGTCACACCATGTCGTACCTCATCAGCTCCCGTGTGGTGGCCCTGGCCACCGTCTTCCTCGCCGCCGCGTGCAGCGAGGGCACCACTGCCACCTCCTCGCTCACCGGCCCCGAAACCGAGTCCCAGGTTGCGGCCTCGGTCGAGAACACCGAAGTGGCACTGCTCCTCGACGAGATGGCCGTTCACTCGGCATCGGTCAGCGACCAGGAGGCCGCCACCGCCTACGCCGGGGGCGCCCTTGCCCTGCGATTCGGGGTCGAGCCGACGCCGGTCGTCCTCAATGTCAACGGGGTCGATGTCCGCTATCGCGCCGTGATGACCGCCTTCGCGAACTCACCCACCACCACGGACGTCGGAGTCCGCACCCTCGTGGCCTGGACCGCCAACGGCGAGGGCCGCACCGCGATCATGCTGATCGCAGCGCGCAGTGACGAGGCCAGCTTCGACCCGAGCGGCCTCCCCACTGGACCGGGACTGGCCAAAGGGGTGTGGGCCAACCTCACCGCTGGCATGCGGTTTCAGGCGGAGACCGGGTCGTCCACGACCCAGGTCGCCTCGATCGCCGGACGCTGCCCGGTCCAGCCCGGTGGTGCCGACCCGCGGGTCACCTGCCGGCTGGCCCGCTTCACCGGCCGAATCGGTGGTGTCTTCGTCAACGGCAGCGGCGAGTCCACTCGGGTAGATATCGCCTTCGGCGCCCAGAGCTTCGCCGGGGCAATCCTGGCCCGCACCGACGGCGATGACCCAGTCCGTCCCCCGGTCGCCGTCCCGGGACGCCCCCTCCCGAAGCCGCAGATCTGAGGGAGGGTGAACGGGGCGCCCCAGAGGGGCGCCAGGTGAAAGGTGAAAGGGGGTCCCGGCCCCTGCGTGGCGGCGAGCGAGGAGACCCCGCCGCTCGCTACGCGAGGGCGGGGATATCCGGATCCCCCTTTCACCTTTCACCTTTCACCTTTCACCGTTCACCGTTCACCGTTCACCGTTCACCCGCGCGGCTTCGCCGCGCCCCGTTCACCCACCTCTGCCATTCCGGCAGCATTCCACGGTACAACGATTGCTCCCCTCACCGGCGACAGCGGGATCCGCCATCACGGCGGGCCCATTGACCTCAAGGAGAGCGACCTCATGGCTTCGAAGATTATCGGGATCGACCTGGGCACCACCAATTCCGTCGTATCGGTGATGGAGGGCGGCGACCCGGTCGTGATCCCCAATGCCGAAGGCGGCCGCACCACCCCCTCGGTCGTCGCCTTCACCAAGGATGGTGAGCGGCTGGTCGGGCAGGTGGCCAAGCGACAGGCCGTGACCAACCCCAAGCAGACCATCTTCTCCATCAAGCGTTTCATGGGCCGTCGGGCGGCCGAGGTCAAGGAAGAGGCCTCACGGGTCCCCTACCCGGTCAATGACGGCGCCAACGGCCTTGCTGCCGTGGAGATCCAGGGCAAGAAGTACACTCCGCCCGAGATTTCGGCGATGATCCTCCAGAAAATGAAGCAGACCGCCGAGGACTACCTCGGGCACTCCGTCGACAAGGCGGTCATCACGGTGCCTGCCTACTTCAACGATGCCCAGCGTCAGGCCACCAAGGATGCCGGCAAGATCGCCGGCTTGGAGGTGCTGCGGATCATCAACGAGCCCACTGCGGCCGCCCTCGCCTACGGGCTGGAGAAGAAGAAGGACGAGAAGATCGCCGTCTTCGACCTCGGCGGCGGCACCTACGACATCTCGATCCTCGAACTCGCCGAAGGTGTCTTCGAGGTCAAGAGCACCAACGGCGATACCCACCTGGGCGGTGACGACTTTGACCAGAAGTTGATCGACTGGCTGGTGGCCGAGTTCAAGAAGGATCAGGGGATCGACCTCTCCAAGGATCCGATGGCGCTGCAGCGGCTCAAGGAGGCCGCCGAGAAGGCCAAGATGGAGCTGTCGACCACCACCCAGACCGACATCAACCTGCCGTTCATCACCGCCGATGCGTCGGGACCGAAGCACCTCAATCTGCCGCTGACTCGCGCCAAGTTCGAGCAACTCTGTGACGACCTGATCAAGCGCACCATGCCGCCGATGGAGATGGCGCTCAAGGATGCCGGGCTCAAGCCGGGCGACATCGACGAGATCATCCTGGTCGGCGGCTCGACCCGGATTCCCCGGATCCAGGAAATCGTCAAGACCTTCTTCGGCAAGGAGCCCAACCGCTCGGTCAACCCGGACGAAGTGGTGGCAATCGGCGCCGCGATCCAGGGCGGCGTGCTCGGCGGCGAAGTCAAGGACGTACTGCTCCTCGACGTGACCCCGCTCTCGCTCGGCATCGAGACGCTGGGCGGAGTGGCGACTGTGCTGATCCCGCGGAACACCACCATCCCGACCAAGAAGTCAGAGACCTTCAGCACTGCCGAGGACAACCAGACCACGGTCGAGATCCACGTGCTGCAGGGCGAGCGCCAGATGGCGCAGGACAACCGCACCATCGGCAAGTTCCAGCTCACCGGGATTCCGCCCGCTCCGCGCGGCATGCCGCAGGTCGAGGTGACCTTCGACATCGACGCCAACGGCATCCTCCACGTCTCCGCCAAGGACAAGGCGAGCGGCAAGGAGCAGAAGATCCGGATCGAGGCATCGAGCGGCCTGTCCGATGCCGATATCGACGCCATGGTCAAGCAGGCCGAAGCCAATGCCAAGGTCGACCAGGAGCGGCGCGAGGGGATCGAGACCCGCAACCAGCTCGACGGGCTGGTCTACAAGGTCGAGAAGGACAGCACCGAGTGGGTCGACCGGCTCGCAGCCGACGTCAAGGAGCGGCTCGACAAGGCGGTCGAAGCCGGCAAGGAGGCACTCCGCACCGGCGAACCCACTGCCATTCGCACCGCGCTGGACGAGCTGAATGTGGCCTATTCGGCGGCTGGGGCGTCTCTCTATCAGGGCGCCACGGCGGGGACAACGGCCGAGACTCCGGCGGCCGATGGCGCCACCGACGCACCGAAGTCCGAAGATGCGGTCGAGGCCGATTACGAGATAGTCGACGACGCGCAGAAGAGCTGAGCAGCGCGACGGAACTGCGCCCGGGCGCATCTCCGTATAGAATCAAGTGATACTTTTGGGTCGGCCTCCAAATGGAGGTCGGCCCGTTCGACACAGGACCCAAGGACGACAACATGACGACCCATGCTCGCAACTGGCTCAAGTTCGGCTCCCTGGTGGGGCTGGCCTTTGTGCTGGGGCTCTTTTTTGCTGGCCTGCTCAACCTTCCCAAGGCAAGTCTGGCGCAGGATCGCGACCGCGGTGGTCGCGGCACCGGCACTCCGATCCTGCCGGTCAGCGCCCCGAAAATTCCCGCCGCTCGGCCATTGGCGGAGCTATCGGAGGCCTACGCGGCGGTGGCGCAAGCGGTCCGGCCGGCGGTGGTATTCATCCGGTCCGAGCGACCCGTAACAACTCGCTCCCTCAAGGGGCGGCGCCTCCCCGAGGGAATCCCCATCCCGCCGGGAATGGATCCGTTTTTCCAGATCCCCCCCGATCATCCGGGGAGCGGAATCGAGGCCAGCAGCGGCTCGGGATTCGTCGTCTCTGCTGACGGGTACATCCTGACCAATCATCACGTCATCGAGGGCGCCACACGCGTCAGCGTTCAGTTGCTCGACGGGCGGGTCTTCGATGCCCGGGTCATCGGCAGCGATGCCAACACCGACGTCGCCGTGCTGAAGGTCGATGCCACCGATCTCACCCCGTCAGCGCTGGGCAGCTCCGATGACGTCAGGGTTGGCGAGTGGGTGCTGGCCATCGGCAATCCGCTGGGCGAAGACCTGACCTTCTCGGTTACCCAGGGAATTGTCAGCGCCAAGGGACGGCCGATGCGGACTCCCGTTCGCCGCGACGCGGAAATCCGCGACGCGGAAATCACTGATTACATCCAAACCGACGCCGCCATCAATCGCGGCAACTCCGGCGGCCCGCTGCTCAACGTGCGCGGCGAGGTGATCGGCATCGTCTCGGCGATCGCGTCGGAGACCGGCTTCTTTGCCGGCTATGCCTTCGCAGTTCCGATCAATCTGGCCCGCAACGTGATGGACCAGATCATCGAGAATGGTCGAGTGGAACGCACCGCACTCGGCGTTTTCGTCGAGACCGCCTCGGCGGAGGATGCCCAATACCTCGGCCTCGATGAAATCGCCGGGGTGCGTGTGCGCGCCTTTTCATCCGACGATTCGCCCGCCAAGCGCGCCGGACTGGAGCCCGGTGACGTGATCGTGGCCGCCGATGGCGTTCCCGTCCGCTATGTGGCCCAGTTGCAGCAACTGGTCGGCTTCCGCCGCTCGGGTGACCAGGTTCGCCTCGAAGTGGTTCGGAAGAGCGGTCGTGAGGAACTGACGGCCCGTCTCACCACCATTCCAAGCAGCGAGCCGGAAGCCGAGCAGCCCTCGAGCGACCGGCCGGAGAGTGAGGCCGAAACGGCACCGGTGCCGACCAACCGTCTCGGCATCATCGTCGAGCCGCTTACGGCCACCCTGGTCCAGCGAACCGAATTGCCGGCCGGTACTCGCGGACTCTTGGTGCGCTCGGTTCCCTCCACCTCGCCAGCCAGCGGAAAGCTGTTCGGCAGCGACAAGTTCAGCAACTTCGATGTGATCACGGCGGTCGAAGGGAAGGCGGTACGTACCGAAGCCGAGCTTCGAGCCGCTTTGAAGGACGGCAAGAACGGCGTGGCAAGCGTCACAGTGCTGCGCGGAGCAGTGACGCCCCAGGCGCTCGAGGAGCCTGTACGGGTGCGGCTCCTGCCGGAATAGCCACCAAGCATCACCACTGCTCCAGCCTCACCAGCGCCCGACAGCCAATTGGCTGTCGGGCGCTTCGGCATTCCAGTCTGAGCCGTATTCCTGGTCGGTATTGGACGGAACGCCTCCGATAGCGTAGCTTGAGGGAGGCGAGCGTGGCGGAACTGGCAGACGCGCAGGACTTAGGATCCTGTCCCGCAAGGGGTCCGGGTTCGACTCCCGGCGTTCGCACTCCGGCTTGACTTGCCTCCACTCACCACTGATCGACCATCACCGTACCGACCATGGAGCCCACCATGAGTTCATCGCTCGTTCCCTGGATTGACGCGCTGGTCAGCGCGACAATCCGGGTGTCCGTCCTGTTATTGGTAGTGGTCAACGGGGTGTTCGTAGCGGGGATATTGCGGAGCCGATCGCGGACCTTCGTGGACCGCTGGACCGGAACGGTCATTCTCGCCGATGCCGCCTTGATGCTGGCGCTGATCGGTGCGCCGGTCGCCTCCGCCGGCATCGGCTTGGTTATCCGCGGCTGGCATGCCCTGGTAGAGGCGCCTCAGACCGCGATCACGACCCCCAAGCAATAACAACTCGCGGCGACGGCCCAGCGAACGCGATCAGGAACTGAGCTGAGTTCAAAATGGCCGGGTCCGTGACTCCACTTCCGGTGCCTCCGTTGTTGCTAACCCAACCTCTGTCGCAACAGGGCCAAACGTATGGCATCGACCACCAAGTGGAGGTCGCCAAGTTTGCCAAGCAACGGCACTCCGAGCTGCTCAATCGGCACGTGAACCGCCGGGTCGGCGCTCGAGCCGGTCAGGAATACCACGCTTTCCCGCAGATCCGGGGCGATCACGGCCAGCCTCTCAAAAAACTCAAGCCCGGTCATCCCGGGCATCAACACGTCAGAGACCACCGCATCCGGCCGTTCCGGGGCGTCGGGGGCAATCGCCGCCAGCGCCTCATCCGCCGATGTGGCAGTCGCGACCTTGTAGCCATCGCGCTCGAACAACGCACGCAGCACGCGGCACATAGCAGCATCATCGTCGACCACCAGAATTTTTGCCATTTGTGAATGAACCGGGTCCCGGCGAGGGCGTCAAGGGGAGGCCCGGATTTGACCGGCGGTGGCGACGACTGGTAACTTTCCGGGCTATGACTGAAATCTTGATCGAAACGACAGCGCAGGACATCGCCTCCCGCACCCTCCTCGTCACCATCCCGCTGGCGCGGTTGGCCCAAACTGAGCGAAAGGCCACCCGGGAGTACACCCGGCAGGTCCGTCTGCCGGGCTACCGCAAGGGGCACGCCCCCGAGCCGGTGGTCAAGAGGAAGTTCGGCACCGAGATCCGCCGGTACATCCTGGAAGAATCGCTTCGGGACGGCTGGCGGCAGATCCTCGACGCCGGGGAGCTCAAGCCTACGGCCGAACCCCAAGTCACCAACATCACCTTCGAGGACGGCCAGCCGCTGGTCTTCGAGATGCTGGTGGAGGTCCGTCCCCAACTCACCCTCGAGACCACCGGTGGCTTCACGTTCACCCGCAAGGTTGAGGCGGTGACCGAGACCAAGATCCAGGACCAACTCGACAAACTGCGGGAAGACCGGGCTACCTGGCAGCCCGTTGAGGGGGTGCAACCAAAGGTCGGCCACCTCGTCACCGTGAGCGTGAAGACTCTGGAAGACGGCAAGGAGCAGGTCGCGGCGCAGCCGTACTCGCTGGTCCTCGGCAAGGAGCAGGCTATCCCGGACATCGAGGAGATGATCATGGGAATGCTCCCCGAGGGCTCGGCCGAGCGCGAGGTGAGCTTCCCCGATGACCATCCGGACCCGGCAAGACGGGGCGAAACCCGGCGGGTGGAGGTCACCCTCCACGAGGTCAAGGAGCAGATCCTCCCCGCAGTCGATGAGCACTTCGCCGCCGAGGTAGGGGAGTTTGCCTCGGTCGAGGCCTTGAGAGCCGCGATCCAGGCCGATCTGGAAGGGGAGGCGATCCGGGCCGCCGACGCCGAAGTGCGGCACCAGGCAATCGAGCGTCTGGTCGAGGCCAACGCCGTCCCTGCCCCGCCCAGCCTGGTCAATCGCCTGATGCAGAGCTACGCCCAGGCCTACCAGATTCCGGCCGATCAGATGGGGGGCTTCGCCGGTTCGTTCCAGCCGGTGGCCGAAATGCAGGTCCGGAGGGAACTGGTTCTCGATGCCGTGGCCACGGCCCAAAACCTGCACGCCACCGAGGCAGACCTCGACGAGCGGATCGCCAGGATGGCGGCCGAGCGAGGGATGGAGAGCGGCGCCCTCTGGGCGCAACTGGAGCAGGCCAAGCGCCTCGGCGACCTGGAACGTCAGGTGACCGAGGAGAAGACCTTCGCTTGGCTCCTTGAGCAGTCCACCGTGACGGAGGGAGAGGCGTGACCCACGCCGCATTGTATCCACCGTACATCATTGAGCGGTCCAGCCGCGGCGAGCGCACGTACGACATCTTCTCGCGCCTGCTGATGGACCGGATCGTCTTTCTCGGCGCCGGCATCGACGACAACGTCGCGAACATCATCATCGCGCAGTTGCTGTTCCTCGAGGCCGACAATCCCGAGAAGGACATCTACCTCTACATCAATTCCCCTGGCGGAGTGGTCTCGAGCGGGATGGCGATTTACGACACGATGCAGCACCTGAGGGCGCCGATCAACACGATCTGCATGGGAATGGCGGCGTCGATGGGATCGTTCCTGCTCGCCGCGGGCACGCCGGGCAAGCGGGCCGCTCTGCCTCATTCGCGGGTGATGATCCACCAGCCCTCGGGCGGCACCCAGGGAACCGCTGCCGACATCGAGATCCAGGCCCGCGAGATTCTCTACCTGCGCGGCAAGATGAACGACTTGTATGCCAAGCACACCGGACAACCGGTGGAACAGATCGAGCGCGACATGGAGCGGGATCGCTTCATGAGTGCCGAGGAAGCCAAGACGTATGGCCTGATCGACCTGATTTTCGAGCCCCGGAAGGGCGCCCCGCCGGCGCCATGACGCTTGACCGGCCCGGTCCCGTGGCGCCCCCAAGGCGGCGCCGCGGTGATCGGCCCAAGGTGGTCCGACGATGTCCAACGACAAGCACCTGCGCTGTTCGTTCTGCGGCAAGAGCAAGGACTCGGTCCGGAAATTCATCTCCGGACCGTCGGTCTACATCTGCAATGAATGCATCACGCTCTGCAACGAGATCCTGGCCGAGGACGAGGAGCGCGGCGCCACTGAAACCGACCGCGTCGTCCCGACGCCGGTGGAAATCAAGCAGTCGCTCGACGACTATGTCGTGGGCCAGGAGCGGGCCAAGCGTTCCCTCGCCGTGGCGGTGTACAACCACTACAAGCGGATGAACGCCGGACCGCGCGTCGACGGCGAGGTCGAGCTCGAAAAGTCCAACATCCTCATCCTCGGGCCTACCGGCACCGGCAAGACGCTGCTGGCGCAGACCCTGGCCCGAATCCTCGACGTGCCGTTCACGATCGCCGACGCCACCACCCTGACCGAGGCGGGCTACGTCGGCGAGGATGTCGAGAACATCCTGGTCCGGCTGCTGCAGGCGGGCGACTTCAACGTCGCCGAGTGCGAACGCGGCATCGTCTACATCGACGAGATCGACAAGATCGCCCGCAAGAGCGAGAATCCCAGCATCACCCGGGACGTATCGGGCGAGGGCGTGCAGCAGGCGCTCCTCAAGATTCTGGAGGGGACCGTGGCGAGCGTGCCGCCGCAGGGCGGGCGCAAGCACCCGCAACAGGACTACATCCAGATCAACACCCGCGACATCCTGTTCATCTGTGGCGGCGCGTTCGACGGGTTGGACAAGATCATCGAGGCCCGGCTCGGGCGGCAGCGGATCGGCTTCGCACCCAACGGCAGCGTCGACGGCAGTCCGGTGGTCCCCGTGATGCCGGGCCATCTCTATGACGCAGTGGAGCCGGACGACCTGCTGCACTTCGGGATCATCCCCGAACTGGCCGGCCGCCTCCCGGTCCTCGTGCCGCTCCAGTCGCTCGACGAGGCGGCGTTGATCAAGATCCTCACCGAGCCGAAGAACGCGCTGGTCAAGCAGTATCAGCGCCTGTTCGAACTGGAGGGAGTGCGCCTTACCTTCGGCGCTGACGCCCTGCGTGCGGCCGCCAAGAAGGCGATCACCCGGAAGACGGGGGCACGCGGCCTGAGGGCGATTCTCGAAGGGGTGATGACCGACATCATGTTCGACCTCCCCACCCGCGATGACGTGCGCGAGGTGGTGATCACGCCGGAGTCGGTGACCGACGGCGCCGCCCCGCTGGTCGTGACCGAGCGGGCCCGCCAGAAGAAGGAGGCGTGACCAGCGCGCTCGCCCTGCAGGAGATCACCTTTCTCGGGTCGTTTCCTGATCCGCTCCACCGGCTCGACCCGGCGTTGCCGGAATTCGCGTTCGTGGGCCGGTCGAACGTCGGCAAGTCGTCTCTCCTCAACGCCCTCACTGGTCGCCGCGGCCTCGCCCGGGTCTCGCAGACTCCGGGGAAGACCCAACTGCTCAATGTCTACCGTCTCCCTTCGCTCTACCTGATCGACCTCCCTGGCTATGGCTTCGCCCGTGCCTCCAAGGGTGAGCGGGCCGCCTATCGCAAGCTGCTGGAGAAATTCCTGAGCCATCGTGCCTCGCTCACCGGGGTGGTCTGGCTGCTCGACATCCGCCACGCTCCATCTGCCGATGACGCCGCGTTCCACGCCCTGCTCACCGCAGCTGGGTTGCCGGTACTGGCGGTGCTCACCAAGGCCGACAAGCTCAGCCGCAGCAAGATCGGACCGACCGTGGCCGAGCGGGCGCTGGAATTGGGACTCGAAGCCGACCAGATTCAGTGGGTATCTTCCGAGACCGGTGCCGGTATCGGGGAACTGGCCGATGCCATCGTTGCTGCTGCCGAGGAGATATCATGAACTATCCTGTCATCTGCCGTGCCGTGTTGTTGGTGATCACGCTCTCTGCGTGCGGAGCGTCCAAGGCACCGGCTCAGGTCACGCCGACGACCCCTGCCGACAGCAACGCCGTGGATGCGCTGCCCCCGGCCGGCTATGGCCAGTTCAATCAGGACGCCATCACCCTCCGGCTGCGGAGCGGACCGCTGGAAATCCGGGTGGTGCCGCTCGACGAACGGGTCTTGCGGCTGCTCTCCCCCGACGGCTATCGCTCGCTGCGCCAACTGATCGACGCCAACCAGACGCGCATCGATTCGATCGCCGACCGGGCCAATGTGCGGGAGCCGGGGATCGCGCTGGTCTCCTTCTTCGCCATCACGCCGGGCACCCGGTTTGACCCCAATCTGCTGTTCGTGACCCAGCGCAATCAGCTGCTCAGGCCGATCGGGGTGATTCCGCTCTCGCCGGCGATGTCTGCCCAGCAACTCGACGTCGGCACCCAGGCGACCGGCCTATTCCTCCTCGAGGACTTGATCCCGGTAACCGAGCAATTCTCGATCAGCTACCTCGGGGCCACTGCCAACGACTGGGAGCGCCGCCTCAGCCGCCTGGACGCGGAGCGAAGCCGGATCCGCGGACGCGTGGGCAAGAAAGAAGGGACGCCCTGATGCCTCACCTGCCTTTGCGGCAGGTCGGGCCGGGTGCCGCGATGCAGAGCTCCAGCGAGCGCTGGCTGGCCGACCTCGACGCCGCGATCTCGAGGCCGGGTGCGGACTGGAACCTGGTCGTTCGTGACACCCTTTGCGCCCTGGCATGGCCCGGCATCGGCACCTGGGAAGAGCGCCTTGCAGCCACACCGTTGAGTGATGGGTCACGCCTGGCACTGCTGGCGCTCGACCCCCGCAACATCACCCTCGAGCCGGAGTACTACGCCGACGTCGATCCGGTGCGTTTTGCCCGCGTCAAGCCGCTCCTCTGGCTCTGGTACAGTTTCGACCGGCTCCCCATCGGTGGGCAGCACGTCGCCCTGGGAATCGAGCTGCGCCGCCTCCTCGCGCCGCGGATCTTCCGGCGGGTCGGCCGCAACTTCAAGTGCTTCCAGCACGTCGAGTTCTCCTTCGGCTACAACATGGAGGTGGGCGACGACTGCGTGGTTCATCGGCACGTGCTGCTCGACGACCGTGGCGGGATCACCATGGGTGACCGGGTCTCGATCGCCGACTATGCCAACATCTATTCGCACACCCACAGCATTACCGAGCAGGTCGATGTCACCAACCTCCCGACCATCCTCGAGGACGATGTCCGGATCACCTATCACGCCACCGTGCTGGCCGGCGTGAGGGTGGGCGAGAACGGGATGGTCGGGGCCGCCGCGGTGGCCACCAAGGATGTCCGGCCCTACCACGTGAACGTCGGCATTCCGGCCAAGAGCATCGCCGTCAAATCAACCGCACCGCCCGAGCATGCCCGCCGGGCCAGGATCCCTCCCCACTCCTCCTCGTGACGCCAGCGTGACCGGCCTGAGGCCCCATGGTGGCCGTTCAGTGCGGCCGTGACCTGATCGTTGCACAAGTCGTGACCTGATCGTCACCTGCCGCTGCCATTCTGTGCGCGGCTGGAACCGCGCCGATTCGATTCGCGAACGCGGCGGTTCCGGATGGATTGAGGTGACTCAGATGACTGGTGGCATGGTGCGCTGGGGATTGATTGCAGCTCTGTTGTCGGCGGTGCCGGCACTCGCCGCGGCTCAGGACGGAACGGGTCGCATCATCGGCAAGGTGGTCGACGGCGAGGGTCGCGTGCCGATCGGCGGCGCCCGCATCAGCGTGGTCGGCACCGCGCTGCGGGCCACCACGGCAGTCGACGGCCGCTTCTCGATCCGCGACGTGCCGGCCGACACCATCACTCTCCGGGTTACCATGATCGGCTACGCGCCGACCACGGTGACCGGCGTGGTGGTGCTGGCGGGCGAGGTGACCGAGCAGGACATCGCCCTTTCAGGGCTCGCGGTCGAGCTCCAGGAACTCACCATCACCGCCGCCGCGGCGCAAGGCAGCGTCGATGCCGCTCTCGACGAGCAGCGCAACTCGGTGGCGATCGTCAACGCCATCTCGGCCGAACAGATCGCCCGCAGCTCCGACGGTGACGCGGCCAGCGCGGTCCAGCGCGTCAGCGGCGCCACGGTGCAGGACGGCAAGTACGTCTTCGTGCGCGGCCTCGGCGACCGCTACACGACCGCCTCTCTCAACGGCGCCCGTATTCCGTCGCCGGAACCCGAGCGGAAGGTCGTCCCGCTCGACCTCTTCCCCTCATCGCTCCTGAGCGGGATCACCACGTCCAAGACCTTCACCCCCGATCAGTCGGGCGACTTCGCCGGCGCCTCGGTCAACATCAAGACCCGCGAATTTTCAGGCGAGCGGTTCCTCGCCTTCTCGGCCAGCTCGGGCTACAACGACGCAGTGACCGGCAAGTTCCACATCTCGGCGCCGCGGAGTGACCGCGACTGGCTGGCGCTCGGCGCGGGGTCGCGGTCGCTGCCGACCCCGGTCCGCACCACCGATTTCTCGCAGTCGTTGCCGAGCTCCGAGGCCAACGCGCTGGTCCGGTCCTTCCGCAACCGCTGGTCGCCGATCGCCCGTGACGGACTGGCCAACGGCGGCTTCGGCGCGACCTTGGGCGGCAACCTTCCCACCGGCGGCACCGGCATCAGCTACCTGGTTTCGGGAACCTACTCCACCACCCAGGAAATCCGCAGCAACCAGCAGCGCTCCCTCGCAGCGGCGCTGCAGGGCGCCGAGGCCGAGGAGATTGACCGCTTCGAGGGGAGCACCGGCCGCAACAGCGTGCTCTGGGGCGGAATAGCCAATCTCAGCACCACGCTCGGCAGCCACACCAAATTGTCGCTCAACAACACCTACAACCGGACCATGGACAACGAGGGGCGCCGGGAGACCGGCTTCTCCGAGAATCTGGCGATTCCGCTCCGCATCGAGCGGTTGCGCTACGTCGAGCGCAACGTCCGCTCCAGCCAGCTCGCCCTGCTGCACACACTGGGGGGGGGACGCCACACCATCGAGTGGGGAGTGACCTCGTCCGGCGTGACCCGGCAGGAACCCGACCGTTCGGAGATCGTTTACTCGATCGACGAACAGGGTCGTGCCACCTGGTTCGGATTTTCCAACGAGGCGGCGGTGCGTACCTTCGCCGACCTCGACGAGGATGCCTTCGAGGCCAACGCCAATTGGCAAGTGGCCCTTGGCGCCATCGGATCGGGGGCCTCGCTCCGCTTTGGCGGCCTGCATCGCCGGGTCGATCGCGACGCCACCAACCAGTCGTTCTCGATCTCGCTGACCCGCCCCCTCCCCGAGGACGCGGCCGAGGCCGCACCCGAGGAGATCTTCGACGGTCGCTTCACCGGGGTCGATGACTCCTTCTTCCGGGTGGTCCCGCTCGCCGCTGGCGGCTCGTACACGGCTTCCGACCGGTTGACGGCCGGCTATGCCATGATCTCGCTGCCGATCTCCTCGCGGCTCGATCTGATCGGCGGAGCGCGGTTCGAGCGCTCCACGGTCGAGGTGCGCTCGCTCTCCTCGGCCGGCGAGCCGTCGCTGGCCGACCCCGAGTTCAACGACATCCTCCCGTCGCTGGCGCTCACATGGCGGCTCAATGACAACATGAACATCCGGGCCTCGGCGACTCAGACGCTGTCACGGCCCGAATACCGGGAGCTCTCGCCGATCCTGTTCCGCGAGGTGATCGGCTTCGACAACGTGCGCGGCAATGCCGACCTCCAGCGGGCCCTGATCCGGAACTACGACATCCGCTGGGAGTTCTACCCCGGTCGCGGCGAGCTGCTCAGCATCGGCTTGTTCGCCAAGGACTTCGACAACCCGATCGAGCGGATCTACCAGGGCACGTCAGGTACCAGGATCATCACCTTCGTCAATGCCCGTGGCGCCAACAACTACGGCGTGGAACTCGAGGGACGCAAGTCGCTGTCGTTCGTGGCCCCGTCACTCCAGTCGCTGAGCATCTTCACCAACGCCACCTTCATGAAGAGCGAGATCCAGATCGATCCCGCCTCCGGGTCGGTCACCAACAGCGAGCGGAAGATGGTCGGCCAGGCGCCGTACGTGATCAACGCCGGCTTGGGTTGGACCCATCCCACCAGCGAGGCATCGGCCACGGTGCTCTTCAACCGCGTCGGCGAGCGGATCACCGACGCCGGCGAGCTGCCGCTGCCCGACGTGGTGGAGAAGCCCCGCAACGTGCTCGATCTCTCGCTCCGGCTGCCGATCTTCAGCATGATGAGCGCCCGGATCGACGCCAAGAACATCCTTGATGCGCCCTACAAGATCATGCAGGGCAGCGTGGTGCGGGAGCGCTACCTCGCCGGCCGCGTTTTCAACGTGGGATTCACCTGGCGCCAGTAGCGGTACTGCCGGTGTGACTCGATCGTGACCACACCGTAGCCGAACGCCGACACCCTGCGGATTGATTGTACCGCGAGTGTCGGCGTTGTGCCGTGCTGGAGCCGGACCCATTCACCATACAGAGGTTGCCAAGATGACCTTCCGCATTCGTTCCCTGACGTCAACCATGCTGCTATCGGCGAGTCTTGTCGCCGTCAGTGCCTGCGGCGATGACGATCCCGTAACCACGCCTCCCCCCCCCGCGCCCACCAATCCGGCACCGACCGGGCTGGCTGCCACGGCCACCGGGACCACCACCATCAACGTGAGCTGGTCGGCTCCCGCCACGGCAGCGACCGAGTTCGTGCTCCAGCGCGCGACCGGCGCGGCCGGGGCGTTCGCCGAGGTCAGCCGCCCTGCCGGCGGCGCGACAACCTACGCGGACCAGGGGCTCACCGCAGCCACTCTGTATCGCTATCGGCTGGCCGCCGTGCGCAGCGGCGCCACCTCGACCTTCTCGGCCGAGGCATCAGCGACCACCGAGAGCCCGGCCGGACCGTCGATCGTGGACGTGACCACCGACATCACCGTCAACACCACCTGGACCGCCAACAACATCTACCGGCTCAAGGGGTTCCGGAAGGTCGGCAACGGCGCCACTCTGACGATCGAACCGGGTACCCGGATCGAGGGTGATTTCGACGTGGTCGGCTCGTCGTTGTTCGTGCTCCGCGGCGCCCGGCTGATCGCCGAGGGCACCGCCCAGGCGCCGATCGTCTTCACCTCATCGCGTGCCGCAGGACAGCGGCAGCCGGGCGACTGGGGCGGCCTGATCATCGTCGGCAACGCCCGCATCAACCGCAGCGGCGTCGTCAACATCGAGGGAACCGGCACCTCGACCGACAATCCGCTGCTCAACTACGCCGGCGGAGTCAATGACGCCGACAACAGCGGCTCGCTCCGATACGTCCGGGTCGAGTTCGCGGGCTTCGGCCCGGCCCAGGACGCCGAACTCAACTCGTTCACCCTGGCCGCCCTCGGCTCGGGTACCCAGCTCGATTTCCTGCAGGTGATGGCTGGCCTGGATGACAGCTTCGAGTGGTTCGGCGGCATGGCCGATGCCAAGCACCTGGTCTCCTACGAATCGGGTGACGATCACTTCGACTCCTCCGAGGGGTTCCAGGGGCGGGTCCAGTTCGCGATCGCCTATCAGAGCAAGCTGCTCGCACCGCGCGCCGGCGCCGGCAACGTCTCGTCCGATCCCCAGGGCATCGAGAACGATGGCTGCGGTTCCAACGCGGGCGGCGGCTGCGATCTCGGCTTCAACTCCACTCCGCTGACCATTCCGGTCTTCGCCAACTTCACCCTGGTCGGTACCGGCCCGGGCGTGGTGGGTGCCAGCGGCAGCAACGGCATGGTGCTCCGTCGCGGTGTCGGCGGCCACTACGTCAACGGCATCGTGGCCCGCTGGGTCACCGGCATCGCTTACCGCGACGCCCAGAGCAAGCAGCGCGAGACCGACGGGCTGCTCAGCCTCAAGGGATTGTTCGTGGCCGAGACGCCGACCCTGTTCCAGGCCGGCCAGCAGGTGTACGACGGCCCGCCGTCTGATATCGAGCATGCCGCGGCCACCACGGCGGCCTCGCTCTTCACCCTCTTCCCGACCAACCCCAATTCCGCGGCCGACTTCGACTGGTCGCTCGCGGCCGGAGTTGCACCCCGGACCGGCGGCGTGACCTCCTTCACCGGCGACCTCGCCACCCGTGCCGGAGCGGCGGTGACCGGAACGAGCTATCGTGGTGCCGCCGACCCGAGTGGTGCCAAGTGGTGGGCCGGGTGGACGGTGTACGCGGATAACTAGAAGGTCGTAGGTCGTAGGTCGTAGGTCTTAGGTCATAAAAGGTGAAACGTGAAAGGGATATGGAATTCCCACCGTTTCACCTTTTACCTTGCGACCTACGACCTAAGACCTACGACCTGTGACCAACGACCAACAACTCACTTGCCAACCAATGAATCTTCATAAATTCACCCTCCTCCTCACCCTCCTCTCAGCCTGCACCGGCGGAGCGGAGCCGGAGGCCATCGCCACGGACCCCGACCGGCCCTGGCGCCTCCCTGATGATGCAATCGACTCGATCCTCCCCATGGAGGTGATGCTGACGCAGTTCCGGAGCGGTATGGAGTCACCGGCAACACTCCGCAGTCCGGCGCAAGGCCGGGAGGAGTTGGCTCGGCAGTTTCTGGCCGCGGTCGCGGCGGGAGATTCCACCACACTCTCGGCACTGCTGGTAAATCGCGCCGAGTTCGCGTGGCTGCTCTTCCCGGATCACCTGTATGCCCTGCCACCCTACGAACTCGACCCCGCGATCTACTGGCTGCAGATCCAGGCCTCATCAGCCAAGGGCGCAGCCCGGGTGCTGGAACGCTATGGCCGGCGGCCGCTGGAGTTTCGGGGACTCGATTGCGTCAGGGACACGGTCCAGTTCGTCACCGGCCCAACCGTGGCGTGGGCGCCATGCACGGTGACCTATCGCGGCAATGACAGCACCCTCACGCGGCGACTCTTCGGTACCATCGTGGAGCGCGATGGCGTGGCGAAGTTCATTGGGTATGCGACGGAGTTCTAGGGGGCAGGTCGTAGGTGGTAAAGGTGAAAGGTGAAAGGTGAAAGGGTATTGCCCCCTGCCGCCGTTTCACCTTTTGCGTTTTACCATGCGGCTACGACATACGACCTACGACCTACGACCTACCCACCGGCCCCTCGAACCTGCCACTCTCAATCGACCGATACGCCGCCTCCACCACGGCCAGGTCACGGCGCGCGACATCCAGGGACATTGCCGGCTCCGTCTTCCGCTCCAGGCAATCGACGAAGTGGCTCATCATGGCGCGATATCCCATCAGGTCGCGGAGTCCGGGGAAGCGCACCCGGGTCCGCTTGCCGGCCACCACGAGCGCGATCCCGTTCGACTCGAAGACGATGTTCCCCTCGGTGCCGTATAGCTTGGAGAGTTGCACTCCCTTGAGCCGGTTTTTGAGATACCAGGAATGGAGCAGCTTGCCGACGGAGCCGTCGGCGAACTTGACCAGCACCTCGAGGGTATCCTCGTGCGGAGCCACCGCATCGTACGGTACGGTCGGCTTGACGGCGAGCACTTGCTGCACCTCGCTCCCCGCCAGCGAGGTCAGGTAGTTGATCCAGTGCACCCCGCCCTCCAGCAGCGCTCCCCCCCCCATCAGGTCGGCATCGGTTCGCCATCCGCGAACGACGGAGCGGTTGGTGCGGTTGATCTCGAGCAGCACCGGTCGGCCGATCTCGCCGCGCTCGACCAGCTCGCGCATGACCGTGACAACCGGCTTGAAGAGATAGTTTTCCGCGACCATCGCGATCACGCCGGCGCTGGCCACGGCCGAACGGAGGACGTCGAGCTCGGCAACGCTTCGGGTCACCGGCTTCTCGATCAGGAGGTGCTTTCCGTGTGCTGCTGCCAGGACGGCGTTGGGAAGGTGCCAGGCATGCGGGGTGCAATCGACAATGGCGTCCACGAGCGGCGAGGCACAGGCCGCCTCCGCACTTCCGAACGCCCCAATTCCACGGAATTCCCGGCGGAACGACTCGGCACTTGCGGCATCGCGGCTGGCAAAGAGGAGCTCAACCCTTCCCATTGCCCTCAGTGCCCGAGCATGACGGCGGGCGATTGCCCCGCATCCCAGCAGGCAGAGGCCCAGCCGCTTCACGGTGCTGTCCTGCCTCCGGCGAGGCCGGCCAGGTGGGCACCAACCCGCAACGCGTTGGCGGCAATGGTGAGACTCGGGTTGACGGCCCCCGAGGTCGGCATGAATGAACCGTCCACCACATGGAGGTTGGCCACACCGAAGAATTGGCACCAGGGGTCGAGTACCGCGTGTTCCGGATCGTCACCCATCCGGCAAGTGCCCACCGCGTGCGACAAGGTCTCGATCGGGTGGCGGAAACGCAGCACCGCACCGGCCTTGCGAAGCAGCGCCATCGCCTCCTTGAAGAGTGCGTTCCGGGCACGCAGATCGCGCTCGGTGTAGCGATGGGCGACCTGGGCCAAGGCCAAGCCGTAGGGATCGCGGTCGGTCGGATGCAGCATGACCCGATTCTCAGGATTGGGCTCGTCGTGCGCAAGACACATGGCATAGAGATGGTTGCCGCGCGTGGCGGCGCTCGGCCGCTGGAACGGAAACGGCGTCATGGCCAGCAGGTACTCGCGCGGCGGCACCTGCAGCGCCTGAATGATCCCCCACCACTCGCGGTCACGCTCGGGGGCATGACCACGGGCCCCGTAGTAGAAGTCGGTGATTGCCACCTGCTTGAGGAAGCGGTCGCCGGGATTTGTCGGCCGGAGCAGAATCCCGATCGCCACCCCGGAGCAGTGCAGCATCAGATGCCGACCGATCAACCGGCCATTGGGTCCCAAGGTGTCCAGCCCGGAGCGCAGCAGCAGCGCCGAGGAGGCCACTGCACCGGCACTCACCACGAAATTCCCGGCCCGCACCGTGAACCGGGCCCTGGAATCCATGTCGATGCATTCCACCGAGGTGATCCGGCCGTCAGAATGAACCAGCCGTTCCACGATCGTCCGGGGCCTTACCAACGCACCCAGCCGGATTGCCTCGGGCAGCACCGTGACGGCCAGATCGTTCTTCGCGCCTAGCTTGCAGGGGAAGAGATCGCAGGAACCGCACTGGATGCACTTTGCCCGGCCACCCGCTCCGCTGAAATTGATCGCCACCGGCAACGGGAAGGGACGCAAGCCCCGGGCAACGGCGACGTCGGCCAGGATCTGGGCGGAAGTGCTGTAGGGAGCGGGCTCAAACGGAAACGGGCTGCTCCTGGTCGGCTCCGTCGGATCGGAACCAGCCACACCTGCCACCCCCAGCAACTGCTCCGCCTCGGCGTAGAATGGCTCAAGCTCGGAGTAGCGGATCGGCCAATCGACAAAAGCCGGCTCCGGCTGCTCGGATGTCGAGAGGAGACTCCCCATCTTGAGGTCGGCCTCGCGCATCCGCAGCGACGCAGTGCCGTAAATCACCGAGTTGCCGCCCACCAGTTCATCCGGGTGTTGCCGCACGCCGTTTTCACGCACCACCGCCGTCTCGCTCCGGTACTTGCGGTCGAGCAGAATCGCAGTCGGGTCCCAGGCACTCTCGTCCCGGGCCACCCACGAACCGCGCTCGAGCAGAAGCACCCGCTGACCCGCACGGGCCAGTTGCAGCGCCATCATGCTGCCGCCGAAGCCCGTCCCGATCACCACCGTGTCCCAGAAGGTACCGGCAATCACGTCAGAAGCGAGGTGACTGTCAGACAGCGGGCTATCCGCCATTCAGCGCCCTGCCACCTGGTTCCGCTGAGTCACAGCGACGCCCGGATTTTCCACTGACGCACACTCCCCTCAACCGGTCACCACCGAGAGGCGATAGAGGAAGAAGACGATCACCGTGCCCTCGAGCAACCACGACATCGGCTGGCGGTAGTAGCCGGTCAGCATCCCCCAGCCCCAGTAGCCGGTGTCCTCGAAGAGGTGCAGCGTGTAGCTCTTCTTGTGGAATGGCCAAAGCAGCGGTTGCCCGACGGTACTGCCGATGTCGGCCATGTAGTGGGTGAGAATTGCGACCATCGCGAATGGCGCATAGTGCGGGGAAACCAGATAGACCAGGGCGCTGACGACCGTGGCAAAGAAGATCGAGTGGGTCACGGTGCAATGAAACGACGGCTTCGCAAAACCGGCCCTTACCACCAGGGAATCGGCGTTGGGAAGCATGTGGGCCGCCAGGCAGAAGACTGCCGTCCGGGGACTCCAGTCATAGGTGGCAATCGCCAGCGCCAATGGAACGTGACCGAATTGCATTACCGTACCAAGGTTGGGGTGGACGGACTCCGGGCGACAGGCCCCGGGTAGGGAACGTGTCGCCCGGTTCAGGCCGAAAGGCCCGGTCACCCGGGATGGCCAATGGCGCGGTCCTCAAGTGACCCAGGAGGCAGGGTTGACCACCCTGCCATCTCCGGTGCGAGCAAGATAAACCGATCGCGGCTCAGTCCCGACTGGTCGCCTCGGGACGGCTGCCATGGGGGAAGGCGCTCACTCGCGGAGATCGTCCACCGGCAGCGCCTGCCTCTGCTCCAGTATCTGGATGACGCTTGGCAGCAGCACGATGGCGGCCAGAAAGGCGGAGAAAAGGCCGATGACCGCCAGTAGACCCATTGACTGCAAGCCGGGATGGTGCGCCGTAACCAGCCCGGAATAGCCTACCATGGTCGTCAGCGTGGTGATCAGAATGGCCCACCCGGTCTTCCTGAGGACCAGCGGCAGCGAGCGCGACCCTTCCTCAAGGTATCGATGGAAGAGGTGGACGCCGTTGTCGACCCCGATCCCCACGATGCTCGGGAAGACCACCATGTTGTAGAAGTTGACCTTCATCCCGATCAGTGCCATGACCCCGCCGGTCCAGATGAACGCCACCACGAGCGGCATCATCACCAGCAGGGTGCCGCGCACGCTCCGGAAGTCCGACCAGACCAGGAAGGTGACCAGCATGAGCGACAGGACAGCCGCCCAGCGGCCCTCCGCAAGCATCAGCTCGAGCATCTCGGCTGCGATCAGATTGGTGCTGGCCGAGTGAAAGACCTGCCCGGAGGCTGTGGTGATGGTGCCGATATCGTTCCGGAACTCGATCGCGTTGCGGCCATCGCGAAGCGGAAGCCCGGGATAGATGAAGACGAAGTTGCCGACCTCGCCATTGGTGTTGATGAATTGGCGCTTGTCGCTGTCAGGAAAATCCTCCCAAGCGAAAGCCGAATCAACTTGCAGGTAGCCTTCGAGCCGTTCCAGGCGTCGGGCGTCCTCGCCGGTCAACGCGCCATGGGCCTCAGTTTCCACCAGGGTGCGGATCTCGCGGATCTTCGCCAGCCGCACGTCCTGATCGTCGGGGACCAGCGAGAAGATCGAGCGCACCCGGGCGATGGTCGGGAAGAGTGTGTCGGTGCGGCGGACCTGATTGACCGCCGCGACGATATCCGCCACCTCCTCCTTGGAGTCCGCCAGCACCACTGCCGGCGACTCTGACAGGGAGAAGATTCCCTCCGTTTTCTCGCTGACCAGCTCGCGCTCGGCGCTGATCGCCCTGAGATTGGTGAAGTCGTACTCGAACTCCACCCTGCTGGCCAGAACCGCCGCGGCCAAGGTCAGGGCTGTGCCGCCGATCACTGCGGTACGTGCCCAATGGAGATCTCCCTTGGTCGGGGGAGTGACGCTTGGCCGATCGCCCTTCGGCGCAAAGCGCAACCAGCCGAGCTGTTCCCCCACCATCAGCATCGAGGGCAGCACCATCACCATTGCCACGAAGGAGAAGAGCACACCCACGCCGGCAATGAACCCGAGGTGTGCGAAACCCTTGAAATCCATGAACATCAGCAGAAAAAAGGCCGCTGCCGTGGTGATGGCGGTGGTCGCGACCGCGGTACCGGTCTGGCAGACCATCTGGTCGATCGCCTGCTGAATGCTGGCGCCACCGGAACGAGCCTCGGCGTAGCGCGCGAAGGTGTGGATGCCGTAGTCTATCCCGAGACCGAACAGGATCACCACCATGAAACCGGTGATGGTGTTCAGCTCGCCGATCACCAGGTAGGTCAACCCGAAGGTCCAGCAGAGCGCCATCGCCAGACTCAGGGAAACCAGGATCGCCCCGGAGAGCCGCCGGAAGAAAATCGCGATCAGCAGGAAGACCCCGGCCACCCCGTAGAAGGCAGTGCCGAAGATGTCATTCTTGATCACGTCGTATTCTTCGAGCCGGTTCTTGAGACTCCCGCCGTAGTAGACCTTCATCCCCGGGTCGTAACTGGCAGGGGCCGCCGAATCAACGATCGCCTGGACGTTGGTCAGCATCTCCCGCACCGAAGTGAGGGACGAGTTGGCCTGGACCGGGAAGACGTCCATCACCAGCACGGTGCTGTCGGCGTTGGTGTAGTAGGGCCGTGGTTCGAGATCCTGATACTTGGTCTCCCAGGCGGCCAGCTCGTCGGTTTCCACTGCGGCAGGGTCGGCTGTGTCATCGCCGAAGAGGTCGTCGACCATCAACGGGTTGAATGATTGCTTCCGGTCATCGACCGCACGCTGGATGGCCTGGTGCAACGAGTCGAGTTCGGCCGGCTCGAGGAAGATGAGAGCATGCTTGCGGTAGAAATCGACGTCATTCTGGTAGTCGACGTACTGCACCATCGGACTCGCAACGAGGCGCGGCTCAAGATCGTGCGCCAGCCGCTTCAGTGCCTCGAAGTTCCGGGACTCGAAAACCAGACGGAAACGGCCGCTGCCACCGACTTCACGGCGCATCCGCTCCATCGCCAGCACGCTCGGCGAGTCGTCGGGAAGGAGCGCGTCAAGGTCGCTCTGAAGCGGCAGCTTTCGGGCCAGCACGCCGCCGAGGATGGTGAACAGGACCGCCACCACCAGAATCACCCGGTGGTAGCGGAAGACCCTCTCGCACTGGTGTGGAATGCGGAGCATCATCGACTCAGGCCTCGCCGCGGCCCAGGCTGCCGGTTGACCGGGATGATGCTGTCAGGATTCGTCGGCCCGGCGCACCAGCCGTTCGTACATCTGGGCATATGACGTCTTGGCGATTTCCCGAGCAAAGGAGTCGCGGTAGCTGCGTACCGTGCTCGCCCCATCAATGACCACGTCATAGACCTTCCATTCCTTCCCCACCTGATGCATCAGGTAAACGACCTGGGCCGACTTCGCCCCCTTGTGGGCCACCGTGGCCACCCGGGCAGTTGTGCCGGTTATCGTGGCAGGAGAATAATCGACCCGGTCGTATTTGTAGGCCTCCAGTTTCTTGACCGAGGTGTTCCTGACCAGACGGCGGAAGACATCGGTGAACTGCTGGCGCTCCTGCTCGGTCCGCTCATTCCAGGCATTGCCGAGCGAACGCTTGGCGAGTTCGGTGAAGTCGATGGAACCGTTGATCACGTCCTTGAGCCGGTCGCGGGTAGTGGCATCGACCGTCTCGCCGCTCGTCGCCAGGATCTTTTCCACGGCGGTGTTGCGGGCACGGATCACCTCAACCGGCGACTGCTGGGCAGCCAGCCACCCGGGCACCAGCCCAAGAACGGCGACCACTGCCACAACCTGACCCAGCCGAACAGCGCGGTTTCGACGCCGCATGCCCCCCCGGAGATAGCCCAGACTCAGCATTTCCAACCCCCTACTGTCGATAGAGATCCCGGCCAATCGCCCTGCCCAGTGCCGCGATGGCAGTGTTGAAGGCCGCAATGTTTTCGGCGTGTTCCGCCCGCATCGTGCTGTGTGCCTGGAAGGCGTCGATGAAATCCTTCACCTCACCAAGCCCAAGATCAAAGACCTGGGCCTCGCTGCGGAGCCAATTGTCGGTGGCCTTGAGCGCTTCCGTGCTTCCGGCAACGTTGGACACCGCCTCCTCCGCCTCCCGCCAGGCCTTCTCCACTTCCAGCCGCACCCCAGCCCGGGCGGGAACGACCTGCGCCGAGAGCAGCTCCTCCTCCCTACGCGCGATCCGTGCCTTGTCCCGGGTCTGCTGGAAGTTGAGGTTCATGCTCAGCCCCAGGACCGCGCCCATCCGGGAAAAATTGGTCTGGTTGAAGAGAAAGGGGTTGCGCGGATCGGCCCGATCCATCGCCCGATTGAGGCGGAATTGTCCGCCAAGGAAGATGGTCGGGTAGTAATCGGCACTGGTGACGCTGCTGAGGGCGGAGCGGGCCCGGATCCCGGCATCGAGCTGCCGCAGTTCCGGCCGGGACTCCATGGCAATGGCCTGATAATTGGCCAGACTGTCCAGAATGAAGGTCATCAAGTCGAGCGGCTCATCGGTCGGGGCCAGCGGGGTGTTCTCTTCAAGCCCTATCGCTGACGCCAAGGCACGCTGGGCCAGGGCTGACTTTCGCTGCGCCTCACGGTAGCGCTTTTCCACCTGATAGCGGAAGACCTGAACCTTGAAAAGATCGGTCTGGGTGACCTCCTCTGACCCCTCCTCCAGCTTGGTGGTAACCATCTCCTCGGCCCTGAGGGACTCCCTGCGGGCGTCTTCGACGACCTGCAACACTTCCGCACCGAGCTTGAGGCCCCAGTACAGACTGCGGACCTGCATCCTGACTTCCGCCTCCTTGGCAAGCACTGCCGCCTCGCTGGCAGTCACACCGGCGTCAGCCGCACGAAGCACCCCTCCCAGGCGTCCGAAAGTCCACAACGGCTGGACCAAGCTGATCTCGAGGTCGTTGAAGGGGCGCAGGTCGGAAAAGCCGCTGGCTGTGTCGGGGGAGAAGGCCACCCCATTCTCGGTTTCCAGCAATCGGCGGCGCGGCAGCACACCAGTCAAGTTGCGGAGCGTGAAGGTCGGCAGGTTGCCGGCGTGATCGGCCTGAGTGCGCTTGGCCTCGGCCACGTTGAGCGCAGCAACGCTGGGCGCCAAGAGCGGGCTGTGGTGCATGGCGCGTTCTTCCACCTCCAGCAAGCTGAGCCGGAGGGTGTCACTCGTCTGCGCAACACAAATAGGGGGGGAGGCGAGCCCCAGGATCAGGGTGGCCCCCGCCAGCCATCTTGAGTGGTTCACTTGATCGGCGGCATGATCTGCGTCACGCCCGAGCCAACCGACTTGGGCGCGGTACGGAGCGCCCGAATGTCATCATAATCGGCGAAAGCCTTGGATTGCGTGGAATTCGCGTCCGACAAAATGCCGATTCCTTCAGTCTTGTCGGGAGGGTTCTTCCCGAACGTGTCCCGGTATGCCTGCCGGAGGTCGAAGGCATAGGTCCGCCACTCGCCCAGCCCATCGGTCCCACTGCCGATCACTACCATCCAGGGGCGTCCGGTCCCCTCGCGGAGCACCGCAGCACCAACCGGCAGCGTCGAACTCCAAACGTACTTGACCGACTCGGGTACCAATCCAAGCTTTTTCCGGTATGTAATGTAGATCCCCGCCGCACTGTCAACCTTCTTGTCGTCGCGTTCGTCGCCGCCCACCGGGATCTGGTTGACCCTGACACGGAAGGAAATATAGGGATAGGCATTGAGATCCCACTTGACCTCCTTGCCAAGAATCACCGACTGGCCCGAGTCGGTGGCAACCAGGAAGCGGTTGCCCCTCTCCTCGCGCACGGTGTAGGGCTTGACCTCTTTGTCGTCCTGGCTCCGCCAGGTCCAACCCACCGGCAGTCCCCCGACCGGACCATCCTCGAAATCTTCGAGGATGATCTCCGGAGCATCTCGGATCTGTGCCACCATCATCGGAAAGGAGTAATCCTTGAGGGTCTTCTCCGCCTGCTTCCGGTACACCTCGGTGAACCTGAGTCTGTCCCATACCATGTCCTGCACCCGCCAGTGGCCGCTGCCGTCCTTCTGCATCTCTACATCGAGCACACCCCGGGAGTTTGCCCGGCCCTGCACCTGATAGGTGAGCACCACCCGGCCATTGCGGGCATCGTTGCCGACCCAGTTCAACGGTGAGGCGCCGGAGGAGATCCCGCCGAGAAAGCCGGTGGCCTGTCCTCGCAGCGCAACTGCCAACGCCGCTTGGAGCTGGTTGCGCTGAAAGCCGGAGAGTTTGGACCACTCTCTGGGAAGCACTTCCCTGCTGATCGCCTCAAGGGCAAACAACGAATCGAGGACGACGCGGATTCCCGATGGTAGCGGAGCAGAGGTGGTGGGAACCACCTTCGCTTCCACGGCCTGCCACCGGGCGACGATCGATTCGAAGCGGGCTCGTGCGGCTTCCGGGTCCGCCTGAACTGCGGTTGCCATCATTCCGGTGGCGGGAACGAGCATCAATCCGATCGTTGCCGCGGCAAGGCGGGCAGCGAGGCGAATTCGGCCGGTCGGGTGCTGGTTCTGTTGCATCAATCAATGTCCTGTTCTGCCAAGTGATTCCTGGAGCGCGAATTTGGTCGCCGGGCAGCGGGCGGCCGTCACAACTCAGCCATCCACCGCAGCCATTATACCGATTATCATAAGAACGGTCCGAACTGGGTTCCAGTTCCGGATTTGGGCCTCCACGCCACCGGGAGCCGCATGAATATGGGCGGGGAGTCCTTATTCGGTGACGTACGAAGCCCGGTCCGATGACACGTGGGGGTATCTCCCCCGGCACTCCACACCCTGACGAACGGGACCCCTGTGAGCGATGCGCCGAGCCGCTGAGACTGACGCCAGAGACCTGGCACGCGGCGCGGGAGCCAACTACCTGGGCTATGCCTTCCGGATGGGCGCCCGGGCGCCCTTCCTGCTCATTGCGGCAATGCTCTACGGCGAGAGCTCCTTCGGGGAATACGTGTTTGCCCTGTCGGTCGTGGAGACGGCGGGCGCCCTGGCGCTGTTCGGGATGAGGCGCTCGCTGTTCAAGTTCATGAGCGAGGCCGCCGCGCGCGGCGAGAGCGTCCACCGAGCCATCGCCAACGGCATTGCACTCGCCCTGGTCACCGGCGGCATGATGACCCTGCTCATTGCAGGTACCGCCTTTCCGCTCGCCAACCTGTTGCGTCTGCCGGCCGCGGCACCTGCGCTCTTCCTGCTCTCCGCTTCCATCCCGCTCAACGTGATCACCGACCTCCTGCTGGTCACCATCCGGTTCACCCGGCAGATGCGCTTCGAGGTGGTCGCCAAGAGCATCGTCGAACCGCTGGCGCTGAGCGCCGTCGCGGCAGGTGTGTGGTACCTCGGAGACAGAGAATACGGACTGGTAACGGCCTACCTGGGCGCTCTGGCTGTCGCAACGGTGACCATAGTCCATTTCTTCGCCAAGGTCTTTCCACTCTCCACCTGCCTGCGGTCGCCGCTCACCTGGGGCGAAATGCGACGGTTGATTTCATTCAGCGGCCCGACCGCGGCCTATGAGATGCTCACGCTCCTCAGCGACCAGGCGGACGTCTACCTGGTGAGCTACTTCTTCCCGGCCAGCACGGTCGGGATCTACGGCATGGCGCGCCAGTTCGCAACCTTCACGCGGAAGATCCGGCAGGGATTCGACCGGATTCTGCCGCCGGTCTTGTCGGACGCGATTGCCGCAGGCGACCTCTCCCGGGTCGGCGGACAACTGGCCCTCGTCTCCCGCTGGATCCTCTCGGTCCAGGTGATCATGATCATCGGCTTCGCCTCGTTCGGCGACAACGTCCTCGGCCTGCTCGGCGGCGATTTCTCGGCCGGTGCTCTCACCCTGACGTTGCTGCTGGTCGGCGACACGATCAACGGCTCCCTGGGGATCGCCGAGTTGCCGATCATCTACCTGAGGCCGAGGGTGAACTACCTGGTCGGAGCGGTCCGCATCGGACTCACAGTGGGACTGGGTATCTGGATGGCATCGTCATTCGGGCTGGAAGGGGTGGCGATCTCGGTGGCCACGACCTTCCTGGTAGTCAACGTGATGCGGATCGTGATCAACCGGCAACTGTTCGGGATCAGGACGGTAAACTTCGGGGTGCTCAAGCCGGTACTCGCCGGCATCCCACCAGCAGCCACAATCGTCGCGCTGCTGGCGCTGTTCCATGGACAGGGTTTCTGGCAGGTGGCCTTTGGAGTCCCGCTTTCCATCGCTGGTTATTTCGGGACTTTGTATGCGCTCGGACTTGAGCCGGAGGAAACCACCTGGATCAGTCGGGCCCTCAAGCGAGCGTCGATTTCATCGACCTGAAGCGCTGAACCGTGATTGTTCCGAACTCCGGTTCGGAGCCCTGCTGGGGTCATGTCAGTCAGCTCGGGGGGGGGGACGCACCGGAATGCCCCGCTCGCCCAGATAGCGACGGGCTTCGCCGATGCCGGTGCCGTCGAAGTGGAAGATTGATGCCGCGAGGACGCCATGGGCACCGGCATTGAAGGCGTCAAACAGGTGGGCCAGCTCTCCAGCGCCGCCGCTGGCGATGACCGGAATGCCGACCGCTTCGGACGCCGCTCTGGTCAGCTCAAGATCGTATCCGGAGCGGGTGCCGTCACGATCCATCGAGGTCAGCAGGATCTCCCCCGCCCCGCGCTCGGCGAGCTCCCGGATCCAGGATATCGCCTCCAGTGAGGTCACCACCCGGCCGCCATTGACCACCACGCTCCAACGCCCATCGATCCGCTTGACATCCACTGCTGCCACCACGCACTGCGTCCCGTAGGCATCCGCCAGGGCGCCGACCAGCGCCGGATCGCTGACCGCAGCGGTGTTGACCCCGACCTTGTCGGCACCGGCCCGGAGTGCGGCACCGGCATCGGCGACCGAGCGAATCCCCCCCCCTACCGTGAAGGGGATGAAAATCCGTTCCGCCACCGCCTCGACCATGGCGAGCGTGGTGCCGCGCGCCTCGTCACTGGCACCGATGTCGAGGAACACCAGTTCGTCGGCGCCTTCGCGATCATAGCGCGCGGCCTGCTCGACCGGATCACCGGCGTCCCGGAGATCCTCGAAGTGGATCCCCTTGACGACTCGCCCATCGGCGACATCGAGGCACGGGATGATCCGGCGCGCTAGCATATCCGGAGCACATCCTCGATTACGCCTGCATTGCCGGTTCCCAGCATGCGGACCACGTCATCGATCGCTCTGGCCTCCCGCGGCCAGGCGCAACGGCTGCGGGCCTCGCCGGGGGAGAGCCACTCGGCACCATCGTGCTCCTGGCCGAGCACCACGGGGAGGTGGTCCGGCACGAAGGCCGCGAAGGCGGGCACCACCGCCAGCGCATCGATGCCGTGCTGGTAGAAGAGTTCGGCGCGTGACAGGTTGTAGAGTCTGAGCGGCGAATAGCCAGTCTCTTCCCGGAGCTCCCGAATGGCAGCATCGGCGGGCCGCTCATTTTCCTCGATGTGGCCATGGACCGCCTCCCACGACCCGGGACAGCGGCCGCCACTGGCACGCCGGAGCAGGAGCACCTCAAGCGAGTCGCCGAGCCCGCGCAGCACATAGAGGTCGATCAGCGACACGGCGATCGTGGTCATGGCGTCCACCGCGCAAAGGCATCCAGCAGCGCCAGCCCCGCCTGCTGAGACTTCTCTGGATGGAACTGCGCCCCGAGCACATTGTCGCGTACCACCAGGGTCGCGAACACGCCGTCATAGTCGCCGGTGGCAAGCACGTTGCCGGCCGGCACCTCGACCGGATGATACGAGTGGACGTGGTAGTAGAACGTCCCCTCCTCGCCCAGCAACGGGCCACTCACCGGGTGGGCGCGGCCGACAGCCGTCGGCATCACCTTGGCCCAGCCGACGTGAGGCACCTGGAGCGTGGTCCTGAACCGCGCGATCCGGCCGGGCAATAATCCCAGACCGGCGACGCCGGGTGCCTCCTCGCTTTCGGTGCAGCAGAGCTGCAATCCCAGACAGATTCCCATCACCGGTCGGCCGGCAGAAGCCACCTCCTGCACCGCAGCGCCGAGACCGCTGGCCAGCAGGGTGGCACTGGCGCGGGCAAAGTGACCAACCCCGGGCAGCAAGACCCGGTCGGCATGGCGGACCGTTTCGGGGTCGTCGCTCAGCTTCGCAGGATGGCCGGTGGCGGCCAGCGCCCGAGCGACCGAGGCGAGGTTGTTGACGCCATAATCAACCACCACGATCACAAGGTGCCCTTGGTCGACGGCACTCCGTCAACGCGCGGATCGATCGCAGTCGCCTCATCGAGCGCCCGGGCAAAGGCCTTGAAGGTCGCCTCCACGATGTGGTGGGCGTTGTGGCCGCGGAGCAGGTCGATATGCAACGTCAGACCGGCGTGCACCGCCACAGCTCTGAAGAACTCGCCGGTGAGTGCCACGTCGTAGTCACCCAGCATCTGCCAGTTGGGAGGGTCGGCGTGCCAGGCGAGGAACGGTCGGCCGGAGCAATCGACGACCACCCGCACCAGCGCCTCGTCGAGCGGCACGGTGGCTGTGCCATAGCGGCGAATGCCGGCTCTTTCGCCAAGCGCTTCGGCGATCGCCTGCCCCAGCGCGATCCCGGTATCCTCCACGGTGTGGTGGCCATCGACGTGCAGATCCCCCTCGGCGTGCACCACCAGGTCAAAGAGACCGTGTCTCGCCCAGGCATCGAGCATGTGATCAAAGAAGCCGATCCCGGTCTCGATTGAGCCAGCACCCGAACCGTCGAGTCCGAGCCGCACTCTCAATTCGGTTTCGTTGGTGATCCGTTCGACCGTCGCGTCGCGACTCATCGTTGTTCTCCATGAATGGTCCTGAAGGCGGCAATCACCGCATCCATGTCCGCTGCCGTGCCCACCGAGATGCGCAGGCACTCCTCCAACCCGGGATGACTGGAGACATCCCTCACCAGAATGCCGAAGTCATCCAGCAGTCGCCGAAACAGCATTGAGGCGGTCAGTCGATCGCTCCGCACCAGGAAGAAGTTGGCGGCACTGTCGTAGACCGCAAGGTCGGGCATCGCCTTGAGCGCCTTGATGGTCCGCTCACGCTCGGCTACGGTGCGCTTCACCCGCTCCCCGATCTGTTCCGCATGCTGCAGCGCGACTGCCGCTGCCTCCAGCGTGATCAGGTTGACGTTGTAGGGGAGCTTCGCCTTGGCTATCTCTCTCGCCAGAGCCGGATGAGCCAGCAGGACGCCGAACCGCAGTCCGGCCATCCCCAATGCCTTGGAAAAGGTCCGCAACACCACCAGGCGTGGATGCGCCGCCAACAGCGGGATGGCGGTCTCGCCGCCGAACTCCACGTAGGCCTCGTCCACGACGACCATCGCGTTGGTCGCCTCCAGCGCCTGCGAGATCTCGAAGCGAGCGAGGGCACTCCCGGTGGGATTGTTGGGAGTGTTGAGCACCAGCATCCGGGCATCGGCCGCTTCGACGGCGGCGATGAGGCGGTCGATCTCATACCGGAATCCCGCTCCGAACGGCACGGTGTGGCAGGGTGCGCCAAGCACCGACGCCATCAGGCGGTAGAGCGAGAAGGTCGGGGTCGGTGTCACCACCGCTCCGTCACGATCGAGGGTCACCGACATGGTGGCCTGGATCAGCTCGTTGGAGCCGTTGCCCACCAGGATCCCGTCGGGATCCCATCTGTAGTGCGCGCCGAGTTGTTCCAGCAAGGGACGAGGGGTGAATTCCGGATAGCGGTGCCAGTGGCGGTTCTCGACCTGCTCGAGAATCGCGCGTTTTAGCGCTGGATCGAGGTCGTCCGCCGCCTCGTTCTGGTTGAGTTTGTGACGCGCCACCGGGGCGGCCAGAGTGTAGGCGCCCTGTGCCCTCACCGACGGCTTGATCAGGCGGAGGACCGATTCGATGTCGCCCGACGAAGAATTGCTGCTCACGACCGGTAACGGGACAGCGACGCCTCGAGACGAGCCGAGAGCGCCCTCGGCCGGAACGGCTTGGTCAGGAAATCGGTGGCGCCGAGGCGGAGGACTCGCACCTCGTTGTCCTCGTCACCGCGTGCCGACAGCACCACGATCGGCAGCGATTGAGTCGCCGGACGCGAGCGAAGTTGAGCCAGCACGGTGTAGCCGTCCACATTGGGGAGATTGAGGTCGAGCAGCACCAGATCAGGTGCATGGCGATCGACCTGCTCCAGCGCCTCCGCGCCATCGCGCGCTTCGCAGACGGCATAACCTTCTTGCTCGAGCAGGTCGCGAACCACCCGTCGCAGGGTGTCCTCGTCCTCGACCAGCAGGATCAGGGCACGAGGAACGGAGTCCTTGGCGGCAGGAGTCTTGGGCGAATCGTCATCGACCAATTCGAGATCGGCCAGCAGGTCGACCTCAACCTTGGGTTCCCGCACGCCCGCTCCGCCGCTCCGCCGCTCGACCTGACCGATGGGAAGATTGCCTCCCGCGGCCGGGCCTGCGGTAGGCCGGGAGGCAGCGGGCGGATCGGTCACCCGCAGCAGCTCATCGACCGAAGTGTGGCCGTCAAGGACGTGACGCAGGCCGCACTCGAACAGGGTCAGCATGCCATCGGCCCGAGCCATCTCGGCGATCCGGTCAGCCGGGGCTCCAGCTCCAACCAGCCGCTCGATATCCGGAGTCATCTGGAGGATCTCGACCACCGAGAAGCGGCCGCGATAACCGGTCTGGCTGCACTTGCTGCAACCGATCGGCTGCCAGAGCGAGGCGCCCTCCGGAATGAAGGGGCGCAACCGCAGCGGCACCGCGGCGGGATCCTGGGGAGCGCGGCAGACCTGGCAGAGATGGCGCATCAAGCGCTGCGCGATCACCCCGCGCAACGCCGCCCCGATCTTGAACGCCTCGAGTCCCATGTCCACCAGACGGGTGACCGTGTTGGGCGCATCGTTGGTGTGCAGCGTCGAGAGCACGAGGTGACCGGTAAGTGACGCCTGGACCGCCACCTGCGCGGTCTCCAGGTCACGAATCTCGCCGACCAGGACCACGTCTGGGTCCTGACGCAGAATCGAGCGCAGCGCCGCCGCAAAGGTCAGCCCCTGCTTTTCGGCCACCTGCACCTGCACGATGTTCTTGCCGAGGCGATACTCGACCGGATCCTCGACGGTGACGATGTTGATCGCCTCGCCGATGATCTCCCGGATGCAGGAATATAGAGTGGTGGTCTTCCCCGAACCGGTGGGACCGGTGCAGAGGATGATCCCTTCCTTGTAGCCCAACAGTTGCTGGACCAGCTTGCGCTCCTCGTCGTAGAGTCCGAGCGAGGAGAGTTCGAGCATGGTGGCGTTGGCATTGAGGATCCGGATGACCACCTTCTCGCCATGGGTGGCCGGGAGGGTCGAGATCCGGAGGTCCACCGGCTGACCATTGATCGCCACGCGGGCACGGCCGTCCTGGGGCCGCATCCGGTCGGTGATGTCGAGGCCGGAGATGATCTTGATCCGGGAAACGAGAGGGATTCCGGCCTTGCGCGGAATCGTCATCGCCTGGCGCAACACTCCGTCGATCCGGTAGCGCACCACGATGGCACCCTCGCCGGACTCGATATGGATGTCGCTGGCCCGTGAGTTGATGCCGTCTGCCAGCAGGACATCGACCAGCTTGATGATGGGCCGCGAACTCGCCTCGGCCGCGACCGCGGCCTCGTCCTCGGCGTCCTGTGCGTCAGCATCGAGTGACTGGACGTCGAGCCCCTCCATTCCGGCGATGAGCTTGGAGACGCCATCTATCGCCGCCTTGCCATAGAGCTCGTCGATTCGTTCGCGGATGCGGGGGGGGGAGGCCAGCGCCATCCGGATCTCGCGACCGGTGGCAAAGGCCAGCGATTGTTCGGCACCGACATCGAACGGATTCGAGGTCGCTATCTCGAGCAACGACTCGGTCACTTTGAGCGGCACGACCCCGAAGCGTCGGGCCAGCGGCTCGGGCAACGCCTCGCCTGCCTGGCGAGTGGCAGTCGCCAGATCGGCTATCGGCAACCGGCAACGGCTCGCCAGCACCGACAGCAATTCGGCCTCGGGCATCACCTTGTGTTCCAGCACCAATTCCCACAACGAGGCCCGCTCCCGTCCCTCTTCGGTACGGAAACGCTCCAGAGTCCCCTCAGGAAGCGAGGGCCCCAGGATCGAGGTAAGCCATTCGTCGGTGTAACTGGTCACCCGTATCACCATTCCATATATGGGGTTCAAGACCACGGTGCCGCGAAAAGTAGGCCATCAGGCGCTCGGGAGCCATGCAAGGCGGCCACCGCCAGTCGAAATCATTCCCATGACCACTACATGACCGGCCACCATGAGGGATGCAGGTCCACAGTGATACCGACATCTCTGGTACGCAAAGCCACTCCCAAATCCAGGCGGAGACTCGGGCCCCACAGCTCAGTGCGCAATCCGAGCACCGGATGAATCACCCCGCCCCCGTTCCACCGGGTCTCGCCAATTTGCCCGCCGGCTACCCCGGCCGCGAGGAAGGGGCCGACCCGGCTCGTCAACGCCGCCCCCCTCAGCACCCGGATCGGCGGGGATGGCAGAGCCACCGGTACCAGCCAGGCGATGGTCGCGTCGGCTGCACGCCGCCCGCCGATGGCGCGGAACCCCACCCCGGGGAGACTCCCCTGCCCACCGAGGACAAACCCCCGGTAAGGCGGCAAGCGTCGCGAACCGAAGCCGCCGCCGACCACCCAGTCAAAGCGTCCACTACCCATCGGGAAGTCGCCGCTCATCCGGGCGGCCAACCGTTGCCAACCCCCCCCACCGACTCCCGCTTCCGCCGCCAATCGCGCAATCAGCCCGGTCGATCTGCTGTGCACGGCTGTTCCTCGGACCGTTGTGATCCCCGATGCCCCGAGCGCCGGGTTCTCGCGGCGGGTCCCGTCAAGTGCGGTGAAGGCGCTGCTTGCCGAATGACCCTTCCGCCACCCTGCCTCGACAGTCAGATCGGTTGGCCCGGAGCGGCCAGTTGCGCTCAGCATGACTTCCTCAACCAGCGTCCAGTCACCGCGATCGCTCCCGTCCACCAGCGTGCGAAGTGAATTCTGCACCCGACTCACGACCGGCAGGTCGCCGATATCGCGCATCTCTCGGTGGGCTGCCACTCCCAGGCGGTACCGACCAACGGGGCGATTGACAGCCACCCTCCCTACCACCCGGCCGTCACTGGTCCCCAGCCCGAGATGTACAGCGGCCTGCCACTGACCGGAGCTGAGTTGCGCTCCCACGCCAGGAACCACCCCTTGCACCCGGTTGAGGTGGAGCAGATCACTGAGGCCGTTGGCCCCGAACCGGAACGGCGGCATTCCCGACAACGATGCACCCTCGAGATGCTCCATCGCCATTCGCTCCACCGACTCGCGATCGGCACCGGTGGCAGGTACCTCCGTCAGGCGCTCGGAGAGTGGCTGCTCCCAGTCACCCTGTCGATTGGGACTACGGAGTCCCCCGATCTCGCCGATTCGACGCTGGTCAACTGGCAGTGCCAGTCCGAGTTCATATTCGTCGATGGTCCAGTCGGCGCGGAGCACACTGCCGATCGGCAAGGCGAGCCAGGGCGTTTCCCGCCTTATGGTGATCGACTGCCGCCAAGGCAGCCACTGCTGTCCGTCGACCAGCGCATTCTCGAGGTCCACGGTGATGTCAGCCACCGTATTGTCGCGGTAGGCCGCTGGAGTGAAGGTGAACCGGAAGCGCACCAGCACGGCGCGGGCGAGATCGAGGTAGAGGGTTCCGACTGCTGCGGCATCGACATGGTTCGTGGGGCGGACTGCAATCGCCACCACGCGAATGGTCCCGTCGCGACGCGCCACGCTGACGGTGTCGCCCAAGGCGAATTGGTAATGACCCAGGCCCGCCGGAGAGAGGGGATGGGGGACGTCGCGCACTTCATCGCCGTTGCCGAGCCGGATGGTGCTGCCAAAGTCATTGGCGACGATCCCGAGGTGATCGCGATGGTAGAAAATCCGGTTGGGGAGAAAGTTGGTGTCACGCCAGGCGAGAATCTGCTGCTTGCTCCAATTCGGTGCCTCCCCGTACACTTCCACTCTGAGTTCGTCCGCCCTGATCACCCGTTCGATCGGCCCATTGACGTGTTCCACGACCGAAGCAAAACGAACCAGCCCAGTTGCAATCGCCCGCCAGCCGGCGAGGGCGCGGTCCTGATCTCGCGCGGCACGGGCCTCGACCGCGGCCACCACCAGCGGCAATTCCTCGCCCGAGCGCCAGGACTGGGCGGTGATGGTCGCGGGGAGCAGGCCGAGCACGCAGAGATACCATCTGCCGGGGGAGTACATTGGCGGAAGATAGGGTGGTCGCTGGTGCTGGCGGTGATGGTGCTGGGGTGTGCCCGGCCGCGTTACGGTGCCTCCAGCGGCCCGGATCCGGCTGCCGCACTTGCGCGCCGTCCGCCGATGGCGCTCGATCAGGTCTGGTTGATCGAACGGGGCGGCTCCTCACCCGGTGACACGGTGGTCACCTTCCGGTCAGCAAGCGGGCGCACGGTGGTGCTCCGCCACCCGGCGCCCGACAACGCGACCTTCGCGGTCCTGCGGGTCGCTGCCGACAGCAGCACCGACCGGGAGCGCACTCTGACTCTCACCCCGACGCCGGGACGCTACGGATTGACCGTGACCATTGACGGGGGGCTGCCCGAGGGGACCACCCTGCTGTTCAGCTATGCCGCCCACTTCGTCGCGCCGGCGGAGGCAATCGTGCGCTACCCCACCCTCACCCAGTTGGAGCGGGGAATCGGAGTCGGTCGGCTGCGCCCCGATTCGTTGATCGAATTCGTCGCCGCGACCCGGCCCGCAGCCGACATGCTGATGATCCCGCTCACTGCCTCGGGGCGCTACCTGCTCGCGGCACCGCGATGACCGACCTCCTCTCCCGCTGCCGCGACGCCATCGCTGCCGGCCACCGCCGCCTGCCGATCACCCGCGAGGTGATCCTCGACGGTGATACCCCGGTGACCGCCTTCGCGAAGCTGCATCGCGGCGACCACGGCTTCCTCCTCGAATCGCTCGAGGGTGGCGAGCGCTGGGCCCGCTGGAGCTTCCTCGCGACCGAACCGGCCGCGGTATACCGCTACCGCGACCGGCGGGTGGAGCAGCGTGACGGATCGACGGAGCGCTGGACCACCGTCGCCCGGGATACCACGCCGCTGGCTCACCTGGGTGAGTTGCTGCGGACCACCACGGCGCCGGCGCTGCCCGGGCTGCCGCCGTTCACCGGCGGCGCAGTGGGGATGTGGGGTTACGACGTCGTGCGAACTCTCGAGGAGCTGCCATCCCCCCCCCGGGATGACCGGCAGCTCCCCGACGCCGTGGCGATGGTGGTCGACACGCTGCTGGTGCTCGACCACCTCTTTCACCGCGCCACCGTGATCGCCAACGTGGCCATCGACCCCTCACTCGACGACGCGACGCTGGCGCGCCGGATCGCCGACGCCGAGGCCCGTGCTGCCGACTGGCTCGGCCGCCTGGGCGGCGAGGCGCATTTGGCTCCGCTGGCATTCCCCTCGGCGACATCGCCAGTTTCAGGGGGGGGGACACCATCACTGCCATCACCGTATCCTGAAGACCGGTTCCGCGCCGACGTGGCCCGCTGCCAGGAGTACATCGCGGCCGGGGATGCCTTCCAGATCGTGCTGTCGCGCCGCCTCGACGTCGCCCCCCCCCCCGACCCGTTCCTGACCTACCGCTGGCTCCGGGCCCTCAACCCGGCTCCCTACTGCTATTTCCTCAGACTCGGCGAGCTGACCGTGGCCGGTGCCTCCCCCGAGGTGCTGGTCCGGGTGGTTGATGATGAGGTCACCGTGCGCCCGATTGCCGGCACCCGGCCGCGCGGCGCCACGGCCGAGGCCGACGCCGCCCTCGAGGCGGCGATGCGCGCCGACCCCAAGGAAGTGGCGGAACACCTGATGCTGGTGGATCTCGGCCGCAACGATGTCGGGCGGGTGGCCCGATACGGTTCGGTGCGCGTGGTCGAGCAGATGGTGGTGGAGCGGTATTCGCAGGTGATGCACCTGGTCAGCGAGGTGCGCGGCACCCTGCGCGAGGGGCTCGACGCGATCGACGCGCTGGCAGCCGCCTTCCCGGCCGGCACGCTGAGCGGGGCGCCCAAGGTGCGGGCGATGGAAATCATCGACGAACTGGAGCCGACCCGCCGCGGTCCCTACGGTGGTGCGGTGGGGTATGTCGGTTACGGTGCCCGCACCCTCGACACCGCGATCGCCATTCGCACCGCCGTCTTCACCCTCGACGCCGCTCACGTCCAGGCCGGGGCAGGCATCGTCGCCGACTCACTGCCAGAGGCCGAGTTGCAGGAGACTCTGGCCAAGGCGGGGGCGGTGGTGGCCGCGTTGCGCGCGGCAGCAGGAGGGGAGGGTCGGTGAACGGTGAGGGGTGAACGGGGCGTAACGGGTGAAAGGGGGCGCCCCTGCGGGGCGCCGGGTGAACGGTGAACGGGTCGGAACGGGTGAGAGGCTAAAGGTGAAAGGGGGTGTCGCCCCACCCTCCGTTTCACCTTTCACGTTTTACGTTTCGGCTCCATCCCGCTCCCCCGCGCGGCTCCGCCGCGCCCGAACCGGTATTCATACCCCGCCTCTGCCAGCAATTGCAGCACCAGACGGATCGGCAACCCCATGACCCCGAAGAAATCTCCCTCGATCCGCTCCACCAGAGCCGCGCCCCAGCCCTGGATGCCGTAGCCACCGGCCTTGTCGAGCGGCTCCCCGGTGGCGATGTAATCACGGAGCCATCCCTCATCGGCGGCGCGAAAGGTGACGGTCGTCCGGTCGGTCGCCTGGTGTTCCACCCCGTCGGCGATCAGGCAGATCGAGGTGATCACCTCGTGAGTGCGGCCCTGCAGGCGGAGCAGCATTTCGAGCGCGTGGGAATCATCACGAGGTTTTTCGAGAATCGAGTCGTCGATCACCACGATCGTGTCGGCACCGAGCACCAGCCGACCGGGGACGGCCCGGGCCTTGTCCCGGGCCAGCCTGCGCGCATAGGCCGCCGGCCGCTCGCGCGGCAGCGGGATCTCCTGGACGTCGGCCGGGGCTATCAGGATGTCGAGGCCGATCATCTCCAGCAATTGGCGGCGGCGTGGCGAAGCCGATGCGAGGACAATCGTGGGCAGGGTCATCCCTGTTCGCGCTCCAAGATGAGGGTCACCGGTCCATCGTTGATGAGGGCCACCTGCATGTCGGCCCCGAATTGACCGCTCTCCACCGGCACCTGGTGCCGGCCGAGTGCGGCCAGAAAATGCTGGTAGAGTGGGATTGCCAGTTCAGGGGGGGCCGCGGCCACGAACGATGGCCGACGCCCCCTGCTCGCATCGCCGTACAGAGTGAATTGGGATACCACCAGCACTTCGCCGCCAATCTCGAGCACCGATCGGTTGAGCTTCCCCTCGGCGTCCGGAAAGAGCCGCAGCCCGGCCAGTTTGGTGGCCATCCAGCCGACCACGGCCGGCGTGTCGGTCGGGGCAAAGCCCGCCAGCACCAGCAAGCCGCCACCGATCTCCCCGATCACCTGGCCCTCGACGGACACGGAGGCCTGCCGGACACGCTGTACCACCACCCTCATCGTACCGCCCCCTCCCCGAGTGCGGCGGAACATAACATTGGACGTCCCCGGAACCGCGGCCAGCATTTGAGCCCCGGTTGAGAGTGCTGCGCCATCGTTTCGCCATCCCCAACCCAGGAGCAGTTCATGTTTAATCGTCGGAGATTCGCTGCCGTGCTCGTCCTCTCACTGGGCGTCTCGGCTCCACTGGCCGCCCAGCTCGACCTCACCTTCCGGGCGGGCGCGTCAACGCTGCGTGGGTTTGCCCGCTCCACTGAGTCCGCCGACCGTCCCGAGCTCCGGCCGAGCGCCAACAGCGACGTCGCCGGCTCGATCGGATACGATCGCGGTCCCTGGCGGATCGCCGGCTTGATTCGCAGCACCAGCGCCGATCTGGTCATAATCGGGACCGACGCCGGGGTGAGCTCGACCGACCAGATGCTCGGCACCACCTTCGGCCTGGAGGTCGGTCGTCGCATCGTGGGCTCCGCCGAGCGCCCCTCGGCCCATCTGCTGGTCGGCGCTGGCTACGAGCACTGGAGTTTCAGCGACGCCGGCGGCGATGATCGCTCCAAGTTCCAATTCACCGCTGCGCTGGAGGGGAACGTCCCCTTCTCCTCGGCATGGAGCGGGGTGGTCCGCCTGGATGGTGCCCTCGGCAAGAGCCCTTTCCGCGACGACGATCTCCCCGACGGGTTCAATCCGCGCACGGCCCGAAGAGGGTCGCTGCATCTGGGGATTCGCTGGGGGGGGTGAGGGTGGGGTCGTAGGTTGTAGGTCGTAAGCCGTAGATCGTAGGTCAGGGGAAAATCGGGTATGGTAAAAGGTGAAAGGGAGCTGGCATGACGCCCCCTTTCACCTTTCACGTTTCACCTTGTTTGCTCCGGCCCACGACCACCCACTCACTCCACCGTCACCGACTTGGCGAGATTTCTCGGCTGATCCACGTTGCAGCCGCGCTGCAGCGCCACGTAGTAGGAAAAGAGCTGCAATGGGATGACGGTGAGCACCGGCGAGAGCAGGTCGAGCGTTTCCGGCACGATGAAGGTCGCCTCCGCCAGCGCGGAAATTTCTTCCTCACCCGGATTGACGATGGCGATCACCCGTCCGCCCCGGGCGCGCACTTCCTGCACGTTCGAGACGATCTTGCCGTACACCGCGTCACGCGGCGCCACCACCATGACCGGCATGTTTTCGTCGATCAGCGCAATCGGCCCGTGCTTCATCTCGGCTGCCGGATACCCCTCGGCGTGGACGTAGGAGATTTCCTTGAGCTTGAGCGCACCCTCCAGCGCGGCCGGGAAGTTGACTCCGCGGCCGAGATAGAGGGCATTCGACGCATCGGCGAAGCGCTCGGCCAGCAGCTTGACCTCGTCGGCGCGGGAGAGAATCTCGCGGATCTGGTCGGGCAGCCGGGCGAGTGCGGCAACGTACCGTTGCCCATCGAGCAGCGACATCTGCTTGAGGCGGGCAAACCGCAGAGTGACCATGGCCAGAGCCACAACCTGCGAGGTGAACGCCTTGGTGCTGGCCACGCCGATCTCCGGGCCGCAGCGGAGGTAGAGACCGCCGTCGACCTCGCGGGCAATGGTTGAGCCGACCACGTTCACCAGCCCGATGCTGCGTGCCCCGCGCCGCTTCGCCTCCTGCAGCGCAGCGAGGGTGTCGGCAGTCTCACCCGACTGGGAGATCGCGATGACCAGAGTGTCCTGATCCACGATCGGGTTCCGGTAGCGGAACTCCGAGGCGTACTCGACCTCGGTGGGAATCCGCGCCAGCTCCTCCAGCATGTACTTGCCGATCAGTCCCGAGTGCCACGAGGTGCCGCAGGCGGTGATGATGATCCGCTTGATCGAGTTGATCTGGGCATCATCGAGCTTGAGTCCGTAGACGCGAACGTTGCCGGTCTCCTCCAGGAGGTGGCCGCGCATGGTGTTCTCGAGCGATTCGGGCTGCTCGAAGATTTCCTTGAGCATGAAGTGCTCGAAGCCGCCCCGTTCGATCGTCTCGAGGTCCCACTCGATCTCGTTGATCGGCTTGTCAACCCGCCTGGAGGTGAGCGTGCGGACGCGATAGCCGTTCCGCGTCAGCACCGCCATCTCGCCGTTGTCGAGATAGATCACCTGCCGGGTGTGTTCAACGATGGCGGACTGGTCGGAAGCGACGAGGTACTCGTCGTCGCCGATGCCGAGAATGATCGGAGAGCCGTTGCGGGCCGCGACCAGGGTGCCCGGTTCATCGGCGGAGATGACGCAGATGCCATAGGCGCCGTCGACGTCACGGAGCGCGGCAGCAACGGCCTCTTCGAGGTTGCCCTGATACAGCTCGCCAACCAGATGGGCGAGGACCTCGGTGTCGGTCTCTGAAGTGAAGGTATGCCCGCGCGAGGCGAGCGCCTTCCGGATGGCTGGGGCATTCTCGATGATGCCGTTGTGGATCAGGGCGATCCGCCCCGACCGATCGGTGTGCGGGTGGGCGTTCAGCGTGGTCGGCGCACCGTGAGTGGCCCAGCGGGTGTGGCCGATTCCGACCGTGCCGTGGGGCGCTCCGGATCGAAGCTCGTCGGCCAGCACGCTGAGCTTGCCGGCCGCCTTCCGGATGTTGATGTCGCCGTTTAGCACCGCAATCCCGGCGGAGTCATAGCCGCGATATTCCATGCGGCGAAGCCCCTCCATCAGGATCGGTGCCGCCTCGCGTGGTCCGACATATCCCACAATTCCGCACATCGCTGACTATCCCTTCGACTCGGGCCCGGGAGCCCGGCTAACCGGCGGCACGAGCGCGCGCCACCAGATCGTTGGCTTCGGCACCGGTAGGTGCCTCGGCAATGATTCGCACAATCGGTTCGGTGCCCGAGGGACGGACATGGACCCAGCGATCGGGCCAGGACAACCGCAACCCGTCCCGATCATCCGCCAAGGCATCCGGAAAGCTGCTCCTGAGGGCGGCATATTGCGCCGCCAGGTCGCCACCCCGGGCCGCCTTGGCCTTGACGATGGTGTATTGCGGCGCCCCCCTGACCAAGGCACTGACTCCCTGACCACTGGCTACCAGTCGTTGCAAGATGAGGGCCGCCGCGAGCGGAGCATCCCGACCGACATGGAGCGCGGGGAGGATAACCCCGCCATTTCCTTCCCCTCCGACCACCGCCCCTTCCGCCACGATGGCTCGCGCCACATTGGCCTCGCCGACCGGGGCCCGGACAAATCTGGCCCCGGCGGCGCGAGCGGCATCCTCGACCACCAGTGAGGTCGACAGGTTGGCCACGACCGCACGGGGGGCGCCCTCGGGCTGTCGATCGAGAACGGCCCGCGCCGCCAAGGCCAGGGTGTAGTCCTCGCCCAACGGCTCGCCGTGCTCGTCCACGAGTGCCAACCGGTCGACATCCGGATCGACCGCCATCCCGATATCGGCGCCGCTCTCCCGCACCAGGGCGGCGAGGTCGCCCAGATTCTCGGGCACCGGCTCGGGCGGATGAGGGAAGTGACCATCGGCCGTGAGGTGGATGCCGCTGACCCGGACGCCGAGCCGCTCGAACAATGCCAGCATCGTCGGCGCGCCAGCCCCCCGAACGCAGTCGATCGCCACGTGAAAGCCACGGGCCCGAATGGCGGCAAGGTCCAGCTCCGGGAGGTCGAGGATGGCATCGAGGTGCCGCTCGATGGCCGAGTCATCGGAGGTGACCTGGCCGATTTTGTCCCAGCCGACTCGCGGCGGGCCCTGATCGGCGAGCTGGCGTACCATCGCCCCCGACTCGGCATCGAGAAAGATCCCGTCAGGTCCGACGAACTTGAGCGCGTTCCACTCGATCGGATTGTGGCTCGCGGTGAGGATCAGACCTGCCCCGGCACGATGATGTTCAACCGCCATCTGAACCGTCGGCGTCGGTGCCACGCCGACATCAATCACGTCCACCCCGACGGACTGGAACCCTGCAATCGCCGCCCGCGTGAACATCGGGCCGGAAGTGCGGGCATCGCGACCGATCACCACACCACTGCCGCCCCGGGAGCGCACCCACGCCCCCAGCGCCGCAGCGTGTCGCGCCACCAGTTCAGGAGTGAGGTCGGTGCCGACATGACCGCGCATGCCGGATACGGAAATCATCAGGGTCTCGGACATCACGCCATCCGGGGGAGAGAGATGACCGCGCGGTTCATTGCACCGGGCGGCTGTTGTTTGGGGGGGGGAACGCCGCGATGAAGGCATTGACGAGATCGGGGTCGAAGTGGCTGCCCGCGCCGCTGGTCAACTCGCCGTAGGCCCAGCGGGGATCCTGACGCTCCCGGTAGGCGCGGTTCGAGGTCATCGCGTCGAAGGCATCGACCACCGCCACGATCCGGGCCGACTGGGGGATCGCCGCACCCCGCAGCCCATCCGGGAAGCCGCAGCCGTCGAATCGCTCGTGGTGGGAGCGCACGATCCGCAACACCTCGGGATGTTCGTCGCCCAGCACCGAGAGCATTTCCGCGCCGTCGGTGGTGTGCCGCTTGATCTCTTCGAACTCCTCCGGCGTCAGCTTGCCGGGCTTGTTGAGGACCGCGTCGCGGGTGCCGATCTTGCCGATGTCGTGCAGCTCGCCGCCGAGTCGCAGGGCGTCGAGCATCCCGGGTCCGAATCCGAGGAGTTGCCCCACCCCAACGGCATACTCCGCCACACGGGTACTGTGACCGCGAGTGTAGGGATCCTTCGCCTCCAGCATGCGCACCGCCATCTGCACCTGGGAGAGGAACATCTGCTGGTTTTTTCGCGCCAGTTCGGAGACGCGGCGTTCGAGGTCGGCCTGATAGCTCTCCTGGAGGTGGCGCACCTCGAGGGTCAGGCGGCGCTTGTCAAACGCCTTGTCGACGCGGGCCCAGACCTCCTCCACCACCACCGGCTTGGAGAGGTAGTCCATCGCCCCCCGCTTGAGGCACTCCACCGCGGTCCCCAGATCGGCGTCACCGGTGAGCATCAGCACGGCGGTATCGGGATGGTGCCGCTGCAGTTCCGCCAGCAGGGCGAGTCCGTCACGGCCGGGCATATGGATGTCGGTCAGGACCATGGGGACGTCATCCAGCTCGCGCATCAACGCCAAGGCAGCGTCGGTGTCAGCGGCGTCCAGAACCTCGTAATCGTGGGCACGCAGGACCCGAACGAGCACCGAACGGATCTCTGCGTTGTCATCCACCACCAGAATTCTGCGGCGAGCGGCTGGGGCTGATGGGAGGGAAAAACTCATCACTTTGAAACTACACCACTGGCTGCGAACAGGCCATCACGGCTTGCCCGAACTCTCGACGCATCATAAGCTTCCGGCTCCTTTGACTCGATCGGCCCGACCATGACTCGCCTCACCGACATGAACCCGACCCACCGTCTCGGCACCGTCGCCGTTCACGGCGGACACCACGCCGACCCGTACGCCGGTGCGGTGATGCCTCCCATTTACCAGACGTCCACCTACGTCCAGGACGCACTCGGGAAGCCCCACGCCGGGTACGAGTATGCCCGCACCCAGAATCCGACCCGCGAAGCACTGGAACGGGCGCTGGCGGCGCTGGAGGGCGGCAGCCACGGATTCGCCTTCGGCAGCGGACTCGCCGCGCTCGACACCACCCTCAAGCTGCTCACCAGCGGTGACCACGTGGTGGTGGGCGAGAACATTTATGGCGGCAGCCACCGCCTGATGGAACAGGTCTATCGCCGGTTCGGCCTCGAGTTCTCGTTCGTCGACACCCGCAGCATCACCGCCATCGAGGCCGCGCTCCGGCCCACCACGCGGATGGTCTACGTCGAGACGCCCACCAACCCGATGATGTTCCTCGCCGACCTCCGGGCCATCGGAGATCTCACCAGCGCGCGAGGGCTGCTCTTCGTGGTGGACAACACCTTCGCCACGCCGGTGCTCCAGCGGCCACTGGCCTTCGGCGCCGACATCGTCCTCCATTCCACCACCAAGTACCTGAATGGTCATTCCGACATGGTGGGCGGAGCGTTGATCACCGATCGCGACGACCTCGGTGAGCGGATCGGCTTCCTGCAGAACGCCGCGGGCGGCATTCCCGGCCCGTTCGACTGCTGGCTGGCGCTCCGCGGCCTGAAGACCTTGCCGCTCCGCATGAAGCAGCACAGCGCCAGTGCCCGCCAGATTGCCGCCTGGCTCGGCGAGCGGAGTGACGTGGTCCGGGTCTACTACCCCGGCCTCCCCAGTCACCCGCAGCACGAGCTGGCGAAGAGTCAGATGACGGACTTCGGCGGGATGCTCTCGATCGAGCTGGGGAATATCGCCAAGGCCCGCCGGATGGTGGAGACGGTCAAGATCTTCGCCCTGGCGGAGTCGCTGGGAGGAGTGGAGTCTCTGATCGGCCACCCCGCCTCGATGACTCATGCCTCCGTGCCGGTGGCGATGCGGGAGGCAATGGGACTCACCGAGTCGCTGGTTCGGCTCTCGGTCGGGATCGAGGATCCGGCCGACCTGATGGCCGACCTCGATCAGGCGCTGGCGGCCTCGTGAGCTCCGGCGCCGCATGCTGAAACAGGACCACCCCGGATCGCGTAGGATGCCGCAACCTCAACCGGTGAGCATCTGATGAGCAGCCTGCCAGCAGCCCGACCCCGTGTGACCCTCCCCGAGATCGCGGCGGTCACCTGGGAGCACCCCGCCGACCGCGCCGCACTGCAGGCACTCCGGTCGGTGCCCGGCGTCGACGAGGTTATCCGCCGGATCCTCGGCATCCTCGGCGGTGAGCGAGGCATCCGGCTCCTCTTCCAGGGGAATGCTGTCCGGGTGGGCCCGACCCAGTTCCCGCTGCTCTGGGGGCTCCACGTCGAGAATTGCGCCACCTTCGGCTGGGAACGGATCCCCGAACTGTACGTCACCCAGACGCCGATCTTCAACGCCGGCGCCTACGGCATCGACGATCCCTTTATCGTCATCAACTCCTCCGCGATGGAACTGCTCGACACCGACGAGCAGCGCGCCCTGCTGGCGCACGAACTCGGCCACGTGATGAGCGGCCATTCGCTCTACCGCACCATCGCGGCGATCCTCTTCCTGATCTCGCTCGGTGCCCTGCCGATGCTCGCCGGGGTGGTGCTGCTGCCGGTCAAGTTCGCCTTCCTGGAGTGGTCCCGGAAATCGGAGCTGTCGTCGGACCGGGCGGCGCTGCTCGGCGCCCAGGACATCGCCGCCACCATGCGTCTCTTCATGAAGATGGCGGGGGGGGGGAACACCGCCAACATCCGCCCCGGCGATCTCAACCTCGAGCCGTTCCTGGAGCAGGCCAACGAGTACGCCGCCAGCAACGACGGGCTCGACGTGGTCTACAAGATCCTCAGCACTCTGGCGCTGTCGCACCCGATGCACACCGTGCGCGCCGCCGAGGTGCAGCGCTGGATCCAGTCGGGCGCCTACGAGCGGATCCTCGCTGGCGAGTATGTGCGGCGCGGCACCGAGCAGGCCGAACGGCCGCTGGGTGACGACGTCCGCGATGCCGGCTCGTACTACCGCGACGAGATCAAGGATGTGGCGAGTCACATCCGGAAAGCCGCCAAGCGCGCGGCCGATGCGGCGCGCGATGCATTCGACGAGACCCGCCGCACCGGCTCGGGGTCAGGCACCACCACGTGAGGATTCTGGTTGTCGGTGGCGGGGGGCGCGAACACGCCCTCATCCTGGCGCTCGCCGCCGACGACCCGGACCACCAACTCCACGCCGCCCCCGGCAACCCGGGGATCGCCGCACACGCCGCCTGTCACCCGATCCCCGCCGACGACATCGATCGACTGGCCGATCTCACCGACGCTCACGCCATTGACCTGGTGATCGTCGGCCCCGAAGTGCCGCTGGCATTGGGGCTTGCCGACCGGCTCCGGGCCGAAGGGCGGACGGTGTTCGGTCCGAGTGCGGCGGCGGCACAGATCGAGGCGTCGAAGGCGTTCTCCAAGGATGTCATGGCTGCCGCGGGGGTACCCACCGCTGCGAGCGCCGCCTTCACCGATCTCGAAGCGGCACTCGCTTGTGTGGCTGGCCATGCCGAACCACTGGTGGTCAAGGCCTCGGGTCTCGCCGCCGGCAAGGGGGCCGTGGTCTGTACCACGCGCGCGGAAGCGGCCTCGGCAGTGCAGGAGATGCTGGGGGGCCGAGCCTTTGGCCGGGCCGGTGACACGGTCGTGATCGAGTCATTTCTGGAGGGCGAGGAGCTCTCCGTCTTCGCGGTCACCAATGGCCGTGAGGTGCGCCTACTCCCGGCTGCGCAGGATCACAAGCGGATCGGCGAGGGCGACACCGGTCCCAACACCGGTGGCATGGGAGCGTACACTCCAGTCGCGATCGCGACGCCGCAGGTACTCAAACGGATAGAGCGTGAGGTGCTGATCCCCACCCTCCGTGAAATGGAACGCCGCGGCGCTCCCTTTCGCGGGTTGCTGTATGCCGGCATCATGCTGCATCCGGATGGCACCCCCAACGTGGTCGAGTTCAACTGCCGCTTTGGCGATCCGGAAGCGGAGGTGATTCTGCCGTTGGTGGCAGGCGGCCTCACCGCACTGCTCGACGCGGCGGCTCGCGGTGACACACTCCCCGAGGTGACACTCCATTCGGGGGCGTCAGTGACCACCGTACTGGCGAGCGCTGGGTATCCCGAGAGCAGCAGCAAGGGCGACGTGATCACGATCCCCGAATCCCTCCCAGCGGGTGTGACCGTCTATCATGCCGGCACTGCCCGCACTCCCGAAGGCGCCCTGGTGACCAACGGCGGCCGGGTCCTGGCGGTGACTGCGGTGGCCGAGTCGTTCCTGGCGGCACAGCAGGCGAGCCGGGAGGCCGCGGCGGCGATTCAGTTTGCCGGGAAGCAGTTTCGGCGGGACATCGGCTGGCGGGAGGCGGAACGACAGAGGTCGGTGAACGGTGAAAGGTGAAAGGTGAAAGGTGAAAGGTGAAAGGTGAAAGGGAAACGGGGGGAATCCCCGCCCTCGCGTAGCGAGCGGCGGGGTCTCCTCGCTCACCTTTACGCAGACCCCGCCAGGCCGCAACAACCCGTTTCACCTTTCACCCCGCCGCCGCAGCGCGGCGGCCCCGTTCACCGTTCACCCAGTAGAAACGCCCTCAATCCAACCGAAACCGGATACTCTGCTCGACCAACTGGCGGACGGGCTGTCCCCGCAGCTTGGCTGGCTTGAAGCGCATGGCCCGGATTCCATCTGTCGCGCTCCGCTCGAACGCCTCGTGGGAACTGCTGACCACGCGGACGGTTGGCGGCTCCACCTTCCCGTCGACCCCGACCACGAATTGCAGCCGGACAACCCCGGTGATGCCGGCCATCTTCATCCCCATCGGATAGACCAACTCGGATCCTCCGATGTACTCGGCCGGATCATCGACCTGGTCGACGGTGAATGATTCGGTCCCGACGATCGGGTCCAGCATCGATCGCGGCGTGCCGACGATGCCGCCGACCACGCTGTCCCCGATCCCCGGCCCCGAGAAGAGGCGACGCTCGAACACCTCCTTCAAATTCACCGGCGGGATTTCGGTCGGGAGTTCGATCGGCGGCAGGACCGTCCGGAAGGCGGTCGGCGGCGGGACGACCGGGATGACCACTCGCCGAGCGGCCTCGTCGGCCGGTACTCGGGGGGGGGGAGGCGGCTGGTCCAGCACGAAGTCCGGTACCTGGATGATCGAATCCTCGACCACCGCCACTCCACCCCTGGTTGCCTGGATCGTAGCGAACGCCAGCAGCGCGTGACAGACGACCGATATGGCGGTCTCGCCGATGGTGCGCTCCTGTTTGGGTTTGGACTCAACCAGAATCTCGAACATGGTTCGCCTCCGGGAATGAGAATCAGGGGAGTTGCCCAATAGTCTCGTGACTCCGGATCACGGTGGCCTCACCGTCCGATGACAATCCAGTGACAGCAGGATGAGGATATCAAGGGCGGGCGCCGCTGAGCAGCGGCGGGAGGAAGGGGGTGAAAGGTGAAACGGGGGGGCGCGGCGAAGCCGCGCGGGTGAACGGTGAACGGTGAACGGGGCCGTCGCATTGGCGACGAGCAACGTGAACGCATCCCGTTTCACCTTTCACGTTTCACGTGTCCGCAACATCCCGTTCCACCTTTCACCCCGCCGCCGCGGAGCGGCGGCCCCCATGACGGCATCGGCAGCCGTTTGGCGCAAGAGGAGGAGTACACCTTCGCCTGCGAGCAACGGGCCACCCCGGGCCGCCCGACCACCAGAGGAGAACCCCTCATGCGCCATCGCCGATACATCCTCCCCGTCTGCGCGGGAATCCTGCTGGCCGCCTGCAGCAGCGAGGCCGCCAAACAGACCGCCATCCTCACCGACGGCTGCGTCGAACTCGGCGATGACAGGCCAATCTGTGCCTGCATTGCCGACACCCTGGTCGCGACACTCGACCAGGAAACTCTCGCTGACCTCAGCGACTACATGACCTCACTCGTCGCGGCGAAAGACGATGACGCCCGAACCGTCATTGCGATGGCGGCGTTCCAGAATCCGACGCTGGTCACCGGGCTCCAAAGTGTCGAGCAAGCAGCGAATACCTGCGGGCCCATCGTGGCAGCTGCGGAGGGCGAGGGTGACGACGACGCGTCCGGCAACGGCGATCTCGCGGGCACCTGGGTGCCCCAACTGGGCGATGTCCCCGCCAGCGAGCGCCGCCTGGCCGCCGCCGCGGCGGATCGTCGCTGGGAGTTCACCGCCGACGGCAAGGTGACCACCCACAGCCAGGGTGGTGCGCGCAACTGGACCTATCAGGTGCGTGGCAAGGAGATCCTGCTGCAGGGGGCGGATTCCCGCACCCGCGGTGAACATCGCCGCTTTACCTGGACCAATGACGGCAACTGCATCTGGGACGGCAGCGGGAATTCCTCGGTCGACATGCGGTTCTGCCGACAGTGACGCGCGGGTGACCATCAGCGTCCGGGTGGCCGGGTTCGGCGTCGCATTGCCACCCGGCCCCGTCCCCGACATAGATTCCCCGGATGACCACGACGTTCGTCCTCGATCGACCCGCGCTGGTCCGGCGGAGTCGGCGGCTCAATTACGCCACCATGGCGTACAACAGCCTGGAGGGAATCCTCGCCGTCACCGTCGGCCTGCTGGCAGGCAGCGTGGCGCTGGTGGGGTTCGGGATTGACAGTCTGATCGAATTGTCGGCGGGTGCGGCCGCGTTGTGGCGGCTGCAGGCCGATCATGACCCGATCCGCCGTGAGCGGGCCGAATACCGGGCGCTGCGGCTGATCGGTATCTCCTTCCTGGCGTTGGCCGCCTACATCGGCGTCGATGCCGTGCAGGCCCTCGTCACCAGAGCGGCCCCCGAAGAGAGCTGGATCGGGATTGTCATTGCCAGTGCCTCGCTGGTCATCATGCCCATCCTCGCGCGGGCCAAGGGTTCGATCGCGATGCAGCTCCAGAGCGGCGCGCTGGCGGCGGAGGCGAAGCAGACCATGATCTGCACCTGGCTCTCCGCGATTCTCCTCGGCGGCCTGCTGCTCAACGCCCTGGTCGGCTGGTGGTGGGCGGATCCCGTCGCCGCGCTGGCCATGGTCCCGCTCATTGCCTGGGAAGGCGTCGAGGGACTGCGCGGCCGTTCGGCGTGCGGCGATGGTTGCGGTGTGGGTGGCGACATTTCATCTGCTGCGCAGTCTTGACGAGGAAGTGAACGTCGAGGGGCCTCACCACTCATCTCACGATCAATATCCCACGGCCAGCGACTACCTTTCTTCCACCCATGCCCGAACTCCCCGAAGTCGAAACCATCGTCCGCCAGCTTCGGGCCCGTCTGGCCGGACGCCAGATCCGCTCGGCCACTCTCTCGCACGACAACCTCCTCGACGGCGTGAGTGCGTCGACCCTCACCGCCGAGCTCGCGGGACGCACCATCGTGGATGTCACCCGGCGGGCCAAACACGCCCTGCTCCACACCGACAGCAAGACCCTCGACGTGCAACCGGGGATGACCGGCTCGCTGATCGTGCATGACACCCCCCTCGCTCCCGACGACGCGAAGTACGCCGTGCTCCGCTGCCCGCTCGACGACGGCGCCGAACTGGTCTATCGCGACGTGCGGCGAATCGGCACCATCCGCTGGCTCGATGCCGACGGCTGGGCACGTTACTCCGCCCGGCTCGGTCCCGAGCCGCTCGACCCCGAATTTACGGCGGCCGCCTTCGCCACCCGGCTCGGTGCCTCCCGCGCGGCCATCAAGAAGGTGCTGATGGACCAGAAATACGTGGTCGGCGTCGGCAACATCTACGCCGCCGAGGCGCTCTTCGCAGCGGGGATCGATCCCTCCAAGCCGGCTCACCGGGTGCCGCGCGCGCAACTGGAGACGCTGCACGGCCACGTTACCCGCATTCTCGCCCAGGCAATTGCCGCCGAGGGGACCACCTTCCGCGATTACGTGACCAGCACCGGCAGTCCGGGAAACTTCCAGTTGGAGCTGTCGGTCTACGGTCGCGAGGGCGAGCCGTGCCGCGTCTGCGGCACCACGCTCGCCGCCACCCAGGAGATCGATGCGCGGAACACGGTGTTCTGCTGGCGGTGCCAGAGGTGAAGGGGAGGGACGGGGGGGGACGGGATGTTGCCGAAGCCTGAAACGTGAAAGGTGAAACGTGAAAGGGGGCTGCCTGGCGGGGTCTGCGTAAGGGGCGAGCAAGGAGACCCCGCCGCTCGCTCCGCGAGGGCGGGGATTCCCCGCCCGTTTCACCTTTCACCTTTCACGTTCCGGAAAACCCCCGTTCACCGTTCACCCGCGCGGCTTCGCCGCGCCCCGTTCACCCTCTCTCCGCCGCGCCCCGTTCCCCCCTCATTGCCAGCTATCTTCCATCTCATGGGCTCCCTCGCGCTCGCCCTCCCCGCCGCCGATCTGGAGGCGCTCCGCTTCCGGGTCCGGCGGCTCGCCGACAACCGCCCGGGCACCTACCGGATGCTCGATGCTGCGGGCAGGGTGCTGTATGTCGGCAAGGCGAAGTCGCTCCGCACTCGGCTCCTCTCCTACTTCCGCGCCAGCTACCCAGCCGACAAGGCGGCCCGCATCCTTCACGCTACGAGTGACATCCAGATCTCGCCATCGCCGAGCGAGTTCGCGGCGGCATTGGCCGAGCTGGAGTTGATCCGGAAGCACCGCCCGCCCTGGAACGTGGCCATGAACAGGAGCCGCCAGTACGGTTTTCTGGTGGTCACTGACGATCGCGCCCCGCGGCTGGTCACCACCCCGGCACCGGAGCGGCTCCGCGGCAGGATCTACGGCCCCTTCCCCTCCCGCGGTGCCACCCAGCGTGCCGCCCGGGTGCTGGTGGACCTGCTCGGCATCCGCGATTGCCGAGCCGACATGCCGATCCACTACGCCGAACAACAGGATCTCTTCGCCGAGCCGATGCGGGCGGCCTGTCCCCGCTTTGATTTCGGCACCTGCCTGGGTCCCTGCACTGCCGCGGTCAGCGAGCAGAGCTACCGCGCCCGGGCCGACCTGGCGGCCGCCTTCTGCGAAGGGCGCGGCGTGGCACCGCTGGAGCGGATCATCCGGGAAATGACAGCGCGAGCGGAAGCAGGAGATTTTGAGCGAGCCGCCTACTGGCGCGAGAAATTCGAGGCTCTGGAGTGGCTGCTGTCGGCAGTCGCCCGGAACCAGGCGGCGCTCGATGCGCTGACTTTTGTCTACCGCGACCCTGGTGATCGCGGCGATGCCCGCGCCTACCTCATTGTCCGGGGGGAGGTGCGGGCCTGCTACCCCGACCCGGTGAGCCCGATCGAGCGGGAGGCCTTTGCCGCGGTGGTGGCAGAGGAGCTGGCCAAGCCGGCAGCGGCGCCCGGACGGGTGGCTCCCGAACGGCTGCATCAGCGGCTGCTGGTGATGAGCTGGTTCCGGAACCGGGCGGAGGCGTGGCGGAGGGTGGAGAGGGTGGGCTAGGCATGAGTCGTTCTATGAGAGTGATTGTCAAGGGTGTGCCTCCGGCCCGCTGATTGCCGGGCGGGTTTCCCCTTGGCGATCAGCCCCGCCTCCTCTGTGTCTGAGGTGTGGGCGTGCTTATGGGCTCGCGGTCCAGTGGTCTTC
>JANRJE010000032.1:0-31617 GCA_033764135.1 Gemmatimonadales bacterium
CGCCGAACGGGGCGCCCCTGCGGGGCGCGGGTGAACGGGGAACGGGGCGTATCCCCCTCGTCCCTCGCGTTGCTCGGGACGAGGGGTACGCCTCTCCTTCTCTCCTTCTCTCCTTCTCTCTTTCTCTCTTTATCGTCTCCCGCACATCCCGTCCAGCGCCGGCCGCCTCGCCGTGTTGCCGGTGGCCACCGCCACGTCGCGGATCAGGTTGATGATGCGCGAGTAGTGCGGATAGTCGATGTATTGCGGTTCGTCGGTGACCTGGTGGTAGTCGCCGTGCAGTCCGGTGAAGAAGAAGACGATCGGCACGCACTTCTCGGCGTAGCGGGTGTGGTCGCTCCGGTTGTACAGATTGGAGTAGCCGGGCCAGCTCACCACGCCGTTGACGGGAGTGCCGAGCGTGGGATCATCGAAGCGATCGTCGAAGCGGAGCTTGTAGGCGCTCTGCTCGTTGGTGCGGTAGACCAGGTCTCCGAACTCCCTGGAGAGCTTGTAGGCACCCAGAATGCCGGTGTAGTCGTCGCCGCCCCCGATGACATCCTCGGCTCTGCCGCGGCCGAGCATGTCCATGTTGATGTGGGCGACGATGGAGTCGACCGGCACGCTGGGATTGTTGGCGAAGTGCCGTGATCCGTGCATACCGGCCTCTTCGGCGGTGTGCCACACGAACACGAAAGACCGCTTCGGCTTGATCGGCATCGACTGGATCGCCTCGGCGATTTCCAGCAGCCCCATCGAACCGGAGCCGTCGTCATCGGCGCCGTTGTTGATCGAGTCGGGGCGCGCGGGGCGGATCTTCCTGAGTGCCTCGACATCCACAGCGGGCAGCACCGCCGCCAGCTCGGGAGAGACGGCGCGCAAGTCGCCGGTGAGCATCTGCGCCCGGAGCCGGATGCTCATCGCGGCACGAGCCGAATCGTGATCAACGGCAACACCCCGGAGCCCGACGTGGTCGTTGTGGGCGCCGATCGCCACGAACTGCTTGCTGAGCACCGGATCGCTGCCTCGCACGATCCCCACCACGTTGCGACCCCAGTCGGTCTGCCGTGACACAAAGTCGAACTGCGCGGCCACTGTCCCACCCGCTTTTCCCGGTGCCATCGCACTCATCGGCGCCCCGAGCAACTGCGCCGCGGCGGCAGCGGCAATCCGGAACTGGAGCGGCATTGGGTCGGCCGGTCCACCGAAGCCGCGACCACCCGCCCGGGCGGGCGGAGCGGCGGCAGCCACTGAATCGGCCCAGCGCTTGACGTCATCTGCCGTCATACCGACCGGCAACTTGCCGCCGATCACCCGGCCGTCGCGCACCACACTGGTGCCACCGCGACCATCGGGAATCACCACGTCACCGGCGGGGACGCTGCTGACGGCGTCGGCGGTGTTGAAGGTGGCCATCGGCTCGTTGAGGAGGGCGCGATTGGCGGGCGAAAGGTCGTCCAGATTCACCGTTGCCACCGCCGCGGCATCTCCGAAGCGCGCCATCCAGTTGGGGCCGCGACCAAAGCCGCCGCGGGCACCGGCCGTCTGGGCCGCAGCAGGCGCGGCGGCGAAGATCACGAACTTGCCCTTGGCCTGCTCGGCCGAGATCATCGTGGTGGTGTCGCCGGCCACCCCGCCGTAGATCACCTTTGCTCCCCGGATCGCTGCAGGGCGCTCGGTCACGCCCGACGGCAGCGGCACGAAGTCGGCGTTGAAGCGGAGCGGCTTGCCGTTGACGGTGAGCGTCGACTTGTCGGTGAACTTGCGCTGGATGTAGGGAAGGGTCTGGAAGTAGCCACCCTTCTCGCCACCGGGCTCGATGCCCAGGCGCTTGAGTTCGCCGGCGATGTAGTCGGTCCCCTTCATGTTGCCGATCCGGCCCGACTGACGACCTTCCATCGAGTCATCGGCGAAGATGTAGAGGCGGGTCATCAGGTCGCCCGGCGTGATCGCGGCCGACGTCGGCTTGGGTGCGTGCTTTTCCGGATAGCCGTATTGGTTGAGTCGGACCTGAGCAGACGCGGTGGCGACCATTCCCACTGCGAGCAGGGAGGTGAGGCCGATTGAACGGAGGTGGCTGGACACGGTGGCTCCAAGTAGAATAGAGTAATCGGGAAGACCCGCTTCAACAGGCCGACTTCCCATCCTGATACGGTCTCGGACCGGGGCGAGTTGAAGCAGGCCCCGGCAGGCCTCGGGGGCTCAGGCCCCCCCGCCAAGACCGCCAAGCGAATTCGATTACACTTAGGGACTGCACTTCCGGAGCGTACCATGGACGACCGGCAGACCGAACATCCCGACCACGGCGACGATCTCGAGATCGTCAGGCGGCTCCTGGCCGACGCTCCGTCGACCGCACCGGATGCCCTGTTGCCCCTGTTGCACGAGGTGCAACGTCGCGTGGGGCATATCTCCCATGGCGCGATCCGCCTGATTGCTGACGCCTGCAACCTCTCCCGCGCCGAGGTCCACGGCGTGGTCACCTTCTATCACGACTTCCAGACGGCACCGGGCGCCCGCCACCGGGTTTGGCTGTATCGCGAGCAATCGCGCGAGATTCTCGGCCGCCGACAGATCAGGGTGCTCCGGACAGCCCTGCGCCAGTGGTGCGCCAATGTCATGCGGCCCAGGGAGGAACCGATGAAGGCGGTCGCCCGCCTGATCCGCCGACACTTCGAGGGGATCACCGCCTGGGCCCGGACCCGGTCCACCAACGGCTTTCTGGAAGCATTGAACGGCGTCTTTCAGGCGACCGAGCGGAAGACGCTAGGGCACCGGCGCCTCTCGACGATCAGCACATTGATCCTCTTCTTGGTCGGCAAATTGGATTTCTCCCGGATCAACCACCATCTCGGGGCGAAACCCACTTGAGTTTCGACAGAGCCCGTGCTATGATCAATATCATGGCTCCGTTCCGTCGTGCTTCACCCCGTCGCGTCGTCGCCTTTGCGCTCGCGCTGTCCTTCGGGCAATTCAATGCCGAAGGACTGCTCGCGGAGGTGCATGATGGAGACGCCACGCACGAGGAACTCGTGCGTACAGATGGTGCGGCCGCGCACGCGATCGTGCATCAAGCGCCTGGCCATGCGGTCGGTGAGACTGCAGCGGCCGCTCCGGCGGATCATCCGGGCGAGCGATCACCAGGTGAATCAGGTCACCCTCAGCACTCGTGCCACTGCGCTCACGTGCACGCCGGCATGCTGGCGGCCGCTGTGAGTACCGGTGACGACCCGATGATTCATTCCAACGCGTTGCTCTCCGCCCGCGATCGCGCCCCGCTGAGTGCCGGGCGTCAGCGCCAGCTCAGGCCGCCGATCGCCTGAACCACCCGTCGCGTGCCGACGCCGTGGCCTGACGGTCATTGCGTCCCGCGCTCTGGTTCGCACGCACGCCCCCGAAGGGTGCGTCACTCCCGACAACCGCTCTCCGCTCGCTCGCTCCGCGCTTCGGCGCGGCGTGCTCCCATGCCGTTCGGCATGACGGGCTCGCCAGCCGTCCTCACGAGGCGACTGCACCGGAGTCAATCAGACGAGGCACACTGGTGTCAGTCGAACTTCCTGTATTTCCGCCCGGCCGCCGCCATTCAGCGGGCCTCGTACTCGTGTTCGGGACCACGCTCGCGGCATTGCTCACGGCGGCACCGCTCGTCGGCAAGCATGGACTTGGCGCCCAGTCACCTGGCGATACACTGACGCTCTCGCTGGCTGAGGTTCAGCGCCTTGCGGCGTTGCAGAACCCGGTGCTCGTCGCGGTGCAGCAGGAGGCGGCGATCGCTCGCGGCGCGCGGCGGCAGGCTGGTCTCCTGCGCTCCAACCCGGAGTTCGCGTTGCAGTCTACCGGCTACAGCGGCGGCAGGACGGGCAGCCCGCTGGAGTTGACGCTGCTGCAGGAGGTCGAGTGGGCGGGCCAGCGGGGTCTCCGGCGTGATGCTGGAGATCATGGCGTCGCGCGGGCCGCCGGGATGGTGCTCGACGCTGGGCGGCTCACCCTCGCTGACGCGAGTGCCGGGTTCTACCGCGCAATTGCGGCGCAGGGCCGACTGCGGGTGGCGCGCGATGCGTTGCAGCTCACCGGTCAGCTGCTCGCCGCAGTGCGCACCCAGGTTCGTGAGGGCGAGATCAGCACGCTCGAAGCGAACCTCGCCGAGATCGAGTTCGGAAGATCGAGGGGGCGTGCGCTCGCTGCGGAGCGCGCGGCAGTGAGCGCCGCGCTGCAGCTCAAGCTGATCACCGGACTGTCGGCGGATACGCCGCTCCGGCTCGTGGACGACACGTTGATTCCGGGAGTCCTGTCGCCCACGCTCAGCGAGGACTCGCTTGTCCGTACGGCGCTCGCTCGGCGCCCCGACTTGGCGGCGACTACTGCGGCCGTGCGGGAGGCCGAGGCGCTCAGGCGACTCGCTCGTCGCGAGGCACTGCCGAATCTGCGTCTCGGCGCTGTCGCCGAGCGCGGCTCTGGCGGCGGAGGACTGCGCATAGGGCCGGCCATCGGATTGAGTCTGCCCCTTTTCAATCGGAATCAAGGTGTCGTTGACCAGCGAGCGGCGCTGACTGAGCAGGCGCGGCTCGAGCGACTGGCGACCGAGATGCGTATTCGCACAGATGTCGCCGATGCCATGCGCGCGTACCGGATCGCGACCGAAGAGACCGGCGTGTTCGCAGTCTCGGTGCTCCAGCCGGCGAGAGAGAACTCCCAGTTGCTCGAAACGGCGTTCCGCGCCGGCAAGCTCGCCCTCCCGACCTTGCTGCTCCTTCGCAATCAGTTGCTCGATGCCGAGTTGGGCTACTGGGACGCGTGGCTCGCACAACACGAGGCCTTCATTCGACTCGCGGCGGCGACCGGCGCGCTCTCGCTGCCCACCGCTGACCCTTCCGACAGGAACCTGCCATGAGTTTGCATTTGCACACCATTCGAAAGTCGGCCGTTCACCGCCACGTCAGCCTGGCGATCCTGCTCGCCGGCGGACTCGTCGCGGGCTCTTGTGGCGGGGATGTTCCCGTGACGGACGCGGAGGCGGAAGTCCACTCCGAGACCGAGGGGGTGACTCTAGACACCGTGGCCATTCGCTTGAGTGGAATCCAGTTGGCCGTTGTGGACTCGGTCACGACCACCGGGCTTGAGGTCACGGGCTCGATCACCTACGACGCGAACCGGGTCAGCCATATCGGGGCTCGCACCAACGGTCGCATCGTGCAGATGCGGGCTGACCTTGGGACAAGAGTCGCCGCTGGCCAGGTGCTCGTGATACTCGAGAGCGCTGCAATCGGACAACTGCGCGCGGAGGAACGGCAGTTCGAGGAACTCGTACGCATCGCCCGCGAGAACCACGCGCGGGAACAGCGCCTCTCCGAGCAGGGCATATCGAGCCGCAAGGAACTGCTGGACGCCGAAGCCGAGCTGAGACGGAACGAAGCCGCGTTGCGCAGTGCCGAAGAACAGTTGCGTGTGCTCGGCGCAGGTCACGGCACGGACGGCCAGTTCGGTGTCGGCGGACAGTTCGGCGTTGCGGCGCCGTTCGCCGGCGTCGTCGTGGCGCGCGAAGCCAGCCTGGGCGAAATGGCGGATCCGTCCGACACGCTCTTTACGGTGGCAGATCTCTCACGGCTCTGGATCGAGCTCGACATCTTTGAGCGGGATCTGGCGAACGTGAGGACGGGACAAACGGTGACGGTCGCGGTGACGGCGTACCCTGGGCGTACCTTCCCCGGTCGCATCGTGTACGTCGGCGCCATAGTCGATCCCGTGAAGCGGACCGTACGCGCCCGGGTCGAGATTCCCAACCCGGGCGGAGCGCTGAAGCCGGGAATGTTCGCGACGGCCACGGTGCAGGTCGGCGGCACCGGGGCCGCTTCGGCAGTCGTGCCGCAGTCTGCCGTGCAGGAGCTCCAAGGGCGAAAGGTCGTGTTCGTACCAGGGGACGCGGCCGGCGAGTTCCGCCCCGTGCGCGTCGTCGTCGGTGCTACGCTGGATGGGGATCGGATAATCATCCTGAGTGGACTGGCTCCCGGCAGCCGCGTCGTCACGACGGGTGCGTTCGCCCTGCGCTCCGAACTTGCCAAGGGAGAGATCGATGACCACTAGGCGTACGCACGCCTTCGGCGTCCGTGGGGTGACGCTATGAGGGCGCTTATCGATTTCGTCCTCAAGCAGCGGCTGTTGGTCCTCTCGCTCACAGCGATGCTCGTCGGTGTCGGCCTGTGGAGTGCGGCGCGATTGCCGATTGACGCGGTGCCCGACGTCACCAACGTGCAGGTGCAGATCAACACCAATGCGGCGGCTCTTCCCGCGACCGAGGTCGAACGCCAGGTCACTCTGCCGGTCGAGCTCGCGATGTTCGGCCTGCCGAACCTCGAGGAGACCCGCTCTATCTCCAAGTTCGGTCTCTCGCAGGTGACCGTCGTGTTCGAGGAAGGGACGGACATCTTTTTCGCGAGGCAGCAGGTGCAGGAGCGGTTGCAGCAGGCGCGCGAAGAGATCCCCGAAGGCTACGGCACGCCCGTCATGGGACCGATTTCCTCCGGACTTGGAGAGGTCTTCCAGTACACAATCGAAGCCGACTCCGGTGTGCTCGCGGATGGGACGGAGTTACGCACGTTACAGGACTGGGTGGTCGCCCCGCAATTGCGCGCAGTGCCGGGCGTTGCCGAAGTCAACACCTTTGGCGGCTTCGAGAAACAGTACCAGGTACTCGTACGTCCGGACGCCCTCGTGCAGTTCGGTATCACCTTGCCGCAGGTGCTCGAGGCGGTGCGGGCCAACAACCAGAACGCCGGCGGCGGATACATCACGCAGGGCGCCGAGCAGCTGGTGATTCGCGGCGTGGGCCAGGTGCAGGACATCGGTCAGATCCGCAACATCGTCGTCGCGAGCCGCGGCGGCACGCCGGTGCGCCTTTCCGACCTCGCCGAGGTGGTGATCGGCTCCACTATCCGGCAGGGCGCGGTGACCAAGGACGGCTCCGGCGAGGTGGTGACTGGCATCGTGATGATGCGCATGGGAGAGAATTCCCGCACGGTGGTGAACGCCGTCAAGGAACGGTTCGAGCGAGCCGCGGCCACCCTGCCGCCGGGCGTGAAACTCACGGCCTTCTATGACCGCGCCGAACTCGTGGAGCGCACCATCGGCACGGTCGAGAAGAACCTAGTCGAGGGCGCCTTGCTCGTCATCGCGGTGCTGTTCGTCCTGCTGGGCAACTTCCGCGCGGCGCTCATCGTTGCGGTCGCGATCCCGCTCTCGATGCTCTTCGCGCTCACGCTGATGGTGCAGGCTGGCATCGCCGGCAGCCTCATGAGTCTGGGCGCGATCGACTTCGGGCTTGTGGTGGACGGATCCGTGGTGATGGTCGAGAACTCGATGCGGCGCCTTGGTCACCGCAGGGAGCGCGAGAACTTCCTGCACACGGTGCTCACCTCCTGTGCCGAGGTCGCGCGCCCCATCCTCTTCGGCATCGGCATCATCATCGTCGTGTACCTCCCGATCCTGACGCTCGAAGGAGTCGAGGGAAAGATGTTCCGTCCGATGGCGTTGACGGTAGTCTTCGCGCTCGTCGGCTCGCTGCTGCTCACCTTCCTCCTCACGCCGGTGCTGATCTCGCTATTCCTCAAGGGAAACGTCGAGGAGAAGGATGTCTGGCTCGTGCGCCGCGCGAAGGAGCTGTATGAGCCGGCGCTCGCGTGGACGATCGCGCACGGGCGCCGTGTGCTGCTCGGCGCCGGTGCCGCCGCCTTGCTTGCGGTGGCGGCCATCCCGTTCCTCGGCTCCGAATTCATTCCGCGACTCGACGAGGGGTCGTTTGCCATGCAGGTCCTGCGCCTGCCGAGCGTCTCACTCGAGGAGTCTGTGCGGCAGACGACGCAGCTCGAACGCGTGTTGATGGACGAGTTCCCGGACGAGATCGCCGAAGTGGTCGCCAAGACGGGGCGGCCCGAGATCGCGACAGACCCCATGGGCGTGAACATAAGCGACATCTTCGTCATGCTGAAGCCGCAGGACGGCTGGACGAAGGCCCGCACCAAGGCCGGGCTCGAGGCGGGAATGACGGCCGTGCTCGTGCGCATCCCGGGGCTCGTGTTCAGCTTCAGCCAGCCGATCGAGCTGCGGGTCAATGAACTGATCGCCGGCGTCCGCAGCGACCTCGCCATCAAGATCTACGGCGACGACCTGGCACAGCTCAGCGAGACCGCCGACCGCGTGGTGGCAGCCGTATCCCGGCTCGACGGGGCGACCGGCTTCAAGGCGCAGCAGCTCGAGGGACTTCCGCAGATGCAGATCACGGTGTTGCCCGATCAGCTCGCGCGATACGGAATCAATTCGTCCGACGTGATGCAGGTGGTCGAGGCGCTCGGCGGCGTGCATGTCTCCCAGGTGCTCGAGGGACAGCGCCGCTTCGCACTCAGCGTCCGGTTCCCCGAGGAGGCCCGGCGGAATGCGGCATCGATCGGAAGCATCCTCGTGAGCGCACCGGGTGGCGAGCGCATTCCCCTCGGCGCCGTGGCGAGGGTGGAAGAGGTGGACGGGCCGGCCGAGATCAGCCATGAGAACGGATCACGGCTCGTGATCATCGAGGGGAATGTGCGTGGCCGCGACATCGGTGGCTTCGTGAAAGAGGTGCGTGCGCTGTTCGACGTTGGCACGTTGAGTCTCCCGGTTGGCTATCGCCCCGAGTTCGGCGGCCAGTTCGAGAACCTCGAGCGCGCCAGTCAGCGGCTGCTGATCGTGGTGCCTCTTTCGCTGCTGCTAATCTTCCTGCTGTTGTTCGCCACGTTCAACTCCCTGCGACAAGCCGCGCTGGTGTTCACGGGAATCCCGTTGGCGACGGTGGGTGGGGTGTTCGCGCTATGGCTGCGGGGCATGCCGTTCAGCATTTCCGCGGGCGTCGGCTTCATCGCGCTCTTCGGGGTGGCGGTCCTCAACGGCGTGGTGATGGTGTCCTACATCAACGAACTCCGCCAGCGGGGGGGTCCGTTGGACGAGGCGGTGCGCGAGGGCGGACTAACACGGCTGCGGCCGGTGCTCATGACGGCTCTCGTCGCGAGTCTCGGCTTCATCCCGATGGCGATCTCCAGCGGGGCCGGTGCCGAGGTCCAGCGACCGCTCGCGACGGTCGTGATCGGCGGTTTGGTTACGGCCACTCTCCTCACTCTGCTCGTCCTGCCGCTGCTCTACCTGCTCTTCGAACGACGTTCAGGATCCGACGGAGATACCATTCCATGACTCCAATGATCCGTCTGGCGATTCCCCTGCTGCTTCCCGATGTGCCGGACCTCAGCGACGAGTGCGTCGTCCGGCTCCAGCGGTTGCTGGAGCGGCGCGACGGAATGCGCGAGGTGCACGTTGTGGATTCGCAACTGTGCCTGCACTACGATCCTGAACGAATGACATTGGAGCAGCTCAATGCGCTGGCGATTGCCGCTGGCGCCGAAATCGGGAATCGCTACGGCCATCTCGTGATCCCGTTCAGGGAGGTCGGGGCGGAGGACCATGGTGGGCGCATTGAGGGCGCACTTACTTCCTTCGACGGTGTGACTGCCGCGTCCGCCAACTTCGTGGCGCAAACGGTGCGGGTTGAATACGACCGCCAGGTGACGGATCGCGCCGCAATCGAGACGCGGTTGAGGGAACTCGGCGCGGTTCCGGCTGCCGTAGCGGGAGATTTGCCTGCAATCCCCTCGACTCCTGCTGCGCCGACCGGAGGACCCGCAGCCTCGTGGTATGCCCGCAACCGGGAACTCGCCTGGAGTCTTCTCGCAGGCGCGCTGCTACTGGCGGGATGGCTCAGCTCAGGTTGGTCAGAGTCCCCGGCGCGGCTTTCGCTGGTGCTGTTCATCGCGTCCTACCTCTTCGGCGCGCGCGACAACGTTTCACACTTCGTCGCGGATCTCCGGAAGGGGCGGCTCCACCCGAATATCGACTTGCTGATGGTGGTTGCAGCGGGCGGCGCCGCCATTCTGGGTGAATGGCGCGAGGGAGCGCTGCTGCTCTTTCTGTTCAGTCTCGGGCACGCGATGGAGCGGTATGCGATGGGACGCGCACGATCCGCCATCGCGATGCTTGCCGAGCTTTCACCACAGACTGCGACCGTGATCCGCTCCGGAATGGAGGAGGAGGTCGCTATCACTTCCGTGCGCGCAGGCGACCGCGTGGTGATTCGTCCAGCGGAGCGCATCGCCGTGGATGGCGAGGTGCGCGATGGCCGTTCGGCGGTGAACCAATCGCCAATCACCGGCGAGAGCATTCCGGTCGACAAGGCGCCAGGCGACCAGGTATTCGCCGGGACGGTGAACGGCGAGGGCGCACTCGTCGTCGAGGTCACCGCGGCAATCGGCGACCGCACGCTGGACCGGGTGATCCGGTTGGTCGCGGAAGCGCAGACGCAGAAGGCTCCGACCCAGCAATTCACCGACCGCTTCGCGCGCATCTTCGTCCCGCTCGTTCTCATCGCGGACCTCTTCATGATGAGTGTTCCACCGCTGCTCGGCATCTGGAGTTGGGGCGATGCCTTCTACCGCGCCATGGCCCTGCTCGTTGCGGCGTCCCCTTGTGCGCTCGCGCTCGGAACGCCGGCCGCCGTCCTCTCCGGCATCGCACAGGCGGCACGCAATGGTGTGCTCATCAAGGGTGGGGCACACCTCGAGTCACTGGGAGCAATCACCACCTTGGCGCTCGACAAGACCGGAACAATCACCCGTGGCGAACCCGAGGTGACCGATCTCCATCCAGCGCCCGGCGTTGACGAGGCCGTGTTGCTCGGCGTCACTGCCGCAGTGGAGCAGCGTTCGCAGCATCCGCTCGCTCGCGCGGTTCTGCGCACGGCCGCGCGACGGAAAGTCTCCGTACCCATTGCCGGCGACCTCGAGTCGGTGACCGGTCGCGGACTGCGTTCGACGGTCCACGGGCAGCGCATTGAAGTCGGGCGCCTGCTGCTGTTCGAGGAAGCTGGAGCAGACATCCCTGCGTTCGTGCGCGAGCGGGTCTCGTCGCTCGAGGCGGCCGGCCGCACGACGATGGCCGTGAAGCGTGGTGACGCATGGCTCGGGGTGATCGGCATTGCGGATGAGGCGCGCTCGGACGTGCGGCTGACACTCAACCGTCTCCGTGCGACGGGAATCCGGCGGATCGTGATGCTGACGGGGGACAATTCGGGCGTCGGGAACGCCGTTGCGAGCGCCGTCGGCATCACGGAGGTGCGCGCAGGCCTGTTGCCGGAAGACAAGGTCACCGCCATCGACGAGCTGCGGAGGGAAGGCGGGGTCGCGATGGTCGGCGATGGCGTCAACGATGCGCCGGCGCTGGCCCGCGCGACCGTCGGTATCGCGATGGGAGGTGCGGGTACCGCGGCCGCACTCGAGACCGCCGATGTCGCGCTGATGGGTGACGACCTCGGGCGCCTGCCGTTCGCGATCGGCCTGAGCCGCGCCTCACGGCGCGTCATCAGGCAGAATGTGGCCATATCACTGAGTGTCATTGCGCTGCTGGTGGTGACGACGACGACCGGAGTCATCGGGATCGGGCCTGCCGTCGTCGTGCATGAGGGGAGCACGCTCGTGGTTGTCGCGAATGCGCTGCGACTGCTGTTGTATAGGTTGACCAATTGAGAACGGAAGGTGCGCACGCGCACCCCACCTCGCGCGTGATGGTGACCCCAAGCCGCTACGTTGGGCTATCGCGACGGCCGCTCACGGTCTTGTTTTCCGCCTCGTCAGAAGAATTCGTGGGTCGCTTCGGGGACCGGTAGTGCCCCAGGTGTATGGTACAACGCCACCTCCGCCGCCCGATAGGTTCGGAACCCGTACGCTTTTCTGGTGGTCAGTTTCGCCTTGTTGTTGAACCCCTCCACGATCCCGCTGGAGAACTGCCCGTGGGCGCGGAACCAGTTCAGCACCAGCGACCGGTGGCGCCGCATCTGGCGCGCCATTTTCTTCATCGGCTCAATCTGCGAGCGCAGCGTCCTGGTGCACCAGCGGTCCAGGAACTGGCCCGCCCAATACGGCGAGAGGTACGACCAGAGCTGTTGGAACTCTTCCTTCAGCAGGTAGCTCCTGACGGCCCGCAGATTGTAGCGCAACAGGTCCGCCAGCTTCGTCTCCTGCTGGGCCGTCAGATGCTCCGGCCGTTTGAGCAACAACCAGCGGGAATTGGTCAGCACCGGTTCCAATCCCTCACGCTTCAACTGCCGACTCTCCTCCGCCCGCACCTGATCAATCGCCTTGCTCAGATTGGCCATGATGTGGAACCGGTCCAGAACATGGATCGCCTGGGCCGCCTTCCTGGCGATCACCTTCAAGTACGGCCTCCACATGTCGCTGCAGATGAACCGGATCTGTGCGCTGCGTTCCGTGCCGAACCACCGGAAGAAGCCGAGCAGGGTTTTGGCCTTGCGGCCCCGGCCCAGCCACAACAATCGCCGACACCCAGCGTCGATCTGATAGACCATGGTCAGGTACGCGTGGCCGCGCTGCCACGCGATTTCATCGATCCCGAGGGCCGTGATTCCCGACAGGCTGCGGTGCTCCAAGCCCCACGTGACGGCCCGCTCCACCGAGCAGAAGACATGGTCAAAGGTGGTCCGGAACGCCGCAGCGACCTCTGTCCAGCTGAGCCGCTTGGCCCAGCCCGCCAGAAACCAGGCATAGGTCTCGGTCAACTGGTGCTTGCCCGAGGCCCACGGCAGGCGCTCGACCAGCACCCCACAGCTCCGGCAGCTGACCCGGCGCGGAGCATAGACGAAGAACACCTTGATGCCCCAGAGCGGGATGAATTCAAAGCGGCGCTCCGGGAGGGTGTCGTAGCCGGGGCGGCGGCAGCCACAACCAGAGCAGATCGCTCGCCCCTGGGCTCGTGGGCGCAGCACAGTCTCCAGCGTCGGCTCCCGGGCGTCCTCGGCCCAGCGCACGCTGGTGTAGACGAAGGACTTGAATTTCGGGACGCGATTGAGGATAGTCTTGAGGTGCATCCTGTTTCCTTTTGCGGTCTGATACGTGGTTGCACTCGTATCATGACAGCATCAGGGGGCAGGATGTACCCCCCCGGGGATGACCGGTTGGGATTGCTACCGCACCTCAGCCGGCCTCCAGCGGTGTTTTACCCGCAAATTCCCCTGAAGAGCCTAGGTAGAATAGAGGAATCGGGAAGACCCAGTTCAAAAGGCCGACTTCCCATCCTGATACGGTTTCGAGCCGGGGCCAGTTGAAGTCGGCCCCGGCAGGCCTCGGGGACTCAGGCCCCCCGCCAAGACCGCCAAGCGAATCCGATTACACTTAAGGACTGCACCTCCGGAGCGTACCATGGACGACCGGCAGACCGAACATCCCGACCACGGCGACGATCTCGATATCGTCAGGCGGCTCCTGGCCGACGCTCCGTCGACCGCGCCCGATGCCCTGCTGCCCCTGTTGCACGAGGTGCAACGTCGCGTGGGGCACATCTCCCATGGCGCGATCCGCCTGATTGCCGACGCCTGCAACCTCTCCCGCGCCGAAGTCCACGGCGTGGTCACCTTCTATCACGACTTCCAGACGGCACCGGGCGCGCGCCACCGGGTGCAGCTCTGCATGGCCGAGGCGTGCCAGGCGGTGGGCTGCCGCGAGCTGGCAGCGCATGCCCGGAAATCGCTGGGTGTCGAGTGGCAGGAAGCCACCCCCGATGGCGCGGTACAGATCGAGCAGGTGTATTGCTTCGGCAATTGCGCCACCGGCCCGACCATCCGCATCGGCGACCGGATTCATGGCCGGGTGACCCCCGAGCGCTTCGACGCTCTGGTGACCCCCCTGCGCTCGGAGTCGTCCGCATGACGACACGCATCTACGTCCCCGGCGATACCACCGCCTGGTCGCTCGGCGCCGACGAGGTGGCGACCGCAATCGGCAATGCGATCACTCGTCACGAACTAGCGGCCGAGGTGGTCCGCACCGGTTCGCGCGGGCTCTATTGGCTGGAGCCGCTGGTCGAGATCGATTCCCCGGATGGCCAGATCGGCTTCGGCCCGGTTGCGCCGGAGGAGGTGGCCGACCTCTTCGCCGACGGCAAGCTGCCGACCACCGCTCACCCGCGCTCGGTCGGGATCGTGGCTGAGATTCCCTTTCTCCGCAATCAGCAGCGGCTGACCTTCCGCCGCGCCGGCCTGATCGACCCGCTCTCGTGGTCCGACTACCAAGCGCACGGTGGTGGCGAGGGTATCCGGCGGGCGCGTGAATCCACCCCGCAGCAGATCATCGATGCCGTGATGGCGTCGGGGTTGCGCGGTCGGGGGGGGGCAGCGTTTCCGGCCGGGATCAAGTGGCAGACGGTCCATGACACCCCCGGCGACGTCAAGTACATCGTCTGCAATGCCGACGAGGGCGACTCGGGCACCTTCGCCGACCGGCTGCTGATGGAGTCCGATCCGTTCCAGTTGATCGAGGGGATGGCGATCGCCGCGCGCGCCGTCGGTGCCGCGCAGGGGGTGATCTACCTCCGCTCGGAATACCCGCGCACCCACGCCGTGCTCACCTCGGCACTGGCGACCGCACGCGCAGTCGGCCTGCTCGGCGCCGGTGCCGGATTCGACATCACCCTCTTCCTAGGCGCCGGTTCCTACATCTGCGGCGAAGAGACCGCGCTGCTGGAGAGTCTCGAGGGGAAGCGCGGCATGGTGCGCCCCAAGCCGCCGCTGCCGGCCCGCGAGGGGCTCCACGGCCGGCCGACCCTGGTCCACAACGTTCTCACCCTCGCCGCCGCCACCACCATTCTCGCCGAGGGCGCCGATCAGTACGCCGGCCACGGACTTGACCGCTCGCGCGGCACGATGCCGTTCCAGCTCGGCGGCAACGTGGCCCGCGGCGGCCTGGTGGAACACGCCTTCGGTCTCACACTCGACGCCCTGATCCACGACTTCGGGGGGGGGACACTGAGCGGCCGACCCGCCCGGGCAGTGCAGGTCGGCGGACCGCTCGGCGCCTATCTGCCGGCGGAACAGTGGGTCACGCCACTCGCCTATGAGTCGTACCTGGCAATCGGGGCGATGCTCGGCCATGGCGGCGTGGTGGTCTTCGACGACACCGTCGACATGGGCGCGCAGGCGGAGTTCGCGATGCAGTTCTGCGCCCACGAATCGTGTGGCAAGTGCACCCCGTGCCGGATCGGATCGGTGCGCGGCGTGGAGCTGATCCAGCAGATGCGGCGCGGCGAGGAACCGGAACGCCACCTGACGGTGTTGCACGAGTTGTGCGAGACGCTCGAGCTCGGCTCGCTGTGCGCCCTCGGCGGTCTCACCCCGATGCCGGTGCGCAGCGTCATCAACCATTTCCCGGAGGCGCTGCATCTTCCGGCGGAGGTGATCTCCCCATGACCATGACCGCAATGCCGGATGCGCGCCGGGATCTCGGCACTCCGGCGGCAACCGGGACGAACCGGGTCCGGGCCACCATCGACGGGATCGCCGTGGATGTTCCCGAAGGAACCTCGGTGATGCGCGCCGCGCGGGAAGCGGGAGTCGCGGTTCCCAAGCTGTGCGCAACCGAATCACTCGCCTCGTTCGGCTCCTGCCGGCTCTGCCTGGTGGAAATCGAGGGCCGACGCGGCATGCCGGCCTCCTGCACCACGCCGCTCGAACCGGGAATGGTGGTCCGCACCCAGAGCCCGCAACTGGCCCGGGTCCGCCGCAACGTGATGGAGCTCTACATCTCCGACCACCCGCTCGACTGCCTCACCTGCGCCGCCAACGGCGATTGCGAGCTGCAGGACATGGCCGGCGTGGTGGGACTGCGCGAGGTGCGCTACGGCTACCAGGGAGCCAACCATCTCGATGCCGTCGCCGATGCGTCCAATCCGTACTTCACCTTCGACCCAGCCAAGTGCATCGTCTGCTCCCGCTGCGTCAGGGCCTGCGACGAGATCCAGGGCACCTTCGCGCTCACGATCGACGGCCGCGGCTTCGGCTCGGTCGTCTCGGCCGGGATGGACGAGGCGTTCATCGATTCGGAGTGCGTCTCCTGCGGCGCCTGCGTGCAGGCCTGCCCGACCGCCACGCTCATGGAAAAGACCGTCATCGAGCACGGCCTCCCCGATCGCGTGGTCAAGACCACCTGCGCCTACTGCGGAGTGGGCTGCTCGTTCCGGGCCGAGATGCAGGGGAACGAGGTGGTGCGGATGGTGCCCGACATGGACGGCGGCGCCAACGAGGGGCACTCCTGCGTCAAGGGGCGCTTCGCATGGGGTTATGCGACCCATAAAGAGCGGGTCCTCTCGCCGATGGTGCGCGAGCGGATCAGCGATCCCTGGCGCGAGGTGTCGTGGGACGAGGCGATCGACTTTGCCGCCACCCGGCTCCGGGCAATTCAAGCCGAGCATGGCCGGGGTGCGATTGGCGGGATCTCCTCCTCGCGCTGCACCAACGAGGAAGTCTTCGTGGTGCAGAAGATGGTGCGCGCCGCCTTCGCCAACAACAACATCGACACCTGCGCCCGCGTCTGCCATTCGCCCACTGGTTACGGACTCAAGAACACCTTCGGTACCTCGGCCGGGACCCAGAATTTCGAGTCGATTGCGGCGGCGGATGTCATCCTGCTGATCGGCGCCAATCCCACCGATGCCCACCCGGTGTTCGCCTCCAGAATGAAGCGGCGCCTCAGGGAGGGTGCCCGGCTGATCGTGGCCGATCCGCGCCGGATTGATTTGGTCCGGAGCCCCCACGTGGCCGCCGCGCATCACCTGCAACTGCGGCCCGGCACCAACGTGGCACTCATCAACGCGCTCGCGCACGTGGTGGTGACGGAGGGGCTGGTCAACGAGTCGTTCGTCCGGGAACGGTGCGAAGCCGAGTCGTTCCAGCAGTGGCGCGACTTCATCGCCCAACCCGAGAACTCGCCCGAAGCGACCGCAGCGATCACCGGCGTCCCGGCCGCCGAAGTGCGCAGAGCGGCGCGACTCTACGCCGCCGGCCCGAACAGCGCGATCTATTACGGCCTCGGTGTCACCGAGCACAGTCAGGGCAGCACCATGGTGATGGGGATCGCCAACCTGGCGATGGCCACCGGACAGATCGGTCGACCGGGCGTCGGCGTCAATCCGCTGCGGGGCCAGAACAATGTGCAGGGCTCCTGCGACATGGGATCGTTCCCGCACGAGCTCCCCGGCTATCGCCACATTGCCGACAGCACGGTACGGGGGAGCTTCGAGTCGGCCTGGAATGTGACTCTCGATCCGGAACCGGGATTCCGGATCCCCAACATGTTCTCCGCCGCAGTGGCCGGTCAGTTCCGCGGCCTCTACGTGCAGGGTGAGGACATCGCCCAGTCCGATCCCGACACGACCCACGTCACCCGGGCACTGGAGGCACTCGACTGCCTCATTGTCCAGGATCTATTCCTCAACGAAACGGCCAAGTACGCCCACGTCTTCCTGCCGGGCACCTCGTTTCTCGAGAAGGACGGCACCTTCACCAACGCCGAGCGGCGGATCAACCGGGTCCGCCCGGCGATGCCGTCGCGCACCGGGCTGGCCGAATGGGAAGTGACCTGCCGGCTGGCCACGGCGATGGGCTACCCGATGGATTACCCGGACGCCGCTGCCATCATGGCCGAGATCGCGGCGCTCACTCCCACCTTCGCGGGAGTCTCGTTCGAGCGGCTCAACCGGCTGGGGAGCGTGCAGTGGCCCTGCACCGCTGCGAGCCCGGATGGCACCCCGGTGATGCATGTTGACCGCTTCGTGCGCGGCGAGGGACGTTTCCTGATCACCCGGTTTGTCCCCACCGAGGAACGCTCCACCCGGCGCTTCCCGCTGTTGCTGACCACGGGCCGGATCCTGTCGCAATACAATGTCGGCACCCAGACGCGGCGCACCGGCAACATCGCCTGGCATCCGCGTGACGTGCTGGAGATCCACCCGAGCGACGCCGAACTGCGCGGTATCCGCGACGGCGGGCCGCTCACGCTGGCCAGCCGGAAGGGTACCATCACCCTCACCGCCGACATCACCGACCGGGTGCCGCCCGGCGTGGTCTACACCACCTTCCACCACCCGGAGCTCGGCGCCAACGTCGTCACCACCGAGTACTCCGACTGGGCCACCAACTGTCCGGAGTACAAGGTCACCGCCGTCGAGGTGCGCCCGCTGGCGGTGGCAACACCGGAGGCCTCCGCATCGGCGGCGTTGGAGGGGGCGGGGTCAGCGACGTGACGGAGCAGTCAGGCGGCGGCTTCGTTCACCGGCCGGTGCAACTCTCTGGGGGGGGGACTACCGGCGAGTGGGGCATTGCCGTCGAGGCACCGGTCGAGTTGCGGGTCAACGGCGAGCCATGGACGATGATGCTCGCCACCCCCGAAGACCTCGAGGACCTCGCCGTGGGGCTCGCGCTGACCGAGCAACTCGTTGCCGATGCGGCAGCGGTCACCGCCATCCGGATTTCGCACTGCCTGGGCGACTGGACGGCGGACCTCACCATTGATGCGCCGGCGCGGCCGCGCCGGGCGCGCTCGCTTACGGGGAATACCGCCTGCGGGCTCTGCGGCCTGGAGTCGCTGGCCGCGTTTCGTGCCGGACTCGATCGGCTTCCCGGAGTGGAGAGCCGGCCGGTCATCACCGACGCGGCGATCCAGGCGACCTGGCGCGCCCTCCCGCAGCACCAACCGATCAACCAGGCGACCCGCTCGGTACACGCGGCGGGGTGGTGCACGGTGGACGGCGAGATCGTGCTGGTGCGCGAGGATGTCGGTCGCCACAACGCTCTCGACAAACTGGTCGGTGCACTCGCGCGTCAACAACAGCTCGGCCGACCCGGCTTCGTGACGATGACCTCGCGCTGCAGCGTGGAGCTGGTCGCCAAGGCCGCCGTGGCGCGGGCCGCTCTGCTCGCCACCATCTCGGCGCCGACCACCCTCGCACTCACCTGGTCCGAGACGCTCGGTGTGCCGTTGGCGTCCGCAGGTGCCGACCGCCAAGTAGTCCGTTTCCGACCGAGGCCACCCATGCTCGCTGCTGACCTGATCCGGATGTCGACGCAAATCGCCCAGTTCTTCGAGCCGTATCCTGAAGCGGAGGCGGTCACCGGCGTGGCTGACCATCTCCGCAGTTTCTGGGATCCGTCGATGCGACGTGAATTGCTCACCCTCCATCGCAATGACGCCACCCAACTGCACCCGCTCGTGGCCCGGGCCAGCGAGCAGCTCGCCGCCGAACTGACGCCGTGATCGCAACGGCGGAGATCACCGGGGTGATCCTCTGCGGCGGCAGCGCCCGCCGGATGGGCGGGATCGCCAAACCGCTCGCCCCGTTGGACGGCGCGCCGCTGGTGGAACATGTGCGACGACGTCTGGCGCCACAGGTCGGCACGATCATCATCAGTGCCCCCCCCGACGAACCGGGCTACTCACGGTGGGGTGACCCGGTTGTCTCCGACCGGTTGGCAGATGGCGGACCGCTCGCCGGTATCGACGCGGCATTGCAGTTGGCCGCCACTCCCTGGCTCTTCTGTTGCCCGGGCGATGCCCCGCTGCTCGACACCACTCTGGTGGCCCGGCTCGCGGCGGCAATCGACACCACACCCGGCGATGTCGCGATTCCCCACGACGGGGAGCAGACGCAACAGCTCTTCCTCCTGCTCCGCACCACGCTCAGGCAGTCGTTGGCCGATTACCTCCACGCCGGGGGGCGGAGCGTCCTTGGGTGGACCGACCGGTGTAGCTGCCTGGTGGTGGCTGCCGCCGATATTCAGCACTCGTTCCTCAACATCAACACCACGGCCGCGCTGGCCGACGCCGAGCAGCGGCTCGGCTCCGCATCCGGCGCATCCACTCGTTTGCCGCTTTCTCCCTTGTCCAATCAGGAGTGCTCGTGACCGACCCAGTTGTCCCCACCGACATTGCCATCGCCCAGGGTGCCACCCTCAGACCGATCACCGACGTGGCCGCCGACCTCGGCCTTTCACCCGACGACATCGATCAATACGGTAAGTTCAAGGCCAAGCTGCCGCTCGAGCTCGCTTCGCGTCCGGCGCGCGGCAAGCTGGTGCTGGTCACCGCCATTTCGCCGACTCCCTCCGGTGAGGGGAAGAGCACCGTGAGCGTTGGTCTGGCGCAGGCGCTCCGCCGGATCGGTACCAACGCCGTGCTCTGCATCCGCGAGCCGAGTCTCGGACCGGTCTTCGGGGTCAAGGGCGGCGCTGCGGGGGGGGGATTCTCCCAGGTTCTCCCGATGGAGGACATCAACCTGCACTTCACCGGCGACTTCCACGCCATCTCCAGCGCGCATGCTCTCCTCTCGGCGATGATGGACAACTCGCTGCAGCAGGGCAATCCGACCGGACTCGACCCGCGACGGATCACCTGGCCGCGCACCATCGACATGAACGATCGCGCGCTCCGCAAGGCAATCATCGGTCTCGGCGGTCCGGCCGACGGGGTGCCGCGCGAAGAGCGGTGGGTGATCATCCCGGCCAGCGAGATCATGGCGATCGTGGCGCTGGCGCGGGATCTCGACGACCTGCAGGAGCGGCTCGGACGCATCATCGTAGGGGCAACGGCCGGTGCCAACCGGCAGCCGGTGCGGGCCCGCGACCTCAAGGGTACCGGCGCCATGGCGCTGCTGCTCAAGGATGCCATCCGGCCCAACCTGGTGCAGACGCTGGAGGGCGGCCCGGCCCTGGTGCATGCCGGTCCGTTCGGCAACATCGCCCACGGCTGCAACTCGCTGGTGGCCACGCGCTCGGCGCTGGCGCTGGGTGACGTGGTGGTGACCGAGGCCGGCTTCGGCTCCGACCTCGGCGCGGAAAAGTTCTTCGACATCAAGTGCCGCGCCGGCGGGCTTCGCCCCGAAGCGGCGGTGGTGGTCGCCACCATTCGCTCGCTCAAGATGCAGGGCGGTGTGCCGAAAAACCAACTCACCACTGAGAATCTCGAGGCGCTGGAACGCGGCATGCCGCATCTCAAGCACCACGTTCAGAACGTCCGTCAGTTCGGCGTGCCGGTGGTGGTGGCAATCAACCGGTTCCTCACCGACACCCCGGCCGAGATCGCCATGCTCACCGAATACGCGGAGCGGATCGGCGTACCGGTGGCCTACTGCGATGTCTGGGCGCGGGGCGGCGCGGGCGGCGAGGAGCTGGCGCGCGCGGTGCTCGCCCTGCTCGAGGGAGGCACCGCCAACTTCGCACCGATTTACGACACCGCCCTGCCGATCCGCGAAAAGGTCAACACCATCGCCCGCAAGGTGTATGGCGCCGACGGGGTCGACTTCACTCCGGCCGCCGAGCGCGCGATCGACTATCTCGAATCGATCGGCATGGCCGACACTCCGGTCTGCATGGCGAAGACCCAGTATTCGCTGACCGACGACGCCACCCGGCTCGGCGTGCCGACCGGCTTCCGGATCACCGTCAACGAGGTGTGGGGGTCGGCCGGGGCGGGCTTCGTGGTCTGCAAGACCGGCGACATCATGACGATGCCGGGGCTGGCCAAGGTACCCGCAGCGGAGGGGATGCGAATCAATTCCGACGGGGTGATCGAGGGGCTGTCCTAGAAAGAGAGAAAGAGAGAAGGAGAGAAGGAGAGAAAGAGAGGCAACTCCCTCGTCCCGAACCAAGTGAGGGACCACGGCATGTGGTACCACCTGGTGGCTGGCGAGTCCAATGTGGTGGCGCCTGCCGAGGTCCCTCACTTCGTTCGGGACGAGGGATACGTCACGAGCCGTCGCTTCAGCGACGAGCGTGTCGTCGCAGTCACGGTGACCCAGTCACCGCCTCAGGGTACCTGGCAACCGCCCCACCACCACCGCCTGGTCACCCTGCTCCCCGACCACGAGCATGAGGATCCGGTCGCCCCGGACCAGCGGTTGGTGCCCCAAGGCCGCTCCCGGGACGAGGCGCACGCTGCCGAGGTACTCGGCGTCGGGTGAGAACACGTCAAAGAGAGGCGACTCGCCTGTCGGGGTAGTCCGACCCACCCAGAGTCGGCTCAGCTCGTCGGTGTGCACGCTCGTCAGCAGCGGCTTGACCTCGGGAATGAGCTTCTCCACCGCATCGATTGCTCCCGGCACCCGGGCAGCGATGTTCTTGTTCCCGTCTCGCCAAACGGCGATGTCCTCCGAGGTCACCGGAATCGGCGCGGTTGTCACTCGCAACTCCAGCGTGGTGTCGCCGTATTCGCCGATCCGTGTCAGCAGATACTCGCCGGTCGCGGCCACCCACGGACGTCGGTAGCGGTCAATACTCACGGAAAATTCCGGAGCGAACGGAATTGACGACCCCCAACTCCCGTTGGCATGCACCGCGCGAAAGACGCGATAGCTCATCGTGCCGATCGGAATTGAATCGTAGCCGCCCGATGCCGGACTGAACGACTTGAAATACTCGCGGTTCTCGCCTTCTATCACTCCTGTTCCCTGGGGATCGTTGGCCTCGCGCTGCACCGAATGGTTCCACGATTCCCAAATCGTCCCGGCGGTGTCGATGACGGCACTCCAGAGGTAGTGAAATCCCGGCACGATGGCGGGATGGCGGGCCAGCTCTTTGCCGCCGCGATCGAGCAGGAGCAGCGCACGCTTGCCGTGGTCGTTGACCCAGAGCCGCCCTTCCTGATCGAACGCTATTCCGTTGGCACGGGAAATCTCGCCGGGCCCTTCCCCGCGCGTGGTGATGGTGCGCAGATAGCCGCCGTCGGCCCCGAACACCCGAATCTCCGACGCCTGATAGTCGAGCAGGTAGATCTGGCCGTCGGCATCGACCTCCATCCCGCGGATGTCGCCGAACGACTCCTCGTCACTGCCATCGAGCCGACCGATCCGCACCTCGCCGATCACCGTATCCTCGCGCACCGGCAGCCCCGCCGCATAGACCACCCTGACGCGACCGTCGGGAAGCGTCTCGCGGGTCATCCCTGCCGGAGCCGCGTCACCACACGCCGTGAGCACCACCAAGGCGGGGACCAGCGCATGCCGAGAACAGTTCATCAGGATCTCCAGTGGTCGGGTGAGTACAGCAGGCCAACTCACAGGGCCACTGAACTATCACCGGCGCGAGGCGCCACGGCAACCGGCAGAGGAGGTCGCCTCTCTTTCTCTCCTTTTCTCTTTCTCTCCTTCTCTCTTTCTCTCCTTCTATCTTTAGACCCCGCCCGCCGCTGTCGACCCTTGACCCAGAGGAGTCCTCGTGTCACTCCGCTCCCTTGCTCTCCTCGCCCTCGCCGCCGCCCCGCTCGCTGCCCAATCGACCGCCTTCGTCGGCGTCACCGTGCTGCCGATGGACACCGAGCGGACCATCGCCGACCAGACCGTGGTGGTCACCGACGGCCGGATCGCCGCGATCGGTCCGGCTGCCACCACGGCCGTGCCTCAGGGCGCCACCCGCATCGACGGCCGCGGCAAGTTCCTGATGCCGGGCCTCGCCGAGATGCACGCCCATGTCCCGCCGCAGCAGCCGGCCGATCAACTGCTCGAGGACATCATGTTTCTTTACGTCGCCAATGGCGTCACCACCATTCGCGGCATGCTCGGCTCGCCCTATCAACTCGACCTCAGGGAACGACTGGCGCGCGGCGAGATGCTCGGGCCACGTTTCTATGTCGGCGCGCCGTCGCTCAACGGCAATTCCGCTCCCGACCCGGCCACCGCCACGCGGCTGGTGCGGGAGCATCGTGCGGCCGGCTACGACCTCGTCAAGATCCACCCCGGTCCATCCCGCGCTACCTATGACGCCGCGCTGGCCACCGGTCGTGAGGTCGGCATCACCTTTGGCGGACACGTCCCGGCCGACGTCGGGATCGACCACGCCATCGCCTCGGGGCAGTCGACCATCGATCACCTCGACGGCTACATCGAGGGGTCAGTGGATCCCGGCGCCGCAACTCCGGTCGCTGGCTGGCAGAGCGTCACCACCGAAAGATTGCGCGCGCTGGCGCGTGACACCAAGACGGCCGGACTGTGGGTGGTGCCGACGATGTTTCTCTGGCAGCACCTCTACTGGCCGCCCGACGGCGAGGTGGCAGCGGCCTGGCCGGAGATGCGCTACGTCCCCCGGCCGTGGGTCACCGGTTGGCAGAATCAGGCGCGCGGACGCGCCAATCAGGCCGCCCAGCAGGGTCTCACTGCGGCCGACACGAAGGTGCTCTACGCCAAGCGCAACCAGTTGCTCAAGCTGCTCGCCGATGAGGGCGAGACGATCCTGATGGGCACCGACTCGCCGCAGATGTTCAACGTTCCCGGATTCGCACTGCATCGCGAAATCAAGGTGATGGCGGAGGCGGGACTCACGCCGTGGCAAGTGCTCGTTTCGGGAACCCGCGATGTGGCCAGCTACGTCCGGCGCTCGCTCGGCAAACCGGCGCCGTTCGGCACCGTGGCAGTGGGACAGGAGGCCGATCTGGTGCTGCTCGATGGCAACCCGCTCGCCTCGCTCGACAATCTCACCAAGCGGGCAGGGGTGATGGTGCGCGGTCGGTGGATCTCGCGCGATGAACTCGATCGCGGCCTGACGCAAATCGCCGAGCGCTATGCGCAGTGAGCCGGTTGCAAGGCAACCAGTACGGGAGCGTCAGTCAGGGCGGCGAGTGTAGTCGCCCTGGAACGACATCGTCCAGGTCGCGCCGCCATCGGTAGAGGTCCACAGCACCTGGCGGACAACTCCGTCGGGCCGATTGAGGTAACGCATCCGGGAAATCGGCTGACCAGCTTGTTTGCCGACCGCGCTCTCGGTGAGCACCATCTCACTCCCGTCCGGATTGCCGTGGAACAAGGCGATCCAACCGCTGCCGTCGATCCACTGCTGGTGCCACATGCTGTCCGCCGGAGCATACCAGGAGAGCGACCGCCCCGACTTGCCCCGGAACGGCCGCCAGTGCTCGGCGATCGCGCAGCCATCACTCACCCGGGTGATCGAGCTGGTGGCGATCGGCTTACCTGTGGAATCGGCGACCAACCACTCGCCGACCCAGTAGTCAAAGGCACGGTGCGCCTCGCTGGCGCAGGCAGGCGGCGGCGGAGTCTGCTGCGCCGATAGCGTGGGTGCCACAGCGGCCAGGATGAGGACAACCAGAGATCGCATGATCTGCTCCGTGGTGAGGTGACAATGGATGCCGGTAATATACGGCAATCTCCACCCTTGTCCCGACCGGATGGATCTCGCGGCTGAGAGCCGCGGCTCGGCAGGTGCCTCTGAATCGACGGTACCCCTTTCACCTTTCACCCTGCCGCCGCACTTGCCCCGCCCCGCGGAGCGGCGGCGGGGAAGCGGCGGCCCCGTTCACCGTTCACCACTCCCTCTCCCGACTCCCGACTCCCGACTCACTGCAAAAACAACAACTCCCGATACGTCGGCATCGGCCACAGATCAGCTGCGACATACAGCTCCAGCGTATCGCAGGCCGAGCGCATCGCGGTCATTGCAGGCACGAGGTGACTCTGGATCCGCTGGGCATGCTTCCAGCCATCGGCGCTCTCGTGGGCCAGCTCCGCCTCCAACGCCAGCACCGCCTGACGCGCCGCGCCGACGAAGCCGGAAAACCGCTCCAGCGCCTCGACCGTCTCGGCGCAATCGACCCCCGCCGCCTCGGTCGCCGTGACCGTCTCTGCCAGCAGCTTCTGATGCCTGATGGCGGCAGGGATGATCATGGTGCGCGCGATGGTGCCCAGCGTCTCGCCCTCGATCGCGAGCTGCTTGACCCACTTCTCGACGGCGATGTGATGCCGCGACTCGACCTCGGCCTTGGTGAGCACGCCGAACTTCTTGAACAGCTCCACCGTCTTCTTCGACTTGAGAACCGGGAACGCCTCCACCGAGGTGCGCAGGTGCGGCAGTCCCCGCCGCTCGGCCTCGACGTGCCACTCCGCGGAGTAGCCGTCGCCGTCGAAGCAGACCCGCTTGTGCGCCTTGACCAGCTTCTTGAGCGTGGCCAGCGCCGCCACCTGCAGCTTGGTAGACGACGGCGAGGTTCCGGCCGAGCGTTCCAGCTCGGTGGCGATCACGTCGAGCGACTCGGCCACGATGGTGTTGAGGATGGTGTTGGGCCAGGCGATCGAGTGGGTCGATCCGACCGCCCGGAACTCGAACTTGTTGCCGGTGAACGCGAACGGCGAGGTGCGGTTGCGGTCGCCGGAGTGGCGCGGCAACTGCGGCAGCGAACGGGCACCCAGGTCGAGCAGCTCGCGCTTGAGGGTCCGGTTGGGAAGCCCCTGCTCCACCTGCTCGAGGATGTCGGTGAGCATCTCGCCGAGGAAGATCGAGATGATCGCCGGCGGCGCCTCGTTGGCGCCGAGGCGGTGGTCGTTGCCGGCCGAGGCAACGCAGGCGCGCAGCAGATCGGCGTGCAGGTCAACGGCGCGAACCACGGCACAGAGAAAGATCAGGAATTGCAGGTTGGTGTGAGTCTCGTCCTGCGGGTCGAGCAGGTTGACGCCGGTATCGGTAGCCATCGACCAGTTGTTGTGCTTGCCGCTGCCGTTGACACCGGCGAACGGCTTCTCGTGCATGATCGCCTTGAGACCATGACGATCCGCCACGCGGCGCAGAGTCTCCATCAGCAGCATCTGGTGATCCGAGGCAACGTGCGACACCTCGAACAGCGGCGCAATCTCGTACTGCCCGGGCGCCACCTCGTTGTGACGCGTCTTGACCGGCACACCCATCCGGTAGAGCTCGCTCTCGGCCTCGTCCATGAACGCCAGCACCCTGGGCGGAATCGCGCCGAAGTAGTGGTCCTCCATCTGCTGTCCCTTGGGTGGCCGGGCACCCACCAGAGTACGCTCGCAGGTCACCAGATCGGGACGCCGGTAGTAGAGCGCCTTGTCGACCAGGAAGTATTCCTGCTCCGGACCGACAGTCGTGAGTACGCGCGACACCCCGGCGTCGGTGCCGAACAGCTTGAGTATCCGCATCGCCTGGCGCGAGAGCGCCTCCATGCTGCGGAGCAAGGGGATCTTGGTGTCGAGCGCCTCGCCGGTCCAGGAGACGAAGCCGGTCGGAATGCAGAGCGTCACTGCCCGGCCGGAGCGGATCAGGAAGGCCGGAGAGGTGGGATCCCAGGCGGTGTAGCCGCGCGCTTCGAAGGTGGCGCGAAGCCCGCCGGACGGAAACGACGATGCGTCGGGCTCCCCCTGCACCAACTCCGATCCCGAGAAGTTGTAGATCACCCCGCCGATCCCGTCGGGCGAAATCAGCGAGTCGTGCTTCTCGGCAGTGAGTCCGGTGAGCGGCTGAAACCAGTGGGTGAAGTGAGTCGCCCCGCGCTCCACCGCCCAGTCCTTCATCGTCGCCGCCACGATGTCGGCCACCGCCGGATCGAGCGGCTCGCCGTGATCCATGGTGCGGAGCAACGATTTGTATACCGCCTTGGGCAGGCGGCGCTGCATCACCTCACGCGAGAAGGTGTCGGAACCGTAAAGAGCTTCGAGGCGCGACGGAGCTGGCAACGGGACGGCAGTGGTCTCGGACACGGGCTGATTCCCCACGGTGACGGGTGACGGCAACGAGCTGCACAGCGTCAATGTGGCGGGGGAAGCGCAGAGCTACAAGTATTCGTTAGGTGGCTAATTATCGGACGGAAAGCCCCAGAAAAGGCGGCTTCCCGTCAGACCGGCACAATACCGATATTTGGTTAGCCGTCTAATTGCTGTCCTGGTTGACCGCCGAAGCCCAGCGGGCCAGCGGCACCGCCAGTCCGCCGAGCGAGAGCGCCCGGGTGAGGAAGTCGACCGGGGAATCGCCCGCCTCGGCGTACCACCCCTGCCACGCCTCGTGAGCCAAAGCGGCGGCGAGCGAATCCATCGGCGTCTCGGCTACCCGGATCACCAATTCTTCGGCGGTGTACGGCAGCAGTCCTACCAGGGTGGCAGCGCGGTCGACCAGTTGACTGGGGGGGGCAAGACGTGCCTGGAGGAGGAGATCGGTCTCGGCGGCTACGGCGTCGCGCATTGCCAGGTGCGCCGACATCAGTCGCCGCTCCGGTGTTCCGAGCACGTCGTGTTCGCGGAGCAGCGCCGCCACCGTGCGTCCCCAACCGTCGGACAACCCTGGTGCCACCAGCAGTCGCCGTACCGGTCTTGGCGACGCCGAGCGTGCCAGGTCGAACATCCGGCGCGCGTGTCCCCGAAGCGCGAGGCCGGCCAGCGACCAGGCGTCATCGATCTCCGGTGCTGCCGGGGGGGGGAGAGTGCTGACCGGCAATCCCGCCGCTTCCAGCGCCGCGCCCACCCGCTGCCACTCCTCGGCCCAGGCATCGAAGCGGTCCATCGGATCGAGACTCGCCTCGTCGCGGAGTTGATCGACCGCCTCGGGCCAACTGTCAGCACCGAGGTCGGCGGCTGCCGAGTCGAGCGACCGTTCGACCCCGGCACGGCGCAGCTCAAGGGTGCGGAGCGTTCCCTTGACGCCCAGCGGTTCGGCCGTGAGCGTCCTGAGGCGTGCCGCCACCGCTTCGTCGCCGATTCCCGGCTCGCCGCCCACCCGTTCGGCGGCAGCCAGCCAGGCGAGATGGTCGGTCAGCGCGAGGCGACACGCCACGACCGATTCCTCGGTGATCCGCTCGGCTGCCGCATCGAGCCGGTCGTGCAGCGACTCGGTGGCACGCTGTGCCCCGGCCACGAAAAAGGCCGGCGCCGGCCTGGTGTCGGTGCGCAGCGTGGCGAGAAAATCGGGCAATTCACGCAGCCGCTCCCGCAACGCCGCCTCGTGGGCCGCTTCGAAGTCCTCGCCGAGCAGGGCATCGAGGGCGGCGCGCGCATGACGGACCGGGAGGCCATGGTCGATGGTGGTGGCGTGCGCTTCCGCTGCCAGCCGCACCGTTTCGGAGCGGACGGTGTCGATCAGCATGGTGCGGTCGACCTCGTCATCGAGCGACTCTACCCCTTCCAGGTCTTCGATGGCGTTGGCGATGCTCCTGAGCGACGACTCCTGCGCCACCAGCCAGGGCAGATCGAACCGGCCGAGCCGGCGATGCACCTCGAGCGGCGCCTCGTGCGGATGCCTGAGCGGATCGAGATGCCGGGAGAGATCGAGATACGATGCGAGCAGGTCATCCAGCGAACTCACGCGCCACCTACCATGGTCGAGTGGCTGCCGATGCTGGCGGTGCCGTGGAACTGCCGCACCGTCACGTCATCGCCGAGCATCGAGGCGCTGAGCGAGCTGCCGGTGATGGTGCAGCGCGCACCGATGATGCTGTTCCGGATGGTGCTGTCCTTGACCACCGATCCCGTCTCCAGGGTGACGTCGGGGCCGATGGTGCAGCGAGCGAGGGTGCAGCCCTCCTCGATCAGCACCGGCTCGACGATGGTGACATCGGGACCAACAGCCGGATGATGCGCGGCGCCCTGGGCCAGGAGAATCCCGTTGGTTTCCAGCGTGGTGCCGAGCTGACCGCAATCGTACCAGCCGCCCACTTCGGCGGTGAGAATCCTGCGGCCCCGGTCGATCATGTGCTGAAAGGCGTCGGTCAGATAGTACTCACCCTTGTTGGCGGGCTGAGCGAGGACATGGTCGATCCCGTCCCAGAGCGCGGGGGTGTCGCGAATCCAGTAGAGCCCGATGTTGGCGAGCTTGCTGATCGGTTCCGACGGCTTCTCGACGATCCGGGTCATGTAGCCCTCGGCATCGGTTACCACCACGCCGAAGCGCTGGTAATCCTCGACCTCCTTGGCCCAGATGATCCCGTCGGCATCGACCGATTCGGCCAGCGAGAGATCGGCCTCGAAGACGGTGTCGACAAAGATGATCATTGCCGCTCCGTGCACGTGAGGGCGCGCCAGATTGACGGCGCCGGCCGTGCCGTCCTGCACCCGCTGCTCGATGAAGCGCGAGGGCAGCTTGTAGCGCGAGCGAGTGTAGGACTCGACCTGTTCCTTGAGGTGACCGGTGATGAAGATCAGCTCCTCGATGTTCAGTCCGTCGAGACGGTCCATGACCCAGTCCATCACCGGCCGACCAGCCACCTTGAGCAGCGGCTTGGGAACGAGGTGAGTATGCGGCCTCAGGCGCGAGCCCTTGCCGGCGAGCGGGATGATCACCTGCATGGGAGGTCAGCTCCTTCCGTAGCGGTCACGGAGACGGATCACGTCGTCGAGATCGGCGGTCGAGGCCTCGAGCACGTCGCTGTCGACCACCGCCTCGATCGAGTGGATGGTGCCCGGGGTGATGTGCACCGACTCGCCGGCCAGGAAGGGACGTTCCTGGGGGGGGGAATCGACATCGGGCCAGATCCTGAGAATCAGCGCCCCCGAGAGGACGTGCATCGTCTCGTCCTTGCGCTCGTGGTACTGGCAGGAGAGGACGTGACCGGCGGTGACGTGGAGGATCTTGCCGACGTAGCGGTCGGTCACGGCCCAGATCCGTTCATATCCCCAGGGCTTGTCAACCTGATAGGGAACTTCGGGCATCAGCGATTTCCGGCGTGGAAGGTGAATGACGACGGGATGGTGATGCACTCGCGCACGCAGGCGCCGCACCCCACGCATCCCTCCGCCTTGAGTACCGGTCGGCCATCGTCATCCATTGCCAGCGCGGACGCACCCACCGGACAGGCCCGTGCGCAGACGCCGCACGGTTGCCCCTGAAACGTAATGCACCGCTCGGGATGCAGTTCCACCCGGCCCAGCCGCTCGTTCAACCAGCCGTCGACCGGGGTGGTGAGCGCCGCCGTGGGACAGATCGCCACGCACGGCATGTCGGGACAGGCCAGGCAGGGAATCCGGGCGGGCTCCAGATACGGCGTCCCCGCCGCCAGCCCTCCCTCGGCGTTCACATGGAGGATCGCCCCGGCCGGGCAGACCCGGGCACATTCGCCGCAGCGAGTGCAGGCAGTGAGAAAGGCGACTTCGGAGATGGCACCCGGAGGGCGGACGTAACGCTGGCGCACGACCCGCGCCTCGGTGGCACGGGCGAAGCGCTCGACGGTGTCCCCGAAGGCACGACGCAGGAAGGTGCGGCGGTCGCCGCCGGGATCAGGCATTCAGAAAGATAGAAGGAGAGAAAGAGAGAAAGAGAGAAGGAGAGCACACCCCTCGTCCTGAGCGAAGCGAAGGACCGGTCAGCATCACACCCCTCGTCCTGCGGCCCGGGCACTTGACAACCGCTGACCCTCGGCGCAGTCTTGATCCGGGCGTAGCCACCTTCCGACACGATCCGTTCCGCGGCGTCACCGGCTAAACTCATTCCCCTGGACCGAGGATTCTCCGATGCCTCCTGCCCGTCCCCGCAGTCCGCAGTCCGCAGTCCGCAGTCCGCAGTCCGCAGTCCGCAGTCCGCAGTCCGCAGTCCGCAAAAAGCTAATCGCGCTTCTGTTCGGTGCCACACTCATGGTGGTGGCCTGCACTGAAGAGTCGGCACTGCCGACTGACAGCACCGCTGACCCGGTACTTTCCGGCACCCCAGCGGCCGACCCGCAACATCTCAATGCCCTCATGATCAACGGTGGCTGCCGCGACGCCAACGGCTCGGATGGGGCGTTGACCATGGTGCTCGCAGCCCCGGGTGGGAGTGCCAGGCGGTATGATTGCACCGCGATCGGTCGAGACTCTATGTTCACTCTGGCGAGAAGCTATCGTTCCCTGGCGCGCCGGGTCCCCGGGGTAATCCGGGCGCAAACGGCACCGGTTGGTGGCTCCTGGGAGCCCTACAGCTATGAGCGGGAGTATTGCCGAATCAGCGGAAATACGGGAGCAGTACTTTACTGCGGCATCTTT
>JANRJE010000008.1:0-98643 GCA_033764135.1 Gemmatimonadales bacterium
CGGATAAAAGGTACGCTGGGGATAACAGGCTTATCGCGCCCGAGAGTTCACATCGACGGCGCGGTTTGGCACCTCGATGTCGGCTTATCACATCCTGGGGCTGGAGAAGGTCCCAAGGGTCCGGCTGTTCGCCGGTTAAAGTGGTACATGAGCTGGGTTCAGAACGTCGTGAGACAGTTCGGTCTGTATCCGTCGTGGGCGTGGGAGTGTTGAGGGACGTCGACCTTAGTACGAGAGGACCGGGTCGAAGCGACCGCTCGTGTACGGGCTATCCTGCCAAGGGTATCGCCCGGTAGCGATGTCGCGCGAAGATAACCGCTGAAAGCATCTAAGTGGGAAACTTTTCCCAAGATTAACACTCCTGGATCTTAAGATCCCTCAAGGGCCCTGGGAGACTACCAGGTTGATAGGCGGCAGATGCAAGGCGCGCAAGCGCTTCAGTCGAGCCGTACTAATCGCCCGTGAAGTTTGATCTCTCCCCAATAAACTGGTACTCGGTGCCTTCCCGGAACACATCATTCCTCCCTTCGCTTGTTGATCCAGTTTTGGCTGGCGATTAGCGCGCAGGGGCCACACCCGTTCCCATTCCGAACACGGTAGTTAAGCCCTGCAGCGTCGATGGTACTGCCACCGCGAGGTGGTGGGAGAGTAGACCATCGTCAGCCACCCCATGAAAAGCCGTCTCTCCTTCGGGTGGGGCGGCTTTTTGGTCATAGGTCGTCGGTCGTAAGGGGTGATTCGTGAAAGGGGGTTCGCATACCCACCGTTTCACCTTTTACGTTTTACCCTGTTGCTCCGACCTACGACCTTACGACTTACGACCTACGACCTACGACCTACGACCCACGACCTCCAGACTATCTTCCCCCCATGACAACCCGCTGCGGCATCGTCGCTCTCGCCGGCCTTCCCAACGTCGGCAAATCCACCCTCCTCAACGCCATCCTCGGCACCCCCCTTTCAATGGTCTCCCCCAAGGCCCAGGCGACCCGGCTCCCAGTGACCGGAATCCGGACCGAGGCCGCTGCCCAATTCATCTTTCTCGACCTCCCCGGGCTCCTGGAGCCGACCTATCTGCTGCAACGCTCGCTCCGGCGTCTGGCCCTCGAAGGGGTTGCCCAGGCAGATGTCATCCTCCATCTCCACCCGGCCCCCGATGCTCCAGCGCCGCCGCTGATTACCCTGGTACCCGACCTGCCGACCCTGCGTGGCAAGGTCGTCCCGGTCTATACCAAGGGCGACCTGGTAACCCCGGAAAGCCGCCATCTTCTTGAGGCCGAAGGTGCCGTGACCGATAGTGGTGATGCGGCCTCGATCGCCGCCCTGTTGCAGCGGCTGGAGCCGCTCCTGCCGGCCGGACCGTTCCGGCACGATCCCGACGACATCGGGACCCAGCCGGTGCGCTTCTTTGTGGGTGAGTACTTGCGGGAGGGGGCCTTCATGGTGCTGGACGACGAGCTCCCCTACGCCTTCGGTGCCGAGGTGGAGGAGTTTCGGGATGACCGCTCTCCAGTATACATTCGTGCCACGGTATTCGTGGAGCGGGAGTCACAGAAGGGAATTGTGATTGGTCACAAGGGGGCGACGCTCCGGCAGATCGGCGCGCATGCCCGTTCCCGACTCGAGGCCCTGATCGGCGAACCGGTCTATCTCGAAACGTGGGTGAAGGTCTTGCCTAAATGGCGTCGGTCGCCCGGTGCGCTGGCGCGGTTCGGTTTTCCACTACCCGAAGCTGAGACATCCTGAATGCCGCCTTCGCCCGATTTGCTTGAACTCCTCGTCTGCCCGCAATGCAAGGGAGACCTCGAGTACCGCACCGAGCCGGAAGGGCTGATCTGCCATGCCTGTCGGCTCGTCTATGCGGTCGAGGACGACATCCCGATCATGCTGATTGACGAAGCCCGTCCCCTCGACTGACGAGATCCGTGACCACCTTCGATGACCTCCGCACTGCGGCTGCCGCTCACGCTGCCGCGCTCGAGTCCGATTTTGTCGGGACCGAGCACCTCTTTCTTGCGTGGCTGACCACCGCCAGCGGCCCGATATTCGAGGCATTCTCCGCCGCCGGACTCACCCCGGACTCCTTCCGCGAGCTGCTTGGCAAAACCAAGGCACGCCGTCGCGGCGGGGCAGCCCCCGCCGGGGCCGGCACCGGTGAACTCTCATCCCAGGCACAGAGGGTGATGGCACTCGCTCAGGAAATCGCGACCGAGGCCGGCCGCGATCCCGGCACCCTCGACGACGTGGTCCTGGCGATGCTCCGGGAGCCCCGCGGTGCGGTGGCCCGGGCGCTCACGGAGTTCGACCTCAAGCCCTCCAAGCTGCGCGCCCTGGTGCGTGATCGGCCCGCCCCGCGAAGCCGGGAACGGTCCGAAAAGAAGGCCGAGGTCGCCGTGGCACCTCCCCCCCCCACTCGGGAGCGGAGCCCGCGAGTCTCCTCCCCGACACCCCAGGGGCCAGCCAACGCGCCCAGAGACAGCTCGCGCACTCGCGGTGGCCGGGGTCGCGAGGAGAGTGTCACCGAGCCAGTGACAGCCTCACCGGCCACTCGTGCCAATCCCCCCGCGGTCGCCAAGTTGGAGGTCCGCTCGGGGCGCCGGATCTCGCCGTTGATGGTCCTCTATCTGGCGATTCCGGTGGCCGGCTGGCTCTACTTCACCGATGGTCCGCCTGTGGCCACTTTCATCGCCGCCTGCCTCGCAGTCCTGCCCCTGGCTGGGTTGATGGGAACGGCCACCGAGCAGATCGCCGAACGGACCGGCCCGACCTTCGGCGGGCTGATGAACGCCACTTTCGGCAACGCTGCCGAGCTGATCATCGCCTTCGCGGCGCTCCGGGCCGGCTACCTCGAACTGGTCAAGGCCTCGATCACCGGCTCGATCCTCGGCAACCTGCTGCTGATCCTCGGCCTCTCGCTCATCGCCGGCGGTACCAAGCGCTCGATCCTCAAGTTCAACCGCACCTCGGCCGGGATGAGCGGGGCGATGCTGGCACTCGCCGTGGCGGCGCTGATCTTTCCCACCCTGTTCCACGCCACCCATCCAAACCCCGACCTGCTCACCGAGCTGCATTTCTCCGAAGTCGTCTCCGGAATCCTGATCCTGACCTACCTGGCTTCGCTGCTCTTCGTGCTGCGAACTCACCGGCCGCTGTTTGGGGGGGGGCATATCGCCGGCGAACCGCTGGCCGGGACGTGGAGCGTCGGTCAGGCCTTGGCGGCGCTGGCACTGGCGACGGTGGGCGTGGCGGCGATGTCGGAAATCCTGGTGCACGCGGTGGAGCCGATCGTGGCAACCTACGGCGTCTCGCAGACCTTTCTGGGGTTGATCATCATTCCGGTCATCGGCAACGCGGCCGAGCACGGCACCGCGGTGCTCGCCGCGCGGAAGGGGCAGACCGACCTGGCGCTGCAGATCGCCCTTGGCTCGAGCACCCAGATCGCCCTGCTGGTGGCCCCGATCCTGGTCTTCGCTGGTGCCTTCATGGGGGTATCCGGCATGAACCTGGTCTTCCCGGCATTCGAGGTGATCGGCCTGTCGGTGGCGGTGATCGTTTCCGCGATCATCACCCTGGACGGGGAGTCGCATTGGTTCGAGGGCGTCCAACTGCTGGCGCTCTACGGCATGATCGGCGCAGCAGCGTGGTTCATCTGATGAACGGGGTACTCCATCGCGTTGGGCCGTCGAGCTCTCTGATGAGGAATCGGCCCGCGTGAACCGTCGCCGCATCGTCCTCTACTGCGGCCCCGCCGATCGGCCGCCGCCTGACCTCCTGGTCGACTGGGCAGCCAGCAGGGGCTTTGCACTCGAGGCGTTCGCCGACCCCGCCACTGTGGAGGCCCTCGTCCTGCGCGGTCGCGGCACCATGGTATTCGTGGCAGATGCAGCCGACTGGCCGGCACCTCACGGCATACTTGACCGGCTCAAGGGCGATCCCTTCACCGCCATTGTGCCGGTAACGATCCTGACTGTCCGCCACGACGCCGCATCGGTGATGGTCTGGTACCGCTCCGGCGCCGACGAGGTGCTCTCGCCGCTCTTCGGCCCAGCCGAGCAGCGGGCCCGGCTCGATGCCCTGCTGGTGAGGACCGAGCGCGACGTGGCGGTCCATCCCTCCACGCGGCTTCCGGGGACCACCGAGATCGAACGGGCCATCCGGCGCCACATCGAGAGCGAAGCCCCATTTGCGGTCTGTTATGCCGACCTCGATCATTTCAAGGAATTCAACGATCGCTACAGTTATTATGATGGTGATCGGGTCATCTACATCGTCTCCCGCATTCTCCACGACGTGGTGCGCGGGATGTTGGGGGCTGAAGGTTTCGTGGGGCATATCGGCGGCGACGACTTCATCTTCCTGACCCCGCTCGACGATTTCCCGCGCGTCTGCACCGAGATTCTGGCGGTGTTCGACGAACTGGTTCCGTTGCAGTACGGTGAAACCGACCGCCGGGCAGGCTATTTTTTCGGGAAGGATCGTCGCGGCCAGCTTCACCGGGTGCCGCTGATGACCTTGTCGATCGGTGTGGTGACCAACCAGCATCGCCGCTTCTCGCATCCCGCCGAAGTGAGCGAGCTGGCGACGGAAATGAAGAGCTACGCCAAGTCGTTGCCGGGGTCGGTCTTCGTGGCCGATCGTCGGCGTGGTGATCTTGAGTTGCGCAGCGGCCCGGACGGTCGTGATGCGCGGAGTTCGTGAGGAATCAATGAACGTCGCCTGCCCAGAGTGCACCACCGTCTTCCGGGTCGATCCGGCCAAGGTCCCCGAGCGCGGAGTTCGTGCCCGCTGCTCGGTCTGCGGAGGACTGATCGCCGTGCGACGCCCGTCGGTGGGGGTCCCGGCGGTGCCGCCGTTGCCGAGCGCACCTGCCGCTGCCGTCACGCCCCCCGCGCCGGTCGCTCCGGAGCCGCCCACCGCTCCGCCGGAGCCGACGCCGGCACCGCCGACCATGCCGTACTCCGCCTTGCCCGATCCGGCAGCACCGGTCACCCCTGCCGCGATGTTCGAGGAAGAGTCGGCCCCGCCCGCCGAGCCAACCGCGCCGGTGATGCCGTTCTCCGCGCTGCCCGAGACTCCGGCAATCGTGTCGGCACCTGTGCCGCCGCCGCCACCGCGATCGCCCGCGCCAGCACCGCCGCCGGCGCCTGCGGGTGGTGGGAATTTCTCCAATCCGTTCCTGCAGCAGGATCCCGGCACCCGCGCTCGCCGACTGGCGAGGGCCCTGGTCTCCGATCTGGTCGTTTACCACCCGGACAAGCGTCAGCGCGGGCTCTCCGAGGGCAACCTCAAGGAGCTCTTCGCCGAGGAAATCCGCAAGAGCTGGGAAGAATACAGTGAGCAGATCGGTGAGCAGGTTGCGCGGGAGACCAACTACTTCACCGAGGCACTCAACGAGATCCTGGCAGAGGGTCGGCCGCTCTTCAGTTAGCGGGGTCGCCTCGCGCCGGTCACGGCGCTATCTTCCATGCTTGCACTCGGGCCGTTCGCCGCCGCCACTGCGCGGGCGTGTGAGCGGCCCGTCGACTACCGGTTCCAGGGGATGACAAATGGCGGATCTCAGCGAGCGAGTGGCGGAACTGAAGCAGCGGATGGTCGAGCTGCGGGGGTTTCTTTGACCTGGACCGCAAGGTAGCTCGACTGCTCGACCTCGAAGCCCGGCAGAGCGACGCCTCCTTCTGGGCTGACGCCGAACGGGCCCGGACCCAAGTTCAGGAAATCAAGACCCTCAAGGGGTGGATCACTCCGTTCCACGACCTCGAGCGTCGTCTCGACGACGCCGACGGTCTGCTTGAGTTGCTGGCAATCGAGCCGGATGCGGAATTGACGGTCGAGGTAGAGCGCGACCTCGCCGCCGCCGAGAGCGCCCTCGCTGCCTTCGAACTGCAAACCATGTTGCAGGGGCCCGATGACGGGCGAGATGCCATCCTCACCATCCATCCCGGTGCCGGCGGCACGGAGTCCCAGGATTGGGCGGAGATGCTGATGCGGATGTACGTCCGCTGGGCCGAGCGCAAGGGATTCGGCGTCCGCATCCTCGACTTGCAGGAGGGCGAGGAGGCGGGAATCAAGTCGGCATCGATCGAGATCACCGGCCAGTATGCCTACGGCTTCCTCAAGGCGGAGAAGGGCGTTCATCGCCTGGTGCGGATCTCGCCCTACGACTCGCAGGCGCGGCGCCACACCTCGTTCGCCTCGGTCTTTGTCTATCCCGACGTCGATGACACCATTGAAATCGATCTCCGCGAGGAGGACATCAAGATGGATGTCTACCGCGCCTCCGGTGCCGGTGGACAGCACATCAACAAGACCTCCTCGGCGGTGCGGCTGACCCACGAGCCGACCGGCCTGGTGGTCGCCTGCCAGCAGGAGCGCTCGCAGCACAAGAACAAGGAGACGGCGATGAAGATGCTGCGCGCCGCGCTCTATCAGCGGGAACTGGAGATCCAGGAAGCAGCCAAGGACGCGCTGGAGGCGACCAAGAGCGACAACTCCTGGGGCAACCAGATCCGCTCCTACGTCTTCCAGCCCTACACGATGGTCAATGATCATCGCACCGAGCTGAAGCACTCCGATGTGCACGCTGTCGTCGACGGAGATCTCGATCCTTTCATCGGCGCCTACCTCAAGCGATTCGGGGGAAAGGCCGCATGAGCGAACATCTGCTCGATCGGGGACATGTGGAGGAGGGGCGTCGTGCCAAGCTCGCCGCGCTTGCCGCACTGGGCATTCCCGCCTACGCCTACTCCTTTGACCGTGACCATTCCACCGCCGCCGCACTGGCACTGTGGGATGACGCGATGGGAGACGACGGCCCGCAGGTGCGTGTGGCCGGCCGGCTGGCCGCCTGGCGGGCGCAGGGCAAGACCGTCTTCGCCCATCTGGAGGACCAAGCCGGACGGATCCAGCTCTACCTTCGCCGCAACGAACTCGAGTCGCTCTGGCCGCTGATCGAGCTGCTTGATCTCGACGACCATGTCGGAGTTGTCGGGCGGCTGTTCCGGACTCGGGCCGGCGAGGTGACCATCCGGGTCGAGTCGATCACCCTGCTGGCCAAGTCGTTGCGGCCGCTGCCGCGCGGCAAGGTCGAGCGATTGGAGGACGGCACCACCGTCACCCACGGTGGTCTGGTCGACCCCGAAGTGCGCTATCGCCAGCGCTACGCCGATTTTGCCGTGCACCCGGAACTCCGCGAGACGTTCAGGTTGCGCTCGCGCACCATCGCCTTCATCCGCCGCTTCCTCGACGACGCCGGATTTCTCGAAGTCGAGACGCCGGTCCTCCAGCCGCTCTACGGCGGCGCCTCGGCACGCCCGTTCGTGACCCATCACAATGCACTCGACATGCCGCTCTATCTCCGGATTGCCGACGAGCTATACCTCAAGCGGTTGATCGTCGGCGGCTTCGAGCGGGTCTACGAGATCGGACACGACTTCCGGAACGAGGGGATGGACCGCAGCCACAACCCCGAGTTCACGATGCTGGAGTGGTACGAGGCCCACGCCGACTATCACGTCGTGCGCGGCCGCTTCGAGGCGCTGCTCGACGGCTTGCTGATCGAGGTGATGGGAACCCGCACCCTCCAGCGGGGCGGCGCCACACTCGATTTCACGACGCCCTACCGGCGGGTGAAATTCGTCGACGGCATCAGGGACGCCGCTGGTGTTGATGTGCTGGAGGATGGCGAAGATGCGCTTCGCGGATACCTCGTGGGTCAGGGGGTGCCGAAGGAACTGGTCGACACCATGGCCGGCGGTCGGTTGCTCGATGAGGTCTTCAAGTACGCCCTGGAGCCTCTCCTGGTGCAGCCGACCTTCGTCGAGGATTACCCGCGCTCCCTCTCGCCGCTCGCCAAGCCGCACCGCGATGATCCCCGGCTCACCGAGCGGTTCGAGTTCTTCGTGCTCGGTCGTGAGATCGCCAATGCCTTCAGCGAGCTCAACGACCCCGACGACCAGCGCGCCCGCTTCGAGGATCAGGTGGCCCAGCGCGCCGCCGGCGATGACGAGGCGCAGCAGTTCGACGCCGACTATGTCCGCGCCCTCGAATACGGCATGCCGCCCACCGGAGGGATCGGGGTGGGGATCGACCGGCTGGTGATGCTTCTCGCGGGCGAAGAATCGATTCGGGACGTGATCCTCTTTCCGGCGATGCGTCCCGAGGGCACTGGCGCCCGCGTCGAGAGTGAGGACTGATCCCGGATGAGTCGCTGGTGGCCGACGGCACTCGAACGCAGGATTGCAATGCGCTATCTGCGCGGTCAGCGCGGCACTCGTCGCGCCGCCCTGCAGACCGTGGTCGCCATCGGCGGGATAGCAGTCGGCGTGACCGCGTTGATTGTGGTGCTGGGCTTGATGAACGGCTTGCGCGATGACCTCCGCGACCGGATCCTGACCGCTTCCCCCCACCTGCGTGTGCTCACCTTCGGCGATGACCTCCGGATGGAGGGATGGCAAGGAGCCGCCGAACTGATCCGCACCGTTGATGGCGTGGTGGCGGTTGCCCCGGAAGTGGTGACCGGCACCATGGCGCAGAACATGGCGCGCCATGTCGAACTGGCCAAGGTCGCCGGCCTGGAGCCGGGGGAGGGCACCAGCATCGTCACCGGAGTCGACCAGGTGATGGTGCAGGGCGAATTCCGGGTGGTGCCGCCCGATGCGGAAATCGACGCCGGTGTGGTCGTGGGAGTCCGTCTTGCCAAGCTGCTCAACGTGCGGCCGGGCGATCGCCTCCGCCTGGTGGCCCCTGCATCGGCCCAGGTGAGCCGGGTGACGGGTACCGTGACCCCTGTCTGGTGGGTCGTCGAAGTGACCGGGATCTTCGAGACCGGGATGTACATCTACGACGCCGAATTTCTGATGATGGACCGCACCAGCGCGCAACGATTCGCCGGGCTGGACAGCGCCGTCTCCGCGCTGGCAGTGCGGGTGAGCGATCCCTGGGCGGCTCCGGGAGTGGCTGAACGGATCGACTCGCTGCTCGGCTATCCCTACTGGATCGAAACCTGGCAGGAGCAGAACGCCTCGCTGTTCGCCGCCCTCAATCTCGAAAAACTCGCGATGGGGCTGGTCATCTTCTTCATCATGATCGTCGCCGCCTTCAACATCGTCGGCACCCTCACCATGGTGGTCGCCTTCAAGACCCGCGAGATCGGGATCCTGCTGGCGATGGGGCTCTCGGGGCGCGGCATTGGCAGGATCTTCCTGGCGCAGGGCGCCATCGTCGGGCTCGTCGGTACCATGCTCGGCCTGTTGCTGGGACTGACCATCTCGATCGTCGTCGACCGGGGGGGGCTGGTCCAGATCGATCCCTCGATCTACTTCATCGAACATCTGCCGATCCGCACCGAACCATTGGATGTCCTCATCGTCGTGGTGGCTGCGATCGGTCTGGCCGTGGCGGCTACCATTCACCCCGCACGACAGGCGGCCGCGCTGGAGCCGGTCGAGGCGATTCGGGCCGAATGAGCAACGTGGTCACTGCCCGGGGATTGCGCCGGAGCTTCACCGGTGGCGACGGTCTGCCGATCGTGGTGCTCGACGGCGCCGACATCAGCGTCGCCGCTGGCGAGTTCGTGGCAGTGGTCGGTGCCAGCGGCTGCGGCAAGAGCACCCTGCTTCACCTGCTGGGTGGCTTGGATCGCCCGGATGATGGCCTGGTGGAACTTGAAGGAGAATCCCTCGCTGCGCTGGCACCGGCAGAGCTGGCGTTGTTGCGCAATCGACGGATCGGCTTTGTCTTCCAGTTCCACCACTTGCTGCGCGACTTCACCGCACTGGAAAACGTGATGATGCCGCTGCTCATCGCCGAGTCGCCGGTGGAGGAAGCACGTGAGCGCGCCGCCGCGGTGCTCAGCGAAGTGGGGCTGGCCGAGCGCGCCACCTCACGGGTGACCGTTCTCTCCGGTGGTGAGCAACAGCGAGTCGCTCTCGCTCGGGCGGTGGTGACCGATCCGGCACTGCTCCTGGCCGACGAACCGACCGGCAATCTCGATCCTCCGACCGGGGCGATGGTGCACGCGTTGCTGAGCGATCTGGCCCGCCGACGCGGCACTGCGGTCATAGCCGTCACCCACAACCCCGCGCTGGCTGCCCGGGCCGACCGGGTCCTGAGGCTGGCCGACGGGATTCTGCGTCCTGTGGGAGACGGGGAGCAGGTCGAATGACCACTTGTCAGCAGTGCCATGAACGCGAGGCGGTGGTACATCTCACCGAGATCGCCGGTGAGACCGTCTCGACCGTGCATCTCTGCGGCAAGTGCGCCGCCGAGCGTGGCCTGGCCGGCGATGAGGCGGCGGGCGTCAACCCATTGGGGAGTTTCCTCGCAACTCTGGGGAAGGGTGGGGGTGTCCCGGCGTCGGCCGCCACCACCGGTGAGGCCTGCCCGGGCTGCGGCGCGACGCTGGCGGACTTTCGCGCATCAGGTCGCACAGGATGCCCGGCCTGCTGGACCGCGTTTGAGCGTCCCCTGCGCGACCTGGTCAGGCGGCTCCACGGGGCCACCCGTCACACCGGACGGCGTTATGACGATCCGGCCCTGGCTGCCGATCCCGCTCGTGCGGCGGCCCACGAAAGGGCCCGGTTGCGTGATGCACTCCGTCAGGCGGTAGAGGCCGAGGAGTTCGAGGCGGCCGCCGAGTTGCGGGATCGACTGCGCGATCTGGAGGAGCAATGAGCGACCCGGAGAATGAACTGCCGTGGCTGCTCCCCGCCGAAGCGGGCAATGGCTTGGTGCTCTCGACCCGGATCCGGCTGGCCCGGAACTTCGTCGGTCAACGATTCCCAGGCCGCAACTCGGCTACCGATCGAGAGCGGATCCTGCGTCAGGTCGAGGCCGCTGCCGCCGAGTGCAAGGGGTTGGCGGAGGGCACTTGGCACCTGGTCGACCAGTTGCCGCGGCAGACCCGCTGCTGGCTGCATGAGCGGCAGGTGGTGTCCCGCGAGTTGGTGGGGCTGCGGGCCGGGGCTGAGGTTGCCAGCGGGGCGGCGGTAGTGGTCGCCGGGAGCGCGGCGGTGATGGTGAATGAGGAAGATCACCTCCGGATCCAATCACTCCAGCCGGGCTTCGCCCTCGACCGGGCATGGGAGGTTGCCGGAGAGGTGGACGAGGCCCTGGGGAGCCGTCTTTCCTTCGCCTTCCATGCCGAGTTTGGCTATCTTACGAGTTGCCCGACCAACGTGGGCACCGGGTTGCGGGCCTCTGTGCTGATCCACCTGCCTGCTCTCGTCCTTACCAAGGAAATCGGGCGGGTATTGCACGGATTGGCTCAGGTCGGGCTCACGCATCGGGGGCTCTACGGCGAGGGGAGCGAGGTGCTGGGCAACTTGTTCCAGCTCTCCAATCAGACCACGCTGGGCAAATCGGAGGCCGAGCTGCTGGACCATCTGGGTCGGCTGGTCGGCGAGGTCATGGGGCATGAATTGCGGGCCCGGCAGGTTCTGGCCCGTGACGCGGCTTCGCTGGTGGAAGACAGGGTATGGCGGGCTTGGGGGTTGTTGCACCACGCCCGGGTGCTCTCCACCGAGGAGACGCTGAACTTGATGAGTGGGGTGCGCCTCGGTGTCGGGATGGGAATCCTGCCGGGGCCATCTGTTGGCATGTTGAACCGGCTGCTGGTGCTGGCGCAGGATGCGCACGTTGCCCGCGCGGCTGGAACCGGTCTCGAAGACGAGGCCCTGCCGATGCACCGCGCTACCGTGGTGCGTCGGTGGCTGGAGGAAGATTCGCGATGAACGGCTACAATTTCACGGACCGGGTGCGCAAGGTGCTTCAGATGGCTCGGGAGGAGGCGGCTCGCCTCCATCACGAGTATGTCGGCACCGAGCACATCCTCCTGGGCCTCATCCGCGAGGGCGAGGGGGTCGCCGCCGCCGTGCTCACCAATGTGGGCGTGGACCTCGAGGACATCCAGCAGAAGATCGAGGAGACGGTCAAGAAGGGGAAGGCGGCGGCCGCGGCCGGTCCCGAATTGCCGTACACCTCCAGAGCCAAGAAGGTGCTTGAGCTGGCGATGATGGAAGCGCGGGAGCTCAACCATTCCTACGTCGGGACCGAGCATCTGCTCCTCGGGCTGCTTCGCGAGGAAAAGGGAATCGCCGCCCAGGTGCTCAGCGACGCAGGGGTCAGTCTGGAACAGTCCAGGGCCGAGACGCTGCGGCTCCTGGGCAGCGACGTCCCCCCCCCTCAGGAGCAGGGAGCAGCACCGGCTGCGGCAGGCGGACCGCAGGCGGTGGCGCCCAAGTCGGAGAAGAAGTCCAAGACGCCGGCGCTCGACCATTTCTGCCGCGACCTGACCACCTTGGCCGCCGATGGGGCGCTCGATCCGACCATCGGCCGGGCCAAGGAAATAGAGCGGGTCATGGAGATCCTGGCTCGCCGCAAGAAGAACAATCCGGTGTTGATCGGCGAGCCGGGTGTCGGCAAGACCGCCATCGTCGAGGGGTTGGCTCTGCTGATTGCCAGCGGACAGTGCCCCGACGTGCTCCATGACCACCGGGTGCTGTCGCTGGACATGGCCGCGGTGATTGCCGGCACCAAGTACCGGGGTCAGTTCGAGGAGCGTCTCAAGGCGGTGATGAACGAGATCGCCCAGAGCAAGCACGTCATCCTCTTCATCGACGAGCTCCACACCCTGGTCGGGGCGGGCGCGGCCGAAGGCGCGATCGACGCTTCCAACATGCTCAAGCCGGCGCTGGCGCGTGGCGAGCTGCAGTGCGTCGGTGCCTCGACCCTCAATGAGTATCGCAAGTACATCGAGAAGGACGGCGCCCTCGAGCGCCGCTTCCAGACAGTGGTGGTCGATCCGCCATCGATCGAGGAAACGGTCCAGATCCTCCAGGGTCTCAGGTCCAAGTACGAGGACCACCACCGGATCACCATTCCCGACGCCACCTTGCAGGCGGCTGCCGAACTCTCCGAACGCTACATCACCGACCGGTTCCTGCCGGACAAGGCGATCGACGTGATCGACGAGGCCGGTGCCCGGGCCCGGCTGGCATCTCAGCACCCACCCGCCGCGGTGGGCGAGCTGAAGGCGCAACTCGACGGCATCACCGCCGACAAGGAAGCGGCGGTGCGCGAGCAGAACTTCGAGAAGGCCGCCGCTCTTCGCGATCGCGAGCGCGAACTCCAGGCGGAGATCCGCCAGGTGCAGGAGGGCTGGGAGCGCGAGCGGCAGACGCGGCGTCCGGTGATCGATGTCGAGGCGGTGGCCTTCATCGTCGGTCGATGGACCGGGGTGCCGGTCACTCAGATCCAGGAGGCCGAGGCCGCCCGGTTGCTGCGCATGGAGGACGAGCTGCACCAGAGCGTCATCGGCCAGGACGAGGCGATCAAGGCGGTCTCACGGGCGATCCGGCGTTCCCGGGCCGGCCTCAAGGACCCCCAGCGTCCGATCGGCTCGTTCATCTTCTCGGGCCCCACCGGAGTCGGCAAGACCGAGCTGGCGCGGGCGCTGGCGCGGTTCCTCTTCAACGACCCGGCCGCGTTCATCCGGGTCGACATGTCCGAGTACATGGAGAAGTTCTCCGTGTCGCGCCTGATCGGTGCTCCCCCGGGCTACGTCGGCTACGAGGATTCCGGCACCCTGACCAAGGCGGTCCGCCGGAAGCCCTACAGCGTGGTATTGCTCGACGAAATCGAGAAAGCCCATCCGGACGTCTTCAATATTTTGCTGCAGGTCCTCGACGAGGGGCACCTGACCGACAACTACGGTCGCCAGATCGACTTCAAGAACACGGTGGTCATCATGACCTCGAACGTCGGAGCGCGCGACATTCTGCAGGGCAAGTCGCTCGGCTTTCACGTTGGTGACGGGTCCCGGGATCTGCAGCAGATGACCGACACCGTCAAGGAAGAAATCGGCAAGGTCTTCAATCCCGAGTTCCTCAACCGGCTCGACGACGTGATCGTATTCCACCCGCTGGATCGCGAGCACATCGCCCGCATCGTCGAGGTGATGCTGCGCGACGTCACCCGCCGTCTCGGCGACCGGGTCACCATGACCGCAGCAGCGCTCGGTTTCCTTGCTGAACGCGGCTACGACCAGAGCTACGGCGCCAGGCCGCTCAAGCGGGCGTTGCAGAAATTCATCGAGGATCCCCTCAGCGAGCGGATCCTGGCGGGCGATTTCACCACCGGTGACGAGATCGAGGTCGATGTGGCATCCGAAGGTGACCGCCTGTCGTTCCGAGCCCTGACGGGGACGGAGAGCTGAGCCCCCGATCGTTGCACGCCGCGTCCGGACGGCTCGGGCGCGTGTGCCGTGTGCTCGCTGGCGCAGCCGTCGTCATGCTTGGCGTCGCGGGGTCGCTCGCCGCGCAGGATTTGCCGCTGGCGCCGCCGCCGGTCGACAGCATCGTGGTGGAAGGGAACTCGCGGCTCACCAGCGAACAGATCGCCACCGCCGCAGGAATCGTCCTGGGCGGCACCATCAGTTACCGGGATGTGCAGCGCTCGATCCGGGCGCTGTTCAGTTCCGGGCAGTTCGACGACGTCCGCATCGAGCAGCGCACCACCGACACCGGCTTGCTGGTCCTCGCCATCATCGTCAAGGAACGACCGATGCTCCGGAGCTGGGACCTGACCGGGCCGGTACGCCTCTCGGCTCGCGACGTCCGCGACCGGGTAAGTCTGGTCCCCGGACGCGCCCTCGATCGTGGCGCGCTGGCCCGGTCGATCGCCGGCATCGATTCGATGTATCGTGCCCAGGGTTATTACGCCATGCAACTCGACACCAATGTGGTGACAACCGAGGATGGCGGCGTGCGAGTGGAGTTCCGGATTGACGAGGGTCAGCGCGTGGTGATCTCCCAGGTGATCGTCGAGGGGAACGAGAAATTCTCCGATGAGGACGTGGTCGCCGCGATCGCCTCAAAGCCGGAGGGCTTCCTGTGGAAACGTTCCGGCAAATACGACGATCTGGTGGTCGACCAGGATGTTCGCCAGCGCCTTCCCGACTGGTACGGCGACCGTGGATATGCCGACTTCCAGGTGATCAGTGACTCGCTGGTGCCCGACTCCACCAACGGCAAGGCGGTCCTGGTGATCCGCGTCGAGGAGGGCGAGCAGTACCGGATCGGTACGGTGGAGCTCCTCGGCAACAACCGCTACTCCGTCGATGAACTGGCGGCCCTCCTCCAGTTCGTTCCGCCCGAGCAGGTCGGCAGCGGTCAGGAGCTGAACATCGTGTTCAATCGCGGGGTCTGGCGCGAGGCGGTGGAACGGGTGACCACCGCCTACCAGAACACCGGATACATCTACTCGTCGGTGCGCCCGGAGGAGGCACGCCGCCGGGGCGCCGATGGCCAACTGATGCTTGATCTCCGGCTCCGTATCGAGGAGGGGACCCCGGCCTTCGTCAACCGGATCAACATCGTCGGCAACGACGTTACCCATGAGCGGGTGATCCGCGAGGCCGTGGTTCTCCTTCCGGGACAGCTCTTCAACCGGGACCTGATGATCCGCTCCTACCAGAACATCAGCAACCTGAACTTCTTCGAGCAGCCACTGCCGTTTCCCGACTTCAATGAACTTCCCAACGGTGACGTGGATGTCACCTTCCGCGTCACCGAGAAGCGGACCGGCAACATCAACTTCGGCGCCTCGGTGGGTCAGGGCACCGGCTTGGGCGGATTTCTCGGCCTCGAGGAGCCGAATCTGTTCGGTCGCGGCAAGCGGGGACGTTTGCAATGGCAGTTCGGCAGCAACGTCAACGACTTCACCCTGGACTATTCCGACCCGGCCATTAGAGAGAGCCGGGTCTCGGGCAGCATCTCGCTGTTCAATTCACGGCAGCGCTTCGTGGTCGGCGACCTCGGTCGACGCCAGCAGGAGGGCGGCTCGCTGCAGCTCGGTCTGCCCTGGTTCGGATCACGGAACTCCCGGATTTTCGGCTCGTTCGGGTTCCAGCGGATCCGCTTTACCGACGGCTCCGCCGACCTGCAGTCGCGCTTCCAGTGCTCCCCGTGTTCCAGGACCACGGTCGGGCTCTCCTTCGTCCGCGATACCCGGATCGGTCTGCCGTTCCCCGTCGGCGGCACCTCGCTCAACATCGGACTGGAGCAGAACGGCGGTCTCCTCGGGGGAACCGGCAACTATCGGAAGCTGGACCTGGAGACCAAGCGATACACACCGCTCGGCACCATGGGCGGCAACGGCCAACCAGGAGCAGGTGTCGCCTTCACCCTCGGCATCACCGCCAAATCGGGGTTCATCACCGGCGATCCGGGTGGTTTCTTCACCGAGCTCTTTTCGCTTGGCGGGGTCCAGTTCGGCATCCCGCTGCGCGGCTATGACGAATTCTCGATCACTCCCAATGGATTTGATCCGTTCGCGGCCAATTCACGGGCCAGCGCGGACGCCTTCGGCAAGGCCTATTCGGTCTTCTCGGTTGAGGCGGGGGCCCGCCTCTCCCAGTCGCTGTACATCAACACCTTCGTGGATGCCGGCAACGTCTATCGCGAAATTCGGCAGTACGATCCGACCCGCCTGTTCCGCAGCGCGGGCTTCGGCGTGGCATTAATTTCCCCCTTGGGACCAATCGGAATCGACATGGGTTACGGCTTTGACAAGACCGACCTGCAAGGCCTGCCCGCACCTGGATGGAAGCTTCACTTCCGGCTGGGCAACTTCGGACTCTGACGATGATGCCCACCACTACCCGACGCACACTTGAGGATATCAGCATGTCGCGCACCCGCAGTTCACTGTCGCTAGCCATGGGAATCGCCGCCGTTCTGGCGATGCCGGTTTCCACCGCCACCGCCCAGGGGGGGGGAGCTGCCTTCGTCAACATCCGGGCGGTGCTCGCCCAGGCCCCCGGGTATGCCCAGGCCGAATCGACCTGGGTCCGGGAGGTGGAGGGCTACCGCGTCGAAATCGGCAGGATGCAGGACTCGCTCAACACCGCCGCAGCCAAGTTCGAGGAATCGTCGGTGATGCTGTCGGCCAGCAACCGCGCCACCGAAAGGAAAAAGCTTGAAGACCTCGAGGCAGGATTGAGGACCCGCGAGCAGGAACTGCAGGCGCAGGCAGGTCGGCGTCGTCAGGAACTGCTCGATCCGGTCGAGGAGCGGGTCGTCTCGATCGTCGAGGGAGTCAGGGCCGAGGGGAACTACTCGATGATCTTTGACGTCAGCAGCCAGGCCAGTTCCATCGTCGCAGCCGACAAGTCCCGCGACATCACCGCACGGGTCATCGAACGACTCAAGGCATCGGGTCCCGCAGGCAACGACTGAGCGAGGTGGCGATGCACGCGTTGACGGCGCGGGCCATCGCCGACCTGGTGGGCGGGACGGTGACGGGGCCGGATGATGTGGTCCTCTGCCGCATCCGCTCGTTGGAACGCGCCGGGGCAGATGCCCTGGCGCCCTGCCTCGGTGAACGCTGGAGTGCCAACCTGGCCGAGTCAACCGCTGGGGCCGTCCTGCTGCCGCCCTCCCTGGCATCGGCGCCAGGGCCACGCACCAGAATCGTCGTCTCCGATCCGGCCGCCGCTCTCGCTCTGGCCGGAGCAGCCCTGCATTCCACTCCCCCCCCCCAGGCAGGGATCCACCCCTCGGCAGTCCTTGGGGCTGCGCTTTCAATTGGCCAGAATGTCGCCATCGCCGCCGGCGTGGTGGTTGGCGACCGGGTCAAGATTGGCAGCGGGACCCGCCTCGGCGCCGGGGTGATGGTCGGCGATGACTCGGTAATCGGAATCGACGTTCAGCTCGATCCGCACGTGGTGGTTTACCCCGGTACTGTGCTCGGCGACCGGGTGCGCTGTCAGGCCGGCGCAGTGATCGGGGGAGAGGGCTTCGGCTTCCGCGCCAATCCGGATGGTCACCAGCGGCTTCCCCACCTGGGCGGCTGCCTACTGGAGGACGATGTGGAGGTGGGCTCTGGTTGCTGCATCGACCGGGGCACGCTGGACGACACGGTGATCGGTGCCGGCACCAAGCTCGACAATCTCGTTCACATCGGCCACAACGTCCGGCTCGGCCGGAATTGCCTGGTCGCGGCGGGTGTCGCCATTGCCGGCAGCACGCAGGTGGGGGATCGAGTCGTTTTCGGTGGGCAAGCGGGGCTCGCCGGTCATCTCCGCATCGGCGATGACGCCCGGATCGCTGCCCAGGCCGGCGTCATCGGATCGGTCCCGGCCGGGGCGACGGTGTCCGGATATCCCGCCCGTCCCCACCGCGAGTTCCTGAGGGCACAAGCTGCCCTGTACCGTCTGGCCGACCGGGCCGGAGAGTTGGAATCATTGCTCAAGGAGCGAAACACAGATGCCTAGACGGACCCTGTTGACCACGGCGGAGTTGGCGGGTACGGGGCTGCACACCGGCGTCGCCGTCGCGGTGCGCCTGGCCCCTGCCCCCTCGGGAACCGGGATCAGCATCCGGCGCAGCGACCTTGCCGGGTCGGCGGCACTTCCGGCGCGCGTCGACACCGTCATCGGTACCGACCGGTGCACCAGCATCGGTCGTGATGGCGTCGAAGTCGGCACTGTGGAGCACCTCATGGCTGCTCTGCATGCCACGGAGCTGGACGACGTGCTGGTGACCATCGACGGGCCGGAACTCCCGATGGCCGACGGCTCCTTTCTGCCGTGGGTTGAGGCCATCGAACAGGCCGGCACGGTCGAGCACGATGGTGACCCCGCAGTGATCACGGTGCGGACACCGTTCACTGTCAGTGCCGGGGGGGGGGAATACCTGGTGGCGCCCGCCAAGGGGCTCGTCGTCACGACCACCATCGACTGGGATCATCCCCTGATCGGCAACCAGTCGCTGTCGCTCGAACTCTCCCCGGAACTGTTTCGCAGGGAAATCGCCGCCGCTCGCACCTTCGGATTTGTTGATGAAATTGCTGCACTTCGCGAGCGCGGGCTGTTGCAGGGTGCCACCGACACCATGGCAGTCCTCCTCTCTGCCGATGGGGTGGTGAACGGTCAGCTCCGCTGGCCGGACGAATTCGTGCGCCACAAGGCCGGCGACCTGATCGGCGATCTCGCCCTGCTCGGGGCGCGCATCAACGCCCACATCGTGGCCCGGCGTCCGAGTCACCAGGGCAACCTTGCCCTGGCGACGGCGTTGTCCCGTCAGGCCCATCGAGCCGATCCGGCGATGCTCGACATCACCCGCCTTATGGCAGTGCTGCCGCACCGGTATCCATTCCTGCTGGTCGATCGCATCATCGAGATCGAGCCCGAGCGCCGGATCGTGGGACTGAAGAACGTCACCATCAACGAGCCGTTCTTCCAGGGACACTTTCCGGGCCACCCGATCATGCCCGGGGTGCTGATCATCGAGGCGATGGCCCAGGCAGGCGGGATGCTGGTGATGGACCACATCGACGATCCGGCAGAGAAGGTGGTCTATTTCATGGCGATCGACGGGGTGAAATTCCGCCGACCGGTTCGCCCCGGCGACCAGCTTCGCTTCGAGATCACCATGGTGCAGTTCCGCGGGCGCACCTGCCGGATGCGGGGCGAGACCTATGTCGACGGCCAGCTGGCCTGCGAAGCCGAATTCATGGCGAGGGTCGTCGATCGGTGACTGCCCGGATTCACCCCACCGCGCTGATCGATCCGTCGGCCGAGGTGGGGCAGGATGTCGAGATCGGTCCCTTCGTGGTGATCGGTCCGAAGTCGATCGTCGGTGATGGCTGCCGATTGGCGGCACGCGCGACCCTGGATCGGAACGTGCGGTTGGGGAGTGGAGTTCAGGTCGGGATCGGCAGCGTACTCGGCGGGGCACCGCAGGACCTCAAGTATCGCGGCGAGGAGACCGGAGTGGCAGTCGGCGACGGCACCATCATCCGCGAGTACACCACCATCAACCGGGCGACCACCCCGTCGGGAATGACCATGGTCGGTCGCGATTGCTTCCTGATGACCTATGTCCACGTGGCGCATGATTGCGCTCTGGGCGACCGGGTGACCATCGCCAACGGGACCCAATTGGCGGGACATGTGACGGTGATGGACAGCGCGGTGCTCTCGGGGTTGATCGCCGTGCACCAGTTCGTAACCATCGGCACTCATGCGTTCGTGGGCGGAGCCACCCGGGTCAATCAGGACATTCCACCGTTCGTCAAGGCGGTCGGCAATCCGGTCGAGTTGTACGGTCTCAATTCCATCGGTCTGCAACGACACCAATTCCCCCCCCCCACGATCGCAGCTCTCAAGCGGGCCTATCGGCTCTTCTTCAATTCGGACCTCACTCTCTCCCAGGCGATGGAACGGGCCCGCAACGATCTCCCACCACTGCCGGAGGTGGAGGCGTTCCTCGCCTTCGTCGCCTCATCAACACGTGGAGTCCCTGCGTGAGCGACGCACTGGCGGTGGGAGTCATCGGGGTTGGCGCGTTGGGGTGGCATCACGCCCGGCACCTGGCCGCCATGCCGGGAGCGCGGCTCGAAGGAGTGTACGACATCATTCCGGAGCGGTGCCAAGCCGTCGCGGAGGCGCTCGGCGTCCGCGCATTCGAGTCGCTGCCCAGCCTGCTGGATGCCTGCCAGGCGGTGTCGATAGCAGTTTCGACGCCGCAACACTGCGCCGTCGGGCTGGAGGCGTTGGGCCGCGGCGTGGCGGTACTGATGGAGAAGCCGTTGGCCACCTCCCTGCACGAGGCCGACGAGCTGTTGGCGGAAGCGGAGCGGCAGGATGTCCACTTTGCGGTGGGCCATGTCGAGCGGTTCAACCGCGCCGTGCGCGCCGCACGACCATTCCTGGACGGCCCGTTGTTTCTCGAAGGGGTGCGACTCGCTCCCTTCCAGGTGCGCGGCACCGATGTCGCCGTGGTGCTCGATCTGATGATTCACGATCTCGACCTGGCGAGTCATCTGATGGGAGGAGCTGCGGCGGTCGAGGTCCGTGCCAGCGGGGTGTCGGTACTCTCACCTCACCTCGACATGGTGCACGCGCGGGTGGAGTTCGCCAGCGGTGCTGTCGCATCGATGACAGCCTCCCGCGTCGCGCGCCAGCGGGTGCGCCAACTGCGGCTCTTCCAGCCATCCGGATTCCTCTCGCTCGACCTGGCCGACGGTACCGGGAGCTTCATGCGGCTGCGGGAGGGTTGGCAGGCCGATGTCGGCGAGAGTCTGGAGGAGATCGTCGAGACGATTCCGCTCGCGGCCCCCGCCGCCGACGCGCTCTCGCTGGAGTTGACGGCGTTCGTGGACGCGGTGCGGGGTGAGCCAGCCAGCCAGGAGGTAGCGCGGGAGGGGCGTACCGCGCTGGAATTGGCACTGTGGGTCGCCGAGGCGGTCGAATCGACTCCGGCGCCAGTCCTCCGGCGATGAAGCCGCTGCGGGTCCTGATTTCTGCCGGCGAGCCCTCCGGCGACCACCACGGCGCTCATCTCGCACGGGCCCTGGGTACCCGGTCCGCAGAGATCTGGATCGATGCGCTCGGCGGCCCCGAACTCCGGCGGACTGCCGCCCGAGTGCGCTGGCCCTCCGATTCGCTGGGGGCGATCGGATTGGTGGAAGTGATCACCTCGCTGCCAGCCCACCTCCGGCTGCTCCGGGCCATGGGTGGCGAACTCGCCAAGGGGAAATACAACCTCCTGGTTTGCATCGATTACCCTGGATTCAACCTGCGTCTCGCCGAACAGGCCCGCCGCCACGGGGTGCCGGTGCTCTGGTACATCGCGCCGCAGCTGTGGGCATGGCGGGCCGGACGGGCGAGCCGCATGGCCCGGGCGATTGACCGGATGGCGGTGATCCTGCCTTTCGAGCAGGAGTACTTCTCCTCGGTCGGCATCCGGGCGGAGCATGTCGGTCACCCGCTGCTCGACGGACCTCCCCCCCCCAATCGGGCCGCCGCCCGCGCCGCGCTGGGAATCGCTGCCGCCGACCGGGTGCTGGCCCTGTTCCCGGGCTCCCGGCCGGCCGAGATTCGCCGCCTCTGGCCCCGGTACCGCGATGCGGCGCGTCGACTCAGCGCCGCCGGTCAATGCGACTCCGTGCTGGTAGCGGCAGTCGGGGGGGGGGAATATCCCGATCCGGCAGGCACTCGACTCATTCCCGGAGGTGCGGACGTCATCCTCGCCGCGGCCGACGCGGCAGTGGTGACCTCCGGTACCGCCACGCTCGAGGCCGCCATCGCCGACGTCCCGATGGTGGTGGCATACCGGGTCCACCCGCTCACCCATCGGCTGGCCCGTCGGCTCCTGAGTGTGCCGTGGATTTCGTTGGTCAACCTGATCGCCGATCGCGAGGTCGTGCCGGAATTGATCCAGGGCGAGGCGACTGTTGACCGCATCGTGCGCGAAACGGCTCCACTCCTCGATGGCAACAAGCAGCCCGCCGCGGAGCAGCGGGCTGCCTTTCGGGAGATTCGTGGCCGCTTGGGGGGGGCCGGGGCGAGCGGACGGGTGGCCGATCTGGCGCTGGAGATGATGAGCTGATGGCGATCCGCATTCCGGATGGCGTGGCCAAACTGGGCGGCGGGGCGGTGCTGTGGCTGCTGACCCGCAGTTGGCGGATGGAGTGTCGTCATCGTGAGCGCTGGGAACAGCTCGCCCAAGGTGGCGAACGGTTCATTTACCTGGCCTGGCACGAGGCGCTGCTGCCTCTGCTTTGGCATCATCGTGGGGAGCGGGTCGCCATCATCGTGAGCAGCGGACGTGAAGGTCGCTACCTCGGTGACTATGCTTCAGGCTTGGGATATCGTTTGTTGACCGGCTCTACGACCCGTGGGGGACCCCGAGCAATGCGCGGGGCGATCCGTGCGTTGCAGAGTGGCGAGGCGATTGCCGTCACCCCGGACGGTCCTCGCGGACCCCGTCGGGAGATCAAACCCGGCGCGATCCGGATGGCCCAGCGCGAGGGGGCCTGGATCCTGCCGTTGCACGCATCGGCGCGTCGAGCTTGGCGGCTGGGATCGTGGGATCGTTTTATGGTCCCCCGTTTCGCCACCAAGGTGGTGGTCGGGTACGGCGAGCCGTTCAGGGTGGGGCCCGGAGCGGACGAATTGGCCGCCGCAACCCGCCGTTGTTACGACGCTTTGACTGACTTGGAAGCTTCACTCGGCAGGGAGGAGCAGGGTGTCCCGAAGCGCTGACGGACACGAGACGGTGCGCTGGCTCTGGACCAGTCGGCGACCTGACGCCCGGATCGTGCGCGCCCTGCTGGTGCCGGTTGCGGGGCTCTGGAGCAGCGCGATGCGCCTCCGGGCGCTGGCGTACCGCCGCGACTGGTTGAAAACCAGGGCATTGCCTCTGCCGACCGTTGCAGTGGGCAATCTGACCGTCGGGGGGAGTGGCAAGACGCCGCTGGCCGGGTGGATCGCGGGAGAACTGATGGCTCGGGGACGTCGGCCGGCAATCCTGCTGCGTGACGTCGGCGGAGACGAGTCTGCCGTTCACCGTGAAGCGCTTCCCGGTGTGATTGTGGTGCCGGACGCCGATCGGGTGCGGGGGGCAGGCGCGGCGATGACGGCAGGGGCGGACGTGCTGGTGCTGGATGATGCCTTCCAGCGCCTGAATGTCGGCCGGGACCTGAACATCTGCCTGATCAGCGCCGAGACCACCCGGGCAGTACGTTGGCCGCTGCCGGCAGGACCTTGGCGGGAGGGGCTGCGGGCCCTCGACCGTGCCGATCTGGTGATCGTCACCCGCAAAAGAGCCGACGCCGAGACCGCCGCGCGATTGGCCGAACAGTTGCGACAGCGGACAGGCACCGCGGTCGCAGTGGCCCATCTGGCACTGACCACTTTGCGTGGCCTGGTGTCGGGGCGGCCGCATCCACTGTCGGTGTTGCAGGGCCGACGAGTAGTGGCGGCGAGCGCCATCGCCGATCCGGCGTCATTCGTGGCCCAGATCAAGCAGACCGGTGCCCAGGTACAGGTCGCCACCTGGAATGATCACCATGCCTTCCGGGATGAGGACCTCGCCTGGTTGGCCCATGCGGCTCGCCGGGCAGACTGGCTTGTCGTGACGGCAAAGGATGCCGTGAAATTGCGGGATCGCTGGCCTGCCAGCGTGCCGGAACCGTTGGTCGCGATGCTCTCCATCGCGTGGGAAGCCGGAGAGAGCCATATTCACGCGGCGCTCGATCGAATGATCGTGGCCCGCACCTGAGGACCATGGACCCCCTTTGGCCCTGATGGGCCGGAGCAATGTCAGAATGTCGAATCCCAAAAGCCGCCGCGCCCAGACGCTCATCAAGCCCGATCGGGATCGCCGGTTCGTCACCGAGGGCAATCCCTTCGAAGCCATGATGCACCGCTTCGATGACGCGGCGCGTCGCCTCAACCTCGAGCCCGGCCTCTACAAGGTGCTGCGCTCTCCCGAGAAGCAGATCATCGTTTCAGTGCCGGTGCTGAGGGACAACGGCGACATCGACGTCTTCACCGGCATCCGGGTGCTCCACAACACCTCCCGTGGTCCGGCCAAGGGCGGCATCCGCTTCGACCTCGCGGTCACGCTCGACGAGGTCAAGGCGCTGGCCGCCTGGATGACCTGGAAGTGTGCCGTCGTCAACCTGCCGTTCGGGGGGGGGAAGGGCGGCGTGATCTGCGATCCTACCACCATGTCGGCCGGCGAACTCGAGCGGCTCACCCGCCGCTATACCGCCTCGATCATCGCCACACTTGGTCCCGACAGCGACGTTCCCGCTCCGGACGTCAACACCAACGAGCGGGTGATGGCCTGGATCATGGATACCTATTCCATGCACAAGGGGCACACCGTCACTGCCGTCGTGACCGGGAAACCGGTCGAGATGGGCGGATCGCTGGGGCGTCGGGATGCCACCGGACGCGGCTGTCTGGTAGTGACCAGGCAGGCGCTCGAACGGCTCGGTATTCCAGCTCGCGGGGCCAAGGTGGTGGTGCAGGGGTTCGGCAACGTCGGCTCGACCGCGGCCCGTCTGATGGCGGCCGATGGCATGACCGTCGTCGCGGTGAGCGACAAGTCGGGCGGGATCCACAACCCCAAGGGGCTCGACATCCCCAAGGTGATCGAGTGGATCAAGCAGCACCATTTCGTCGAGGGATATCCCGGTGCCGAAAAGGTGACCAACGAGGAGCTGCTGGCACTGAAGTGCGACGTGCTGGTACCGGCCGCGCTGGAGAACGTGATCACCAGCAAGAATGCCGCGAGCATCAAGGCCCGCATCATCTGCGAGGGGGCCAACGGTCCCACCACCGCCAAGGCCGATGCCATCCTCGACAAGAAGGGCATCTTCGTCATCCCCGACATTCTCGCCAACGCCGGTGGAGTGACCGTCTCCTACTTCGAGTGGGTCCAGGACCGGGGCGGCTACTTCTGGGATGAGGACGTCGTCAACGAGCGCCTCGAAAAGATCATGTCCAAGGCGTTCGATGAAGTGGTTGCCATGGCAGAGAAGCATCAGGTCAGCAACCGGATCGCCTCATACATGCTGGCCATCGAGCGGGTGGCGGCGATGCACCGGATGCGCGGGCTGTATGCCTGATGGAGCTGCACCTCCTCGCGGTTGGCAAGTTGCGCCCGGCGTTCCGGGCCCTTGCCGATGACTATCTCCGTCGACTCGCTCGGGTCGTGTCCGTCCGCGAGCAGGAGGTACGCGAGGCGGGGAGAGCCGGCAGCGTGGCCCGGCAGCGCAGCGAGGAAGGGGCACGCCTCCTCGCTGCCGTGCCCTCAGCGGCATCGGTCACCCTGCTCGACATCGAGGGCAGGCGCTGGAGCAGCGAGGAGGTGGCACAGGCTCTCGACCGCTGGCGGCTGGCCAGCCGGGATCACGTCGTGATCATCGGGGGAGCGGTGGGCGTCGACAGCGCGGTGCGTGCCCGGGCCGACAGCGTCTGGAGTCTGGGTCCGCTCACCCTCCCCCACGAGCTGGCCCGTGTGGTGGTCGTCGAGCAGTTGTACCGTGCCACCACCATCCTGCAGGGAACGCCCTACCACAAGGGGGAGCGCTGAGCACGGCGAGCTGTCGGATGGAATCACATCCTCTGCCTGGCAATTGGCCCGCCATCGATCTTCAGGACGGAGGCTGGAACGCTGCGCTCGATCCTGCGGTTTCGGCGGGTGGTCCGGCGGCGCGCTTGCATCTCCCCGGCGCTCTCGCCGTCACCACTGGTCAGCAACCCGGGCTGTTCGGCGGCCCGATGTACACCGTTCACAAAGCCATCGCTGCCGCAGCGCTGGCCGCAGCATTGGAACGGAGCTGGGGACGGCCGGTCGTGCCGATCTTCTGGCTCGCCGGTGACGACCACGACTGGACCGAGGCCACTTCGACCGCGTGGTGGAGCGCCTCGGGCGAGGTGCGGCGCTGGTCCCTGCCAGAACGCCCGGAACAGGCACCGCAGCGATCCATGCGCGACGAGCCGCTACCTGCTTCTGCCCTGGCCGAGGCACGGGAGCAACTGGCGGCCGACCTCTCTCCCGGCCAGGCCAGGGACGAGACCCTCGCCTGGATCGATCGTCACTGGCACTCCGGCGCCACCGTGCATTCGGCTTACTCCTCCGGAATGACCGAGCTGTTTGACCGACTCGGGGTAGTGGCATTGGATGCCACCGATGCCGCCCTCAAGGTGGCCCAGCAGTCGCTGGTGACCACGGCACTGGTCGAGAGCGACCGGCTTGACGCTGCCCTGGCCGGGCTCCCCGATGCCGGTACCGGAATCACCGCCGGTGACCGTGCCTCACTGGTTTTCCTGGATACTGCCGTCGGTCGCGACCGTCTGGTCCGCACTGCCGACGGCTGGCAGACCCGTAGGGGGGGGGAGAGTTTCGGCGAGGCCGAGCTGCTCGATCTGGTGCAGTCGGCCCCCGAACGGTTCTCCGCCAACGTGCTCCTCCGGCCGGTGGTGGAAGCCGCCCTGCTGCCGACGGTCGCCTATGTCGCCGGTCCGGGAGAGCAGCGCTACCTCACCTCCCAGGCCGCCGTCCTCTATCCGCTGCTTGGTGTGGCGCCCCAGGCCGTGGTGCCCCGTTGGGGTGGCACCGTGATCGACCAGGTCTCGGACCGGTTGCTGGCGCGCCTGGATCTCGATCCGGTCGATGTCATCCATGATGACGGAGAACTGGGGCGGGAAGTGCTGCATCGCGATTTTCCATCCGCCGCCTCGCGTGCACTGGCCGCCCTGGGGACCGCCATTGCCGACGCCACCGCGGTCCTGCAGGAGACCGGTCCGGCCATCGACCCGGTCCTGACTCGCGCCGTCGAGTATCGAGGGAGGCGACTGATGCACGTCAGGGATGACTTGCAGCGGTTGCTGGAGCGACACCATCGTCGCCGGACCGACATCGCGTGGGCGCAATATCAGCGGCTCCGAGCCCGCCTGCGCCCGCTCGATGCCCCGCAGGAGCGGGTGATAGGGGTGGCCGGAATGCTCGGCCGGCTGGGGTGGGCATGGTGCGATGCCGCGCGGCAGGCCGCCGACCGGTGGGCAGAGGCAGCGGTCGGTGGGGGGGGGAGATGAGTCTGCTCGGTGCGGCCCTGCTGCTGGCCCTGCTCATCCCGATCGTGGCACTGATCGTCGATTCGCCGATCGGACGCGCGGTGGCCCAGCGGCTGGAGCGTGCACCTGATCCCGGTACCCGGCGCGATGCGGTGATCGCCGACTTGCGGACCCGGCTCGAACTTCTCGAAGGCGACCTCGATGTGCTGCAGCAGGTCGTGACCGAGCTGCGCGACGACAACCAGTTCCTGCGCCAACTGCTCGAGGACGGCACCCAGCGAAACCGGTTGCCGCCAGAGCAACCATGAGCGGACGCGGCGCTGTCCTGGTAGGGGGGGGGATCCTCTTCAGTCGCCTGGCCGGTCTGGTGCGCCAGAAGGCGCTGTCGTACTTCCTGGGACTCTCCGACGAGTACGACGCTCTCTCCGCGGCGTTCAGAATCCCCAACCTGCTCCAGAACCTGCTCGGCGAAGGGGCGCTCTCCGCATCCTTCATCCCCGCCTATTGCCACCTCATGGGCGAGGAGCGCAAGCGCGAGGCGGAGAGATTGGCCGGCGCGATCCTCTCCCTGCTGGCAGTGAGCGTGAGTCTGGTCGTCCTGCTGGGCGTGCTGGCCGCGCCGTGGCTCACCGACGTTCTGACCGCGGGCTTCTCCGCCGAGAAGCGCGAACTCACCGTCACCCTGACCCGGATCCTCTTTCCGGGTGCCGGGGTGATGGTGCTGTCGGCCTGGTGTCTCGGGGTACTCAATTCCCACGGCCGGTTCTTCCTCTCCTACGCGGCTCCGGTAGTCTGGAATCTGATCATCGTCGTCACCGTGCTGTACCGTGGTCCGAATGCTTCCAGCAGCGACCTGGCTGTGATCACCGCCTGGGCATCGGTGGTCGGCAGCATCGCGATGGTGGCGCTGCAGTGGCCGGTGGTGCGTGCCGTCGGCGGTGCCGTCGGGCCGCGGTTCTGGCGCGGGGTGACCGGCGTCGGCGCGGTGGTGAGGAACTTCGTGCCGACACTGGTCTCCAGGGGAGCGATGCAGATCTCGTCGTTCATCGACCTCTCGATTGCCGCCTTCCTCCCGACCGGTGCCGTTGCGGCGATCTACAACGCCCAGGTGCTCCACACCCTGCCGGTGTCGATGTTCGGCATGGCGGTCTCGGCCTCGGAGCTGCCCGAGATGGCGCGGGAGCGGGGTGATCCAGCCTCGGTTGCTCGGGCGCTCCGGGTTCGGCTAGACGCCGCCACCCAGCGGGTCGCCTACTATGTCGTGCCCAGTGCGGTGGCGTTCGTGACCATCGGAGGAGTGCTCGCCGCTGCCATATTCCAGGGGGGGGCATTCACCTCCACAGACACCCGTTATGTCTGGCTGATTCTCGCGGGGGGGGCGTTGGGCCTGCTCGCCGGTACTCTTGGCCGGCTCTATGCCTCGGCGTTCTATGCGCTGGGCGATACCGTGACGCCGCTCCGCTTCGGGCTGGTGAGGGTCGCCCTCACCGCCACAGTCGGCGTTTTCGCTGCACTCAAGCTGCCCGCGCTGCTCGGGCTTCCTCCCGCCATGGGCGCTGTCGGTCTGACGCTGTCGGCCGCCACGGCGAGTCATGTCGAATTCCTGCTGCTCAGGCGCGGGCTCTGCAGGCGCCTCGGATCATTCGCCCTGCCGATGGTGGAGTTCACCAAGCTCTGGATTGCGGCGCTGCTGGCCGCGGTGCCTGCCACTGCCGTGCGGCTGCTGGGAGCGGAATGGCCGGCCGTCGCTCTGGCGCTGGTGGTGGTGCCGGTATTCGGCCTCACCTACCTGGCATTAACCTTCGGCGTGCACATCCCCGAGGCCGCCGTGATTGTCGGCCGGCTGCTGCGGCCGCGCACGGGTCGATGAACGTCGCGCTCCGCCGCAAGCTCGACACCCTGCCGGACGGTCCCGGGGTCTACCTCTGGCGCGATGCCGCCGGCGAGGTCCTCTACGTCGGCAAGGCGAAGTCGCTACGCTCGAGGGTCCGGTCCTACTTCGCTCCCGACCAGGCTGGCCTGTCCAAACAGCGACTCATGGTCGAGCGAATCGCCGACGTGGAGACGATCGTGGTCGCCGACGAGGCGCAATCGCTCCTGCTCGAAAACAATCTTATCAAGGAATTCCAGCCCCGCTTCAACGTCCGCCTCAAGGACGACAAAAGCTACCCGTCAATCGTTGTCACCATGGGAGAACCGTTCCCGCGAGTCTTCGCGACACGGAGCAGGCACCACGAGGGGGCACGCTATTTCGGACCATACACCGATGTCGCCGACATGCGCCGCACCCTGGGACTGGTGCGCCGGATGTTCACGGTCCGCTCCTGTACCGATGACCTCCCCTACGAGCGCCGCGAGCGGCCGTGCCTCGATTATCACATCGGGCGGTGCCTGGCGCCGTGTGTCGGTCGCCAGTCGGAGCGTCACTATCGCGCCATGATCGGTGAGGTGCTCGAATTCCTCGAAGGCCGCACCGGGGACCTCCGGAGCCGCATCAGGGAGATGATGCACGAGGCGAGCGGACGCGAGGATTTCGAGCGGGCTCGGGACCTTCGCGACACACTGAAGTGGCTCGAGCAGCTCGAACGCCCGGCCACGGTGGACGTGGTGGGAACCGGAGACGCCGATGTCATCGGCTATGCCCGCGACGGCGACGATGCGGTGGGGGTGCTGCTCCGTGTTCGCGACGGGCGGATCGTCGGTCGTGATCACCGCTTCCTGGAGAACGTCGACACGGTGGAGGACGCCGGCATTCTCAGCACCTGGCTGGTGCGTGTCTACGCCCTGATGGACGGCCGGGTTCGCCGAGTGGTTTTGCCGTTCGGGCCCGATGACCTCGACGCCATCGAGGCGCTGCTCCCCGACTCGCGCTTCACCGCACCGCAGCGCGGTCTCGCCTCCCGGTGGCTCGAGCTCGCCGAGCAGAACGCCCGTCACCTGCTCGAGTCGCTGCGCATGGAGTCGTTCGAGACCGACGAGCGGGTCGAGGATCCGGTCTACGCCCTCGGCCGCGAACTTGGCATGAAGATCATTCCCAGGACATTCGTCTGCATCGACATCTCCACCAGTCAGGGGCGCGACACAGTGGGTTCGCTGGTTTGCTTCGAGGGCGGGCGACCCAAGAAGGCCGCTTACCGGAAGTTCAAGATCAAGGGTCCGGCACAGCAGGATGATTTCGCGGCCATCAGCGAGGTGGTCACCAGATACGTCACGCGATTGCGCGAACGCGGGGAAGAACTGCCCGACCTCTTCGTGATTGACGGCGGCAAGGGACAGTTGAGCGCCGCGCGGGAGGCGCTCACCACACTCGGGCTCGCCGATCACCCACTTGCGTCGCTGGCCAAGCGGGATGAGGAGATCTACCTTCCCGGACGAACGGACCCGGTGCGGCTGCCGCGTCTCTCTCCCGCACTGCGCCTGTTGCAGCGGGCGCGGGACGAAGCGCATCGCTTCGGGGTGACCTACAACCGGCAGCGTCGCAAGGCCCGCACTGTTACCTCTGCACTGCTCGACATCCCCGGCATCGGCCCGACGCGCCGCACAGCACTGCTCCAGGCGTTCGGGTCGCTGGCCGGGGTCCGAGGGGCAACCCGGGTGGAAATCGCGGCCTTGCCCGGCTTCTCGGGGGCACTGGCCGATCGACTGCTCTCACATCTGAAGGCGAATTGAATGGACTGGCATCTCGAGTGTTCCGATTGCGGCGTCAACTTCCCGCCCGATGGTTTGCCCAACGTTTGCACCTCCTGCGGGCGGCCGCTGCTGGTTCGCTATCCACTCCGCGATCATCCCGTGACCGAACGCGCCGAGGTGCGCCGCCGGAGTGGAATGTGGCGCTATCGGACCTTCCTGCCGCTGGAGGCGGATGAGGAGCCGATCACTCTCGGGGAGGGGGATACACCGTTGATACCCCTGCCGCGAGTGGCAGCCGCCCTCAACCTCGGCGACCTCTGGCTCAAGGACGAGGCGGCAAATCCCACCGGCTCCTTCAAGGCCCGCGGCCTCAGCGCAGCGATCACTCGCGCAGTGCGAGGAGGCGCTACCGCATTCACCATCCCCACCGCCGGCAACGCCGGCGTGGCCAGTGCGGCCTATGCGGCCCGGGCGGGGGTGCCGGTGAGAGTCTTCGCACCGCGCACCACTCCGCGGCCGATCCTCTCCCAGATCGTTGCCTTCGGGGCGGACCTGGTCCTCCTCGATGGCCATATCGGCGATTGCGGCAAGGCCTCCCGGGCCTGGGCTGCCGAGACGGGGGCGCTCGACCTCAGCACCCTCAGGGAACCGTACCGGATCGAGGGGAAGAAGACCCTCGGCCTTGAAATCGCCATGCAGATGGGGTGGCGGCTCCCGGCCGCAATCATTTACCCGACAGGCGGGGGAACCGGCCTGATCGGAATGTGGAAGGCCTTCCTGGAGCTCCGGGCGGCCGGCTGGCTGGTTGACGAGATGCCACGGCTGTTCTCGGTCCAATCCACCGGTTGTGCCCCCATCGTCAGGGCCTGGGAAGCCGGTTCGGAGGCGGCCGAGCCCTGGGTCGAGCCGTGGACCGTCGCATCGGGGCTACGGGTGCCCGGTCCGCTGGGCGACAAGCTGATGCTCAGGATCCTGAGGGAAACCAATGGGGCGGCGCTGGCTGTGAGTGACGAATTGATGACCGAGCTGGCCGGGTTCGGCATGCGCCAGGAGGGGGTCGATTTCTCGCCCGAAGGGGGTGCCTCTCTGGCCGCCGCAATCGAGCTCAAGAAGCGCGGTTTGCTCCCGGAAGAAGGGCGCATCGTCATCTTCAACACTGGTGCGGGGTGGCTCTACCGCAGTCCGCTGGATTTGCCTGCGGAGGGCTGACGGGGAATATTAGAGCATTGCAGCGGGCAGAATCGACTGCTGGCCGTGCATGGACGGGGGTAATTCTCGTCTCCATCATCAACTGAGGGTCGGATCGACCGATCCCGGCTTGCCCAACGAGGAGTGTTGAATGCGGACTACCCGATTCCTGGCCGTTGCAGGTTTCATCGCCATCATCCCGGCGGCAGTCGGGGCCCAGACCCTCAATGACCGGGTCGCCAAGTCGTTGCCGCAGCGCTATGTCGGAGCGACCTGTGACCTGAAGACCGGCCACTACCTGATATCCAGTACCGCGCTCTACCTCAAGACCGGTACCGAACAGGGTGACCCCGAGAAGCGGGTCAATGCCTTCAATTCCGGGGTGCGTGTCTCCCATCAGGCCATCCTCGAATCGGGGCAGGGCGACAATCCGATGGCTTGGTACGTCCTCGGCCGTCTCTATCTTCACCTTGGTGACCTGGTCGGAGCCGACTCTGCGTTCACACGCGCCCAGCGGCTCTCTCCCGATTGCACCGAGGACATCAAGGCCTGGCGCCAGCGTGCTTTCCTGCCGTTGATGAACCCCGGTACTGAATTTTTCCGGACCGGCAACAACGACTCTGCCCTGGTGCTGTTCCGCGAGGCCGCGATGATCACACCCGATCTGCCGCAGAGCTTCTACAACGCCGGTGTGCTCTTTGCAAACTCCGGTGAGACCGACAGTGCAATCGTCTATCTCAAGCGGGCCAAGGAAGTGGCGGCGGCCGACGCAGCGCAGTTCGGCAAGGATCGCAACGCCGCGACCTTCAATCTCGCAGCCATGCTGCAGCGCGCCGGTCGGCACGCCGAGGCCGCGGCCGAGTTGACGGACTACGTTACGTGGGACCCGTCCGATGTTGATGCCAAACGCGCTCTGGCGATGTCGTTGCGGAACTTGGGTAAGAATGAAGAGGCCGCCAGGATTGAGCAGGAGTTGCTGGCGACAGCCGAGGCCGCGGGAACACTGACCAGCGGCGACCTCATGTCGATGGGGGTCAACTTCTTCAACGACAAAAAGTTCACCGAGGCAGCCGAGGCCTTCGAGAAGGTGCTCGTCAAGGAGCCCTACAACCGCGACGCGCTGTTCAATCTCGCCAACACCTATTTTGCTCTCCAGAACGGCGAACAACTGATCGCAACAGGCACCAGGCTCGTGGCGATGGATCCGCTCAATGAGGACAGCCGCAAGCTGGTCTCCCAGGGCTACCGCATCCTCAACGATCAGGCCAAGCTGATGGAGGCAGTCACTCGCCTGGTGGAAATGCCGACGACGGTCGAGATTGGCACCTTCCGTATCTCGGCGACCGGAGCGAGCATCGAAGGAGAGGCCACTGGCCGCCAGGCCCAGACCCTCGAGGGCAAGGAGGTTCCGGCAGCCGCCAAGACCCTCGCCTTTGAGTTTCTTAACATCGAGGGGGCGGTGGTGGCGACCGGCGAGGTCTCGATTCCCGCCCTCCAGGCCTCTGCCAAGCACCCCTTCACCGTCTCGGTGGAGGGTGCCGGCATCGTGGCCTGGCGCTACACCGTCAAATAGGCCGAATCGGGCAGAGGCGCTGTTGCCGTCGGACAGCGCCTCCGCTACTTTCAACCCCGTCGCGGGAGTAGCTCAGTTGGTAGAGCATCAGCTTCCCAAGCTGAGGGTCGCGGGTTCGAACCCCGTCTCCCGCTTCGCCCGAAACCGCCCCGGTTCCCCAGTGGAATCGGGGCGGTCGTCGTTTCCATCCTTTGGCGGTGAAGCTCCTTGAGGTGAAGTGGCCTAACCATTGTAATGATGCGTACATAGCGGCATATTGCAGGGATGAAATATGAGCAGAATCCATGATCCGGGTCACCGGTGTGCTAGAGGGTTCGATCGGCGAGGAGCTGGGGCTGGGCCCCGACACCGAGCTGGTCGCCATCGATGGTCAGGAGCTGGAGGACTTTCTCGATTGGGAGTTCCTCACCGCTGACGAGCAGTTCACGCTGCTCTTCCGTCAGCCCGGTGATGATACCGAGTACGAAGTCGAGGTCGAGCGCCCTCTGGAGGAACAGATGGGAGTGGCGATCGAACCGGTCAGGATTCGCCGCTGCGCCAACCGCTGTGATTTCTGCTTTGTCGAGGGGAATCCCGACGGGTTGCGCCAGGTGCTCTCGATTCGTGACGACGACTATCGACTCTCCTTTCGTTACGGCAACTTCGCCACGCTCACCAACCTGAAGCAGCACGACACCGACCGGATCATCCGCTATCGGCTCTCGCCGCTCTACATCTCGGTGCATGCCACCGATCCGACCATCCGTCGTTGGGTGCTGCGCAATCCGCAGGCGCCAGAAATCCTGCCGCAAATGCGCCACTTTGCCGACCACGGAATCGAGTTCCACACCCAGGTGGTAATGGCGCCCGGCGTCAACGACGGTGAGGTGCTGCGACAGACCCTCGACGACCTCTGGGCGTTCGGACCGGAGGTGCTCTCGGTCTCGGTGGTGCCGGTGGGGTTGACCGAATATTCCAAGCATCACCTGGTACGCGAACCCGACGAGGTCGAGTGCGGCCGGGCTGTCGAGGCGGTGGAACGAGCGGCGGAGCGCGCCTGGCGCGAGCGGGGGATTGCCTGGGCGCAGGGTGCCGACGAGCTCTATCTCCGGGCGGGAATGCCGCTCCCTCCGGCCGAGGCATACGGATCATTCGATCAGGTCGAGAACGGTGTCGGTTCCGTGCGCTGGCTGCAGCAACAGGTCGCCGAGGGGACGCCCGCCCTCAGCGGGTGGCAGGGACGCCGCATCGCCGTGGTCACCGGCGCCTCAATGGGGCCGCTGCTGCCAATGGTGATCGAGCCGCTGGCTGCGGCCACCGGGGCACGATTCGACTTGCTGCCGCTAGTAAACGACCTGTTCGGACCGCGGGTGACCACCGCCGGCTTGCTCTCCGGCGGCGCGATGCGTGATGCCCTCAGGGAGCTGCATGGTTATGATCTCGCTCTCCTCCCCGGTGAGGCCGTCAACGACGGCGGGCTGTTCATCGACTCGTTGCCATTTGAGACTCTCGCTGCCGAGGTACCGATGCCGGTCCGGATTTCCAAGACGTTTGTCGACGCACTCACCGAACCGTTGGCCGTATGAGCAAACCCACCGTCGCCATCGTCGGTCGGCCCAACGTCGGCAAGTCAACTCTCTTCAACCGGCTCGTCGGTGGTCGCAACGCGATCGTCTCGGCAGAGGCAGGCACCACCCGTGATCGTCACTTCGGCGACGCCAACTGGAACGGCGTCGACTTCTGGCTGGTCGACACTGGTGGGCTGGTGCCCGATTCGCAGGAGACGATGGACAAGGCGATCCGGGAACAGGTCGACCGTGCCGTGGCCGAAGCCGACCTGGTCCTCTTCCTCGCCGATGGCAAGGAGGGGCTCAACCCGGTCGACGCCGACATCGGCCGACGTCTGCGCCAGTCCAAGCGCCCGGTGATCCTGGCCGTCAACAAGCTCGATGAATTGGCACTCCGGGATGCCCGCCACGCCTTCCACGAACTGGGCCTCGGCGAACCGTTCCCGGTCTCGGCGCAATCGGGGCAGGGGACCGGCGATCTTCTGGACGAGCTGGTGCTGCGCCTCCCAGAGCACGAGGATGGCGAGGAGATCGACCGGATCAGGGTCGCGGTGGTCGGCCGACCCAACGCCGGCAAGTCGTCACTGGTCAACAAGCTGCTCGGCGAGGAACGGTTGGTCGTCACCCCGATCGCGGGGACCACCCGCGACGCGATCGATTCGGATCTCTCCTACCACGGCAAGACGCTGACCTTCGTCGATACCGCCGGACTGCGTCGTCACGCCAAGGTCGACGAGGCGCTCGAGTTCTACAGCACCATGCGCACCGAACGGGCGATCGAACGAGCCGACGTTTGTGTCCTGGTGGTCGATGCCGAGCGGGGAATGCACAACCAGGATCTCCGGATTGCCACTCGCGCCTGGGACGCCGGCTGCGGACTGGTGATTGTCGTCAACAAGTGGGACCTCATCCCGGACAAGGACGCCAACACCGCCAAGCGCGGCGAAGAGCAGCTCACAGCCAAGGCGCCGTTCCTCGAGTTCGTGCCGTTCATCTACACCTCCGCATTGTCCGGGCAGCGGGTGCGCAACGTGCTCGACCTCGTGCTGCAGGTGGCGGCCGAGCGGTTGGTGCGCATCCCCACCGCCCGGGTCAACGAGGTGCTCAGGGCGCTGGTCGACCGCAATGCCCCCCCCCAGGCCGCCGGCGAAGCGGTCAAGCTGCTCTATGCCTCGCAGATCGAGACGGCGCCGCCGACCTTCGCGATCATCACCAACCGGCCTGATGCCATCCACGAATCGTACCAGCGCTTTCTGGTGCGCGGCTTCCGGAAGGCCTGGGGTTTCCTCGGCTGTCCCATCCGGATGCGCTTCAACCGTCGAGGCAGCAAGGCGTGAATCTGGTGCTGGCCATTGTGGCGTCCTACCTGGTGGGCGCGATCCCGACCTCGTACCTGGTCGTCCGGGCGGTTCGGGGGATCGACTTGCGCACAGTGGGGAGCGGCAACCTCGGCACCACCAACCTCTTCCGCCAGCTCGGCTGGCGGTGGGCGTTGCCGGTCGGCGTCTTCGACACACTGAAAGGTGCAATCCCCGTAGCCGTCTTCGCGCCGTGGAGCGGCCTTGGAGTGGTCAGCGCGGCGCTGCTGGGCCTGGTGGCGGTGCTGGGACATGTCTACTCCGTGTTCGTCGGCTTCAAGGGCGGCAAGGGGGTCGCCACAGGGGGGGGGATCGTGCTCGGCATGGCGCCCCTGGCATTTCTCGGTGCCCTGGTGACCTGGGCGGTGGTGGTGCGCCTCTCCGGCTTCGTCTCGCTGGCGAGCATCACTGCTGCCGCGATCCTTCCCGTGCTCCTCTGGTTGCTTCACCCCGAGGCCCGGCCGGCGATCTGGCTGGTTGCCGGGCTCTCCCTGCTCGTCATCTGGTTGCACCGCGCCAACATCGCGCGACTCAGGGCCGGGACTGAGCACCGTTTTCGCCGGGGCGCCGCATCCGCATCACAATCGGAAGGAGCCAAGGGATGACCACCTTAGCCGTGCTCGGTGCCGGCAGTTGGGGCACCACTCTCGCAGACCTGCTCGCTCGCCAGGGGATCCACACCCGGCTCTGGGCCTACGAGACTGAGGTCGCCGAGTCTATCCGCACTCGTCACGAGAACTCGACCTATCTGGTCGGCTGTCCGCTCGACCCGCGGCTGGAGTCGACCAGCGATCTGGCCACCGCACTGAGTGATGCAGATCTGATCTGCTCGGTGGTGCCGAGTCATGTGGCCAGAGCGGTGCTGACCCAGGCCGCTCCCTTCATCAAGCCCGGTACCCGCCTCGCCTGCGCCACCAAGGGAATCGAAACCGACACCCTAGACCTGATGCACGAGGTGGCAGCCGAGGTTCTTCCCGGAGTCACCTTCGTGGCCCTCTCCGGGCCGAGTTTTGCGCAGGAGGTCTATCAGCGCCAGCCGACTGCCGTGGTGGCTGCCTCCGACGACCCAGCAGCCGCAACTGCGGTCCAGGAGCTCTTCGCCTCGCCCGAGTTCCGGGTCTACACCGGCGAAGATGTCGTCGGTGTGGAACTCGCCGGATCGCTCAAGAACGTCATGGCCATCGCGGCCGGGATGCTCGAGGGGCTCGGCCTCGGTCACAATCCGCGGGCGGCACTGATCACCCGTGGTCTGGCCGAGATAACCCGTCTGGGCGAGGCGCTGGGCGCCGATCCCCTCACCTTTGCGGGGCTCGCCGGGATGGGAGACCTGATCCTGACCTGCACCGGCGGCCTCTCCCGCAATCGCCAGCTCGGCGTCGGGCTCGCCCAGGGGACCACGCTGGATGACTGGCGCACCACCCACCGCACCGTGGCCGAGGGCGTCAACACCGCACTCGCCGCCGCGCGCTTGGCGGAGCGGCACGGAGTGGAGATGCCGATCACCAATCAGGTCAAGGCGATTCTCTTCGATGACGTGACGCCCGCGGAGGCGATTCGGGTACTCATGGACCGGACTCTCAAGTCGGAGCGTTGGGGATGACACTGCCCAATCCTGTTCAGCAGTTCTTCTCGATCGGCGAGGTCTGTGCACTCACTGACCTCAAGCCGCACGTCCTGCGCTATTGGGAAAGCCAGTTCCGCTTCCTCAATCCCGCCAAGAACCGCTCGGGCAACAGGGTCTACAAGGCCCGCGAAATCGAGCTGGTGATGATGGTCAAGCAGCTCCTCTACACCGAGAAATACACCATCGAGGGAGCCCGCCAGCGGCTCGATCACTATCGCCGCACCGGCGAGCTCAAGGCCGAAGCGCGCTCGGCGATGCGCGACGAGTTCGTGCGCGAGGTGTCCCGGGATCTGGCCGAATTGATGGCTGTGCTGGAAGGGAAGGGACGAGACGTGAAACGTGAAACGTGAAAGGTGAAACGGCCCCCCTTTCACCTTTCACCCCGTTCACCAATCACCGTTCACCGTTCACCTCGCTCTCCCCTTATCTTCCGCCATGCCTCATATCTTGGTCACCAACGACGACGGCGTGCTTGCTCCCGGGATCCAGATCCTTGCCGAGGCCTGCCGCAGCGCCGGTCAGGTGACGGTGGTGGCGCCGGATCGCGAACAGAGCGCCCAGAGTCACGCCCTGACGATGACCCGGCCGCTGCGTCCGGTGCGTCGACCCGACGGGAGCTGGCAGGTCGACGGCACCCCTACCGATTGCGTGCTGCTGGCGCTGGAGGCACCGCTGGTCTCCGAGCCGCCGCAGTTTGTCTTCAGCGGCATCAACCATGGTCCCAACATGGGCGAGGACGTGCTCTATTCGGGGACCGTCTCGGCCGCGATGGAGGCGGTGGTGCTGGGGATCCCGGGCGTGGCCTTCTCGTTCGCGGGGCGTCGCGACGACCTCATGGCCGGATATGGCGCGCTGGTGGCCGATCTGGTCCGGAAGATCGTGGCGCTGGAGCAGATGCCGCCCAACACCCTCCTCAACATCAACCTCCCGGGCATTCCGGTCGACGAGGTGCAGGGAATCCGGGTCGTCCCGCTGGGGTCACGCTTCTATTCCAACTCGGTCATGAAGCAGCAGGATCCCTGGGGCCGGGACGTCTTCTGGATCGGGGGGGGGACCATCACCTGGACCGGTGAGACCGACACCGATCACGCGGTGGTGCGGGACGGCTACGTCTCCGTGACCCCGTTGCAGCTCGACATCACCAATCACGCCCTGCTCGACACGGTGCGCGATTGGGCGCTCCGCCTGGAGGAGTGATGTCCGACGGCTACGCCGGCTATCGCTCACAACTGGTGGAGGCGTTGCAGCTCAAGGGGATCCGCGACATGGCGGTGTTGCGCGCGGTCGGCTCGGTGCCGAGGCATCGATTTGTCCCCGGCACATTGGAGCGCCAGGCCTACGAGGACGTGGCGCTGCCGATCGGGGCAGGGCAGACCATCTCGCAACCCTACGTCCAGGCCCGCTCCTGTGAGCTGCTGGCGCTCACCGGCCGGGAACGCGTCCTCGAGATCGGCACCGGCTCGGGGTACCAAACGGCGCTCCTGGCGATGCTCGCCGAGTCGGTCTTCTCGATCGAGCGGATCCCCGAGCTGGCCCGTCGTGCCCACGAGATGCTCCGGGAGCTGGGCTTCGCCAATGTCACGGTGATGCACGCCGACGGCACCCTGGGGTGGAAGCCGAACGCACCGTACCATGGCATCGTAGTGGCCGCTGCGTCTCCCGACATCCCGCTGCCCCTGGTGCAGCAGCTCACCCCCGGCGGGCGCCTGGTGATCCCGGTCGGTTCCCGGGAGAGCCAGGTGCTCACGCTGGTCACCCGTCATCCTGAGGGCGCGGGGTACGATACCCGGCCGATCAGCGATGTGCGCTTCGTCCCCCTTCTGGGTGAATTCGGATTCGCCCTGCCCGAGAGCTGACATGGATCTGCTGCGACAATTCCTGGACTTTTTCATCCATCTCGACGTCCACCTGGGCGAGATCATCCGGAACTACGGCACCTGGACCTACGCCATCCTGGTGCTGATCATCTTCTGCGAGACCGGGCTGGTGGTCCTCCCGCTCCTCCCCGGCGATTCGCTCCTGTTCGCCGCGGGTACCTTTGCGGCCCTGGGCGACCTCAACCCCTGGCTGCTCAACGGGCTGCTGGTGATCGCGGCGATTGTCGGCGATACCGTCAACTACTGGATCGGCAAGGCGGTGGGGCCCCGGGCCTTCTCGGGCAATGTCCGCTTTCTCAAGCGGGACTATCTCGAGAGGACCCAGCGTTTCTATGACCGGCACGGCGGCAAGACCATCATCCTCGCCCGGTTCGTCCCGATCGTCAGGACCTTCGCGCCGTTCGTGGCCGGGGTAGGGACGATGAACTACCCCCGCTTCCTGCTCTACAACGTGGTCGGGGCGGTGGCCTGGGTGACGCTGTTTGTCTGGCTGGGCTACCTGTTCGGGAATATCCCGGTGGTCAAGGAGCGGTTCTCGCTGGTCATTCTGGCGATCATCGTGGTGAGCATGCTGCCGATTGCCCTGGAGTTGTTCAAGGGGTGGCGAGCCGGGGCCGGGAAAAGACTCCCATCAGAAATTGGATGATGTCGTTATCAAGTACGATAACGTGCAGTAGTGCATGGCCTTACTGGCGTCACTTAAAGTAGATTGTCAGAACCGAGCGCGGTCCATTCTCAACCGGTTCGGACCTCCGGGAATGGTCGATCTGGCTGGGTGTGGGGCGCCTGGTGGTGACCGGACGCCTACTGACGGGAGGGTTGTGAGTGATGGATTTGAAACTCAATCTTCCGGAGGATGTGGCTGATGCATTGCGTCGGCACATCGACGAGGTGCGTCAGGACTGGGCCGACCATCCTTTCGGGGTAGGCGACATCGCCTCGCATCATGGCCTGCTTCCGCTCTCATTGGACATGGGCGGGTTCGCAGCCCTCAAATCCGATGGTACCGTCGTGGTTGTCGTTTGGGATGAGGAGCCGGTGATCGAGCATCCGGTGGTCTCGGTGAAGGAGCGCGACATCTGCTTGTATGTCGGATCGAAGCGCTACCCGATCCTTGCGCGGCTTTTGCCGGAGCGCGACCCGGGATCGAGAGTCTGTCCGATCTGTGAGGGAACGGGCAAACATCCATTTGCCGTGAAGGCAAGAATTGACAACCTCCTGTGTTCGTGCGGCGGCTTCGGTTGGCTGCCTGCCAGTTGGGAGTCGACGTAAGCGAGTGCCGTTCGCCCACCCTGACGCTTCCTTGCCCCAGCCCGCCCAGCCGCTTCGGTCGCTGGTATTTCCCGTTGTCCGGTATATTTTTCCGGCCTCGCCCCCGTAGCTCAGCCGGATAGAGCGAGCGTTTCCTAAACGCTAGGCCGCGTGTTCGAATCACGCCGGGGGCATTGGTACCGCCCGACCAGCTGCACCGCTGTGCTGCCCGTCCTCATCTTCCTCCAAACCGGGATCCTGATTCGTGCAACTTCACACCAAGATTCTCCTCGGGCTGGTCGTCGGCGCCGTCGCCGGGGTCAGCTCGCGCCTCCTCTTCGGCGATGCCCCCGAGCTGGCCTGGGCGGTCGAGAACGTCGCCAACCCCGCCGGCCAGATCTTCCTCCGGATGCTCTTCATGATCGTGGTGCCGCTGATCTTCGGCAGCGTCACGATGGGGGTGGCCTCGCTGGGCGACCTCAAGAAGATCGGGCGGATCGGCGGCAAGGCGATGGGGTTCTTCCTCCTCACCACGGCCTGTGCCGCAACCATCGGCCTCGCTCTGGTCAACCTGATCGGACCGGGAGAATCGCTCGATCCGGCGCTCCGAGCCCAACTCTTGGCGCAGTACTCTGGCGAAGCCACCGAGCGGGTCGGGGCAGGGGCGGCCTTCGGAATCCAGACCTTCATCAATATCGTCCCGCGCAACGCCGTCGATTCGGCCGCTCGGGGCGACATGCTCGGCCTGATCTTCTTCTCGATCGTCTTCGGTATCGCGCTCACCCAGATGTCGGCGGAGCGATCCAAGCCGATCATGGATGTCCTCGACTCGCTGGTCGAGGTGGTGACCAAGATCATCGGATACGCCATGAAGATCGCTCCCTACGGCGTCGCCGGGCTGATCTTCTCGGTCACGGCGCGTTTCGGCGCCGACGTCCTGCAATCGCTGGCGATGTATGCGGGGGTAGTCCTGCTCGGGCTCGCCATCCAGCTCACCGGGGTCATTGGGTTATTGGCCAAGTTCGCGGCTGGTGTGCCATATGGCGTTTTCTTCTCCCGCTGCCGAGCCCTGATGGTCACGGCGTTTTCCACCTCCAGCTCCAACGCCTCGCTGCCCGCCAACATCCGCACGGCACAGGAGCAGTTCGGAGTGCCCAAGGAGGTCGCCTCTTTTGTCCTGCCCCTCGGCGCCACCATGAACATGAACGGCACCGCGCTGTTCGAGGGGATGACGGTGTTGTTCCTGGCCCAGGTCTTCGGGGTTGATCTGTCGCTGACCAGCCAGGTAATCGTGGTGGTGATGTCAGTGGTAACGGCGGTTGGTGCTGCCGGTGTGCCCGGTGGCTCGATTCCGCTGCTGGTGCTCATCCTCGAGACCGTCGGGATTCCTGGGGAGGGGATAGCCCTGATTCTGGGTGTCGACCGAATTCTCGACATGTCGCGGACTGTTCCCAACGTGATGGGCGATCAGCTCACTTCGCTGGTTGTCGCCAAGTCGGAGGGGGTGCTGCCGCCCCAGCCGTTCGAACGGGATCTGGCGGCGGTGACCTGACCGCCTTTTCCCGCCTGGAGGGCGGGGGGATAAATGCCGAAAGGGCCGCCCCGGTTGATCCCGGGACGGCCCTTCTGGTAGTCCGCTTGGACGGTCAGCCGAGGCGGACGACGTTCTCTGCGGCCGGGCCCTTCTGGCCCTGCACGATGTCGAACTCGACCTTCTCGCCCTCGGCGAGAGACTTGAAGCCTGAGCCCTGAATCGCGCTGTGGTGCACGAAGCAGTCCTTCTGGCCATCGGCCGGGGTGATGAACCCGAAGCCCTTGGCGTCATTGAACCACTTCACAGTGCCGGTGGTGCGCATACCGTACTCCCCATCAGTGTATTGACCGTCGAAGTCCGGTATTTCCGTCCTCACCGACGTTCGATGTTCCGCGGTGCATTCCCTCCGCGTCGGGTGCGAGTCCCCAGAACAAAAAAAAGAACCGGGACGAGACGTCCAGGTCCTCGATCGGGCTGGTACCAGGGGAAACCCTGCTGACTCGCAACCGTCAATATGGCACCTTGTCCGGCCAGGCGCAAGGGGGTATGGGGTGGCACTCCTGAACCGACTGGGGTATCCTTCATGTGCTCTCCCCGAAGTCGTCCAAATTCCGCCTCCCTGGAGCCCACGTGGCTGTCATCATCCCTGCCTTTCCCGTCCGCGACGGGAACGCCTTTCTGCAGGAACTCCGCCTGCGGGTTGACCAGCACTTCCGGGGTTCGGCCACTTCGCCCAAGGGCAACTGGGCCATGGTCAGGAAGACCCTCACCATGCTCACAGTCACCTTCGGCAGCTTCGGGGCGATCCTCTGGGGCGGGTTCAGCACACCCGTCATGTGGGCGCTGACAGTAGTGGTGGGCTTCGGGCTCGCCGGGATCGGCTTCGCGGTGGGCCACGATGCCCTCCATGGCGCCTACTCGGACAGCAAGCGGGTCAATTGCTGCGTGGGATGGGCGATGGACCTGATCGGCGGCAGCAGTTACCTCTGGAAGATCACTCACAACGTGATCCACCATACCTACACCAACATCCACGGTGCCGACGAGGATCTGGTCGTCTCGCCTCTGCTCAGACTTTCTCCCCATGCCGAACGCCACTGGTTCCATCGCTTCCAGCACTGGTATGCCTTGGTGCTCTACTCGATGACCTCGCTGTTCTGGATCTTCGTCAAGGATTACAAATACCTGCTCCAGAAGGACATCGGCCCCTACGCAGACCGGCGACATTCGCTCGCCGATCTCTCCGGAGTGGCGCTCGGCAAGGCAGTGGCCTATGGCTGGTCGATCGTGCTGCCGTTCGTGGTGCTCGACATACCGTGGTGGCAGGTGACAATCGGCATCGTCACGGCGCACCTGGTGGCCGGGGTTACCCTCGGCATCGTCTTCCAGTTGGCTCACGTGGTCGAGGAAACACAACACCCACTGCCCGATGCCGCTGGGGACATGCCTCAGAGCTGGGTGGTGCACGAGCTTGCCACCACAGCCAACTTCGCGCCGGACAACCGGTTCCTGGGATGGTACGTGGGCGGCCTCAACTTCCAGGTCGAGCACCATCTCTTCCCCAAGGTATGCAGCGTTCACTATCCGGTGTTGAGTGGACTGGTGCGTGAACTGGCAGCGAAGCACGGCTTGCCGTACCACTCGCACGTCACCTTCCGCTCGGCGGTGGCTTCGCATCTCAGGACGCTCAAGGCCTTCGGAGCAAGCGATCCAGTAGCGGCTCCGGCAGGATGCTCCGTCGTCGTCTGAGTATCGCCTTGCTGAGTGCCGTGCTCACTGGAGCACACCTGCACGCTGCGACGGAGATAATCTCCGGTTCAGGCGGACGGGCGTCGACATCTGGAGCGCGGTGTATTCCCTGACCCTCGCCGACCAATAACCGCAGCGGGGGTGTTAGGGTGGTGCTCCCCGGCAACCCGGTCGGGTCGATCGCCGTATATCTTCCGGAGTTCCGCCCCCGTCATCGCACCCCGTGGTGCTCATCAACCGGAGTCCTGCCATGCGAATGTCGTCGTTGCGTGCGGTCGCGTTGTCCACCCTCCTTTTGTTCCCGGCGCTGCTCCATGCCCAGGAGCGAGTGGATGTGGCCACGATCGAACGGATCAAGGCCGAGGCGACCGAGCGATCCCAGGTAATGGAGATCATGAGCTGGCTGACCGACGTGCATGGTCCGCGGCTGACCGGTTCGCCGATTGCCCGTGCTGCCGGCGACTGGGCCGTGGAATCGCTTCGCAAATGGGGGGTCCGCAATGTCCGTCTCGAGGAGTGGGGGCCGTTCGGGCGTGGCTGGGTCACCACCCGCTTCTCGGCGATGATGACCACCCCGCATCCGTTCCAGCTCATCGCCTATCCGGCGGCCTGGTCACGCGGCACCTCCGGGGTGCAGTCCGGGGAGGTGGTGCGAGTGACACTCACCACTCCCGACGAGATCGAGGCGGCGCGCGGCACCCTTCACGGCAAGTGGGTGATGATGGATCCGGTGCCCAATATCGTGGCCTACTGGCAGCCATTGGCAACCAGATTCACGGACGACGCCCTCGCGGGGATGGCCGCAGTGCAGCCGCCGACCCTGGCGCAGCAGCAGCAACAGGCGCCGGGGGGAAGGAGGCCGGGCGGGCCAACCGGCCCCAACATGAACGAGCTGCGTCGGCAGTTCTTCGTCGATGAGGGAGTCCTCGGTGTGTTCGTCGCCAGTACCCGTGACGGCGGCACCCTTCGCGCCGCGGCCACCCAATCACGCGCGGCCGACGCACCGGAGGCGGTCCCGACGATCATCGTTTCGGGCGAGCACTACGGCAGGATGTCCCGGCTGATCGAGAAGCAGGTGCCGGTCACCGTGGAGCTCAACGCCGAAGTGGCCTTCTCCGACGGACTCAATTCGTTCAACATCATCGGCGAGATTCCGGGGAGCGACCCGGCTCTCAAGGACGAGATCGTGATGATCGGCGCGCACTTCGATTCCTGGCACATGGGCACCGGTGCCACCGACAATGGCGCCGGATCGGCCACCATGCTCGAGGCAATGCGGATTCTGACCGCACTCGATCTCAAGCCGAGGCGCACCATCATGATCGGGTTGTGGACCGGGGAGGAGCAGGGGCTGCTGGGATCGCGCGACTTCGTGAACAGGCACGTGGCGAGCCGCGACGCCGCCGGCATCACTCCAAAGCCGTTGCACGACAAGCTCACCGCCTATTTCAACGTCGACAATGGGGGGGGGAAGATCCGCGGCGTCTTCCAGCAGTCCAACCCCGCGGTGGCGCCGATCTTCGACGCTTGGATGGAGCCCTTCAAGGAGGGCGGGATGAAGACCCTCACGATCACCAATACTGGTGGCACCGATCACCTCGCCTTTGATGGCGTCGGGGTCCCGGGGTTCCAGTTCATTCAGGATCCGATCGAATACGGCACCCGCACCCACCACACCAACATGGACGTTTACGAGCGGATTCAGCCCGACGACATGAAGTGGAACTCGGCGGTGCTGGCGGCGTTTGCCTGGCAGGCGGCGCAGCGCGACGAGAAGCTGCCGCGGAAGCCGATGCCGGCGGCGCCGACGACCAGGCCATAGTCGCGGGGCCGCACGTCGCGGCGTGCCGCTACTCTGGAAAGATCAACTTCCGGATGGTGAAGGTCGCGATGCCGAGGTCGTCCTCGCTCCGGCTATCACGTCCAGCGGCGCTGAATCAAGGACGGCGCGGCGGGCGCGCTCTGTTGCCCCGGCCGAATGGATCAGGGCACGGGGAAGGGCAGTCAGCGGGCCTCGCGGATGGAGGGTGGATCGGGGCCAGGTATGGTGGAGGGTCGCAAGTGGGGACTGATAGTGGGATGTGCAAGCGGGCCATTGGGTCGCAACATCTTGCGGCTGCGCCTGATGTGCGCCACTATTCGCGCCCATGGCGACTTCCATAAAGCAGGAGCCCAGCCTCGGCCAGGCGCTCATCCCCGTGTTGTCCCTGATCGGGTTGCTGGCTGCGTCCGTCTTTTTCTACGGCGACGCCTCCTCCTCCGGTCCCAACCAGATCGCCCTGATCCTCGCTGCCATGGTAGGCGCGCTGGTTGGCTGGCGCAACGGCCACACCTGGAAGGGGCTGCAGGAAGGAATCGTCCACGGCATCTCGCTGGCCACGGGAGCGATTCTCATCCTCCTCGTGGTCGGGTCACTGATTGGCACCTGGATCCTCTCGGGCACCGTCCCGACCATGATCCACATGGGGCTCGGCGTGCTCGACCCCCGCTGGTTCTTCCCGGCCGCCGCCGTGCTCTGCGCCATCGTCTCCCTGGCCACTGGCAGCTCGTGGACCACGGCAGGAACGATCGGCGTCGCGTTGATCGGAATCGCCACAGTGCAGGGACTCAATCTCGGGATGGCTGCGGGGGCGGTAATCTCGGGAGCATATTTCGGCGACAAGATGTCGCCGCTCTCGGATACCACCAATCTCGCTCCCGCGATGGCTGGTACCGACCTGTTCACCCACATCCGCCACATGGTGTGGACCACCACTCCGAGCATCGTGCTGGCGCTGCTCCTCTTCGCGGTGATGGGGTATTTCCAGGGCGGTGCCTCCGACACCACGGAAGTCGCAGCGATCCAGGCCCAGATTGCCACGCAGTTCAACGTGGGGTGGGTGATGCTTCTCCCCGCCGTCGCAGTGATCGTCATGGTGATCCGCAAGGTCCCTGCCTTTCCAGCGCTGCTGATGGGAGCTCTGCTGGGCGCCGCATTCGCGGTGGTGTTTCAACGCGATGCGGTGCTGGCCTTTGTGGGGACAACCGAGCTTCCGGTAGGACTCGCGCTCATCAAGGGCGCCTGGACGGCGCTCTTCGACGGCTACAGTTCCACCTCGGGTCACGCCGCACTCGATGACCTCCTGAGCCGCGGCGGGATGTCGAGCATGTTGAACACCGTCTGGTTGATTCTGAGCGCCATGACCTTCGGTGCTGTGATGGAGACCACCGGCATGCTCCAGCGGATCGCGGCCCTGATCCTCGGCTCCGTGCGTGGTCCCGGATCGCTCATCGCCTCGACGCTGGCCACAGCGTTCGGGATGAACGTCATCGCCTCGGACCAGTACATCGCGATCGTGCTGCCGGGGCGGATGTTCCGGGCCGAATTCACCCGGCGCGGGTTGCACCCCAAGAACCTCTCGCGCGCCTTGGAGGATGCCGGCACCCTGACCTCGCCACTGGTGCCATGGAATACCTGCGGCGCCTTCATGGCGGGCACCTTGGGAGTGGCTACGCTGACCTACCTGCCGTATGCCTTCTTCAATCTGATCAATCCGCTGGTATCGCTGGTGTTCGGGTTTACCGGTTTTACCATCGAGCGGTTGCCTGAGGGGAGTCCCATCCTCGAGGAATAGGGGAGCGGCTGTGGCGGGAGGAATCACCTCATTGCTGTGATGGTGTTGCGTTATCTCTACATCGATTGGGGTGAATGCGCAGCAACTATCCCGAGCCGACAGGAGTGTGAGAGGAAGCAGGGCTAGTCCGGGGCAGGCTTGTTTCCGTAACAGTTTGTCTGACAATGGGATAGCAAGCCGAGCTGGTTCGGGTTCCAGTGTTCATGCGAATGGCATACCAGTTGCAATCTGACACGTCCATCGCAGGACCGATTGCCACCCAATTCGCGGAGCGCCATCCAGATGAAGCGAGTCAGCATCTCCACCCTCACCATTGCGATGGCGGCGTCACTGTTCGCGGCCCCCTTGATGGCGCAGGATGTCACCTCGATCACGGCAACCTTCGCCAACCGGACTCCGACCGGCGCCGGAGCGCCGGTCATCGACAACAGCAACGGCGACGGCTCGATCCGGGTCTGCTGGCCCGGTGGGACGAATTACTACAATACCAACTGCAACGCACTGCCCAACTCCGACAATGACTCGGGCTACCTATTCAGCGCCGCCGGGGTGCCGATTTCCCCTGTGTCCGGCAGCCCGTTCGCCCTCGGTACCTTCACGCACTACAACCGGCCGATCGTGGGTACCAGCCTCAACACCGTCGACCTGATGCTTGGCTTCACGATTGCCGGTGCTACGCCATCGATGTTCAACGATTCCTGGACGCTGACCCACGAAGAGACCCTGAACTCCGGTACCTGTGCTTACCCCGGCGGAGCGAAGTGTGCCGATCGGGTGACCTTTGCGCTGACGAGCGGTTCGGCTCCAACTGCATTTGAATTCAATGGCCTGCTGTACCAGCTGACCTTGCTGGGCTTCGGTGATACTGCCCAGGAGGCCGCTTTGGATCCGTCGTTCATCACCAAGGAGAACTACATCAACACCACCACTTTGTGGGCCCAGATTGAGCGGGCGGATGATCCCACCGAGGTGGTGCCGGAGCCGGCTAGCATGACTCTGCTGGCCACCGGATTGGTGGGGATGGCCGCGGCGCGGCGGCGGCGCCGGGGCAGCTGACCTCGCCTTGGTGAATCTTCTGGTGTCACGACAGCCCGGCCATTGGTCGGGCTGTTTTGGTATTCAAGGTCCGGGCGGCTGCTCCCCCCATCGCTCAGAGCGACTCGTAGGCGCAGCCGCGTTCCTGCACCAATCCGATCAGCATCGTGTGCGCCGGTACCAAAATCACTCCCGGATTCAGATGGGCGCGCAAGTCAGCGTAGACCGCATCGGTCGAGCCGTCGATTGCCCGGGCAATCCGTCCCGAAATTCCCCGCAGGGCGTTGTTGCACTGCCAGAACTTGACCCCCCTTGCCTGGAGGGGGCGGACCTTGGCTCCTCCATCGGCCCGATCCTCTCCCAGAAACGGGTTGCGGGTAGCGGGCTGATCGGTGGCGGGATCGGTGACTTCCCACAATTTGCCGATCGGGTATTTGGCGTACAATTCGTCACTGGCATTGATCGGGAAGGCACTCCCGCCGATCCCCACTATCGCGTACACCTCGGGGAACCGCAGCTGATAGACGGTCTCGTGAGCGTCGAGCCAGTTCTTCACCACATGCAGCACGTACATGTCGCCGAAGTCGAACACCTGGCGGTGCTTCCCCTTGATCTCCTTGAGCCAAGACATGTCCCATTCGCTGCTGCTCGGCGCAGCAAGCGCATCATCGACGTCGAGCGTGGCCAGACCGGCCAATGCCGCAAGGGTGCCCATGAAACCGCGTCGGCTGGAAGGAAGGTACGGCATGGCTGATCCTCGTGGTGGAGAACTGGGTGGCTGGCAGCAGCACTCGCACGGTGTCGAGCGGCCTGCCTTTATGACGGTAGAGGATGATAGTGCTGCGGACCAGCGCATGCCACCTGGACTTGCCACCATCGATTCACGCCGAATCAGTCCGGGGCGCCGTCAGGCAAAGAGCATGACGCACGATCCCAGCAATCCCACGAAGACGATCAGCAGGAACCAGAGATACCCCTTGAAGAGGCGCTTGGTGAAGCTTCCCCGGATTTCGCGGCCGCACTTCGGGCAGGCGTCGGCCTTGGCCGAGATCTGCTCACCACAATCGGGACACGCAATCAGCTTGCTCATCTGTCGGCTCCATCACGCGAGTGAGAGAAGGGATTGGATCGGCAGCCTGATTCGTCACCGATCGATCGATGTACCTGCATTGCGCATGAACCGCTGTCACCCGGTCATGCAAAGGAGAGCTACCCCTCCGATTTCGGCCGTCCTCTGCCTAGATTCCATCTGATCGACTTGCCGGATGCGACCACAGGACCATTCACTGGAGCAGAACCGATGTTCATCACCCTGCTGGCAACCCTGGCCCTGGTGCAGGCACCCCTGCCAACCCCGAGTGCGGCTGCCGACACGACCGTCTACCGCACCCTCTTCCTGCGGGCGGCACCCGGCGACTTGCTGGAGCTGGTCGAGCTCTATCGCGGCAGGATGCCGTTGTATCGTGCGGCCGGAGAACCGGAGCCGATCCTGGCGCGCCACAGCCAGGGGGATCATTGGGACCTGCTGCTCATCGAGCCGGTCGGCTCGCTCAGCGCCTACCACGCACCGGAGCGCGCCGCTCGCTGGCGCCGGGCCGAGGCGACCCTCGGGTACGATGCGGCGGCGTTCGAAGCGGCGCGGGATCGGCTGGAGGCATGGCGCGAGGAATTGTTCGTTGCCGGGCCTCATGTGGCCGAATTCAGTGCTCGGCAGCGGGACACCGGCTTCTACCATCTGGAGGTCTTCCTGGCGCTCGCCGGTGAGCGGGACGCGCTGCTCCGGCAACGGCAGATGGAGAACGATTACCTCGGTCGCGTCGGTCGGCCCGACAACCTGATCTTCACTCGTGTCGGCGGTGCCGCGTGGGATCTGTTCACCCTGGGTTTCTACCGCAACCTGCAGGACTTTGCCACTCCGGCCAATGTCAGTGATGCGGAGGATGATGCCGCTGCCATGGCAGCCGGCTTCGAGGGAAGTCACACCATCGGGAGCTACCTGCGCACCTTTCTGCAGCGTCATCACGACACGCTGTTGAACCGGGTACGGTAGCACCGTTCGCGATGCCCCCCCCTCCGACCCTCGCCGCGCTGCGCCGGCGGCTCGACGAGATCGATGACCAGCTCCTTGAACTGATCGCCGAGCGGCAGATTGCCAGTGGCGAGATCGCCCGCGTCAAGCGAGCTACCGGATTGGCCACCCGCGACTATTCCCGGGAGCGCGAGGTGCTGCTGGCCGCGCGGGAACGCGCTCGGGCCACTGGCGTCTCGCCGGTGCTCGCCGAACAACTGATGCGGTTGTTGATTCGCTCCTCGCTCACCACCCAGGAGCAGTCGACCGTGGCAGCATCAGGCACCGGCACCGGTCGCCGTGCCTTGGTGATTGGCGGGGCCGGCCGAATGGGCCGCTGGTTCGTTGATTTCCTGCTCTCCCAGGGCTTCAGCGTGGACGTCTCGGACCCGGCAGGCGCCCCGGCCGGGACAGCGAACGTCGGTGATTTCCGCACTCTGGATATCTCTCACGATTTCATCGTCGTCGCGGCTCCGCTCGGCTTTGCCGACGGGGTACTGCGTGATCTGGCTGGCCGCCCGCCTGCAGGAGTGGTGTTCGACATCGGCTCGCTCAAGTCGCCGCTCCGGCAGAGCTTGCTGGCCCTCAGGGATGCCGGCGGCCGGGTCGCCTCGATCCATCCGATGTTCGGCCCCGACACCGAGCTGTTGTCTGGCAGGCATGTGATCTTTGTCGATCTGGGTCAAGCGGAGTCGATGTCGGCGGTCAGGGAACTGTTCGCGCCCACCATGGCGGAGCAGGTCGTCATGGGGCTCGAGGAACACGACCGGTTGATCGCCTATGTCCTCGGCCTCTCCCACGCAGTCAACATCGCCTTCGCCTCCGCGCTGGCCGACAGCGGCGAGGACGCGCCCCGTCTGGCACGACTTTCCAGCACCACTTTCGATGCCCAGCTCGAGGTCGCATCCAGGGTAGCGGAGGAGTCGCCGGAGCTCTACTTCGAGATCCAGCGGCTCAATGACTTCGGAGTTGAATCGCTCGATGCCCTGAGTCGTGCGGTGGAGGAGCTCCGCCGCTCGGTGATCGGGGGGGACCAATCGGCCTTTGCCGCGATGATGCGCCGAGGCCGGGACTACTTCAGCGACCGGCGCGCGGGTGCAGCCGGGCAGGGGGCATGACCGCCAGATGATTCTCTCCCGAAGCAGTACCTACGGGTTGCAGGCGATGATCTACCTCGCCTCCAAGGAGGGCGAGGACCCGATCATGAACACCGATATCGCCAGCTTCCTCGGCGTCCCCGCGCCCTACCTGACCAAGCTGATGAAACTCTACGTTCGGCAGGGGATGGCCGGATCCCGGCGGGGCCGGGGCGGCGGCTACTGGATCACGCCGCTGGGCCTGGGTGCCTCGATCCGGCAACTGGTCGAGGTGATCGACGGGGACCAGGCCTTCGAGAGCTGTCTGCTCGGACTCAAGCGCTGCGAGGATGCCACCGCCTGCCCGGTCCACTTCCAATGGTCGCCGGTCAAGGCCCGCATGCTCCAACTGCTCGAGACCACCGACCTAGCCCAGATGGCCGAGCAGGTTAGGAGCGGGAAGTATCGTCTGGTCTCGCCTGCCCGGGGTCGTCGGGGAGGGTAAGCCGCTCGGAGCATCTTCTCCCCGATTGCCCGGCAAGGCGGGATACTGTGGCGCACTGGTATTAGACCACTAGACCTGTTTATCTTTATAGTTCATTGAGACACCTTACCACCCTCGCAAGGAGGATGTGACATGCGAATCGTCGTTCTGGGAGTGCTCCTCGCAGCCGTAGTGGGAACCACCGCCGCCTCCGCGCAAGTGGAGAATCCGTGGCTGATCCGCGCTCGCGGAATCGCCATCATTCCCGATGCCTCGTCCTCGCCGCGCGGGTTGGATGTCGATGCGGACGGTACCGTGGAGCTGGATATCACCCGTTTCCTGACCCGCAACATCGCCGTGGAGCTGGTGCTGGCCACCGCCGGTCACGAAGTGAAAATGCGCGACACCGATGGCGAGACCAGTCTCGGCTCCGTCAACGTGCTGCCGCCGACTCTCGTGTTGCAGTACCATCTGCTGCCCGAGGGGAAGTTCCGTCCGTACATCGGCGCCGGTGGCAACCTCACCGTTTTCTACACCAAGACCGGTGATCTGGACGCGCTGGACCTGGACGAGTCGTTCAGCTGGGCCGCCCAGGCGGGCTTCGACATCCCGATCTCGAAGCGGGCCGTTTTCAACGTTGATGCCAAGTACATCGACATGAACACGTCGGTCAAGAGCGGCGGGACCAAGGTGTTCGATCTTGACATCAACCCGATCGTCGTCGGGGTCGGGATCGGCTACCGGTTCTGAACAAGTCCTGATGACCCGGGGCGGTGCCTCCCGCCCCGGGTCTCCCCGGCGTCAGGGCTTCCGGCCGCGGAGGGCATCCAACAGCCCTTTCGCGGCCTTGGCCGGTCCCGGACCGGCGATCGTAATATCCCGGAAGCCAAGCGTGAACTCCTGTTGGGTGCGAATCTGGTTTCGGGGCAGAATCTCCAGTTGCTCCACTGCGAAATCGACCGTATAGCTGGTCCCCAGCACCGCTTTCCCGGGCCGGAAGATCATCTGGAAAGTCGCCTCGCGTGACTCTCCCGGGCGCAGCCGGAAGGAGGGATCCGCCCGATTGGACCGGGATACCCCGATCCCCTTGGGAAAATTCGCTGTCGCCTGGTAGCGATTGCCCTGGTCATCTTGCGCCACCGCACTCCCCGCCGCATAGGCCAACACTACCGGCTCGGCGGAGAGATTCCGGAAGCGGACTGTGAAATTCAGATAGTGATGGTACGCGGCCTTGCTGTCGGTGAACGAGGTGATTTCGGCCATGAACGGACCGGTGGCGTAGCAGCGCTGCTTGTCGCCGCAAGGGTCGATCGGAATCCCGGCCAGGTGATCGCTCGTCGGCACGACCGCGGCCACCGGTTCCGCCGCCACGGGCGCGAGTTCGCCGAGGTTCCGGTACTGAAGGGAATGCTCGCGACCCAGCCGGAACTGATTGCCGGGGAGCGGGTCGATCTCCCGGAGCGCCAATTCCAGTGCGAACTGGGTACCGATGATCTGGTTGCCGGGCCGGAAGGAGAGTTCCAGCCGGGCATCGGCGCTCTCGCCCGGGCGTAGCGTGAACTTGCTGTCGAACGAATTGCCGCGCACTTCGCCGAGCCCGCGCAAGCTCCCTTGCGACATCTCGTAGCGGTTCCCCTGGTCATCAGTCGCCAGGGCCGAGCCGGCAACATAGCCCAGGATGAGCGGACGATTCTGGGTATTGGTGATCCTGAGCGTGACGCTGAGAATCCGGTAGTAGCTCACCGTGCTCTCCCGGAAATCGGTCAGCGTCGCGGCGAAGGTGCTGGTGCTGTAGCACCGGGGAATACCGGCGCATGGGTCGGTGGTCTGACCGGTCAACGACCAGGGCAGTGCCAGCGTCAAGAGCGCAGCGGGGAAGAGCATTCGGGTTCGCATGGTGATTTGTCTCCAATTACTGCGGTTGACGGGACGCCCACTCGACGTCCACCAGGTGAAGGACGACGCGGGTATCGGGAATCCGGTTGGCGCCCCGGCTCATGAAGCTTTCATGCGCCCCGAATGAGGCGAGCAGGGTTGGTTGTTGGATCGGTCCGTTGGCGGTCCGGCCGACGACCACATCCGGCCCCCAACCGAGGGTGAAGCCATTGCCCCCTGAGGCCTTGGTGACTGGGCCGTAGCGCGCTACCAGGGACTTGCGGACAGTCTCACCATCCATCGACGGGAAGAGTCGCTCGATGCGGATCGCTCGCACGATCTGCTTGTCATCGTGCCAAGCGGTGAGACAGACGGCCCCCGGCTTGGCTTCGGGGCGGCCAGGCAATGACATGCACCCCATCGAGTTGACCCGGACCACCCCGGTCATTCCGGGTGGGGGATTCTCTCCCGGACCGCCGCGCTCCACCGGGCCGTAGAGTCGTTCGAGTGTGGCGGAAAGATCGGCCACTGAAACGCCGACCCGGAAGCCGGCCACATCCAGGCCACTCGGATCGAACGGCGCCGCAGCCACTGCCGGCGTCACGCTGGGTGTGGCGATGACTCGTCCCTCGCGATCGGTGACTTTGGCGCTCACCAGTTCCGCCCGGATCACCCGGGCCCCGGTGACACCGCCCGTTGGATCACCGCCACCGATGATCCGGAACTGCACCTCCGTGATCACGTTGCGATAGATCGCGTTGAGCCGCTGATCAAACGCACGGGCTTCTTCCTTGGCCATCGGGATCGGTCGCGCCGCCTCCGCATTCGCGAACACCACCTGGTACTGCTCGCCGAAGGCGGTGATCGGAATGAAGTATCCCGGTTGGAACAGGGTGATCGAGAACTCGCCGAGGTCGTGGTCATACTCCGAGATCCGGTCGCTGATCTGCATCTGGAAGAGCTCGTTGGCGTTGGCCGCGGCGAGCATCGCCTCGACGCGACTCACTTCAGAGGCCAGCACATCGGGTCGGTCGAAGTTGGAGGCCCGCCGGACGGCGTCGCTCCGCTCGGCCACCCGCTGGACGTCGAGTGGCTGATCGGTGAGGCGATGCCAAGTCAAGGCGATTCGAACGGCATCAGGGTCGTCCTGTTGCGCGACGAGCGGGACAGGCAAGCAGCCGATCGCGGCCGCCAGGAGGCAGTGGAGCGGCTTCACTTGGTCTCCTCTTGACGCAGAGCGACGGTTTCTCCGGTCGAAAAGGTGAGCTGCAGCAGGTCACCCTCGGGTACCAGTGTCGCGGTGAGACCGCCGCCAAGGGTGAGCAGACGGTTGCCGACGGTGTCCCGCGAGGCACGGAGCCGGGTCATCCCGGCGAAAGCGTTGTCGCCGTCGATCACCACCCTATGGAGACCATGGAGGTAGGCCAGCATGGCGCCGGGCGCGGTGGATCGGTCATCGGCGCGATCGATGGTCCATACCGCACCGGCGCTGGCGGGCGCCCGGGCCGTGGGGGGGGAGTCGCCAGGGCCGTCGGCACCGCCGCAGGCCCAGGCGAGGAGCAGCAGGGAGGCAATGGTCCATCGGCGGATCGAGGGGATCCGCGGCACAACGCCAGGGCTGGTGGACAACTTCATGGATGACCGCCGGAAAAGGGAATCAGGTTTGCTGATCCCCCTTGCGTCACCGGTCAGGAAATCCCGTCATTGGGTGAACGGTGAAGCCGTGAAAGGTGAAAGGTGAAAGGGATGATCACGCCAACCACGATCCCGTTTCACCTTTCACGTTTCCCCCGTTCACCGTTCACCGTTCACCACCTCTCCCCTCACCATCCGCCGCACCTCGTCACGCGCCGCCTCCAGGGCAGACTCCTTCGCCAGCGACAGACTCGCCGCCGGAGTCGTGACTATTCGCGCCCGACCTTTCCTTTGGCGAGCATTGCCTCGATCCCGTTCTCAGGACCCGGGGTCACCCGAACCCGCTTGAACCCCTCGAACGTCTGGACAATGAAGGTCAACACGCCGTCGGCGCCCATCTCCCAATTGCCCTTGTCGGTGAGTGGCCCGCGTCCCTGGCCGTCAAATTCGAAGACCACATTGCCGTCGAGAAACACCTGCATGTCCTCGTTGTTCGGCGCCATGGCGAGCCAGAAAAGATGCTTCGCGTCGGGCGTGAAGGTGGGCAGCTCGATCCGCGGGGTGGTACCGTGCGCCACAGAGCGGTTCCCCACAAAGAGGGCGAACTGGCCGGTGTACTGGGTGCCGGGGTAGCCGTAGTGCATCGTGGTCTTCGAGTCAGGGCTCCAGATGTACTGGACCGCGAGGCCCTTCTGGACCTGCCCGAAGGCTACCGATGTGCTGGACGCCTGCGGCTTGTGGTCTACCATGACGGTCCCAGAGGTGGCACCCGGTGCCGTGACGGCGTACGCCGTCCGAAGCCCGTCGGGGCTGAAGCGAAACTCGTCCGACCACATCCGGGCGGGCGGCGGAGTGACCTTGCCGTCCACCACCACGACGGTCGCCCCGTTGAGCGACGCCACGTAGCCCACCCGGCCGCCCTTCCCCAGCGCGATCGGGAAGGAGCTCCGCGGGTAGCCGTCGGATTCCTGGTCCCCGGTGATCACGAATGTCTTTGCGCCGGCGCCGACGGTATAGACCGGCGTGCCGGTGTCGGTCCAGAGCAAACTGTCGACCGCCTCGTACTCGCGCTGCTTGACACCGTCCACGATCAGGTAGTTCGGCACGCCGGGAAGCCCGTACTTCGCGGCCCAGTGCTTCCCGTCTGCGCTGAACTGAATCGGCGAGATGTACTGGCCGTCACTCTCCGGCACCTTCACTCCCCCGGTGTGGAGGAAGGTGACCCCATCGGGGCGGCTCACCTTGATCACGGCCAATGATCCGACCGGAGCGGTGAAGACCTCAGTCTTGAAGGCGCGGACAATCGGGCGGCCGTCGAGCAGCAGCTCGGTCACCTGGGGGCCCACTCGGGGAATGGTGATCTTCTGGGTGTAGAGATGGAGCCCGTCGCCGGTGAAGACCGGGGTGAAGCCGAGGGTGGGCGCCGGCTTCCCGTCCACAATGAGCACCTTCTGGTTGGGGTTGGCAGGGTTGGTCACCGTGTAGGCATAGTGCTCGCCGTCCGCGCTGACCACGATGTCGTTCTCGGCGCCGACCGGACCCGAGACCCCATCCCAGATCAGCCGGGGCGGATCGGCGAGCGGGTTCCCTTCATTCGGGTTGTTGTAGTGGAAGAACCAGTGCCTGCTGTTCGGAGTGAATCCGATGCCAATCCCGGCGCCCCGGAGGAGGGTCTCGTTGCTGCCGATCGGGCGGCGGAGCGCTTCCTTGCCGTCGATCACGATCACCCATTCCTGGCCCTGGCGCCCAGCGTACCCGAACCGGGTGCCGTCCGGGCTGAAGCTGATCCGGCCACCGCCACCACTGCTGATGATCTGGTCGAAGAGGGGGCCTGGGACGCCGTCATGGAGCACCACCCAGCGAGTGCCCTTCTGGGTGAAGGCGACGAGATGGGCGCCCTGGGGGCTGATACTGTAGGCCATGTCCTGCTCGTTGGGGGCAACGACCTGCGCGTCGACCTTGGCCCGCTGAGCGTGGGCTGGGCAGGGCGCCATTATCAGGCCGATGGTCAGGACAGAGTAAAATCGGGGCGAGCTGGGTGGGCACATGGCGGCGTCTCCACTGTGGTTGGTTTACAACCCTCTTGCGAAAGTCACAGGCGAATCAACTCGCCGGGAGGAGGTCGGCACCGGTGCTGGCCAAGGCGAGGAGCAGCAGGGAGGCAAGGGTTCATCGGCGGATCGAGGGGATCCGAGGCACAACGCCAGGGCTGGCGGACAGCTTCATGGATGACCGCCGGAAAAGGGAATCAGGTTTGCTGGTCACCCTTGCGTCACCCGTCAGGAAATCCCGTCATTGGGTGAACGGTGAACGGTGAACGGTGAACGGGGGCTCCGCGCAACTCTGCATGGGACTCGACTCATTCGAGGACCCGCTCGTCCAGGGGGCGCCGTTAATTTCCTGTTCTCGCGATGGTTGTGCGGCAGTCCAACCTGCCGCTGGACTCAAATGGAGGCGTCACCCTGGTGATCCCAGTTCCACAGCTTCCGGATGACTGTGTCGCGTGCGGGACCGTATTCCGACCGAACACTGACCTCGCATCCATGCCCCGCGGCCGTCGCGTGGCATGGGACCTCACCGGTGACCGGACCTGGCGCATCTGCACGGGCTGCGGGCACTGGAACCTGCTCGGCAATGAGGCAGGGACGATCCTCGCGGGGGAGTTGGCGTCCCGACTCCCTGGGCGGGCGACCGACGGGGTGACCTACGAGCTCGTGGGATCAGTCGAGGTCGTGGTGATGGCGGAGACGACGTCGGGGAGTGTCGGCACCCGAAGCGTGATTACGGCGAGAAAGATTGCGCGTTGGATGCTTCACCCCCTCACGAAGGTGGCGTCGAGTCCGATTGCGATCATCGCACCCATCATCGTGCTCAGCAACCTCGGCAGCGCCTTTCGGCCACTGGCAGTTTTCCATGACATCGCCACCATCGGGGTTGGCCTCATGCTCGGCGGTCACCTTGCACGTCGCCTGCTGCTGAAGGCGAAATGGAATCGTCCCGTGATCGCCGGATTCGGTCTGTTCGCGGTCACGTTGGTGGTGCTGACGCCCCTCCTCACACGACCTTGGCAGACGCCGATATTCACTGCGTCCCAGCTTGCAGTGGCCACGATCTTCGCGTTGCTCGCCCAGCTGTTCGGACCGCCATTCATTCCTGTTGTGGTCGGCGGGAAGTCGCGCACCTTGACGTCATTTGCCGCACGCAACGCGGAATTGGTGCTCAGTCCGGATGGCGCCGAGATTGCCGTCCGTTCGTTGGGCCGTCGGGGCGACATTGCAATACAGGGCGCTGCGGCCGAGCGGGCGTTGATCTGGATTCTCGTGATGGGGCGGCGGGAGCCAAGTCTGGACGACTTCGAGGGAGGCTGGCTCCTGGCACGCCGGCATGGATCATCAGCCGCGTTGCTCAGGGAATTGCTCGCCACGCGCCCTGATGGATGGGATGCGGTGCCAGTCCAGGAGATCCCCGCCGCGTGGCGCGCGGCTTTCTCCATCACGATCACCGAGTCACAGGGCGATGCGAAGGCGCGCGAGAGGCTCCTCGCCCGCATTCGGGAGGCAAGTGATGTGGCGGCGATTGCAGCGCGACTGGATACGGACGAGGAGAAGCCGTGAAAGGTGAGTGGTCTCCGGGGCACGCAACTCGACGCTGGCCCAAGTGACCCGAGGAGACCCCGCCGCCGCTCCGCGGGGCGGGGATGGCCCCGTTTCCCCTTTCACTTTTTCCCCTGTTCACCGTTCACCGCTTCACCCCTCACCATCCGCCGCACCTCCTCCCGCGCGGCCTTACCGGCCGGCGCCTTCGGGTGCAACTGCGCGAAGCGGAGCAGCTCGTCTTTGAGCGCCTCCTGATTGCCGCTCTTTCGGTGCAGGTCAATCAGCGCATTGGTGATCCGTGACTGCTCGGCCGGTGTCGGCCGGGCAGATCGAGCTGCGTGGTAGGCCGCTCTGGCACCGGCATCATCGCGCAGGTGGGTAGTGAGGAGGTCGCCCAGGCGAATGTGCGGGTCGGCCTCGGTCAGCGAGGTAGCCGCGATTTCCCGGTAACGATCTGCCGCCTCCGGGAAGTTGCCGCGGGCGACCAGTGCCTCGATCTCCGAGTGCTGCCTGGTGTACGAGTCGCCACCGGTCGCGGAGATACCACCGATTAGTCGCTGTGATGCGCCAGCGATCACCGGCCAGAGCAGACGACCGAGCAGGGCCGGTCCGACCAGTGCCGCCACGATGAGCACCAGCGTCGGTGCGTGGGGGTACGCCAGCCGGCCGAACAGGTAGGCCGGGATGAAACCATACGCCACCAACGTCCCGGAGAAGCGGACCTGCTCTCCCTGATCACCGGTGTCCACATCGCGCAGCCTGCGAGCCATTCAGTGATCGCCGAACGGGTCGAACGGCGGCAGCGGCAGGGCCGGCGTCGGGGCGGGGAGTTCCCGCCGCTCGAGCCATCGGGTGATGTCCCGCTGGATGCCACGCCGATGGGCGACAACTGCCGGATCGGTATTCCCTGGCAGCGCCGCTCCAGCTCGTCGACCGATCTCGTCCAGTTTCCACTCCACGATGTCCCGCACCTGTTGATCGGCGTTCCGGTCGGCGGCCAGCTCCAGCAGCCGGTCGACCACAGCTCGCGCTGCAATCCGCCGAAGCGTGGCCCGGTAGGGCGACTCGTCTCCCCCCCCCCAGGTCGCGGCCACCAGCCGGTCGATCACCTGCTCCACCGTGAGTGCCGAGGCATCGCGTGCGGCCATCGCCACCAATCGGGCCAGTCGTTCGCGCTGAAGGATGTTGTCGACGGTGTGCTGGGCCAGTGAGCGCGCAGCGCCGAGCTCGTCGAACATCGGCGTGGTCCGGGAGCGAAATCCCTCAACCGGATCGGCCAGCGCACCCGGAATTGGGGGCAGCAAGCGGATCACCGTATCGGGGAGCGCCAGCACCGCCGGGTCGAGGGTCGCGATCAACTGCTCCAGCGCGGCCCGCTGTGCGGTGGGGGGGATCGGTCGTACTGCGGTCTGGCCATCGCCCGAGACGGCGTAGTGGTATTCGAGCCCACCGATCGCCTTGGCCACGCTCGTCACGGCAAAGCGGTGCCAATGGTAGAGAGGGGCGAGCCGCTCCTCGAGCAGGGCGATCGGCTCCCCCAAGCGCAGGTTGCGGAGGCCGAAGCGTGACAGTGCCACGCGACGGACATCGAGCTGGTCGCGGAGGAACGCCGCCGGGGTGGCGCCGTCATCCCACAGATTGGTACGCGGATCGGCCGCGGAGGCCGGGCGGGCATCGCCATCGGATAGAAAGAGGTAGCCGCGGGCCAGTCCTTCCTTGACGATCGCCGCGAGCGTGTCCGCTTCCTGCGCCGCGGGCCAGACGCCGTAACCCCAACGTATGGCCCAGACGTCGAACTCACCCGGACCACTGGCATATGAATCGGAGAGATCGATCTCGCCGTTCAGCACTCGGGCACGCGGGGCGGGATAGTCCATCACCGACGCGCGATCGCGGGTGGAGGCGATGTAGTTGTGGGCCAGCCCGAGGGTGTGGCCGATCTCGTGAGCCGTGACTTGGCGGATCCGGGCCAGGATCATCGCGGTGTCGGCCGGCGCGGAATTGGCGCCGAGCAGCGCGGCGACGATGTTCTGGTCGGTGCGGGCACGGTGCGAATCCATCCGTGCCATCCCCTTGAGCATCTCGCCGGTGCGCGGATCGCTGAGCGCGCCGCCGATGCTCCAACCGCGTTCGTTGCGATTCACCCACTGGACCACGTTGTAGCGGATGTCCATCGGATCGGCGTCGGCGGGGAGCCATTCCACCCGGAACCCGCCGACCAGTCCGGCCTGATCGAAGGCCGCTTCCCACCACTTGGCACCTTCCCAGGTGGCGCTCTTGACCGGCTCGGGGATTCCGGGATCGATGTAATAGACTATCGGTGCGATCCACGGCGAGCGCGGATCGGAAGGGTCTCGCCGCTGGAGGCGGTGGCGGTTGATCACCCGCTGCTGCAACCGTCCGTCGAGCGGCTGGAAATAATCCTGCCAGGTGATCCCGAAATAACCGGTGCGCGGATCCCAGGTGCGCGGGCGGTAGTCGTCATCGGGAAGTGCCAGGAGGGTGAGATGTTGACGCAGCAGGAAGGTGCCGCGGTCGGGGAGAATCGTCCCGGTGATTCGCCCGCCGCTGCTCGAGCTGAAGGCCAGTTCAATATCGAGCTCGGTGTTGCGGGGAAACGCCTTGGTGAGCGGAGCGTGGAGCCGCGAGCGGTCCTTGGCCACCTGCCAGCTTCCTTCCTGGCTCCGCTGCAGGGTTCCGGCAATATCGTTCCAGTCGTGGAACAGCAACTCGCCGGCGTCCACCGTCACCCGACCGTCCGATTCCGCAGTGATCGGCAGCGCCAGCACAGGCGACTCGGCGAACGATTCGCGGATGGTCCGGAGGTGGGCCGAATCGCCGCTGCTCCGGTAACGCCAGTTCTCGAACACCATCCGCATGCTGGCGCCGGTGCGCTCGAAGCGGACCACCTGGGTCATCCCGTTGGCACCGCGATCGAGGCCGATCGGGTTGGAGCCGAGCCCGGTTGCCAGGGTTACCAGGAAGAGGGCGCGCTGACCGGTATCGGGAAGCTCCAGCCAGACCTTGCCCGTGGCAGTGTCGTGGAGCACCGGAATGAAGCCGGGCTGGCGAACGAAGGACTTGGCGGCCTCGGCGATTGCGAGACGTTGCTGGGCCGACAGCGATGGGGCCGGGGCAGGGGCGAGGGCCGCGACGAACAGCAGCAGGAGAGCACGATGCATCGGCAGATCCATGTTGAGTGGGATGACTGGGAATATGGTGGTGATGGGGGGCAAGGGAAGGGGGGGAGGATATGACAACCATCCGGATCCGGATGGAGAGGTAGTTTCGTTGGGGAGTCGGGTGCCTTGAATGACGGAGCCAGCAGTGACCGACCTAAAACAGCACTGGGAGAGCGTGTACGGCAGGAACGAGCCGACCGCGGTGAGCTGGTTTCAGCCCGAGGCGAAGCTGTCGTTGGAGCTCATTCGATCATGGGTGCCCGATCGAGACGAGCCGATTCTCGATGTCGGTGGCGGAGCATCGACCCTGGTCGACGACCTGCTGGCGGACGGCTATCGGCGGGTAACGGTGGTGGAACTGGCGGCGGCGGCGCTGGCGGTGACGCGGGCGCGACTCGGCGAGCGGGCCGCGGGCGCCGTCTCACTGATCGAGGCGGACGTGCTGACGGCCGAGTTGCCGGCCGGATCGGTGGGGTGTTGGCATGACCGGGCAGTTTTCCACTTCCTGACCGATCCGGCGGATCAAGATCGTTGCCTGGCGCAGGTGCGCCGGATCGTTCGCCCCGGCGGGGCAGTGCTGATCGCCACCTTCGCGGCCGACGGACCGACCCGGTGCAGCGGGCTGCCGGTGGCGCGGTACTCGCCCGAGGAGCTGCAGGCGGTTTTCGGCCCGGGGTTCGAGCTCCTCGACACTCGCCGGGAAGTGCAAACCACGCCGACCGGTGCCACTCAGGCGTTTACCTACGCGCTGTTCCGGTGGAGCGGGGCGAGGGGGGGCGTTCACCGAATGGTCGTGATCCGGGGCGACTGGCTGGGGAGTAGTTCCTTCATTGCGGTGGGAACGGGAAGTAGTCCCCGATCACCAACGTCACGAACCCGATGATCAACCAGCGGTCTTTGGTGCGCCGCGCCACGACTTGGTAACTGGCATCCGAGAACCGACCTCGGATAAATACCGGAGTGGTTTCATGATTCGGGATTTGAAGAGCCGCCGAGTCGTTGGCCACGGTCCCGGCCATGAAGGCGCCTCCAAGACGTGGTGTCCCGATGGTGACCAGCTTGACCGCATCCGCCCACAATCGCGGCCGTTCTGTCCTGCAGCAGTTGAAATGTTACTCCGACCGCTCCATGCTATGGAGTTCGGAGTGGTCTATGAGTCGATTGTTGCCGTCCACTACTTGTCAGGCAGCTTCACCATCACGCTCGCCTACTTGCCAATCGATCCGGTGTGGAATTCATCAGGCGTCCGGTCATTGCATTGCGGCGCGGGTGTGATCCATCCTTTCAATCAAAGCCGACATGAGTTCCCGGGCACTCCGGTGCCTCAGCAGTGAAGCGCTTTGTCCAGCCCAGTACGCCTGAAGAGGAAACGGTTGTTCCCGCGAATTCATCCCCATTCGCAGAGCGTGGAGAAAACGACCCTGCAGAGGGTAGGGAGCCAGGAGATGCTCCTGCCCTCGGAACGACTCCGTGACGGGAGTGCGCAGTCCCCGGGCCAGGCGGCCGCTGAAGACCCTGGTCGGGGTGGTGTCCCGCGCCGCGGAGGAAAAGAGCCGCTCCCGATGATCGTCGGTGGCGTTGGACTCTCGCGTGGCCAGAAAGGCCGTCCCGATCTGGACGGCCTCCGCGCCGAGGGTGAGGGCGGCACGGAGGCCCCGTGCGTCGGCTATCCCTCCCGCGGCGATGACCGGCACCCGGACCGCATCCACGACCTGGGGTATGAGCGACAGGGTGCCGGTGATGGACTCCTCCGCCGGCCGGAGGAACGAAACCCGATGCCCTCCCGCTTCCATGCCCGTGGCCACGATGGCGTCCACTCCCGCCTGGTCCAAGGCCAGTGCCTCATCCACGGTGGTCGCGGCTCCCACGGTCCGGATTCCCAGGGTGCGACACCGGTCGAGAATCGCCTCCGAGGGGATGCCGAAGACGAAACTGAAGACGTGTGGGCGGGCATCGAAAATTGCCTCCACCTGATCTTCGAATCGGGGGCCGAGATCTGCTGGCCGCTCGGGGGACGGAATGCCGACCTCGTCCAGCCAAGGCTGGAACAGAGCAACCAACCTCCGGTACTCGGGGTCGCCAAATGTATCGAGGCGGGCGTCCCGGTCTCCCACCCAGAGATTGAGGTTGAACGGCCTGTCCGTGGCGGAGCGTATCGCGGCGCAGGTCTCCACAAGTTCCGCCGCAGTGAACGGTTGTCCCCCGAACGACCCGAGCCCACCGGCGTTGGAGACCGTCGACGTGAGGGCCACAGACGACAGACCGCCGCCGAACGGACCTTGGACGATCGGGTAGGGAATGCCCAGCATCTCTGTCACGCGTGTGCGATGCCACATGCCGCGGAAACCTCCTGTCCTGGTGCTGTCGCCAGACACGCGGGGGTCAACCCGCTGAGGGCGCAAACTGGTTCCTGATCACCACCTCCTCCATGCCGAGCTGCCCCGGCTTGTCCCAGACCGGACGGACCCCCTTGCCCACGGCCAGCAGGAAGCCGATTACGTGGTCGTCGGGGAGGTGGACCAAATCGGCGACCCGCTCTGAGTCGAACCCGATCATGGGACAGGTATCGTAGCCCATTGCCTTGGCGGCGAGCATGATGGTCTGGCCCGCCAGACCGCAGGACCGCATCGCTTCATCCCGTTGGAGCAGCTCCTTCCCATCGTAGAATGGTCCCATCCAGTTGACGAGCCGGCTCGCCACTTCCTCTGGAGCATTGCGCCAATAGCGTTCCGGGGACTTTTCCCAGGCCTTGAGGTCGGCGGTGATCACCAGCAGGAGGGAGGCCTCGGTCACCTGGGCCTGATCACTGGCGGCCGCCCGAATGTTCTGGCGCAGAACGGTGTCCGTCACCAGAACGAAACGCCAGTTCTGCATGTTGAATGCGGTCGGTGACTGGACAGCGGCATCCATGAGGGTCTGGATCTCCTCGTCCGTCATGCGATGGTTTGGGTCGAAGTGTTTGACGGCGCGGCGGCTGCGGATGGCAGTCAGGGTGTCCATGAAATCTCCAGAAAGTCAATGATATACAGAGCGGTCTGTCTGTTGTGTAAGTACAAAAAAACTACGTTCGCCGGGCCTGGGCGATCACCGCACGGGCGGCCCGTTCTGCGGTTTCGGCGGCCCGCGGGGTTCGCTCCATCACTGCCGTGACAATTGCGCCTTCCACCAGGAGGGCGATCGGCGGTGCAGTCTCGTCGGCCAGCTCTTGGCCTACGGCCTCGACCAGGGTTTGGTGAAGAAACTTGTGGAACTGCGCCTTGCATGCTGAGGAGAGGTCGGCAGATTGCCTATTGCTGGCGCCAATCTCGCTGCGGGTGTTGATGAACATGCAGCCGCGGTAGCCGGGAGACTCGAACCACTCCTTGAGCGCGGCAAAAAACGCCCCGAGGGGATCATCCTCACGTCTGGAATTCTGCGCCATCCGCGCTGCGAACATTTCGTCGAATGTTCGTCCCCGGTGTTCGAGGACCGCGAGGACCAGTTCGTCCTTGGAAGGGAAATGGTTGTAGAGAGACATCTTGGCCACCCCTGCCTCGGCGATGATCCGATCTACACCAACCGCCCTGATCCCTTCAGCATAGAATAGCCGGTCGGCCGTTTCCAGGATTCGAGTGCGGACGTCACTGCGGAGATCTCGTGCTGTCACCATAAAACAAAGATACAGGACGGTCTGTCTATTGTCAATGAGGTGGCCTGACTTCCTTTGGTGGCCGCCTCAGTTGAATTGTGCCCCTGCCGCTGCTCAGTACCCCGCTTCGTGAGGCAGTTTCGGCTAGCTGATAAGCCCTACCGCGAGCATGGTTCTCCGAAGAAGGGTGCGTTGCCGGGTCTCTGATTCTGATCCTCGGCGCCGGCGGCAAGTGGTTGGCCGGGGTGGGGGAGGATCACCAGCACCGACCCCGATTGCGTCACACCCAGGGGAATCCCATCATCGGGGTGGCAGGCAGGCGACAATCAGGAACAACGGCTCCTGACTCTGGCGCTGGGCGGCCCACTCTGCCATCTTTCGAGGTTGGACCGGCCAGTGGTCGGTGCGCACTCAGAACTCCAACCCGCAGGACGCATGGCAACCGACGACAGCAGCACTCCAGTTCCCCCGATCGCCACCCGATCCACTGATTCCGGGTTGAGCGCCTTCCTCACCCCGGAGCGCCTCAGGATGCTCGGCATCGGTGCCGTAGCAATTGCCGTGGTGGGTGGCGGCTTCTGGTTCGCCAAGGTGACCGGCGAGCGCAAGGAGTCATTCGCGGCCGAGGCGCTGGAGCAGGCGCGCAACACCGCCGAGCAGGGAGACATGGGGAAGGCGGTGCAGGAATTTGAGCGGGTCACCGCCCAATACGCCGGCACCGGTGCGAGCCACGAGGCAACCCTGGGGATCGCTCAGGCCCGACTGGTGGCAGGCCAGGCCGAGCTGGCGATTTCCTCATTGCAGTCCTATCTCGCCAGCAACCCGCCGGCCACCTACGCCTCGCCAGCCAATGGGCTGCTCGGGACAGGGCTGGAGAACACGGGCAAATACGCCGACGCCGAAGCGGCCTATCGCAAGGCGGCCGAGCTGGCGACGGTGGACTTCCTCAAGGCGACGCTGCTGCTCGATGCCGCCCGGGCCGCGCGCCTGAGTGGCAGGACGGCAGAGGCGAGGGCGATCTATGAGGAGATCGTGGCGAAGTATGGCGAGACGGCGGCCAAGACCGAGGCCGAGGTCCGGCTGGGGGAGTTGACCGCGGCAGGGTGATTTGAAAGTAGTTGAGGTCCGAGGACGGACGCCTGGTTCCCGAGTTGGGGGCCGGGCGTTTTTGTTGGCTGGTGGATTTTGGAGATTGGATTTTGGATGCTGGATGTTGGATGTTGGGTGGTCGTGTCGGGGTGGAGATTCTTGTTGAGCAGACTTCGAGTGATACTTGAGGTGTGGCTGGTCGGCGTTGGTCTATCTGGTCGGCAATGTCTGCGTGGGTCGGTGGTTTGAGTCGGGGAATCTTTGTTGACTAAATTGGCAAGATATGTGAGGGCAACGGGTTAGGCGGCATTGCCCCGGGGCTGTCTTCTAGTTTCTTCCGTATGACGTATAAGATGTATTATGTTAAGTTGGCGTGAGGATAAGTGGGGATAACTCCGATTCCACCCCGCCCGACCCGCCGACGATCGACGATCACAAACGCGCCTGCGGCGTCGTCCCCGCAGCCCTCCGAACCGTCACGATGACCTCTTTGCCACGTTGGCCAGCCCCGAGCCTCGGGAGCCTTGCCCACGGCTGCCCTCGTCCTCCTGGGTGAACTGCGGGAGTTTGCCGACCGTCGATGGTTGATACTCCCGCCTGACGTGGTCGGGATTCATGATGAGGGAGAACGCTGGGTGCTTCGTCACACTTTGGTGGTCAAGCCGCTGGTGCGGCGGGGCCATCGCAGCCAGGACCCAACCGATTCGGCCGGGCCCCCACCTCAAGCAATGCCTCAGGTCGCGCCGGGGGCTGAGGTGGCGACCTCAACTACATTCTGAGGTGCAACGCAAAAGGGCCCGGCACCTCCCGGCACCGGACCCTCTCACGACTCACGACTCACGACTAACGACTAATCCCGACTAACGACTCACGTCAAGAATCTTTGCAATCTCCGCCCGCACATCAGCCAAATGCACCCGGGTCATCTGGTCGGCCGCACGGCCAGTCGCACCGGCCGCCATCTGGTCCAGCGTCCGGAGCTCGGCCCGATACATCGCCCGGACATCACTCCCCCAACCAGTAGGCTTCGGTGCCGTCGCAGACGGCGCCGGCGGGTTGAGCTCGGCGTTGATCCGGTCGAGATAGGCCCGCTGCAGGTTGCGACGATAGATGTCGACACTCACCCGCCGCGCGGCAAGCTCGCCCCACACACCAGCGCGAAGATCGCTCAGATACTCGGCCAGGGTGTAGGTCGAGTTCCCCAGCCGCGCCTCGTACTCGACCAGAGTGTTGAGCTTGGCCGGCGAGAGCAGCGAACGGAACAGCGAGGTCTGGGAGTTCCGGATCCGGTCCACCGCCCCGTTCGACTCCAGACGCCAGAGAATTTCGTCGTCGAGAAACATCCGCGGAACCTGGAAGGCATTGGCGCTCAGAAAGCGCACCGCCTCCTGCTGGCGCGCCTTGCTGACCGGCTCGAAGCGGCGACCGGTGCCGTACTTCTCCTGGGTGATCGCCCCGCCGACAATCGCGGAGACGTGGTTCATGTAGCGACCCCACTGCCCCACCGCCGCACCGTAGAGGTCGTTGAGGAGGGAGTAATCCTTGCCGGGCTTCTCGGTGGCGGGCCTCAAGTTGGCCATCACCCGCTCGAGGTTCTTGAGCCCCAGGGTGGTGGCCCGGACGGCGTCGGCATCACCCACCGCCTCGGTCAGGTTTTCCGGATCGTTGGGCGCCCCGCTGGTGCTGAAGCGGAACCACGGCACGGTGTCCTGCACCCGGGCCCACTGGTCGAGCGTCGCCAGCTCGGCGTCGGGAGAGGTGGCCCCCAGGATCGGGCGGTAGCCCCAGCGGACGGCGAACTTGTCGTACGGTCCGACCTGCGGCACCAGCAGGTGCGGCGGGATGCTGTCCTCGGGCTGGGCCACGTAGTTGAAGCGCGAGTAATCCATCAACGTCGCGACGTGGCCGTTCATCCGCTCGAGGAACGGGCGGCTCCGGATCGAGTCGACCGGATACATCGCCGATGCCTTCATGTTGTGCGGAAAGCCGATCGAGTGGCCGATCTCGTGGGTGACCACGTATTCCACCAGGCGGCCCATCAGCGAGTCGGGCATCGGCAAGGTCTGGGCACGCGGGTCGAGCGGCGAGACCTGCACGAAGTACCACTCACGCTGCAACTGCATGATGTTGTGGTACATGTTGACTTCGCCCTTGAGGATCTGCCCGGTGCGCGGATCGACGGTCTGCCCGCCGGTGGCGTTGGCCACGGTCGATGGACGCCAGTAGATGATCGAATGACGGAGGTCGTAGATTGACCAGTCCGGATCGTCGGCCGGGGCATACTCGCCGCGGATGGCGTTCTTGAAGCCGGCCTCCTCGAAGGCGACGTTCCACTTGTCGACGCCGACCTTGACCCACGGCTTCATCCATTCCGGAGTCGCCGGATCGATCCAGTAGATGATCGGCTCGACCGGCTCCACCAGTTCCCCGCGACGGAACGCGGCGGTGTCCTTGGGCACCAGCTTGAAGCGGTGGATGATCCGCTTCTGTTCTGATTCGTGCTCGCGCGAGGAGAAGTCAAAGTACGAGGTCGAGATGAAGCCGACCCTGCTGTCGGCGTAGCGCGGCATCATCGGCTGGTCTGGCAGCTTGAGGAAGCTCCAGTGCATCCGCATCGTCTGGCTGGTCGCCGGTACCGTCGGGGGCGCCCCTTCCGGCCGGGCCGAGCCGGTCTGAGTGGCCTCGACCTCGATGTTGCGCTCGAACGGGGCGACGTGCTCGAACCAGCTCCGCTCCTTCGAGGTGCCCTGCACCGCTCCCATCTCGGCCTTGTAGGTGAGGAAGAGGTCGGTGACGTCGATGACCGCGTTGCTGTCGGTCGGGCTCCAGGCGGCGATGTCGAACTTGGCGATCACCGGGAGATTCTGGAAGCCGCGCACCTGTCGATACAGATTCTCGGTGGAGTCCATCTGGAGCCGGTAGCTCCGCCCGCGGAGGATCACGCTGTTCCCTTCCCTCTCCCAGCGCACCAACCGCTGCGCCCCGCCACCGAAGAAGCCGCCGGGATCCTGAAGGGTCGATTCCACTGCCCGGGCGATCATCATCATCTCCGCGCCGAACTCGCCGCGGGGAACCTCGAAGAAGAGTTTGTCGTCCAGCCGGTGGGTCTTGAAGATCCCGCTCCGGGTGGCGGCCTTGGCGGTGATGACGTCCTTGTACGGCTTGGGCCCGGTCTTGGCCGCGTCGCCTCGGGCTGCTCCGGCCCCGCCTGTCGGCCCGGCGGTGGGTGCCTGGCCGTTGGGGGCCGGGGTGGTGCGCGGTGGCGCCGACTTGGAGCAGGCCGCCACGGCGAGGATGGCTGTCAGCGCGAGATGGCGCCGGGAGAGCGAACTGAGTAAGGATCGCATGGATAGTCCGGGTGAGGGTGGTGATCCAATGGTGAACGTTCGCGGCTGGTGCGGCGGTGAGATCGCGGCACACCAATCCGGGTAATCTACGCCGGGAGGGGGGGTGGCGTCAGTACCTCTGATCGGGTGAAGCAACCAAACAGTTCTGCTGATCGGCGTCCATCATCCAGCATGCCTGCTTCAGACATCGGGAGAGTCATCCAATGGCTTTGCCAACCATGCCCTGACTTGAGCCGGGTACTTCCGTATCAGCCACTTGAGCACCTCCACCTGCTCTGTGCCGGCGGCCCGCCGTATCTGGGTCAGGAGTTGCGTCGCCTTGGGGCGCGGTAGCGTGATGTTCTGTGCCCCCTCATTGCACACCGAACAGAGCGCCCGAAGATTTTGGGGATCATCCGTGCCGCCGTGACTCAGGTCTACAATGTGGCCCAGATGCAGTCGGGTCTTGCGGGATGAATCGGATGGGTGCGGTTCACCGGCCACTGCGCCGCACATCTGGCAGGTGAAGCCGTTGCGATCGAGCACAAACGCGCGCGTTTCCTTGGAAATGCTCGACGAAAAGACGGGGAGTGGCTTCAAGTCTACCAATCGATACTGTCCCGGCCTCAAACCGCTGCTGTCCTTGTCGGTCTCGATGTTCATCCCTTCGAGCTGGCGCAGCTCGCGCACCCGCCGTGCCCATTCGGTTATGCCGCCTGCTACGTCCCGCAAAGTTTGCCACTCGACGACTTCGCCTGGATGGGCAAGGAAGTAAGCTCTGAGCTTTGCCCGCGCGCCGCGCTGCGCTACCGGTTTCCGATGCTTGCCCGGCGTCATGCAGACTCAATCTGCAGGGCAGTCTGCGCCGGGCGTTCCTTGGGGACCACCCCCGCGAGCGCGTCCCGAATGGCTGCGCCGATCGCCGCGGCCACCGGAGGGGGGAAAGCGTTTCCGACCTGACGATAGCAAGCTGTTTTCCGGCCCTCGAATCGCCATGAATCCGGGAATCCCTGGATGCGGGCAGCCATGCGAACCGTGAGTCTCGGCATTCCATCCAGCGGAAAGTCTGAATCGGGTGCCTCGTTGGCCAGACCTCGACCGTCGACTCGCAACAATTTCCACGCTTCGCGAGCCCTGGTGGGACCGAGATCGGGGCCGCCGTGCAATTTTGATCCGCCCACCAGAGTCGGACCGATGCCGTTGGCGGCCTGTGCCCACGCGAAGGCGCCAGGCCATCCTCGAGAGGCCATCAGGTCGCGAAGGGCACCTCCAACGGTCGCTGGTGTCGACACCGGTCGTGGCCATGCAAAATGCCGGAAAATCTTTGGCTTCATGGCCACGAGTATGAACCGCGGGCGAAGCTGAGGGACACCGAAGTTGCAGGCGTTGAGTACCTGCCAATCGACTCTGTACCCGAGCTTTTCCAACTGCACAGCGAGCGAAGCGCGATAACTCTTGAATTTGGCCGTAGCTAGCCCGGGGACATTCTCCAGCATCACGGCGGTCGGCTTGGATTCGGAAATCAACCGGATTGCAGTCGGGAACAGGTCACGCTGGTCATCCGCACCCAACTGTCGTCCGGCAACCGAAAATGGCGGGCACGGTACGCCGCCTGCGAAAAGATCGATCCCGCGAAAGCTCCGGCCGTCAAGGTTGCGGACGTCTTCGTTCATCACCAGCCACTTGGGGCGGTTGGCGCGGAGGGTATTCGCCGCATGCACGTCAAGCTCGACAACAGCCGAGTGCTCGAAGTTGGCGAGCTCCAAGCCAAGTGCCTGGCCGCCAGCGCCGGCACAAATCTCCAGAGAGGTCAGCATAGTCGCCATGAGGCCAATCTACCCGATCCGAACGAAGGCCGAAAGAGCAAAAAAACGCGAGTGTGGATGCCTACGGCGCCCAATCACCCCAACCACACCCCACGTGCCACCAGCCGACCCTCGCCACAGAGCCAGATGTCGTGGGCCACTCCGTCGCTGATCTGCGCATTGACCGTGAGCACCCGACCACTGGCCGAGCGGAAGCGGAGCGGGAGTTGGTCGAGTCCGGCCGTCGCCAGGACCAGCGCGGCAGCGACTGTGCCGGTGCCGCAGGCCAGAGTCTCGCCCTCGACGCCGCGCTCGTAGGTACGGAGAGCCCAGGTTGGCGCAGCCGGGTCAGCCGCACCTCCAGTTCCACTGGAAGGTGAGATGCGGCTCACGAAGTTGGCGTTGGCTCCCCCTGACCCGCAGCCCGGATGAAATCGCTGGATCCGGCCCCGCTCCGCCACATCCACGGCAGCCACATCGTCGACCACCGTCACCAGGTGAGGCACCCCTATGGTGCCGAGCGAAATCGACTGCTCTCCCTCACCGAGTTCGACGCTCGCTGGTACCGGTACCGGTGCATCCGGCAGGTGCAGTTCCGCCAGTGCCCCCCCCTCCGACCCGACGCAGCGCGCTCCGAAGCTGCCGGCGTCGGTCACCAGGGTCATCCCGGCCGGGTCGGCCATCTCCATCGCCGCGGCGAAGCGCGTGGTGCAGAGGGCCGCGTTGCCGCACATCGCGGCCCTCGATCCATCGGCATTGAAGAAGGTCATCCGGACGGTGTTGTCGCCGAGCGGGGTGACGATCACCAGACCATCACCGCCGATGCCATCGCGCCGATCACAGATCCGCACGATCCGTTCGGGCGGCCAGTCGGCGTCGCTGGTGGTGCGGCCGTCGAACATCACGAAATCGTTGCCCGACCCGGTCGCCTTGTGGAAAACGGCGCTCATCCGAGCCGCCCCAGGATCCCCTGGATCCGGATCCACCACACCATCCAGATCGCCTCGCGCACGATCTTCTTGTTCATCTTGCTCTGCCCCTCGACCCGGTCCACGAACACGATCGGCACTTCCTTGAGCCGGAATCCCTTGCGCCATGCCCGGTAGCTCATCTCGATCTGAAAGCCGTAGCCGTTGGAGCGCACCCGTTCGAACGGGATCGCCTCCAGCACCGCCCGGCGGAAGCACTTGAAGCCGCCGGTGGCGTCGGTGAGCGGCATCCGGGTGATCCAGCGGACGTACTTGTTGGCGAACCAACTGAGCAGCAGCCGCGACATCGGCCAGTTGATGACGTTGACGCCGCTGGCATAGCGCGAGCCCAGGACCAGGTCCGCTTCGGCAGTCGCGCCGAGCAGCACCGGGAGATACTTCGGATCGTGCGAGAAATCGGCGTCCATCTCGAGGATGAAGGCGTAGTCCCGTTCCAGCGCCCAGACGAATCCGGCCAGGTAGGCGCGACCGAGCCCCTCCTTGGCGGTGCGGTGCAGGACGTGAACCCGCGAGTTGACCGCGGCCATCTCGTCGGCGAGCTGACCGGTGCCGTCGGGCGAGTTGTCATCGACCACCAGGACGTCGATCCGCGGATCCTGCACCAGCACCAGCGGGACGATTCGGGGGAGGTTGTCGCGCTCGTTGTAGGTCGGGATCACCACCAGGACACGATCATCCATTGGCGTTCTCGCGGCGTGACTGGACGATGCCGACTCCGATCACGCCAATGGCGCCGAGCAGCGAAAGCCAGGTGATGAGTTTGCCGGTGCCGTAACCGGGAGTGTGATAGCTGAGCGTCACCTCGCGCGCGCCCGACGGGATAGCCACGCTCAACTGGGCGTGGTTGGCGCGGAGCGTCGGCACGGGAGTGCCATCCACCGTCGCCTCCCAACCCGGCACCCAGTTCTCGGCGACCAGGAGGTAGTTGGTTGCCTGATCGGTGCCGTCAAGGCGAATCGTCATTGCTCCGGCGTCCCAGGCGGTGAGCGATGCCGTCACTGGGCTGCCCTCACGCAACGCCTCGGCCCCGCCCGCTCCCGGTACGGCAACGGTGTCAGGATAGAGCGCCACCTGGTCGACCGGGAATCGCGGGTCGACGACGGTCGGGATGATCTGGCCCTCGGGCACTGTGACGGCGTTCGGCACCACCCGCACCCATGGCGCCGGGGTGTCACGCTGGTAGAGGAACCCCGCCGTGGCGCGTCGGCCGGTCAACGAAGGGAACGCCACCGGACCCTCCACCTTGCTGAATCCCGGCAGTTCGATCTCGCCGCCGATGGTGATGAAGTTGACGGCATAAAGATCCCACAGCGTCTGGGAGGTCTGATATTCCCAGACATTCTTGACGCCCCAGAGCTCATCGTAGAACCGGGGCTCGTTGCCGTGGTAGCCGAAGACGGTCGGGACCCGCTCGGCCATCAGCCATGAGCCCTGATAGACACCGAAGTTGTACTCCCGGATGCCGTCGCTGCGGCCGTCGTAGTTCCGGAACGGCATCGGGGTCGCCGTCATCGCGGCGGTGAGCGCGTCGGGGGCGTAGGTTACGGCGGCGGGCTCGACCCATGAGGTGTAGTGCTTGAGAATACTCCAGTTGTCGCCGACCACGACGAGGATCAGCGCGGCGGCGGCCAGTGCGCCAGTGAGGAGGCGGCGCTGCATGGCGATGAGCACTCCCCCCCCCAACAGCACCACCAGAAGCAGGCGGATCGACCCCATCCGGAGTGCCGCGGCGTTGGCGAGCACCACGTCGCGACGCTGTTCCGGGGCGAGCGCCTCGGCAAACGGCTGCAGTCCGCCCATGGCGCCGAGCAGGCCAATGAATGCAACCCCTCCCAACCAGGTCAGCAGCTTGCGGGAGGTGATTTCTCCGTTCTGGAGCCGCTCGACTCCGAGTGCTGCCCATACGCAGACCGGGAGTGCCACCAGGAAGAAGGCCATTCCCGCAGCGCGCACCTTGCTCATCATCGGCATCACTTCGTACCAGAGCCGATAAAAGGGGGTGTGTCCTCCAAGACTCACAAGAAGGAAAAGCACGGCAATCGTGCCGAAGCCGAGCAGCAGCCCGCGCCTGCGTGCCAGGGAGAGGCCGAGGATCGCCAGGATGACGATCAGGACTCCAAGGTATTCCACGTGGGTCTTGAAGAAGTTGCTGCCCCAGTAGAGCTCGAACATCCCGTTGAACTGCGGCAGGATCGTCGAGGCGAGTTCGTCGAGCGGCATCGCAAATTGGGTGGCGTATTCCCATCCCGATGACGCTCCGCCTTCGACCCTGGGGGAGAATGGCAGGTACTTGAGAAACGGCATTCCCTGGATCATCCCGATCCCGATGCCGAGTGCGGCGCCGACTCCCGCACCGCCGAGATCCCGGATCAGGGTGCGGGGGCGGCTCCGCTCCTTGTCACCGAAGGTGAGCCACAGTGTCAGCAACCCGCTCCCCACCAACAGGTAATAGGTCATCTGGTAGTGGGGCGACAGCATCGCCAGACCGACCACCATGGCGAAGGCACCGAAGCCGGCCAGGCGCCCGTCGCGAATGGCGCGAATCAGGGACAGGAATGCGAGCGGCGCGAGGGCGGCCACGAACAGCTTGCCGTCGTGCCCCGGCCGGAGCATTGAGGCGAGGATACCCGACAGCTGGTATCCCACTCCCCCGACCACCGCAGCGGTCCAGCCGAGCCGGAGGCCGCGGAGCAGCGCGTACATCGCTCCGCCAGCAACAACGAGGTGGAGGTAGAAGCCGAGGGTCATGCCGATATCGGTGGGCAGCAGCCAACGGAGCCAGGCAGTAGGATAGAAGATGTCGCCATGCATCGCAGCGATGAACGGCATCCCGCCGAAGAGGTACGGATTCCATTCCGGGATGCGGCCTTGGTCCTTGAAAAAGGTCGACCCGAAATCACGGAAGGCATAGCCGGCGATCAGTTGGTCGTCGCCGGCCAGGAATTGGCCGGAGAAGATCGGCCACATCAGAGTCGTGGCCGCCAGGGCGAAGATCAGCCACGCCATGAGAGGCGCGCCGCGTGGTTCCCAGTGTCGCTGTGGTTCAGGCGTCGTCACGCGACGTCCTCCCGAGGAGAAAGAGCGGCAGGGCCACTCCGAGTTCGTTGATCGTCAGAGCCAACCGGGACGCGGCCGCAAGCGCGATCGCCTGGCCGAGTCCGATGGTGGGCTGCAACAACAGGATCAGCACGCTTTCCCGAACACCGATGCCGCCGGGAGCGAACAGAAAGAGGTACCCAGCAAGATACGAGGCGGTGAACGCCCCGGTTGCGAGCGGCCACCCCATTGTGGTCTCACCAATGGTGCCGCGGGCCAGCCAGAGCAGCGCCAGCCCGTAGCCCAGCCAGGCCAGCAGGTTGGGGATCACCGCCATCACGAGCTGGCCGGGTCTGATGGCGCGGACCGCCTCGGCTCGACCGATTCGGCAGCCGAACCAGCGCATTACAGGCTGGCTGGTGACCAGCGCCGATGCCAACAACGCCACGCTTGCCAATCCGACCGCAGCCAACACGCCGCCGGGCAAGTGTTGGTCGAGCAGCGTTCCGCCGAGAAAGCCGACCGCGACGGCTCCGCCGGTCATCAGAGCGAGCAACTGCATCACGATCGCGGATCCCATCGCCGTGGTGCCGCTCACCCCTTCCTGTTTGGCCAGCACGGCGAGCCCGAGCAGAGCCCATACTTTGCCCGGAATGTAGCGTCCCAGCGAGGCGAGCAGCCAGATGCGGACGGCGCGCCAGAACGGCAGCGACTCACCCCAGGCGATGATCAGCTTGCGCCAGCCCCAGACGAGGCCGAGGTACATCAGCCACGTGAGCAGGAGCGACTCCGCGATCCAGAGCCAGTCCAGGTGCCACTCGATTCCCTGGGCACGGACCGTATCCCATTGCCGGACCAGGGAACGCACCGCCAGTGCCACGACCAGGGTGCCGATGGCGGTCCTGAGCAGCCGCCACGATCCGCTACCCATCGAGCGCCCGCCGGTACCACTCGATTGCCCGGGTGGCCACATACCCTGGAGCGAGCCGGTCGCGCCAGACGGCACCGGCGGCATGGGCAGCGTCGGCGGCGGAGCGGTCGGCGGATATTTCACCGAGTGCCGAGGCGAGCGCCGTTGCGGTCGGTACGGTTCGTCTCCCCCCCCCCGAGTCGGGGACGATGTCGAGCAGGCCGCCCCCGTCGGTGCAGGCCACGACCGGCACCCCCTGCATCAGAGCCTCAGCCGCAGCCAGCCCGAAGCCCTCGTCGTGGGCAGTCATCAGCATGACGTCCGCGGTCGCAAGAATTCCGGGAACCTGCTCCGGAGGGACCGCACCAACGAAGCGGACCGTGCCTGATCCGGCGACGCTCGCAGCGTGCCGTTCCAGCATCGGCCGTTCCGGGCCGTCGCCGATGACGGTGAGAGGCAGAGCGAGGCCGTTGTCGCGGGCGAGCTGCCAGGCGTCGATGGCGAGCCCGGTGCGTTTCTGGGGAGTGAGGCGACCGAGCACGATCACGCCTCCCCCCCCCAGCGAGCGGGGGCGGTCCGCTGCCGCAACCGGCATCGGCTGCACCGCATCCGGCTGTACCGGGACGCCGATCCGTGACCGGATGATTCCGGCGAATGGCGTGGAGACCGTGGTCACCAGGCGCGCCCGGCCGAGCGCTCGGCGGGCCAGCCACCGGGCAATACCGGAGCGCTCCACCAGGCGGACATCGGTGCCGTGGCAGGTACACACCATGGCGAGCCCATGGGGCGCGGCCATCGCACCCGGGATCCACCAGTGAGCGTGGACCACCACACGCTCGGCCCCATCTGCTTCCTCTATCACGCCCTGCCGCAGCGCACCGATCATCCCCCACAACGCTACAAGACCGGCGGGTGTTCTCGCGGCATCGGCCATCGTGCCGGTGTAGGCGTAGCGTTCCCGTGACGGGAAGGCGTAGCGCACCCGGCGGACGGGAATACCGTCGATCAGGTCACGCCCCCCCGCCCCGTGGTCGCTCGGCGCCACCACCCGAAGGTCAATCCCACGGTCGCGGAGCGCCATAGCCAGCGGACGCAGAAATCCTCCCGCGATGTCGTCGCGGCTGCGCGGGTAGTTGTGGGTGAGGAAGATCACCCGAAGGGGATCAGTCGATGTGGTCGGCATCAATACGGCGTATCAGCTCGCGCTGCTCCTCGCGCATCCCCGCCACCAGCTCCCCGAGGAAGCCGAATCCGAACAGCGCCACGCCGGTGATCAGCATCGTCTGAACCAGACTCACCAGCAGGGCGACGTCGGCTCGCATCGCGAACCGAAGCGCCACGGCGATGGTCCCCGCCACGAAGCCAATCAGGAAGAGGACCGCCCCGGCCACCCCGAAGAAGAGCATCGGCTTCCGGCCGAAGCGCAGCTGGAACCAGACCGACAGCAGGTCCAGCACCCCGACCGGGATGCGCCGCCAGGTGAACTTGGAGACGCCGGCGGTGCGGGGATGGAGCGGCACCGGTGTTGAGGTGAGCCGGAAGCCGTCGGCGGCCGCGATGACCACCATGAAGCGATGCCAGTCCGGGCGGAGCGGCACGTTGGCCATCACCTCGCGACGATACGCCTTGACGGAATTGAGATCGGTGACCCTGATGCCGAAGAGCCACCGGCAGAGGCCATTGTAAACCGAGGAGACGAACGCCTTCTCGTATTTCCCCTGCTTGGTCCCGGTGACGATGTCCGCCTCGTCTGCAAGCAGCGGTGCCACCAGCGCCGGAATGTCCTCAGGCCTGTACTGCAGGTCGGCCGGGTAGAAGACGAAGATGTTGCCGCGGGCCACGTCGCCGGCACTGCGGAGCGCGTCGGCGATGCCACGCCGCTGGCGATGGGTGACATGCCGGAGGAACTGATGCTCCGCCTCCAGCCCGGCCAGCACCGCCGGGGTGCGGTCCCGTGAGCCGTCGTCAACCACGATGACCTCGAACGGAACCCCCAACTTCGGCAGCTCTGCAGCACACTGCCTGAGCAGCTCGGGGAGGTTCTCCGCCTCGTCCTTGGCGGGGATGAGCACCGACACCATCGCGTCGCTCATACCCGCTTCCGCATCCGGGCCGGGAGGATGCCGAGCTGGTCGCGATACTTGGCAACCGTGCGCCGGGCGATCTGGATCCCCTGCTCCTCGAAAAGGTGGACGATCTGCTGGTCGGTGAGCGGCTTGGCGGTGTTCTCCTCGGCCACCATCTTCTCCAGCTTGGCGCGGATCGAGCGGGCCGAGGCGTCTTCGCCCGATGCAGTGGACAGGGCGCTGGAGAAGAAGAACTTGAGCGGCAGCACGCCGCGCGGAGTCTGCACGTACTTCTCGTTGGTCACCCGGCTCACCGTCGATTCGTGCATCGAGATCACCTCGGCCACCTCGCGGAGCGTCAGCGGCTTGAGGAACTCGACCCCCTTCTCGAAGAACTCGCGTTGACGATCGACGATGAAGTTCATCACCTTGAGCATCGTCTGACGGCGCTGTTCGATCGCCTGGATCATCCAGGTGGCGCTGTTCATCCTGGAGGCGATGAAGTCCTTGTTCTCGGTCGACATCTTGCCGCGCTGCCGGGCAATGTCCTGGTACGCGCGGGAGAGCCGGAGCCGGGGCACGCTGGTGTCGTTGAGGCAGACGTGGTAGCGGTCGACCAGCTTCTCGACGATCAGATCGGGGATGATGTACGCGTCGCTCTTCTCCGCGTGACGGAGCCCCGGCTTGGGATCGAGCCGCGCCAGGGTGTCGGCCGCCATCTGGGCGTCCCGGGCAGAAACGCCGAAGCGGCGGGCCAGGTCGTTCCAGCGATGGGAGACTACATCTGGAAACGCCTCGTCGACCATGCGGTAGGCCAGCGAGGTGGTCTCCTTCGCCTCGCGCAGTTGCAGCAGGAGGCACTCCCGGAGGTCGCGCGCGCCGATCCCGGCCGGTTCCAGCGACTGGACGATGGTCAGCGCCTCCTCGATCTCGGCCTCCGTGAACAGGGTCACCCCGGGAGGGAGGACCACTTCGCGGAGGGGGGATGGCTCCTCGTCGGGCAGCGCGAAGGGATCGTCCTCGTCATCCTCGTCGGCTTCGCCGGTCGAGGGGAGGTTGCTGATCACCCAATGGTTGGCCGAGGCGAGGATCTCGCTGAGCGGCGAGGCCAGCCAGCCGTCGTCGGTGATGTTGCCGGCGATCTCCTCCGTGAGCAGGCGCTGACGCGGGGTGAGATCGAGCATCTGGAGCTGCTCACCCAGGAAATCGGCGAGGTTTTCGCTGTCGACCGTCACCGGCTCGATGTAGTCGTGCTGTTCGTACTGCTCGCGCGCGCCGCCACTGACGTCGAAGCCGTTGAGGAGGATCTCCTCCCAGTCGACCTCGTCGTCCTTCTTGGCTATCTCCTGCTCCTCCTCGGTGGTCTTCTCGGCAGTCTCCTCCTCCTCGGGCTCCTCGAGCTCGAGGAAGGGATTGCCGAGCAGCTCCTGCTGGAGGTGCTGCTGAAGGTCGAGCATCGGCATGTAGAGCATGTCCATCGCCTGGTAGAGGCGGGGATTGATGCGCAGCTCCTGCCGGAGCCCGGTATGCTGATGGAGTCCAGTCTTCACGCGGGCTGCTCCATGCGCCCGCGTAGGCGGGCCGTGAGGGTCGGACCAAGATACAACTCGGCGACGCGATCATTCCAGACCAGTTCCCGGACCAGCCCCGCCGCCTTGACGGTCCCTTCGTGCAGGATGTAGGCGCGGTCGACGATCTCCAGAGTCTGCTCCACGTTGTGATCGGTGATGAGGACTCCGATGCCGCGATCCCTGAGCGAGGCGACGATGGTCTGGATGTCGTGCACCGCGATCGGATCGACACCGGCGAACGGCTCATCGAGGAGCATGAACTTGGGATTGGTGGTGAGGGCGCGAGTGATCTCGAGGCGCCGGCGTTCCCCGCCGCTCAAGGTGTAGGCCCGGGCGGTACGGAGGCGGGTCAGACCGAGTTCGTCGAGCATCTCATCGAGGCGCACCAGCCGCTCGGCCCGGCTCAAGGGGAGCGTCTCCAGGATTGCCAGCACGTTCTGCTCGACCGTCATCCGCCGGAAGATCGATGGCTCCTGCGAGAGATAGCCGATGCCGGCCCGGGCCCGGCGGTACATCGGCTCGCCAGTGAGGTCGGTATCGTCGAGATGGATGGTGCCGTGATCGGGGCGAATGAGGCCGGTGATCAGATAGAAGGTGGTGGTCTTCCCCGCCCCGTTGGGTCCCAGCAGGCCGACGATCTCCCCTTGGGCGACATCAACCGCGACATCATCCACCACCGCCCGACGGCCGTAGCTCTTCCGCAGCCCTTTGGCGATGAGCGTGCTCATGGACGCCCCGCAGGACGGGCCGCGCCCGGCAACCGGGGCAGCGTTGTGCCACCCGGTCGCGCCCGTTCGAGTTGGATCCCGTCGACCGGTTCCTGGCCACGGAACGCCTGCACCTCATCCACCCCTGGGGCCACCCCGGTTTTCATCTTCACGATGATGGTGTCAGCCCGGGTGTAGTTGATGGTCGGTTCCATCTGTCCTTCGCGCTCGACCTCGCGAGAGGTGAGCGAGGTGGCGTGACCGATCGCGATCATCTCCAGGAGCTGGGTCTGGCGGACACCGGCCGAGTCGGCATCGATGAAGCGGGCGGTGATCCGGTCGCCGGTCATCTGATCCCTGATCGATTGGTCGGCTGACTGCCGGGCGGTCGAATCACGCTCGACGGCCATCGAATCGGTCTCCGGACTCCGCACCACCCCGTTGGCGAATACCCGCAACTCCCGCAACTGCTCTCCGGGGGTGTCGATCGCGATCGAATCACCGCGGATGTCGTATCCCTGCGCGAGCACACGGGCCAGTCGGCGCTGATCCCATGCCATGGTTTGGGTCAACTTGCCGTCGGTGAGTGCCAGCGACACCGAATCTCCGACCACGTCGGCGGTGCCGTTGGTGACGCGACCATCGCCCCAGGCACTGACCGCGTCGAGTTCGTCGGCAACCTCGTCGAATCCGAGCTCGACCTCGTTGCCGGTGACCGCGAAGGAGTCCGGGCCGGAGCGCACCAGCATCGCCTGCCCCCCCCTGAGCGTGGCACTGCGGTTCTCGCCCGTCCGATACACCGCCGAATCGCCGGTGCCGCGGAGCGAATCCCGGGTGATGACCACCTCGCCGAACGCCTCCATCAGAGAGGAGCCCCTGGCCACCAGACGGTCGGCGTCGATCACGTACGGCGACTGGTCGACGGTGTCGCCGGGAGCGCGCGCGACGGCGTGCGTGAGCTTGGGCCGGTCGCGGGCGTTGGTTTCGGAAGAATCACGGATTCCCGGCGCGGCGCGATAGTGGTCGAGCCATGGCCCGGTCACGGTGGTGCCGTTCAGCCGGTTGACGGCGACCACATTGCTGCGTGCTTGCACCCGCTCGTCCATCCGGGTGTAGAGCAAAGTGTCGGCGGTGATGTCGACTTCCTCGTCCCGGAAATAGGCGCGGGTCATGAACTGGATCACGTCGCCGTTGAACGAGGCCACCGAATCGGCTCCGATGAAGATTTCCTGCTGGGCGCAGCGGAGCTCGACGTTGCCGCCGGCAAAGAGGTTTTCGTTGCCGGTCACGGGGACATCGCGCACCGATTCACGATCGCTCCTGAGCAGCACGATGTTGCAGCGCCGGACCGCTGACTCCTGTGCCGAGAGCATGCCGTATGGCAGTGCGAGCGCCAGCACCACGGCGAGCCGCAGCGAATGCGTCACGGTGCCCCCTCGGAATTGTTGGGGAGGATGACGCCTGGTCCCCGCTGCCGACCCCGCGCTCCCGTGGTCTGGAAGCGCCGGAAGTCGGGATCAGTCGTGAACCCCATTCCCGAACCTTCCTCGGTGGGCGAGGTGAAGGTGTAGGCGGTGTCAGAGCGGATCTGATTGGCGATCCGGTCAAAGATCAGATGCTCGGTCTTGACCACGCGGCCGTTGGGGGTGGTGGCCACCACGTTGCCGCGGGCGTCGAGGGTGCCGTCCCGCATCTGATACATCCCGGTGTCGGCTGTTACCGTCGAGGAAACGGCGCCATTCGGTTCGTAGAAGACGATCCTGACACCCTTGAGGTCGGCCACCTGCCGCGACTGGTAGATCCAGGCGGTGTCGGCTTCCAGCTCGGTGGTCTTGACGCCGTTCCGGGTGATCACGGTGCGCATCGAGTCGATCACCTGGTCGGACGAGTCGGCCAGGGTGGTGCGCATCGGCGCAACACCACGCGGTGAGCAGGCAGCCAGAGCCAGCAGGATCACCAGGAGGCGAATCATGCCGCGCCTGCCCCGGCCAGATAGCGCTCAACCGCAGAGTCGTATTCGCCCCTGCTCTTCAGCAACCGCTCGATGACCTCGCGCACCGCACCATCCCCCCCCCTCGCCTCCGTGACGTGCCTCGCAGCCCGGATGACTTCGGCCCGGGCGTTGGCGACGGCAATCGGCAACCCGACGCGCACCATCACCGGGATGTCGGGGAGATCATCGCCGACGTAGGCCACCTGATCCCAGGCCAGACCCTTCCGTTCCAGCAGCGCGGTCAGGGAGGTCACCTTGGCCTCGGGAGGTACCTGGAGCAGCTCCGCCACGCCGAGCTCGGCGCCGCGGGCCGTGGTGGCGGCCGATTGCCGCCCGCTCAGCCAGGCGATCTCGATTCCGGTGCCCCGGAGCAGCGCGTGCCCGAGGCCGTCCTGGACATTGAATCGCTTGCATTCCACCGTGACGCCGTCGTGCATGCCGAGATAGAGGCCGTTGTCGGTCTGCACGCCGTCGACATCGAAGGCAATCAGCCGGATCCGCCGGGACGCCGCCAGGTCAAACACGCGCGAGGTCTCGTGCGGCGTGCCAGATGCCGAGGGTGCGGGCGATCAAGTCGTCCAGGCGGTGCAGCGGCCACTGAGTCGCGGCGTCGGAGAGCGCCTCGGTCGGCTCTGGATGGGTCTCGAGGTAGAAGCCATCGGTACCGGCGGCCGCGGCCGCGGCGAGCAGTGCCGGGACGAACTGGCGCTGACCTCCGCTGGCACCGTCACGACCCTGCCCCGGCTGCTGCACGGCATGCGTGGCGTCGAAGATGACTGCGGCGCCGGTCGCCTCGCGCATCCGTTCGATGTTGCGGAAGTCGACCACCAGATCGCCATACCCGAAAAAAGTGCCGCGCTCGGTGACGGCGACCGGACCGCTGCCGCCACTCTGCACCTTGGCGACGGCGCCGGCCATCGCCTCTGCCGGCATCCACTGACCCTTCTTGATGTTCACCGGCTTGCCACATTCACCGGCGGCAACCAGCAGGTCAGTCTGTCGGCAGAGAAAAGCCGGTACCTGCAGGACGTCCACCACATCGGCGACTGCCTGTGCATGGGATGGGTCGTGGATGTCGGTCAGGAGCGGCAGGCCGGTTGCTGTCCTGACTCTCTCCAGCGCCCGCAGCCCTTGATCGAGCCCTGGGCCGCGCGGCGCGCTGCCGCTGGCACGATTGGCCTTGTCCCAGGACGACTTGAAGCAGACCGGAATCCCGTGCGCATCAGCGATCGTGGCCAGCACCTCCGCCACGCGCAGCATCACCTCGTCGCCCTCGACCACGCAGGGGCCGGCGATGAGGAATGGGCCGGGGCCGAAGGCGAAGGACGTCACGCGCGTGCCGTTACCGCGGCGGGTCGGGCCTCTTGGTCGACCGTACCGAATCGCCGGGCAACCGCAGCGCCGATGAACGCCGTGAACAGCGGATGCGGGCGGGTCGGCCGGGACTTGAGCTCCGGATGAAACTGGCAGCCCACGAACCAGGGATGATCGGGAAGCTCGATCATCTCGACCAGCCCGCCGTCGGGAGACTGTCCCGACAACCGCATGCCGTGCTCCGCGAGGACATCGCGATAGGCGTTGTTGACTTCCCAGCGATGCCTGTGACGTTCGCTGATCTCGGTGGTACCATAGGCCTCCGCGGCGCGCGAGCCGGGCCTGAGCCGCGCGGCGTAGGAGCCGAGCCGCATGGTCCCGCCGAGATCCTTGACGTCCCGCTGCGAGGCCAGCAGCGCGATGACCGGATCGGCGCATTCGGGCTCGAACTCAGTGGATGTGGTGCCCTCCATCCCGCAGGCATGCCGGGCGAACTCGATGATCGCCACCTGCAGTCCGAGGCAGATGCCGAAGAATGGCAACTGGTGTGTGCGTGCCCACGCGATCGCCTCGATCATCCCCTCGATGCCCCGCACCCCGAAGCCGCCCGGCACCAGCAGTCCATCGTATTCCGTGAGGATCTCGCCTGCTGCCTGGGGAGAGGTGAATCGATCGCTCGACAGCCAGTCGATATCCACCCCCACATTGTGGGCGATCCCGCCATGCAGCAACGACTCGCCGACCGACTTGTAGGCGTCGTGGAGCTCGGTGTACTTGCCGACCACCGCAATCCGCACCCGGCCTCGCGGGTGCAGGACTCGCTGCACCATGGCGTGCCAGGCGGTGAGGTCCGGCTCGGGGGTCTCGATGCCGAGCCGGGCGCAGACCTCGCGATCGAATCCCTGGTCCGAGAAGCGCAGCGGCAACTCGTAGATGCTCTTCACGTCGGGACTCTCGATCACCGCGCCGAAGTCGACGTTGCAGAACAGGGCGATCTTGCGCTTGATGTCGGCATTCAACGGCCGTTCGCTCCGGCATATGAGCAAGTCAGGCTGGATCCCCACTTCCATCAGGTCCCTGACCGAGTGCTGCGTCGGTTTGGTCTTGAGCTCGCCTGCTGCCGCGATCCAGGGCACCAGGGTGAGGTGTACGAACAGCGCATTCTCGCGGCCGACATCCTGACGGAATTGCCGGATCGCCTCCAGGAACGGCAACGACTCGATGTCGCCAACGGTGCCGCCGATCTCGACCAGCACCACATCATGCCCGGGCGCCGAGCGGCGGAGCGCCGCCTTGATTTCATCGGTGATGTGCGGGATGACCTGTACCGTGCCGCCGTTGTATTCCCCGCGCCGCTCCTTGTTGATCACGGTCTGGTAGATCCGGCCGGTGGTGACGTTGTTCTGCTGGGAGAGGGCGCGGTCGATGAAGCGTTCGTAGTGGCCCAGATCGAGATCGGTCTCGGCACCATCGTCGGTCACGAAGACCTCGCCGTGCTGGAATGGCGACATCGTGCCGGGATCGATGTTGATGTACGGGTCGAACTTGAGCATCGTCACCGCCAGCCCGCGCTCGACCAGCAGCCGACCCAGCGAAGCCGCCGCGATTCCCTTGCCGAGTGACGAGACCACTCCACCGGTCACGAAGATGAATTTGGTGTTCCGGTTGGTTGCGGTCATCAACATGCCTCGGCAAAGTCGGGCCATCGCACGTTGGCGATGGCGAGTTCTTCGGGAGTATCGATCCCCGGCCAGGCCGGATGATCGAGGTAACTGACACCGATCGTGAAACCGGCTTGGAGCGCCCGGAGCTGCTCAAGCCGCTCCAGTTGTTCGAGCGGCGAGGGCGGCAGTGCAGCAACCTGCTGGAGCACCTCGGCCCGGTAGGCATACACGCCGATGTGACGCCACCAGAGCGCCGCCGCCATCTCGTCCGGCTCACGCACCGCCGGGATGGCCGCGCGCGAGAAATAGAGGGCCCTTCCGGCGGAGTCGCTTACCACCTTCACATGGGCGGGATCGTCCCTCAACTCCGGGTCGAGCGGCGCCGCTGCCGTGCCGATCTGATCGCCGCCTGCCACCATGGCGATCGCGCCGGTGACTGCGGCCAGCGGCAGGAACGGCTCGTCTCCCTGCAGGTTGACGATCACCTCATGGCCTCGATAGGCGGGCATTCGGGCCACCTCAGCCACCCGGTCGGTACCGCTCGGGTGGTGGGGCGAGGTCATCACCACCTCGGCTCCCGACAGCGTGAGCAGCTCAACGATTTCCTCACTGTCGGTCGCCACCACCACTCGTGGGCTTCCGGGAACCTGCAGCGCGCGCTGGTACACGCGGGCTATCAACGGAACTCCGGCCAGGGGCTGAAGCGGTTTTCTGGGGAGGCGAGTCGAACCGACGCGCGCGGGTACCACAATCAAGACAGGCACGATGTAAGCTATCCGAGAAGGGCCGTCCTGTCAAAAGTCGTGCCGTGTGGAAAACGCGGCAGGTAAGCGCTTGACTGGTAACCGATTAGGAAGCGATTCCGGCCATACCCAGAAAGTTGGCCAGCATTGCCTTCCCGGTCGGCGTGGCTACCGATTCGGGGTGGAACTGGACACCCCACACTGGCAGGTCGCGGTGGCGGACCGCCATGATTTCAGCCCCGGGACCGCGATCAGTGGTCCACGCCGTGACGGCCAATTCAGCGGGAACGCTCTCCGGCTCGATCACCAGTGAGTGGTAGCGCATAACGGTCATCGGCTGGGGCAGCCCTGCGAAGAGGTCGGTGCTGTCGTGACTCACCTCGCTGGTCTTGCCATGCATCAGCCGGTCGGCCCGCACCACTCTGCCACCGAACGCCTCGCCGATCGCCTGGTGGCCGAGGCAGACGCCGAGCAGCGGCACTCCGGCCTCTGCGGCAGTCCGGATCAGCGGGACTGAGATGCCCGCCTCGCTCGGGGTGCAAGGACCGGGCGAGATGACAATCGCCGCCGGTCCCCGGGCGATCGCCTCCGCCGGGGTCAACTGGTCGTTGCGGACCACCTCGGGGTTGGCCCCGAGTTCGCCGAAATACTGGACCAGGTTCCAGGTGAAGGAGTCGTAGTTGTCGAGGACCAGAAGCATGGAGGAAGATAGGGGTGTGCGGAGTCGACGCTATCCCCGTGGATGGAATTGACGATGCACCGTGCGCAGGTAATCCCGGTCGACATGAGTGTAGATCTGGGTGGTCGAGAGGTCGGCATGACCGAGCATCTCCTGCACCGCCCGCAGATCTGCCCCCCCCTCCAGAAGGTGGGTTGCGAACGAGTGCCGCAGCGTATGCGGGGTCACAACCTTCGTGATGCCGGCGCGCTGCGCATGCTTCTTCACGATTCCCCACGCCCCCACCCGGGACAGCGGGGTGCCGCGCGCATTGAGCAGCAGCCGGTTGCCCGACTCGCCGCGATCGAGCTCGGGACGCAACGTCGCGAGATAGGTGGCCACGGTCGAGACCACGCTGCGGCCGACCGGGACCAGCCGTTCCTTCCGCCCCTTGCCGAAGGCGCGCACCAGCCCGTCATTGAGGAGCAGATCGGGGAGCCCGAGCTCACACAACTCCGAGACCCGGAGGCCAGCCCCGTAGGCGAGTTCCAGCAGCGCCCGATCGCGCCAGGCAAGGGCGTCATCCAGAGTCGGCGATTCAAGCAGCCGCTCCGCCTCCCGAACGGAAAGCGTCTCCGGAAGGGTGCGCCATTTCTGAGGCGTCTCAAGTCGGTTGCTGGGGTCCTTGCTGACCAATCCCTCGGCCGCGAGGAAGCCGAACCAGGTGCGCACCGCGCTGACATGCCGCCGGATGGTGGCACCGCTGAGGCCGAGGTCCTTGAGCAGGAATACGAAGTCCCTGAGCAGTACCGTGGTGATGTCGGCTGGATTCCTGACCCCTTTGGTCAGGCAGAACGAGACCAGGCGCTGAAGATCACGCTGGTAGGCCAGGATGGTGTTGGGGCTGTGACCCGCCTCGAGTGAGGCATGGTCGCGGAACGATGCCAGGTGAAAGGCCGCGACCAGTTCCGGGTCGAGTTCGATCACGGTCATGGTGCCGATTGCCCCTTGTCGGAAATCCGCTCCTTCCGGTGGCGCACGACCCTTCGCCATCCCCAGACGGCGATCACTGCCACGAGCAGCAGAGCGACCAACGCTGCGCCACGATTGATCTGGCCAAGCATCGCCTTGACGCTCTCCCATCGTTCGCCGAGCGCGGCGGCACCGTAAACGATTGCACCATACCAGAGGGCCGAGGCCAGCGCCATCGGGATGCCGGCCCGCAGCGGTCCGACATGAATCAGTCCCGCGAAGGGAGCGACCACGGCGCGGAAGCCGGGCAGCAGCCGACCAATGAAGAGGCCTGTCAAGCCGAAGCGCTGATACTCCTGGCGAACCCAGGCCAGGCCGTCCTCCGGCAACAGTTGACGTGCCAGCCGACTCCGGAAGAGCGTGGTCGAGTGTCGGGCCGCCAGCCAGTACATTCCCATCGCCCCCGCGACATTGGATGAAAGCGTCACCAGAAAGACCGTGGTCGGCTCGGTGACCCCGCGATGTGAGAGGAAGGCGCCGAGCGCGATCGCGGTGTCGGCCGGAAACGGTGGAAAGATGTTTTCCACAGCGGCCAGCAGGGCGATGACGATGTAGACCGCCAGCGGCGGCAGACCGGCCAGCCAGTCGATCATTCCATCAACCATGACGCCGGAGTCCGCTCTGGTTCAGGCGAGCCGCAGATCGGGCGGGCCGACCTGCCCCTGCTTCCCTGTCGCGATGACCGTGGCCACGGCGATCACGGCGATTCCCTCGCCGCGGCCGAGGAATCCCATCGCCTCGTTGGTCTTGGCCTTGAGCGAAACCGCCCCTGCACCAACCTCCAGCACCTCGGCCAGCCGGGTTGCCATGCCGGGGATGTGCGGCGCGAGTTTCGGTGCCTCCGCGATGACGGTGATGTCGCACTGGTGCATGCTCCACCCAGCGTGACGAACCTGACGGTGGGCCTCGGCGAGCAGAAGCATCGAGTCGGCATCCTGGTAGCGCGGGTCGGTATCAGGAAAGAGTCGACCGATGTCGCCAAGAGCGGCGGCCCCGAGCAGGGCGTCAGTCAGGGCATGGGCAACGGCGTCGGCATCGGAATGACCGGTGAGACCGAGTGCGTAGGGAATGGTGACCCCGCCGAGCACGAGCGGTCGACCCTCGGCAAAGCGATGGGAATCGTAGCCGATGCCGACACGGATCACGCTGCCGCCGCGGCTGCTGGCTCGTCGATCAGGGAGTAGTCCTGCCGTCTGGGACGGGGCGTGAATCCGGCATCGCGAATGGCGCGTTCCATCTCGGCGATGGTGGCGCGATGGGTCGTGCCGGCGGCGGAGACGACGTTTTCCTCCATCATCAGCGAGCCGAAGTCGTTGGCGCCGAACCGCAGCGCCACCTGACCAACCTTGAGCCCCATCGTCACCCAGCTCGATTGGAGATTCGGAACGTTGTCGAGCACTATGCGGGCCATCGCGAGAGTGCGCAGATAGGTAACGGCGTCGGTCTTGACCCGGTCCGACATCGCGGTTCCCTCGGGCTGCAGCGGCCAGCAGATGAAGGCGGTGAATCCTCCGGTTCGCTCCTGCACCTCGCGAATCCGGAAGAGGTGTTCGATCCGGTCGGCGGCGCTTTCGCCCATGCCGTACATCATGGTCACCGAGGTCTTCATCCCCTGTCGGTGGGCTTCTTCCTGCACCCCCAGCCATTCATCGGTCTGGGCCTTCTTGCGGGCGACCCGCTCGCGCACTTCGTCGACCAGAATCTCGCCGCCACCACCGGGAATCGAATCGAGCCCCGCCTCGCGCAACTGCCGCACCACCTCCGGCATGGGGATGCGATAGCGCTCGCTGAAGAACACCACTTCCGACGGAGAGAATCCGTGGATATGGATCGGGTGATGGTTCTTGATGTAGCGCATCAGTTCGAGATACCAATCGAACGGGATGTACGGATTGTGACCGCCCTGCAGCAGGATCTGCACCCCTCCCAGCGCCTTGCACTCCTCGATCTTGGCGCCGATCTCCTCGAACGACAGGATGTAGCCCTCGCCATCCTTGGGGCGCCGGTAGAAGGCACAGAAGGAGCAATCAGCCACGCAGACGTTGGTGTAGTTGATGTTGCGGTCGACGATGTAGCTGACAACCGGATCCGGGTGAAGCCGCCGGCGTACCGCATCGGCACGGGCTCCCAGTTCGAGTAGCGGCGCATCCTGGTAGAGCTCGAGCGCTTCGAGGAATGCCGGGGAGGATCGATCGATGTGGCTCATCTCATGCCGCCGTCAGGAAGGTCAGGGCCCCGTCGGGGACGAGGCCGTCGGCCGCGAGACGGCCGAAGAACTCGGTCAGTCCCGCCAAGTGCCGGTAGGAGAGGTCATAGTCGAGGTCACCGAGGTAGGCGCGCACGGTCGGCTCGGGTATCCCGGTGCGCGCCGCCGCTTCGACCGCGAGCAGATCGAGATTGCGTACCCCCCAATCGCGCGAGGTGCAGAGCGCCTCGTGCACGCTCAGCGCCTGCTGGCGATCGGCATCGCGGCGGGCGGCCCAGACGGCAAAGACAAACGGCAATCCAGTCCACTCCTTCCAGGCAGCGCCGAGATCCTGGCAGACCGGATAGATGCCGCTGGCCCGCAGGTGCAGCGCGGCATCGCCGATCACCAGCACGGCGTCGTGGGGCCGCGATTGCAGCGAGGCGAGGTCGTTCGCCTCGGCACGAGCGGTGGCGAATTGCGGCTTCACCCGCCAGACATGACTGCAGAGCAGTTCCAGCAGGAGCACCGATGTGCGGCTCGACGCGGTGCGCAGCACGGTGGTGCCGTCGAGATCGGCAACCGGGCGCTTGCTGAACAGCGCCACGCTGTGCACCGGGCCATCGCAGGAGATGGCGAGTCGCGGCAGCAGATGATACGCCGCCGCATCCCGGGCATACTCCACCGCGGAAATCACGCTCAGGTCGAGCTCCCCCGCGGCCAGCAAATCATTCAGCTCGGCGGCGGTGGCGGAGACGACGCTCGATGGCGCTGGGACGATGCCGCGGTCCATCGCCGCGTTGACGGGGGCGGCGTTGATCCAGGGGATCCGGCCGAGTCTCATGCGGCGTGGACCACCGGGAGACTCGGCCGTCGATCACCACCGGTCGCCAGATCGAGGTCGGAAAAATCGGTGCGGAGCGGCTGGTAGAGCGAATTGCGCTCCATCGGAATCTTGCCGGCGTCCCTGATCATCGCGACCAGAGCGCTGTACGACATTCCGAGCTCGGTGGTGGCGCCGGCGTCGTGGTAAATCCGTTCGAAGACCACCGTCCCCTCCACGTCATCGCAGCCGAACGCCAGGGCAATCTGGCTCATGAACGGGGTGACCATCGGCCAGTGAGTCTTGATGTGCGGAATGTTGTCGAGGAAGAGCCGCCCGATGGCGATGTTCTTGAGGTCCTCATACCCGGTGGTGGCGCTGCCGACCCGGCCGAGTTCCTCGCCGAGTTCGTTGTTCTCGGTGTGGTAGGCCAGCGGAATGTAGGTGAGGAAGCCGCCGGTGTCGTCCTGCAGCTCGCGCAGCGACGCCAGGTGCTCGATCCGGTCGTCGGCTGTCTCGACGTGACCGTAGAGCATGGTGCAGTTGCTGCGGATCCCCAGGCCGTGCGCCTCGCGGTGGACCGACAGCCATTCCTCGCCGCTCAGCTTCCGTTCGGCAATCGTCGCGCGCACGGCGGTGCTGAACACCTCCGCTCCCCCCCCCGGCATGGAGGTCAGGCCGGCCTCCTTGAGGGCGATCAGCACCTCGCGCACCGGCACCTTCTCGATCCGGGCGATGTGGGCCATCTCCACCGCGGTGAGCGCCTTGATGTGCACCTCGGGATGACGCTCCTTGAGGCCCCTGATCATCTCGACGTAGTAGTCCAGCCCCAACTTGGGGTGCAGCCCGCCAACTATGTGGAACTCCCGCGTGGGCGATCCCGTCGCCTGGGCGGCCTCATGGTAGATCTCCTCCAGCGAGCGGGTGTAGGCGCCATCCTCCTTCTGCATCCGGGCGTAGGAGCAGAAGGTGCAGGTGTTGCGGAGGATGCAGACGTTGGTCGGGTTGATATGCTGGTTGGCCGAGAACCAGACCCGGTCGCCGTTGATCCGTCGATTGGCATGGTCGGCCAGCGTCCCGAGGCCGATCAGGTCGTGGCTGGCGTAGAGGTGTCGCGCATCATCGCGATCGAGCCGTTGACCCTGCTCGACCTTGTCGGCGATCGGAAGGAGGGCCGGATCGGTGATCCGGTCGGCGGACAGTTCCAGCGGCGATTGCCGCGGCGCATGCTGCTCGGTCACGGAAGGCATCCCGTAATCTACGGGAACCAGGGGCTGGGGGGTACCCACCACGATGTTGCCGGGCAAGCGCCCACCGGACCAAGGGGCCAGAGGACCCGATTGTCCCGCAATTTGGTCCGGCTGCCCGTCCTTAGGCTCACCCAGCGGCCCAAGTCCAGGACTTCCGAAGTCGCGGCCATCGCCGAGACGCTGGAGCGGCGGAAGGATCCCGGCTAGGAGTCGAGCGTCCTCCGGACCGCCTCGGCCAGCTCGGCGGTGGTGAACGGCTTGGGAAGGAAGGGATGCTCCGGCAATTCCGAGCTGACCAGCTCCGCACTGTATCCCGACATCAACAGGACCCGGAGTGAGGGGTGGATTTCCCGCAGGCGCCGCACCAATTCTCCCCCCCCCATTCCGGGCATAGTCATGTCGGTGAGGAGCAGGTGGAGTGATCCATGATTGGTCGAACTGATCCGCAGCGCGTCCTCTCCATCCACGGCCGCCAGCACGCGATATCCCAATCGCTCGAGCACCCGGGTGGTGAAGCTGAGGACCTGGGGCTCGTCCTCGGCCAGCAGGATGGTTTCCGTCCCGCCAGCCATCGGCAGCGTGGCCGTGATCTCGGGGTCGGGCGTTACCGTTCCGTTGGTGCGGGGAAAGCCGATCGTGAAGGTGGTGCCTACCCCGATTGCGCTGTCGACCTCGATGGTCCCACCGGCCTGGTCAACAATGCCGTGCGCCATTGCCAACCCGAGTCCGGTCCCGGCGCCGACCGCCTTGGTGGTGTAGAAGGGCTCAAAGAGGTGCGACACATGTTCGCGGGCGATCCCCTCTCCGGTGTCACTCACCGTCATGGTGACGTATCGGTCGTCACCGGTCAACCGGATTGTCAGCTCACCACCCTTGGGCATGGCGTCACGAGCGTTGGTCGTGAGGTTGTGCAGCAATTGATCAAACTGGACGGGATCGATCCGGACCACCGCCGGTTCCACCGGGAGATCCAGGTGAAGCCGGACCGAGTCACCCGCGAGTTGCCGGAGCAGCCCGCTCCCCTCCCGAAGCTGCTGCGCCAGGTCGACGACTTTGGGAGTGATCACCTGGCGTCGTGCAAAGGTCAGCAACCGCTGCGTGAGTTCTGCCGCTCTGCCGGCGGCACGACGAATCTCATGGATGTCCTCCCGCCGAGGATCGTCGTCAGCGATCCGGTTCTCCAGCAGCTCGGCATAGCCGGAGATACCGGTTATCAGGTTGTTGAAGTCGTGGGCGATGCCGCCAGCGAGTCGCCCGATCGCCTGCAACCGGTCGTCATCGGCCCGACGCTGTTCGGCGAGCAGGCGGTCATGGACATCGCGGACCACGCAGAGATAGCAGGGAGTGCCATCCAGCACCACGCGGGTGGCCGAATAGACACCCTCGCGCCTGTCCCCGTCGGGAAGTCCGATACCGAACGGAACCTCGTGCCGCCTGCCGACCTCCTCGAGTATCCTGCGGCCCTCGGCTCGTTCTTCGGTCGATGCCCATAGTCCGGCCTCGAGCATCGTCCGCCCCAGAATCGCATCACGCGGTCGACGGACGATCTGGCAATAGGCATCGTTGGTTTCGAGGACGAGACCATCTTCGGCGCGGACCAGAATCACTCCGTCCGGGACCATCTCGAAGAGCAACCTGAATTTTTCTTCGCCCTGCAACCGCTGGGCATTCAATTCGGCTTCCCGCCGCGCCAATCTGCGCGACTGGATCACCCACGCCAACAGCCCGGCGAGCATCACCGATCCAAACAACGTCAGCCGGAGCGGGAATTGTCGTTCCGCCACCCGGATCGCCCATCCGGTGGCAGGGACTCCCTGCAGCCGCCACTCGCGGTCTGGCAACACCACCGCCAGCTCGATCGGTCCGCCGTCGCGCTGGTCGAGCTGTTCCACACCGGCGAGGAGGTGCCCGGCGGAGTCCACCAGGCGCCAACTCATTGAATCCTGAACAGCGAGGCCGCTAGTCTCGAGAATGGCCGGATAATCGAGCACGATTGCGGCGACCACCGAGACGGAATCGCCAGGAATGTCGACCCGCAGCCGACCGATCAGCCCTTGACCGCCCTGGTACAACGAGAGTGGTCCGGCAATGGAGATGGTGCCCCGCTCGAGTGCCACCCGCAAATCGGCGCCGATCTCGGGCCGCGGGTCGGTCAGCAGATTCTGCCCCTCGGCCGGCTCATTCCCCTCGGCCGGCCAGACATGGTCGATCACCCCATCGCGCAGGTATTGCACACTGCGGATCGTGGTTGAGTCCCAGCGGCAGACCTCTTCGGCGTAGGCATCGAAGAAGGGGTTGAGGTCGGGTCGGCCCCAGTGGACGCCCAGGTGGCTGGCGACTCCCTGGAGCACCGCCATGCTGCGATTGATCGAGGCCTCCAAGGTGGCCCGTCGCGGCGAAAGGCGACCGATGGCGTGTTCGCGCTCGACCATTCGGGAGGTTCGCAAAGTCCACCGGTCGATCCCGAAAGCGGTTGCCGCGGCCAGCAGCAGCACCGCGACGGCTACTTGCCATGGCCGAAGCGACGTGACCCTCCCCCGGCTCGGCCGAGGGAGGGTCACGGTAAGAGCGCTGTCCGCCGCTGAGTCGTTCACACGCCGCTGACAGCCAAGGTGGCGTTGTGGCCCCCAAACCCGAATGCATTGGAGAGGGCAACATCAACTTTGCGATGCACCATTTTATTGGGAGCGCAATTCAGGTCGCACTCAGGATCCTGATTTTCCTGATTGATGGTCGGCGGGATTTCCCCGCGCATCGCCACCAGCATGGCCACCACAAATTCGAGGGCGCCAGCACCGCCAAGAAGATGGCCGGTCATCGACTTGGTCGACCCGAAGATCAACTCCCTGGCGTGTGCCCCGAATACTGCCTTGACTGCCTTGGTCTCGGCGATGTCGCCGAGTGGTGTCGAGGTGCCATGGGCATTGATGTAACCGACCCGCGCCGGATCGATCTTGCCTGACTCGAGGCACATCCGGATGGCCCGTTGGGCACCCTCGCCTTCGGGGGCCGGCGCGCTCATGTGGTAGGCATCGCCGGAGAGGCCGTAGCCGATCACTTCGCCGAGAATGGTCGCCCCGCGCCGCTCGGCGTGCTCGAGGGACTCGAGCACGACCGACGCCGCGCCGTCGCCGAGCACGAAGCCGTCGCGGGCAAGGTCGAATGGGCGTGAAGCTCGTGTGGGGTCGTCGTTGCGGGTGGACATCGCCTTCATGTTGGCGAAGGCCGCCACGGTGAGCCCGGTGATCGCGGCCTCGGAGCCGCCTGCGACGATGGCGTCTGCCACGCCGTCACGGATCATGTGGTAGCTGGTGCCGATGGCGTGCGCCGAAGATGCGCAGGCGGAGACCGGGGCGAAGTTCGGGCCCTGGAATCCGTAGCGCATCGAGACGAGCCCCGGTGCCATGTTGGCGATGAACATCGGCACGAAAAACGGGGATACGCGATCCGGGCCCTTCTCGTAGAAGGCCCGGCAGTTGTCCTCGTATGTCTGCATCCCGCCGATGCCGCTGCCCAGGATCACGCCGATCCGCTGCTTGTTCGGCGCATTGACGTCCAAGCCGGCCTGGACCACGGCCTGATGTGACGCTCCCAGGGCGAACTGCGCAAAGAGGTCGAAGCGGCGGGCCTCCTTGCGGTCCATGTAGAGCTGGGCATCAAAGCCCTTGACCTCGCAGGCAAAGCGGACCTGCTGGTTGCTGGCATCGAATTTCGTGATGGGCGCCGCGCCGGACGTTCCGGCGAGCAGAGCGTTCCATGTCTCGTCCACCGTGAGCCCCACTGGGGACACGAGGCCGAGCCCGGTCACGACGACACGGCGCGTCACGTCACGAACCAAGCTTGTCGTTGAGGTACTTGAGCGCATCGCCGACGGTGCGGAGCTTTTCAGCGTCCTCGTCGGGGATGTCGATGTCGAACTCCTTCTCGAAGGCCATGACGAGCTCGACGGTGTCGAGGCTGTCGGCCCCGAGGTCCTCCATGAAGCTGGCCTCGTTCGTGAGCTTCTCGCGCTCGACGCCGAGCTCCTCGACGATGATGTCCTTGACCTTCTCCTCGACGCTGCTCATGTCCGCCATGTGGTCCTCGATGAAGGAAACGCGACCGCGGTCGCGGTCAGATGACCATGCCGCCGTCCACCACGAGCACCTGGCCCGTGACGTACGCGGCGAGATCGCTGGCCAGGAAGAGCACCGCATCCGCGACATCGCGCGGCTGGCCGAGCCGGCCCAGGGCAATCTCCCCCAATAACGCCGTCCGTGCCTCTGCTGGCAAGGCGGCGGTCATGTCGGTCTCGATGAAGCCGGGGGCGACGCAGTTCACCAGGATCCCGCGGCTCGCGTACTCCTTCGCGACCGACTTGCTGAACCCGACGAGCCCCGCCTTGCTGGCGGCGTAGTTCGCCTGCCCCTTGTTGCCGGTGAGGCCCACGACGCTCGTGATGTTCACGATCCGCCCGGCGCGGCGCTTCATCATCCCCTTGATGACCGCCTTCGTCGTGTGGAACGCGCCCTTGAGGTTCGCGTCGAGCACCTCGTCCCACGCCGCCTCGTCGAGGCGGAGGAGGATGTTGTCGCGCGTCAGGCCG
>JANRJE010000007.1:0-76171 GCA_033764135.1 Gemmatimonadales bacterium
GGGTTTTGGGGGGGGGGGGGGGCGGGGGCGCGGCAGGGCCGCGCCGGTGAACGGTGAACGGTGAACGGGGCCACAGAATGGGGGCGCGGCAGTGGCGCGCCGGTGAGGCCTGCCCCGTTCCGCGAAGCGGCGGCGGGGTGACGGGGGCCGCGGCTTCGGGGCGGCGGGGTGGAAGGTGAAAGGTGAAAGGGGGGTTCTGGTCATCCCCGCCCTCGCGTAGCGAGCGGCGGGGTCTCCTCGCTCGCCGCCACGTAGGGCCCCCGTCCAAAGCCCCCCCCCGGGGGGGGGGGGCGCGGCCCGGCCGCGCCCCGGCCCCCCCCCCAGCCACTTCCCCAGCAACGCCATCCCCCCCTCGGTCAGCAGCGCCTCGGGGTGGAACTGCACCCCTTCTGTCGGGTGGCTGCGGTGGCGGATCCCCATCAGCTCGCCATCGTCCTCGGCCCAGGCTGTGGCCACCAGTTCCGGGGGCAGGGAACGCTCCTCCACTGCCAACGAGTGGTAGCGGGTCCCGATGAGCGGCGAGGGGAGGCCGGCCAGGACTCCCTGGCCATCGTGACGGATCGGCGAGGTCATCCCGTGTCTGGGCGCCGAGGCCCTCCTCACCACCGCGCCCCAACTGGCAGCGATGATCTGATGACCCAGGCAGACTCCCAGGATCGGGATGGTGGGGCCCAGGCGCTGCACCACGGCGATCGAGAGCGGCGCTTCCGCCGGGGAGCACGGCCCGGGTGAGAGGAGGATTCCTTCTGGACCGATGGCGCTGATCTGCTCCAGCGATGTGTCTCCAACCCGGAGGACAGTGGTCGCGGCGCCGAGTTGGCGGAGATAGTCGGCCAGGGTGTGGACGAAGGAGTCCTCGTGGTCGAGGAGGAGGATCACGGCTGCTCCAAGAGGGCAGCGATCAATCCCCGGGCCTTGTCGAGGGTCTCGGCATATTCCTCTGCGGCGACCGAGCGGGCGGTGATCCCCCCCCCAGCGTGGATCGCTGCAGTGCCGCCAGTCAGGGTGACGGTGCGGATCGCCAGGTTGAGCATCATCGAACCGTCCAGTGCCAGCCAGCCAATCGCGCCACAGTAAACGCCACGTGCCACTGGTTCGAGTTCGGCGATTATCTCCATGGCGCGAATCTTGGGGGCACCGGTGATCGAACCGCCGGGAAAGGTCGCCCGGAGCAGGTCAAGCGCATCCAGCCCCTGCCGCACCTCTGCCGTCACCGTGCTGACCAGATGATGCACTGCGGGGTGAGTCTCCAACTCGGCCAATGCCGGCACCTTGACGCTGCCGGTGACCGCCACCCGGGCGAGGTCGTTCCGCAGCAGGTCGACGATCATCACGTTTTCGGCGCGATCCTTGGCGCTCCCGGAGAGCGCGTCGGCCAGCTCGCGGTCATCGTCGGTGGTGCGACCACGGGGCCGGGTCCCCTTGATCGGGCGAGTCGTCACCTGCCGCGTGCCGGAATCGAAGGCGAGGAACAGCTCGGGTGATGCACTCAGGGCCGCGTGGCTGCCGTGATCGAGGCAGGCGCCGAGCGCGGCCGGGGTGCGCTCGCGGATGCGGCGGTAGAGCTCGAGCGCACTCCCCGTCCACGGTGCCACGAAACGCTGCGCGATGTTGGCCTGGAAGAGATCGCCTGCCAGCACATACGCAATCACCCGCTCCACCGCGTCCTGATAGCCCTCGGCGGTGAAATCACCGCGCAGTCCGGACGGCGCCTCCCGGAAAGCGGTGATGCCGTGATCGCCGGCGAGAGACGGGCCGGAGACTTGGGGGGGAGAGGGCCGGAGTGGTGCATGACAGTCTTCCTCAAGCTGCACTAGCCGCTCGCGTGCCCGCGCCTGGTCCACGGAACCGTCGGCCGTGATGCCGTTGCTCACCAGCCAGCAATTGCCCGTGAGATGATCCCACGCGACTACGGTGTCGTAGAGTGCCAGGGCCACCGCCGGGGCACCGACATCGTCGCGCGCGGGGACCGGCTGGCGATCGAAGGCACGGCCCAACTCGTAGCCGAACCAGCCGATCCAGCCGCCCCGGAACGAGGGTCCGTCCTGGGGGGGGGGAGAATGAGCGCGGATGGTAGCACGGATGGTGGTCTCGACTTCCGGCCACTCCCCGGCGCTCGCGTGCACCACCGCCACGGGGTTCCAGGCGAGATAACTCCAGCGGCCCAACCCGTCGTGGTGCGAGGCGCCATCGAGCAGAGCGGGGTAGCGGCGGGTGGCCACCCGCGCCAGCAACTCCAGCGGATCCGGGGCCGGGTCGAACGGGACGCAGAGCGGCTGGGCTGACAAGGTTCGCGTGCTGGCTACCGGGTGATCCACCCCGAGGCCTGACCTTCCAGTCCCGGGAATCCTCCGCTGGGCTGCCATTGGATGGTCGCCTCGATCTTTTCCGCCAGTTGCAGGTCCTTCTCGCTCACCCCACCGGCCGAGTGGGTCTGGAGGCGCACCACGATGGTGTTCCAGTGGACCTCGAGGTCGGGGTGATGATTGGCCGCTTCGGCCAGGAAGGCGATGGCGTTGACTGCCAGCATGGTGCTGCGCCAGCCGTCGGTCCGGTAGGTCCTGCTGATCCAGCCGTCGGCAAAACTCCATCCCCCCCCCAACGCCGCCAGGCGCGGGGCGATGGAACGATCATCGAACAACGGTTCGTTGGTGCGCATCGGAAGACTCCGGTGGAAGACCGGTTAAAACTATCCCAATCGCTCGCTGTAGGTCGCGGATTGACCGACCGACTCTTCCACCTCGATCTCCAGGAAGGTCAGCTTGGCCCCTTCACGGGCGAGGTCATCGCGGACGTTGACGGCCAGCCATTCGGCGATCATCTCCGCGGTGGTGTTGGCGATCGGCATCATCGCGCAGTCGCGGGTCGGGAACTGGTAGGTCTGCACCCCGAAGTATTCCACGAAGGTCATGGCGCCCTCCTCGCGGAAGGCAAGCTTGGGGTTCCGGGTCGGCAGCAGCACGCGGTGGTCGATCTGGTCGACATAGCTCCTGATGATCCGCTTGAGAATCGCGAAATCCACCACGAAGAGGCATTCGTCGTCGATCGGGCCCTCGACGGTGATCCCCACCCGGTAATTGTGTCCGTGCAGCGACTCGCAGGTGTGCCCGCGAAACGTGATGAAATGTGCGGATGAGAAGACCAGGTAGTCCTTGCTCACCGAGACGCGAAACACCCCCACAGCCCCACCTCATTGCCGAGTGACAGGCGGCGCACGGTAGCGCCGCGGGTCGAACCTACACCGATGACCATCCCGGGAACAGGTGTCCACCAATGGGGACGGCGCCGGTCCGGGAGCGAGATCGCAACTCCTTGTGTCACAACGAATTGCGGATTGGCACGCGACTGGCGCTTCGGGGATCCAACAGTTGGCCCCTTCAGGAGGTAATTATGCGCACTGCAACGATCGCCCTCGTGACTCTCTTCGCCACCACCCTCGCCGCGCCGGCGGCCGGGGCCCAGGTCTCGGCCCGGATTCTGGTCGACATTCCGATTCTGGGCGGTGGTCATGACGATTACCGCTATCGCCACGCGGCCCCGGCCCGGGCTGTGGTGGTGTACGACTACTCCTCGCGTCGGCACGGCAACTGGCGCCGGGATGCGCGGTATTGGCGGCCGGTGACCCTCTACGTTCATGGCGGCCGGTACTACCACACGCCGGTTCGTGGCGCCCGGCGGGTCACCGTGTACAACTATCGTGATCAGTACTTCTCGGCGCCGCGTGACCGCGGTTGGGATGCCTATCGGGTCCGTTACGAGCGGAACGACTGGAACCGCCGATACGATCGTCGTGACGACTACCGTGACGACCACCGTGACGACTACCGTGACGACTACCGCTACGACCGTCGTGACGACTACCGCGACGACCGCGGCGACGACCGCCGTGATGACCGCCGCGATGACCGCCGCGATGACCGTAACGACGGACGGCCTCGGGCCCGTGGCTAGCTCGACTGGGGCACACGGTGAGTGCATACAAACGGAGATGGAGGTGGCCTGGTGGCTCCCTCCCTCTTTCGTTTGATGCGGCACTGGCTGCTGCTGCGGCGCTAGGCCACCACGTGTTCGCCGGTGATCTCCGTTTCCGGCAGCTGGCCGGAGAGCCGCAGGGAGACGTTCCAGAGCCGGGCACCGATGGTGGCGTCGTGTGAGATCAGCGAGCTGGGTGCCACCCGCTTTTCCTTGAAGTATTTCCCCGTGACACCGGCCAAGTCGGGCGAGACCGCCAGATAGGTCGGGGTTTCGGCCCCTTCCTCGGGGGTGATGGTGAAGCGCTTGACGATCGGCCAGAGCCAGCGGGTCCACCAACGATCGAAACCGTCCTCGAGCAACGCGGTGTGGACGACTCCTGGATGGCAGGCGTTGACGGTTACGCCGGTGCCGTCGAGGCGATGCGCCAGCTCGTAAGTGAACAACATGTTGGCGAGCTTGGACCTCGAGTACGCCTTGATGCCGCCGTACCCCTTGAGACTCTCCCAATCTTCAACGTCGGTCACCCGCTGGTGCGCCTCGGAGGAAATGTTGATGATCCGCGACGGTGCGCTCTCCTTGAGCAGGTCGAGCAGGCCGTTGGTCAGGATGAAGGCGCCGAGGTGGTTGATCGCAAAGGTCGACTCGACGTTGTCGAGGGTCACCGTGCGGTAATGAAAATGAGCGCCGACGTTGTTGATCAGCACATCGAGGCGATCGGTCGTGGCATGGACAGCCGCTACCAGCTCGCGAATCTGGCGCTGCTGGCTGAAGTCGGCCAGCAGACATTCTACCTGCTGATTGCCGGTGGCCGACTTGATCGCCGCCACGGTGGCCGCCCCACGCTCGGCATTGCGCGAGGTGATCAGGACTCGGGCCCCCCGGCGCGCCAGCTCTTCGGCCACCACTCGTCCGATGCCCTGTGTGGCCCCGGTTATCAGACAGACCTTCCCCTGCATACCCTCGCCTCGGTGATGAGAATGAAGGCGGACAATATAGTCACAGTCACGCCTCCCGATGACTGGTCGGCAGTTATCTTCCCCCGGTGAAGCCAACCCGAGACCATTTCCTCCCGCCCGATCCCGACGCCTATCGCCGAGCCGAACACCAGCACGGGAGGGTGATCGTGATCGCGCCCACCCGGGCGGCGTGCGAGACGATCGAGCTGGCGCTCGTCACCCACATCGATACCGTCCTGGAGCGGGAGCACGGGGCGGAACTGGCCGATTGGGCGGCGAGCGGCAAGGCGTTCGGAATAGTGGCCGGCACCGGCACCGGCAAGACGCTGAGCATCCGGCCCATCGCCGAGGCGATCCTCCAGGCGCCGCTGGTCTCCGGGGTGGTCAACCGCGAGCGCGAGGCGACCCCGGAAACACCACGCTGGAACGTGGTGATCGTGACCACCGGGATCGCCCGTCGCTGGCTCTCGGATGACCTGGTGACCCCGCGCGACACCATCATCGTCGACGAGATCCACCAGACCTCGGCCGAGCTTGAACTCTGCCTGGCGCTCGGCAAGCGGACCGGCTGTCGCTTTCTCTGGCTCTCGGCCACGGTCGATCCGACCTTCTACCGGCAGTACCTCGCCAGCGACGAGGTACTGGAAACATCCGCATTCGACCCGTCGCGCAAAGCTGTCGTCACAGTGGAGGCCCGGACTCCCGAGGCCTTCCTGGATGACCGCACTGTGCGCCGGTTCATCAGCGAGCGGCGCGGCGTGGCGGTCTTCCTGCCCACCCGCGCCGAGGTCGAGCGGCTGGGTGAGGGACTCAGGGATCGCTTCCCGAAACTGAACGCGGCGTTCTACCACGGTGGGCAACCGATCCGGGTCATTCGTCCGTTCCTCGAGGGTGACGTCAAGAAACCGTACCTGCTGGCGATGACGGCGGCCGGACAATCGGCGCTCAACCTGCCGGAGCTGGACACGGTGGTGATCTACGACGCCCGCTATGGCAACGTGGTCGATCGCGGCCGAAACGTGCTCCATCGTCTGCACCTCGGCGCCAACGAAATCCTGCAGATGGCCGGTCGCGTGCACGGGCGCGTCAAGGACGGCCGGGTGGTGATTCTAAGTGAACGGTCACTTGATTTCGCCTCGCTTCGTCCGGCGCCGCCGGAGTTCCAGCTGGCCGGCGATGCCGAACGGGTGGCGCTCACCTGTGCGGCGATCGGAGTGGACCCCACCTCGCTCGATTTGCCGGTGCCGCTCGATCGCCGGGCGTACTCGGCGGCTGTGACCCTCCTGACCGCGCGCGGCCTGGTCGATCAGGGGAGACTGACGGCCTACGGTCGCAGTGTCGAGGCGCTGCCGGTCGATCGGCCCTGGGCCGAGTTGCTGGTGCATGCCGACGACGCCCTGCTGCCGATCGTGGCGGGAGCCAGCGGAATCGACTCGCTGCACCGGATGACCCGTGAGGAGCGGGATCTCCACGGAGCGCTGGTGCCTGGGAGTGATCACCTCACCGCCTACAATCTGCTGGCCGAGGCGATCAACGAGTGTGGTCGCCTTGGCGAGGTGCACGGCCTGCCGCGGCACTTGTTCGATGACGATGCACTGACGGCGTGGACCGAGCGGCGGGGGGTGCTGGCCAAGGCGATCGAGGACGGGGCGCTGGGGTTGGCCTCGGTCTATCGTGCCCTGGACATCGACCTACCCAGCACGCTGCCGCACGCCGGCCGCGATCTCCGGGCGGCCTTCATCGACCTGGTGGCGCGGATTCAGCCGTTCACATTTGTGCTCGATGAGCGCACGGTGGACGGACAGGATGCGCGGATTGCCAAGACCTCGGTGGCCGGGAGTTGGGGCGGCGTGGCCGGGTCACTGCGCTGGTTCGCCGACCGGTCCGGCACGCCCCGCGCCAGCATCGAGGGGACCACGATCCCCTACGATCTGGTGCGCCATTACGCGGTGCACGGCGCCCCCGAGGTGGTCATCGCTGGGCACGGCAGGCGTCAGGGACTCGCGATTGCCCGCCGCCTGGAGTACGCCGGCTTTGCGCTGGAGACCGTTCACGAGCGGATCGAGGGGGAGATTCCCGAGCCGCACCGGGAGCGCGCCGTGGCAGCGTTGGCCGAGGCGCTCCTCAACGGCGGAGTGGAGCATCCATCTCGCTCGCGACTGACGCGCGCGGTACTGCAACTCGACGAGTACTGGCGGCGAAGCGGCGGAGTGCTGCCGGGTGTCGATGCTGCATCACGCGAGCTGCTGGTCCGGGCGCAACTCGGCGACGTCAACTCCTGGCAGGCGTTTCAGGAAACCGAGGTGTCGCTCGATGTCGAGGCATTGGTCCCCGAAGTTGAGCGGGCCCATCTCGATGCCCTGCCGGGCGGCATCCGCGTGCACGGCGACATGGCGCCGCTGGAGTATGCGGTCGAGGGAGCTCTGCCGGTGGTGCGGCTCTGGTTGCGGGAGGGTCAGGCGCGCCGGTTGACCACGGCCGAGTTGCCCGGTTTTGACCGCTCACTCCGGCTGGTGGTGCGGAGGGGGGGGGAGGCACTGGAGGCGGTGACGCTCGAACAGTTGCGCGGCCTGCTCGACCGTCCCGAACCACGGCGCGGGAGGCCCGGCCAAGGTGGCCGCGGCGATCGGCACACCGGCGGAGGTCGCGGCCCGAAGCGCGGAGGTCGCGGCGGTGGAGGCAGTCGCGGTGGACGTGGCGGTGGTCGTGATGGTGGCCGACGGGGCGGCAGGGGTGAAAGGTGAAAGGTGAAAGGGGTACGGCAAACCACTCCCTTTCACGTTTCACGTTTCACCTTTCACCTTTGCCCCGTTCACCTTGTTCACCTCTGGCGCCGCCCCTCCGTGCCCCTGCAATACCCCCGGCCGCGCTGCGGAGACCTTCCTCGATCTGCATCAGCAGCCTGCGGTGCTGGGTCAGCGAGCGCGCGAGGGCGGCTCGCTCGTTGAGGAACCGTTCCAGCGTGGCTGTGAGGTGATGATCGCGGGCCGAGCGTCGCTGGGCCACCATGTGCGCTTCCTCTACCGCCGGATTGAGCGAGCGGGTGTCTCCCAACAAGGTGCTGGCGACCTCGCCCATCCGTCGGGCGGCCTCCTCACCGGCCTCGGCCTCACGTATGGCTGCCGAGAGGATATCCTGCAACTGCTCGGTGGTCGCACCGATGGCTGAGAGATCGGATGCCAGCGCGGCCGCCCGTCGCTCGATGGTGCTGGCTGATGAGGCGGTGTCGTCGGCGAGTCGGCGAATTTCCTCGGCCAGCACTCCGAAGGTGCGGCCCGCCGTTCCGGCACGTGACGCCTCGAGAGCTGCGTTGTTGGCGAGCAGGTTGGTGCGGAAGGCAACTGCCTGGGCACCGCGATTGTGCACCCCGATCTCGTCTGCATGGGCGCCGAGGTGGAGCAACTCGGCCAGAACGCGTCGGAGCGCGTCGAGGGCGCGCGCCACCTCGTCGCTCGCCTCGCGGGCCCGGTCGCGAGCGGTATGGGAGACGAGTTCGAGTTCTTCGCCTCGCCTGGCGAGGGCACCAAGGCCATCGCTCAGTTGACCGAGCACTTCGCGGGCATCGACAGGGGGGGGGACTCCCATGCCGTCGTCATGGGGCGCCGGTGGCAGGTGGACGAGTGCCGCCGCGATCTCTTCGGCGTTGCCTTCCAGGGCGCGGGAGAGTGCGGTTACGCGCTGACGGAGCAACTGCTCCCGGCGGCGCGAGCGCAACGCGATCCCGACCGGACCCAGAAACGCCTCCAGCCACTGTTCCTCGCGCTTGCCGAAGGCGCCGGCGTGCGGCGATTCGAGGCGAATCTCTCCGAACGGATCGCTGCCGCGGCCGATCGGAGCCACCACGGCCCGGCCGTCATCGACCGTCTCGATCTGCGGGGGGGGGGGGGCGTCGAAACCCCGCAGGGTGCCGATGGTGGCGACAAGCGGGGGATCCACCAGCCGAACGGTCACACCGTCGGCTTCGAATGTTTCCTGCAACGCCATCGCCACCTCGCGGAGCGCCGCCGCCAGGTCTCGTTCATCGAGCAGGCGCTGTCCCAGGTCGAATGCCAGCAGATCCCGTCTGACCGGATTGACGAACGGCAGGGAGAGGACTGCCGCCAGCCCCAGCACTGCGGTGCCGAGCAGCGCCAGCCGGTAGGGGGAAAGCAGATCGTTGATTGCTGCGATTTCAACGGGCAACAGGGGCATGACCACCATCGGTCCCAACCCGACGGCAATCGCCGCAAAGGCCCAGACCGTGGCCTGGCGCTGGGCGCCGCGGCGGAGGGGGGCCATCATCGCCAGTCCGAGTGCGCTGAGCGCCACGAAGACGCCGGCCGGCTCGAGAATCCTGAGACGGAAGAGGGTGTCGACCGCTGCGACCAGGGGCGCCTCGCCGGTCGCGATCCCGCTCGAGGCGGCGACAAACATCGCGGCGTGGAGGATGTACCAGCCGATGACGACGCCGTTCCAGTAGCGGACCCGGTGCGGCCAGCCGATTGCCAGGGCGAAATGCACCGCCAGCGGGGTCAGGGCGTAGTGCCACACACCGGTCAGCAGGAAGAAGGAGAGCGGGGCGGTAGCTGCCGGTTGGTCGATGGGAGTGAGTGCCAGCAGGCTGGCCACCGACGCGGCGATACCCACCAACGGCCGGAGCGGCGCGGCGGCCGGGGTGCGCCAGACCGCCACCAGACCACACCCGCCAGCCACGACCGCCAGCAGGAAGAGGATGCTGAGCAAGGTCGAGGTGAACCCCTCGGCGGCCACTCCCGATCCGATCACAACCCCGATTGCGATGGAGGCCGCGGCACCCAGCAACGGCCAGGCCGTGGTCAGGCCGAGGGGTACGGTCCGGGAGTTGGTGCTCTCGGGGGTGGCTGCGATGCTGGTCATGGTTGCCGGGGAATATGCAGGGTCCGGCCGGTGGTGCGAAAGGCGGAGCGTCCCCGGATGAAACCCCCCAGCGCTGTCGGACGTACTAACTGCATGACTCTACCCGCTACCTCCGGCTCGATGCCGTCGGTCTTTTCACCGCTCGCCAAGACCCTGCTTGATGCGTTCGGCGAGGGAGTGATTGTTTTCGATCCGACCGGTCGCGCCATCTATCTCAATTCCCCCGCCCGCGAATCTCTCGCCGAGGCTGGTCTCGATCCGGTTGGCGAAAAGGACGACCTGCTGCCGGAACTGGCCGAACTCGGGGGCCGCCTCGCTCCGCTCAGGGTCGGTGGTTTCGAACTGGGCGAGGCGATCTTCCTGCCCAAACGCGAGGGGCCCACCACCCTGGCCGACCGCGAGAAGTCCGCCATCGTCCACTCGCTCGAGGCCAACAACTGGAAGCTGGCTGAAACCGCCCAAACGCTGGGAATCTCCCGCACCACTTTGTGGCGTCGGCTCAGGGCCTATGGCATCCACCGGGATGGGCGAACCAAGTGGGCTTCACGCCACTCTTCCTGATTGCCACGGCGCTGTTCCAGGCGCCCGCCAGCGACACCGCAACCTTCGCCGACAGCGCCACCCGAGAACTGGTGGGGCGTGCCGTGCGGCGACATGCCGAGGCCGATTCCTCGGTCCGTGACTATCAGGCACGGTTGCGGTACCGCTTGTCGTTTGCCCTCGGCAGGCGACGCTGGGCCGATGTGCCCACAGCCGCAGTCGAGGAGCAGACCGCCGAGGTGCGTTGGAGTCTGCCGAACGATCTGCGAGTCGACATCCTGGGGCAGCGCCAGGTGAGCCGGGTGAATGGCATCGACCTCTCATCAAGCTTCAGCCGGCCCTGGTTCGTGCCGCGAACCCTGGGAGACTCGATCCGGGTCTTCGGATCGGATGCCCCCTCCCGCGCCGCTCCTCACCCACTCGCGGCGGGCAGTGAACGACTCTACCAGTACGCCGCAGGCGATGCCATCTCGGTAACGGTGGCCAACGGTCGGCGGATCACCATCCGGTCGATCGCCGTCACCCCGCGCGATCGGCAGATGGCAGCGGTGGTGGGTCGGCTCTGGATCGATGAGGCCAGCGGCGAGGTGGTGCGGTTCACCTTCCGGTTCGTGGGCACCGATCTGTGGAGCGTACCTGAGGGCCCGACCCAGAGCGACAGTGCCGACGCGCGGCGAGCCAACCGGATCGTCTCCCGCATTCTGGAGATCGGGGCCGATCTCGAATATGCGCTCCAGGACAATCGCCATTGGTTGCCGTATCGCCAGGTGATTTCGGGCCGGGTCACCCTGCCGTTCGGCGCCGATGTGTCGATTCCGTTCGAGGCCCGGACCGATTTCGATGATTACCGGGTGAACACCGGAACGACGGTGCAGTTCACCGCCGGGTTCCCCCCCCCCGGCAGGACGTTGAGCCGCGCCGAGCGCCGGGCGCTCCGCGACACCCTGCAGCAGGAGCGTCGCAACGGCGTCATCCTCGATTCAGCCGGGGTGCGCAATCGCACCGGCTATCTGACCCGGGGTGGGCGCTTCCAGATCCGCCGACCGCCCGTCGATTCGCTGCGCAGCTACGACGATTGGCCCGATTCGCTGCGGCTGGAGGTGGGCGACGGTGACCGTGCCCGTTTGCGCGAAGCGATGGCCGACATTGCCACCATGGCCGATCAACTTCCCGACGACATGATCGGGAGACCGGGCACCGGGTTGGCGCTGGACCGGATTCCCGACCTGATCCGCTACAACCGGGTGCAGGGGACGGCGCTCTCGTTTGCGGCGAGGACCACCGGCCCGCTGCCGTTCTCCACCCTGTACGGCACCGTTCGATATGGCCTGGCGGACGAGCGGTTGATGGCCACGGCGGCGTTTGTCCGCGATGCGCCGAGCGGCCGACTGACGCTCGAGGGAGGCCGCGATCTCGCCGACATCGACCCGTTCACGCGAGGACTGACCTTCGGCAATACCCTGCGGGCCCAACTGGTCGGGCGCGACGACGGAGCGTATCTGCTGGCTCAGGGAGGACGAGCGAAGTTCGAGCAGGCCATCGGCTTCGGGATGGAACTCACCGTCGCCGCCCGGCTGGAGGATCAGCGCAGCGTGTCGACCGCCTCCCGCGCCGGGGTGCCGCGGCTGTTCGGGTCGGGGGGACATTTTCCCGAAAACCCCGTCACGCGCGAGGGACTCGCTGGGGGGGGGATGGTCCGCCTGCAGCAGTTCGGCTATCGCGACGGATGGGCCATTCAGGGCGAGGCACTGACGGTCTCGGGCGAGACCGCCGCCCGCCTCACCGGCGAGCTCCGGCGTGACCTCTTCCAGGGCTGGCTCACCACCCGCGTCAAGCTCGGCGCCGCAACCGGCGCCGGCAATGTGCCCCAGATGGCGCTCCGGGCCGGCGGACTGCAGACGGTGCGCGGCTACGATTTCGGGGTGGCCACCGGCGAGGCGCTCTGGGCGGTCCAGCTCGATCTGGTGCCACCTGGCCGAGGGATTCTCAAGCGGACCCTCTTTGTGGATGCGGGGCAGGCGGCCACCTTTCGGAGTCTCGACAACGCCCCGGTCCTGGTCGGCGTCGGGGCGGGGTATTCATTGCTCAATGGTCTGGTCCGCGCCGAACTCAGTCACCCCCTCCACGCCCGTGAGGGGCGCGGGCTGCGGTTCGATCTGGTCTTCGGAGGGGCGAGGTGACACAGCGGCGCCGGTTGGCAATACTGATCCTGACAGTGGCGGTGGTGGCAACCGTGGTGGCTGTTGGGCGGATTCAGAGCGCCGCGGCGGCCCCCGCCGGAATGGTCGTGGTCGAATGGCAGGGAGCGTTCGACGGCAAGGCGACGCTGCCGGCCCAACTCGCCTGGTGCCCCATCACCCGGCTGGGCACGCTCGAGGCGATCAGCACCGACACCGGCATACTCTTCTCGCTGCGTGAGCGCGACTCGCTCACCGTCGGCCACCACCCGATCGTGACCGCTGCCGAAGACAGCACGGCCGCCAACCCCACCCGTTCCGCCGCGGTCGCCGCGATGCGATGGGTGCTCGACAGTGCAACCATCGGGGGGTTCCGGGGAGTCTCGGGGGCGCTGGATATCGCGACGCTCGATTCCACCGCCTCAGGACGCTTCGACGTGCAGATGGTGCGGGCCGGGGCCGCCGACACCATTCAGGTCCGGGGCGAGTTCAAGGGGGTGCCAATGGTGGTCAGCGCGATCGGCTGCACGTAAAAGAGAGAAAGAGAGAAAGAGAGAAGGAGAGAAAGAGAGAAAGAGACGCAATCCCTCGTCCCGACCGCAGGGAGGGACGAGGGCCAACTTCCCTTTCTCTCCTTCTCTCTTTCTCTCCTTCTCTCTTTTTGTCGCTAGATTGCTTTCATGGAGACCACCTACTTCCGGCGCGGTTTTGGCCTCAAGGCGGCGATCGAGGAGCAGCGCTCCGCCGACTATGCCAGCGCCATCGTCGATGCCATCCGCTCGCGCCACAACACCCTCGAGGTGGGGCCGCTGACCTTCCGGCTGGCGCAGGAGTTCGGCTTCTGCTACGGGGTGGATCGGGCGGTCGACTACGCCTATGAGACCCGCCGGAAGTTTCCCGACCGGCGCCTGGTCCTGGTCGGCGAGATCATCCACAACCCCCACGTCAACGCCAAGCTGGAGGCGATGGGGATCGTCTTCCTGCGGCACGATCCGGGTGCCGAGTTTGACTTTTCCGGGATCGGCACCGACGACGTGGTCATCATCCCCGCCTTCGGCGTGACGATGAAGGACTTCCAGCGGCTCCGCGCCATCGGCTGCATTCTGGTGGATACCACCTGTGGCTCGGTCCTCAATGTCTGGAAGCGGGTCGACTCCTACGCCCGCGACGGCTTTACCGCGCTGATTCACGGCAAGCACTACCACGAGGAGACCCAGGCCACTGCCAGTCAGGTCACCAAGCACCCCGGCGGGAAGTATCTGGTGGTCTTCAACATGGACGAGGCGCGGTTGGTCCTCGACGTGATCGAGGGGAAGGCCGAGCCGGCCGGGCTGGCCGAGCGCTTCGCCAAGGCCTGCTCGCCCGGATTCGACTTTGCCCAAGACCTGATCCGGATCGGGGTGGCCAACCAGACCACCATGCTCTCGGGCGAGTCGCTGGCGATTGCAGCGGAGTTCCGGAAGTCGCTGGCGATCCGCTACGGCGAGGCCGCGATCGACGACCACTTCAGAGCATTCGACACCATCTGCTCCGCCACCCAGGAGCGCCAGGATGCGGTCAAGGAGCTGCTGCAGGAGTCGATCGACCTGATGCTGGTGGTCGGTGGTTACAACTCCTCCAACACCTGTGCCCTCACGGCGCTGGCCCAAAGTTACGGAGTCCGGGCGCTCCACATCGAGGATTCCGACTGCATCGCCCCGGCGGCGGGCACCATTCGGCATCAGCCGGTGGGGACCAAATCCGAGGTGAGCGAGGGCGACTGGCTCAAGGGCGCCACCCGGATCGGGATTACCGCCGGCGCCTCGACGCCCAACAACAAGGTGGGCGAGACGATCGCCCGGGTGATTGAGGCGGCCGGGCAGGAGGCCGAGCTGGTGAAGGTGCTGTCCGAGGAGTAGGTGGTTGGGGGGCTGTTGTGTGGCGGCCCGGAGAATGTGTACATTGATTACATGCCACCGCCCAGCACCACCCCTTGAAGCCACAGTACCATCACGGCGACCTCCGGCGCGCCCTCCTCGAGGCCGCCCGCGACGCGCTCCGGTCGGCCAGCGCCGCTCAGCTCTCGATTCGCGAGCTGGCCCGCGCCATCGGGGTCTCGCCCAACGCTCCCTACCGCCACTTTGCCGATCGCGACGCCCTGTTCCGGGCGCTGGCGCTGGCCGGCTATCTCGAGGCGGCGGCGGCGCTGGAGGGGTTGGGGCAGAACGGTAGCCGAGCGGTCGGAGTGGTGTGGGGCGGGCTGGCGATGAGTGACCCCGAGCTGGTGGCGCTGATGACCAGCGCCAACGTGGCCGACCACCCGGAGGCGGCCGATGGTGTGGAGCGCTGGTTTCGGGCGGTGGTCGCAGCGGTGGCCATCGATCTCGGCGATTGTTCCCCCACCGTCGTCATCGCCCAGGCCGCCACCTGCTGGAGCGTGGTTCATGGCATGACTGCCTTGCGGCGGGCCGGGGCCTTCGAGGGGGTGCTCGATCTGCTGCCTTCGTACGGTCGGGTGGCGGTGCAGGCGACTGCCCGGGCCTAAGCCGCGCCGCCTGCCGCCACGATCTGCCGAGCCACTGCCGCAATGGTGAGCGGGGCACACCCCTCGGCCCGGTTGTTGACGATCAGATAAGCCGGTACCCGAAGCTCGAGCGCCGCCTTTGCCAGGGCAGTGAGGTCGTTCCGAAGCTCCGGGTTGGCATCCTGGATATGGTCATACGGGGCGAACGCATCGACCGCAGCACTGTAGCTCCGCCCAGTCCGGAGCAGCGCTCGGGCCACGATAAACGGCGCCGTGATGGCATCGTGCAGCAGCAACTGCTCGCCGATCGACGGCATCCGGGTCCAGGCGTTGAAGAGATGAGCCACCCCGTGGCTCCGCAACACGGCGAAGTACTCCGGGCAGAGATACTCCTCGTTCCGGAGCTCCACAGCATACGGCACCCCGCCCGGCGCGGCCGAAAAGAAGCGGTCGAGCCGCTCGGCAAATTCGGCCGGGGAAAGTGCCTCCTTCCGTGCAATGGTCTGGAATTCAAGGACCAACGGCCCAATGTGGTCACTGAATACATCCACCATCGGCCCCACTACCTCGTTGGCGAACAGCTCGGCGTTGAGCCAGTCGGGATTCTGCTGACCGAAGCGGTCCCGCTCCCTCGGGTTGGCGAAGGTGTGGGCGGTGATCCGCTCCCACACCTTGCTGACGCAGCGGAAGCCGGCCGGCAGCGCGGCCGCGTAGTCGGTCAGGGTCCGGGCAGAGGCCGGGCGGTAGAAGAAGGAGTCGATGCCGACAGTGCCGAAGAGCGGCCAAGTGGCGTATTCCTTGAGCATCCTGGCGGTGGCACCGGTGGACGGGTACTCCCGCTGGTAAACCAGGCCGTTCCAGCCGGGGTAGGTCCACGACGAGGTCCCCAGCCGGATCAGCGGCGGCAGCCGGTCGGCCAGTTGCTGGAGCTCGGCTCGGTCAGGCCAGGTGGGGTGGGTCATGGAAGGGCCGGTGGACGGTGGAGCGTGAAAGGGGGGTGGTGGTGAAAGGTGAAAGGTGAAAGGTGAAACGGGGAAGGTAGTGCCCCCCCGTTCACCGTTCACCCGCGCCGCGTAGCGGCGCCCCCAGTCGGATAGCTCGTCGCTAAAGCGACGGCTCGGCTGGTGTCGCTAAAGCGACGGCCCCGTTTCACCTTTCACCTTTCACCTTTCACCTTCTCACCATTCACCTTCCAGTTCCCTATTCCTTCAGCAAAGTGAACTGCAACTCCAGGGTGATCGGGTCGTCCACCCGTGCCACAACCGGGATACGCGGCTTGGTCAACTCGAACTCGGCGAAGGTGAACGAGGTCTTGGCGACGCCGGTGAAACCGGTCGCGGAGGCGGTGGCATTGACCGTCCAGGTGGTCGGCTTGGTAACTCCCTTGAGGGTGAGGTCGCCCACCAGTGTGAAGGAGAAATCTCCGTTGGCCGGCAGCGGAGTGGGCAGCCCAAGCATTGCGGTCACGGCCAGGGTGGTGGTCGGGAAGTCGGCGGTCTGCAGGGTGTTGCGCTGGACATAGCCGTCGCGGCGACGCTGATCGGTCTTCAACCCGGTGAGGATGACGGTGATCTTCGACTCGGCGGCCACCACCTTGCCGTCCTTGTCGAGCACAATCGTTCCGCTCACGGAGTCGGTCTTGCCGACGACATCGTTCTCGACGGTGTTGGCGGCGAGCAGTTCGCGCACCATGTAGCGGGCCTCGTTGCCGGTCGGGGCGACGGTGAGGCGGGTCTGGGCAGCAAGCGGCGCGGCGAGGGTGCCGAGCAGAAGGACAGCAATAAAAGCACGGTTGAGCATCAGGACTCCGGCAAGAGGGAGAGTGGCAAGGAAGGCAATGACAATCTTACGTGGCGGCCGGGGCGGGCGTTGAAAAGAGAGAAAGAGAGAAGGAGAGAAAGAGAGAAAGAGAAAAGGAGAGAAAGAGAGGCATGGGGCTTGCCCGCTACTCTGCTTCAGGACATGCGGGCCAGCAGCCGGTCCATCCGTTCCAGGTGGGTGAGGGTGACGGTGATGGCGCCGAACGACTCCTCGACCACGCCCCGAAAGACGAACGGTCCCTGATCGAGCAGCAGATGGGAGCGTTCCCGGTAGAGCTCGGGGAAGAGGACGCATTCGATCCAGCCGTGGCCGTCGTCGAAGGTGGCGAACTGCATCGGTTCGTGGGTGGCGGTATGGACGGACTTGCCGGCGGTGTACATCCCGGCCATGAGGACGCGGCGACCGACGTGACGGCCAAGCTCCGTGCTCGGCACCAACCGGAAGCGGCGGAGTTCCTCCGCGTGGAGGGTCATCGGGTGGCAGTCCATGCAAAAGTCGAGGAGATCCCAGGCGTCCTGACGCTTCTGTTCGGGGGTGTGGTCGCGGAGTGAGGGGGGCTCTCCGCCCTCGGGCGGCAGTCCGAGTGGCGGGGACTCCTCGCGACGCCTCGCGCCGACGGCCAGCAAGGATGACCGGCGGGTGGTGGTGTTCGCTCCGTCGATCATCCACATCAGTTCCGGGCGAGTGCGTGCGACGTCTACCGCATCTAGTGCGCCGACCCTCACCAGCAGGCGGAGGTCATCCGGGGCAATCGCGGTGCGCTCGACGAGGTCGCGCAGAGAACGGTATCCCCCCCCCCGACGCCGTTCCTCCAGCAACCGGTCGGCGCCGTCGCGCGAGAATCCCTTGATGAACATCAGGCCGATCCGGACGGCACCCTGCGTGCCGGTGCATCGCCAGTCGCTGGTGTTGATGCAGGGCGGGAGTATGGCCACACCGATCCGCCGCGCCTCGGCGACGTAGGCGAAGCGGCGGTAGAAGCCGCCCTCGTTGCTGAGCACCGCGGCGATGAACTCAGCCGGGTGGTGAGCGCGCAGGTAGGCGCTCTGCTGTGCCACCTGGATGTAGGAGCAGGAGTGTCCCTTGCAGAACGAGTAGCCCGAGAAGGAGAGGATCATCTCCCACACCGCGGCGATGCTGGCCTCGTCGCGGCCCCGGGCGCGGGCTCCCGCGATGAACTCCTCGGCACAGGCGGCGAGCCGGGCGCCGGGACGCTTCTTGGCGAGCGCCTTGCGCAACCCGTCGGCGGCGGCGAGGTCGAGTCCGGCAAAGGCATGGGCCACATGGACCACGTCTTCCTGATAGACCATCACGCCGAAGGTGTCGGAGAGGACGTCGCGCACCGACGGATGGAGCGGTTGATACTCGGCGCCGTGAAGTCGTTCGAGATACTGCTGGATGAAGCGGTTGGCGGCGGGGCGGATGATGCTGGTGTTGACCACCAGCCGCTCGAAGGTGTCGGCCCGGCTCTTGACGTTGAGCATCCGGCTGGCGGGCGACTCGGTGTAGAACACGCCGACGGTGTTGCCGCTCCGGAAGAGCTGCCGGGTGGCGGGGTCGTCGCCGGCCTGCTGCGAGGTGTAGTCGAGCTGCACGCCGGTGTTCTCGCGCACCATGGCGATGGCGTCGCGGATCACGGCCAGCGAGCGATTGCCGAGCAGATCGATCTTGACCAGGCCGGCATCTTCGGCGCCGTCCTTCTCGAACTGGATGACCGGCACCGCCACCTCCGGGGCGCCGTCGAGACGCTTGGCCGCGGGCTCCAGCGGAACCACGTCGGTGAGCGCTCCGGGGACGATCACCACTCCCCCCGGATGCAGCGAGAGGTGGCGCGGCGTGCCGATCACCGATTCGGCCAGCCGGGCGAGATGGTGCCACTCTTTGGCGAGTCGCAGGCCGCGAAAATTGGGATGCTCGGCGAACAGGGTGGCGACCGATTCGCCGTCCCAGAAGTGCGGCACGCGGCGGGTGACCTCGCGGATCTCGGTGGCCGGCCGGCCGTGGATCCGGGCCACCTCGCGGAGCGCGCCGGCCAGGCGGAGGCAGTTGTGATTGGCGACCATCGCCGCGCGCGGGCGGGGGTGGGTGCGGAAGATCCAGGCGAGGATCCGGTCGCGCTCGTCCCAGGGAAAGTCGAGGTCGATGTCGGGCGGATCCATCCGGGCGGGATTGAGGAAGCGCTCGAACAAGAGCCCGGCGCCGAGCGGCTCGACGTGGGTGATGCCGAGAGAGTAGGAGACGATCGAGTTGGCGACCGACCCGCGGCCGCAGTGAGTCGGGCCGTGCAGGATGATGTCGCGCACCACGAGGAAATAGTCGGCGAACCCCTTCATCCCGATGATGGCGAGTTCGTGTTCCAGGCGATCGCGGGTGACGGGGGCGATGGTGCCGTAGCGGCGCAGCGCCCCCTCGTGGGCGAGCGAGCGGAGCCGCTGCAGCGCGTCGCCGGCCTCGGCCATGCGCGGGGCGATGGTGCGCCCGATCGGGATCCGGTAGTGACAGCGTTCGGCGATCACCGACGCCGCGGCGAAGGCCTCGGGGACATCGGGAAAGTGACGCTCGATGTCGGCCGCGGGACGAAGCCAGGCGTCGCGGGGAATGGCGGACTCGGTCTCGTGGGCCAGCGGATCGTTCTGGTGGATGGCGTGAATCAGCCGGTGCCGCGACCAGTCCTCGGCATGGGCCATGACGACGCCACCGGTGACCACGGCGGGAACGCGGAGCTGCCGCGCCACGGCGAGCACGGCGTGACGACCGCGGCCCGGGCGCAACTCGGCGTAGAGGCCGGCCGGACCCGAGAGCTGCACCAGGCGCTCCAGCAGGGCGGTGTCCTGGGTGATGACGCTGAGGCCGGCACGGTCGATCGCCAACTGGGCCGACAGGGCGAGCCCGCTCTCCCAGTGCAGCGCGCTGACGGCGCGGCAGAGCGCGCTCCAGCCGCGGGCATCTTCGGCGAGCACCACCGCCTCCTGGCCGTTGGCCACCAGATGCGCTCCCAGGATGGGGCGAATCCCCGCGGCCTCGCAGGCCCGCTGGAACTCCACCGCGCCGTAGACGCCGTTGGTGTCGGTGAGCGCGAGGGCGCGATAGCCGCGTTCTACCGCAGCAGCAACCAGCGCCTCGGGCGAGGAGGCACCGAGCCCGAAGGAGAACCAGGAGTGGACGTGCAGGTGTGCGAACATGTCAAAAAGAGAGAAGGAGAGAAGGAGAGAAAGAGAGAAAGAGAGGTCGGTATTGTCCCGATCAACGGCGGGAACGAGGGTGAAAGGTGAAAGGGGGCTCAGGGCGCTTCCCCGTTCACGTTTCACCTTTCACGTTTCACCTTTCCCTTCGCGATTCCCCGATTCAGCATCTCTCCCACCGGACATCCTGCGGCATGCGCTCCCGGCAGTCGTCCGATGCTCATCAGGAATTCGCCGACGATTTCGCCGCCCATGAACTTGAATTCGCGTTTCATCACCTTGACCCATGCGGCGCGGTCGAGTTCGCCCTGGGCATCGAGCCAGGCGGAGAAGGAGCCGTGGGCGGCGATGAGGGTCACCACGCGGCCGGCGTTGTGGATGGCGGCGTCGACCTTGAGGCGGTTGCGGATGATGGCGGCGTCGGCGAGGAGGCGGGCGCGATCGGCGTCGCCGTAGCGGGCCACCACGTGCGGATCGAAGCCGTCATAGGCCCGCCGGAAGCCGTCGCGCTTGCGGAGGATCGTCTCCCACGAGAGGCCGGCCTGGTTGATCTCGAGGATCATCCGCTCGAAGAGCCCGGCGTCGTCGTGCAGCGGGAAGCCGTACTCGGTGTCGTGATAGGGGCCGTGGACGGGATGGCCGGGGGCGATGGTGCAGTAGGACATGGGCAATCCGGGCGGAGAGGACGGTGGACGGCGAACCGGCAAACCCGAATATACACCGAAAGCAGGGCTGAGGGGAGGGGGGCGGATATCCCTGCAAGCCGGGCAAGGATATCCGGCTTGGATCACGCGGTGCTCGAGGCCAGGATCGCGATCGGCAGCTTGGCGGTATTGTCGAGCAATCTTCCGCCACGCGCGGCCGGCCTGGTCGCCGAATGGGCCTGACGCTTCTGCCGAAATCGGGGTGCAGCGGCACCAGTGATGGAACGGGGGGGCGAGACCCGAACCGTCCATGGTATCATGGTATCGAGGACGGGGTTGCTTCGCAGGGTTATCGGGACATGCTGCCGATCCACACCGGCAGGGGGTGCCCATGCTTGGCACTGGCGACTGGATGCATGTCATGTCATATTACAAGTCATGTCAAAGACCACCCCGGGCAATCGGAGCGTCCACCGCTATCGTGAGCGCATGAAGCGAGCGGGGTTGCGGCTCGTGCAACTGTGGGTTCCCGACACACGGGCTCGCGGGTTTGCGGAGGAGTGTCGCCGCCAGAGCCGGGCAGCAACCCGAAAGCGACGGGTGGAGCAGGAGGCCCTCGACTGGATCGAAGACACCCGCGACACGACCGGATGGACCGGCTGACTCGCGGGGATCTCGTTGTGGTCGTCTTGACGGGCGACTATGGCAAGCCCCGCCCGGCGCTGGTGGTCCAGGCAGACCTGTTCAACGACGCGCACGCCAGCGTGACGGTGGTTCCAGTGACGAGCACGCTGGTTGACGCGCCTCTGTTCCGTCTCACGATCGCGCCGTCGCCGGGGAATGGCCTGCAATCGTTGTCGCAGATCATGATCGACAAGGTGACCACAGTTGCGCGGACACGCATTGGCCCGACGATTGGTCACGTGGAAGCCGACCTGCTGATCCAGGTCAACCGTGCACTGGCCCTTTGGGTCGGGATTGCCGTGTAACTTGCGGAGCTGAACCAGAACGTCTGTCCTGGGAGAAGCCGAGGTACCTCTGCCTGCATCGCGCGTCACCGCTGATGCTGGCCGTCAGACGGCATGGACGGGAACTCATTCTAGCTATGGCGAGCAACACAGACTGGTCTTCCCTTGAGCATGCTTACGGCGCGGCCGGCGATATTCCCGGGCTGTTCGAGGCTGCTGCTGCCGATCGGCCTTCGTGAAGAGTACCTCGCCGCCATCGCCTCGGGGCTGTCGACAGCAGAAGCCGCATTGCCGAACGCCTGGGACGCTGATGCCGAGGTGGCACTGCGAGGCAGCATAGCGGTGTTTCGTGGCGATTTGGCCGGCGCGCGACCGTGGCAGTCCATGGGGTCGATGGCGGGAGCGCTCCGCAGGGTTGCCCGATTGTGCCGCAGGGCGTACGCTTGATCGGGATTCGGACCCGGACGGGGGGTGCGGCTCGTGGGTTCAGTGCTTGTAAGCGCGACCGACTGCTACCGGCTGAGGCGCACAATGTGGTCGCGCACCCATGTCGCCAGCTGTGCCTCCTTCAGGGATCCGGCGGCCAGGGCGGTGATCACCTGCACGATTTCCGGCTCCGTGACATCCAGTTCCTTGCCGTTCAGTCCCAGGAAGACGGCCATGGTCAGGAGCGCCATGCGCTTGTTGCCGTCGTTGAATGGGTGGGCTGTCGCCAGTCCGAAGGCGTACGCCGCCGCCAGCCCGGCGAGATCCGTGTCCTTGTCGTAGTGCCATTTCTGGCGGGGTCGGGCGAGGACGGCTTCCAGGACGTCCGCGTCGCGCAAGCCCGGCATCCCACCGTGCTCGCGGAGTTGGTCGAAGTGGGCGGCCTCAACCACCAGGCGGGGAACCCAATGGGGCTCGCGCACGGGCTACTTCGCCAGCTCGCGCAGGGCGTTCCGGAATGTCTTGGCGGCGTCGGCGGCGACGGCGAGCCCGGCCTCGACGTCGGGATCGTAGGGGCTCAGCAGAATTCCGCGCTCCGTTTCGACGGCGAGAACGCGGTCCCCGACGGCGAGGTGAAGCCGGTCGGCCATGTCCTTGGGCAGGGTGGCCCCGATCGAGCCGCCGACTTGGCGCAACGTGATTTCGCGGACCATGAATCACTCCAGTAGTACGGGTGTGCTATCACAGTAGCACACTCGTACTACTCCGTCAAGACGCGCCAGCAATCGCTTGCTGTGACCGGGATCCCGTGCCTCGGCCAGCGCGCGGTAGATTGATTGAGGTACGCGCGGGCCTCGGCGGGCCCCGCCGCAGAAACGCACGTTAGGAAGACGGGCTGGATTGCCGACTTTGCGAAGGTGAGGAACCCATGAAATACAAGGTCGTCATGGAGCGGTCGGCCGAATGGTATAGCGTCTCTGTGCCAGACCTCCGCGGCTGCTGGTCGCAGGGGGTCAACGTAGCTGAGGCGATCGCCAACATTCGCGAGGCGATCAGCGAATACCTGTCGGTTCGGGATGAACTGATCAAGGGAGCGGATCCTGGCGGTACCTCGTCACATACCGGTAAACGGCTTCACCATGGGCGGCATTGTTAGAGGCGCCTGGCTGAGGTCAACGAATTCCGGCGTCTGCTCCAACAAGGTATCATGCAGTCAGCGAGCACGCTTGCAGCTGATTGACAGCACATCAGGACGTTCGCAACCATCCGCGCGAGACCATGTCGACTGATCTGTTTGTGGAGCTTGAACCGTTGGTGTTGACGCGGCAGGAACACGACGCATGGCGTGCGGGCGAACTCGGGGTGCAATGGCACGCCGATTATCCGCAGCTCTTCGATGACGATGACCTTCGACTTGCACGCAGCCGAGGGTGGCACCGTCACTATTTCGAGTGGGCGGCGGCGCTTCACTTCCATGTCTACGCCGACCTCGACGATCTGGAGTAACCATTCTGTCGGGGCCGTGCCGTCCGACCCAGTCTTGAATCTGAGGGGTGCGATGTTCCCGCTTGCCAAGTCGCGGCCACGCCCCAATGTTGGTGGGAGGACGGCGCCTGCCGCGGAGGCGGATTACATCATGTTGACAAGGAGATCGGAAGATGCCAGTCTCTCGCCAGTTCAAGGCGCTCTGGAAGGTCGCATTGATGTGGGCAGTTCCTTGGACTGTCCTCGGCGCACTTGTCGCCGCCCTCAGCTATTCGGCGCATGTCGAGGTGATGACGCCGTTGTTTGCCCTCCCGCTGTCGCTCTACCTGGCGGCTCACGCCTTGGGGTACGGTGCGGTCGGATTGTTTTCGGGACTCTGCACCGGGTTGGTCCTAGCATACAGGGAGAACCCGGATGCCTCGGGGATGCCATCAATCAGGCGGGCCGCCGCGTGGGGTGTGCTGGGAGGGTTCCTGCCCTTCGCTCTGGTTGCCTCGATAGTCTGGCTCATTGAACCGTTGGCTCCGAACCTCCTGCTTACCATCGGCCTTGGAGCGGTCAACGCAGGTGCCAGTGGGATCGTCGCTGCCGCAGCGGTCGGTGCCGCCAGTCGCAGTCGTCTCAACTCGGTATCCGGTCCGGAACGCCTGGGGGCCATCTGACCGGCAGTCCATGGGGTCGAGGGCGGGATCGCTCCGCCGGGTTGCCGGATTGTGCCGCAGGGCGTACGCTTGATCAGGATTCGGTCGCGGGCGGGGTGCGGCTTGCGGGTTCAGTGCTTGTTGTGCGCTCATCCGGAGATCATGGGATGAATCCAGTATCACCGCGTTTTTGGCAGGAGATGACCATGACCGTTTCACTAAAATCATTGGGTCTCGAGAAGCTCAGCATCGCGGAACGCCTGCTGCTCGTTGAGGAGATTTGGGATAGCATTTCGGCAGCTACCCCGTTGACAGACCCTCAGCGAGCTGAGCTTGATCGTCGCCTAGCGGATCATGAAGCCAATCCTGACAACGTGGTTTCATGGGGAGAAGTTCAATCTTCCATCAGAGACCGCTTGAACAGATGACTCTGAGTGTCGTTTTTCGCCGCGCCGCGCAAACAGAGTTCGACGCTGCGGCATTGTGGTACGAAGAACGGCAAGTAGGACTTGGCACCGCACGTATCCTCGGCCCTGCATCGATCCCTGAACCCTTGAGACAGTCTCCGTCGTTTCGTCAAGCTCTTCGCCTGGACCCTCGATCCACGAAACCGAGTCGTTGGCTGTTGTGGAGTGGTGGCGAAGAGCTGATTGTTGCGGAGTTGACTGCCGATCAGCGCAGTTGGCCGATCCGGGCGATCATGAACGATACGATGCTCGTCGAGCGCGCCTTGGCCGGGTGGACTGCTGAACAGCAGCAATAGGGCACTCACTTGACGAGGTGCCGCACAACATGAGGTTGCCGACCGTCGGACGGGCGACGTTACTCTTTCCGAGCCGCGACAGTCGCTGAAACACACAATCGCTGGGCAACCAGCTGGGGACCTCCATGGCCCCGTGGTTCGATCCCATGGCGAGTCCCTGCCGTGCACCGACGCATTTCCCCTACCAGGAGCAGCCGTGATGACATACACTCTCGCTCAATTCGGTCCGCTGGCCATGGCGTTTGTGGCGCTCGCGGCCTGTGCTCCAACCCCGCCAGCCGACTTCACCGAGGCCGATGCCCGGGCGGTGCGCGACACCGTGGCGGTGCTCGAGAATGCCATGAACCTGGCGGTCGACGGCCTGGATTGCGACGCCGGGATGGCCCACATGCGGGGGCGGGAGCCGTTGTTCGTCGGCAACGCCATGGTGGTTCGCACCGATTACGCTCTGCGAGGGATGTGCGCGGCGATGGTGGCACAGAGAGTCGGCGCAACTTTCGTGGTGGACACCCTCAACGTGCAGGCCCTCTCCGCCGACGCTGCCTACGTGGTCCGTGAGGGGAGCTATACCATCGATTTCAGGGATGGTCGCTCCGAAACCCTGCGTCTGATAATGACAACCATCTGGGAGCGGCACACTGAAGGGTGGCGGATGTCGCACCTGCATGAGTCATTCGTTCCGGCGGGGTGAACGGTCCACCGGTGCCGTTGATCGGTACGACGTTCAGCCCGCCTGGCGCTGGAGCCGGGCGATCCGGTCACTGATCTCGCGCACCCGGGGCTGAAATTGGGGGTCGGCATTCTGCCACAGCTCCACGAATTGTCCGTAGTACTCGATCGCCTTGGCTGTGTTGCCTGCGGCCTCGTGCAGTTCACCCAGGCGCACCATGGTCTGTGGCCGGAAGTAGGCGTCGGGGCCGATGAACGAGTTCCTGTGTGCGTAGAGTTCCTCGTAGGTCTTCAAGGCGGAATCGGGGCGATTGAGCTGGTCGAAGATCAGCGAACGCCACCGAAGCGCGTTTGGCCGGTTGATGCCGAACAGCCGTTCTGCCTCGTCGATGCGTGCCAGGGCATCCTCCCATCTCTCCTCGGCGATCGCCACCAACCCCTCGAACTGGGCCAGGTCGCCTTCACGGTCGTCGGAGATGTCGGCCTGGTCGCGCAGCCAGCCGTCCCTGGCCCGTCGGACCACGGCCGGATCGCGGAGCCAGGCGCCGAGGAAGGCGAGTCGGTCCCAGGGACGCTGGATCGGCTCGAGGGAGTCGAGCGGAATCCGTTGCAGCACGGCCGCGAGGGCGGAGCGGGTGGCGGCTCGATCGCTTCCGTACAGTGCCTCGAAGCTCACGGTATCGAGTGCCGACTGGAGCCGATTGGCCAGCGTGGGATTGAACCTTCGCGCGGCCGCACGCGCACGGGCCGACCATTGCTGGGCATCCCGGAGCCGACCCTGGAGCTCGGCGAGTTGGGCGAGATCGAAGGTCGGTCCGATGGCCAGGCGGCTGTTCCCCGCCGAGTCGCGAGCGGCCCGAGTGATCGAGTCGTATGCGGCCAGATCGTCCCGCGCCCAAGCCACCGAGGCCTCCAACCCCGCGATGGCAGGGCTTCCGGGGAGTCGCTCCTTCATCAGCGCGACAGTGGAATCGAGGACCGGCACCGGTCGACCGTTCACGATTTGGGCCTGCAGTCGATTGCCGAATGCCACGGTGAATGCGCGCGGACCGAGGGTGGCGAGGCGGAATCGCTCCTCGGCCTCGACCCAGCGGCCGGTCTCGCGCAGCTCGATCGCCGAATTGTTGAGCGCGGTGCCGTTGGAGGAATCGCGGGCGATCAACGCGTCGTAGGCCTCGAGCGACTTGACCCTACTCGGCTCGGGGCCGGCGGACCAGTAGTACGCCTCGGTCAGCAACCGTTCCTCTTCGGTCAGGTTGGCCCTGAACTGGTAGGCCCTGGTGGCGGCATCGATCACTCTGGCTCGACCAAGCCCCAAGTTGCTTACGATCACGGCAACCTTTCGCCAGGCCATGGCGAAGGTGCTGTCGAGTTCCACTGCCTGCTCGAGCAGGGCCAGCCCGCGTTCCGGGTCGCCATTCTCCGACGCGATCCGATTGCCCTCGACGTACTTGCGCAACGCCGCGAGTGATCCGGTGGTGACCCGCGTCAGTTCGCTGGTGGCCTGGATCGATCGCAACGACTCGCCTGAGCGCTCGCGCACCGCCTTGGAGAGGTCCCCCAGGGTGGCGATCAGTTCGTCTTCGTTCTTGGCGACCACGCGGAAGGTGGCCAATTCCCTGCCATCGAGCGCGGCGACCAGCCGAGCGGAGATCACGTATCCCTGCCCGAGCTGGGTCACCGCCCCGTCGAGCACCGCCTTGGCACCCTCCCGCGTGGCGATCTCGCGCGCCAGATCGTAGGTGATGCGCGACTCATCGGCGCGACGCATCAAGGCGAGAATCTCGCGCAACACGGCGCGGGAGAGAATCGTGAACGATTGCGACTGGGCGAGATCGGTACGGAGTGCCTCGGCCACGGTCATGCCGAGCATCGAGTCGGCGGGAGGGGAGAGGAAGTCGGCGACCACCAGGGTCTCGTTGGCGTCGAAGATCCCCTTGCCCTGCAGCGAGCCCATCGGGCCGATGCCGAGCGCCCGCAACACCATGAAGCCGATCACCAGCACCGCAAAGCCGCCCACGGCGAAGGCGCCACCCGTCCAGGCCCGCTGCCAGGAGAGGTGGGGGCTAGCCTTGAGCGCGAGGGTGGCCATGGTGCCATGCGTCGGTGTGGTCCTCCCGGGCGTTCGGGTGAAGGCGCGATGAGTGGTGCGCTGCACGTAGGCGGTCGCGGCCAGCACCGGCAGGCCGGCGAGCATCACCCCCAGGGCACCGGGGAGCACCCAGTCGGGAAGTCCGATCACGCTGCGGGCGGCCCACGCAGTCACCACGACGAGCACCGTCGCCACGAACCAGAGCGCCAGCGCCTTGCCGAGCGGAATGCGGCCACCGTGGAGGATGGCCGGGATCTGGGTGCCGGTGCCGCTCGTGGTGATCGAGTCGAGTGCCCGGGCGACCTCGCTCGCCGCCTGCGGGCGCTTGTCCGGATCCTTTTCGAGGCACTGCATCACCAGGGCGGCGAGCGCTGGGGGACACCCTGGCGCTACGTCGGCGACATCGGGCGGTGAGTCCCCCAAGTGCGCTGCCAGCACCTTGGCGGGATTGCTGCCCTGGAACGGTGGCCGACCCGCGAGCATCTCGTAGGCCATCACCCCGAAGGCGTATATGTCGGCGCGGTGGTCGGTGTCGGGATCGCCGAGCGCCTGCTCGGGTGCCATGTAGGTTGGCGTGCCGATGGAGGTGCCGACCTGTGTCAGGGTCTGGTTGGACCCGGCACCGGTGCGGGCGGCGTTGATCGCCTTGGCGATGCCGAAGTCGGTGACCGTGGCACTGCCGGCGGAGAGCAGCACGTTGTCGGGTTTGATGTCGCGGTGGACGATGCCTCGGGCATGGGCATATCCGAGGGCGCGGGCCACGTCACGCAGGATGCTCACCGCCTCGTCGAGCGGGATCGCCTGCGCCTCGAGCCGCAGGCGGAGCGAGTTCCCCTCGACGTAGGGCATGGTGAACCACGGCACCCCGTCGGCGTCGCCCGCGGTGAGCACCGGCACCACGTGCGGATGTTGCAGTTGCGCGGCGAGCAGAATCTCGCGGCGGAAGCGTTCGACGGAGAGGCCGGCAAGCAGCTCCGGGGCCAGCACCTTGACGACCACCAGGCGGTTGAGCGCGGTGTCGCGCGCCAAGTAGGTGCGCGACATGCCGCCACCGCCGAGCTCGCGCTCGAAGATGTAGTTGGCGCCGAGTTCCTGCTCCAGACGGGAGCGGAGGTCATCCATCGGGTGCCTTGGCTGTGGGAATCACCCCAATATCGCACCATGTCGGGGATGCCGCCACTGGGCGGTCGGGTGGGAGACCGAGCCAGGGGCAGTCGGCTGGCGGTGGGATTGGGCACATCCGCGCCAAGGTGGAGATCACGCCGGACCACCTGGCCCAAGCGCACCACTTCGAGTTCGAGGTGGACCAGAGCCATCTGCCGAGCATTATTCGGCAGTGCTCGGCGATCTTGGCTGAGTACCCGATTGGCGGACGACAGGGTGGCAGCGGCCCTACTCTTCCTCCCCTATGCATTGGTGATATCCTCGATCGAGTGGCGGCGCGCCCGTCATCAATCTCCATACCTCCGGTCTGGGCAACTGGTCTTGTTCGGGTTGGTTCTCGCGGAATCGGAAATTGCCGACGTGCTTGATTTCGCGATCTCCGGCGGTATTCAGGAGGCGAGTGTGACTCGATTCATCTCTTCTGGGATCATGACCACGATCGGCTCGGGTGGTGGCGATTGTAATGACAGGCACCGTCTGCCAAATCACCCGTGACAGATTGGGCTGGCTCGATCTTGCCCGTCCCCGCAGCCGACGCAGCGATTAGAGGACTTCGCGGGAACCCCTCGAGGCGGCCCCCCAGCCCGCTGGACCCGCCGCCCCTGCCAGTTCCCCTTTTTCCGATTCGCCCGTACCTTCATCCATGCCTTGGGGAACCCTGGGCGGCCCCGATCCGTGGTCCGCCGCCGCTGCCGCGTCCCCGTCCGGGCCGGCCACCCTCACCCAGCCCGCCTCCGTTCGGGCCGAGAGCGATGCACCCCGGCGCGTGGCGGTGATCACCGGCGGTGCCACCGGGCTCGGTCGGGCGATTGTTCACGAGTTCGCCCAGCAGGGCTACCGGGTGGCGTTCTGCTGGATTCCGATGCCCGGCCGCGACGTCGAATCGATGGCGCTGCTGACCGAGGCGGCACTGACCCATCTGGGTGCCGAGGTGTTCGCCGCCTGCTGCGACGTGCGCGACCGGCGGGAAGTCGGCGAGTTCATGGAGGAGATCGCGGCCAAGTGGGGGCAGATCGACGTCCTCGTCAACAACGCCGGGATTGCCCACGACGGAGCGCTCTGGCGCCTCAACGACGCCCAATGGAATGCGGTGCTCGACACCAACGTGACCGGCGCCTTCCACTGCATCTCCGCGGTCACTCCGCACTTCCGGCGTCAGCGGTTCGGCAAGGTGGTCAGCATTTCGGCCCACCAGGCCGCGCGTCCCGGGTTCGGGGTGTCGAACTACGCCGCCAGCAAGGCGGCGCTGGAGGCGTTGACCCGGTCGGCCGCGGTCGAGCTCGGCCCGAGCAATGTCAATGTCAACGCGGTGGCACCGGGTTTCATCCATACTGAACGACTGGATCAGTTGCCGCCGGCGGTGGTGGACCGGACCCGCAAACGCGCCGCTCTGGGCCGCCTGGCCGAGCCGGAGGAGATCGCCAGCGTGGTGACTTTCCTCTGCTCCGAGGCCGCTCGTCACATCACCGGCCAGACGATCGTTGTGGACGGGGGCCTCTCACTCGAATAGCTTTGGCGGGTGACCCGACGATTGCAGTTCCTCATCTGGACGATCCTGCTCGCTGCACCACTGGCAGCGCAGCGCCCGGCGCCAGGCCTGTTGGTCGCCCCACTGGCCGGTCAGCCGATACCGGTGTTGCCGCTGACCTACCTCACAGCCGAGTCGCCGGTGGACGAATTCCTCCCCGGCGCCCGGACGGCGCAGTTGGCCTGGGCCGACTCGATTCTGGGCGAGGCGTTTCTGAGCCGGGGGCCGGAAGTCGATTGGCTGCTGCCCGACAAGCTCCGCGCGGTGGCCCGCCGGGCACCCGCCACCGTTACGGACCCCGACCGGATGGGACAGGCGGTGATGCGCGCCTCCGGGCTCGACCGGGTCCCCGATCCGTTGCGCCTCTACTTGCGCTCGCTGTCGGCGATGACCAACTCGCGCACGGTGATGATTCCGGCTGCGGTGCGCTTCTCGCCGGACAGTCTGGGCGGTGTGCAGGCGGAGACCAGCCTGGTGCTGGTCGATACCCGGAACGGCAGCGTCCTCTGGCGATCCAATCCGGTCGCCACCCGTCCGACCGCGGCAGCCGCGCTGGCCGCCACCATCGCCAATATCTTCCCAGACTTCCGCTGACATGCCCTACGACATCACCCTGATTCCCGGCGACGGGATCGGTCCGGAAATCACCGACGCCACGGTGCGGGTTCTCGAAGCGACCGGCCTCGACTTTGTATGGGATCGGCAGCTCGGCGGGATGACCGCAGTGGCTGCGACCGGCGAACCACTCCCCGAGGCGACGCTGGCGAGCATTCGCCGCACCCGTCTGGCGCTCAAGGGGCCGCTGACCACGCCTGTGGGGGGGGGATTCCGCTCGGTGAACGTGGCGCTGCGGAAAGAGTTCGCCCTCTACGCCAATGTGCGGCCCGCCCGGACGATCATTCCCGGCGGCCGCTTCGATCACGTCGATATCGTCCTGGTGCGCGAGAACCTCGAGGGATTGTACATCGGCCAGGAGCGCTGGGTGGAGGTCGACGGTGATCCCCACGGACAGGCGGAGTCGGTGGCGGTGGTCACCCGCGTGGGCGCCGAGCGAGTGATCCGCTACGCCTTCGAGTACGCCGTTCGTCACCGGCGGAAGAAGGTGACGCTGGTCCACAAGGCGAACATCCTCAAGTTCACCACCGGTCTTTTCCTGGAGATCGGTCGGGAGATCGCCGCGGAATACGCCGACCGGGTGGCGTTCGACGACATGATCGTCGACAACTGCGCCATGCAACTGGTGCTGCGTCCGGAGCAGTTCGACGTGATGGTGACCACCAATCTGTTCGGCGATATCCTCTCCGACGAGATCAGCGGGCTGGTGGGCGGCCTGGGGCTGGCGCCCGGCGGCAACATCGGCAGCGAGGCGGCGATCTTCGAGGCGGTGCACGGCTCGGCACCGGACATCGCGGGACAGGGAGTGGCCAACCCGTCGGCACTGATGCTCGCCGCGGCGCTGATGCTGGAACATCTCGGCGAGGACGCTCTGGGCAGTCGAGTCCGGCGCGCGATCATCGCCACCATCGTGGCCGACGAGGTGCGCACCCGCGATCTCGGCGGCAGCGCGAGCACCCAGGAATTCGGGGATGCGGTCGCCCGCCGGGTGGGGTGATTTCCCCTGCGTCGAATGCGGCACGGCGGTCAACGGCCTCTCTCCCGGCGACCGCTGCCCGGCCTGTGCCCGCAGGCATCGGCGGGCGGCAGATCTGGTCGGTCGCAAGGTGGCCATCGGTGCCACGCTGCTCTACGGGGCGTGGGTGCTGATCGCCCGTCCGTCGTCTCCCACGTGGCTGGTCGCAATGGGCGCACCAGTCACCTACATGGGGCTCCGGGTTCTCGTGGGGCGCCTAGTCATGGAGTATCGCCGATGACCCGCTTCGCTGCCGTTGCCATGTTGGCCATCCTGATGTCGCCGGTGCTGCCGGCCCAACAGGGCCCCTCGATCACCCTGTTCAACAACGGCCAGGTGCTGGTGCGCCGCACCCTGCCGCTCCGCTTGCCGTCGGGGGTGAGCACGCACCCTCTGGCACTGGGCGCCTTCGACGCGGCGACCCTCACCACACTCGACGGCGGGGTTCGGATCGAGGGGATTCGCTACGACCCGGCTTGGAGCGAGGATGCCATCCTCCGTCGGCATGTGGGCAAGAGCTTCTGGTTCCGGGAAATCGTCGGCCGCCCCGCCTTCGAGGCGACTCTGGTGGCGATGGATCCCGAGCGGTGGAGTTTGCGGGGCACCATGCCCGAAGGCGCGTCGGGACTGGTGTTCGGGCGGCCGGGGCAACTGGTCTGGCCCGCGGAGCTGGTGCCGACGGCACCCGTGGCCGACGTGACCTTTCGCGCCGAGCGGGGGGCCGAGGCGGTGCGGGTGATGTATCAGGCGATGGGCGGCTCCTGGCAGGCCGGTTATCGGCTCTTTGTGGGGGGGGGAGCGCGGGTCGAGGGGACGGCGACCATCCAGGCCGGGCCGCTCACCCTCGCCGACGCCGAGGTGCAGTTGCTGGCAGGCGATATCGGGGTGAAGGCGCAGCCGCGCGCCCGGATGATGGAGGACGCGTCGATCGCGACGAGGGCGGCGGCGTTCGAGTTCGGCAACGCGCCCTCGCAGCAGGCCGTCGGTGACGCCCGGCTCTACACCCTGCCTGAGCGGGTGACCTTCACTCCCGGCGCGCAACTGGTGCAGCCGCTGTTCGATCCGGTGCCGCTCCGCGCCGTGCGGGAGTACTCCGTGGGGGGGGCACTGACGTACTGGGGTGGTGGTGCCGAACCCGACGAGGTCGAGGTGCCGGTGGAGGTGTCGTACCGGCTCGACCGCGCCGCCGGGACGCCGTTCGGCGACCTGCCGCTGCCGGGCGGCGGCGTCAGCGTGTTCGAGACCGATCGCGGCGGTCGCACTCAGTTGATCGGGCAGGGGGCGATCGGCCACACCGCGCCGGGCGAGGAGTTGCGGGTGCGGACCGGGACGGCCTTTGACGTGAGCGCTCGCCGTACCCAGACCGCCTACAGCAGCAGCCGGACTCCGGCACCGACTCGCACCATCGCCACGGTGACGTATCGGGTCGATCTCCAGAACGCCCAGGATTCGGCGGTGGTGGTCGAGGTGCGTGAGGAGCGACCCGGCGAGTGGAGCGTCATCAGCAGTTCGATTCCGGCGGTGCGCCGCTCCTCATCGCGAGTGACTTTTCCGGTGCCGGTTCCGGCCAGGGGCAAGGCCACGCTGACCTACTCGGTACGGGTTGTCTGGTGACCCAGCACACCATACTGCAATGTTCGGACATACATTTCGGCCGCGACGCCGATCTCGCCCAGGTCCGGGCGCTGGAGGGATTGGCGAGTGAACTCTCCCCCACCGCGATCGCGGTGGCGGGTGACCTCACGCAACGGGCCCGGCACGGCGAGCTGCAGCGGGGGCTGGCGCTGGTGGAGGCGTTTCGGCGGATCGCCCCGACGCTGGTGATCCCCGGCAACCACGACGTGGAGTGGTGGACGTCGCCGTTCGATCTGCTCGGCTCCCGGCGGAAACACGCCAAGTATCGCCGCTATTTTGGCGAGGACCTCACCCCCACGCTGACAGTCGACGGTCTGGTGCTGGTCGGCGCGCTGTCGAGCCACGGCGTTCACGCGGGCTCGATGACGTACAATCTCAACGACATGGCGGTGAAGGGGCACCTTCCTGCGAGCGAGACCGACCGTGCCGGCGCCACCTTCCGCGATGCGCCGGACGATGCGCTGCGAGTGCTGGTGATGCACCAGAACGTGCTGCGCGGCAACATCTCCCAACGGATGGGGCTGGCGCGCTGGCGCACTGCCTGGAACAACATCATGGCGGCAGGGACCGATCTGGTTTGCTGCGGCCATGATCACGAGGAGGCGGTCGGCACACTCCCCAACGGCTGCGTGGTGTCCAACACCAGCACCCACACCTCGCGGACCCGGGGCCAGCGTCCCTCGGCCTGCAACCTGATCATCGCCGACGACACCACCATCACGGTCCGGCACTATATCTGGAATGCGTTGGCTGGGCGCTTCGCGGCCGGTCCGGAGACCTCCTTCCCGCGCCCGCGCCGTGTCGCGTCGTCCCGCTCCACTGACTGACGACGGGCAACTCGGGCTCGCCCTCGATGCCGCTCCCGAGGCCTCGCTGCCCGACCGGCTGTACCGGTTGGGGCTGGAGCCCGGCACCTTCGTCGAGTTGACCCGGAACCGTACCGTGCTGGTGTCGTGGCATCCGGTGACCGGGCTCCGGCTCCATGCCGGTTACGCCTGGGCACCGGACGAGGTGCTCGCGGCGATCGTGATCTTTCTGAGGCGGCGGGTGTCGCGGGCCGAGCGGCTTGCTGCACGCCGCCGCTTTCTCGGCTTTCCGGTAGATCGTCACGCGCCGAGCCGTCGGCGGCGTCGCCAGAACGATCCCCCCCCCGAACATGCCGCCGAGATCGCCCAACTCGAGCGACTCCACCAGATCCTCAACCAGCGCCACTTCGGCGGCACCCTGGGGACGATTCCGGTGCGGCTGTCGGAGCGGATGCGCAGTCGGCTCGGCGAGTTCCGGGCCGATCATGACGGTCGACCACTCGCCATCACCCTCTCCCGCCAACACCTCCAGCGCGACGGCCTCGGTGCTGCGGCCGAGACGCTGCTGCACGAGATGGTGCACCAATGGCAGGCCGAGACCGGGCGGCCGCTCGATCATGGCCGGGCCTTCCGGGCCAAGGCACGGGAGGTAGGCATCCGGCCCCATGCCACGGTGCCGGCCGGACCGATGGCGACCCTCGACCTGCGCGGCATCATCGCCTGAGGGCGGGGCGACCAGATCACTTGAACCGCCGACTGGCCCGCTTTGTTATATTGGCCCCGGACCCTAGCGGAGGCCGCGACAAATGGCTGGTTCGTCGGAGTACACCGGCGTGGACTTTTATGATGTGGACGCCCTGCTCAGTGAAGAGGAGCGGGCCGTCCGGGATACGGTGCGTCAGTGGGTCGATGACGCCCTGATGCCGGTGATCGGCGACTGCTACATCGAGGGACGTTTCCCGAAGGAGTTGATCCCGGGGATGGCCGAGCTGGGCCTCTTCGGTGCCAACCTTCCCGAGGAGTACGGCTGCGCCGGCCTCAACAACGTCGCCTACGGTCTGATCATGCAGGAACTGGAGCGGGGCGACAGCGGGATCCGCTCGTTCGCCTCGGTGCAGGGTGCCCTGGTGATGTACCCGATCTTCGCCTTCGGGAGCGAGGAGCAGAAGAAGCATTGGCTGCCCAGGCTCGCCTCGGGCGAGGAAATCGGCTGCTTCGGGCTCACCGAGCCGGACTTCGGCTCCAATCCGGGCGGGATGATCACGACCGCGCGCGAGACCGCCGACGGCTGGGTGCTCAACGGCACCAAGATGTGGATCACCAACGGCTCGCAGGCCACGGTGTCGATCATCTGGGCCAAGACCGGCGACATCGACGACCAGAAGAGCATCCGCGGATTCATCGTTCCGACCAACACCCCCGGGTTCACCGCCAAGGACCAGAAGGGGAAGCTGTCGCTCCGCGCCAGCGACACCAGCGAGCTGCACATGCAGGACGTGCACCTGCCCAAGGAGGCGCTGCTCCCCAACTCGGCCGGCCTCAAGAGCCCGTTGATGTGCCTCACCCAGGCGCGCTACGGGATCGCGTGGGGGGGGGTCGGTGCGGCGATGGCGTGTTTCGATGAGGCGCGTCGCTACGCCGCCAACCGGATCATGTTCGACAAGCCGATTGCCGCGACCCAGATCCAGCAGGAGCGGCTCGCCGAAATGATGACCGAGATCACCAAGGCGCAACTGCTGGTGCTGCAGCTCGGCCGCCTCAAGGATCAGGGTAAAGCCACGCCTGCACGGGTGTCGATGGCCAAGCGCAACAACGTGCACATCGCCTGCGAATGCGCCCGCGAGGCCCGGCGCCTGCTGGGCGGCAACGGGATCCTGATCGAGTATCACTCGATGCGGCACATGGCGAATCTGGAGAGCGTCTATACCTACGAGGGGACGCATGACATGCATTCGCTGATTTTGGGGCAGGAGATTACGGGGATTGCTGCATACTGAGTCGTTTTACTGAGTCGTTCTATTGAGTCGTGAGTCGTGAGTCGTTAGTCGGGAGAGGGGCTCCCAGCCGTGGATACCCCCTCTCCGGTCGGCGACCAAAGAGGAGAGAAGCTGAAATTGGAAGTCTCTTCCGACTAACGACTCACGACTCACGACTACCAACAACAAGGACCATTCGTACATATGAAAATCGCCATCCTCCTCCGCCGAGTCCCCGATACGACCAGCAAGATCGTCATCGGCGCGGGCGGTAGATCAATTGATCCGAGCGGGGTGAAGTTCATCCCGAATCCATATGACGAATACGCCATCGAGGCGGCGCTGGCGCTGAAGGAAGCGGCCGGCGCGGGCGAGACGGTGGTGGTGTCGTTCGGCGGTGACTCAGTGCAGGAGACGATGCGGACGGCGTTGGCGATGGGGGTCGACCGCGGCGTGCACCTGCAGGGCGAGCCGTCGGCCGACGGGCTGGCCAACGCACGGGTGCTGGCCGATCATCTCCGCGACGGCGGCTACGACCTGATCCTCGGTGGCAAGCTGGCGGTGGATGACTATGGCCAGCAGACCGGACCGATGATCGCGGAGTTGCTGGGCATCCCCTGTGCCACGGCGATCACCTCGCTGGTGGTGGAGGCCGGCACCGCGCGGGTGACTCGCGAGGTCGAGGGCGGAGTCGAGAGCGCGAGCGCAGCGCTGCCGGCGGTGTTCACCTGCGACAAGGGACTGAACAATCCGCGGTTGCCGGGTCTCAAGGGAATCATGGCGGCCAAGAAGAAGCCGCTCGAGGTGATCCCGACTGCGGCGAGTGCCGCGCAGGTGACGATCGCGTCGCTGGCGCTGCCACCCGAACGGCCTGCCGGGCGGATCGTGGGTGAGGGCGCGGCGGCTGTTCCGGCTCTCATCACGGCGTTGACCTCCGAAGCGAAGGTGCTCTGATCATGGCAAATGTTCTGGCAATTCTCGAACAGCGCGACGGCTCGCTCCGGAAGGGCGGCCACGAGCTGCTGGCAGCCGCGCGACAGCTGGCTGACGGCCTGGGTGGCACGGTCGACGCGATCGTCTTCGGCAGCGGGCCGGTCGCGGGGATCGACGGTCTCGGCACGGCCGGTGCGGATCGGGTGCTGACGGCTACCGACGACGGCTTTGCCCACTACGCCCCGGACGGCATCGTGGCGACGGTCAAGTCGATCGCCGACGAGTACCGGGCGATCGTCGTCGCTGCGACCGCCACCGGCAAGGACCTCGCGCCGCGGATCGCCGCTGCGATCGGGGCACCGTGCGGGATGGATGTCACGGCAGTGAGCGTCAACGGCGGCAGCGTGCGGGTGGTGCGGCCGGTGTACGCCGGCAAGGCGATCCAGACGCTCGACCTCGCCGGTACCGCCGTGGTGGCGGTGCGTCCCGGTGCCTATCCGGCGGTGCAGGCCGGCAAGAGCGGAACCGTTGAAGCTGTCGCAGTGCCGGCATTCACCGCGAGACTCAACGTGACCGGAATCACCACCCCGGAGAAGGCGGCACTCGATGTCACCGAGGCGCGGGTGGTGGTCTCGGGTGGTCGCGGGCTCGGGGATCCGCAGCACTTCCGTCTGCTGGAGGAGCTGGCGGCGGCGTTCGGCGGCGAGGCAGCGGTCGGTGCGTCACGCGCGGTGGTGGATGCCGGCTGGATCGAGCACGGCGCGCAGGTCGGTCAAACCGGCAAGACCGTCTCGCCCGACCTCTACTTCGCCATCGGCGTCAGCGGGGCGATTCAGCACCTCGCCGGGATGCGCACCGCGCGCACCATCGTGGCGATCAATCGCGACAAGGACGCCCCGATCTTCAAGGTGGCTGACTACGGTATCGTCGGCGACCTGTTCGAGGTGGTGCCAGCGTTGACGGAGGCGATCCGCAAGGCGCGCGGCTAGGAAAGAGAGAAGGAGAGAAAGAGAGAAAGAGAGAAAGAGAGAAGGAGAGGGCGGCCCTCGTCCCGACCGCAGGGAGGGACGCCATCTTGCTCCTTCTCTCCGCCTGGCTTACTCTCCTTCATCTGCAGGAGCTTCTCGGTGTTCCTCCCTCCGGAGTATTACATGTCGCGCCACCATCTGTCAGCCGCCGTTGCCACCTTCCTGCTCGCCGCCTGCGGCAGCTCGCCATCATTGCCGGATGGTGTCGATCAGTCTGCGCTGCCACCGACCCTGAAGATCATCGCGGTTACTCCGGACTCGATTCAATTCGAGGTCGCCGCACAGGACCGGAATAGACCGGTCATGGCATTCGGGATGAGTTGTCGCCTGCGGGTGCAGCGGGAAGTCGATGGCGAGTGGATCGATGCCGGTACCCTTGCGGAAGAACAGGGGAGCGAGAGCATCAATTGCCCGCTTCCTGCGTTCTTTCTGAATCCACGTTCCGTGAGTCGATTCTGGGCCAGGACCAGGGCCTCCCTGGCATCGGAGGTGGTCCCGGTTCGCGTCGCCATGCCGGTGAGTGGAGCCCCAGCGACCACGACCGGCCCGGCCGGATTCGTCGTCACCGAGCCGATCGCGCGATAAAAGGAGAGAAAGAGAGAAAGAGAGAAAGAGAGAAGGAGAGAAAGAGAGGGCGGCCCTCTCTTTCTCTCTTTCTCTCTTTCTCTCTTTCTCTCCTTCTCTCTTTACATTCAGGCGTGCCTTTCATCTCTGCCCGCCCGCTTGTGGTCGGTACCGGAATCGCCGGCCTCTGGGCCGCCTGGCGTCTCGCCTCTGAAGGCCATGACGTCCTCCTCGCAACCAAGGCAACGCTGCACGACTCCAACACCGCCTGGGCCCAGGGCGGCATCGCGGTCGCCCTCCACGACGCCGACTCTCCGGAGCAGCATGCCGCCGACACCATAGCTGCCAGTGACGGCTTGGCCGACCCGGTTGCGGTCGACGTGCTCACCCGGGAGGGCCCCGAGCGGGTGCGCGAGCTCCTGGCTCTCGGCGCCGAGTTTGATCGCGATGAAGACGGCGCGTTGCGTTTCGGGTTGGAGGCGGCCCACTCCCGCGCCCGGATCATTCATGCGGCAGGCGACCGGACCGGTGCGATGGTGATCGCCGCGCTGGCCCGGGTGGTGAACGATCATCCCCGGATCGAGGTGCGGGAGATGACCCGGGTGCGGCGTCTGGTTCGTCACGGCGACGCCGTAGTCGGTGCGGTGGTGCTCGACGCCGGGGGAGTGCCGGAGGCGATTGCCGCATCCGCGGTGATTCTGGCCACCGGTGGGGTGGGGCAGTTGTTCGAGGTGACCACCAACCCGCCGGTCGCGACTGCCGATGGCTGGGCGCTGGCCCATGCCGCTGGCGCCGAGCTGACCGATCTGGAGTTTCTCCAGTTTCACCCCACCGCGCTGGCGCTGCCGGGAGTCAATCCGGCACCACTGCTCACCGAGGCGCTGCGAGGCCGTGGTGCCTGGCTGGTGGACCAGAGCGGTCATCGATTCGTATTCGACAGCGACCCGCGCGGTGAACTGGCGCCGCGCGACGTGGTGGCTCGGGCGGTGGCTCACCGGGCCTTCCGGGGTGATGCCTTTCTCGATGCCCGCCATCTGGCGGAGGTGGTCGACGCCTTTCCGGGAGTGGCAGCGCTGGTGGCAGCACATGGCTTGTCACTCGAGCGTGATCTCCTCCCGATTGCCCCGGCGATGCACTATGCCATGGGTGGAATTCGCACCGATCTGGGTGGCGGGACCACATTGCGGGGCCTCTGGGCCGTGGGAGAATGCGCGCACACAGGGGTGCATGGTGCCAACCGCCTCGCCTCCAATTCACTGCTGGAGGGGCTGGTCTTTGCCGACCGCGCGGCACGAGGTGTCGGTCGTGTTCTCATCGCGGGCACGACGGTGCCATCTTTCGCGCCGGCTCCGACCGACTGGGACGCCGGGATCGACGCCGGCCCGGCAGCCACCGCGCTCAGAGCCCGGATGCGGAGTCTGCTCACCCGGGAAGTCGGCCTGATCCGTACCGAGCCCGGCTTGGCCGAGGCGGAGCTGGCGATCGCCGACTTGCGCCGACGCGTACCGGCGGGAGCGTGGCATACCGCCGACCAGTTGCGGATCGCCGCTGAGATCGCGCGTGCCGCGCGTGGTCGACGTGAATCGCGCGGGGGACATCGCCGCGCCGACTTTCCAAACCCGAAGCCGAGGACGGCGTCGTGACATTGCAGTTGCCGGTGATTGAAGCACCATCGTATGATGACACCGAGATCGCCGCCTTGCAGGAGGAGATCCGTGCCCTCGCAGCGGCGCACAACGCCATCATCATGGCGCACAACTACCAGCGCCCGGAAGTGCAGGATGTGGCCGACTTCGTGGGCGATTCGCTGGGACTTTCGCGGCGTGCGGCGGCGGTGAGCGAAGCGGTGATCGTCTTCTGCGGCGTGCACTTCATGGCCGAGACGGCCAAGGTGCTGGCTCCCGACAAGACCGTCCTTCTTCCCGACCTCGCCGCCGGCTGCTCGCTCGCCGACACGATTACCGCCGGGGAGGTGCGCGGCTGGCGGAAGCAGTTCCCCGATCATGTGGCGGTGGGCTACGTCAACACCACCGCCGCGGTAAAGGCCGAGCTTGATTACTGCTGCACCAGCGGCAATGTGCTCGACGTGATCGACGCCATCCCAGCCGAGCGCGGCATCCTCTTCCTGCCCGACATGTTCCTCGGCGCTCACGTGCGGCGGATGCGCCCTGACCGGCAGGTCGAGGTGTGGATGGGCGAGTGCCACGTGCATGCCGGCATCGACATCGACACTCTGGAGGCAGCGCGCGCGGCCAATCCCGGAGCGGAGGTGCTGGTCCACCCGGAATGCGGCTGCGCCTCGCGGCTGCTCTACCGGATGGCCGATGGCGACATCGCGCCGGATGGGATTCACATCGCCTCGACGGAGGGAATGATCGATCTCACCCGCACTCTCGAGGCCGACACATTCATTGTTGCCACCGAGACCGGGATCATGCACCGGATGCGGCAACTGGCGCCAGACAAGCGGTTTGTCGCGGCCGACCGCGCGGCGGAGTGCGCCTACATGAAAACGATCACGCTGGAGGGCGTCCGGGACGCCCTCCGTGAAGGGCAGTTCGAGATCGACGTTCCGGCTAATGTCGCAGCCCGTGCCCGGTTGGCGATCGACCGGATGGTGGCGCTCGGTGCCTGAGCGCCTTGACGCCGAGCAGGTCGCCAGCGATGCCCGGCGGGTGGCGGAGATCGCTCTCGCCGAAGATGGCGCTCGCGACATCACCACGGAGGTCGTGGTGGGAGCCGCCGAGCAGGCCAGTGCCGTCATCGCGTCACGCGAGGTGACGGTGATGGCTGGCCGCGCCTGGGCCGATGCCGTGGTGACCGCCTGCGGGCTGCTGCCGGTCACCTGGCAGGCGGAAGACGGCGAGGTGGTCCCGGCGGGCGGTGTCGTCGGGCAGCTCGACGGCGATCTGCAGGCAATTCTCCGGGCCGAACGACCGCTGCTCAACATCCTGCAGCGCAGTTGCGGCATCGCCACCGTGACCCGCCGCTATGCCGACGCCATCAAGGGGACCGGCTGTCAGGTGCTGCACACCCGGAAGACCACTCCCGGGCTCCGGCTGCTGGAAGTCAGCGCCGTCCTGGCCGGTGGGGGGGGGAGACACCGGCTCGACCTCGCCGAGACGGTGATGATCAAGGACAACCACTGGCAGGCGCTGGGCGAGAGCGGCCGGACGCTGGCCGCAGCGCTCGATGCGGCGCGGACTCGGGGAGTGACGCGATTGTACGTGGAGGTGGAGTCGATGGAGCAGCTCAGGGCGGCCTGCGAGGCGGGGGCGACCCGGGTGATGATCGACAACCAGGAACCCGACGTGGTGGAGCAGTGGACCGTGGAAGCCAGGCGACTCTCACCCCGCATCGAAGTCGAGGCGACCGGCGGGATCACCTTTGCCACCCTGCGCGAGTTCGTGATGGCAGGGGTGGACTACGTGAGCACCGGGGCGCTGACACATTCGGTGCGGGGCGCGGATCTGGGACTGGACATGATCTAAAAAGAGAGAAAGAGAGAAGGAGAGAAAGAGAGAAGGAGAGAACGGAACCATTCGTCTCTTTCTCTCCTTCTCTCCTTCTCTCTTTCTCTCTTTTCAGTGCAGGGGTGAGCTCATCCTGCCGCCCAGCGGATGGATCTCGTCGACGCGGCGGACATCGTCGGGGCCAAGGCGTTTCCAGAGCCGGCCGCGGTTGAGTTGTTCCAGATCGGTCACACCCGCTGCCGCCACGAGTTCGAGGAAGTCTTCCACCGTTTCGTTGTGATAGTTCCGCACCCGCGGCCACTTGTCGGCAACGACCAGACCGCGAGTGAGCGACGGCTTGTTGGTGGTGATCCCGGTCGGGCAGGTGTTGCGGTGGCACTCCAGCGCCTGGATGCAGCCGAGGGCGAGCATCATTCCCCGGGCCGAATTGCAGAGATCGGCACCGAGACAGAGGGTACGGTAGATGTCGAACGCCGTGATCACCTTGCCGGCCGCGATCACCCGGATGTGACGCTTGAGGTTGTAGCAGTGCAGGGTGTCGACCACGAAGATCAGCGCCTCCTTGAGCGGCACGCCGACGTGATCGGAGAAGTCGATCGGCGCCGCACCGGTGCCGCCCTCGGCCCCGTCGACACTGATGAAATCGGGTGTGATGCCGGTGGCTACCATCGCTTCGCAGAGCGCCACGAACTCGTGGCGATCGCCGAGGCAGAGCTTGAATCCGACCGGCTTGCCGTCGGCCAACTCGCGCAGCTGCTGGATGAAGTGCAACAGCCCTTCCGGCCCCTTGAACGCGGTGTGATAGGGGGGGGAATCGACCCGCGTGTGGGGGAGCACACCGCGGATCTTGGCGATCTCCTCGCTGTTCTTGGCTGCGGGCAGGATGCCGCCATGGCCCGGCTTGGCCCCCTGGGAGAGCTTGAGCTCGATCAGCTTGACCTCCGACCGGGTGGCGTTTTCGCGGAAGCGGTCGGGACAGAACGCCCCTTCGGGGGTGCGCGCTCCGAAATAGCCGGTACCGACCTGGAAACAGAGATCGCCGCCGTGCAGGTGGGCTGGAGCGATGCCGCCCTCGCCGGTGGAGTGGAAGAAGCCGCCCTCCCGGGCGCCGATATTGAGCGCCTCCACCGCCGGCTGGCTCAGGGCGCCGTAGGACATTGCCGAAATGTTGAAGACGCTGGCGGCATACGGCCGGGTGCAGTGGGGGCCCCCGATCGTCACTCTGGGAGGTGGTGAAAGGTGGGCCACCGGATAGATCGAGTGGGCCATGTACACATATCCGGTCGCCTGCAGGTCGAGTTCAGTGCCGAAGGGATGGACCTGATGCTCCTGCTTGGCGCGGGAATAGACGTAGGTCCGATCGGTGCGGTGGATCGGGGTGCCATCGAGGGCATTCTCGATGAAATACTGGTGCAGCTCGGGCCCGATTCCCTCGAGCAGGTACCGGAAATGGCCGATCACGGGGAAATTCCGGAGGATCGCGTGCCGGGTCTGGAGCGTGTCGTAGATCCCGCATGCCACGATCGGTCCCAGGATCAGGAAGAACCACCAGGCAGGGGACCAGACCATGCCGCCGATGGCGATCAGGATCAGCAGGGCGGCGGAAATTCTGAGAAAGCGGGTGCGCATCGATCGTGCTCCTGGGCTGAGTCAACCCTCCCAAGGTAAATGGGAGCGCTATATTCATCCCTCACCTTAACCGGAGTCGAGAGCGTGGCCGTGGTCCTTCCCGTCCGTCACCAACCGGCGCTGCCGAAGTCGCTGATCCGGGCCGAGGCCCCCAGTGTCGAGGCGATCGAGCTCGACGTTCTGATAGTCGGCGGCGGGCCGGCCGGCCTGGCCTGCGCCATTCGCCTGGCCAAGGACTACCCGGACCTGGGGATCGGCGTGCTGGAGAAGGCCGGTGCGCTCGGCGAGCACGTCCTCTCGGGGGCGGTGATGAACCCCGGGCCGATCCGCGCACTTTTCCCCGAACTGAGCGACGCCGACTTCCCGTTTCGCCAGCCGGTCGGCGGCGAGGCGGTCTATTACCTCACGCCAACCGGCTCGATCAAGCTGCCTACTCCACCCACCATGAAGAACCACGGCAACGTGGTGGTTTCGCTGTGCGAGGTGGTGCGTTGGCTGGGCGAGCAGGCCGAGGCGCTGGGGGTCAACATCTTCCCCGGCTTCCCGGCGGAATCGCTGCTGGTGGATGGTGATCGGGTGATCGGGGTGCGTACGGTGGCGAGCGGGCTGGATCGTGACGGACAGCCCGGCGCCGGATACCAGGAGCCGACCGACCTCACGGCCCGGGTGGTGGTGCTGGCGGAGGGGTCGCGTGGACCGCTGGGCCAGGCATGGCGCACCTGGCGTGGGGTGGACAGCGACAATCCGCAGATCTTCGCCTTGGGCGTCAAGGAGGTCTGGGAGGTGGCGCGTCCGCTCGACCGGGTGATCCACACCCTCGGATGGCCGCTGCCGCGTGATACCTTCGGTGGCTCCTGGTGCTACCCGATGGGACCCAACCAGGTCTCGATCGGGCTGGTGGCAGGGCTCGACTCGCACGACGCCTCGCTCGACGTCCACGAGTCGCTGCAGCGGATGAAACTGCATCCGCTGTTCCGCGAAATTCTCGAGGGCGGCACCCTGCTCGAGTGGGGTGCCAAGACCATCCCCGAAGGCGGCTATCACGCAATTCCGCACCGGCTCAGCGGCGACGGCCTGGTGATGATCGGCGACACCGCCGGATTCGTCGACGTGCCGTCGCTCAAGGGTATCCACTACGCCATGGAATCGGGGATGCTGGCGGCCGCGACGATCGGCCCCGCGCTCGCAGGGGGGGGGGACAGGCGCCGCCGCAGAGTTGACGGGTTACGACGCCGCGATTCGTACCTCACGCATCCGGAGCGACCTCCATCGCACCCGCAACATGCGGCTGGCATTCCGGGACGGCTTCGTGACGGGGGCGCTCAAGGCGGGGTTGATGACCCTGACCGGGGGTGCCTTCCCCGGCGGCCGGATCGCCATGGAAGAGGACGCCGCCGCGCTGCGGCATCCCGGCACGCCGGCACCGTTCGTTCCCGACAACCAGCTCACCTTCAGCAAGGTCGATGCGGTCTTCAAGTCGGGCAACGCCACCCGGGACACCATCCCGTCGCACCTGGTGGTGGGGCAGGATGTTTCAGGTGCGGTGGCGGATTTCTACGCGCGAATCTGCCCGGCCGGCGTCTATGAGCGGGATGGTGACCGACTGGTGGTCAACGCCCCCAATTGTGTCGACTGCAAGGCGACCGACGTCATCGGGCCACGCTGGACACCGCGCGAGGGGGGCAGTGGCCCCCGCTACCGGTTGATGTAGCGCCGGGATGGCGATCACTCCGCTTCGCCACTTCTGGGCCTGGCTCCTCACCTCTCCGGATGAGGTCCTCGCCGATGCCGCGCGCGATGGCGAGGCGCTGGTCGCCCGGGTGAGAACCTGGCTCACCCTGATCTTCCTCACCATTCCGCTCTTCTCGCTCGCCGCCGATCCTGCTGGCGAGGAACACTGGGTCGGCCTGGGGCTGGCGAGCGTGGCGTTGCTCTCCGCCATTCTCCTGGAACGGACGGTGGCCCGCGGGTTGCACCGTCCGATGCTGCCCTACCTGACCGCAGTGGCCGACGTGAGCATCGTGTCGCTCGGTCTGCTGGCATTCTGGCTGATCGACATGCCGATCGTCACCGTCAACTCGCGGGTGGTCTTCGAGATCTACCTGCTGGCGATCGCCGCGACCTCGCTGCGCTACAGTCCGCAAGTCTGTGCCGTATCGGGCGCCACCGCGATGGTGCAGTATCTGCTGCTGTCGGTGCTGATCCAGACGGTCGCCTCGCAGGATTCGATCAGCCGTGACCAGCCGGACTACGGCGGCTTCGACTGGACCACCCAGATCGCCCGCTTGATTCTGCTGTTCGGAATGACGATCCTGGCGCTGGCGATCGTCAGCCGGACCACTCGGCTCCGGCGGCAGAGCACCTTCGACCGGCTCACCGGGCTGTTCAACCGGGCCTACGTCGAGGAATATCTCGGTCCGGAATTGCTGCGCACCTCTCGTGAAGGCGCGCCGCTGATCGTGGCGATGCTCGATGTCGACAAGTTCAAGCCGTTCAACGACAGCTACGGGCATGCCGCCGGCGACGCCGCGCTGCGGCAGCTCGCCGAACAACTCCGGGGTACGCTGCGCCGCAGTGACGTCGTCGCGCGCTTCGGTGGCGAGGAAATCGTGGTGGTGATGCCGGGGACCAGACTTCCCGCGGCGCTGGAGAAGCTGGAGGAATTGCGCATTGCCATCGGACTCAAGCCGATCGCCCTGCCGCGCGGGGGGACCGGACGGATCACGGTGTCGATCGGAGTGGCCGCCTATCCGGACGATGGTCGCGAGGCCGAAACGCTGTTGGACGTCGCCGATTCCCGGCTCTACGCCGCCAAGGAAGCCGGGCGGAACCGGGTGGTCGCCAGTTAGCTAGGCGTCGCCTCGCGACGCTGCTTGATGATCGAGAGACCCACCGCAGCTGTGAGGGTGCCCACGATCACGCCGAGCGAAAGCAGGATCGGCAAGTGGAGCCACCCGGAGATCACCATCTTGACGCCGACAAATACCAGGATCAGCGCCACCCCCGGCTTGAGGTAGTGGAAGGAATCGAGCATCCCGGCCAGCAGGAAGAAGAGCGCCCGCAATCCGAGAATCGCGAAGATGTTCGACGAATAGACTATGAACGGATCGCGGGTGACGGCGAAGATCGCCGGGATCGAGTCGATCGCGAATACCAGATCGGTCCACTCCACCACCAGCAGCACCAGCAGCAGCGGAGTCGCCAGGGTGCGGGTGCGGGTCCGCGCGAAAAACTTGTCGCCGTGGTAGCTCTTGCTGAACGGAAGCAGACGCCGGGCGAGCCGCACCATCGGATTCTTCTCCGGCTCGATGCGGTGGGCGTCGCTGCTCCGGAACATCTTCACACCGGTGATCACCAGTATGCCGCCGAACACCCAGATGATCCAGTCGAAGCGTGCCAGCAGCAGCGCCCCCAGTCCGATCATCACGCCGCGCATGATGATGGCGCCGAAGATTCCCCACTTGAGCACCTTGGGCTGGAGTGCGGCCGGTACGCCGAAATACTGGAAGACCAGGATGAACACGAAGAGGTTGTCGACCGAGAGCGACAGCTCTATCAGGTAGCCGGTGAGGAACTCGAGTCCCACCCTGGGACCCTCGCGCAGCCAGAGAAAGGCGCAGAAAGCCATCGCCAAAGTGACGAGGCCGCTGCACCAGGCAGCGGCCTCTTTCGGGGTCAGGACATGGGAACGTCGGTTGAGTACGCCGAGGTCCACGTAAAGCAGGATGGCGATGACGGCGCTGAACCCGAGCCAGAGCGCCATTGGTGTCTGACTCGTCAGTTCCACCGATTACCGGCCGGCGTCCAGCGCCAGCAACGCCCGCACCCGGTCTTCGGTGGCCGGGTGGGTGCTGAACAGCCTGCTCAACCCGCCCCCCCGCAGCGGATTGACCTGGGCCAGCGGAGCAAAGGCGGGAGCAACGTCCATCGGGATCTGCCTTGCCATCGCGTCGAGCCGCGTGAGCGCTTGGGCCAGCGGCTTCGCCTGACCGAGGATCTCCGCTCCGGTGCGGTCGGCCAGGAATTCGCGCTGTCGCGAAATCGCGAACTGGAGCACCATGGCTGCTATCGGAGCGAGCATCGCGAGCGCGATCTGCGCGAACGGGTGGCCACCCTCGTCGCGTCGCCCGCCCGTGAACATCAGCAGGTAGGGCAGGTTCGACAGCATCGCCGCGATCCCGGCCGCCACGGTGCTGATCAGCATGTCGCGATTCTTGATGTGGGCGAGTTCGTGGGCGATGACGCCGGCCAGTTCGTCGCGGGGGAGCGAGCGGAGCAACCCCTCGGTCACCGCCACCACGGCCTTGTCCCAGGACCGGCCAGTCGCAAAGGCATTGGGCTGCGCCGAGGCCATGATCGCCACCCGCGGCATCGGCAGCCCGGCACGCTGGCGCAACTCGTCCACCAGAGCGTAGAGTTCGGGGGCCTGCTCCGCCGTCACGACGCGGGCCTTGTAGCCCTTGAGGACCATCGTGTCGGAGAACCAGAACGACACGAATGCCATGATCAGGCCGATCGAGCCGCCCAGCAGCAGGCCGCTGCTTCCTCCCAGCACCTGTCCGGCCAGCAGGCAGATCGAAATCATCCCTGCCAGCAGCACGAAAGTCTTGACGCTGTTGATCATCCCGTTCCTCCAGATACAGTGAAGGCGAGCCCTCGCCGCCTCGCCGAATTGAACCGGCCGAACCGACGAAGGTCTCGCCTGAAACGCCAAATGGCGCCTCGGTGGTACCGTGCCCGTACCATGACGGACAGTGTTGACGATACCATCGGCCACCTTGGAGCGGTGGCTGGGCTACTCCCCTTCAGGGGGGCAATCTAACGAGAAAGAGAGAAGGAGAGAAGGAGAGAAAGAGAGAAAGAGAGAAAGGATACCCTCGTCCCTCCCCGCGGTCAGGACGAGGTTACGCCTCTCTTCTCTCCCTCTCTCTTTTTCTCTTTCTCTCTTTCTTACAGCGCCACCGCCTGGAGCTCTGTTCCGGCCTCGATCTTCCCGCTTCCTGGTGGCACCACCAGCAGGGCGTCGGCCTCCGCCATTGGGGTCAGCAGTTGCGAGCTTTGCCCGCCGGAGAGGCGCGCCAACGACCGGTGGCCGGGCCGCGCCGTCAATCGGCAGCGCAGATAGAGCTCCAAGTCTGGGTCGGCGGTGATCGCCTCTGCCAGCTCCACGGTCAGCTGGGGAGGCAGCGCGGGGGTCAGCCCGAGCATGGTCCGGATTGCCGGGCGGACCAGGAGCAGGAAGGTCACCAGCGCACTGACCGGGTTGCCGGGGAGGCCGAACCAGGGCGGGCCGCCGGGGAACTCCCCGAAGACGACCGGTCCGCCCGGGCGCAGGCGGAGGCGCTGGAAGATCTCGACCATGCCGAGCGACGCCAGAGTGGGGCGGACCAGGTCGCGGTCGCCGACGCTGACCCCGCCGGTGGTGATCAGCAGGTCGAGGTCGGGGATGACGCCGTCGAGCCGGGCCGCAATCGAGGCGGCATCGTCACGCGCAATGCCGAGCAGTACCGGGATCCCTCCAGCGGCCTGCACAGCTGCGTGGATGGTGGCGGCGTTGCTGTTGCCGAGCCGCGCCCCCTGCCTCACCAGCTCCTCCTCGCCCTGGGCGGCCAGCTCGTCGCCGGTGACCAGGATGCCGACTCGTGGGGGGGGGACGACTGCCACCTTCGCAACGCCGATCGACGCGAGGATGCCGAGTCGCGCCGGCGTGAGCAGACTCCCCGCCGGAACCGGCATGCTGCCGGTCTTGACATCTCCCCCGGCCGGGCGAATGTGGCGACCGATGTCCCGGACCGACCTGATGCGGACCGTGTGGGTGCCAAGATCGGTGTCTTCCTGGCGGATGATGGTGTCGGCTCCGGCTGGAATGATTCCGCCGGTGAAGATCCTCATCGCGGTTCCCGGGACGAGAGCGGGAGGTATCCCCCCCCCTGCGGAAGCGGTCCCCGATACCGGCAGCTCGACTGGCTGCCCGGCAGTGGCGTCGGCCACATCCATGGCGCGGACCGCGTAGCCATCCATCGCCGAGTTGTCATGGGGCGGTACGTCCACTGGAGATACCGGGCCGTCTGCCAGCACCAGCCCGGCGGCCTGGAGGAGCGGCAATTCAGTGGCAAGACCGCGCCGCACCCGGGCCAGCACTGCCGCCTGCGCTTCCTGGACGGTCAGCCGGTGGTTGGTCGTCACCCGATCAGTAGCGCCGACCGCGACGCTTCTCGAGCACGATGTCGAAGCCGACTGTGAGACTGGGGACCAGCACGAAACGTGAAGAATTGGGTGGAATCAGTCCCTCCTGCAGGGTCGGTCCATCCACCGAAGAGAGTCGCACCCAGGTACCCCTGAGCTCGACCCGGAATTGCGAGCCGCCGTTCGGCGAGGTGGCAAAGCCGATCGCCAACGCGCCGGTCGGCTTGATGTCGCCGGTGCCGTCGCTCAGGTAGATGGGCAGCAGCGTATCCTCGAATTCACCGAAAACTGATGACAACTCGACCGTGTTGCGGGGCACCAGGGAAATGCCCGCCAGGATCTTTGCGTAGGGCTGGATCTCCGATCGTGACGCGAGCCGGAAGGTGATCCCACCCAGCAGGTTTACAGCAGCGGCAGATCGATCGGATCCATTTATGGCGGCGCAGGCGGCCTGGTTCCTGAAATCGCCATTTGACACCACCAGTCGGCAACTTTCCTCGGTGCCCAGGCCGGTGTAGCCCAATTCCCCTGTGTAGCCGAAGTTCGGGCTGGGGAAATAGGTCACCTGGCTGTTCACGGTGATGTTGCTGCGCAGCCGACGCTTTAGGGCGAAGATGTCCGGCACGGCACCGACGGCCGTGATCGGTTGGTTGGAGACCGACCAGAGGTCGGCACCCCCGATATAGCCGATTGACACCCCTACCACCAATCGACTTTCGTCACCTGTTTGCGCGGTGAGTGGCACAAGTGAAGTCGAGAGCACCACGGCTGAGGCAACGAGTCGGAGCAGCATCACAATCCTCCCGGCGGTGAAGAACGGATCATTTCGATCCGAGGCAATCTGCCCAGAGCGTGTCATCTTCGGCCACTCGGACACTGATCAGCGTCACCGTGGCAGGGAGGCGGCGAGCCACCCGGGTGAAACACCAGACCGCAAGCACCTCGCAGGTCGGGGGCAGCGCGTTGGGCTCCCCTGTGCCGATTGCATCATTCAGATGCGCGCCGGCCAGCGGGGTAATGATTTCCTCCTCCAGGATCGAGTCGAGGAGGGCCAAATCGATCACCATGCCCAGCCGGGGGTCAAGCGGTCCGGTGACCGTCACGGCAACCTGATAGTGATGCCCGTGACCCGGCGCCTCACTGGTCCAGCCAAAGCGGTCCCGATTCTCGGCGTCACTCCACTCCGGAATATGAATCCGGTGCGTGGCGTGAAATCCCACCACTCGGGTGAGGGTGCTGCGCAACGGTCCGGTCGTCAAAGCCCCCAGCCGAATCCGATGGTCAATTGAGGCGCCCCAACCCGTTGACCACGACGCCCGGTGGGGTTGACCGCGTTGGGATTATCCTCGGTGCCGGGATCGAGGGCCGGCTCCTCGCTGAATGATGGCGGGTACTTCAGGTTCCACGACATCACCCGCCCCTCGACCCGGAGGTAAATCCGGTCGCCGAGGAAGAAGCGGGTGCCGACTGACGGCACCAGGAAAAACTTGGTGCCGAAAGAGTAGCCGCTGGTGTCGATTGCCGGAGTGCTCTCCCCCTTGGCCAGGCCGATTCCGAATCCGGCATACGGAGCCAATCCGTGCCAGGTTTTCCCGCCGGTGATGTTGAATTGCGCGTTGACCTCCCCGGCGAAGAGACTGTGGTCGATCGGCCCGGACACCCGGGTGGCACGAGGCGCGTCGGCGTCGACGATGGAGCGCACGGTGCTCGCTCCCCACACCCCGAAGCCGATCGAGAGAGTGCTCTTGGCCCGGAGGAGGATGCGTCCACCGGTGACGGAGCCATCGCGCGGGCCAACCGGGATCGGTCCTCCCGAGCCGTAGATCTGTCCCCGGTACAACTCGATGACCGTGCCGGTGCGGATGTCGCGGTAGGGTGATGCGTTCGGCCGGAAGCCGACCTGCGCGGGGAGTGGGGCGGCGAGGTGGCACAGGACTGTGAGGGCGAACAGACGTCGAATCACGCGGTCATCCGGTCAAGAAGGGAACGGCCAGTCATCTGCTCGGGCTGTTGCAGTCCGAGCAGATGCAGAATCGTGGGCGCCACGTCGCACAGTGCCCCCCCCCCACGCAGCGGGGCGGTGTTTCGGTCAACGGCGACGAACGGCACCGGGTTGGTGGTGTGCGCGGTATGCGGCCCGCCCGTGGCAGGGTCGATCATCTGCTCGGCGTTGCCGTGATCGGCAGTGACCAGCAGTCGCGCCCCGCTCGCCTCGGCCGCGGCAACGATCCGGGTGAGCGACTGGTCCACCGTTTCCACCGCGCGGATCACCGCCGGCATCACGCCGGTGTGGCCCACCATGTCGGCGTTGGCAAGGTTGGCCAGGAAAAAATCATGGTCGCCCCGACCCAGCGCCCTTATCAGGGTATCTGTAATCCCGGCGGCACTCATCTCCGGGGCGAGGTCGTAGGTGGCCACCCGCTGCGACGGAACCAGCTCCCGTTCCTCGCCAGCCCAGGGGACCTCGTTGCCGCCATTGAAAAAGTAGGTCACGTGCGGATACTTCTCCGTTTCGGCGGTCCGGAACTGCGAACGACCTGCCAAGCTCAACTCCTCAGCGAGAATTCGGGCCATCGACATCGGCTCGAAGGCAGCCGGAAAGGGGAACGTCTGGTCGTACTGCGTCAGGGTCGCCGCCTTGAGCGACGGGCGATCGGTCACCTCGAATCCATCGAAGCTGTCGAGGCAGAGCGCCGCAGCAATCTGCCGCATCCGGTCCGACCGGTAGTTGACGAAGAAGACGGCATCTCCCTCACGCATCGGCGCCAACGGATTGCCGTCCTCACCGGTGAGGATGATCGGGCGAACGAATTCGTCGGTCTCGCCCCGGGCATGCGCGGCGCGGACTGCTGCGACCGGATCGCCGGCAGGGGTCCCCACACCATGGATGAGCAGCTCCCACGCCAACCGGGTCCGGTCCCAGCGGCGATCGCGATCCATGGCGAAGTAGCGACCCACCAGGGAAGCGAGCACCGTCCGCCCGGCACCGTGCCTGGCGATATCGGCCTGGAGCGCGGTGATCACCTCGGGTCCGGCCGTCGGGGGGGCGTCGCGGCCATCCAGGAAGCCGTGGATGGCAATTCGCGGGACCCCGAGTGCTGCAAAGGTGGCGATCAATGCCGCCAGGTGGGTGTCGATCGCGTGGACGCCCCCCGACCCGAGCAGCCCTGCCAAGTGGAGCGTGCCGCCGGACTGCCGAACGGAATCGGCCAATCGCCTCAGAACCGGCAGGGAGCCGAAGCTGCCGTCGTCAATGCTCTGGTTGATGCGCACCAGATCCTGGCGGACCACGCGCCCGGCGCCGAGGTTCAAGTGGCCGACCTCGCTGTTGCCCATCTGGCCTTCCGGAAGCCCCACCGCCACCCCGCTGGCATCGAGCAGGGTCCAGGGGGTCCGCTCGATCAGCCGATCCCAGGTCGGGGTATGGGCAAGCGCGATGGCGTTGCCTTCGGCGGCGGTGCGCCAACCCCAACCGTCCAGGACCACGAGGATCACCGGTGCGGGGCGCGATTCAGCGTTTGACATGCTCCTCCGCGGCGTCTACACTCTCAGGCGTGATCCCAATGCTGCAATCTATCCTCGCCCGTTCCTCGCCTCCAACCTGTCACCTTCTCGGTGTGCTGGCAATCATTGGTTTGGTCGGTGCTCTGCCCGCCCAACGGCCCGCTTCGGTGGGACGAGTGACCGCCGCCGCCGATTTCGTCAAGGAGCCGGGCGGGGTGGTGCTGGCCCGCCTCGCCTCCGGGACCCGGCTGGCAATGGGGACGATCCGCGGCAGCTCGCAGGAGGTCACCCTCGACGGCTGGATCCCGGCATCGGCGCTCCGAGCCGACCGACGTGACGGCTTCGATCTGGCAGTGAATCTTGCCGCCGGGGCACCGATCAGGGCCGGAGCCGACAGCGGGGCGACGCTCGGGTCAGCGCGAGTCGGTGCCCTCTTCACCAAGGTCGGGGAGCGGAAGGGCTGGGTTCATGTCCGGCGGACCGGCTGGGTGGCCCGGAACCTCCTCGCTGCGGCCAACACGGCGACCACTCCGACACGGGCGCCGACCGCCAAGCCCGACTCGGCGGCTCGATCCGGAGCGGTCGATTCACTCGGTTGGGCCACCATTCCCGGCGGAACCTCGCTGGCGGCTCAACCGGGTGGTCCACCGGTGGGGTCACTGGAATCTCCCCTCCGGGGCGAGGTGATCGAGCAGCGTGGTGGTTGGGCCAAGGTGCGTCTGGAGGCCTGGGTGCGGAGTGGTGCGCTAGGCAGCGCCCCACCGCCGGACCGGATCACGGCCGAGGAGGTGCGTTCCCAACCGGAACGATTCATCGGCCAAACCGTCGAATGGACCCTGCAGGTGCTGGCGGTGCAGAAGGCCGACGAACTCCGTCCCGAGCTTCCGCTCGGCCAGCCGTACGTACTGACTCGCGGTCCGCTGCCTGAAACCGGATTCGTCTATCTGGTCGTAGAGGGGGCTGAAGTCGAGCGCTTCCGGGCGCTGGAGCCACTCGCCGAGGTGCGGGTGCGCGCCACTGTGCGGGCGGGGAAGACGCGATTCCTGCCCACTCCGGTGCTCGATTTCTTGAGACGACTCGATTGAGCCGCATGCGGCAGAGGTCACGATGAACGATCATCTGAAGGAACGGATCATGCGCCGGATCGAGGCGCTGCCGGACGAGCGGGGCTATCAGGTGCTCGACTTCGTCGAGTTCCTCGAGAGCAAGTATGCCGAACGCGGCGCGCCCGACAACCTCTTCACGCAATTCACCGCCAAGGTCGAGGACACGATGCGTGCCGGGAAGGTGCCGGTCAACGCAATCGCGGGGACGGTGGGCTTCTTCGATGGCGCCTCGAAGGTGATGCGCGGGGTGGCTGCGGCAGCGCAGGCCGCGGTGCAGGAGGCCGCCAAGTCAGCCGATGAGCTCGGGACGCGGAGCGCCACCGGGCCAGCCAACAAGGAGGCGCCGGCGCCAACTGAACCCCCGTCCGACGGAGCCACGGGTTGATCCCCGGGGCGGCTGTTGGCTAGGATTGGTGATGACAAGCATCGCTCTTTCGCTGACCATGCCCCGTCAGTGCCGATAAATCGCCTCCGGGCCGGCTACGGCCTCACCTTCGATGACGTGCTGCTCACGCCGCGACATTCGACCGTGCATCCCCGCCTGGTCAGCACCACCAGCCGCTTCACCCGCGCCATCCCGCTCAACATTCCGCTGGTCTCCGCCGCCATGGACACCGTCACCGAGGCGGAGATGGCGATCGCGATGGCGCGCGCCGGCGGCATCGGGGTGATGCACAAGAACATGTCGATCGACCGCCAGGCGGCCGAAGTCGACCGGGTCAAGCGGAGCGAAAGCGGGATGATCATCGATCCGATCACCCTCGGCCCGGACCGGCCGCTGCGCGAAGCTCACACGCTGATGCGCAGGTTCCGGATCAGCGGGGTGCCGATCGTTGATGGGGGGGGGAGACTCGTCGGCATCATCACCAATCGCGACCTGCAGTTCGAGACCAACCTCGACCGCTCGATCGCCGACGCGATGACCAAGGAGCGCCTGATCACCGCCCCTGTGGGCACCAATCTCGACGAGGCCGAGGCGATCCTGGCCCGGCACCGGATCGAGAAGCTGCCGGTGGTCGACGCCGACGGGGTGCTCCGCGGCCTGATCACGGTCAAGGACATCTTCAAGCGCCGCGATCACCCCGATGCCAACAAGGATCAGCACGGGCGGCTGCGGGTGGCGGCAGCGGTTGGTGCGGGCAGCGAGGCGATCTCCCGGGCTCGCGCGCTGGTCGGTGCCGGGGTCGACGTGCTGGTGGTCGACTCCGCCCACGGTCACTCCGACGGAGTGCTCACCACCATCGCCTCCTTGCGTGAGGCATTCCCCGATGTCCAACTGGTCGGCGGCAACGTCGCGACGGAGTCCGGCGCCTGGGCGCTGGTCGAGCGCGGCGTGGATGCGGTCAAGGTCGGCATCGGTCCGGGATCGATCTGTACCACTCGCGTGGTGACCGGTGTCGGCGTGCCCCAGATGACGGCGATTCTCGATGCGGTGCGCGGCGCTGGCGACGTCCCGGTGATTGCCGACGGCGGCATCAAGTATTCGGGTGATGCCGTCAAGGCGCTGGCCGCGGGTGCCGAGTGCGTGATGATGGGCTCGATGCTGGCCGGTACCGAGGAGAGTCCCGGCGAAAGCATTCTGGCCGAGGGCCGCCGTTTCAAGCTGATCCGCGGGATGGGGTCGATGAGCGCGATGCAGGACGGCTCGGCCGATCGCTACTTCCAGGACGGCGAGGTGTCACCCACCAAACTCGTCCCCGAAGGGATCGAGGGTCGGGTGCCCTACAAGGGGCCGGTGGCCGACGTCCTCTTCCAGATGGTCGGCGGGCTGCGGAGCGGGATGGGATATTGCGGCGTCGCCGACCTCCGGGCGCTCCGCACCGAGACCGAGTTCGTGCAGATCACCTCGGCCGGGTTGCGCGAATCCCACCCCCATGATGTTACCATTACCCGGGAAGCCCCCAACTACAGCGTGTGAGCAGAACCATCCCGCGGCGCCAGGCCGCGGCGGTGGTGCAGGTCCAACCGGTAGCCAGATCCTCATTTTCACCCCAGCCAGGGTCCGACATGTCTTGTGCCCCGTTTCTCGCCCGCCTCCGGCGCGCCATTGTCCCGCTGGTAGTGCTTCTCCTGGGCACCGCGCCCGTCCTTGCCGCTCAGGCCCCCGAGGTCGTCGGTGGCGGCCTGATGGCCAAGGTCGACGGCGCCATGGGAGTTGTCAACGGTTACATCAGCGCCTTCTTCTTCTTCGACGTGATGTTCTGGGACGACGCGGTCCAGCTGCCGCTGGTGGTGCTCTGGCTGGTGATGGGGTCGCTCTTCCTCACTATCCGGATGGGCTTCATCAACTTCCGGGCCTTCAAGCACGCCATCAACGTCACCCGCGGCAAATACAGCAACCCGAGCGATGCCGGTGAGGTGAGCCACTTCCAGGCGCTGGCGGCGGCGCTGTCTGCGACCGTCGGACTCGGCAACATCGCCGGGGTGGCGATCGCCGTGTCGATCGGCGGCCCGGGCGCCACCTTCTGGATGATCATTGCCGGCCTGATCGGAATGAGCGCCAAGTTTGCCGAGTGTACCCTGGGCCAGAAGTATCGCGAGGTCCGACCCGACGGCCGGGTGATGGGTGGGGCGATGTTCTACCTCTCCAAGGGGCTTGGCGAGATGAAGATGGCCGGCCTCGGCCGGGTGCTGGCGGTGCTTTTCGCGATCCTCTGCGTGGGCGGTTCGCTGGCCGGTGGCAACTCGTTCCAGGTCAATCAGTCGATGAATGCGGTACAGGAGTCGATGCCGTTCCTGGTTGCCTATCCCTGGGTCTACGGACTGGTGATGGCGGCGCTGGTCGGGGTGGTGATCATCGGCGGCATCAAGCGGATCGCCGAGGTGGCCGAGAAGATCGTCCCCACCATGGTCGGTGTCTACGTAGTGGCTGCGCTCTACATCATCTTCGACAACGCGGCGATGATTCCCACGGCGTTCGGCTCGATCATCGATGGTGCCTTCACGTCGGATGCCACCTTCGGCGGCTTCATCGGGGTGCTGGTCACCGGCTTCCGGCGGGCGGCGTTCTCCAACGAGGCGGGTGCCGGCTCCGCGGCGATTGCCCACTCGGCGGCCCGCACCGCCTATCCGATTCGCGAGGGAGTGGTGGCGCTGCTTGAGCCGTTCATCGACACAGTGGTGGTCTGCACCATGACCGCGCTGGTGATCGTGATCACCGGCTCGTGGAACAACCCCGACAACGCAGCCCTGATCGCCGGAAACCAGGGCGCCGCGCTCACCTCGCGCGCCTTCGGGCAGCACCTCACGTGGTTTCCCTACGTGCTCGGCTTCTGCGTGATCCTGTTCGCCTTCAGCACCATGATCTCGTGGTCGTACTACGGCGAGCGCTGCTGGGCCTATCTCTTCGGCGACGGCCAGTCCCGCTCGTTTCAGGTGCTGTTCGTGACCTTCACCTTTCTGGGCTCGATCATCTCGGCGCAGAACGTGCTCGACTTCGGCGACCTGATGATCCTCGGCATGGCGTTCCCCAACCTGGTCGGCGTGCTGCTGCTCAGCGGCCGGGTTCGTGCCGATCTCGACGCCTATTGGGGGATGTACAAGCGGGGCGAGTTCAAGGTTTACAAATAGCATTCCGGGCGCCGGGGGCGGGATGCCGATCCCGCCTCAGGCGCTGCCGGTCCGAGCTGACCACCCTTCAAGACCATTCAGAGGTTTCACGTGACGGACACTGCAGCCCCTCGCGAGCAATGGGGTTCCCGCATCGGACTGGTCCTGGCGATGGCCGGCAACGCGGTCGGCCTCGGCAACTTCCTCCGTTTCCCGAAGCAGGCGGTCGAGAATGGGGGGGGGACGTTCATGATCCCCTACTTCATCGCCTTCCTCCTGGTCGGGATCCCGCTGATCTGGATCGAGTGGGGCATCGGCCGCTACGGCGGACAGCGCGGCCACGGCTCGATGCCGGGCATGCTCCATGTGCTCTGGAAGCACCCGGTGGCCAAGTATCTCGGCGTGCTGGGATTGTTCATGCCGGTGGTGGTGCTGACCTACTACTGCTATATCGAATCGTGGACGCTGGCCTGGACCGTCTTCTCCGCCACCGGGCAGACGCAGGGTCTTGACCAGGCCGGGATGCAGGCGTTCTTCCGCTCCTACATCGACCTCGACAACGGCAGCATCCACGGCTTCTTCACTCCCTTCGCATTCTTCTTCGTGACCATCGCGGTCAACTTCTGGGTGGTCAGCAAGGGAATCAGCGGCGGGATCGAGAAGCTCGCCAAGTACGGCATGCCTGTGCTCTTCCTGTTCGCGACCGTGCTGGTGATCCGGGTGCTCACGCTGGGCGATCAGCAGGTGATGATCGACGGGGTGCTCACCACCACCAACCCCTGGCAGGGGCTGGACTTCATGTACTCGCCGGACTGGTCCAAGCTGGCGGAGCCGAAGGTCTGGCTGGCTGCCACGGGTCAGATCTTCTTCACGCTGTCGGTCGGGATGGGGGCGTTGCAGGCCTATGCCTCCTACCTCACGCCCAAGGACGACATCGCCCTGTCGGGGCTCGCCACTGCGAGCACCAATGAGGCGGCCGAGGTGGTGCTCGGCGGCTCCCTGCTGATTCCGGCGATCGTCACCTTCTTCGGGGTCGCTGGGGCGATGGCGATCGCCAAGGGGGGGGCATTCGATCTGGGTTTCATCGCGATGCCGCTGGTATTCAACCAGATTCCCGGCGGTCCGGTGATGCACACCGTGGCCGGGGTTATGTGGTTCGGATTGCTGTTCGTGGCGGGAATCACCTCGTCGGTGGCGATGGCGACCCCGGCGTTGTCGTTCGTGGAGGAGAACTTCGGGTGGAAGCGGCAGCGGACGGCACTGGCCTTCGGAGCGCTCGCCCTCACGCTGGGGCTGCTGCACATCGTCTACAACACCCGGGGCTTCCTCGACGAGTGGGATTACTGGGCCGGGACCTTCGGGCTGGTGGTGCTGGCGCTCATCGAGACGATCCTCTTTGTATGGGTGCTCGGTCCCGACCGGATGTGGGCCGAGCTCCATGAAGGGGCCTCGATCCGGATCCCTCGCGTCTACCGGGTGATCATGACCTGGGTCACGCCGAGTTTTCTGGTGGTGATGATGGCATGGTGGACGGTCCAGGACGCCATCCCGACGCTGCTGATGACCGGCGAGACGCCGGAGCGAATGGCGGTGCGCTGGGCATCTCGCGGCGTGATGGTGGCGATATTGCTCTTGCAGCTCTGGCTCATCCGGGCCGCCTGGAACCGACGCCGGCTAACCGGCAAGGAGGTCTGATCATGCGGACATCGGCACTGTTGTTCATGCTGGGGGCCTGGGGCTTCGTCCTTGGCCTCATGGGGTGGTCGTACTGGCGGATGCTGCGGACGCCAGGGGACGAAGGCCTACCTCCGCCGGGTTCGCTGCCCTGAACTGATTGAAACGTCGTAGAGCACGGACTGCTCTCCGATCTGCTCCGGGCTGATTACCTTGCGGAGATGAAGATTCCGCTCTCCGATTCCCTGCGCGCCGCTGCCCACGAGGTGGCGGCGCTGCTCCGTCCCGGGCAGCGGGTCTGCCTGACCACCCATGTAAATCCCGATGGCGACGGACTCGGCAGCGAGGTGGCGATGACCCACCTCCTCCGCTCGGAGGGGATCGACGCGATCATCACCAATCCCACCGCTACTCCGGAGCGATTCGGTTTTCTCTTCGCCGACTTGCCCGGAGTGGACTGCAGTCGTCAGGCAATCAAGGAGCTGCGTCGCGCCGACCTGGTGATCGTGCTCGACATCGCCGACCTCTCCCGCCTCGGCAACCTTGGGGAGACGGTTCGTGAGCGCGGCGTGCCGGTGATCTGCCTCGATCACCACGTCGGTCCGGGTGACCTTCCCGACGGTCCGAGATTCGTGGATGTCACCGCTGCCGCCACGGGCGAGCTGGTCTTCTTTCTCGCTCGCGAACTCGGTTGGCAGTTGACCCCCGCCGTGGCACGGGCGCTCTACGTGGCGCTGGTCACCGACACCGGCGGGTTCCGCTTCTCCAATACCCGGCCCCGGACGCTGCATGTCGCCGCCGAACTGCTGGCAGCCGGGGTCGATACCGAACAGACGTATCTCGATGTTTACGCCAACGCCCCCATAGGCCGCCCGCGGCTGCTCGCCGAGGTATTGCAGACGCTGGTGGTGGAAGATGAGCTCGGGTTGGCGTGGGTCACCGTGGCGCCGGGGGCGATCGAGCGGCACGGGGTGGATGCGGACGATCTCGACGGCGTGGTAGAGCATGCCCGCTCGGTACGAGGGGTGCGCCTGGCGCTGCTGTTCCGGCCGATGTCGGGCGGACGGGTCAAGGTTTCATTCCGGAGCGTGGGCGAGGTGAATGTCTCCGCTCTGGCGCGCCACTTCCATGGCGGCGGTCATACCAAGGCGGCCGGTGCGGCGATTCCCGGCGGCCTGGACGAGGTGCAGCAGGTGGTGCTCGAAGCCGCCCGCAGCTATCTCGCCAGCGGCGTACTGCCCGACCCTGCAACCGTCCCCGGGAGCAGTGTAGCTTGAGAGACCGGTCAAGGTGACCGGCCTGGCTTCGGGGAGTGTGCACCGGTGGACGTGATGGATCGGATCGAGACGGCGCTGGACGGGTTGCGCCCCTACATCGCCTCCCACAAGGGGCGGGTTGAGGTGGTCGACTTTGACCCCGAAGCAGGCGCCCTGCTGGTGCGTCTCGGTGGGACCTGTCAGGGCTGCTCCGCCGCCACGATCACTCTGAAACATGGCATTGAACGCCGCCTCCGCGAGGCCGTGCCCGAGGTACGGTCGGTCGAGTCGGTCTGAGGAATATCGGCATGAGTAGTACCCGCATCAATCAGGTCCGGACCGCCCTCGACGGGGTGGTCAATCCGCGCACTGGGCAGGGGCTGGTCGCCTCCGGGATGGTGGCCGAACTGGCAGTCGACGAGAGCAGCGGCGACACCTCGTTCGTCTTCCTGCTCCGTCGCGACGACCCGGCCACCCTGGTTCGCCAGGCGCGACAAGCGCTGGCCGCCATCGACATCACCACCCCCAAGGTGAGGGTGGTCGATCCAGCCGGCGCAGCTCCTGCCAGTCACGGTCCCCCGCAGAGCGGCGTCGCCGCGGTGCCCGCGCCCGCTCCGATGACCGTGGCGGGGATCGACCGCGTGATCGCGATCTCCTCCGGCAAGGGCGGGGTCGGCAAGAGTACCGTCTCCGCCAACGTGGCGGTGGAACTCGCGTCGCGCGGACTTCGGGTCGGGTTGATGGATGCCGATTTCTACGGCCCCAACATCCCGCGGATGCTGGGCGTCTACGAGCGGCCCGGGATCGACGCCAACAAGCGGATCCTGCCGCTGGAGGCGTACGGGGTCAAGCTGATGTCGATCGGCTTTCTGGTCGACCGCGATGCACCGGCGATCTGGCGCGGCCCGATCATCACCAAGGTGATCCAGCAGTTCCTGCACGATGTTGCCTGGGGCGAGCTCGACTACCTGCTGGTGGACATGCCGCCGGGAACCGGCGATGCCCAGCTCTCGCTGGTGCAGCAGGTGGTGGTCAACGGCGCGGTGGTGGTCACCACGCCGCAGGAAGTGGCCGTCGGCGACGCGCTCCGCGGCGCCAAGATGTTCGAGCGCGTCAACGTCCCCGTGCTCGGCGTGGTCGAGAACATGAGCGGCTTCCTCGATCCGGTCACCGGCATGCGGCACGACCTGTTCGGGAGCGGGGGGGGGGCACGGCTGGCGGAGGAGCTCGGCGTGCCGTTGCTCGGCGAGGTGCCGCTGCAGCCCGGCCTGGCGGTCGCCGCCGATGCCGGCAGGCCGGTCGTGATCGAGGCCCCGGACAGTGCGGCGGCCGCGATGCTGCGTGATGTGGCCAGGCGGATGGAGGAGCGTGCCGGCGAGGTGGGGGTGAGGATGCCGGTGATGGAGGGGTAGGGGGGGATGTTGGATTTTGGATTTTGGATGTTGGATGGTGGATGGTCGTGAAAGGTGAAACGGGGCGCGGCAAGCCGCGCGGGTGAACGGTAAACGGGGGAGATGCCCCCCCTTTAACGTTTCACCTTTCACGACCTACGACCTACGACCTACGACCTACGACTTCCTACCTGACCACCTCCAACGACCCCAACGACGTCTTCACCGCCACCGTCACCTTGCGACTCGCCTCCGCGAACCCCGGCGAGCTCCAACTGTTCCCCTCCTTGATCAGCCCCTCCAGCGATACCGCCGTAAGGAACCGCTCGGCCACGACCTGCACCCCGACATCCGGGGGGATGCGCAGGACGAGTTGGCCCATCGCCAGGTTGGCCTCGACCTCCATGTCGCCGCGCCATTCGCCGCTGAAATCGAGCACCGCACGGCCCACGCCTCCCTCAACCAGCACTTCCGCACAGCCGCTGTTGGCGAGGCGGAGGACGTCGAGTTCCGAGGCGCCCACGCTGAAGGTCGCTCTTGCGCAGCTGCCCAGGGTCGGGCGGGAGAAGTCGATGATGCCACGGACCGCTCCCGAGCGGACGCTCAATTCGGTGAGCGTGAGTCCGCCGAGGTCGATGCTCGCCTCACTGGAGCCCAGGGAGGCGTGCAGAGCCAGCGGCACCTCCGGGGCAAACTCGAACCGCGCTACCTGGGCGAGTTGCTCGCGCGAGGTGACCCTCAGGCCGCCCCGGCCGACCGAGGTGACGCCGAGCTGCAGTGCGCCGGTTTCGGGGTCATAGCGCTGCACCGGCTGAAATCGGTCGGCATCATAGCGCAGCACCATCCGGTACAGATCGTTCCCGTCACCAGCGCGCAGCACCACCTGGCCGGCCCCGAAATCGAGCCGGGCCACCGTGGCAGGTGCAGCAACTGGCAGCGGTCGTGCGGCAGTCAGGGTGCGCATTGACTGAGCCGCGGCACTCCCCCCCCCTAGTACCATCGCGGTGCCCAGCAGCATGGCGCCTTTCATGGCTGTCTCTTCCCCGGGCGGTTCACCGCGGGCACTCCCATCTGCGGGGTGGCCCAGAGGTATTCGTCGGTCATCATTGCAGGCGGCAGCATCCGGCCGGAGAAGCTCTCCCGCATCCCGCCGCGTGAGAGCAGCGCTGCGCCGAAACCGACAGTGGTCACGAACCAGGTGCCGAGCAGTGCGACTGCCAGGATCATCGGCCCGGCAACCGGTACCCAGCCAAAGGCGACCCAGCCGAACCAGATCCCGGCGATCCCGGCGAGTCCGGTGGCGAAGTAGCGGTATGAGTTGGGCGAAACGGCACGACCGTTCGCCATCTGGCGGCGGGTGATCCGCTCGCCCATCGCGTGGGCGACCGCGAGCAGCCCGCCGAGAACTGCGATGATCGTCAGCAGGGCGAAGACCACCGCTGCGAACGGCAGCAGCAACACTCCGGCCACCGTCAGGACCAGTCCCACCACCAGCATGCCGAAAGTGGGGATCACCAGGATTTGTCCGAGCACTCCGACCAGGAAGGAGCGGCCGAACGACTGGGTCACCGTGTCGGAGACTATCTCGAGATTTGGTCGACCGAAGGTGACCAGGCCGAATCCCAGCACGAGGAGAGTGAGGAAGACACCGATCGCACCTGCGCACCTTGTAGCGACGAGCATCGGGAGCGCGCGGGCAGCGACTGCGGGGGGGGGACTTTCCAGCGCCTGCAGCGACTGGACGCTGCCGATGATGGTGCCGCCTGCCTCGCGCACTCGACCGCCGATCGCCAGCAGGTCGCCCACCACGGTGGCGCCGGGGTGCACGATGATGTCGCCGTCGAGAGTCACCAGGTTGCCCTCCAGACGACCGTGCAGGTCGGCATCGCCGCGCAACACCACGACATCTCCGCTCTGCACCTCGGAGGAGCCGAGCGTATATCGTCCGAGGCGCGCCATCCCGTCGGGGACGGTGAGCGTGGTCGCCTCCAGCGGTTCGCGGATCGCCGTTCGCAGCTCGCGTTCGATGCGGGTCGGCTCGTCGAGTCGCTTGATGGACACAGTCGGTCCGTCCTGATCAGAGCTTGCCACCGCTTGCGGGATGACGGTCGGCGAACTCTCGGCGAGCAGGCCGAGGAGATCACGCACCCGTCCCGCCAATTCGCTCACCCCCGGGGCCGGCGCGCTCGCCTCGACCGAGGAGACGGTCAGTGCCGCCATGATCAGGACCCGAATCACGGGCACCGCGGGGTTACCAGCTCGCATGGGGCGTCGGCTCGGTCAACAGGCGGCGCATCCCCACCAGCGCCAAGGCATACAACCCTGCTCCACCCAGCAACGCCACCGCGGCCCGGCTCGGCGATCCCAACCCGGTCCGCACCGGCTCAAACCACGGCTGCTCCATTGTGTTGGCAACCAATCCCTGGACGGCTAGCCAGAGCGACTGACCGGCCTGCTGCCAGGCGGGGGTTGCGAATCCCAGCGCATCGGCCGGATTCAAGGCCGCCCAAACGAACCCGCCGGATACCGCCGCCGCCGCCAGGCCGCCTCCGACCCACACCCGCCGCCGTGCAGCCACCTCGCGGGGAGAGTAACTCGCTGTGGGCAGCGTGACCGTGCCAGCACCGATCCGCACCTCGGACATGATCGCGTCGGCAAAGCCGATCGAGGGATCTTCCTCCGGCAGCGAGGAGAGTACCCGAGCGAGTTGCTGATCGAGTGCCACCATGCGCTGACAGAGTGCGCACGTTTCAAGATGGGACGTAGCACCGGGCGGCGTGATCCCTTCCAGCAGCGCGTCGAGGTCGTCGGCGGAGAGGTGGAGCGTGGGCGGCTTCATGACATTTGCCTCATACGGGGAATATCAGGTTGTGGTTTCAGCTGGTCAGTCAGTTGGTCAGTCAGTTGGTCAGTCATCGCGAAGACTTGCCAAGGCGATCCGCAGTTCGTTGCGGGCGCGGTGGATGTAGGTCTTGACGGTGCCCAGTGGGAGGTCGAGAATCTCGGCGATTTCCTCGTAAGGTCGGCCCTCGACGTGGCGCAGCAGAATGCAACTGCGATACTCGGGTCGCAGCTCTCCGATGGCACGTTCGATCAGCACCCCAAGTTCCTGGTTGGCCACTTCGGCAAGCGGATCTTCGGAGCTGTCGCTGATCTGCAGCCGGGTTGCCTCGATCGCCTCGGAGCTCTCGGCGTGCGGCGAGCCGTCGAGTGAAAGGGTGTCGAGCGACCGGCGTCGCAAGTGATCGATCGAGGCGTTGTTGGCGATCTTGAAGATCCAGCTCGAGAACTTGTACTCCGGCCGGTAGCTCTCGATCGCGTTGAGCACCTTGACAAAGGTTTCCTGGGCGAGGTCCTCGGCCAGTTCGCGATCACGCACCATCCGGTAGATGAGCGAGAAGACCGGTCGCTGGTAGCGCCGGATCAACTCGCGGTAGGCCGCTTCCCGCCCCAGTACGGCGAGCTTGACGACCTCCTGATCGGTGAGGTCTGGCCAGGAGGGTGCAGGGGAGGAGGTCACCGCTGCGTTGCCTCGACCTTCCTGCCGCCGGTAGCTTTGGCCACCATGCCAGTCACCAATGCCAAGCTACCGGTCACGGGCGGCCGTCCCAAGCACGATTACGTGCGTGAGGTCTTCACCGCCATCGCGCCGCGCTACGACCTGCTGAATCACGTCCTCTCGCTCAACGCCGACACCCGCTGGCGCCGGGCAGCGGTCGATGCCCTCGGCTGGGAGGCCGCGCCCAAGGGGCGCTACCTCGACCTCTGCGCCGGCACCCAGGACTTGGCGGCCGAGCTGGGCAATCGGACCGGCTTCGCGGGGCAGGTGATCGCGGCCGACTTTGTCCCCGCCATGCTGGTGCGCGGCAAGGCCAAGAGTGCCCGGGTGCAGGCGGCTGCGGCCGACGCCCTTCATCTCCCATTCGAGGATGCCGCTTTCGATGGGGCGACGGTCGGATTCGGGGTCCGGAATCTGATGGATCTTGATGCGGGCCTCCGTGAGGCAGCTCGGGTACTCAGGCCGGGGGGACGGCTGGTGGTGCTGGAATTCACGACTCCCGCCTGGCAGCCGCTTCGCGGGGCCTATCTTTTCTACTTCCGCCATATTCTCCCCCGGATCGGACGTCTCGTGTCGAAACATAGGAGCGCCTACGACTGGCTCCCAGCCTCGGTGCTGGCCTTCCCCGAGCCGTCGGCTCTGGCGGAGCGGATGAAGTCCGCCGGATTCACCACTGTCGACTGGCGCACCCACTGGGGTGGCATCGTGGCCATCCATGTCGGAGTACGGAGCAGCTCATGAGTCTCGACTCCCTTGCCGAGTTCATCAGCGCCATCGACAAGGTTGGCGAGCTGGTGCGCATTCGTCGGCCGGTCCGCACCCATCTGGAGATGGCCGAGATCGCCGATCGTACCATGAAGCTCCCCGACGGCGGCCCGGCGCTGCTGTTCGAGCAGCCGCTCCTGAATGATGGCACCATCTCGCCGATTCCGGTGGGGATCAACCTCTACGGCTCCCGTCGGCGGATGTGCCTCGCGCTGGGGGTGGAGCGGCTCGACGAGGTTGGCGACCGGATCGCCGAGATGATCCAGCTCAAGGTGCCCGACGGCATCATGGGGAAGCTCTCGATGCTTCCCAAGCTGGCCGAGATGGCGAAGTACCCGCCACGGGTGCGCTCGGGAAAGCCGTCGTGCCAGGAGGTGGTATATCGCGGCGACGACATCGATCTCGACACCCTGCCCATTCTGCAGACCTGGCCTGGTGACGGCGGTCGCTATCTCACCCTGCCGATGGTGATCACCCGCGATCCCAAGACCGGCGGCCGCAACGTGGGGATGTACCGGGTGCAGGTGCAGGGGAAGCGCGAGCTGGCAATGCACTGGCAGCGCCACAAGAGCGGGGCCGCTCACTGGCGCGAGATGGCCGAGCGGGGCGAGAAGATGCCGGTGGTGATCGCGCTCGGCGGCGATCCGGCGTCGCTCTACTCCGGCTCCGCGCCGCTGCCGCCGATGATCGACGAGTTTCTCTTCGCGGGCTTCCTGCGGAAGGAGCCGGTGGAACTGACCCGGGCACTGACCTGTGACTTGGACGTGCCGGCCGAGGCCGACATCGTGATCGAGGGGTACGTCGACCCGGGCGAGCCACTGGTGATGGAGGGGCCGTTCGGTGATCACACCGGCTTCTATTCGCTGGCCGATCTGTATCCGCGGATGCACATCACCGCAGTGACGATGAAGAAGCAGCCGATCTATCCTGCCACTCTGGTCGGGCGTCCGCCGATGGAGGACTACTGGCTGGGCCATGCCACCGAGCGGATCTTCCTGCCGCTGCTCCGGATCACCGTTCCGGAAATTGTCGACTACCACATGCCGGCGGCGGGGATCTTCCACAACCTGGTCTTCGCCAGCATCGACAAGCAGTACCCGGGACAGGCGTACAAGGTGATGCACGCGATGTGGGGCACCGGGTTGATGTCGCTTTCGAAGGTGCTGGTGATTGTCGACAAGGACGTCAACGTGCAGGACGAGCAGGAGGTGTGGTGGGTGGCGCTCAACAACATCGACCCCAAGCGCGACGTCGAATTCGCGCGCGGTCCGGTCGACGTGCTCGATCACGCCTCGCAGCATTTCTCGTTCGGCAGCAAGATGGGGATCGACGCCACCCGCAAATGGCCCGAGGAGGGGTTCACGCGCGAGTGGCCCGAGAAGATCGTGATGGATGATGCGACGACGGCCGAGGTGGATGCGATGTGGGGGGAGTTGGGGATTGCCGAGGTGAAAGGTGAAAAGTGAAACGGGGGGGGGATCCCCGCCCTCGCGGAGCGAGCGGCGGGGTCTCCTCGCTCGCCCTCACGCAGACATCGCCAGGCAGCCCCCTTTGACCTTTCACGTTTCACCGGGTGCGCCCGAAGGCCAGACCTTTGACGGCGGCTCCGCCCTCGCCCGCTGGGCCAGCTTCGTCAAGCTCCCGCACACCCTCTTCGCCTTGCCGTTCGCGCTGCTCGGCGTGTTGGCAGCGAGCATGGCGGCGCCGGTCACCTGGGCCAAGGTCGCTTGGGTTGCGCTGGCCTTCAGCGCGGCGCGCTTCGCGGCGATGGGATTCAACCGGATCGTCGATCGGCAGTTCGACGCTGCCAATCCCCGGACGGCCGGGCGTGAACTGCCGCGCGGCGCGATCGGTGTGGGGCAGGCAAGAGTGGCGGTGCTGCTGGCGAGTGTGATCTTCGCTTTGGCGGCCTGGCGGCTCAACCCGCTCTGCCTGATGCTCTCGCCGCTGGCGCTGGCGTGGGTACTGGGGTATTCCTACACCAAGCGATTCACCTCGTGGCCGCACCTCTGGCTGGGAATGTCGCTGGCGATCGCCCCGGTCGGCGGCTGGCTCGCAATCACCGGAAGCTGGAGCGAACCGTGGTGGCTGTTGCTGGCGATCACCGTCGCGGTGCTCACCTGGGTGGCGGGGTTCGATGTGTTCTACGCGCTCCCTGACGAGCAGTTCGATCGTGCGCACGGTCTCCGGAGTGCCGTGGTGCGCTTGGGGCAGCGGAAGGCGATTCTGTCCGGCAAGCTGCTGCACGGTATCACCATTCCGGCGCTGGCACTGTTCGGCTGGGGGGCCGGCTTCGGGGTCTGGTACTTTGTGGGGGTGGCACTGGCCGCGGCAATCCTCACTTGGGAGCATCAGCTCGTGAAGCCGGGCGACCTCTCCAGACTCGACGCTGCGTTCTTCACCATGAACGGGGTGATGAGCGTGACGGTGTTCGGATTTGCCTTGGTGGATCGAATTTTATGAGGTGGAACGTGAAAGGTGAAAGGTGAAAGGTGAAACGGGGGGGAATCCCCGCCCTCGCGGAGCGAGCGGCGGGGTCTCCTCGCTCGCCTTCACGCAGACCCCGTCAGGCTGGCCCCCGTTTCACCTTTCACCTTTCACCTTTCACTCCGACCGGAGCTCCGCTTGAAGATGCCCTCCCAGCTTCCCGTCGTCCTCGCCATCACCGGTGCCTCCGGCGCTCCGTATGCCGTGCGCCTGCTCGACGTACTGGCGCGGGCACGGGTGCCGGTGGATCTCATCATCTCCTCGCACGGCTGGCGGCTGCTGGAGACCGAATCGGGGGTGCGGGATGACCGCGAGCTGCGGGAGGCGACCGGTGGTGACTGGTCGAGCATCACCGTGCATCCCGACACCGATCGCGGCGCGCGGCCGGCCTCGGGCTCCTACCGCACCCGCGGGATGGTGATCTGTCCCTGCTCGATGGGCACTGTGGCGGCAATCGCCGGCGGCACCTCGCGCTCGCTGGTCGAGCGGGCGGCCGATGTGATGCTCAAGGAGCGGCGGACCCTCATCCTGGTCCCCCGGGAGACGCCGTTCTCGCTGGTCCACCTCAGAAATCTCACCGCAGTCACCGAGGCGGGAGCGACTGTGATGCCGGCCGCACCGGGCTTCTACCACAAGCCGGAGCGGATCGAGCAACTGGTGGATTTCATGGTGCAGCGGGTGATCGATCACCTCGGGCTCGATATCCAGTTCGCGCCGCGCTGGGAGGGTTGAAATGCGGCTCGGCGTGATTTCCGATACCCACGGGATGCTCCGACCCGAGGTGTTCGAGGTGTTCAAGGAGGTCGATCACATTCTCCATGCCGGTGACATCGGTTCGCTCGACATTCTCACCGAACTGGAGGCGATCGCACCGGTCACCGCGGTCTTCGGCAACACCGACGGATTCGAGGTGCGGGCCAAGGTGCCGCGGGTGGCGATGATCCAGCTCGACGGCTTCGACATCGTGGTCACCCATGGCGACCAGTTCGGACGCGGAGTGCCGAGCGAGGAGCTGCACGCGGCGTATCCCGCGGCGGATATTCTGATCCACGGACACACCCACATTCCCAAGCTGGAACTGGTGGATGTTGTCGTCACGGTGATGAATCCGGGGGGGGCAGGTGAGCAGCGGTTCGATATTCCGCCGTCGGTGGGGATTCTGGAGCTGGAGGCGGGGATACCGCCGCGGGGGCGGTTGGTGGCGATGGAGTCTTGAGTCCCTAGTCGTGAGTCGTGAGTCGTTAGTCGGGAGAGGGGTTCCCCGGCTCTCACGCTCCCTCTTGGGTCGGCGACCGGAGAGGGGGCTCGCGAAACTAGGAGCCCCTCTCCCGACTAACGACTAACGACTCCCGACTCAAGGCCCATCCGCCGGTGCCCCCCCCTTCGGCCCCATCCCGGCCCCCACCAACTGTCCCTCCTCGTTGAACAGCCAGCGCAGCACCAGCGCGTCGGCGGTGAACTCCGCGAAGTCCGCCTCGAACCAGAACTGCGGCACCCCGTTGCGGCGGGTCATCTTCTCGTCGACCACCCGAAGCAGGGCACCGGCACGCGTGCCGAAACGCTCCATCTGTTGTTCGATCCCTTCGACGCCACCCATCGCGGCGCGCGCGGAGGAATCGGCGATGGTGAAGATGGAATCAGCCTGTCCCTCGAAGAACCAGGTGTTGACCTTCTTGCCCAGCGCCATGTAGCGCGCGTGCTCCTCGGTGGTGAACGGCTTCGAGGGGGCGGGAGGCGCATTGCCCTGGGCCGACATGGCGGAAGTCGTCAGAGCGAGAACGGCAAGGGTGGAAATAAAGGAACGGCCAGTCATGATGACCCCTGGTTGATGATGTGCGGTAACGACGAAAGTCAGGGGGATAGAGTTTCAGAGTGAAACCATCTGGGGCAGGGGGGGCTGGTGAATTGGGACCAGGTGGTGGGCCCGGGTGTCGAGAGTGCGCCTCGGTGACTGTCGCTCGGCCGCCCCACATTGTCGAATCGGTGGCACGCGGGATCGGCATCCTGGTTTTTACCAGGTCGTTGGCAAGCTGTTGGACAGGAAGCGTTTGACGCCGGATTGACATGATTGCCGCAGTGGGGCGCGGGTCGTGCCACTGGCATCATCGCGGTGCGGTTCGAGCGCCGTGCCCCCGGGAGTTCCGACCTCACCCGCCGCAATGGAGTTGCCAATGAAAGGTCTTGCCCTCACGTTCGCCCTGATCGTTCCCATGGTTCCGCTGCTGGCGCAGGATGTCACGCCATCCTTCGGAGCCACGGTCCCCGCATCGTGGGTAACCGATCGCTTCGAGCCGACCACTTTCGCGCTCACCAATGGCACCAACGGGCGGAACGATGTCCTGAACATCGGGATCACCTCCGCAGGGGACGCCGCCAATCGCCCTGCCGGCCTTCAAAGTGCATTCTACAACACCCAGGGTCGGAAGATGGCGCTCGGCACTGCACCGGGATCCTTCTCGCTGACCGCCGACTTGTGGGTCGAGTCTGGCTGGGAAACCAATGCCGCTGGTAGCAACAACAGCGTTCGCACGGACATGTGGGCGGTTGGCTTCAATGCCGCTGAAACCCCTCAGGACTTTGATTTTGCGATCATCGGGTTCACCAATCAGGCTGGCACGGGGCTCTTTCGCGGCTGGGATGAGGACGTTGGCTGGATCAACTTCAGCAATCCGGTGAATTACGGCGCCTGGAACACTTTGTCGGTGGCGTTCGATGCGAGCTCGTCGCTGTTCACATACTCCGTCAATGGTGCCTTTGCGGGTTCGTTCACAGGCGATGCCACCACCATCCGCATCGGCGAAATCATCATGCAGGGCTACAATTTCAATGATGGCACATTCGCCAGCGGCAGTTCCGACTACACCGCGCTCTGGAGCAACACACCGGCAGGCGCCGACGTGGTCCCAGAGCCGGCCTCGATGACTTTGCTGGCGACTGGGCTGGTCGGGATGGCGGCAGCGCGGCGGCGCAAGCGGCAAGCGTAGGTAGTTGGGTTCGGCAATCTGGCACGCCGAAAGCGGTGACAAGTGAAACGTGAAAAGTGAAAGGGGGCTTGGCGGGGTCTGCTTGAACGCGAGCCAGGAGACCCCGCCGCTCGCTACGCGAGGGCGGGGATTCCCCCTCCGTTTCACCTTTCACGATTCACCATTCACCGGCGGTTCCCTTGGTTCCGGTCCCTCCCGCTACCGGCCAACCACCACCTTCAAGGCAGCCGTCGAATAATACGATTTCTCGAGTCTCGGCAGTTCGTCTGTTTCGCAGAGTTCCCGCCGGACCGTCAGCATGCCCCCTCCCCAGATCCGCTCCAGAGTTGAATCGGCCAGCGGGAGCAGGTCGTTGCCATCATCCCAGTGGGGTGTGGGACAACGCCAGTTGGTCAGCGACAGGATATCCGCCGCACTCGGCTCTGCTGCGAAGGTCCAGAGCAGCCAATACACCCCAAGCTGGCTTGGCACGCGCCGCCGGATCATCACCTCGGTCAAGCCGTCGACCGCCCCGGAATGCAGGGTGACAACGGTGTTGGTGTCGGTGGTGTGCGGATTCATGGTCGATGTTTCGGCCAGCATCCAGAGGGCGGCCTGCTGGGGGGTGGTATAGCGCAGGGTGACCAGCCCGATCAGCGAATCACCCGGCGCCACGGACACTTCCGGGTGTTGATCGGCGAGTGCGACGCCGTTCAGGAAACCACCTCCGATAGCGAGTGACTGGTGTCCATATCCGCGGAAGACCCTGACCGGCAGGACGGGGAGTGAGCCGAGGCGGAACGAGACGTCATTGTCGCCGTCGAGCCCGGAGAAGACGTCGAGTGAAGTTGCGCTGACCATGCCATGGCGCGCAGTGGGTGCGGGTGCGAGCAGCGCCGAATCGACTGAAACGGACCAGCCCACAACTTCGAGCGGGTTGCCGTCGAGAGCAGAGGAAATTCGGCCGAGCCGGTCACGCACCGTGAACAGCGGCGGCACGATGTTTCGACGGACGCGCGAGGTGGACTCATATCCCGGGACCCGGGGGATATTTTCCAATCGGAGCGACGTCGGCTGGCCCAGCCAGCCAGCCACCGCCCATGCGGTCAGGGCGATCAGGCACATCGCGGTCGCCACCAGGTGGAGCAGGCGCGGACTGGCCGCAGCCTGCAGTCGCCAGCGCCACCGCAGGTCGGCATCGTGCGGCAAAACCAGCGCGACGAGCTCCCGACCGGTGGGGGCGTCGTGCATCCGCCGCCGCCAGTTCCGGATCACCGACAACGCCTCGGGCAGAGCAGCCTCGGCGAAGCAGAGATGGATGGCATTGCGGAGATCATGAATCGCCTCGCCATGCCGTGCCAAGAACTGGGCATGCTCGAGGGCCAGTGCGCGCAGGTCTGCCGCCGACAGCACTTCTGTCACCTGCCTTTGCACCAGCTCATGGCCGAGCGCAAACCCATGTTCTCCAGAGATGATCCACCCCTGACGTTCCATCTGCACCAGCATTTCGTTGCCATGGCCGGCAGTGAGCGCGGGACAGCACTCTGCCAGTTCCCGGTAGCTGACGCTGCCTCCGGCCATGGCGAGATAGCCGAGGAGGTGTCGCTCGACCGCGCCGGTGGGAAAGGCAGGATCCCGGTGCAATTCCAGGGTGGCAACCAGATCGAGAATTTCTGCCGCTGTCCGTTCGCTGGCCAGGACCGGAGTCAAACGCTGAAAGGCGCGAGTGAGGTAACTTGGTACGCCTCCTGTTACCAGGAGGAGGGCCCGGGAAAGCGCGGGACAGAGGGAGGGATCCATCGCAGGAAACTGGCGCGTCAGGAGTGCCGTCACATCGTCGATATCGAGAGAGGCGAGGTGCACGGTATACCAATCGGAGGGCAGCAACATCGCGTCGTTCCGCGTGGTCAACAGGCAGACTGATCGTCCGACGGTGTTGCGGCTGAACGCCGCGCGCAGTACCGAGCGGGATTCGGGGTCGACCCACTGGCTGTCATCCACCAGCAGGACAAGGGGCCAATGCTCTCCGACGGCGCCGAGCAGTTCCGCCAAGGCCCGGACCATCGCCTCGTGATCGGGGATGGCGGGACCTGATGAACGGGTGCCCACGAACCGCTTTGCCAGCTGCGGGTTCAGTGACAGCAGGACTGCCGCTTCCGCCGGGTCGACCCCCAAGGCATCCGGCAGCTCGGCCAACGCCTGCACCACACGGTTGAGGAAAGCCCACGGCGTCCTCGCCTCGCTGGTCCGGGCTTCGACAAAAGCGATGTGATGATCGGTCGCTGCCAATCGCCTCCGCAGCTCGCGGAGCACCCGGCTCTTGCCGAACCCCGGTCCCCCGACGATCGCGATGATTCGCTGGCGCTCGCCCGGCGGCAAGTTGAGCAGCTCCACCGTGTAGGCCATCAGGGTGTCGCGGCCGACGAGCGGCAGCTGGCCGATGCCCGGCGCCGAAGCGTCCCGATCACCACCACCCTCACGGTGGTTGGCGTTGCGGGCGCGGCGCGCCAGTCGCTGCCACCCCACGGGGTCGCTTTTCCCTGTCAGGCCATGTTGTCCTGCGGCCTCCAGTTTCGCCAAGCCATGCTCATGGCGGGCGACGTTGCCCGTGGCAAGGAGCGCGTCGAGATACAACTCCCAGGTGACCAGTTGATCATCCCGGGCCTCAAGGGCACGCTCCGCCAGGGCGACCGCCGAATCGATGGAGCCCTGGGCGAGCAATCGGCGGCCCTCCCGGGTTGCGGCATCACGCACCTGCAGCGCCCATTGCAAGCGCTCGGTCGCCAGCCAACTGTCGAACCCGTCGGCCTCCCGATCCTCGATCCCTTCCAGAAACGATCCGGAGGCAGCCTGCAGAAGGGCCGCGTCGTCGCCACGCCTGACGGCATCGTTGGCCACCTGCCAGTCGGAGGGTAACGGCGCCCCAAGGCGAACCGACGTCTCGTCGGCGAGCAGACGGTCACGACCAACGGCTTGGCGGAGTCGGTAAATCGCTTGGCGGAGGGACGCCTTGGCGTGCGCATCGTCTCTGGTACCCCAGCCGAGCAAGGCGAGGGTGTCTCGACTCGCACCGCCAGGATGGAGGGCGAGGTAGGCCAGAATCAACAGCGGTTTCCCGGCGGGCAGCAGCACTCCATCGCTGCCATCCTCCATCGGCCCCCAGAGGCAGGGCTTGCCGAAGCAGCAGACCCGGATCGGCAACCCGGAGTTGACGGGCGATTGATTTGGCAGTGGCAGCCTCGGCGGTCAAGGGAACCATCCACGAGATGCGTCAATATGGGGTTATTGGCGTCAAACTGTCGTCAAATCAAACGGATGGGGAGGTGACGGCATTTGGTGAACGGGAAACTGCCTGACGTAAAAGGTGAACGGTGAACGGTGAAAGGTGAAAGGTGAAAGGTGAAAGGGGTGGACTGGCGGGGTCTGCGTGAAGGCGAGCGAGGAGACCCCGCCGCTCGCTCCGCGAGGGCGGGGATTTCCCCCCCGTTTCACCTTTCACCCCTCTCCCGACTCCCGACTAACGCATGTTGAGAGCACGCCCCGCCGGGTTACCATGGAGTTCTCGAAATCCCATGGACCCCAACCCAACGGAGCGGCTCTCATGACGCGGACCACCAAGTATGTCGGACTGGACGTACATTCAGCAAC
>JANRJE010000019.1:0-29866 GCA_033764135.1 Gemmatimonadales bacterium
TCCTCCGACGCAGGATCGCGTCGAGGAGAGCCCTCGGCGAACGCCCCGGAGCCATGAGAAGCCCGTGTCTCCGGTCCAAAATGGCGACTTGTCAACATCACCGACGCCAAAGGACTGCATGGCGTCTTGTGCAGAGGTTCCTTAGAATATTGCTGCCAGTACCCAAGGTTCCCTTCGTCGTTGTCTGACACACGCCCTGATCAACGATGAGAAGCACAACCCTGCAGTCCATCCCCACGAGTGAATCGACAAAACGGCGCGAGGTCCCAATGTTGGTGCGCAGGTTGATCGCCTCCCTCCTTCCAAGTCCGATTTCGTGAATCACAATCGAATCGCCTTTGCTGTACCCTGCGGAAGGGAACCGATATTCACCAGGGCCATCGCCGTGCCGACCCAGTTCGGACACAACACCGGCACGACTTCGCGTATAGACGGTTCTTGACAGTTCGTCTGCAAATACAAGCGTGCGGTCCGGCCGCAAGAAGGCCCACCGAATGCTGGACAACTCCAGATCAAGCACAAGCCGTTCGACTGACAATGCCGTAACTTGTGATTCCTGACCGACGACCGCACACGGCAGCTGTGCGATGATTATGACACCTGCGCACCAACCGTGGAGATGGGATGAGATCACACCGCGCACGAGGAGATCTCCCCTTCATGATACCGCCCACTGCTTTGTACCTCGTACACTAACAACCATGACCCCTTGTCCCACACCCCTGCAACAGCAAAACGCCCATCAGCGCTCGCCGCCATGAGCGCATATGGACTGGCGATCATCCTACATGCCTTGACTACGCCGGCATCATTCAACCTGACCAACAGGCGCCGATCAGACTTCAAATCGGAGATCGTCACCATCAACCCACCACCAAGGTCTATTGCTCCGGCTACTACCCACTGAGAGCTGCTGTCCACCCGAAGGATGTCCTCCAGCACACGTACACGATCTAGGCGAACCAAATTGACGAAAGATTGGCCAACAAGCCGACGGATGCCAGAAGATGGGTCCCGCGACAGCAGCAGGATGCCGTTATCACGGTCCTGTCGTACCAAAAATGGCCGCAGTTGGCCTCCCAGTAATTCCTGAGGTATTTGCTGCGTACCAGTGATCCCAACCACCCTTCCCTCACCTGGAGACAACTCCATGCGGCCATGGTCGAGAATCCGGCCTGCGACTGAGGCTATCCTCCATTGACCTACAGCACTCCGGGGCGCCACCTCGTTTATTGACAGCGGGCCTAATCCGCCAGAGACTGATTCCACCATACCTCCAAGACTGTCAACTAGGACTAGTGTCGCCCTTTCTACCTGATGCAGTACTCCGACCGTCCCCGCCCAATGCGGAGGTTCGTGATAGGTCCATTCAGCAGCTATTGAGCCTGTGCCAATGGTCCAATAACCCGGCAAATCAGGGCCCCATGCGACAACTTGTCCTCCGCCAGATGTTATCGCGACACCGACAAACTGAACGGTATCGGGAACTGCAATGCGCTCACGAAGCACCAAACTCAGCTCATTACTCGGTCGATCAGGTGCTGATATAATTGAACTGTCACATGCGGCAGTAAAGGTGACCATAAGCCACAAAGCACTGCACCACCTGGTTCGACGCACGAACCAAACTGTTGCGTGATTACTCCAATCAGACATTACTATACTAGTCACAGTCATCTAGCACACCATAACACGAAGGTTGCTACCTACCTACACAGGCCTCAAGCACATTCATAAACTACCCATATTCAATGTGTGTAGTTACAGTCAACCGCTTGACTGGAGACCACTGCAGTATCGCTTCCAATACCTGCAATCAAAACCCCCACAACCCTCACTCGTTTCCGGGCCTCTCCACCAGTTCCTTCCAGTCCACCCGCTGCGCCTTGGGAAGGCCGTACTTCTGGCGCAGCGCGCCGACGAATCTCTCGACGGTCTTGACCCTCACCCGGAGCGCATGGGCTATCTCCCGGTAGCTCCGCCCGCTCTGCAACAGCCGCAGCGTCTGCTCCTCCCGATGGGACAGCACTGCACTTGGCGCGAGCCGACGACTGGCCACCGGCAGACCATCTCCTGCCGCGCTCGCCCACGGCTCGCCGGCACAGAGACGCCGCAGTCCTGCAGTGATCCCCGTCAGGGAACGGCCATGGTCGAGCACAGCCACCGCCCCCACCAGCCGAGCAGCCTCGGCGACCGGTGGCGCCAGCGGATGGGTACACACCACGAACTTGGTCGCCGGAAACCGGACCACGAATCGCTCCAGCACGGCCAGCACCGAGTGGCCAGCCAAGGTCACGTCGACCACTGCGGCGCTCACCCGGCACAAGGACAGTTCGGCCTCGAGCATCATCAGGGAATCGATCGGTCCGATCACCCTGAACGAGGCGGACAGGGCAGCGGCGAGAGATGTGGCCAGCAGGGAATCTTCGAGGGCGATCACTACGGCATGCGGAGAGGGCACAGGGGGACTCCTCAGAGAAAGGTGGCCAGGCAGCAGGATGAAGCAGGCGAGCCGGGCAACCCAACCCAACCCAACCCAACCCAACCCAACCCAACCCAACCCAACCCAACCCAAGAAGCCTACGGCCAGAATTGATACCTGTCAATGGATATCGCCAAGGGAGAATACTCGGAATATCGCCTCTCCCGACTCCCGGCTAACTGCTAACGACCAAAGCCCTTGGCCAAGCTACGGAACGAAGCACCTGAAATCCGTCCTCACGAACCGACACGACGAAGAGCTCTCGATCTGCCTGTCCCAGGATCCGCTCGTCAACTGACGACGACGCAGCGGCGTGTGGACCTCTGCGCTCAGTTATTGCGGGGTAGCTGCGTGCGTCACGCGATAAATCGCCGGCCACTCCTCTCCATCAGGGCCCGGCTGGATCCCGACCAGCCGGTCGTCGTCCACGAAGTTCATGAGATAGGTATCCCCGCCGGAGAGCGTCGCCAGCAAGGTCCCGTTGGCCGGGTCAAGAACCTCGATCAGGTGCTCGAAGTATCGCATCTGACCCGGAAGCGAGTTGGGTCCCGACGGCTCCCGTCCCTTCACCGCTCCCCGCTCCGGCTGCCAATCCGCCCGAGCACGTTCCAGCAACACCAACAGGTGTCCGTCACGATCCTGATGGAGCTGCTTGATGCGGCTCGGCGGCCGTTCGCTCTGGCTGCCATCCCAGTCTTCCGTCCGGGGAGTGAACCATGGACGCTCCAGGGTGAGCTCCTGGAGGAGCTGCCCGTTAATGTGCCATCGCTCGATCTGGTACTTGTCGATCCGGGCCACCCAGAAGGTGCTGTCCGTCTGCGGCGCAACCATCCGGTACGCGGCAACAGTCAGTCGCGGATTGAAGGAGCGATCTTCCGAGCCGAAGGAACGGACAGTGTCTCCGTCGGGTGCCATGAGGTGAAGCGGAAGACCGAATCGTTCCTCGTTCATGATCGACATCGGTACAAGAAGCGTGTCGCCGCTGAGCAATACCACCTGTCCGATCACGTTGATCGAGGAAGCAAGCGCGCGAACGAATCGCCCGTCGTGGTCGAACAGGGCGGCCGCCCCACGCAGGTCGCCGACGACGACCGAATCTCCCTTTGGATAGAGCTGGGCGACATAGGTGAATTCGCCAGGTCCTTCCCCCCGGGCACCCAGGGTCCGGACCAGGTTGGCCGAGGAGTCAAGCACCATAGCCAGTCCGGACAGCCGCTGAGTCGCCACGTAGAGCAACCCGTCCGGACCGGATCGGACAATCAAGGGCCTCCCCATGTCGACCGCATCATCGGTCCCGACAGCAATTCGCTCCAGCGCCCATTCGTCGGCATCGGCAGGTGTGGTAGCCCGCTCAGTGGTGCAGGCAACCGCCCCGATGATTACCATCGCCACGAGACCATTCCACAAGATCGGCCGATCATTCATGTTTGCAATTCCTGATATCGTTGACAACCGATCAAGAGCTGGGCACGGCCAAATTACCTGGGAGTATTGTCGGTTCCACTTCGGATGGCGCAGTGGAAGAGCATTCGGGCGGCGGAAACGGGGTGGAGCACTACAGCCAATTCTATTTCCCCAACACGCTGAAATTTCTCATTATTCCCGGACACCGAAACCCCCAAATCCCCCACATTTTCCCCGACCTCTACTTTCCCCCATACCCCTGCCACTCCACCCGCATCCCCTTCGGTATGCCGAACTTCCGGCGGATTGCCCCTACGTGGTGCTCCACCGTCTTGAGCGAGAGACCGAGGGTGCTGGCGATCGCTAGCTGACCCTTCCCGGCCTCCTGCAACTGCCGCAGCACGCGCGCTTCCTGCACCGTCAGCGGCACCGCAGATCGGTGGCGGGGCGTCGCGGGCGTGGCATCGGCGACTACCGACCACTCCTTGCCTTCACACAGACCCCGCAGCCCCTTGACCAGGGCTTCGGTCTGGATCCGGTGATCGAGGACCGCCGCCGCACCGGCCAGCCGAGCCGCTTCGGCAACCGGCAGTTCCAATGGTTGGGTGCATATCACGAACCGGGTCGCCGGAAAGCGGGTGACCCAGTTAGACAGGACCGCCATGATGGAGATGCCCCCAAGCGTGGTATCCACCATGGCAACCCCGGGAGGATGGAGCGCCAGCTCATCCTCCAGCGCATCGAGCGACATTAACGGACCACGTACCAGCAGTGACCGGGAAAGAGCAGTGACCAGCGATGACGCGAGGAGATGATCGTCGAGGGCTACGACGACCGACATGGTGTGTGTCACAGGGGGATGCCTCCGGGAAAGGGATGATCAAGACGAGTGATCGGGGAGATGAGTCGGACAACCCAACCCAACCCAACCCAACCCAACCCAACCCAACCCAACCCAACCCAACCCAACCCAACCCAACAACGGTACGGCCAAGCGCGATGCCTGTCAATGGCCGTAGCGCAATGAAACATGCACCGCCCAACCTCTCCCGACTCCCGACTCCCGACTCCCGACTCCCTCTCCTACTTCCGCCTCACCAACCGCAACACCCCGCTCCGCCACTCGTCGAGAATCTCGTACACCGTCGGAATCACGATCAGCGTCAGCACCGCCGATGACAGCACTCCGCCGATCACTGCCCGGCCGAGCGGCGCCCGGAAGTCGGCCCCTTCGCCACCGCCGAGAGCCACCGGCACCATCCCGGCGATCAGCGCGAAGGTAGTCATCAGAATTGGCCGCAGCCGGATCCGTCCCGCCTCGATCAGCGACTCGCGCAGCGCAGTCCCCCGTTCCTCGCGCGACCACTTGGCGAAGTCGATCAGCAGGATCGCGTTCTTCGCCACCAGTCCCATCAGCAGGATCACCCCGATCAGCGACATGATATTGAGCGTGTCGCCGGTAGCGAGCAGTGCCAGCACCACCCCGATCAGTGACAGCGGCAACGACACCAGAATCGCCAGCGGATCGAGGAACGAACCGAACTGCACCACCAGAATCAGGTACATCATCAGTACCGCGATCCCCAGCGCCGTGAAGACGTTGCGGAACACCTCCGCCTGGTCACGTCCCTGCCCGCCCACCATGATCTGGTAGCCCGGCGGAAACACCATCGCGGCCAGTTCGGCCTGGATCGCCGACTGCACCTCGCCGAGCGGGTGTCCCTGCAAGTTGGCGCCGAGCGTGACCACCGTCTCGCGATCGAGGTGATCGATCTGGCCCGGTGCGTCCTCGACCGCCACCCGCGCCACCTGACCGAGCGGCACCAGAGTCACCCCGCCATCCGGATTGCGGATGCTGATCGGCAATTGCGCCAGATCGATCGCCCTACTCCGCGCCTCGGGGGCGAGCCGCACCCGCACGTCCCGCGTTTCGCCAACCGGATCGACCCAGTCACCGGCATCGATGCCGGCAAACGCCGGTCGCATCGCCTGGGCCACCTGGCCCACCGTCAACCCCAGCGAACTCGCCAGGCCGCGATCGAGCGTCACCGTCAATTCCTCGCGCACGCCGCGCACCGACAACCCGACATCGACCGCACCGGGTACCTTCCGGGTCCGCTCCACCGCCTCTTCGGCCAGTACCGTCAGCACCGCGGCATCGGGGCCCCGGAGCTCGAGCTGGATCTCCTTCTGCGCCCCTGCAAAACCGCCGGTGAACACCGACACCTGCACGCCGCCCACCTGCGCGAATTCCTCGCGCAGGATGCCGCCGAGCTCAGCTTGCGAGATCCGCCGCTCCGCCTTGGGCACCAGCTTGATGTACACCTGCGCCTGATCGACTCCCGGGGTGCGCATCGGCAGCGCATTGCCGACGGTAACGTAGGTGTACTGCACTTCCGGGTGCCGGCGTGCGATCGCCGCCACCGCCTCGGCGCGTTCCCTGGTGAACTCCAGATTGGCGCTCGGCGGTCCCTCGATGATCGCATCCATCTCCGAGCGGTCGGACGGCGGCACGAAGCCCGCCCCGCCAAACGTCGATTGCAGCACGATGGCACCCGCGAAGCTGCCGATGGCCAGCGTCATCACCGCGAAGCGATGGTCGAGCGCCCACCCGATCAGCCGGGCGTAGTTGTCGGTCCGCCGGTCGAACCAGTGGTTGAATCGGTCGAGGATGCGGGTCACAATCCCCTTCTCGTGCTCCTCACGGTGCGGATCGGGCCAGTACGCCGACAACATCGGGTCGAGCGAGAACGATACCAGCAGCGACACCAGCACCGAACAGGCGATCGTCAGCGCGAACGGCTTGAACCATTGCCCCGAGATGCCGGCCATGAAGGCGATCGGAATGAAGACCGCCACGATCGAGAAGGTCGTTGCCGCCACCGCCAGACCGATCTCTGCCGTCCCCTCGCGCGCGGCGGTGTAGTGATCCTTCCCCATCTCGACGTGACGCACGATGTTCTCGCGCACCACGATCGCATCGTCAATCAGGATCCCGATTGCCAGCGAGAGACCCAGCAACGACATGGTGTTGAGCGTGAAGCCGAAGGCCCAGACGGCGATGAAGCTCGCCAGTACCGACACCGGCAGGGCCAGGCCGGTGATCACGGTCGAGCGCCAGGAGTTGAGGAACAGGAACACCACCAGCACCGTGAGGAAAGCCCCCTCGATCAGCGCTTCCTGCACATTCGCCACCGCGCGCTCGACCCGGTAGCCGCCGTCCCGCACGATCTCCACCTTGGCATCGCCCGGCAAGGTTGCCTGCACTCTGGCGAGTTCCGCCTTGAGCCGGTCAACCACCTGCGTGGTGGAGTAGCCCTTGGACTTCTTGACCTCGATCCCCACCGCAGCCCTGCCATTGAAGGCGGCAGCGGTGCGTGGCTCTTCCGATCCCTCGCGCACTTCGGCGATGTCGCCCAGACGAACCTGCCGGCTGCCCCGTTGCGCCACCACGATCTGCCGGAAAGCCGCCGCGTCATCGAGCCGGCCCTTGAGGCGAATCGCGCGCTCCTCCAGCGCCGTGTTCAGTCGCCCGACCGGCACCGCCAGGTTCTGGTTGGAGAGAGCGTTCACCACCTCGTCGATGCCGACGCCGGCCGCCTGCATCGCGGCAGGGCGGAGCTCGACCGTCAACTCGGGGTAGATGCCGCCCAGCACGGTGGCCTGCGCCACGCCGGGAACGGAGCGGATGGCGCTCACCACCACCGGGTCGGCGAGCCGAGTCAGCGCCCGGGCGTCGAGCTCCTCCGAGGTGACCGTGAGCGAGAGAATCGACTGTTCGGTCGGATCAAACCGGGTGATGATCGGATCTTCACTCTCCGTCGGGAGATCACCACGGATCGTGCCCATGGCGTCGCGCACATCCTGCGCCGCCTCGGCCACGCCCTTCTTGAAATCGAAGAAGATCGTGAACTGCGCCAGCCCGTCCACGCTGTTGGACTTGGTCTTGGTGCGATCAACCCCCGAGAGGGCGAAGATCGCCTCCTCCACCGGCACGACCACCTCGCGCTCTACGATGTCGGGCGAGGCGCCGGGGTAGGGTATCGCCACCGAGATGATCGGCTGCGCCAGATCGGGAAATTCGTCGGTCTGCAGATTCACCAGGGCGGCAACACCGAATGCCACCAGGGAGAGCATCGCCACGACGGTCAGCAGCGGCCGCTTGATCGCGAAATCGGAGATCCACATGGTGTGCCGGCTCCGGTCTCAGTTGTCGACGCGCATGATGCGCACTTGAGCGCCGACCGGCGTCGAGAGGGCCGCGCCAACCAGGAGAGTGTCGCCAACAGTGAGACCAATGGTGACGGCCTGACGCTCACTGAGGTCGTCCCGCAACCCGAGCCCGACCGGCACCCTCTCCACCACGCCACCACGTACCCGCTTCACCGCCGGTTCGTTGTCGCGCGGATCGAGCGCTCCGAAGGGAATCGCCACTGCGCGCACTCCCTCGACCGCGACCCGGCCCTCGGCGAACAAACCCGAGGCAATCCGTCCTGCGGAGTTGGGCACCTGCACATAGAGACGCACCTGGCCAGTCACCGCATCCACCACCGGATTGATTCGTGCAATCGTGCCCCGGAACGCCTCGCCGGGAAAGGCGGAAATGGCGAACTCCACCGTGGCGCCGCGCCGCACCGCCACCAGATGAGATGCCGAGACCGTTGCCTCCAACTCCAAAACGCCGGCATCAACTACCGTGGCAATCACTCCCGAAGCTCCGGGACCTGCCTGCACCACATCGCCCACACTCACCGGCACCTCGCTGACCACTCCGGCAAACGGTGCCCGCACGTAAGCCATTGCCAACTGCTTCTCGGCGCTGGTCAGTCGACTCCTGGCGTCTTCCAGATTGGCCGTTGCCGCCAGTGCCTGATCACGGGAAAGTTCCGCATCACGCTCGGCAATTGCACCAATGGCGAACAACGCCTCGCTCCGCTCGCGGTTCCGCTCTGCAGTCCGCGCCACCGCTTCGGCGCTGCGGAGCTGGGAGCGCGCTGCCCGGGCCTGATCGGCAAGGGCGGTGGTGTCGATCACGGCGAGCAGCTCGCCGGCGCGGACCGTCTGTCCCTCACGGACCAGCAACGACAGCAGTGCCCCCCCCACCTGTGGCCGGAGTTGGGCTATCCGCGACGCCGTGAGCGTGCCCGACAGAGTCGGTCCGCTCTCGACCAGAGCGCTGTCCACCACGGCCATGTTGTGGGCGGCGATCACGACCGGAGGTGGTGTTGCCGGAGCAGATGCGTTGCTCCCCCCCCCACACGCCGTGAGCGACATCAAGACAGTGACGGCAGTTGTGACAACCAGAGCCGCTGTTGATCGAGGTGTGCTCATTCGGCCGCCTGCGTGGCGCCGAGCGAGCGCAGAATCAGGTCGACGAAGTTTCCGACCGCCTCACCCGGGGTGACCGGCACCCGCCGCGGAATGATGTCCCAGGTGATTCCGTCCAGCACGATTGTGTTCATCAGCATCATGGTCGCCGCTTCCAGCGACCCCTCGTTGGCAATGAGACCCAGCGCACGTGCGCGGGTGAGGTAGCGCACCACATCATCCATCGCCTGAATGGCGCCGTCACAGGTCACCGGCGCGAGACCAGGGTGTTCCTCGAATTCCGCCAGCGAAGTCCGGATCATTTTCGCGTGACGAATCGCGTGCGCGTGCATCCCCAAACTCCAGCCGATCAACTCGGCACGGAGGTCGGATGGATCGCCGGGCAATCGAGGTGGCAGGTCACGCCCGGCAACTGAAGCGACCGCCGCTTCAATCAGGGCCTCCTTGGACCCGAAATGCCGGAACAGGGTCACCTCGTTGACCCCCGCCCGGTCGGCAATCCGCCTGGTGGTGGTGCCGCGCCAGCCGAGGTCGGCGAAAACCTCTACCGCCGCTTCAAGGAGTGCCTCACGGGTATCCATGGGGAGGAGAATATCCCGACAACCGCCTGACTGCAAGTGATTGCTTGCAATTGCGACAAACGTTGCAAAATGAGACTGAGCCGATTCCCTGTCCCTTGTATCTTTCACGGTCGTATTGGGAACTCACCTCTTGATCGGGTCTCTTATTCGATGTGGCATCGTTCAACACATGCGTGGCACTCCCCCGCAATCGGCGGCCGTTCGATGGAATTGCGGCTCCACGGCCACGCCGGCGCGCGGGTGCTGGTTTTTCCGACCTCGATGGGGTGGAACCGGGAGTGGGAGGATCGCGGCATGTGCGACGAGGTGGGCGACTGGCTGGCGGGCGGCCAGCTCCAGTTGATCTGCCTGCCGAGCCTGGATGCCGAGAGCTGGTACGACGAAGCGGCTCACCCTCGCCGTCGCGCCGAGGTTCACGAGGCCTACGACAGCTACATATATAAGGAAGTGCTCCCCTTCACCGCCGCCGCCAACCCCGACCCGTTCGTGATCACGGCGGGGGCATCGTTCGGCGGTTATCATGCCCTCAACTTCGCCACGCGTTATCCGGAAGTGGTCGGCCGCGCACTGGTGATGAGCGGCCTGACCGACATCACCCGGCTGACCGGCGGCTGGTCGGACGAGCTGGTGCATTTCCACAATCCGGCGGCGTTTCTCCAGATGGAGCACGACCCGGCGCGGATCGCTGCACTCCAGCGGCTCGACCTGATTCTCGCCGTGGGTCGCGATGACACCCTGCGGGAGCAGAACGAGTCGCTGTCGGCGGCACTCTGGCAGCGCGGCATCGGCAATGCACTCCGCATCTGGGACGGCTGGGCTCACGACTGGCCCTGGTGGCGGCAGATGTTGCGGTTGTATGTGGGGGGGCATGATTAGGTGGTCGTTAGTCGTGAGTCGTTAGTCGTGAGTCGGGAGAGGGGTTCCCAGTCTCTCACGCCCCCTCGCTGGTCGCCGACCCAAGAGGAGGCATCGTCGTCGAGGAACCCCTCTCCCGACTCACGACTAACGACTCACGACTACTCACACTACAAGGACCAAACAAATGAAGCATGCAGCTGACAAAACCATCGGCCTCCTGGTCGGCCGCGAATGGTCCTGGCCACCGGCCTTCATCGAGGAAGTGGCCCGCCGCAATGCCGGTGTGACGGCGGAGTTCGTCTCCCTCGGCGCGCCGGGTCTCGACGACCCGATGCGCTACGACGTGATCGTCGACCGGATCTCGCACGAGGTGCCGTTCTACCGGACCTGGCTCAAGCATGCCGTGGTGCGCGGGGCACGGGTGCTCAACTCGCCGCTGATGTGGACGGCCGACGACAAGTTCTTCGGCGCCACCCTCGCCGAGGCGAACGGGATCGCCTCGCCGAAGACGGTGGTGCTGCCCAACCGGTCGTACGTGCCGGGCATCAAGCACGACGAATCGCTCCGCAACCTGGTCTACCCGCTGGACTGGCAGGGAGTGATCGACCGGATCGGGCTTCCCTGCGTGTTGAAGGATGCCCATGGCGGCGGCTGGCGTGATGTTTACGTCTGCCATTCGCTGGACGAGTTGCTGCATCACTACAACGAGTCCGGGCTGCTGACGATGATCCTGCAGGAGTTCATCGTCTGGGACGAGTTCGTGCGCTGCATCTGCATTGGTGGGAAGCACGTGGCGGTGATCAAGTACGACCCTGCCACCCGCACCTACCACGACAGCGAGGACTTCCTCCCCGACTCGATGCGCGAGAAGATCGTCGACCAGGCACAGACGCTCTGCAAGGCACTGGGCTACGGGATGAACTCGCTGGAGTTCGCCATTCGCGACGGCGTGCCGTACGCCATCGACTTCATGAACCCGGCGCCCGATTTCGACATCAACTCGCTGGGACCGAAGTGGTTCGAATGGGTGGTCCGCACCATGGCCGACGTCACCATCGCGATGGCGCTGCAGGATCGCGACGCGCCATCGCCGGACGCGCCGTCGCTGATTCGCGGCAAGGGAAAGAAGCGCGAGTGAGCCGGGACCCGATTGTCGCATGGCACGAGCTGCTCGATCAGGGGCTGGCGGCCGAGACCGATGGCTGGCTGGCGGCCCGGCAGCACGGCTCTGGCATGGCGTTCGGCGATCGGCCGCTTTGCACCGTGCTTCGCCCCCGGTTCCTCACGCCGGCGGCGTATCACGAACTCCGCACCATGGCCGACTCCCTGCTCGGTGCCCTCACCACGGCCGGCGAGGCGGCGCTGGCCGATCGCGAGTTCCGGGGAGCGTTCCGCTTGACGGATTGGGAAGAGACGCTGATCGCCCGGATTCCGCGGCTGCCGGCGCTGCTCCCGTTCGCCCGGCTCGATGCCTTTGTCGATCCCGACACCGGGATTCCATGGCTGACCGAGTGCAACGGCGAGACGCCGGCGGGCACCGGCTACGCCGACACGCTGAGCGAGATCTTCCTCGCCGCTCCGCCGATGCACCACTTTGCCCGCGAGTGGACGGTGCGTCCACTGCCCGGGATGCCGCACCTGCTCGGCGTTTTGCTGGATGCCTGGCACGCTTTCGGGGGGGGGACCAATCCGCCGTCAATTGCCATCATCGACTGGGACGACGTCCCCACGGTGAGCGAGTTCCGGCTCTGTGCGGCGTACTTCGATAAGATGGGAGTGCCCTGCCGGATCACCACACCCGAGGCGCTCAGCTACGATGGCAGGGTGCTGCGTGACCACGACGGCACGCCGATCACTCTGGTTTACAAGCGGGTGCTGCTGCACGAGTTGGTGGAGCGATCTGGCACGGAACACCCGCTGCTCCAGGCCGTGGCCGATGGTGTCACCTGCATGGTCAATCCGGTTCACGGCAAGCCGCTCCACAAGAAGGCGGCGCTGGCAGTGCTCACCGACGAACGGCACTCCGCCCTCTTTTCCGCTGCCGAGCAGCGCGCCATCAGGCGTCACATTCCCTGGACCAGGGTGGTCGAAGAGCGCACCACGGAGATGGACGGCGCCACCATCGACCTCCTCCCATGGGCGGCAGAGCATCGCGACCGGCTGGTGCTCAAGCCCAACGACGATTACGGCGGCAGCGGCATCGTGCTCGGCTGGGAAGTCGACCAGGCCGTGTGGGAGGCGGCACTCCGGCGCGCGCTGACGAAGTCGTACGTCGTTCAGCAGCGCATCGCCCTTCCCGAGGAACCGTTCCCGGCAATGGCGGGAGGATCGGTGGTCTTTGACCGGCGCATCGTGGATATCGCGCCGTTCTGCTGGCAGGGTCGCTACAGCGACAGTTGTCTCACCCGCATCTCCACCTCCACCCTGGTCAACGTGACCGCGGGCGGCGGATCGACCGTCCCCACTTTTGTCGTGGAGCCCAGATGAAGCCACCCTCGCTGACCATCGGCATCGAGGAGGAGTACCAGATCATCGATCCCGAGACCCGGGAGCTGCGCAGCTACATCACCGAGATCCTGCAGGAAGACTCCGTGATGCTCGGCGAGATCAAGCCCGAGCTGCACCAGTCGATGGTCGAGATCGGCACCTCCGTCTGCCACACCGCGGCCGAAGTCCGGGCCGAACTTGTCCGGCTGCGACGCCTGGTGATGGACTTGGCGGCCAAGCGCGGTCTGGTGATCGCCGCCGCGGGTACCCATCCGTTTTCGTCGTGGATCGATCAGGAGATCACCCCGCTGGAGCGCTACATCGGGGTCAAGGAGGACCTGCAGGAACTGGCGCAGTCGCTGCTGATTTTCGGCACCCATGTTCACATCGGCATCGAGGATCCGGAGTTCCGGATCGACGCGATGAACGTCTGCCGCTATTTCCTGCCGCACGTCCTCGCGCTGAGCACCTCGTCACCATTCTGGATGGGCCGCAACACCGGGCTCAAGAGCTATCGCAGCGTGGTCTTTCGCTCGTTTCCGCGGACCGGGATCCCGCGCACCTTCAATGCCGCGACCGACTACGACGAGTTCGTCAACGTCATGGTCGAGACCAAGTCGATTCCCAACGCCAGCAAGCTCTGGTGGGACGTCCGTCCGCACCACAGCTTTCCCACCCTCGAGTTCCGGGTCTGCGACGTCTGCACCCGGGTGGACGAAGCGGTCTGCATCGGAGCGATCTTCCAGGCGGTCATCGCCAAGCTCTGGAAATTGCGCCGCGACAACATCACCTTCCGGCAGTATGCGCCGAGTCTGATCGAAGAAAACAAGTGGCGGGCCACCCGCTACGGACTCGATGGGCACTTGATCGACTTCGGCCGGAAGGAGCAGAAGCCGGCCCGGGAGCTGATCGGCGAACTGCTCGCCTGGTTCCTCGACGATGTCCTGGACGAGCTGGGCTCGCGCACCGAGGTGGAGTACGCCATGACCATCCTGCGGGACGGCACCAGTGCCGATCGACAACTCGCCACCTGGCGACAGACCGGCAGCCTGCATGCTGTCGTGGACCAGCTCGTGCGCGAAACCGCCGAGGGAGTAACAACGTGATGGCGCAGCACCGCCCGCTGATCGGAGTGACCACCCAGACCCTGCACGTGATCGACGGCATACCAGAGGGACTCCCCGATTCCTGGGTGATGAATCAACGCTACGTCCACGCCGTGATGGCTGCCGGGGCATTGCCGGTGCTGGTGCCGCTGCTGGCGGAGGATCCCGCCACGCTGCACGCGATCTACGACCGGCTGGACGGCATAGTGGTTCCCGGCGGGATTGACGTCGACCCGGCCTACTATCGCGCGCCGCGACACGAGTTGCTGGGCCGGCTCGACCCGGCGCGCGACACCACCGAGATGATTCTCACCCGCTGGGCACTGCGCGACGGCAAGCCGTTCCTGGGACTCTGCCGCGGGATGCAGATCCTCAACGTGGTGGCCGGCGGCACCCTCTGGCAGGATCTCGAAGCCGAGCGCGCCGACTCCCTCAAGCATGACTATTTCCCGACCGCCGGTTGGGAGCGCGACCATCTGGCCCACCCGGTGGACGTGGTGCGCGCTTCGCGGCTCGGCGACGCACTGCGTTCCCCCAGTGCGTCGGTGAATTCGATGCACCATCAGGGCGTTCGCGACGTCGGTTTCGGATTGACCGCAACAGCCTGGTCACCGGACGGTCTGATCGAGGCCGTCGAGGCGGAGCCGGGGTTTGCGGTGGGAGTGCAGTGGCACCCCGAGATGTTTGCACCCGGTGCCGCGTCGGTGGGTGAGCTGTTCGGGGCATTTGTGGATGCCGCCAGGACCGGCACCAAGCCGGTGCGATTGGCATGACCGCTGTCGCCGTGGCTCTGGGTGGTGCCATCGGGGCGGTACTCCGCTGGGGTGTCGGCAGCTGGGTAGTGAGGAGCCACATCGCGGCATTTCCATGGGCCACCATGGGCGTCAACATCGTCGGCTCGGCGCTGCTCGGCGGCATCACGGTGTGGGCCACGGAGACCGGCGGAGTGTCGCAAGAGGTACGGCTATTCCTCACGGTCGGGCTCTGCGGCGGCTTCACCACCTTCAGCAGCTTCGCCTATGAGACCGCCGATTTCGCCGCCCAGGGATTCACCGGCCGGGCAGGACTCTACGCGGTGCTCAGCGTAGTGCTGTGCGTTGCCGCCGTCTTCGGGGGGGGGGCCGTCGCCCAGTCGCTGGTCGCGACCAGGCATTGAGCCAGCGGTGGTGAGCCGCGGACCTGTACCAATCTCGCCTACTGCATTCTGAACAGATACGACATCTTCACGAACAATCCGTCATCGGTACGGGTGAGTCGGCGTGCCCCGAACTCGTCCGGTTCCTGGTGCGAGGCGCCGTAACCAAGGAAGAGCACCGTACCTGGCGTCGGCAGATAGGTGAACAGCAGGTCGGTGCGGAGTCGCCCGTCACGACCACCGAGATCGCGCTCGAACTCACCGGTGCCGGGGTTACGGATCAGGATCGGCAGCTCCGTGCGTGAATTGTCCCTCAGCGAGTCCTGAATGGAGAGCGTGTACTGGGAGATGATCCTTACCTGCATCGCCCGCGAGAACTGGTACTCGAGTTGCGCACGCGGCACGATCTGCAATGACACGCGCGAACCGTCGTCTGGGCGATTGACCTGCTGGTGGTTGTAGGACATCACCAGGCGCGCCTGTTCGCTGGGCCGGAGCGTCATGCTGGCCGTGATGAAGGTGATGTCGCCGCTCGCCCATTCAAAGAAGTTCTCGTCGCGCCCCCAGAGCACGAACAGATTGAACTGCCCCAACGCAAAGGCCGGCGACCCTACGGTCACCAGATAGTCGCGGTTGGGAAGTCGGGGTGTGCCCACGAAGGGCAGCACCTCGCCGCCCGGTCCCTGGATAGCGTGGTTGCGGTAGATCAATGGATCGAAGCCGAACGATTCCTCGAGCCATGACACCCCGGCGCGCCAACCACCTCGCCAGCGGCTGTTGACGTTGAAGTGCAGTTTCCGGTCCTGGATCCCGCGACCCGCCACGAAGTCGTCGTACTGCCAGGTACCGTCGAGCACCACTTCGCCGGTGAGCGACTCGAGCGCGGCGCCTTCCTTGAGCCGGGTCAGTGAATGCGCGATGTTGGCGCGCGCGATCCCCGGCCGGGAAATGAAGCCGGTGCGAGTGCGGAAATCCGAGGCTATTCCCGATGCGGAGTAGCGGGCCCGGAATGTCCGGCCGTTCAGCGAATACCCCGCACCCCAGATCGGTGCGGTGGTGACTGCTCCATCGACCACGTCGCGGGCGATCGCGCCGTCGAATGTGAAGGAGTGAACGCCGCCGAGCACCACGCGGCCGTCGATTCCCAGCACCCGGTTGCGATCCGGGCCGTCTGCCTGTTCGGTCCACAGCATCCCGATCCGCGAACCCGGACCCAGATCCCGCGTCAGACGCATCACCCCGAACAGCGGTGTGTCGCCGTGACGCGAGGCGATGCGGTCATCGGCCGCGGCAAGAACCCCAAGTTGGGTTCCGAAGGCACGCCCGGTAACCTTGGTGGCCAGCACCGGCTGCACTATGCGCCGGGTGTGCACCAGGCGGTTGGGTGCGTCGAACTGTTCCAGCCCTTCGAGAAAGAACGGTCGCCGTTCCGGAAAGAACAGCGCCTGTCTGGGGTCAAAGGCAAACTGCCCCACGTCACTCTCGACCTGCGAGAAGTCGGGATTGGCCGTGGCGTTGAGGGTCAGGTTGGGGGTGATCCCCCAGCGCGCCGTGCCCCCGATCTCGGGATCGCCGCCGCCGTACTCCCACTTCCCGCCCGGACCGGTTGCCGCCCCGTTCACCACCGAGGTGATGGTGGGAATCAAGTCCACAACGGTACCGCGCCGCAGGGCCGACAGCCCCGCCAGTTGGCCACTCTGCGACAGGAACGATGCCGCCGCCCGCACCACCGGAGTCCAGGTCTGCTCTTGGCCGCTCCGCTGCACCACCCGCAACACGTTGATTCCCCATGCCTGGGAGTCACCTGACTGAAAGCGGATGCTCTTGAACGGTATCCGGATCTCTACCTCGTAGCCGCCCGGCACCATCCGGCCCTTGGACTCCCAGACAAAGTCCTGCGAGAGATCCGGTGCCTCGCGGGTCGCGACGGCGCAATTGAAGCCGCCGCAAGCCGTCCTCCCGTTCTCGTTGAGCGCTCCGTCGGCCTGGACGCCGAAGGGGTTGACCGCAAAGAAGGTCGCCTGGCGGCCGTCGTTGAAGGTTGAGAGGAAGAGCTGCACCTGGTCGTCATTGCCGATCCGGTCACGCTCTGCCAGGGTGGCTCGCACCGCACCGGCCGAATCCCAAGCGCGCACTCCGATATGCAACGCGGTCGGCGAGTACCAGATCAGCACCTCGGTCGAGTCGGTGGCTGCCACCCGGTCGACCGGCGTGTATTGCGAAAACCCGGTCAGGATTGCCGCCTCGCGCCATGACGGCTCGTCCAGCACCCCGTCAACCGTGATGGCGGCCTCGATCCGCGGTGGTCGCACGGTGAGGTCACCGAGTCGGCCATGATGTACCGCTGGATCGGGACCCCCAGCCATGAGGGCGACGACGACCGGAATTAGTGACATGCGGGCACCTGATGCTGGAAACGGTTGGTTGAGTGAGGGTGACGAACCGCCTACGAGCCGGTTGCAGCATTAGATTCACCGAGTGGACGGACGGTTGCAGAGCCGCCCCCGGCACCCTCGTCATTTTCATCCAGGATTCATCTCCATGCGCCTCCTTGCCGCGCTCCTGCTGATCACCACCCCACTGCCCGCCCAGTGGCCAGCCGTCTCCCGCGACGCCGATCTCGAGCGCCAACTTGCGGCGCTGGCCGCCGAGGTCGACGGCGAGGTCGGCATCTACGTCCGCCACCTCGCCACCGGACGCGGTGCCATGATGCGGGCCGACGAGTTGTTTCCCACCGCCTCGATGATCAAGGTGCCGATCCTGCTCACCACTTTCGACCTGCTGGACCGGGGCACGGTCCGCTTCGACTCGGCGCTCGTCTGGGCAGACTCGCTGCGGTACAACGGCGAGGACGACCTCTTCGACAAGTTGCAGGACGGCGCCAAGGTGCCGCTGAGCCAGATCACCCAGGCAATGATCAGCAGCAGCGACAACGCCGCCTCGCTCTGGCTGCAGGGGTTCGTCGGGGGGGGGGAAGCGATCAACGCATGGCTCGGCTCCCACGGCTTCGACTCCACCCGGGTCAACTCGCGCACCCCCGGGCGCCGCGCGATCTGGCAGCGCTACGGCTGGGGTCAGACCACGCCCCGCGAAATCGCCGAGATGCTGGTCGCGATCCGCGAGCGCCGGCTGGTCAGTCCGGCAGCCAGCGACGCGATGTACCGGCATCTCACCCGCATCTACTGGAACGGCGAGGCACTCTCGCAACTCCCGCCCTGGGTTCAGGCGGCCTCCAAACAGGGTGCCGTCAACCGGTCGCGCTCCGAGGTGGTGCTCGTCAACGCCCCCGGCGGCGACTATGTCTTTGCCGTGATCACCAGGAATCAGACCGACGAATCATGGGCACCCCGGAATCAGGGCTACGTTCTGCTCCGGAAGGTCTCCGCCCTGCTCTGGCAGACCTTTGAGCCGGACCACCCCTGGACCCCAGCCCCGGGAGCCGAACGCTACGTCCCTTGAGTAAGCCGGTGTGCCGGTCGATAACTTCCGGACGTCCCCTGTTGGCGGACGGCATCAGACGGTGCCGCGCACCGGTCGAGACGGACTCGACCGAACTTTATCAAGGAGTGGTTATGAAGCGGGCTCTCTTCGCGAGTGCAATCCTGTTGGCCGTGGCGGCCGCGCCAGCCGCGGCACAGCTTCCAGGCTGGTCGGTCGGGGTGAGCGGCGGCGCAACGGTGCCGGTGGGTGATGCCGAAGACTTTTTCGATGTCGGTTACGGCGGCAGCGTGGTCTTCGCGCTCCGTCCCGTCGGCAGCCGGATCAGCTACGGTGTCGATGCCCAGTTCCACCGCATGGATTTCGCTGGTGGTGGCGGTGACCTGACCGGCCTCGCCGCCTTCGGCCGCATCAACGTCCCGGTGGCACCGATGCTTTACCTGATCGGCGGCGCGGGCGCCTTCCGCAGCGAGCTGTCATTCGACGGCGGCCCGGATTTCAATGAGACCGACTTCGCGGTGCAGGGTGGTGTCGGACTGAACATCGGCCGGAGCCTTTTCGCCGAGGCGAAGTTGATCAACGTCTTCGCCGACGATTCGCAGCAGTTCATCCCCATCACGATCGGGTTTCGCTTCTAGGCAACCCCGCTCGATATCATGATGTCCGGCAACGCCCCGGGAATTTTTCCCGGGGCGTTGTTGCGTCCGGAATCGACTGATCATCCACGCTGGTGCGTCACTTCTTCCGCGGTACGCCGCGCACCGCCGTGGCCGTCAGCGCATCTTCCGGCCAATGGTGCCGGGGATAGCGACCGCGCATCTCCCGGCGCACGTCGGCGTAACCGCTCCGCCAGAAGCTCGCGATGTCACGCGTCACCTGTACCGGCTTGTACCCGGGAGAGAGCAGGTGCATCACCACCGGCACCTTGCCGCCCATGACCATCGGGGTCGCGGTCATCCCGAAGCATTCCTGCAGTCGCACGGCCAGCACCGGCGCGGCCGGATCGCTGTAGTCCACCGCGATTCGCGATTCGGTAGGGACCTCAATCCGCTCGGGTGCGAGCTGGTCCAGCGCGGCGCATTGATTCCAGGAGAGCAATCCGAGCAGGGCGCCGCCGAGATCGACTCGCGCCAGATCATCCCAACGGTGCATCCCCTGGATGTGTGGGCCGAGCCACTCATCGAGCCGCTCGACCAGCGCCGCCGCGCCGACATCGGGCCAGTCGGCGTCATGAGCATGAACAAAGCCGATTCTGGCACGGAGCCGCATTGCTCCATCTCGCCAGGGAAGGGCATCTACGCCCAATCGCCTGACCGCACCGAGCATAGCCGCAGCGAGTATGTCGGCGGCGGGCCGAGCCAGTTCGCGCGATGAGACCACGATGGCACCCAGCCGGGTGACGCGGCGCGCCACAACTCGACGGGCCGCTTCATCCCACTCGACCTCGTCGGCCTCTGCTCCGTGATTGGCGATCAGCGCTGCCACCGCGGCGGCGTCCAGCGGAGCGGCGAGCTGGATCCGACCGTCGCGCCCGGCATCGTCGACTGCCAGCACCACCAGCCACTCTTCCGCCGCGAGCGCATCACCGGCAGGGAGTGTCACACCGCGACCGTTGCGAAGCAGATAACGCACCCCGTCAGTCCGCCGACGCGCCACCCGGTCCGGATATGCGAAGGCGAGCAATTCGCCCGCATCCGCGGCGTTGCCTCGATCGGTGCGGGGTGCGCCGATCCGCTGGCGCCAGCGCTCCCAGGCCTCGCGCACCCGGGCCACGGCGCTCCGGTCCACGATCGTGCCGGGGTGAGCAGCTGAATCTCCTCGCCGCTCCAGTGCCTCCAGCCGGAGACGTGCATCTGCGGGGGGGGGACCACCTTCGCCGCGAAAGATGTCGCGTTCCTCGATCAGCGCAGCCAGCAGCGCCGCGCGCGCGGCTGCAGCCGGACCCAGATCCCGGGCCATCAACAGCATGTGAGCCAGGCGCGGATGGGCACCGAGTTCCGCCATGGCGCGACCACGCGCCGTGATTACGCCACTGTCATCAAGCGCTCCGAGCTGGTGCAGCAATCGCCTTCCTTCGGCCACTGCACCACTGGGGGGGGGATCGAGCCAGGGCAGCTCGGCCGGATCGGTGAAGCCGGCCACCGCCAGATCGAGCACCAGCGGGGTCAGGTCGGCAGAGAGAATCTCCGGTCGCGCTGTGGGTACCAGGCCGGCGTCCTCTCCCATGCTCCAGCAGCGGATGCAGGTTCCGGGGGCTGTCCGGCCGGCCCGGCCCCGGCGTTGATCGGCCGATGCGCGGGTGATGCGCACCGTCTCCAGCCGGCTCATCCCGCTCTGCGGCGAGAAGCGCGGCACCCGCTCCATCCCGCTGTCGACCACGATCCTGATTCCGTCGATGGTGAGCGACGTCTCCGCCACATTGGTGGCGAGCACCACCTTGCGCCTGCCCGCGGGGGCCGGTGCGATGGCGGCATCCTGCGCCGCGGGCGGCAGTGCGCCGAACAGCGGCCGCACATCCACGTCCGGGGCGATCGGCCTATCCACCAGCAGTTGCTCCACCCGTCTGATTTCCGCGGCTCCGGGGAGAAAGGACAGCACCGATCCCGGTTCATCGGTCATCGCCTCGCGAATCACGGCCGCGAGGTGCGGCACCATCGCCATTCCGGACTTGGGGGGGGCAAAGCGGGTCGTGACGGGATGAACCTTCCCCTCGCTCCGGATCACCGGTGCATCGCCCAGCAGCGTCGAGACTGCATTGCCGTCGAGCGTGGCAGACATCACCAGCACAGCCAACTCTTCGCGCAACACGCGGCTGCCGCCGAGCACCAGGGCGAGCCCGGTGTCGGCGATGATGGAGCGCTCGTGGAACTCGTCGAAGATCACCAGACCGACGCCGTCGAGCGACAGATCGTGGTGCAGCATCCGGGTGAGAATCCCCTCGGTCACCACCTCGATCCGGGTGGTGCTACCGACCCGCGACTCGCCGCGAATCCGGTAGCCGACCCGCTCCCCGACCTGTTCGCCCAGCACGCTCGCCATCCGGGCAGCAGCGGCACGCGCCGCCAGCCGGCGCGGTTCCAGCATCACGATCCGCTGGCCCCGGAGCCACCCGGCGTCGAGCAACGCCAGCGGCACACCGGTGGTCTTGCCGGCTCCGGGCGGCGCCTCGAGCACCGCCCGACGCGCTGTTGCCAGGGCATCGAGCAGTGACGGAATGACGGTGGTGATCGGCAGCATCATGATGGTCCGCGCCAGCGAGGCGAGGGGGGGGGAGCCCGTCCGCGTGCCGACTGCGGTGGTGTCAGACTTGGGCGGTATACAGGCCCCGCCCCTGCGGCCCATAGGCATCGAGCACCACGTCGCCGAACCCCGCGTCCCGGAGGCCGGTACGGTACTCCTCGTCGGTGAACAGGGTCATCTCGCGGCATTCGTCCACGTGGCAGATCCCCGACTTGTCGCCAATGAGATAGTGGACATCGATCCGTGACTTGTTGCCGACCACCCGGGTGTAGGTCATCCGGGTGACCTCGAGACCGTTCCGGCAGGCGGAGTCAGCGTGCAGATAGCCGTTGATCACCGCATCCGGACTGAGCCACGGCTCCAGCAGGAAGACACCCTTGGGAACCAGATGTTCGCGCATGTTCCGTAGTGCGGTGGTCAGGTCGGCGAGGTTCTTGAGGTAGCCGATCACGCCGAACAGGCAGAGGATGGCATCGTAGCGCGTTTCGAGGCTGAAGGTGCGCATGTCCCCCTCGTGGAGCGGCACGCCGCGCACCCGGCGGCGGGCCAGGGCCAGCATCGCCGGGTCGTAGTCGAGCCCCTCCGGTTCGTACTTGCCATGCATCTGCCTGAGCACCGCCAGCCGCAATCCCGGGCCACAACCGATCTCGAGCACCTGCCTGGCCGGTTTCTTCTTGCCGGGTCCGGCGGGGGGGAGATGGCGATCGAGCACGACGTCGACCAACCCCATCTCATGCTGATAGGACTTGCCGGTATAGAGCGCCTCGTAGGCGTCCTGGACACTGGTGTTCATCCCTGCGGATCTCCGGGTGGGTAGGGAGCGGAGAAAGATAGACACTGTCGACGAACCTGACTATAGATGGTAATGACCTTTCGCTGGCTGACAGACCTCCACCTCGACCGCGCCCACCAAAGCGAGGTTGCGGCTCTCCATGACTCGCTGCGTGGCGACCGGGGGGTGCCGGTCGTCCTGACGGGCGACATCTCCACCGCTCGCCGCCTGGTGGCCGACCTGGAGGAGATCGCCGACGCCGCCGGGGCGCCGGTCTACCACGTCCTCGGCAATCACGATCATTACGGGTCGAGTGTCGCTGCCGTCCGCGACCTGGTGATCGACCTGGCCCGGCGCCGTCCGGAGATTGCCTGGCTGCCCCCGGCAGGGGTGGTCACCCTCGATGATGCCACCGTGCTGGTCGGGGTCGATGGCTGGGCCGATGGCCGCCACGGCGATCCGCTCCGCACCCCGCTGGTGCTCAACGATGATCGCCTGATCGAGGAACTCGCCAGCCAGCCGACTCGAGTGTTGCGACTGGCCGTGCGTCGCGCCCTGGCCGATGCCGACGCCGCCCGGCTCGCAGTCCTGCTCGACCGAGCCATCGCCACCGCCCCGCAGAGAATCGTGATCGCCACCCATGTCCCGCCCTTCGTCGAGGCGCTGGCACCCGGCAGCCGGATCGCCGGCCCGGATTGGCATCCGCTGCTGGTCTGCGGCGCCGTGGGAGCGGTACTGACCACCTTTGCCGCGGCACATCCTGCGATCCAGTTCGAGGTGCTGGCCGGACACAGCCATGCCGCGGCCGACGTGGTGATGGCGTTGAATTTGAGGGTGAGGGTGGGGGGGAAGTGAAAGGTGAAAGGTGAAAGGTGAAAGGTGAAAGGGAGTCCATGTAACCGTTGACCCCCGCTCACCATGAGGCCCCCCTTTCACCTTTCACCTTTTTTACCCCCTTCACCGTTCACGAACTTCCCCCTCCCCCTTACTTTTCCCCCATGTTCCGCTCCTTCCGCTGGCTCCTCCTTGTCACCGTCCTCGTCCTCGGCGCCTGGTACGTCGTGGCACCGCGGCGAACCTATGAACGATTCCTCCAGGCACTCCTCACCGGCAGCGAAGCCGAGCTGGTGGCCACGGTCGATTTTCCCCGGGTGCGCGACAACCTCAAGCAGGACATCGCTCCCGCACTGGAGCGCGCGGCAGGTGGCGTCGGCGCCGCTCTGGGCGGTGTCTTTGTGGAGCAGGCCGTCAACAGCGTGCTCACTCCCACCGGGCTGGCCCAGCTCGTCAACGGCTTCGGCTCGATGCGAGCTCGGCGCAACGAGGCACCACCCAAGGACGCCCGGACCATCACCTCGTTCCGCTATCGCTCGCCGTCGCGCGTGGAAGTTCGCATCACCTCCTCTGCGGACCCGGATGCCAACGCCGGAATCCTGACCTTCTCGCGCACCGCGTTCACCTGGCGGCTGACCCGGATCACTTCCGATGCGCTGACCGGCGCCGAGTCGGGGCAGTGACCCAACCGGTGCGGGCCGCTGCGCTCCGGTCAGGGGTGCGTCCATAACCACGCGCCCTTCCCGCGTCGTGATGGTCCTGGCCTTCGCGGCTATCTATCTCATCTGGGGCTCGACCTACCTCGCCATCAAGATCGCCGGCGAGACGCTGCCGCCGTTCCTGCTCGCCGGTGTGCGCCACCTGGTGGCTGGTGCAGCGCTGTTCGGCTGGGCGATGCTGCGCGGGGCCAGTCGACCGACCGGTCGCGAATGGCTCGGCGCCGCCGGAGTGGGCACCTTCCTGGTGGTGCTCAGCAACGCACCGATCGTCTGGGTAGAACGCGAAGTCGATTCCGGCGTGGTGGCGCTGTTCACCTCGCTCTCGCCGATCCTGGTGGTGATCTTCAACCGGATCCGCCTCGGCACCCCGATCCGTCCGCGGGTGCTCGGCGGCATCGCGCTGGGGACGGTCGGCCTTGCCATCCTCGCCACCGCCACGCTGACCACCGCCCCGCACCCGTTCCACACATTGGTGATCATCGCGGCGGTCAGCTCCTGGGCAATCGGGATCACCTTCGGACGCGCCTGGCCCACGGCGCAGGACGTGATGATGGCCAGCGGCGCGCAGATGCTGGTAGGGGGGGGGATCGCCTCGCTCATCGGCCTGCTCGGCGGTGAACTGAATGGCTTCCAGGCGGAACTGGTGTCGACCCGCTCGGTGCTGGCGTGGGGATACCTCACCATCTTCGGGTCGATGGTCACATATACCGCATATCAGTGGCTGCTCCGCCATGTCGAGGTCACCAAGGTCGCCACCTCGACCTATGTCAATCCGATCGTCGCCATCCTGCTCGGCGTCACCCTCGGCGGCGAACGGCTGGACCCGAGGGTCCTCGCTGCCGCGGGGTTTCTGGTGCCGGCTGTGGTGATGGTGATAGGACGGAAAAGAGAGAAGGAGAGAAAGAGAGAAGGAGAGAAAGAGACGTCACCGACTTGATGGTCACCTCGTCCCGACCGTAGGGAGGGACCTCGGCACTAGCCACCAACTCGGACTCACCAACCACCAGATGGTGGCACTTGCCGAGGTCCCTCCCTACGGTCGGGACGAGGATTCTCTTTCTCTCTTTCTCTCTTTCTCTCCTTCTCTCTTTCTCTCCTTCTCTCTTTCGTCAGCCATCAGCTCCACCGGCAGTCCTCCGTTCTCGCTCCGCCACACCGGCGTCAGCCGCATCTCGAGCTGTCCGGTGAGTCGCGGGTCGGCGCTCAGCAATGCCAGCCGCCACCCGGGTCGCCGGGCGCGCATGACATTGCCGAGGGTGGCGTAGAGATCGCGGAGGTCGGGACCATCGCCGATGCGAACTCCGTAGGGCGGATTGGTGACGACCCATCCGGTGCCGTCATCGGGCGTCAGCATCGTCACCGTGGCCCTGTCGATGGTGAGATCATCGGCCACTCCGGCGCGTTCGGCGTTCTCCTGCATCGCGCGCACTGCGCCGTGATCGCGGTCGCTCGCCGAGATCATCACGGCTGCCGCTGGCAGTTCGGCGGCAGTGGCGACGTGCCGCGCCATCGCGAACAGCGAGGGTGGCAGCGCCGGCCATGCCTCGGCCGCGAAGCGTCGGCCTCGCCCAGGTGCCATCCGCCTCGCCCTCTGCGCCGCCTCGATCGCGATCGTTCCAGATCCGCCGAACGGGTCGTGGAGCGGTACTGAACCATCCCAGCCGATCCCCTGCAGCATCGCCGCCGCCAGCGTCTCCCGGAGCGGTGCCTTGGCGACTGCCTGCCGCCAGCCCCGCCGATGCAGCAACGCCCCGGAGGCATCGGCCGAGAGTGTCACCTGATCGCGATGCAGCCGCACGATGATCCGCTGCATCTCGGGGAGGCGCGTGACGTCGGCCTCGCGTTCCTCTGCCGCTGACGCCGCGCGCACGGCGCTCGCCCTGGGCACCGCAGCCAGCACGCTCCGCTCCAGTCGCTCGGCGATGGCGTCCTGATGGTAGAGGCGCGACTTCTTGCTGGTCACCCGGAAGTGCACGGCACTCCCCCGGGGAATGACGCTCGACCAATCCACCTTGGCGGCATGCCGCTCCAGCTCGGCGAAGCTCCTGGCCTGGAACGTCCCGATCCGCACCGTCACCCGGGCCACGGTCCGCAACTGGAGCAGTGCCGTCGCCAGCCCGGCCGCATCAGTGCTGAACGGCACGCCGCCGGGCTCGATCTCGCCGGGGAGCAGCCCGAGCGCCGTCAATTCGTCCCGGGCCAGAGACTCGAGGCCGATGGCGGTGGCGGCGAAGCAGGGGAGGAGAGGTGGCAGTGACATGGGGGAAGGGTAATGTGACGAGCGGCAGATGAGGGGGTAAGTTTGGGGAAGGTCTTAGGTCTTAGGTCATAGGTCGTATGTCGTAGGTCTTGTGTCCTAGGAGTTATGTCATGGGTAGTCAAATAGGCGAGGGGCATTCTGCGCCTACGACCTACGACCTACGACCTACGACCTACGACCTACGACCTACGACCTACGACCTACGACCTACGACCTATGAATCCAGAGGATCCCATGTCCGCACCGATCTCCACCTTCCTCCGCCATCACTACCGCCACTTCAACGCCGCCGCGTTGATCGACGCGGCGGAGGGATATCGTGCCCACCTCGACGCCGGGGGCCGGATGATGGTCACCCTGGCCGGGGCGATGAGCACGGCCGAGCTGGGGTTGTCGCTGGCGGAGATGATCCGGCAGGGGAAGGTCGCGGCGATCACCTGCACCGGGGCGAATCTGGAAGAGGACATCTTCAACCTGGTGGCGCACGACTTCTACGAGCGGGTGCCCAACTACCGTGACCTCACCCCGGCCGACGAGGAGGCGCTGCTGGCGCGCCACATGAACCGGGTCACCGACACCTGCATCCCCGAGATGGAGGCGATGCGTCGGCTGGAGGGTGCGGTGCTCGAGGAGTGGGTGGCGGCCGACCGGGCCGGCGAGCGCCATTTCCCGCACGAGTTCTTCTACCGCGTGCTGCGGAGCGGCAAGTTGGAGCAGTACTACCAGATCGACCCCAGGAATTCCTGGATGCTCGCTGCCTGCGAAGCGAATTTGCCGATCATCGTCCCCGGCTGGGAGGATTCGACGCTGGGCAACATGTTCGCGGGCCACGTGATCTCGGGCGACGTCAAGAACGTTCACACCGTGCGCACCGGCATCGAGTACATGATGGTGCTGGCCGACTGGTACCAGGCCAACAGCGGCGGCCACGGCATCGGCTTCTTCCAGATCGGGGGGGGGATTGCCGGCGACTTCCCGATCTGCGTGGTGCCGATGCTGCACCAGGACCTGCAGCGCGAGGATATCCCGGTCTGGAGCTACTTCTGCCAGATCAGCGACTCCACCACCAGCTACGGGTCGTACTCGGGTGCGGTACCCAACGAGAAGATCACGTGGGGCAAGCTCCGGGCGGACACGCCGAAGTACATCATCGAGAGCGACGCCAGCATCGTGGCGCCGCTGGTGTTCGCGATCGTGCTGGGCTGGTAAAAGAGAGAAGGAGAGAAAGAGAGAAGGAGAGAAAGAGAGGACCTCGTCATGAGCGCAGCGAAGGACCGGTCGGCATCACAACAATGCCATCCGGTCCCTCCCTCCGGTCGGGACGAGGGCTTTCCATCCTTCTCTCGCGTCAACTTCCAATCATGAACGGCGACCGAGCGCAGTCTAGCTCCCCGTATACAATCGATCGAGGTCGACAAGTTCGACATCCGGTCGCTTGCCGGACGCGGTGATGAGGGACTGGGTGAACGCTGGCGCGAACAGGAGCAGCTTGGCCTGTGCGGCGCGCTCCCCAAGCGATGCGCGTGATTTCTCCAGGCGACGCAGGTGATCCGGGCCGAGAGTCATTCCTGCCTTTGCCTCACCGATCGCAAGCACCGTGCGATCGGCCGAAGGCGCCCCGTCGGACCCTGCGGCCACGACCACATCCAACTGGCACTCTGTTCCACCAACGCTGGCAACAGACGGACCCACATGGTCCGGTGATCCGCCGAGCGTCGTATGGTCCGCGAATCTCCGTACCCATACGCGCGCTTGCTCCTCGAACACCGGTCCCCGCACCTGCGAATCGAACGTCGCAGCCAAGCGCTGCTGCCAGGCCTCGCGCGGGTCGCGTTCCCGCAAGAGGGTCGCATGCGGCTCCAGGATGGCGTAATGGAACTGGAGGAAGGAATCGGCGAGCGCGTATGTCGGACGCTGGCTCCGGACCGGATCATCACGCCGCACAACGAACCCTGCGGAGACCAGCCGTTTGAGCGCAGGATCGAGGTTGGAGGCGGGCCGTCTCAGCAGTTTCGAGATCGAGCCCGCGGTGATGGCGCCGTTGGCGATCGAGCCGAGGATGCTGTGGTGCATCATGGTCCGTGTGGCGGAAAGCGTGGGATCTTCCGCGAGCAGCGTGGTCGCCTCATGATGGAGTGTCGCCGCGCTCGAGAGCACTCGGGCCACGATCCAGCGGTCGAAGTCGGCCGCATGTCGCGGCAGATCGTAGTCGACCATGTCGGTGGCATAGCCGATGACTCCACCAATGACCGCATAGACGCGGACCGCGAGGGCGAGATCAGTGCGATCTCCCAGGGGTCGGGACGCCGCCCGGAAGTCATTGGGCTGCATGACGATCTCCAGCCCGGTGCGTCCTCGCAACGCCGCCTCCCCCTGGGTCAGCGCCGCCATCATGGCGATGGCGGATCCGCAGAGAATCAAGCGCGCCTGGCCCGGATTCACCCGGCGGCCCTGGGGACCCAACGCCGTCGCAATCGTCGAGTCTACGGTGGGATCCGCCTCCAGCACGTAGCCGAACTCATCGAGAACGATGGGCAGCGGACCCATCGCCCCGAGCTGGAGCAGGCGTCGGATCGCCTCCTCCCAACTCTCGAGGGCAATCCGCCCGACGTCGAGATAATCGCCCAGTGCTTCACCCAGCCGGGAGAGTTGCACCGCTGATTCGCCCCGCGTAGCCTCCCAGTAAAATCCCTGATGCCGCTCGACCAGGGACATGAGCAGGGTTGACTTGCCGATCCGCCGACGACCATAGAGGAGGGCCAATGTGGCCTGGGGAGCGGCAGAGCCCAGGAAAGATTCCAAGTGTTCCAGACTGGCGTTCGGATCCACGGCTCGCTCCCGGATTGGATACTCAAGTACAATATAGTATCGTACACATGAGTATCAAGTCGACCTAGGGGAACTGCGGGCAGGCCCAGGTGACGCGCTGGCGGAGGGCCGAGCTGCGGGCAGCCGGAACGGCCGTCCGGGGCGACACCGAATGGGGCATTTCAACCGGCGATTGTGGGAAGATTGCTCCGGCGCTGACAAGGGTAAAAGAGAGAAGGAGAGAAGGAGAGAAGGAGAGAAAGAGAGGCCTACCCCCTCGTCCCGACCGCAGGGAGCAACTGTCTTTCGGCTGAGGTTACGCGGGCGCCCATTCGGTATCGTGGGCGACCATGGCATTGAGGATCGTCAGCAGCTTCCGCATACAGGCGACCAGCGCCACCTTCTTGGGCTTGC